>NZ_AUIX01000001.1 GCF_000423925.1 Butyrivibrio sp. VCD2006
TCTCACAGTTCGTTGTTACTAGGCTAATGAAACCTCTGTGAGACCTCCACGCTTAAGGTGCACGCTCTTTCTCTCCATATATCCGCCACATTTACTCTGCTACTACAAAGGTGATAGTTATAAGACTTCGTTGCTTTTAGCCAACTTATCTCTCGTAGCCTAGCCTTATATGTGATTTCTGTCCGTCGGACCAGAGATTTGCTTACAGCTTCCTTCAGATTCCATCTCGCGATGGACACCCTTGCTGTTCGGCTATACACTTCCCACTATCTGGGCGTGTTCAGGACTTTCACCTGTTAGAGTGCGCCCATGGCGCGCAAACTAAAAAAGCCTTCCCCCTGCGGGGGAAGGTGGCAGCGTAGCTGCCGGATGAGGGGTCCTATTTATATACTCTCACCCTTCATGGAGATTGCCTTCGGCACCTCCGTAGTTCTAAGCTCAATCTTCGGGCCACCCTTTCCATTGATATAATCTCCGGTAATTGTGACGCTTCCGATATTGTCATCCTTAGGAATCTCATACATGATATCAAGCATAAATTCCTCAATGATAGCCCTGAGTGCTCTGGCTCCGGTATCCTTTTCCATTGCCTTTTCAGCAATAGCTTCAAGCGCCTCATCATCAAACTCCAGATTGACCTCGTCGAGGGCAAGGAGCTTCTGATACTGCTTGAGGATAGCGTTCTTGGGCTCTTTTAATATCTGTACCAGCATATCCTTGGAAAGTCCCTTAAGGGAGCAGATAATAGGAAGTCGTCCAAGGAATTCCGGAATCATTCCGAATTTTTTCAGATCATCAACAGTAACCTTGGTGATAAGATCAGGGTCCTTGTCCCATTTATCCTTAAGGTCTGCATCAAAACCGATTGAAGTCTGCTTGTTCAGTCTCTGCTTAATGATATCCTCGAGATCAGGGAACGCACCACCGCAGATAAACAGAATATTTCTGGTATTTACAGTAGCCATCGGCACCATTGCATTTTTGCTGCTGGCACCTACAGGAACCTCAACGTCAGCACCCTCAAGGAGCTTTAGCATTCCCTGCTGAACTGACTCACCGCTTACATCTCTTGATGTAGTGTTCTTTTTCTTCGCAATCTTATCTATCTCATCGATGAAAATAATACCCTGCTGCGCCTTATCTATATCATTGCCGGCAGCTGCAAGAAGCTTACTTACTACGCTCTCGATATCATCACCGATGTATCCTGCCTCTGTAAGAGATGTTGCATCGGTAATAGCAAGCGGCACATCAAGAAGTCTGGCAAGCGTTTTTACCAGATATGTCTTACCGCTACCTGTGGGACCGATCATGAGAATATTGGACTTCTCAATCTCGATATCGTCCATGGTTCCGGTCTTCACTCTCTTGTAGTGGTTGTACACAGCAACGGAAATTATCTTCTTAGCCTTTTCCTGTCCTATTACATAATCATCAAGCTTCGCCTTTATCTTATGCGGAGCAGGAATATTCTCGATATTGAATTCCGGCTTTATCTTAATGTCTTCCTCTTTCTTCTTTTTAATCTTCTGAGAATTAGGAATTCCGCCGGTACCTCCAAAATCTCCAAAATCCATGAAACCAAGATTTGGCATGCCGTTATGCTTATTCAGCTCATTCATAAGTGTAGGATTATTCAAAAGATTCTGATAATCAAACTGGCTTATCGTATCCATTGTTTTGTGCATGCAATCAGGGCAGACGCAGATATTATTGGGAAGATGGAACATTTTCCCAGCCTTGCTCTCAGGTCTTCTGCACATAAAGCAGATATCCTCATACTCACTCTCTTTATGCTCTGAGTCTGACGATGTCTTCTCTGTCTTTGTCGTATCTACAGTGTTATCCTTTGATGAATCCGTATTCTTATCATAGGGGCTTTCATCCACAGAGGAATCCATTACCTCTCTAAAATCCAGATCGTCATTATCGTATCTATCTGTCATTTCATTTCTCCGTATTTTCTAATTCTTAATTCCTTACAAAAAATAGAATGCACACAATATATTATATTCGTGCATTACTCCATCAGCAATATAGAAATTTCAGGCTTAAATATCAGTAATTTGCTAAAAAGGAAACATTTAATAAAAAGACTGCCCCGAGCTGTAATACTCAAAGGCAGTCTTTACTTTGACTATCTATTTCTATTTAGTTACCAAAACCAAATCCGAATCCGAAAGGATTTGAGAAGGGATCATAACCTTCCTGTCCTTCCATGCCTTCTTCCTGCTTAGCATCAGGCTGCTTTTCGCCATCATACTTCTGGCCGTCTGTATTGTCACTGTCAGACTCAACAGTCTGCTTTGTTCCAAGAGTAACCTCAATGTCGTGATCCTGATATCCGCCATCAGCCTGTCTCTTTACTGTGATATTAACTACTTCACCGGCTTCATAGTATGCGAGTCTGTTCTGAAGGTCATCCATAGAAGATATCTCTTTGCCATCAAATTTTGTGATGATATCGCCTTCCTGAAGACCTGCTGCCTTTGCTCCGCTGCCATCTGTTACGCCTGCAACATATACTCCAAGAGGAAGTCCGTACATTTTTGAAACATCTGAAGTTACACTTACACCAGATATTCCAAGATAACCTCTGTTCTCCTCAGCTACCTTAGAGCGTGTCTTCTCAGTCATAAGCTGTTCGATGATAGGCTTAGCTGTTGAAATCGGGATTGCATAACCCATTCCTTCAATTGTTGATCCACCAATCTTATTGGAGTTGATACCAATAACCTCACAGTTGATGTTCAAAAGAGCACCACCTGAATTACCGGGGTTGATCTCGGCGTTAGTCTGAATAAATGTACCCTGCTTGCTGTCATCAAGATCGATTACACGGTTTACGGCACTTATAACACCTGTTGTTACTGACTGACCATATCCAAGTGCATTACCGATTGCTATAGCGGGCTCACCAAGTGTAAGTGAATCGGAGTCGCCTAATGTTGCGATTGCTATTGCATTTCTGGTATCAGCGCTAAGATCTGAAAGCTGTACTGCGATTACAGCAAGGTCCATATTTGAATCTGTACCCTTAACCTCAGCCTTTGCTGTATTATCGTCAACAAACTGAACCTCAAGAGAATCTGCACCCTCAATTACGTGGTAGTTAGTAGCAATCAAAAGCTCGGTTTCGTTTGTTCCAACGATAAAGCCTGAACCTGATGCAGTCTGTTCCTGGCTGTATGTCTGTCCAAAATAGTTATAAGCCTGTGTGAAATTGTTATTGATGGAAACCATTGCAGGCATCGCCTTTGCAACAACCTCAGTAACATCAGTTACAACTGTTCTGGGATTCTCGATCACTTCTGTCTGAGCGATTCCTGCGTTATCTCCGTTTGTAGCTGCAGGTGTTTCACTCTTTGCAGTATCCTCTGAACTCTCAGCATCCGAATCAGAAGAAGCTATGCTATCCTTAATCTCTTCCTTAGTATCAGGAAGTGCTGCCTTATCATTCGCTGTGGTAGCAGGTATCTGAGCGATTTTTGTCATGCTATAGTAACCTGCGCCAAGTCCGAGGCAAAGGACAAGTGCAACTGCAATGACCGCTGCTACCTTCTTGCCTGTTCCTGATTTCTTAGGACCGTTTCCACCATTCATACCGGGCTGATAAGAGTACTGGTAATTACCATAAGTTCCCTGATTGTTGTAATTGTAGTTGCCGTAATTTCCGTTCTGGCCATAAGTGTTCTGACCATAGCTTCCACTGTTCTGTCCATAGGTGCTGTTCTGACCGTATGTATTATTTCCATGACCATAGGAGCTTCCGCCCTGGCCATAAGTGCTTCCGCCCTGGCCGTAGGTGTTATTCTGGGAATTTACCCCATAGCCGTTTGATGAAGTGTTTGAGGAATCATTCTTATTTCCTGCGTTGTTAGTTTCAGACTCCCTTCCAAACCCCAAATCCTGATTAGTGTTTTGCTCGTTATTTTCATTATCAAACATCACTCATTACCTCTTTTCTAGAATAATTTTTTGATAAAATGTTTATCGATTTCTTTTTGTATGTTCACAGTATAGAAAGAGATTGTGACGAAATTGTGATAAAAGTATCAAAAAAATATTTCCCGCACCTTAATCCAAACTAAAAGTTTGTGTCATTAAAGTTGGGAAATATCTCATAAATACGCATTTATTCGTATTGATCGTATTTAGTAATAAAAATCATCCTCTTCAATCACCTGGATTTCCATATAATCAAATGGAATCTCTTCAATAAATGCATCCTTTGTAAATCTGCATTTACTATGTAATTGAAAGTCATGAACCGTGGACTTTAGCCATATAGGTTTACTAAGATCAAGCTCGTAGCATGCTTTTTCAATAGCATTCATAACCTTATGAGTCCTGGTCTCCATTGACGCATCTTCAATTACAGTATCTTTTAGAAGATGATTGTCTTCTATAAGTCGTACCCAAAGTCTGAACATAAAGCACCTTAGTCCTCATATCCGTTGGGGTTCTGACTCTGCCATCTCCAGGAATCTTCGCACATCTCACGAATGCCGTTCTGTGCCTTCCATCCAAGCTCCTTCTCAGCCTTGTCAGCATTTGAGTAGCAGGCAGCGACATCGCCGGGACGTCTGGGCTGGATTTCATAAGGAATCTTGATATTGTTAGCTTCTTCGAAGTTCTTAACGATATCAAGAACGCTGTAACCAACACCTGTTCCAAGATTGTAGATTGAAAGGCCACTGCCTGGCTCTAATTTCTTAAGAGCTTTAACATGTCCAACTGCGAGATCCACAACATGGATATAATCGCGGACGCCTGTACCGTCATGTGTATCATAATCATTGCCGAAAACAGCGAGCTTAGGAAGTCTTCCTACTGCAACCTGTGTGATGTAAGGCATCAGGTTGTTCGGGATACCATTGGGGTTCTCACCGATTGTGCCACTCTTGTGAGCTCCGATAGGGTTGAAGTATCTGAGAAGAACTACATTCCATTCCTTGTCGGCAAACTGAATATCTGAAAGAACCTGCTCAAGCATTGACTTAGTCCATCCGTAAGGATTGGTGCACTGTCCCTTGGGGCATTCCTCTGTGATCGGAATAAATGCAGGGTTACCGTAAACTGTTGCAGATGATGAGAAGATAATGTTCTTGCATCCATGCTTTCTCATTACATCAACAAGAGTAAGTGTTCCTGTAATGTTGTTATCATAGTACTCCCAAGGCTTCTGAACTGACTCACCAACTGCCTTAAGACCTGCAAAATGGATAACGCTGTCAATCTTTTCCTTTGTGAAAATCTCTTCAAGGCCTTCTCTGTCGCGGATATCTGCCTTATAAAAAGGAACCTTCTTGCCTGTTATAGCCTCAACGCGGCCAATAACCTTCTCGCTTGCGTTTGCAAGATTATCCATTACAACAACGTCATATCCGGCGTTCTGAAGTTCAACTACTGTGTGGCTTCCGATGTATCCGGCACCGCCTGTAACTAAAATTGCCATACTTTTATCCTCCCATAATACCCTCATCCGTCAGCTTCGCTGACACCTTCTCCCATAGGGAGAAGGCTTAAATATTCTGCCTTTCCCCTGAAGAGGATTTTTCTTTCTGCCTCTCCCCTGAAGAGGAACTTTTCTTTCTGCCTTTCCCCTGAAGAGGAGCTTTTCTTTCTGCCTTTCCCCTGAAGAGGAACTTTTCTTTCTGCCTTTCCCCTGAAGAGAAATTTTGCTTTCTGCCTTTCCCCTGAAGAGGAATTTTTCTTTCTGCCTTTCCCCTGAAGAGGAACTTTTCTTTCTGCCTTTCCCCTGAAGAGGAGCTTTTCTTTCTGCCTTTCCCCTGAAGAGGAACTTTTCTTTCTGCCTTTCCCCTAAAGAGGAACTTTTCTTTCTGCCTTTCCCCTGAAGAGGAACTTTTCTTTCTGCCTTCCCCCTATGGGGGAAGGTGGCGCGAAGCGCCGGATGAGGGTTCTCAATTAAAGTTCAATTCCGTTTTTTTTGCAGAGTTCTCTTGCTGACTCAACAGAGTCCTTACCAGTCTTGTTCTTAATAGGTGCAAACTCATACTCACGAACAACCTCGTAAGGAACACAGCTGTCGAGCTCATGAATCATATCGAGAACAAGCTGCTCAAATTTGCATCCGTTAGGTGTCTCGGGCTTAACAAGCTCACCATTCTCATTTATATAAGGAATCTTCTTCTCAACAACATGAAGAGGAAGATCATTCTTAGCAATACGCTCAAGTGCAGGTACATTGAAGAGATAGTTAAGGATTACACCATAGTTGTAAGCGGGCTCTCCTGCCTCGTCCTTGGCATCCATCATCTCCTGTGTGAGCTCATAGTACTCAACGATTGAAGGTCTGCCATCCTCAAGACACATAACACCAACGCCCTCATCGGGAGCATTTTTCTTAACAACCTTAGCACCAACCTCTGCCTTCTGTGCGATTGTTGCACCTACGAAGCAGGGATCTGCGATTCTCTGAAGTACATTATCAACTGCAAAAATGTTGACCCACTCAATACCCTCAGCGTGAAGAGTCTTATCAAGACCTGCCTTGATCATTGAAGAGAACCAACCTGCATTTCCATTAGGTGATGTGGAGATGCGTCCCTTCTCCTCCATGTAAACCTTACCTTCATAATCTGAAGCGGGAGCCATATCCTGCTTGAAGAAAGTAACCTTATCTGCCTTATAGCCAAAGAAATTCTTCTCTGTAAGGAAATTAACTGTCTTCTCGTGGTTCTTCTCACTTGTCATAATGAAAAGATGAATCCATGTTCCTGTTGCGTTAACAACATCCATAAGATTCTCTATGATACGCTGGAAAATGAAAACTTCCTTTGTAAGACCGATATTGTACATTCCCTTAGGATCATCGGAACCAAGTCTTGTTCCCATGCCACCTGCAAGAAGACATGCTGCAACCTTACCCTGCTTGATAGCCTCTACACCGATGCTGTTGAATTCATCCTTTCTCTTCTCAATCTCTGAAAGCTGCATGCAGGCAAGAGGTGAAAACTCTCCTCTCTCAGAACCCTTTCCAAGATTCTTTGCATTTTTCAAAACATCGAAATCTGTCTCATCGATCTGCTGAAGCAAAGCTGCCTTCTCAGCTTCTGAAAGCTCGTCATAATACTTAAGAACATGTTCCTGTCCTTCTGCCTCAAGCTTCTTCTTAGCTTCTTCTAATGTCATAGTAACTTCTCCTTTTCTAAGCGTATCCCGCAGGACTCACCAAAGCCCCAATCTTTACATACCTGCAGAATATTTTTGTTATATAAACTTTATTACACACCAAATCCTCAATGTGATAAAAACCTATTATATGATATCTCACTGAAAAAATAAAAACAATCAAATCCAATTATAATATGTCACTTTTCACCCATATCTTATTATACTCCATAAAAAATTCGAAGGAATTTCTTCGTAGCAAATAAGAAACCACCGGTCTTTACACATAACCGGTGGCTTTTGATTCAAAATTCTGTATTAAAAAATATTTAATGAAATCTCGCTGTATATGCTACTTCAAAGCAATCTCCGGGATTTAAGCTCTGCTCCCATTCGCGATCCTTTAATTCCCCTGTAAATCCTTCTGCATCAGCTCTGCCATACCAGGGCTCAAGGCAGATGAAAGGAGCGTTCTTTCCAACCGGTGACCAGATACCAAGAAGCGGTGCATCAAAGGTCAGCTCTACGAAAATCTTGCCATTTGCATCTTTTATGGAAACACCGTTTACCTGGCTGTTTTCAAGGATGATCGCTCCACCATCGAAGGTGTGCTCATCAACATCGAAGGATTTGTCAGCCTTAAGAGAAAGCTCATAGGTTTCATTTGCTGCAAGGGGATCATGGAACTTCCTCACGGTGAGGACATCCTTGTCAGTCTTAAGCACTACAGAATTGCCCTTTAGCGTACCATCATCACTAAGCTCACAGTTAAAGGCGGGATGCGCGCCTATCGCAAACGGCATCTCCTCTTTTCCGGTATTTTCAACCTTCCAGCCGACTACTACGCTATCGCCATCAAGCTTGTATGAGATGAAAAGCTTGAAATCAAAAGGATATTTCTGAAGAGTCTCATCGTTTGACGAAAGCTCGAAAAGCGCATAGTCTTCAGCTTTTTCCACCACCTCAAACTCCATATCACGGGCAAAACCATGCTGCCCCATCTTGTACTCTTTTCCGCTTACTCTGTATTTTCCATCTGCAACCGCGCCTACAAAAGGGAAAAGTACCGGCGAAGTGCGTCCCCAAAACTTGGCGTCTCCGCACCACATGTACTCCTTATTCTCTTTTTTAACGCTCTTAAGCTCTGCACCGGCTGTATCTATCTCTGCGGTGATAATGTTGTTACCAAGACTGATCCTCATAATCCCCGAATCCTTTCCTGCTTAAATATTTTGCTTCTTACCTAATCACATGGACTTATAAATTAACGATATTTCTATTCTCGCCCTTTTCAAATGCCTGAATATTTTTTCCTACTTCATCCACGCAGCGAATTCTTGCTTCTACACTGGCCCATGCCATGTGAGGTGTAACAAAGAGCTTCTTGCTGTCCTGAATTCTAAGAAGAGGGCTGTCCTTTTTCATAGGCTCGGCTGTCAGAACGTCAAGACCTGCTCCTGCGATCTCTCCTGACTCGATGGCATCTGCAAGGTCGTCTTCATTTACAACAGGACCTCTTGCAACATTTATAAGGTAAACTGTCTTCTTCATCTTTTTAAATGCAGCAGCATCGATCAGATTTCTTGTGTTGTCTGTAAGCGGGCAGTGAAGTGAAAGTACATCACTTCTCTCAAGAAGCTCATCAAAGCTTACCATCTCATAAGCCTTGTCCTCATCCTTGTGCTCTGTTCTTCCTGAAGCTGAATAGAAGATTACCTTTGCTCCAAAAGCTGTTGCTATCTGGGCAACTTTTCTTCCGATGTTACCCATGCCGATGATTCCCCAGGTCATGCCATCAATTTCATGATAGGGAATATCAAGCTTGCAAAAATACTCCTGTGCAGCGTAGTCACCGCTTTTTACAAATTCGTCATAATCTTTAAGACTCTCCATCAGATAGAACAGAAGAGCAAATGTATGCTGTGCAACTGACATTGTGGAATATCCTGCAACATTGGCAACCTTAATTCCACGCTCCTTGCAGGCTTTGATATCAACATTGTCAAAACCTGTTGCAAACTCACAGATTAGCTTGAGGTCAGGTGCCTCATCGAGCACCTCTGTTGTTATCCTGGATTTATTTATGCAGAGAACAGTGGCGCCTGCAAGACGATCCTTCGCATTCTCTACCGTAATCTTATTCTTATAATATGTAACGTCTCCAAGCTTTGAAAACTCTGTATAATCAAGGTCATTTCCTACGCTATCAATCTCTGCTGCTACGATTTTCATTATTTCAATAATCCTCCTTAAATCAGGTAATTCTTTTGTTTGCTTTTTAATTGTGCAATGTCATTCTACCACTTCGCCGCCGATAAAGCATCCTCATCCGCAACAATGGTAACGTTATTATGAAGCTGTAAAATAGAGGCAGGCACCGCCGGTGTTATCGGTCCAAAGAAAGCTTTTTGAAGTGCCTCTGCTTTATTTATCCCGGAGGCAATAAGAAGAATATTCTTCGCCTGCATGATATTCTTAATTCCCATTGAGTAGGCGTATTTTGGCACTTCGTCTATTGAGGAAAAGAATCTGGAATTTGCCTCGATCGTACTCTCCGAGAGTGCGACCTGATGAGTTGTTTTTCCAAAAGAAGTCCCCGGTTCATTGAAACCAATATGACCATTGCCCCCTATACCAAGGAGCTGTAAATCTATACCTCCACAGGAATTTATTACTTCATCATATCTTGCACACTCTTTTTCCCCATCCTCTTCAAGACCGTCTGGAATGAATGTGTTCTCAGGCTTGATGTTTACATGGTCAAATAAGTTTGTGCGCATATAGAAGTGATAGCTCTGCTCATTTTCAGGGCCAATTCCCATATATTCATCGAGGTTTATGGTCTTTATCTCCGAAAAATCCAGGTCACCTTTTTTGTACCATTCGACCAATTGTTTATACGTTCCAATAGGTGACGAACCAGTTGCCATCCCAAGCACAGCATCAGGCTTCATGATTATCTGTGCCGAGATTATATTAGCCGCTTTCCTGCTAAGGTCATTGTAATCCACTGCTTTGTATACTCTCATGTGAATCCCCCTCCACAATCATTATACTCCATTTAGAGACACGGGGACGGTTCTCTTGACTTAAAAAAAGCCGCAGATGCGTACCTTTGGTAAACATCTGCGGCCATGATTTTTTTATTATTTATTATCCTGCAATTAAGCGAAAGGATTCTCTGTAGGATAAGGAAGTGATGCAGGCTGGTTGTAGCCGATTACTTCTGCTCCAACATACTTGAATACCTCGAAGAGTGCCTTTC
Source organism: Butyrivibrio sp. VCD2006 (assembly GCF_000423925.1). Taxonomy (GTDB): domain Bacteria; phylum Bacillota; class Clostridia; order Lachnospirales; family Lachnospiraceae; genus Butyrivibrio. The sequence continues at coordinate 10,400 of NZ_AUIX01000001.1, forward strand.
CGAAGTGACCGAATGCAACTGCACCGTGGTGAGGGAAGTTGTGCTGGATAAGAATGTGTCTGTAGAATCTTCCCATCTCCGGAATAGCGAATACACCGATACCACCGAATGATCTTGTAGGTACGTTGAGAACCTCACCCTGTGCTACATAAGCCTTGAGGTGGTTATCAGATGTGCTCTGCAGTCTGTAGAATGTGATATCACCAGGCATGATGTCACCTTCAAGTGTTCCCTGTGTAACTTCCTCAGGAAGGTTTCTAGCCATGATTCTCTGGAACTTCATCTCGCAGCTAGCAAGCTTGCTTGTGCAAGTATTTCCGCAGTGGAAGCCCATGAATGTATCTGTGTGCTTGTAGTCGAACTTGCCCTTGATGGACTCTTCGTACATGTCAGCAGGTACAGAGTTGTTGATATCAAGAAGTGTAACAGCGTCACCGGAGATGCATGTTCCGATGAACTCTGAGATAGCGCCGTAGATATCTACTTCGCAAGATACCGGAATTCCGCGGCCTGTAAGTCTTGAGTTTACATAGCAGGGAACGAATCCGAACTGAGTCTGGAATGCAGGCCAGCACTTACCAGCGATACATACGAACTTCTTGCCGCCTCTGTGCTCCTCGATCCAGTCAAGAAGTGTAAGCTCGTACTGAGCAAGCTTAGAAAGGATCTCAGGCTTCTTGTTACCTGCGCCAAGGTCGTTCTCCATATCCTTAACAACGTCAGCGATTCTGGGATCACCAGCGTGCTTGTTGAAGCTCTCGAAAAGATCAAGCTCTGAGTTCTCCTCGATCTCAGCACCCATGTTGTAGATCTGCTGAATAGGTGCATTACAAGCAAGGAAGTTCATCGGACGAGGACCGAAGCTGATAACCTTGAGCTCTGAAAGACCATAAAGTGCTCTTGCGATCGGAACGAACTCGTTGATCATCTTAGCGCACTCATCAGCTGTTCCTACAGGATACTCAGGAATATATGCCTTTACGCCTCTCAGGTGAAGGTTGTAGCTTGCGTTAAGCATACCGCAGTAAGCATCTCCTCTACCATCGATAAGGTCACCCTGTGACTCCTCTGCAGCTGCGCAGAACATTACAGGACCACCAAACTTCTCAGCAAGAAGTGTCTCTGAAATCTCAGGACCAAAGTTGCCAAGGTATACGCAAAGTGCGTTACATCCTGCCTTCTTAACATCCTCAAGAGCCTCAAGTGTCTGAATCTCGCTCTCGATGATGCAAACAGGACACTCATAAATATCATCCTTATTGAAAAGCTTTGTGTAGCTCTCTACAAGTGCCTTTCTACGATTGATTGCAAGTGATGCCGGGAAGCAGTCACGGCTGACTGCAACGATACCAATTTTTGCCTGGGGCATGTTATTCATCATTTTTTCCTCCTACCCTTTAAATAGTGTTTATTGCTTTACAGTTTTTATGAAAACTGCGAAAAATGAACGTTTTTAGTGGTTTGTTCAGCCTGATTTGTGTTCTTTAACACAAATTGTGTGTACGTTCACACACTCCTAAATCATAAGTTTTGAAGGCTTTTTTGTCAACACGACATATTTCACATATTTGAGGGATAAAATATGGTAACTATGTCCCCTCATCCGTCAGCTTCGCTGACACCTTCCCCCCAAGGGGAAGGCTTTATTTTTGCCTTTCCCCTCTGGAGAAGACTTTATTTTTTGCCTTCCCCCTCTGGAGAAGGCTTTATTTTTTGCCTTCCCCCTCTGGAGAAGGCTTTATTTTTTACCTTCCCCCTCTGGGGAAGGCTTTATTTTTTACCTTCCCCCTCTGGGGAAGGCTTTATTTTTTACCTTCCCCCTCTGGGGAAGGCTTTATTTTTTTCCTCCCCCCAAGGGGAGGCTTTATTATTTTGCCTTCCCCCTTTGGGGGAAGGTGGTGCGAAGCACCGGATGAGGGTCTACAAATTCTGCTCAATATGTATGCTGAGTTCAGTGTAATTCACCTTCTTAGGCACTGTGCCGTACGCCAGATAATTAAACAAAATCTCCAGCGACAGCTTGCCCTGCTTTTCAGGTTCCTGACAGATTGTCGCGCTGATAAGCCCCTTGTGGAACATCTCATACTGGACTGCAACAAGGTCATTAGTAATGATCTTAATCTTGTGTTCTGTGTCCTCCGCAGCAATAAGTCTGCATATGTCATAATCTCTGGGATTTATGACATAGACCACATTGGTCTCGGGATACTTGATAAACATCTCCCTTACCGCGCGCTTATTCTCCTCGCGATCAAGAGAAATACTCCATTTTCCAAGGAGCTCCATATCCGGATACCTTGAGCTCATCTCGTTTGAAAAACCTCTGATACGCTCGGTAGCACTCTCTTTGATGCTGTCATACTCCGTGAAAAAGCATATCTTGGCTGCATCGCCTCCGGCCATAGCGGAAAGCCCTGCTGCCAATCTTCCTGATGCAATGTAGTCACATCCCACATATGCAAGATGCTCCACTCCATCAAGTCTGCTGTTATAGAAAACAAGCGGAAAATCACGTTTTTTCTGCTCTTCTATAATGAGATCATTTATTGGTGATACAGTACCTGTGATACACACGCCATCGTATTCACCGATAGATTTTTTAAGTGTTTTTATAAGAGCCGCTTCCTCAGCTGCCGTGTCGGGATACTCGATAATATCTGTGGTTGCCGCATATGCCTCGAGAGATTTTGCCTTTTTCTCAGCGCTCTCTCTGACAGGAATGAAAAACGGACTATACTGGGTCTTGGGAATCATAAAAAGAAATTTCAGCTTCTTTTTTCTGACCGCCAGGCCCTGTGCCACCCTGTTCGGCTCATAATGCAGTTCTTCACAGGCCTTCTCAACACGTTCACGAGTCTCGGCCTTCACATAGCCTCGATTGTGCAGTACGCGATCCACCGTTCCGATGGAAACACCTGCAAGCTCGGCTATCTCGTTAATTGTTGCCATTCTAACCCCTCATCCGTCACTTTGTGACATTTTCTCCCTGATACAAAAACTGTATAGGGGACAACTTTCCCGGGAAGAAAGTCTGTTTTATCACCTAGGATCAGATGAGTCCTGCAATATCGATATTCTCGCCAGTGATTCCTTCATAAGCACCATCAGCGATCTCAGATGCATCCTTATGTGCAAGAAGCCACTTGTTTGTAGCGAAAAGTGTTCTGTCATCAAGATTCTTGCCTGCTGTCTCTGTGGTTCCTACGTTTGTTCCCTTGGGAAGTGCGATGAGAACCTTGAAGCCCTTTGAAGCATCTGCGTGGCAGGGTGCATAGTGAAGAGTTGAAGCATAAACCTCAACAAGCACACCCTTAGGGCACTTGAAAGCTACTACCTTTGAAGAATCAAGCTTGCCATCCTCGATGTCGCTAAGCTTAGCAAGAAGAAGAATGAAATCCTCTGTACCAAGGTTGAACTCGCTGTCTCTGTGATACTCCATGCAGTTCATCTTTGTGTTGTGACCGTTGCAGTAACCAAACTGGAAAGGCATACCGCCGAAAAGGCTTGTGCCAAGATCCTTGGTGTCAGCTGTAGCCATCAGCTTCTCATCCTCTGCAACGTAAACTACGTCGTCCGGACAGGGTGTATCGTTCTCAAGTGTCTTAAGGATCTCAGCTACGCTGTATCCCTCAACGATTCTGCCGTACTCTTTGAATTCTTTGTCTGTTACGCTTTTAATTACCATCTTTCCTACCCCGCTTTTTCTTAATAAAATGTGTTATATTGTGTATTTCTTGTGCATTTCCGTTAACGTACACACATTATATGTGAAAAGCCCACTTACTTCAATTATCAGAATTATACAAATTTCACCCTCTCATTTCTTGCATCCCTCACAAGACAGCGGCTTTCAGTATATTTCAGGCCCCCAAAACCTTTACCAACAAGATCTCCGTACGAATTTCTTATTAAACAAAAAAGGCAACGTGCTAATAATAAAAGCACACTGCCCTATCGTTTCTTCTATTTTCCGGAATTATAAAATCATTATCACATCTTCTTAATCCATATTTCCGGGGATATTTTTATCCACTACAGATTGTCTCTGGTAATGTTCTTAATCCAATCTCCTGCCAGATAATGGTGAATTGCAAATGGCATTTTAGCAAGCTCATCCGTACACATAAGAATGTATACCGTTAGCGGTGGCAGTTTAAGTACAAATGCACTGATGAGCCCAAGCGGTACCGCAAAGCCCCACATGCAGGAAGTATCCAGTATCATTCCGAATCTGGAATCACCTCCGCATCTGAATAGCGAAGCAATCAGTACTGTATTGATTATCTGCCCCATCTGATAAAAAACATTTATATAGAGCATGATTTTGAGGTACCCTGTTGCCGTAGGTGATATTTTTACAAGTCCCGGAACAATCGGACTTATTGCAAAAAGTACAAGTCCGGATATGATTCCCGAAAAAATCGCCACCCTCATAATTGAGGATGCATCTTTCTTTGCTTCTTCTATTCGATTTTCGCCAATCTCTTTTCCGAGCATGATTGACGCAGCCGCAGAGATTCCGAAACCAACCACAGTCACAAGATCTCTTGCTACAGAAACCACCGAGTTGGCGGCAACAATGTCAGAACCGAGATGGCCCATGATTATTGAATTCATGTTAAAAGCCAACCCCCACATGGCATCATTGATAAATGCAGGAAGAGAGTACTTTATGAAATCTGCGATTAGCTCTTTGGGAATGCTGAACATTACACCAAAGTCTCTTGGAATCGTTGTCTGCCCGGTGTAATCAACGATACAAACTACCAACCCTATCGCCCAGGAAATCGTTGTTGCAAGCGCTGCTCCAGCGATGCCCATCTCCGGGAACGGTCCAAGTCCAAAGATGAGAAGCGCGTTTAGAACCACGTTAAGAATCAGCGTCATTACCGAAAGCCCCGCCGCAAATTTGATTCGCCCACAGCTTTTCAGAATAGTGAGATATGGCTGAGTAAGCCCAAGAAATACATAAGATGCCGCAACATATCTCAAATAGACTGCGCCTGCATCAATAAGTTCCGGCACATTTGTCCAGATTCTTATCACATTCCCCGGGAAGAAAAATGCAAGAAGCGCCACAGTCACTGTTATCACAAGCGAGATTATAAGGCCAATTCCCAGAATTTTGGATATAGTATTCCTGTCGCGTTTTCCATAGTACTGTGCAGCAAGAATCGTAAGCGCAGAGCTCAGCCCAAAGAACACCACATTCAGAAGGAACATAACCTGCCCTGCAAGGCTTGATGCTGAAATTGATGTCTGGTCAACTCTGCCCAGCATAACAACATCCGCCATGCTTACAGCGGATGCTATGAGGTTTTGTATTACTATTGGAATTACGATCACGAAGAGTTCGTGGTAAAAGCCTTTTCTGGCTTTTAATGCATTTTTCATGTTTTCACCAGTAATGAACTAGATTATGAAAATTGTCATTAATCATCATTCCATTTTAATTGTGTTCAATTTTCTTGTCTATATATTATATCATATTAAATCACATCATAATTCCTAAGTATGTTAAGTCATTGTATTCATTTTATATTCCCACTTTTCTGCTGTATGAGTCTTCCTGTGCTATCATTTTAAAAAGAATATTTTACATTTTTGTAATTATATGTTATTCTCTTAAATACTTCAGGGACATTTCGTCCGAAGATTCCATTTACTAATTAACTAATAGTTTTTTAAGGTTTGATTTGTTATGTTAGATTATTTTGCTATACGCCAAGAATGGCTAAAAACGAAAATTGAAGAATATGAAAAAGAAGCAGCAACTCTTCCCGAGGGAACTTTGGTCTGTTATGCCAAAGGTTCTCAATGGTTTTGCCAAAAGAAAGAAAATAACAAGTTCACAAGAACTTATATACCTAGAGGGAACATTACTTATGCAAAGAAGCTTGCCAGGAAAACGCTTCTTACAGATTATATATCTGATATGAAAAATGAGCTAAAATCCATAAAAGCATATGCTAGTGCCAGAACTTCAGGAAAACTAAGAAATATCCTAAGCGAGCACTCACCTTACCTACCTCTGCTAGGTGATCAATTTGACTGGCTTAGTGATGAGCAATATGATTCAAATCCTACTCATCCTGAGGCACTTACAGTAAAAGCTCCTAAAGGACAGTTTGTCAGATCTAAGTCGGAAGCAATCATTGCTCATGAGCTTTTTAATAATCAGCTGTCATACAAATATGAATGTGCATTTAAAGCCGGTGAATTTACTATTTATCCAGACTTCACAATCCGTCATCCACATACTGGCAAGCTAATTATTTGGGAGCACTTTGGATTAGCCGATCTGTCTTCTTATCAGAACACCATGTTCAGCAAGATCAGAAATTACATTGACTGCGGATATATCCCTGGTGATAATTTAATACTCACCTTTGAAACCAAGAATTGTCCACTCGATATAAGTTATGTTCAGAATTTGATAATGTATCACTTCTTTAAATAAGTGGTTAATAATATATTTTTGGTAGGCATTTTTCTTTCTTATAGGCCTTTTTTCTTCTTGCTTTTTAAATAGTGACTCGTTTTCGAAGATTTGGTATGTACTTTTTTAACGCATATACCTACCAAATCTTATAATTCTGGCATCTATTTAATAACAAGCCATTCTACATTGAATAGTTTGCGCATTTTACCTACCAAATTTTCCAAAAGTCCCATATATTTAAAGGCATAGACTTCTGGAGGCCATATAAAAAGCCAAAAAGGGTACCATTGAATCAATTTCCGCATCATAGTAAATTTTCGCCTTACAACTTACAACTTGTGCTGAAAAACACATAGAGAAATAATTTGTTCGCGACGCTACCAACAACCTACCGCAGCGTTTTCCCCGCAAGTGGTACATATAGCGCTCTTCCCGCAAGTGACGTATGTAACACTCTTCCTGCAAGTAGCGTATGTAGCGCTTTCCCCGCAAGTGACGTATGTAGCACTCTTCCCGCAAGCGACGTATGCAGCACTTTCACGCCGAACCTCCGCAGAAAAGCGCTGCAGCAAGCCATATAGGCAAGCCACAGCGCCTTATTCAGGTCTCAATTCTATCCGGTAGGTTTAGCTTTCAACTCAGCAAGCCGCCTCCGGCAAAGGTTCACATCTCCCCCGAGCGTGTACCCTTAAGGTCAATTCACATCTCCCCCGAGAATGTAAATCATTAGTCACTTCGTGTGGGAAAAGCACGACCAGCAACCATCAACCCTCAAAACCGCAAGACCAAATATTCCTTATCTGACAAGTACGGTAATAATTCACCATTCAAGCCGGATAATTTATCACTGTGCGGAACCGATTCGCACCAGTGCACGATAAAGCTTGGCTTCAGCGCGAACTCTCGCTTCCTTGGTGAGCTGCGCATCCTTCAGCGCTTCCTCTGCCCTGGCCTTCGCTGAACGCGCGCGTTCCACATCTATCTCGTCGCTCCACTCCCAGGTGGTAGGAAGCACACGAACTTCGCCGTCCATTACCGAAAGCATTCCGCCGATGCAGGCGGCCTTGCGCTCTGTGCCATTACCGAGAGTTACGCGAGCAGTGCCCATGCCTATTCCGGTGCAGTAGTTGGTATGTCTCGCTAAAATCTCAACATCACCATCTACTGTACGAAGCAGGATCCTCTCTACCTCGCCCTCATATTCCATTCCATCCAGGGATACGACCTGTAAATGATAAGTAGCCATAAGTTAACCTCATCCGTTCTTCTTAGCTTTTTCGAACACTTCATCAATTGTTCCGACAAGCAGGAAAGCTGACTCCGGAAGATCATCACACTCGCCGTTAAGAATCATCTTAAATCCGCGGATGGTCTCCTTCAGCGGAACGTATTTGCCCGGAAGTCCTGTGAACTGCTCAGCAACTGAGAAGCTCTGTGACAGGAAGTTCTGAACCTTACGTGCTCTGAATACTGTCTGCTTATCCTCATCAGACAACTCATCCATACCCATGATTGCGATAATATCCTGCAGTTCGCGGTATCTCTGAAGAACCTGCTGCACACCCTTTGCTACCTCGTAGTGTTCTTTACCAACTACGTCGGGAGAAAGGATACGGCTGGTTGAATCAAGCGGATCAACTGCCGGATAAATACCCTTAGATGCGATATCACGGGACAAAACGGTGGTAGCGTCCAAGTGCGTGAATGTGGTTGCAGGTGCAGGGTCAGTCAAGTCATCGGCAGGCACGTATACAGCCTGAACTGATGTGATGGAACCCTTCTTTGTGGAAGTGATTCTCTCCTGCAAAGCACCCATTTCTGTAGCCAGTGTAGGCTGATAACCAACGGCTGAAGGCATACGGCCAAGCAGCGCTGAAACCTCAGAACCGGCCTGTGTGAAACGGAAGATATTATCGATGAAAAGAAGCACGTCCTGATTCTTCACATCACGATAATACTCAGCCATTGTCAGTCCGGAAAGAGCAACTCTCATACGAGCTCCCGGAGGCTCATTCATCTGTCCGTAAACCAGTGCAGTCTTATTTAAAACTCCACTTTCCTTCATTTCTCCGTAAAGGTCGTTACCTTCACGAGTACGCTCACCGACACCGGTAAATACTGAAATACCACCGTGCGCCTTTGCTACGTTATTGATAAGCTCCATGATGAGGACAGTTTTACCAACTCCCGCACCACCGAACAAACCGATCTTACCACCCTTAGCATAAGGGCAGATAAGGTCAACGACTTTAATACCTGTTTCAAAAATCTCGGTTGCAGGAACCTGATCTTCAAAGGAAGGAGCAGGTCTGTGAATAGGCCATCTCTCCTGCGTTGTGGGAGCAGGCTGATTATCAACCGGCTCACCAAGAAGATTGAAAATTCTTCCGAGACACTCGTCACCTACCGGAACGGAGATGGGATTTCCTGTATCAACCGCATCAATTCCACGAACAAGTCCATCCGTGGAACTCATGGCAATACAACGAACTACGTCATCACCAATCTGCTGTGCAACCTCTGCAACAAGGTTTGCATCACCATTTTTAATCTCAATAGCGCTATGCAGATCCGGCAGCTCACCCTCGCCAAAACGAATGTCAAGGACAGGTCCTGTTACCTGTATTACCTTTCCAATATGTTTTTCACTCATTGTGAGTACTCCTTTTTCCCCTCATCCGTCAGCTGCGCTGACACCTTCCCCCCAAGGGGAAGGCTTAGGTCATAGCCTTCGGATTAGGATTTTAATATTATGGTTCTTCAGCACCGGCAACGATCTCAGTGATCTCCTGCGTAATGCTTGCCTGTCGTGCTCTGTTATAATACAAACTAAGCGTTTCTATCATTTCTTCTGCGTTGTCGGTAGCAGCTTCCATCGCAGTTCTTCTAGCTGCAAGCTCACTCGCAACTGAGATATTGATACTCGAATAAAGCACTCCCGCCAAATACTCCGGAACGACTGTATTGAAAACAGTCTCACTATCCGGCTCGTACAGAATCAGCGATTTCGACTTTTTCTTCTCCTCTTCCTCGACCTTAAGATCGGATAACGGAAGAATTGAACTTGCCTTCGGAACCTGCGACATCATGGATATGAAATCCGTATAGCACAGGAAAATATGTCCGAATCTCTCTTCCTTATAGGCCTCACAAAGGAGCTTGGCAACTGCAAAGCATTCGGAAACCGTAACCTTTGCAACCTCCGCAAACTCTTCTGTGAAAATCGGAACATTTCTGTGCTTGAAGTACTCAACTGATTTCTTACCTATCGGAAGCACTTCGATATCGCGTCCTTTTGTCTCGCTTTCCATGAACTTAAACAGGTTGGAGTTATATCCTCCCGCAAGTCCTCTGTCACCCGCGATTACAACGTAAAGCCATTTATCACTTTTTCCAACCTTGGTGTAAGGTGACTGGAAATCAGTGTTGCCGCCGGCAATGTCTCTAAGAGTTGCAAGCAGTGTATCCAAATATGGCTTTGAATTATCTGCCTTCTCCTTAGCCTTTCGCAGCTTACTTGCTGCAACCAGCTGCATCGCCTTAGTAATCTGCATGGTGCTCTGTACGCTTTTTATCCGGAGCTTCACAGCTTTCATATTAGCAGCCATGTATCATTCCTCCGTGTTTTATTTACGGCTTAAAAAGCTGTCCGTATATGCCTTGAGCACGTTCTTCATCTTCTCTTCTGTCTCTGCCTCAAGCTTTCCTGTCTCGCGGATTGTCTTCATAACATCGCTTCCGTCAGGATTTGTGTCGAGGAATTCGAAGAGTCCTGCCTCGTACTCAGCAATATCAGTAACAGCAACCTCTGTCAGCACGTTGTTAATAACTGCGTACAGAATGGCAATCTGTTTTTCAACAGCAACCGGTGAACTACGATCCTGTTTAAGAACTTCAACGATTCGTTCACCCTGTGCAAGACGTGACTTTGTATCTTCGTCAAGGTCTGATCCGAACTGTGCGAAACTCTGCAGCTCTCTGTACTGTGAATAGATAAGCTTCAAGGTTCCGGCAACTTTCTTCATGGCCTTGATCTGCGCATTACCACCTACACGGGATACGGAGATACCGGGGTTAACCGCAGGCATGATACCTGAATGGAAAAGCTCGGTCTCCAGGAATATCTGTCCATCTGTGATGGAGATAACATTTGTAGGAATGTAAGCAGATACGTCACCGGCCTGTGTCTCGATGATAGGAAGCGCTGTAAGTGAACCGCCGCCGTTTTCATCTGAAAGTTTAGCTGCTCTCTCAAGAAGTCTTGAATGCAGATAGAATACGTCACCGGGATAAGCTTCACGTCCCGGAGGTCTTCTGATCAAAAGTGAAAGAGCACGGTATGCAACAGCGTGCTTTGAAAGGTCATCATAAATAACCAGCACGTGCTTACCCTTGTTCATGAAGTACTCACCCATGGTACAGCCTGTGTAAGGTGCGATGTACTGCAGAGGGCTCGGCTCTGAAGCCGTAGCTGCAACGACGATGGAATACTCCATAGCGCCTGCTGCCTGCAGTTCTGCCACAAGGCCTGTAACTGTGGATCTCTTCTGTCCGATAGCTACATAGATACAGATAACATCCTTACCCTTTTGGTTGATGATCGTATCGATAGCGATCGTGGTCTTACCTGTCTGACGGTCACCAATGATCAGCTCACGCTGTCCACGTCCGATCGGGATCATTGAGTCGATAGCCTTGATACCGGTCTGAAGCGGCTCTTTAACGGGCTGTCTCTCGATGATGCCGGGTGCCTTAATTTCAACAGGTCTGTAATCATCTGATTCGATAGGGCCTGCACCATCGATCGGCTGTCCGATAGCGTTAACAACACGGCCTATCATTGCATCGCCTACCGGAACGGAAACAACGCGTCCGGTGCGCTTAACGGTCTGTCCTTCGCTGATACCAACATCTTCTCCGAACAGAACCGCGGATACTACTGTTTCTTCGAGGTTCTGAGCCATTCCGAATGTGCCGTTCTCGAACTCGAGAAGCTCTCCTGACATACAATTCAGGAGTCCGCTAACTCTTGAAATACCGTCACCGACGGTAAGAACTGTTCCGGTCTCATTCTGAATGATCGCATTTTGATAGTTTTTGATCTGGCTTCGAATCACCTCGGATATTTTTTCTGGTTTTAATTCCATTCTAAAAGCCTCCGTGGGTTTTATTCTTACTTATAGGACTGTCTCGTCAACCTTTTTGCGGAGTTCATCAAGTCTGCCCTGTACTGTTCCGTCATAGAGCTTGCCTTCGATCTCCACCCGGATTCCTCCGAGAACAGTTTCATCGGTTTTTTCAGTTAGCAGAATCTTCTTTCCGCTGACAGATTCAAGCTTTGACTTAAGCGCGCTAAGCTGTGAATCATTAAGCTTTATCGCACTGGTCACCACTGCTTCCGCAATGCCGTGATCCTTGTTGTAGCTCTCTTTAAATCTCTTTGTACATGCTGAAAACTGTCTAAGGAGTCCTCTCTCAATAAGGATCTTTATAAAGTTCAGCAGGTACGGCTGGAGCTGTCCGTCAAATGCTTCATCCACCAGTTTTAGTCTCTCTTTTCTCGGAACCGATGGCTCTGACAAAAGAGTTACATAATCGGGATTCTCCTTGAAAATTTCCTTAACCGATTCCATCTGACTTAAGATATCATCCGTAAGGTTTTCCGAAAGCGCCAGATCATACAGACTCTGTCCGTATAAATCTCCAGCCTTGGTCATGACGCCTCCCCTACATTGTTAATGAATTCGTCAATAAGTTTCTTATGGTCGTTCTCGTTGATTTCTTTCTCCACAACTTTTCCTGCAATATCCATTGCAAGTCCGCCGATGGTATCCTTAGCCTCGTTAATGGCTTTCTTCTTTGACTGTTCTATATCAGCTTCAGCTCTCTCGATGAGACCCTTGGCCTGCTGCTCAGCATCCTTAACGATGTTGTCAGCCTTGCCCTGTGCTTCCTTCTGAGCCTTTGCAACAATTTCTGCTGCCTCTGACTGTGCGGAAGATAAGCTTGTCTCATATTCCTTCTTCATTTCTTCAGCTTTTGCCTTGGCTTCTCTTGCTCCCTTGATTTCCTGCTCGGTGAGCTGTCTTCTCTTCTCAATTACCTCGTTAATAGGTTTGAAAAGGAACTTCTTTATAAGCCAGAGCTGAATGAAAAGGTTACAGATCTGAGCTATGAACGTCCACGGAACGAGTGTTACTAAGTCCTGTGTGCCCATTCGTTTACCTCCATAATTTCTACTGCGGGGCTATAAACTACTGATCTAATTAGTTCAGGTAGTTCATGAATGTGCCCGGTGCTACGAAGATAAGCAGAAGGCCTGTAACGAAACCATAAATACCTGTTGTCTCTGCGATAGCACAACCAAGGAGCATGGTACTTGTTACGTCACCCTTACACTCAGGCTGGCGTCCAATTGCCTCAAGAGCCTTAGAAACGGCATTTCCTTCACCAATACCAGGTCCGATACCGGCGATCAGTGCGCATCCGGCACCAATACCGCATCCTGCAAGTGCAATACCTTTTGCTAAAATCTGAAAATCACTCATGTTGAAATCCTCCTAGATTTTTTTGTATGCTTCCCCTCATCCGGCACTTCGTGCCACCTTCTCCCCAGGGAGAAGGCTTTATTCTATGCCTTCCCCCTGGGGAGAGGGCTTTATTCTATGCCTTCCCCTTGGGGGGGGAGGGCTTTATTCTATGCCTTCCCCCTGGGGGGAGGGCTTTATTCTATGCCTTCCCCCTGGGGGGAGGGCTTTATTCTATGCCTTCCCCTTGGGGGGAAGGTGCCCGAAGGGCGGATGAGGGGTAAAGCAATTAAAATATTTAATTTTCTAATTCTTTACCCCTCTGCTGCATTTGCGATATACATTATCGTCAGCATTGAGAAAATAAACGCCTGCATACATCCTGTAAACCAGTCAAAATAAACGCCCAGAATTGCCGGAAGACCGACGCTCAGGATCGGAATTTTTGAAAGTACATCACCCACAGCGCCTGGTATGAGTCCGAATAATGCGGAAGACGCAATGGCAAGTGCTGCATAGATCAGTCCGTCAATAACTATACCCGAAAGGATGTTACCGAAGTGACGGCAAGCCATACTTACAGGCGTTGCCAACTCGGAAAGAATATTGAACGGTGTCATTACAGCGATGGGAGTGGTGAATCCTTTCAGATATCCAAGGAATCCTCCAGCTTTGATCTTGCATGCAGTAATGATTACAAATACGACTACAGCCCATGCCGCTTCTGTTGAAAGATCGGCTGTCGGACTTCTAAGTCCAACGAGGCATATGAGGTTCGATACGATACTTGTTGCAAATATCGCGGATACCAGCGGAATCAGCCAATCAAACTTGGTGCCGCCCGTATTGCTTCGAACCAGATTGTGAGCCGCTTCGACAATCATCTCTGCAACCGCCTGGCGCTTTGAAATATTCTCGACCTGAAGGTTTCTCGTCAGGAAGATACACAGCAGCGTTATGATCGCCATTACGATCCAGCTTACTACCAGAGTCTCAGTGATATTGAAATCACCAAGAATCGGTATGCCGGTGTGAATGGTGTAATAGATCTTACTGCCGGCTACTTCAAAGTTCATACTTTATTTTCACCTTCCTTTCCTCGCAGATAAAATCCCGCGAATTTTTATTAAAATACTCGGAATAAACAGAGGAACCACCCCGGTCACAAGGTTAATGGCCGGTACAAATATCGACAAGATCACCCACAAAAGCTGCATCATCGTACGATAACGAAGACTGGCTGCCATGGTACTTCTTGCCCTATCTGTCTCCTCTTCACTCATTCCTGTAATCTTCTGTACCGTGAGTCCCATCCAGAAGAAGTTACCCACTGCGACAAGCGTTCCGCCTATCGCTCCTAAGAAGACTGTATAATCAAAAGGTACCTTGTAGCCAAAAGGCGCATCTTGAGGCACCACTTGATGCAACACAAAAAACAAAACAATTACAAGAAGACTCGCCACCGCTGTCCCCACAGCAATGAACTTGGTCTCTTTCTTAACTGCGTCCTGAATTACCATAACAAAACTCTTTTCTCCTCAAATTTATCTGTAGCTCTGCGCTATCTGCGTCTTCAAATATGCTTATTAAAATTCACTTCATTTTCCGAGCGCTTTTTCTTTTCGTTCTTCTTTTCAACCTCAAGATAAACCTTGTAAGCTGTCATAAAAGAGCCTCCGAGCCCAAAGAAAAAGCCGACAATATAAACCCAGCCACCTACGCCGAGCTTTGTTGTTAGCATGTAGCACACAAATATGCAAATAAGAAGCGGTGTTACAAGGGATAAGCCCAGCTGACCAACCATCGCGAACTGGGTCATTATTTTTGAAAAATCAGTAGTTTTTTTGATCATTTATATTGTCTTTAGCTTTCTGCTTTAAACTCAATTTGTAAAGAAATCGGCTATGTTTTTGCATCTCATTTCAGAAAAAATTTAAAAATGAGCGCAATAACGCAACATATATTTCAATAATACAAGTATTAGTCAGAAAAAACAATTCTTTGTATTCGATTTTACAAACATTTTAGTTTTATTTCATTATATTCCGCACAGACACTGGGTTTGTATAAAAAAAGAAGCGAGACAGTCGATTCTGTCTCGCTTCTTGATATTCTTTATTGCTTACTGCTCGTCAACTACAGTCTTAATGTGAAGCTCCTCAAGCTGCTTCTCTGTTACCTCTCCGGGAGCGCCCATCATGATATCCTGAGCGTTCTTGTTCATCGGGAAAGGAATAACCTCTCTGATTGTAGGCTCACCTGAAAGGAGCATGATCATACGATCAACGCCGGGAGCAATTCCTGCGTGCGGCGGTGCACCATAGCAGAATGCGTTGTACATAGCAGGGAACTTAGCCTTAACGTCCTCTTCACCGAGACGAACAAGCTCAAATGCCTTGATCATGATCTCAGGATCATGGTTACGAACAGCACCTGATGAAAGCTCGATACCGTTACATACAAGGTCATACTGATCAGCCATGATCTCAAGAGGATCCAACTCGCCGCGCTCTGCCTTAAGAAGTGTCTCCATTCCGCCAGTAGGCATTGAGAAAGGATTGTGGCAGAACTCAAGCTCACCTGACTCCTCACCGATCTCGTACATCGGGAAGTCAACGATCCAGCAGAAGGAGTACTGCTCTTTGTCCATATGTCCGGGAACAGCAGCACCAAAGGTCTTAACAACAACACCTGCTGTCTTCTGAGCCTGAAGCAGTTTTCCTGCACTGAGAACTACAAGATCACCGGCCTTAAGACCAAGCGCTGAGATAACAGCGTCCTTGTTCTCCTGTACGAACTTAGCGATACCACCAACTACTTCATTATTCTCATCTATTCTGAACCAGTAAGGCTTAACACCTGCCTGAACCTCTACATCACCGATAGTCTTATCGATGAACTTGCGGCTCTCCTTGAAGTCTGAGATTACAACAGCCTTAATTCTTACATCTGTATCGCTGCCATCCTCAGCCTTGGTTGCAAAAGGACCAAATCCGCAATCCTTAAGAACCTCTGTAGCATCCTGAACTGTAAGGTCGATACGAAGATCAGGCTTATCTGAACCATACTTCTCCATAGCCTCACGATAAGGAATTCTTGCAAACGGAGCACCTGATGCTCTGTCATATGTACCATATTTAGCAAAGATAGGAGGAAGAACATCCTCACAGATCTCGAATACATCTTCCTGAGATGCGAAAGCCATCTCCATGTCAAGCTGATAGAACTCACCGGGACATCTGTCTCCTCTTGCATCCTCATCGCGGAAGCAGGGAGCGATCTGGAAATAGCGATCGATACCTGATGTCATAAGGAGCTGCTTGAACTGCTGAGGAGCCTGGGGAAGTGCATAAAACTTTCCGGGATGCTTTCTTGCAGGTACAAGATAATCTCTTGCTCCCTCAGGAGATGACACTGTAAGAATAGGTGTTGTAATCTCCATGAAATCATGCTCTATCATTGATGCTCTAAGAGCTGCAATAACATTGCTTCTAAGGATAATATTCTTCTTAACCTCAGGATTTCTAAGGTCAAGGTAACGATACTTAAGACGTGCTGTCTCATCAGCCTCACGGCTTCTGTTTATCTCAAAAGGAAGCTCGTTGTATCTGCAACGTCCAAGTACTTCTATCTTCTCGGGAACAACCTCGATATCACCGGTTGCCTGCTTGGGATTCTTGGAACTTCTCTCTCTTACAGTTCCTTCAACAGAAATAGTTGATTCCTTGTTGATTCCCTTAACAACCTTCATCATGTCCTCTGTCTCAACGACAATCTGAGTTGTTCCGTAAAAATCTCTCAAAACCACAAAGCCAAGCTCTGATCCAACCTCTCGAAAATTCTCGAGCCAGCCTACAAGCTTAACCTTATTTCCCACGTTCTCGGCTCTAAGCTCGCCGCAAGTATGTGTACGTGACTGCATTTCTATCACTCCTTAACATGAACAAGCGCCCGATATTCAGGGCGCGTAATTAATATCAGAAACCATTTTAGCACATATAGTGCATTTGTGTGAAGAAAAAATAACCCTCATCCGTCAGCTTCGCTGACACCTTCTCCCTAAAAGGGAGAAGGCTTAACTCATCCCTTCCGTCTCGTAGGTTAATGTATACTCCTCATGTCCGTTAACCTTATTCCAGGCGTTCATTATTCTGTCAATCGGAGTATGCCCGTTCTCGGCGCTGATATCAGTCAGGATCAGTATCACCTGATTCTTGCCGTTTGGCGCCATCACATCATTGCTCCTCAGATTTGTGGTAAGTACATCGATAAGATTCTGCATCATATCCTTATCAACCTCTCCGCCATCATTTTTCGTGAGTATAAACTGCACGATCCAAACATTCACGATGGTTCTCTTGGCCATTCTTGAAAACAGTCTGTAAATCATCTGAAGCTTATCAAGATCAACAAGATATGCACCCTTATGAGCGCCTCTCTCCTCGAGGATCATCTTTATCCCGGCAACACCGTTTGCCTTAATCTCGCCTTCCTCGCCAAGATTCAGACTCTCACTTCTGTAAATTGCATACCCGTGTTTTCCGTTTTGTTTAACGCTATACAGCGCCTTGTCTGCCTTTCTGAACATTTCCGTATAATCGCCTCCCTCGCTGTCTGTTGAAACTGCTCCAATAGAAACACCAAGCGGTATGCCCATCTCTTTTCCCATGAGATCTTCACCACTCTTTAAGATCTGTTCGTTAAGGTATTTTTCTTTTTCCGCAACAGCAGGCTCCTCCGTAGCGCCTCTTATAAAGGCCACAAATTCGTCACCGCCGATTCTTCCGACAAAATCATCATCTCTGATACATGAGCGCACAAGGTCAGCGAACTCAACAAGGACCTTATCGCCCATCTCATGTCCGAACACGTCATTTACAAGTTTAAAATTATCAAGATCGATGACCATAAGGATACCCTCTGTGTTCTTGCAGATATCCACAAGTGCCTCCTGGGAATATCCCTTATTCCAAAAACCGGTCATAGGATCAATTTTTGCTTCCTTCTGCCATCTCTCAAGGCTATTTATACCGACTCCGATCCTTCCGATAAACCATCCTACAAAGACTACAAAAAGAGTACATACCGTAAAAAGATATGCCTTGAAATATCCTCTTTCAAAGATCTGCGAGTCCTTAAAAACATTGAAGGTTTCTTTACGGATAATCTCTTTTCCCGCCTGATCATACACCTCAACATTCAGCTTATAATTTCCGTAGGGCAGGTTCATATAACTAAGGGGCTGCATTTCCCTCTGGGTACACAAAATTCCCTCATCACCACTGCCCTCAAGATATATATGAAGGAGCGGATTTGATAATGTAAAATTGAGAACTGCCACATCAAACACGATACGCCCCGATGTAGCAGGTACAATATAATCGCCTTTCTCATCCGGTTCTATCACAACATTATCCGCAACGAGTTTTCCTACTCTTATGTCATAGTACTTATCCACAAAATTATCTTCGCCGTCAGATATCCTCCTTACTCCATCCGTGCAGCACAAGTACAGATTCCCGCCATAATAAGCATTTCTCGCATTTGCAGTCAGCGTCGAGTACAAGCCTCTGACTCTATTCAAAAGTGTATAGTTAAGATTTTGAACATTGTTAATAAGATCATCCCGATCAACAATGAAAATACCGGCACTGGATTCCACCCATGCCTTTCCGTCTTCTGTAAAATGCACATCATAGTTATTGTTATAAGGGAAATTCGTAAGCCTCGTTATAGTTTCGTCCTTATAATGATAAAGCGCATTACTGGTGACATAGATATACTCACCCTCGCCACAGGGAACAATCCTTAAAATAACCAACGATTCCATGCCATCATCCTTGGCATAACGGTGTATTATTTTCCCATTTGAAATAATGAGGATTCCATCGCCGTCAGTTCCGACAAGAATATCCCCATCCGCAATCTCAACTATACTAAGAACCTGAGTAGTAAGCCCCTCTTCTTCACCCATTGTCCTTTTCACAACGCCATTTCTGATAAAATTGAGACCCATTGTCGTAGCCGCAACCATTGTCCCATCCTCAAGCTCCAGACAGGTCCTGAATTTTCCTCCAAGTGTCCCACGATTATGCTCATTGTATGTTTCAATTCCGCCGTCTGCCTTAAGCTCTATAAGACCGTGTCTTCCGTAAGTACTCGCCCAGATATTACCCTTTGAATCCTCCATCAGATCCCTGATACTGACATCCTTGAAATAACCGGGATAATCAATAGGAACAGCATAATAAGTCTTCAGATCTATAGTGATAAGCCCGCTGTTTGTCCCTACATAAAGCAGTCCATCCTTTACAAGAACGCAGTTCACCACAGCTTTTTCAACATTGGCTTTTGCAAAAATATCCATAAAAGGATTCCAGGAATATCTGAGGATCCCCTGCTTATTGGACGCAAACCAAGCATTACCCTGATAGTCCACCACGATATCCATTACATTGCTCGTAAACTCAGTAGTGGACATATCCGTGCTTTTCCCTTCCTTGGTCAAAAAGCCATTGCCCTTTTCGCAGCAATAAAAATAACCGTTATTCTCTTCCGAATAATATATTTTGTTAAAGTACTCCGCATTTTGTATCGTGTATTTTTTTCCGGGAATGACCTGCTTGTTCACAACAGTCATTCTAATGACAAAATCCGAGGTGGTACCCACGATAAACTGTTCATTATCTCCGGTTCCTACTGCAGCATAGGAAGCATTATCTTCATTTAGTCGAAGCTTCTTAATAAGTACATCGCCTTCTGTAAAAAACAGCTCACCTCCATTTGTTACTCCGGCTACAATACCCAGCCTGTTACATGCAAGGGACCTGACGCCATACAGCTCTTCATCAGAAAAAACTTTTATTCTTCCGTCCACTCCAACCATGCAGAGTGAAGTAGCAGTAGCCGCAAAAATATTTCCTTTTAAGTCCTCACAAAATCCTCTAACTGAATTAGAAGAGAGCCCTTCATATGTTGTATAAAACAGAGTCTGCCCTGTCTCCGGGTTATACCTTGCCATTCCACTATCATTAGTGCCTATCCAAAGAAACCCCTTTGAGTCAACAAAGAGAGCCATTACATTGTTAATTCTGTCATCAAGGACGACCTCTTCAAATTTATTTCCGTCGCACCTGTAGAGTCCAGCGTAAGTACCGGCAAACACGTATCCATCCGGAGTCTGACAGATCGCATTTATTTCCATGGTATCAAGGCCGTCATCTGTATCATACAAAACGGCTGAATACTCCGATTTCATATCGAATGCTTTAACGCGCGTGGTAACCATAAGTGAAGCAAGCGGAACAAGGAAAAGCAGTATCATCTTCTCTGCTGCCGGCTTTTTCCTTCTGTCGGTACACTTTCTGTAAAGAAGCACCACCCCTACAGCAGCAAGAACACTCAGTACCTTATCCGGAACATTAACAAAAGCATCGCCTAAAAACGAGCACACAAGCGGAACATTCACATCCCGGGATATCATGTCGATAAGACCATCACCCCAGATATTTCCTGTCCTTCCGTTATAAAGCCTAAGACTGAGTGTTGTGGATAAAATCACGGAAAGAAATCCCGTGAAGATTGCAAAGGATAGAACTCTGAACACTGAAAAGTTTTTGGATTTTGAAAAGAAAATGCCCGCAGACACACCAATACAAATTGACACAATAACATATGCAAAGGTTTTGGCTTCCCAAAATCCAAGGATAATATTTAAAAGCGCACCACAAATAGCGCCGCAAACAGGCCCCAGCTCAATGGCCACAATAAGCGTACCTATCGCGTCAAGCCAGAAAGGAAGCTGAAGCGTAGTTGCAATATATCTGCCTATGAGATTAAGAAGAACGCAGACAATCATCAGCGCATAGGTCTGCCATCTCTTAAACTTATCCATCATGTGTCCTTTTCAAATTCACAAATATTCGTGAATAATATTCGCAATATTACAGATTAATTCTATCACCGGAAAATAGGGCACTCAATGAAGCATCTGGCAAGAAATCATAAAGAAATTATAAATTCCCGGGACATCAATATCCCGGGAACCAGTTTGCATTATTTATATGAAATTATTGGGGCTCAGGCTCAGAATCCACATCCACAAGACTGGGTTCAACCTCGGCAGGAATTTCAAATTTCTCTCCAAGCTCTTCAGCCAGGACACCCGCAAGAAAATATGCTCTTTTTCTTGTGTATCTCATTGCTGTTCCGTTTTCAAGCTGCGGCTGAAGTGAACCGCCAAGAGCTTCTTCGCCGGATGCCTTGATCGCCGCTTCCTTTCGCTTTATCCACTCCCTCTGATCCGCAAGAAGTTCTTCCTTTTTCTCAGGTGTCACCTTCTCTATTATCCTGCTCCAAAGAGAATTAAGCTCTGCATCCCATAGCTCATACCACTCACCTGTGAGCTGATTCAAATCCTGCTGCGGGAGAACATCCCAGGTCTTTTTCTCTATTTCAACCGACTTTGCCTCAACCTCAGCAAGCTCTTTTTGAATTGTTCCCAACTCTTCCTCAGCCTGAGCTTCCGCATCTGAATCTGCCGCGGAGTCTGTGCTTGAATCCTCATCATCTACCTTGGCATCTGCATTTGAATCAGCATTATTATCCGGCTCTGCAGCCTCATCCGAAGAAGCCCCAGCACTCTCTTCTTCTATCTCTGCTACCTCAGAAGTTTCTTCATTCTCTGAGCTTTCATCAGCATTTTCGCCGGCATCTAAACTCTCAGCACTCACATTATTTTCATCATCATTAACAACTATATCATCCTCGGTACTAACAGCTTCATATGCCCCATCATCTGTAATGACCGCCTCATTCTGCATAGTGGGAGTGCAGCCTGTCATCATAGCAGTTATCCCCATAGCAAGCAATGCTACTTTTATCCGTTTCATGTTAAGCTCCTCCAACTTCCATAGCCCAATCACAAACCACCATATCTCCCTCTCTCATTCGATTTATTATAGTTGTAAAGCCCCTTTAATTACAACTATAATGAAAAGAGTAATGAGTTTTTGAGGAGGATCCCCATGGACAATCTTAAACAGCCCCGAAATATCATATATTCGGTGATCATTGCAGCATCTCTTATAGCAATACTAATTTTATGTATTGATTTTTCCAAAAACAGCAAAAATGAAAAGGAAGTACCGGATACAGCGACAACAGCAGCTTCAATTGAGAAACGTGACAAAGTCCTTATCACAGTAAATGTAGAAACCATACAGGATGGTTTGCAAAACATGGGAACCCTGATAACCCAGGAATACTACTTCACTCAGGTAGAGACCTATACCAAGGAAAAGAACCTGCTCGGCTTTATTCCCTCATCCTCTGAAATTGCTTACAGCTATGACGGAACCGTTACCGCAGGTGTTGATTTTGAGAAGATCACTATATCAAAAGACGAAGCCAAAAAGACAATCATTGTAGATATCCCGGATTCAGAAATTCAGACAGTAAGTGTTGATAAAAACACTTTTAAGGTATATTCGGAAAAAGACTCCTTATGGAATCCCATGAAGCTTGAGGACTACAATGTTTCACTGGCTGAATTCGAAGAAGCAGCAAAAAAGAAAGCTCTTGAAAACGGAATAATAGAACGCTCGGATGAACAGGCAAAAACTCTTATCGGGAATTTTATAAAGAACTTCCCATCCGTAAGCGGATTTAAAATTGAATTCAGATAAGGAAGGATAAACAGATGCCAAACAATACAGAAGCTACACCCAAAATTACTCTACAAAAAGTCACACTGATAATAGTCGTCCTTCTTATAGCAGTAATATCCTTTACAAAGGTTTCAAACTGGGCAGCCGATCCCGCAACTCACACCCATTCAATCACGCAGACCAATGACAAGATAAAAACCGTCATGACTTTATCGGGCGGAGCTGCCGGAGCATCAGCAACACTTTCCCTGCTCCCAGGCGATATGTGTACACCACTTTCAGAGCAGTTGGCTGAACTGGCAACATATTTTCTTCTTATACTCAGCGCCCTGTACCTTGAAAAATTCATGATAACACTATCGGGGTATGTCACCTTCAGGGTGCTCATACCGATTGCCTGCCTAATTATCATTGCCGGTATTCTTCTTGGAAAAAAGACCCTTTATTCCATAGCCTTTAGAATTGCACTTATCGGTGCGGTGATATACTTAATAGTCCCTGCCAGTGTAATTTTGTCAGATAAAATCTACCAAACTCAGGCAGAAAAGGTCGACTCAGCAATAACACAATATAACGAACTCGATTTGAGTGAAGATTCAGATCAGGGATTCCTTGGTGAACTTACCACACTGACAAGTAAAACAGTCGATAAGATGACATCCTTTATCACCAGTCTTTTGGAGTCTTTAGCAGTAATGATAGTTACCGCTTGTATCGTGCCGATACTGGTTTTTGTTTTTCTTGTATGGATGGTAAAGACTATTTTCTGGTCAGATAGGAACAACTAACAAAAACAAAGGACAGGCGAGCCTTAATCAGGCTAGTCTGTCCTCTGTTTATATTATTATCTCATACTAATTATTTCTTCTTACCCTTAACAGGTCTGTAAAGTGAGTAAGTTGTAACACGATATGCACGACTTCTCTGGTCATAGTATGTTATAAGAATATTTGTCTTAGCATACTGATCATATGAAGATCTTGTAGTTGTTGATGCTTCAGTAGTAGTAGTTACAGGTGTGCTGTCACAGCCGCATCCGCCTCCGCTTGTGTATGTTGAAGTGGAAGCTGTTGTAACCGAATCAGCATTGTAAGCGTACTGTCCGAGCTTAATTGTCTTACCGGATTTAACAGTCTGATACTTCATTCCTACTTCGCTCTCATAGCTGCCATAAACCTTATCAAGATAATCTCCGTCCTTGTTGCGGTCATGGTGTGTGAAGTATCCCTTACCGCTTCTGGTCTTGGAAGAATACTCGCTCTGACTGTTGTGGTAGGTATTAGTATATACATCATAAGAATAACCGCCGATCTTTGTGGGCTTTGTATATGTTCCTACCTGGATCTTAACAATCTTATATCCCTTATTGGGCTTAACTATCAGCTTACCCTTAGCCTTAGTTGTCACATTAAGATCATATGCACTTGTTCTCTTGCCATAGTTGATATAATCACTGTTACCATACTTCTTCTGAATCAGTGACTTTCCGCCAAATGAAAGTGTCTTAAACACGTCATTATCAGATCTTACAATAACCTTAACAGATACTCTTGCTGTCTGCTGTCCATCCTTGTTGTAAATACTGAAGGAAACCTTGGATGTTCCGGCCTTCTTGGGATTTAAAAGGATACCGATTGATGCACTTGATGCATTTGAATTCTTGTATTCAGCAGACTCCTTATCATAAGAATAGCCACTTGCACTCTTCGGAATGTAAACCTTTTCTCCTGTTGATTTGCGATAGTAATATCCGGTATTGTCTGAATAAATCTGCGGATGAGAGCTGGTAATAGTTACTGATTTGTGCTTCTTATCAAGAGCTGCTGTAACAACCTTCTTCTTTGAAGATTTTACTTTCTTAATTGCGGTATCACCATTCATCAGCTCCACATTAAGAATTGTAGGCTCTCCTGCAACAACATAAACTTCCTTTGTAAGAGTTTTCTCCTCTGTATACTGAGAATTAGGTGATACATCAGCCTTTGAAAGTCCTACAGCACCTGTGATCTCATTCTTATAAGTTTTCTGGATAATGTAGTAAGTATAGTTCTTTCCATCTGTAGAAGATGAATCACGGCTATAGCCCTGAAGATTCTTATACTTGTCCCATTCAACCGTGAACGCATTTCTATCAGTTGTAGAATAGATAACTGTGTTGTTCTCGGTGATCAGAGCATCGTCAAATGTCTGATTTGTCTTGGTAGTAGACAATTCGATATCCACTGTTGGATATCCTGCAGCATTTGCGCTTATGGGCGCAAGCGTAGTTAATGACAGCGCTATTGCCAAGGCAGCAGCGCCAAGTTTTGAGAATTTCCCCATTTTGTTCCCTCCGTTTTGTAAATAATTACACGGTATCTCGTGACCGCATTTACTCATTTTACCATTCATTACTTATTTGTCAAATCAGCATTCATGCGGCTTGTGAGCATTTTTGATACGCTTATATTCTAAGGAGAGAATACATTATTTTTTAATATTATTATTCATTTTATCGTGTCACTCACAAACACTTATATTTATTCAAATCACTCCATGATATCCTCGGGCCTGCACCCCAAAACTTTTGATAGTGCAACAACCCTTTCCACTGATGCCTTATTTATATCCTTGTCATGAATCTCATATTGCTGAAGTGTCCTTAAATTAACACCTGATGCCTCAGACAGCGCACGCTGCGACATTCCCAATCTCTTTCTATATTCTTGTATTCTTGTTATTGCATCGGTTTTTCCATTTCTTATCCCCTCTATCATCAAAACCACTTTATCTTCAGAAGCAGTATGTCCCGTCTTATATAATCTACAAAGCTTCTCATAATTCAAAAATCCGAAAATATTGGCAAATGATAATCCTGTTTTCCACTGATAATATGCCAATATATATCCGCACCAGTAAGACTCACCTGTATCATATCTCACAAGCGGAGCAGGCCAGTCATTACGTCTTACACCGCAAACCTCCATAACACGTTCATGAAGCTCCGTACCTGACATCCCGCTGACAACCATCGGATCACCTTTTTCGAACCTTTCGGCATAACCGCTTATTATCATCATTTTGAAAAATTCATCAGGATCAATCTCCGGAGTAGCCTCTACCAGATACTCTACCAATTCTCCCATATTTCTCATGGCATCATATAAATATGATTCAGAGTATGCGCAGTTGCTCATCCTTTATCCCCTCTTTCATAATTTCACTTAGATAGATTCCCGTCTTTTGCTCTTCCTCCAGCATTAACTGATACGCCTCTCTTGTAGTAGCATCCCTTTTAGTTCTAAGGGGCGAATATACTTTTCCGTCAACAACTTCTGCCCCATTGAATTCTATTCTCTCAAATGCCTTCTTACTGACAAGAACCACCTGTTCACCAAGGTCACCATATTTCATAGCATGTGCAAGCTGTTCCAATGTAATAGTATTACTAATAAATGCTCTGGAAAAAGAAAAGTATGAATCATCAGCACGGTATCCAACTAATATGTCAGCCTTTTTCAAATCAGGAAAATACTGCTCAATAATATATTCTGCTCCTCTTTTTTCTATCGGACTGGAATATCTGATTCTACGATTGCTTAATAATATTGCAAGCCAATTTAATATGTTATATTCCGGACTTCTAAGATTAATTATTCTAAGACCATCTTCCAATATCTCATATTTATTAAGAAAGCCGCCTTTTTCCGTATTAGATGCCCACTCCCGTGCTAGCTCCACATCTTCGGTACAATAAAATCCCTTTCCATAATCATTGTCAGTTCTCCCATATCCATAAATCGGTTCCCCAACAATCATTTCTGAACCGTGGTATATAGTTCTTCCCATAAGCCACATTACTCCTGCTTAATTATTTCCATCACCTAAACAATTTAATATACTTCCATAGAAGTATCTATCTAAAATATACTTCTATGGAAGTATATTTTCAATGCCAATCACGATCCTTTTCCCTTTTCTTTTGCCACGAAAAAACAGAAAAATGCATAAAGCCAAAAAAGCCCCGGAGATTTCTCTCCGGGGCCAAAGTAAAGATTCAATTATTTCTTAACAACACGATAAATTGTTCTGCCAACAGTACCATAGGTCTTTCCAAGTGTATCATAATATGTAATCTTGATGTGAGTAGGTGCATAAAGATTATATCCATTATTTGTAGTTTTTTCTTTCACAGCCTGTTTTGCCTCATTCTCATAATAATATCCTGTTCCGTCACTGTTTGCTCTTGCAGTTTTTTCAACAGTATGAGACTGATCATAACCAACTGTACTCAGTGTAATCTTCTTTCCTGATTTAACAGTAGAATATTTAAAGTCCACATCTGATTCATCGATTCCACCGATTGTATCATCAGTATCTCCATCACCATTTAAGTCAACTTTATGACCTTCAACAGTAGTTCCGGAAGCATTATAGGAATATCCATAATTATAGCCTTCTTTAGCTGCTTTTTCAGAAGTTAATGGCTCTGTGAAAAGCTTACCAACCTCTATCTTAACGATTTTGTATGTCTTGTTAGCCTTAACTACAAGCTTTCCACTCTTTGCTGTTGAAACATCATAAAGTGTATCGCCTGGTTTCTTGCCATACCAGAAGTTCTTTGAACTACTGTAATCGTGAAGAAGAGACTTTCCACCGAATGTAAATGTCTTTAAAACATCAGTATCAGCCATGGAATAAACTGTTACCTTAACTGATCCGGTCTGTGCTCCCTGAGCGTTTACAATATTGAAGGAAAGTGTGGACTTACCACTCTTCTTTGCCTCAAGCTTGATATATACATTAGCTCTGGAATTTGTTTTTGTAAGATAATTTACATCTTTAGAATAATCTTCACCAAGAATAACCTTATCACCAGTAGATGTATAATAGTAATTCGTTGTCTTTCCGTCAACAGTCTCAGTTTGTACATCGATATTATCATTACTTTCGACTACTCTATCCTTCTTTGTAAAACGAGTAGCTGTAACAATCTTCTTCTTTGAAGACTTAACAGCTGTAATATTTGTATCGCCATTTTTAAGTGGAACTTCTAAGTAAGTTGTTTCACCGGTTTTAATTCTTATACCGGATACAAACTTCTGCTGAGCAGCATTATCATTTGTATACACATCAGTTGATGATTTAACGCTTGTTTTTCCTGTTACGGGATTTACATATGTTGTCTGCTTTACGGTAATCTTATAAGACTGTGTAGCATCTCCATATACGCTGGTTTGTTCTTGACTAATATGGATGCCATCCTTGTAATAATAAGATGTGTAGTTTGTTCCATTCCATAAATATATCTTACGGATAAAATCGCCAGTTTGAGTCGCACTAAGCCATCCACCAGGTATTCCTGCATTAACCACCTGTAATTCCGCATTATCACTTGCTTCTCCAATACTACTACCTGTACCTGTATATTCTCCAAGTACTTTAACATCTTCATTTACATACAGCGTATCACTTCCAACTTTACCTAATTCCTCAGTTGTACTAGCCTTACTTGACTTTGTTGACTTAGCAGCCATAGCTGTTGTAGGGGTTAAAAATGTTACAGACAGTGCAAGGGCAAGAGCTGTTGCACCAATTCTAGAGAATTTCCTCATAAAAAATTACCTCCGCTCATAAAAGATAACGGTATAACGTACCGTATTTTCGTGACAAGTTTAATTCTAACATCACCAAAATAAATGTCAACCCTAGTAATTTTGCGGTTTTCAGGAATTTAATAGAATTTATACAAAATTAATATTTTCGATATTTCGCAACTACACACCAGAACACAATTTGTTCACATTTTGCTTGCAATCATAAACCAAAAGGCATATACAAAGTTTTCTGATATTAAGATTTTCTAAACATATATGCATCATAAAATGACTCGACACCAATAAAATTATGTGATAAATAAAAGGAAATCATAAGGAGATTTATTATGTGCGGACGATATCATATAGATCCCGAACTTGCATTAGAAGTTCAGGAAATCATAAGCGATAATATCAAAAAGCTCAGGTTCGAGGAAAAGGATATTTTCCCAGGATCCAAAGGACTAATCCTTATACCCGAGAAATCGGAAATTATTCCGAGGCAGATTACTTGGGGATTTCCCGGAAAAGAGAAGAAAAATCTCATTATCAATGCCCGCTCGGAATCAGCCCATCAGCGTCCTATGTTTTCGGACAGTCTCTCCCATAGAAGATGCCTGATACCGGCAAGATGCTTCTATGAATGGGATAGCCATAAAGATAAAGTCACATTCTCTCGAAAAGATAGTTCGGCCATTTTTCTTGCGGGTATATTCAATCGCTTCGACAACGAAGACCGTTTTACTATTCTCACAACTGCAGCTAACGCTTCTGTGTCAGGCTTCCATGACAGGATGCCTGTCGTAATTGAGAAACCTGAGATAAATGACTGGTTGTTTTCAAACGAAAAAACACCGGAACTCCTTAAGCGGGAGATGCCGATGTTTTCTTCCAAAAAAGATTTTGAACAAATGACGCTGGACCTGTAAATCAGGCTAGCGTCTGTCTTTGCATATACCAACTTCATTGTACTGCCAGATGTATGGAAACAATAGCTAAAATAACTTCTTAAATCTTAGTTGTCCACTTGGTGCAGTCAATTACATTGTCTGTAAGGTCTGCATAAAAATCAGGCTCATGGCAGACCATAATTACCGTTCCCTTATATTCCTTGAGCGCTCTGTGAAGCTCTTCCTTAGCATCAACGTCCAAATGGTTTGTAGGCTCATCGAGAACAAGGATATTTGACTCCCTGTTCATAAGCTTACAAAGTCTGACCTTTGCCTGCTCTCCTCCGGAAAGAACCTTGCATTTACTCTCTATATGCTTGGTTGTCAGTCCGCATTTTGCAAGAGCAGAGCGCACTTCATATTGCGAGAAGGACGGGAACTCATTCCATATCTCCTCAAGACATGTTGTCTCTATGTCAGGTGACATCTCCTGTTCGAAGTAGCCTATTTCCACATGTTCACCGCGCTGAACCCATCCGGATAAAGAAGGAATTATGCCAAGAAGACTCTTTAAAAGAGTTGTCTTTCCTATTCCGTTTGCTCCGGTCAGCACATAAAAATTGTTTCTCTCAATCATCAGATTAAGAGGACTGGACAAGGGCTCATCATAACCGATGACAAGATCCTTGGTCTCAAAGAGAACTTTGCCGGGAGTCCTTGCGGTCTTGAAATAAAACTCCGGCTTCGGCTTTTCCTGTATCTTCTCAATTAACTCCATATTATCAAGCTTCTTCTGCCTTGCCATCGCCATGTTTCTTGTGGCTACTCTGGCTTTATTTCTTGCAACGAAGTCCTTAAGGTCTGCTATCTCCTGCTGCTGCCTGTTGTATGCGGCCTCTCTTTGAGCTTTTTTCATCTCATAAACTTCCATGAACTTGTCATAGTCACCCACATATCTGTCGAGACTGTGAGTTGTTCCGTCCATGTGATAAATGATATTTACCACACTGTTAAGGAACGGGACATCATGCGAAATAAGAATAAAGGCGTTCTCATATTCCTGAAGATATCTTGTGAGCCATACGATATGCTCTGCATCAAGATAGTTTGTAGGCTCATCCAAAAGAAGAATGTCCGGCTTTTCAAGAAGGAGCTTTGCCAAAAGGATCTTGGTTCTCTGTCCTCCTGAAAGCTCAGTAACATCGCGGTCCAGTCCCAGCTCCAGAAATCCCAGCGCTCTTGAAACCTCGTCTATTTTAGAATCAATAAGATAAAAATCGTGATTTGTAAGAAGATCCTGGATAGTTCCAAGCTCTTCCATATATTCCTCCAGCTGCTTCTCATCAGCCTCAGCCATGGCATCGCAGATCTCATTCATTCTGCGCTCCATTTCGAAAAGCGGCTCATAGGCTGAAGCCAGAACATCCCTTATTGTCATGCCTTCTTTAAGAACGGCATGCTGATCAAGATATCCTGCCTTAACATTTTTCGCCCACTCGATATTTCCTGCATCAGGCATCAGCTTACCCGTTATAATATTCATAAAAGTCGACTTACCTTCACCATTAGCTCCGACAAGTCCGATATGTTCTCCCTTAAGAAGTCTGAATGACACATCATCAAAGATAGCTCTGTCACCAAATCCATGTGTCAGATGTTCAACATTTAAAATACTCAAATTACTGATCCTTCCTATTTATCGAAAATTCACCGTCAATAGCTGTAAGTGATATATTACCACCATCTTTCAATTTTCCAAAGAGAATCTCATCCACAAACAGCGGCTTAACATCATTTCTTATGACGCGGTCAACCTCTCTCGCACCAAACTCCTGGCTGATGCCGCGCTTCTTTATGAGATTCCTTGCTGCCTTATCCGCTTCAAAGGATATCTTTTTAGCCTCAAGCTGCTCCGATAACTCAGCGAGTTTTTTATCCACAACAAGCTCAGCCATATGTTCATCCATGCTATTGAAAACGACAACCTTACTAAGCCTGTTTCTGAATTCAGGCTGAAAAACTCTCTTAACCTCTTCCATAAGAACACTGTTGTCGTGACCCTCGCTGACAAATCCAATTCCGCTCTTACCAAGTCTGTTGGCGCCGGCATTGGATGTCATTATCACAACCACATTCCTAAAGTCCGCTTTTCTTCCCTGGTTATCCGTAAGTGTAGCGTAATCCATAACCTGAAGCAGAACATTGTAAATGTCGGGATGAGCCTTTTCAATCTCATCAAGAAGAAGTACTGATGACGGATTCTTCCTGATGGCTTCCGTCAGTATACCGCCTTCCTCGTAACCGACATAGCCCGCAGGAGAGCCGATAAGCTTTGCCACCGCATGCTTTTCACCATACTCACTCATATCGAATCTTACAAGCTTTACTCCCAGCTCAGCAGCCAGCCTTTTAGCAATCTCTGTTTTTCCGACACCGGTAGGTCCTACGAAAAGAAGGCTTGCCAGAGGCTTATTCTCTTCAGTAAGCCCTGCTTTTGAGAACTTCACGGCATTTACCACTTCTTTTACTGCCTCATCCTGTCCGTATACCTTACCTTTAAGTCTGTCCTCCAAGGTTGCAAGTCCGGTTATATCATCGGTTTCCACCGTCTCAATGGGCACACGACATATCTTGGTAAGTATCTCGTTTATGACTTCCTTATCTACCTTTTGGATTTTCTTATCTGTAGGATGAAGCTTTCTAAAGGATCCGGCCTCATCAATTATGTCTATCGCTTTATCCGGAAGGAACCTTTCATTGATATACTTGGCACTCATTTTAACGGCATAGGAAAGCACATCGTCCTTATATTTAACGCCGTGGTACTGCTCATATTTTTCCTTTAATCCCTCGAGGATTCTGATGCTCTCTTCCTCAGTTGGCTCCTTTATTTCCACATTCTGAAAACGTCTTACAAGGCTCTTATTCTTTTCAAAATACTTCTTGTATTCCTCATAAGTCGTAGCTCCGATAAATCTGATATGACCATCTGCAAGATAGGGCTTTAGCATATTTGAGGCATCAAAAGAACCCTCTCCTACAGCTCCTGCTCCGGAAAGATTATGAATTTCATCAATATATATAATAGGCTTTTCTTCTTTTCCTATCTCAGTCAGAACCTTCTTGAAACGCTTTTCAAAATCGCCTCTGTACTGCGTTCCGGCCAGCATTCCTCCAAGATCAAGTGAAAACACCTTCGCACCCTTTATGGCATCGGGAACCTCTCCTTTTCTAAGAAGCTCCACCAATCCATAGGTAATAGCTGTCTTACCGACACCGGGCTCTCCGATATGAAGCGGATTATTCTTATCCTTCCTGCACAGAATCTGGATAGTTCTCTCAAGCTCTTCCTTCCTGCCAATCAGAGGATTTACATCCTCGAGGGTCTCATTAAGACACGGTGCAAAAATCTTGAGATTGCCGGTATCCTCCTTATTAACAGGCTTACCACCTGTTGTAGCACTTCCTCCGCCTATCTTGCGCTCATCCTCAATGTATGAAAGCTCCTGAAGAAGTTCAGCCTCAGTAATTCCATCCTGTTCCATAAAATAGACAGCATAGCTGTTGTCCAGATTCCATAATGAATGTATCAGGTGCCTTACATGGATTTCCGAACAGCCGCTGGAATAAGCACTTTGTCCCGCGAAGGTCATCAGCTGCTGCGTAGCAAGTGAAAATTCCGGCTCTCTTTCCTTTGTCTTTTCAATATATTTTTTAATGTACTTCATCAGCTTTTTACTTAATGTCAGAATATCTCCGCCACATACGTCGTATGCTTCTGCAAAGGCAGGATCATCCAATATCATCAGCAGAATCATCTCAGGTGTAACATACTCGTAGTGCTTTTTATTCGCCAGTTCAATTGCCTTTTGAAGTACCAGCATGGCTTCTTTTGAAAGATTCATCTCATGCCTCCTCCACACTCATTCTAAAAGGAAACCCTTCCTGCTTTGCTCTCATAAGAGCAGCGTTGACCCTGGTCGCTGCTATGTCGTAGGGATATTTCCCGACAACAGCCTGTCCCTTCTTATGAACGTTCATCATGATAGACTGCGCAGTCACTTCATCCTTATGAAAAATATCCATCAAAATTTCTACCACGAACTCCATGGTGGTGAAATCATCGTTGTACATGATCACATTGAACTGCCTGGGTTCCTTAACCCTGTTCTTAGTCTTCTCTTTTGCCTGGCCCTTTGTTGCCATATTTATCTCCTTTATTATTCTTTGCCTTCCCCTGGAGCAAACACTCTACATTCCCCCGAAAGCACCACCTGCCTTCCCCCGGAGCAAAACACTCTACATTCCCCCGGAAGCATCCCCTGCCTTCCCCCTTCTAGGGGGAAGGTGGCACGAAGTGCCGGATGAGGGTCTCTTACTATAAATCTTCCCTAAACTGCTCCCACGCATCCTCATGGGTCACAAAATATCTTGGGCACTCCTTCCCCGTTACATCATAATGCCTTATGACATGATCTTTTTTCAGATTAAATTCCTTCATAAGCCATCTTGTAAGCTGTAACAACGATTCATAGGATGCGTCCGTAAACTTACCTGTATCATCCGGATGGCAGACCTCAATCGAAATCGTATCGTGATTCCTATGATTGCTTGCGGCAGATCTCTCATTAAGAGGAACACATTGAATAATCTCGCCTTCCATCCCAATTACGAAATGCGAGCAAACATTAGACTCCTCCTGATTATAAAAATCCCTGTTCTGCTGAGCTGTCGTTCCCGGATTGCCGACATAATGAATTACAATATCATGAACTCCATCAAGTAATAACCCTGTTCTGGAGGGATTGCCTACATCTATATACTGAACATCAATCCACTCAGGTATCTCCAGGGTTTCTGCCTTCTCCACGTAGTCTATAGGTTTGTTTACATGATAAACAATAATCCCAAGAATTATTACAACCAATATTTCTATCAAAAAAATAAATATTGGGGATTTACCTTTTTTCCTTATCTTCCTCTTTTTTCGCACAAGTTCTCCCCTTAACTTTTTTCGTTTCACTCCTAATTTCTATTACGTTCTAGAATTACTTTAGTAAATATCAGTATAACATTAACACAAAAGAATGACGCCTTTTTGAACAAAAAGAACCCGTGAAAGTCTGATACCAGATCAAACTTTCCCGGGTTCTACTTTATTTCATATTATCCGATTATTTTGAAATCTTCTGTGACTTACCGTTTATTCCCCTAGCCTTAAGAATCTTCTTATAATCCCTGAAGTTCTTCTTGGGAACCTTTACCTTTGCCTTGGGATTAATGTTCTTAAACGCATTCTTTCCAACAGATTTCTTTGTAAGAGATGTTGTCTTAATAATAACTGTCTTAAGATTCTTACATCCTGAAAATGCATTTCTTCCAATTGTCTCAATATTTGCGCTTATTGTAACCTTCTTAAGCTTCTTGTTGCCCTTGAAGGCATCTTCAACAATTGATGTAACCTTGAACTCTTTGTTATTCTCAGTGATTGTTGCCGGAATAACAAGATTTGCTCTGTCTTCCACTAACCAACCATCGAATGCTACTTCGTCATCACTTGTTACGATGTAGCTGAAGTCACCCTGCTGGAATTCTGTGCCTACTTCAATATCGTCGTTATTTTCAACCTTAGCAGGTTTGTTTGTCTCAGTATCTGCATTTGTGTCTGTGTTTGTATTTGTACCTGTGTTTGCATCTGTATTGGTATCTGTATTTGTATCTGCGCCAGTTTCCGGATTAGTATTCGGATTGTCTGAAGGCTCAGAACTTACAGGTCTTACAACAGTCACCTGGCAAACTGCCTTAACATCAGGATTTGAAATAGATGTTGCTGTGATCTCTGCTGTTCCTGCAGCTATAGCAGTAACCTCACCATTGGTATTAACAGTTGCTACAGATTCATTGCTGCTTGCCCATCTGACACTCTTATTAGTTGCATCTTCAGGTTCTATTGTAGCTGTAATTGTTACCTTCTCACCTTCTGTGAGTTCAGCTGTTTCTTTGTCAAACTCAATTGTTGCTACATCAATACTGGGTTCAGGAACAAAAATGTTTCCTGCACTTGCATTTGCCGGGTTGTCCATTGTATCCCAGGCATAAACGTTACTTGTATAATTTCCGCGCTCGTTATTATGATCTGCAATATCGATATGCGCAACGTAGCGGCCTTCATTTAATTCAGCATCATGCCAAACCATATCATCCTGGCCGTTATAAGCTGTCCATGTAGGGAACTGTACTTTCTTAACACTTGTATTATCAGTTACCTTACATGAAATGTCGTAACCATATGCGTTTACATTTTCCACTCTGATATCAGTGATAGAAGGAGACTGTGTGTCCTTCTCAGGAACCTCTACAGAAGTTTCTCCAAATCCGTGTGATCCGTTTGAAGCCCATGCATAAACGTGAGTGTAGTATAATCCGTTTTCGTTATTATGATCACCGATAGATACGTGATAAACCCAACGGCCATTCTCTTTATGGCCCTCAAACCACTTAAGATCATCCTGGCCATTATTAGCTGTCCAAGTAGGGAATTCAACCTTAGTAAGATCTGTATCGTCAGTTACAACACATGAAACATCATATCCATCCCACTGAATATTTTCCACTCTCACATCTGAAACGACAGGAGTTACAATAGGTCTTGTAACATCTCTATCAATCTCAACATTCTTGGGAATTGCCCATCCCATGTAGCTATAGCCCCAGCTATTCCATAAAGAAATAGCCTCGTTTTTAATCTGACCTTTTCCATGAATACTTGAAACAATATTATTGCCTACATGAATACCAGCATGTCCGTAGTGCTGATGACAGCTGCGACATGTTCCCTGACTGGCAGGGCCTGAGAAAAATACAACTGCTCCAATCGGAATATTGGAATCTGTTGAGAGATTCATCTTTGTAGCTGCATAATGAGCACAACAGCTGGATGTACCAACTGATGCATTGGATGCACCCATGTTTTTGAACTGCGTAAATGCCCACTTGAGACATAATCCACCGTATGAGGATTCTGTTCTTCCATTTTTAGCATTAAGATAATCGCGAATTGTTGATTCCTTCAGTACAGTTGCTGCTCGCGCCGTAATCGGTACAGCTAAACTACCAAAGGCAAAGATAAATGCACATAAGAAAGCCAGTGCTCTTTTGCCAAAATAATTGACACTTTTCTTCATAAATAAATAAAACCTCCCTAAAACTACTTCCTTTCGCCAATATTTGATACAGATGAAGTCCAAATATCGGCAAAGAAGATTATATCCTTAAATCCTTTTTTGATGTTTACAATTTATGCAGAAAAGATTTCATATTTCGTACTTGACAAAAAAATCCCGGCAATCCAAAAATCGGACTGCCGGGGTTATTTTATTCTTTATTCAGTTTTATCAGAATTATATCGGTTCTGAATAATTACTGAGCTGCCTTTCTAGCGTCAAGCATAGGCTGATACTTCTCTGTATCGAATGCTACAAGATCCTCGAATCCGAGACCCTCGAGCTGAGCTACCATCTCATCCCACTGAGCATCGAAATCTGCGTCATCCTTAGCGAATACCATTCTCCAGGAAGAATCCTTGATCATATCGCCGCACTGCTTACGGATAAGGCTGATATCTGTATCATCGATTGCAAGAGCCATGTTGATTGAAGGAACAACTGTCATCATGCCATTGTTCTTGAGATACTCAACGTCGTCAGCTGCGCCAAACTTCTCAGACCACTCCTTGGTTGTCTTTGTCTGGTTCATCTCGATTGTTGTTGACCACATATCAGAAGCATAAGGCTCGCCTGTCTCAGGGTTAACATCGCAAGAAGCTACGATCCACTGGTTGATCTGGTTGTTACCATCGTTCCAGTTACCGCCGCCGAGTTCATCGGGAACGATTACTTCTGCTGAGAATCTGTTAAGACCATCTTCTGTAAGTGTGTACTTGCCATCTTCGATTGTGTATGTAAGCCCTTCTGTACCAGCGTGCTGGATCTGAACACCCTCAGGTGAAGCATACCAGTCAAGGAACTCCATAAGTCTGTCAAAGTTCTCGTCAGAAACCTGAGAACCTACGCAAAGAACACGGCCATCACCATAGTAGGTGTCAGATGCCTGGTAAAGGTTTGTATCAGCTACAGGGATCTCAACGTAGTTAGTTCCCTCTTCACCTCTTGCAGGGCTGTTCCAGAAACCATACTGCCAGCTGTACCAGTAGAGGTAAACTCTCTTATCCTGCATCTTGGAAACGATTGCGTTCCAGTCCTGAGTTGCAGAATCGGGATCAACAAGACCCATCTGGTTTGCCTGATAGAAGAACTTAAGCATCTTGTAGTAAGCGCCATCCTTATCTGTGATAGGAGCGATGGAGTTATCTGTTCCGATAAGTACGGAGCCGTTAACTTCCTGGCCATACCACTTTGTAAGCTGAGCTACGTTCTCCATGTACTGTGAATCCCAATCCTTCCAAAGGCTGATTGCGTATGCAGGATCGCCATTGTCGTTTGTAGGATGAGCATCCTGGATCTGCTTTAAGCAAGCAAGAAGATCATCAAGGTTCTTAAGCTCGGGAGCACCAACTTCGTTGTACATATCCCATCCCATACGAGGATATGAATAAACATGAAGCTGCTTGTAGTCTGTAGGACCATTGTTGTTCATTTCAAGCGGGATACAATAAATCTTGGATCCGTCACCAACCTGTGAGTTGAAGTCTTTAATCTGCTTCTCATATCTCATAAGGTTAGGATATTTTGTAATTGCGTCTGTAAGATCATGGATAAGACCTGACTCTACACACTCTGATGCATCAGCGTTGTCAAGGATGATAAGATCACCAAGTGCGCCTGCTGCACATCTTGTCTGATAAAGAGCTGCGCCATCACCGGATACCTGAGGTGCGATGATGTTAAGGTTCATGTTGAACTTGTCCTGTACGATCTTGCCGTACCATCCGGGCTGGTCACCCTGATAGTTAGCTGCTACATCATAGAACTCTACGTTGTAAAGCTCGCTATGATCTGCTTCAGGAGCTGCCTCAGCTGTGTCAGATGCCTCTGTGGTCTCCCCTGCGTCTGTACTCTCAGTTGTTGTCTCTGTAGTTGTCTCTGTAGTTGTCTCGGTTGAATCAGCCTTTGTGTCAGTACTTGCAGCAGTATCTGCGCCTGTACTTCCGCCGCCACAACCAGCGATCATGCTTACTGTCATTACAGTAGCAAGTGCCAGAGATGAAAGTTTTTTCAGTTTCATTTTTCATTCCTCCTTTTTCATATAGAAACGTTTCTATCTAAACCCCGGAGGGGTAAAGATTCAAGAATAATCCATTTTTCATAAGGAAGTTCCGCTCTCGCTTCGCTCGCCGGAACACGTTCACACTAGGCTCGGAAAGACCTCGCCAAGTGTTCTCAGCCTTTTACCGCTCCAATCATGATTCCCTTTACGAAGTACTTCTGGAAAATCGGGTAAACAAGCATGATAGGAAGTACGACGATAACTGTGATTGTCATACGTACACTGGTGGTTGTCTGAGCTGTTGCTGCAGCAGCTGCAAGTGATGCTGTACTACTTGTACTCTGTGCCAGGGAAGCCAGTGAGCTTGCCTGATTCAGATACTGATAAAGCACGAACTGCAGAGGATACAGCTTGGTATCTGTCATGAGGAGCAGTGTATCCTGAAATGCGTTCCACTGTCCTACTGCAGAGAAAATTGCAACCGTTGCCATGATCGGCTTGATAACCGGTATGATAACTCTGAAAAATACAGTAAGTACTCCCGCTCCATCCATCTCAGCCGCTTCCTGAAGTTCCTTCGGAACTGATTCAACGAAGGTCTTGGTCAGGATGAGGTTGAAGGGTGATACGATTGCCGGAAGTATGTATCCCCAGAAATTATTTGTAAGGTGCATTGTCTTCATTACCAGGAACCACGGGATGATACCTGCATTGAAATACATTGTTGCAACTACAAGTCTGTACCAGAACTTTCTGCACCACATCTTTTCCTGTGTAAACATGAATCCAAGAAATGCAGATGCAAAAACCGTAAGTGCTGTTCCGATGACAGTTCTCATAAGTGAGATCTTGAACGCCTGCGGAAGTCCGTCAATTCTGAAAGCTGATATGTAGTTGTGGAAGTGCAATTCCTGAGGCCAGAAAAGAACATCACCTCTTGCACTTATGTCGTTAGCACTGATCGTATTGATCAGAATGTAGTAAAAAGGATACAGGCACAGGAACGCAGCGATTGCAAAGATGATGTAGCATACAATCTCCAAGGTAAGGTCCCCGGCACTCATTTTCATTTTTGATTTATTATTTGCTGCCATGATCGTTCTCCTCCAATTACAGAATACTCTCGCCGCGAATTATCTTAGATGCCTTGTTAACTATGAAAAGAAGAACAAGACTGACAAGACTCTTCAGCATACTGATTGCAACTGATACGGAGTAACCACCGTTACCCATGGCAAGGTTAAATACATAAAGGTCAAGAACCTGAATATATTCTTTATTAAATGCGTTCTGGAATACGTAGTACTGCTCCATTCCGTTATTAAGGAAGTTAGCAACATTAAGTACCAGAAGGACGAAATATGTAGGCAACAGGCTGGGGATTGTTATGTGCCATATGATCTGCATTCTTGTAGCACCGTCAACTCTTGCTGCCTGAATCATCTCATCGTCAATACTCGAGATAGCCGCTATGTACATGATGGCTGCCCATCCAAGGTTTTTCCATGTGAGCCATAACCACTGTGTAAACCATACATGTGAAGATGACTGAAGGAAAAGAATCGGCTGTGATATTAAGCCAAGCTTCATAAGTAAAGAGTTCATCATACCTGTACTGTTAAACAGTGAGAAGGCAATTGAATAAACCATTACCCAGCTGACGAAGTTAGGAAGCGTTGTAACTGTCTGTACAAACTTTCTGAACTTAACGCCTCTGATCTCATTGAGAAATACTGCAAAAAGCATCGGTAACCAGCTGGTACCGAGAGTCAATCCACTCATTGCAAATGTATTCTTCAAAACCTGAAGAATCTGTTTCATTTTTACCTTGCTACTAACCAGTGATGCAAACCATTTGCCCCCGACAAATGCACTGTTTGCCAACGTTCTCGGTGGTTTGTAATCATAGAACGCGTAGAGCCATCCGTATAGCGGATAGTAGCAGAACAGTAAAACCAGAATAATAAACGGAAGTACCAGCAGAAAAAGCTTGAATGAGTATAGTTTCTTCTTAGACAAATTTTTACCTCCCCATCTCGCTCCTCCCCTCAAAGTGCGAGTTAATTCATACTATACCTAAATAGTAGTCAGCCAAAGCAATAAACGCTAATCAATTTTTGTCATTTTGTATATTATTCTTGCTATTTTTGAATATTTTTGTGCAATTTATTGACATCTTTGTTCCGCGGTCGTACGCTGAAAACAAATTTTTGAACAAGTTACCCAAAAATCAGGAGGTTTTATAATGATCTATTACGTTGATGCAAATAGCTTCCGCGATGGAAACGGAAGCAAGGAAACACCATTTAAAAGCATAAATGATGCAGCAAAAATTGCCAAACCAGGCGATGAGGTAATTGTTAAACCCGGTATCTATAGAGAGCACGTAATACCCGTAAATGCAGGAACAGAGGACGCTCGCATTACTTATCGCTCAGAAGAGCCTCTTGGAGCTGTCATAACAGGAGCAGAGCTCATAACCGGTTGGAAAAAAATCAAAGGAAACGTTTGGAGTGCAAGAATTAAAAACACAATTTTTGGAGACTTCAATCCTTATAAAGAAAGGGTTTATGGCGATTGGTACTTTTCACCAAAAATCCGTCACACTGGTTCTGTCTTCATAAATGACCTGATGATGTACGAGACAGACTCCCTTAAGGAGTGCGAGAAAGGTGAGCCGGATCCCTTCGCATGGCATCCGGAAGAAGCAAAATATCTGTGGTACACAGAGCAGGACGGTGACGAAACTGTCATCTATGCCAATTTCCATGGACTTGATCCGAATAAAGAAAAGACAGAGATCAGCGTAAGACGCAACTGCTTTATGCCCGACAAGAACGGTGTTGATTACATCACAGTAAGTGGTTTTGATTTAAACAAGG
The DNA here is from genome assembly GCF_000423925.1 of Butyrivibrio sp. VCD2006. Lineage (GTDB taxonomy): Bacteria > Bacillota > Clostridia > Lachnospirales > Lachnospiraceae > Butyrivibrio. The sequence goes on from NZ_AUIX01000001.1 coordinate 51,610, forward strand.
CTGCCACAACTTGGGCTCCCCCCGCAGCTTATCAGGACGGAATGATAGGCCCTCACTGGAGTAAGGGCTGGATCATCGAGGACTGCGAAATCTGGAACAGCAGATGCTGTGGTATCTCTCTTGGAAAATACTTAGATCCCGAGAATGATATGTACTTCACCAAGAACCACGTAAAGAGCCCCACTCAGATGGAACGTGATGCCGTTTGCCGCGGTCAATATCACGGCTGGCTCAAGGAAAAGATTGGACATCACATCGTAAGACGTTGCCATATCCACCACTGCGAGCAGACCGGTATTGTTGGACGTATGGGCGGAGTATTCTCAACAATTGAGGACTGCCACATTCATCATATCTGCAACTCTCAGCAGCTCGGCGGCGCTGAGACAGCAGGCATAAAGCTCCACGCAGCAATCGATGTGACCATCAGACGAAATCACATCCACAACTGCATCATGGGCGTATGGCTCGACTGGCAGGCACAGGGTGCAAGAGTCACACAGAACTTCATGCATGACAACTGTCGTCCCGAAGGCCTTGCTCAGGCTCCCGGTGCAATGTTCAACTGTGACGTATTTATCGAGGTTGGACACGGCCCGACCCTTATCGACAACAACCTTCTGCTCTCACCTGTTTCAATCATAATACCCAGTGAAGGTATCGCCATTCTCCACAACCTTGTTCTTGGAAGCTTTGGCCTTATCAACTCAGGTGTAGACAGCATTGTCAACGGCCAGAGAGAGCCCAGATACACACCTTACCACATCCGTCACCGCACCGAGGTAGCAGGCTTTATGACAATTCTTCACGGTGATGACAGAATTTACAACAACGTATTCCTTCAGAAATACAAGATAACAGATAAGAAGAAAACCGCTGCCGATGCAGATTATGAGGTTGTAGGAACTGCACCTTTCGATATCTTCCCCACCTATGAAGAGTGGATAGGTCAGTTTGACTTCGAGAAAAATCCCGACATGGGTGGACTTGCCGAGGCTCACTTCGGTCACCTTCCTGTATGGGTCGGCGGCAACGCTTACTTTGGTGGTGCTACGGTTTGCAAGCATGAAAAAGATAATCTTGTAGACAAGAAATCCAAGATTGATGTAACCATCAAGGAGAAAAATGGAAGCTGGTTCGTAAAAACCAACTATTTCGATCACCTTGGAGACTTTAATTGCGATATCCTCGCAACCGAATCTCTCGGCAAGGCATTTGAACCCGAGCAGTGTTTCGAGAATCCCGATGGCAGTCCCATCACCTTTAATAAGGACTACTTCGGAGCTCACAGAGATCCCGCTGCTATTCCCGGACCCTTCGCTGCAGGAACCGGCAAAAAAGAAATCAAAGTATTCTAAAAAGGAAACGGAAGCGCGTCGCGCTTCCGTTTTGAATTAAAGCCTTCTCCCTTTCAGGGAGAAGGTGGCAGCGAAGCTGCCGGATGAGGGTCCTTACTCAATAACCCCAAGTTTCCTAGCAATATCTTCACAAACAGCCGTAAAATTTTTATTTATATCATAATTCGAATACCTCAAAACGGTAATGCCACGATCCTTTAAAAACGTATCCTGAACAATATCCTTTTCTTTACCTTCTTTTTCAAAGTGCTGAGAGCCATCCAATTCTATAGCAGTCTTTTTGCTCGGACAGTAGAAATCCAAAATATAATTTCCCACTACCTTCTGTCGCCTGATAGATATATTTAAATTTTTAAGAAAATCATACCAAAGATGACGTTCTTCTTTTGTCATTTCTTTTCTGAGTTTTTGAGAATTCTGTGTTAGTTTCTTATCCGGCATAATTATGGACCCTCATCCGTCAGCTTCGCTGACACCTTCCCCCTGGAAGGGGGAAGGCTATAGTTTTTCTACCACTCATCCTATAATATTGATGCTTTTTAAACAATCGAAAAATACAAAAATAATGCTTTTAAACAAAACGGGAATAATTAACCTAAATGTTTAAACAAAACGGAAGCGCCAAGCGCTTCCGTTTTTCTATACTGCTAAGTGTAGCAGCTGTGTTGCTATTGTAAAGTATGCAAGAAGTGATACTGCATCCACGATGGTTGTGATCATAGGTGACGCCATAACCGCAGGGTCGAATCCGAGCTTGTCTGCACACATCGGCAAGAGACATCCGATACTCTTGGCAATTATTACTACAAGGAAAAGTGTAAGGCATACAACTGCTGCCACAGACAGTTGCAACCGGTCTATAACAAGGAGCTTTACAAAGTTCGCAAGAGAAAGTGTAAGTCCGCAAAGGACTGCAACTCTTACTTCCTTCCACCAAACCTTGAAAATCTCAGAAAATTCTATCTCCCCAAGGGAAATACCACGAATAATAGATACGCTGGCCTGAGAACCGGCATTTCCTCCGGTATCCATAAGCATAGGAATGTAAGCAGTAAGGACCACATATGCAGATAATGCATCTTCAAATCTTGTAATTATGGCGCCTGTAAATGTAGCACTTATCATGAGAAAAAGCAGCCAGGGCATTCTATTTTTATATGTATCCAGAATACCAATTCTTGAATAGGGCTTATCGGAAGGGATGATAGCTGCCATCTTCTCGATATCCTCGGTAGCCTCTTCTTCGATGATATCTACAACGTCATCGATGGTGATGATACCGATCATTCGATTCTCATTGTCGACTACAGGCATGGCCGTGAAGTCGTACTTCTGGAACATGTGGGCCGTTTCTTCCTGGTCAGTCATGGTGTTGATACTGATGACATTGGTGTTCATGATATCACCAATCTTCTCATTGTCATCCTTAATAAGGAGATACCTCAGTGCCACAGTTCCAACCAGTATTCTCTGGTTTGTTACTACATAACAGATATTGACTGTCTCTGAGTCAAGTCCTATCTTCTTAATTCGCTCAATAGCCTGACCAACTGTCATATACTCCTTGAGGTCTACATACTCCACTGTCATCAGGGAACCTGCGGAATCCTCAGGATATCTCAAAAGATGATTGATATCAGCTCTCGTATCAGGGCGGGCATTGGCAAGAATCTTTTTAACAACGCTTGCCGGCATCTCCTCCAAAAGGTCAGTAGCATCATCGGCCATCAGGTTATCGATGATGTTGCCAGCTTCTTTATCTGACAGAGACTGAATAATATACTGCTGATCCTCAATTTCGAGGTCGGCAAAAACATCCGCAGCCATATCCTTAGGCAGGATGCGGAACATTTTTAATGAATCTTCATTTTCCATGTCATCCATGATCGCAGCGATATCCGCAGTATTCATATCCGCAAAGGTCTGGCGGAGCTTTGTATACTGCTTGCTCTCAAGGAGTTCACGAATTACTTCCATGATTGTGTTTTCTTCCATGGATTTAATCTCCTTTCGGTGTGGTTTTTTCTTAAGTTCGTACTTCGAGGCACAGGGCTATCGCTACATATATGATTATCCTGCTTCATAAAACCACCACCTTTCTTCCGGAGATTTCCCACCAAATAATGGGATATGGAATAAGAATACGCAAAATCCAAAGTGAAATTTCGACACGGAAATTCCAGAAACTTTCTGCGTACAATTCAGTTTAACACCATTCTCTGATTTTTGCCATAGTTAATGGGGAGCCAATTTGGCTCCCCATCCTTCCGCTCTCACTTATTGTGATCACAGCAAATATTAACTTTAATTTTTCCAAGCTTCTATCGACGTTTTTGACTCCGTTGATAATTCAACTACACCGTACTCTGATCCGTCATCCTTATCGTAGATCTTAAGCTCGTAATATCCACCGGAAGGTGACTTTTCATGTATGTAGAAGGTTCCATATGGCATCTCTCCCACATAATATGCACCGGCTGATCCTGATGTACAATTCTCTTCAAACAGAGATCCGTCAGCATTATGAATATCAAATACAACGCCAGGTATTGGCTTGTTCTTGTCTTTAACCTCTTTTCTTAAGATAACTCTTCTTGTCTTATCGGACGTATTTACGAGAAGAACCATCTTGGATGCTACAGCATTTTCTCCTTCACCTACAATGATCAGCTCTGTGAAATCAAGTTCCGGAAGAGTCATGAATTTTCCTTCCGTCTCCGTCGTCTTAACAATCTGATCCTTCTTTATTCTTGTCACTTTGGTGGAAGGATTCTCTGTACCATATACTTCCCAGATATCTTCCCATTTATCTCCGGCTTCTGCCTCAAGTTCAAAGGAGCCGCTGCCATCAGCAAGAATCTCGCTGATAGTATAATGTCCTTTCGCAAGTCCCTTTATCACTACTCCGCTGTTCTGAATATCCTGAGCTCTAATGGTATTTCCATTAGTACCTTCTGTACCCAGATCTCCGATGCTCTTGACAGTTATATCAATCGTGCCGGGAAGTGTCTCACCTGTCTGATCATTCACAGATATAGGCGTAGCAGTTATGGTTGCAGCACCTGTTCCTTCAACCTCATAAACTGTTTCCATAATTGCAAGGGAGCTGATTCTGATCTTGAAATCCTTGCTTGATCCTGACCAATTCTTCAGAACCTTGGCTATATTAAGATGGAATCCCTTCTCCTTATAAATTGCATATATGGTAGGTGCTTCACCAATGAAATTGCTCCAGGTGACGTTATCCTTACTCCATTGTAGCTGATTATCCAAAAGCCTCAGATACAAAGGTGCATAATTAGGTCCCGTTCCCGACTCCACATAACCATCCAGATCAGTGATCTTGGTGAGATCCGAGGTCTTACCTATACCAACCATCGAGTATGTCAGATACAGCTTGTTGGTGTCATCATCCATCAGCGGAAGCATATTGAAGTACTCTGACGAGGTCTGGCTTATGGTAAACAGATCACTGGTTACCGGAAGAAGCTGCTCCTGAGCAAACAATCCTCCGTTCGAATACTTATTTAGTCCGCTTGTTATAGTCTGTTCGCTTCCGTTGTAAGTGATATTATCAACTACATTCGTTCCATCCAGTGATCCCTTAACTCTTGTTAGAACGCCGCCTTCACTTTCCTTTACATATACAACCTTAGGCAATCTGTAATATACATAATACAATCTGTATAGAGGATGCACGTCTGTATCCTGGAAATCTTCATCTACCTTAAAATCCTTATTCTGGTTGAAGTACAGATCATATAAATTATCTTTATTCTCAACTAGCTTACCATAGGTTATTTTTTCGAGGGAGGTAATTCCGTCAAGGGTACTGCGCGGCCACTTTAATTCTACCTTCTTATCGGCATCCTCGCAGCCATATGCAACACCCGCAAAACCGTATCCATCATAACCTGTCTTAAGGATACCTGAAGTATCCACAGTCGCAATCGGAGGCAGATCATGCAAAATACCTTCATCGTCGAGGTCAAATACCTTTGTATGATCACCGGTAGGATAGTTGATTTCCACATCAAAGCTGTTATTTACGGTAGTATCTTCACCATCGGTACGCATGGTTTCGTCTCGCTGGAAAATCACAGTATTTCCCTGCTCATCAGCATCAACAACCGCTACATGTATCTCGACCTTGATTTTTTTCCTGATGTTGGTAAATGTAACATTAGGATTGCTAAGTGTACCATTTGCACTGCCTGCAGGGTCATTCGGGTCAGTTGAATATTTATATGTTCTTTCGTTGATCTCGATTCCCACAGCCGTACCAGTATTGCCATCAACTGCCTCATTATCAACATCAAAATCTGTTTTTTTAGTCTGGGTTATTGTGATGGTCTGTGTGATTGTAGTTATAGTACGTGTTGAATACTCTGTCCGAGTCTCCGTGTTGCCATTATTTGACGTGGATGTCGTAGTATTTGTCACTGTTCTTTCCTCATTACCAGGAGCATAAAACAGTGAAATTGCTTCCTTCTCCCCATTCTTCAACTGTATAGGCCCATCAGGGGGTTCTGGGTATTCTTTTTCCTTTGAGGTAGTCGTTGTAGTTGCCACTCCAACATTCTGGTAGCCTGAATAATCGCTCCAATCGCTCCATCTACCACCCGTCCAAATACTCCTAGTCCTAGTCTGGGTTCTGGTCTGCTGCTGAGTTACAATGGTCTTATTCTCAACAATAGTTATGTTATAGGTAAAATACTCCTCCATATCGCTCTGTGTTCCAACGGTTTTTTCCTTCAGAGTCAGAACATATGGTATTGTTTCGAAGTAGACTACATAAAGCTTCATTTCATATCCAACATTTGTCCAGGTATTTCCATCCGTTGAATATCTGAATCCATTCCAACTATTCTTAGTCGTGAGGATTGGTCGGTTGGCATTGGTGCCTGAAGCCTCAGTTATCTGCTTAAGATCAGCATCAGATGTTGCATTGACACTTCCTATCGCATATGCATAATATCCATAATTAGTCGTTGTCTGATAAGACAGTGGAGCTGTAATATTTCCATTAACGCTGTAATTACCGACTTCTGCGGTTAATGGAGCATTCTGATTAACCGCGACAGAACTGAGCGATCTGTCCGTATTCATCCACACATATCCTATATCGACAATCTTAGGATTCTTGAAGTATACAAAGTATATTTCATCATCACTGTCCAGTTCTCCTGTTAATCCATTCTGATATGCAACATATACGCATCCAGCATTTATGTTATACCAGACTTTCGTTATGGCCTTGTCTTCTGAACAGTTAGCAACACTATTACTTACGCATGTAAATGCAAACTCATAGTCACTGCTTACGCCCGTTACATATGGAGATACATCTGTTGCCGTGGCAAGCATTACCTCTTCATTGCTGACATCAACAACTGTATTTCTTCCATTTACAAGCCAATCCTCATCCTTTCTGACAAAGGTAGGTTCTGATGTATCTACTGCATGTGCAGGTATGGATTTTACATTATCCCAGTGAGCATACAAAATTACGTCTCCATCTGTAAGAGGAGCATTGAAATTATACTGTGTGGGATGTTCAGTGTATCTCTCCCTGGACCAGTAATAGAACATCTTAGTGGGATCCGGAGATTCCGGGATACATGAAGGCACAGGAACCAAATTATTTACATAGACATATGTATAGTATCTGTCCAAATCACTATCATAAGTAAATATTCTATTTCCCTGTGTATCGGTATCGTTCCAGCTTCCTCCCCATCCTGCTTCAGGCCAGTTTTTATCGAAGTATACCTTTACTCTCCATTCAGCATAAAGAGTAACAGGATCTTCTGTATCAACGTAGTAATCACCATTCAGATCAAAATGATCACCTGAGCGATCCGGTGCAGTATTCCATCCCATAAGCTCTGCAGATCCAAGTGAGAAACCTGTTCCATCAGACAGACGAATCGCACTGTTATTAACAAGCTGTCCGATAGTTGCTGTTTTAGCATTTTCATCCACAGTTGTGGAGGGAGTTGGAGCATTTTCTTCCGTAGGTGAACCAAAATCTATAATGCTTTCATCTATAATTCCGCAATTTGCATCATAAATAATCTTGGCTGTAGGTATCCTCGTATATACAGCGTCAAGATAAATTACATCTTTTCCACCGACTGAAACAGTATATTTAGCCTTCATGATAAATGATTCGCCAGGATGGTAAACTTTACCTGAGTCATCTCCCCTTATCTTCCAGCCAACGAAATTATACCCTTCAGGAGCCTTTGCTGTTCTTGTTACAACAACATCTGCATTATCAGAGTAATCATCACCGTCAAGTTCAGCAAATACTGTCTCATTACTATCGCCACCATCTATTGTTCCAGTTAGGGTAACACCATCTTGCTCAACTACCGGATTGTACTGAACATTGTATGTTCCTATTCTCTTCCAGTGAAGTACAAGCTTTAAGTTATGCGTTATTGGGCTGTTAAAGTTATACAGGGTTTCATTTCCCTGATCATCTACCTCATACCAGCCGGCATATCTGTAAGCATTCTGAACATACTTATATCTTGTGAAATCCTTCACACCGTCAAGGCTGGTTGTATAATTCGCCCGTCTGTTCAATCCTTCTTCTTGCGATGTCCACTCATCTCCCAGATTATAATAAGCTCTGTCTCTCTTTACATAATAACTTGTACCGGAAGAAGACTCTACATAATCCCTGGTTACATCGGTATACTCCTGTACAAGATCTCCATTATACTTTTCCCAGAACCATGTTGCCTCTTCAGAGCTTAACTGTCCGTAATTGGGGTCAATCTGTATGAGATAATATTCTTCTTCCCATCCGGCATAGACCTTGATATTCTCTGTGGGCATAGTATCATATAGGACCTTACTTTCAGTATAGTTCCTGTATTCGTCATTATTTTCAAAGAACACTCGCGTACTACAAGCTTTGTCTGCAAACCAGCCCCGGAATGTGCAGCCTTCTCTCGGTACAAAGGTATTTCCTGTCAGTATTTCTACCGGAGAGGGATCATCAGGAACATACCCCTTCGTTTCGTAACCATATTTAATGCCTATTGAACCAAGCTGTGCTCCATTAACATATGCATAGCTATTCGTATATGAATCATAGAAATCTATTGTGTACTCATTACGTAAATAATAGAAATACAATATATTATTCCAGCTATTGTTCCACTGCGCACCTTGAGTACCACCATTTCTAATTGTGGTTGTTACATCAGTTCCGTTCTGAGTACCTATCTTATATCTTGTATATCCTTCAAGTTCCCAGAAGTCTACATCATAAATTACTCTATTAAAATCATTTGTAAGATCTGTATATAAAGTAAACTGTCTGCCATCAAAGGTACGAATATTGGTATCCCCGGGAAGTGATTCTACATAATAATAGAAATATCGTGTAGTATTCCTCGTTATAGTATGGTAAAACGCTATGTCTTCATCCGGCATGATCGCTATTCTTGTAAGTCGCCCTGAAAATGAAGAAGAATTAATAGGTTCCCATGAAGTATTATTAGAACTTCCAGTTATAGGATAATTGATTCCATTACTTCCTCTAAACGACCAAATATTATTAATATCTGATCCATACAATCGTCTGACTGTATGGACAATTGGACTGTTTGCATTACTACTACTAGATGTGCTGTTATTTGCCCTGAATGTAAAGGTATGCACATTTCTGTCATAATAAACATTCAGAACAGTTGAACCATTACTATTAACCACCTTATTATCATCACATCGATCAAAATGGAATCCTTTATAATCTCCTGTTGAAAGGTTCTTATACTGCGCATCAACACCCACTGTTACACCTGAATTTTCATATTTTGTTATACTCTCGGCATAATCATATGTCTTTGCATCATCAGCAAGGTCAGGCGCATCTGTTGCTTTCTGTCTCCAGAAAACAAGTGAATACTGTACCCTCGCCTCAGCCCAGTCTGCAGTCAACTTCGTGCTACCGGAAAGCACAAGCTTTCCACCGCTTACTAGCACAGTATCGCCAGAAGCTCCATCAAGAAGTACACCATTTTCATCTGAAATTCGACTACCACTTGTTACTTTTCCATCAGCATCTGTTGTAGCATCCGCATACCATCCCGCAAAGGTATAACCGCTTCGAACAGGCACAGTAAGTGATGTGGGGCCCTCTCCGCTATAGTAATATTTAGCAGGTACATAAGTTGCTCCGGATCCTGACGGTCCTGCATTATAGCTCAGCCAGAATATAGACTGGAATATCGGATACAGTTCCGTTTTATCTGTGATGCTAATAGAATCAGTATCAATTTTGGACACAAGCTGTCCCTTATCATCAGTAGGCGACCCGGGAATTGTTATCGGAGTATACGACCATCCATAGAATGCATAACTAGGCGCACTGTTCTCGCTGCCCTGAGTATCATCATCATAGGCAACTGTTACATCACTTATTTGAATTGTGGCAACACCGTTAGTCTTTTCCCCTCTTCTAGTCTGTGCAACAGGGAACGACTGACTTGCTCCGTTATATTGATCGTGGAAAATCACATATGCATAGTCAGCAAATTTTGCAAACACATATATTGTCTCAGTCTGAGTTACTTCAGGAATATCATCGAAGTCAAATTCCGTGGTTGAAAGAGATGACGGTGTAAAATATGTTGTCTCTCCGATAGTTTCAGTAGTAACACCTGTTCCTTCAAACCACCCCGAGAACGTTGAAGTATCACTTCCTTGGAGTGATGGAAGTCTCGGAACTACCAATTGTTCTGTATTATTCTTCAGCTTCTGAGTAAATGTTGTGCTTCCTGCATCTGTATAAATAGAGTATTCTATATATCTTGTATCTGTACTGCTTACATATGTAAAGAATCTGTATGTACGTAAAAATGTGCTGTCAGTATATACAAATACTGAGAATCCATCTGTCTCAAAATCAATAGATCCATCATTTACTTCAAAATCCATGATGTTAGCATCTTCCGCATCATCAGGAATATGCACAACACAAAGATCCGCATCTTCTCTAAGCTCTGTGTCCAGAAGCTCCATGCTGACCCTGACACCTTCACCGGGCTGATACTCTTCTCCTGTGTCCGGATTTATCAGCTTGATGTCGAAAGGACGCGCAAATAGAAAGCTCTCAACTTCCTTTTCCTGAAGGTCAGCGCTTATCTGAACATAATCATCGTAATTATCATCGCCTTCAATAATCTCATCAACTGAAAGCTCAGCATCTCCGGGTATACCTGCTCTTCCATCGTAGGTAACGGTCACCTTAAATCTGCTGCCATCACTACACTCTACTACCTTCTCCTTTACTGTGTGAGCTACAAGGTATACTGAAAATCCTGAGGTATTAAAGTTAATTGCTCCATCTTCAAGTGTAAATCCTACTGCCTCTGCCTCATCACCAAAGTGAGCAACAGAAATCATGCTGTCTTCATCATCCTCAGACAGATCATCCTGAAGCAGCCTTATTGATATATTCACATCCTTAGTAGGCTGATATTTATCTCCTGTCTCCTGATCTACAAAGGATATGTCAAAGGCACGTGCGTATGTTAAAAGTCTGTCACCAATTCCAAGGCACTCTTTTCCTTCTTCAACATACTGATCGTATCCATCCCCGCCTTTTTCGATTTCTTCTACTACAAGCTCAGCACCAGCAGGAATACCTGAAGCATTATCATAAGTTGCAACAATCTCATAAACATTGTCATCAGATGCTGTTACTACCTTTTCTTTAATAGGCTGAACAAAGACATAAACTGAAAAGCCGTCTGTTTCAAAGCTTACAGAATCCGCAGCCTCAATTACGGCAGTATTCTCTTCTGATTCCTGAGGCGCTTCTTCCTCTTCGTTCACCTTAACCTCAGTATTCAATACCTGCGCTTCATTGCTCTCTTCATTAAAGTGAACAGCCAATATCTCGTCATCTGAGAATACTTCGTTATTCTCATACAGCTGCTGCGTATTAACCTCAACATTTACAGAGGCTTTAGGCTGTATCTCTTCTCCGTCCTTGATTATCTTTATATCAAGAACCTTAACGCTTGCAACTTCCTCGCCTCCTATTTCAAGGGCATCTGTCGCACCATTAACGTACTCATCATATTTATCATCATCAGGAGTAAGCTCAACAACCTGTACCTCTGCCCCCTCAGGGATTTCAGCATCTTCGCCATAAATGAGCTTAACGAGTTCCTCAGGAGAGTAAAGTTCTCCCGCAGAAATCTCTACCTCATCTTCTTCCTCTTCTTTCTCTTTTGATTCTTCTTCATCTAATTCTTTGTCTTTTTCTTCCTCATCCGCCTTTTCAGGCTGTACCTGCGTTGCATCATCAGTTACAGCATCCTGTTCACCGGGAGTTTCCCCAGGTGTAGTTTCTGCTGATGCATCATCCGTTGAAGATGCACCATCTGCAACAGATGTGTCATCCGATGAAGCTGCATCGTTTGATGAGGCTTCGTCGCTTGATGAAGCTGCTTCTTCAGAAGTTGTTTCTGTTGATGCATCATTATTCTCATCATTTGTGTTTTCAGAGGATGCTTCTCCCTCCGGTGATGTGGCCGCACTATCCGGGGATTCTGATGTCTCTTCCCCCTGAACCTCAGCATCAGGCGTCTCCTGTGGCTGCTCAGCAGCCTCCTCCTGACTCTCTTCCTGAACTTCCGGCGCAGTCTCTTCCTGAACTTCGGATACAGCCTCTTCCTGTGTTTCTGCAGCTATCTCTTCCGTATCTTCAGAAGGAGCTTCTCCCAATGCTTCCGGTTCAACCTCTTCCAAATCTTCAAAAAAAGCTTCGCCCAAAGATTCCGGCTCAATCTCTTCAGGTTCTTCAAAAACAACTTCTTCTATTTCAGGTTCCTGAGCACTGACATTAGCAGGTACTTCCCCTACTCCTTCCTGAGCTTCTCCGCCCATAGCCATAGCATTTATCACGAAGAAGTTATTACTGTTTCTATTTTTAATGGATGCAGAACCGGAACCATCAGCGTTATAAATAATGTGCTCAGGTACAGGCCAATCGCCGTAATGAGACTTTGTAAAATAGTACTCATCAGTGGCTGAACCTGTTCCCGCAAGATCATTATTTGTTTTCATTCCATAGGTTGTATACAAATGGTCATATGGAGCGGCTACTCTATCAGATACACCGGCCATATCCGCTGAATCAGTCATGAACATGTTATATTTGACGATTCCATCTATTCCGTTCTCCTCGTCAACGTCCACGGCAGTTGCTCCGGAAGTTTCCTCTGTAGCACCGCCTAAACCATACAAATATACAAATTCGTCATTTGTAGTATCATAGGATTCATTTATAAGGCTTATGTAATAACAACCGGACATACTTGATGCTGATCCGGCAATAGCTCCTGGATTTGCGCCCATAAGAACGCGTCCAACTGCATAGCAGTTACCAATACTTCCTGAGGATGTTCCAACAAGACCGCCTGTAGAAGATGACCCTGCGGCAGAGCAGGTAGAATAACTGCTGTCAATACTTCCTGAAGATACGCCAACAAGACCTCCGGCATTTGTCCCCTGTACATTAATTCTGCCAAGGCCTGCGACTTCATCACTATATATACCGGCTTTTCCATCTTTAGTTATTGTATGTCCACCGGAATAACTCTTTGAAACAGTTGCCGCATTTGTTCCAATGAGGCCGCCGGCATTTCCGGTAGTAGACCTTACATAAAGAGCCGCACCGCAGCCATCGACAGATCCACCTGTCATATCGCCGATAAGTCCTCCGGCACTCTGAGCAGCCGTTATCTCAAAAGTCGAATCATCAAAATCTATGGTCGTAGCAGCCCCGCTACCAACATCCGGTGTAACAGCGCCGTTATATGCAAGGACATTCTTAATAGTACCTATGCCTTTACCAAGAAGTGCTCCCGCATCTCCATTCGTTGAAGAAACACAGATATTCTTTATTACCACGCCATCGATAGTGCAGTTTTCTGCTTCACCAATAACACCACCTGTGCTTGCAAGTCCATTCACTGCCTTAGCAATAGCGTCATCTACTTTGTTATATACAAATACATTTTTAACTGCCGAAGTACCTGTAAGCTTACTTGCCAGCATGCCGGTAGGTACTGCCTCAGTGTTAGTTAAGTCAAAGCTTCTTAAGACCAGATTTGCAATAGTAATGTCTGACTGCGCACCAAACAATCCTACGTTTTTATCTGTGCCAACAATAGGATAGGTAGTATTTGCAGTATCAATTTTGATGTTCTCTATAACGTGATATTTATTCGTAGAATTAGGATCATTATAAGCAGCTTCCGGATCCGTGGCTGTTACGTCGGCAGCGGAAGTAAGAACAACCGGTGCGAGTTGCTCAATTATAGGCGTTGCCGATGTAATATCAAGCTCAGTGCCCATGCCTGTGAATGTTGCAAGCTGATCATTTGATATAGGTGTGAAATTTCTCACCTCACCCTTATAGAGATTAAGATCCTCAGACCAGTCAATATCTTCAACAAGGACGGCTGCGATTTTCCCACCGCTTGTAGGAGCCTGATCAGCTGCGGATGCAACCACTTCCGAATACTCATAATCAAGATTCTGAAGATGTCTGGGATAGACAATCTCAGCAACACTCATGTTACTTAGATAATCGAAGTCACCAAATAAGCTGTTTTCAATATTTGAAACAGCACTTGCACTTCTTGCATTTAATCCCACTTCACTTGAAGTATTATTACTTAATTGATAAGGTTCCCATACTTTAAAGGTTAAGCTTATATCTTCACCGGGGATAATGCTTCCTGTACTATTTGGAGTAGCTAAAAGGTCGCTCAGATGATAATTTTTATCAAGCGAATCTAACTTGATATAACCTATAAGACCATATGTATCACTGGAATTAGTCACATCTCCAAGATAGCTCGGATCAAGTGTTCCACTTGTTGTAATAAATCTTTGGCCGGAACCCTGTGCAGTTCCCTCCATATCAAGATAATTGTTTTCAGGCGCACCCTGATAATTCTGCCAGACTATCTGACGTGAAGAGATATCGATTTCCGCATATTCTTCACTGCTGCCGTTTGCTGTTACAGGGCCTCTTACTGTAAGTTTGAAGTTGAGATTTGTTAACAGATTCTTAGTTTCTTTATCAACAGTGATTTTTACTATTCCTAAAAGATCACGTCCGTTAACAATCCATGCACCTGCAGAAATCCCTGCGTCAACCTTCGCGCCAACTGCAGGATTCTCACCCTCTGCATAGTAACCAACATAGCCATTATATGCACCAATTCTGTCCTGAGCCGAGCCACGCAAAGCTGCATCTCTATCCTGCTTAGTAAGCCCAGCAAGGGTTGATATCCCTGCCTTTGACGGATCATCGCAGAGTATTACCGCATAAACATCCAAACTTATAGGATCGTATTCTATGATAAATGAAGCTCCGCCGACTTCAGTAAGGCTCTTATCCTTGAATACAATACTGTTTGTATCATTTGATGTAACGTATGCCAGTTTACGATCATTATCACCATAGTCAAACTTGTTAGAGGTATTATATAGCTCATCTACAACGAAAAGAGTCACCGTCTTTCCATTTTGGGTAATCTGTTTCTCAACCTTTTCCTGTGTTGCAAACAGTTCCATCATTCTGCTTTGGGCAGCATAATAGACAGACTCCGCTCTTTTATCAAGGTGAGCCTGCCTGTTATTCCTGATCAACCTGGTACCCGAAATTATCCCTACAGCAAGCAGAATTATTACTATAGCAATCGCTATCAGAACTTCCGCAAGTGTAAAACCAGCCTTTGCTCTATTTTGAGTATTTTTAGAATTCGCCTTGGTGTTAACTGTTCTCATACCCCACATCTCCCAGTCTGTATTTTTTAAACTAGTTAGATCAATTTATTTGAACTTCACCCGGTACTATAATTTCAGATTTCCCTTTAGTTAATGATTTTCCCTTTTTATCAAACACCTCTATATTTAATTCAAATTTCCAATATGGATTAGCTTTCGTTGGCGTATCTATTGCCTCAAATGTGGTCTCTATCTCCAGTTTTTCGGCAAAGTCGTGAGCGTTCTCGCCATTCATGCCAACTATTGGGTAATATTTCTTATCTGTGTACTTAACATTTTGAAGATATAGTGAATCACCATCCACTATCTTGCAGCGACCACCAATCAGTCCGCTTCCATCAAAAAAAGTTATTTCATCTCCAACCTTCTCGATTTCACTGGCTGTTGTCATCTCCGATCTAACAAAACCAGAAAGCGTAGGCATTATCATCTGAGCATTTGCATGGTTGGTATAGTTTAGATAATGTGCTGCTGCAAGCCTCAACGACTCTGCTATAAGCTGAGAGGCAAGAAGCAATATCAGAATGGCAAAAAGCATTTCCGCAAACGAAAACCCTTTACTGCCGGATCGCCTCATTTTTCTATGAATTTGCCTTATTAGTTTTTTTATAGTACTCATACCAAAAGCAAACCTAGTTTCCTATAGTAAAACCATTAACAACAACCTCTATTTCACTTCCCGTACTCGGGGTCGGATTATCGTAATATATTGATTTTTTCCTGGCTGCTATATCTGCATCGGTAGCAGCAGCCATTGCCTGTGGCAGCATCAAAAGTGCAAGGGCTGCTATCAAAAGCGCTATAAGAGTCTCTGCAAGAGACTCTCCGGCACGACTCTTAAGTTTTACTTTTGATTTATCAAGCATTTCCCTTAACCTTCTCCAAAGCTTATGAACTCGCTTTCTTTCCGGTAACATACATTCCGATTTTCGACCAGGAAATATACGTCACTTCCTTTTGTTCAAATGTTCCAGTAGCAACTGCGGCATTAACTTCAGGTTTGATTTTTTTTCCAATTTTATCTTCCAGCACAGTTTGCGACGATCCCGGTATTGTCAGCGTAAGGGGATAATCTTCTTTACCACCATCTATCCAGACATCCACATTTATTGTGAAATCCGACTGCATTGTTATTTTCCCTTTAAGTGTTCCGTCTAATCCGTCTAAACCTTCGCTTTCAAAAGTAATAGTCCTACTTGTTTCGTCATTGCTTGATGCTACTGTCTCAGCCATTTCTTTTATTTTCAGGCCAAAGGTTTCCTCCATACCCTTTACGGTATTATTATCATCATTTGCACTGACTCCTTCTTCATATCTGTAGATTGAGTCATCCTTAATGCAATCAGTGATAAGCTTCATTGCCTGCGTGGTCGCTTTAAACGCTATATCTCCCTTTCTCTCGGCAATTGTTCTTTTCGCATTTAAAATTGCTGAATTTACAATAGCAAGCGCCACAAAGGAGCAGATAATAAATATCACCAGAGCTACCACCATTGATGCTCCGCGGGTATTTAGTTTTTTTCTGACTAATTTGGTCGTTTTCTTTAAAGGAGTCATTTTTATTCCTTAAGAGAATCCTCCGGAAGCTCTTTATCGGGAATGCCATCGTGCATGGTTTCATAGAATGCTCCCGTGAGCTTAACCGTTACTTCATCATCGGTTAAATTTTCCCCGAGCACAAACGGTGTTACTACCATATCCTCAATGAGGCATCTGATTTCACACCCTTCCAGCTCCTCTATGATTTTTTCCGCTGCAGCAAAACTTTTCACTGTATAGTTCATTTCCCATTGTCTTCTAATCAGATCCCCCTCTCTAGTTATATCGGTAAATCTGACCGAATAATCCATAGTTTTATCAAGTGTTGCATGCAAAAAATCCAGCTCCTGTTTTCCGGCATTATAGCTGGGCAGATAGCTTAGCGATGCCTTTTTATTGGCATCTATGTCCTCCGACATGGCCTGCATACTGTTTATCTTGTTCTCAGTTGCAGCAAGCTCCGTGGTAAGGGCATTTTGCTCCTTCTTCGCCGCTGCTATCCCCTGCTCAATAGGAGTTGACACAAACAGATAGTAGCCTGCACCGATAATAATTATCAGCAGTAGAACAAGAAGAATTTTTTCAGTTTTAGTAAAAGCTCTGTTTAGTATGTTCACGTTATTCCTCCTTTGTGGAAGACCTCGTAATTAAATATACCTTTATTTCAGCATTTACCCCCGACTCAACTTCCTCCGTTTTTGTATCATCCTCAATGGTTTGGGCTGATGCAACAGAACAGCTCTCGACTATCTCCTGCTCCTTGAGAAGTGTTGTAAGCTTACTTACTTCCTCCAAAGTGTCAGCCTTTAGATCTATGGTCATGACACCCTTCACAAGATTCATGTAGGTAACCTTCATCCTCTGTTTTCCTATAAGGTCAACAAGCTTTGCAGCATCGAGCCTGCTTATTCTCCCTATTTCCTCTTCATTCATGGTATCCCACGTGTAGTGATAATACTCATTTTTAAGATCACCTGCCCCCTCAATACTTGCACTTATGGAATCAACCTGCTCCTGAAGCTTCTGAGCCTTACTTCTTTCGTTTACCAGGACTCGCACTCTATCCCATAGTGTGAATTTACCTATAATGCCAAGAGCAGCAATTACTGCAACTGCGACCCATACAGCGATCCAGATATTTGTCTTCTTTTTCTTTCCGGCCGCTGCAAGATTACTGTTGGTATCAACACCTACTGCGTCGCTAAGCAGTATTCCAACAGAACCATAGGTAACATTTATTTCCTTCTGCTGACTGTACTTAGGAAACAGCTCGTCCATAGTCAGCACATTTTTATCAACACGTTCCTTTAACATCTCAACAAGAGGTTCTGTCATGGCACCTGTTCCGCAGAGAACCACGTCATTAAGACGAGATGTCATATCTGAAAATTCATAGAAATTCAGACCTTTTAATACCTCTATGGAAATGTCTTTATATGCATTAATTGCAACAGGTAGTTTGTCACAATCGTTATATTTGTTTCTAAGGTAAGTAATCGCAAGATGAACGTCGACATTCATTTCATCTGCCAGAGCCTGAATAATGTGATCCTCACCGATGTCTATCATGTGTGAGAGCTTGAATTCACCGTTTTTAAACACCATCATTCTGGTGCCACGGCGACCAATATCCATGAAGCATCTCTCTTTTTTTACTTCCTCCTCATCGCCAAGAGCTCCTATGAGAATTTCATAAACCGAAGTTTCAGGAAGAGTTCTTACCAGCTTTAATCCTGCCATCTTAAGCATATCGCGCAGGTCATTTATCAACACAAGCGGAACTGCATATGCCAAAAGTTCTACCGTTGTGGCTTCCTCTTCATTATCGTTTGATCTTTTTACATAATCGAATACATATTGGTTTAATTCGCCCTGAATAAAGTCCTTGAACTCGAATGGGATATTATCTCTAAGCTGCTCTTCTTCAAGCTTGGGCATGGAAACCTTTCGCACAAAAATATCGCTGTCAGGAATTACATATGCAGCTTTTTTGCACTTTAATCCCTTATCCTTCATCTGTTCCTTCAGGAATTCAGCAAAAAGGTTATAGGAGAGGATTTTATTACCCTCTACTATATTGTCGGGTATTTCCTCCCAATAGGATTTACGTACAACACCGCCCCTCATCAAGGTCATTGCCAGTCTTCCATGTGAAACACTTATTCCCAATATGCCCTGATTTTTAGCCATCAGTTCTCCCCTCTCACAGCAGCCCCACATACCAGGCTGTTATGGAATCACCAACTATAAGTACTAGATACGCCGACATTGCAATCGCGGGACCAAATGGAAATTCCTTTGTTGCATTCGGATTTATTCTCTTTCTTATAAATGCAAATATCAGTCCTAAAATACAGGACAAAAATATCAGTTCATAGGTGCCTGCTACTCCAAGGTATAATCCAAGAAGTGCTAAAAGCTTTATATCTCCGCCTCCAAGACTCTCTTTCTTTAATAGCTTATCCATTACAAGGCTAAGAATCAGCATCACCGCTAATACTCCCACCCCGGTAAGGCATCTGCTGACAAAATATCTAAGACCATATCTGCCAAGAATAATTTCCAATATTGAAAAAACTATCCAGCTTACAAGAGCTGTTATCAGCAGCTTATCCGGAATCTCGAAGGATTCCAGATCAACCAGTGCGATTGCGAAAAGACAGCCTGTAAGAATCCAGTTTTTATAAAACACTATAAAGTCGGATCCTGTATGCAGAAACAAAACAAGTGACATTAGCATAAAACTAAGCTCTGCGATAGGATATCTTGCTGATATTTTCTTTCCACAGTATCTGCATTTCCCTCCGCTTATCGCATAGCTAAATACCGGTATAAGATCAATGGCAGAAAGCTCATGGCCACATTCCATACAGTGGCTTCTTCCCTTTACAAAATCCTCTTTTCTCACAATGCGCATAGCCATACAGTTTAAGAAAGATCCAAAAACGAGTCCGAATAGAGCTATGCATATGCTGTAATATATGTTCTCTGCCACATCACATTCCCTGATACATCGTAAACATTGCCATGTAGATTGCTATTACTATAAAGCCTGCAACTATTGCTATAAAAATCAGAAGAGCCGGTTCTAGCATTGCTATTGCTCTTGTGATTGCCTGCTCAAGTTCATTGTCGTAATACTGTGCTACAACATCCATGGTGTGCTTAAGCTCACCGGTTTCTTCTCCGACGCCCACCATATCAGTAAGGATATCGGGCATAACTCCTGTCTCACGCATGGAGTCCACCACGGTTTTTCCTTCTTCTATCTTCCCGACCATTCCGGCAAGTTCTTCCTTGTACACTTCATTAGTCATAACCCTTGAGGTTATATTCACTGATTTTGTAACAGGAAGTCCTGAACCTATCATTGTAGCCATGGTATTTGCAAAAAGGCTTGCCGCATTAAGTTCAGCTATATTTCCAAGCACAGGGAGCCTTAGCTGAATCTCCGCCAGCTTTCTCGCTCCTTTTGGGGTCCTCTTATACAAAAGATAAGCGACCATTATAACTGCGATTATGAATACTAACACCAGAATATAGTGACTGAAGAAATTGGATATTCCTATGAGCATCCTTGTCATAAGCGGAAGCTCGCCTCCGATTTCCTCAAATATTGCCGTGAAAGTAGGCACTACCTTCACCATAAGTATCATTACAACTACTACAGCCACAGCCAATACGAACAGGGGATACGACATGGCACTTCTAACCTTGGCTCCCATCTTGGTCTGCTTATCAAAATGCTTGTAAATGGATTCAAAGGAACCTGCCAGGTCACCTGCCTCTTCACCTGCTCTCAAGGTCTCGCAGAAGGTTGGCGGAAGAAGACCTGCTCCGTGTTCATTAAAGGATGCCGATAAAGCTCTTCCTGCTTCTACATCCTCAAATACCTTGCCAAGCATCTTCTTAAGAGCCTTATTGGTAGTCTTATCCCTTATCAGCTTTACGGCTCTGGCAATGGGAATACCTGCAGAAAGAATGGTTGCAAACTGACTGCACATGATGGTAAAGCCCTTTGAGTCAAGCTTCTTGCCTCCGATATCTGCTCCAAGAAACTCCGGAAGATCGATGCTTTTTCCCTGTATTTCCTTAACCGAAAGGACTACATGATACTGTTGTCTGATTTTAGTTGTGGCTTCGAGCTTGTCGATTGCCTCCAGCATTCCTTCAATCTTCTCGCCCGAATACGTCAGTGCCGTATATTTGTAGCTGTTCATATACCCCTCACTTCTCAGCTCCGCTGACACCTTTTCTCAATGCAAAAAGCTTAAACCCGTTAGTTCATATTTCTTGATACGAAGTCCTTATTAACTGCATAGTGAAGTGCGTTTTCTCTTGTGATCAAGCCCCTTCTCACAAGCATAACTATTGACTGATCCATCGTCTGACCGCCAAGCTCTGCACTTGTTGCCACTGCGTTCGCGATCTGCGGTGTATTTCCTGTCCTTATAAGATTTCTGATTGCATCCGTTACTATCATGTATTCAGATGCCAGAGCTCTGCCTCCGCCCTTCTTCTGAATAAGCTGCTGTGTGAGAACTGCCTGCAGTACCATTGAAAGCTGCAGTCTTATCTGCTGCTGCGCCGCCTCAGGAAATACCTGTACCATACGGTCTATGGAATCAGCAGCACTTCCGGTGTGCAAGGTTCCGAAGACAAGATGTCCTGTCTCTGCTGCCGTTATTGCCGTCTCGATGGTATCCCTGTCACGCATTTCACCTATGAGGATTACGTTAGGGTCTTCTCGAAGAGATGCCCTTAATCCCATCGCAAAGCTCTTAGTATCCTTACCTACTTCTCTTTGATTAATTGCGCATAAATCCGGCTTATACATATACTCAACCGGATCCTCAAGCGTTACTATGTGGCGCTTATAATTGTGATTGATATTATCCAAAATGGCCGCCAGGGTCGTTGACTTACCAGAACCTGTCTCACCTGTTACAAGCACTATTCCCTTATGAAGTTTCGGAAGCTCCTGAACCGCAATGGGAAGTCCCAAGGTAGAAAGCTCAGGAATATGCTCTGACAAAATTCTAAGAGCCAGCGACGGCACTCCCTGCTGTTTAAACAGATGAATACGGCATCTGTTATCAGCAAAGGTATCCGCTGCGTCAAGCTCACCTGTAGTCATAAGTTCATCAAAGGCTTCCTCTGTTCCCGCAAGCTTTCTTGCAAGCTCGAGACACTCTTCCTGTGTGACAGGAGTCTCATCCATATTTTCAAGATCTCCGCCTCTTCTGTACTTTGGTGGAAGTCCGCATATTATATGAATATCAGATGCTCCATCTGCCTTAGCTCTTGCTACCAGTTCATCAATTGTCATCATGGCCTATTCCTCATAAGCGTGGTCTAGTACGCTTCAATTGCATTTGCTGTTTTCTTAGTCGCTCTCGTTTGTTACCCTCAGTACTTCGTAGGTTGTTGTTATGCCTTCAAGCACAAGCTTTATTCCCGCTTCCTTTAGTGACAAGAAGCCTGCACTCTCTTTTTTCAGTTCCTTTTCAATAGCTGTCCTTCCTGCTCTCTGATATATAAGTTCCCTTACCTCAGGCGTAACCATCATGATTTCAAAGACACCTATACGTCCTGAATACCCTGTATTGAAGCAGTGCTGGCATCCTCTTCCAAATCTGAATCTTGTACCGGGTTCGATCTTAATTCCAAGCTTTTCAATTTCATCTCTCTGTGGCTCATATTCCTCAGCACAATAAGGACATACGCGTCTTACCAGTCTCTGTGATATAACGCCTCTAAGGGTCGCTGATATCAGATATGGCTCGATACCGATGTCCATAAGTCTGTCTATTGCACCAACCGCGTCATTGGTGTGGATGGTACTCATTACAAAACGTCCTGTAAGAGCAGCTCGAAGAGCTATCTCAGCAGTCTCACCGTCACGAATCTCACCTATAGATACGATATCCGGGTCCTGACGAAGTATTGCCCTTAGTCCGTTTGCAAAGGTCATATTTGTCTTGGTGTTAACCTGCACCTGATTTAATCCTTCAAGGTTATACTCGATAGGATCCTCCAAGGTTACCAGATTGACATCCCTGGTATTCAGCTCGTTAAGCATGGCATACATGGTGGTGGTCTTACCTGATCCGGTAGGTCCTACCAGCAGCATTACGCCATTTTTGTAATGGATAAGCTTTTCATACTTCTCCATATCCTCCGGGCTAAGTCCCAGCATTTCTCTATCAATTTCTGTGTTGGATTTATCAAGAAGACGGCATACGATTTTTTCGCCCCAGGCAATAGGAAGTGTGGAAACACGCATGTCGATGCTTTTGCCAAGAACACTTACAGCAAATCTGCCGTCCTGTGGAATTCTTTTTTCTGCAACGTCCATTCCGGACATGGTTTTAATACGGGCGATAGCTGCAACAGTTACGTCCTTCGGTACTTTTAGAATATCTCTGAGCACACCGTCAATACGCATGCGAACATCCATATCATGCTCTCTTGGTTCAAAATGGATATCTGATGCATGCTCGGAAACAGCACGCTCAATAATCGAGTTAACAAGACGGATGGTGGGCGCACCTTCCCCATCTCCGGTGATAGAATTAGAAGTTATTACAAAGTCAAAGTTTGACAGCGACGGTTCATTATCTTCACCACCCTGCGTGCCAAGCTCTTTTTTATAGTCTGCAATAGCCTGTCTGGCATTTTCATTACCATACAGGGTATTAATAGCTCTCTCAACTGATGCATTAGTCGCAATAAGAGGTACGATCTTAAGATTGGCAACCTTGCGCACCTCATCAAGAGCGTAGTAATTCAAGGGGTCATCCATTGCCACATACAAAGTGTCCCCTTGCTTTTGAACCGGAACAAGGTGATTCTGCTTTGCAGTATTTCTCTGCACAAGCTTTGCCATTTCCTGAGGAATGCTCACCTTTCCCAGATCTATGTAGTCAACCTCCAGCTGCACAGCCAGTGTCTGCGCAATATCCTCCGGAGTGACTATTTTGTTGTTGATCAAAACTTCACCGAGCTTTTCACGGGTCTGCTTCTGCATATCCAAAGCAAACTGAAGCTCTTTTTCAGTAATTAGGCCTCGCTCAATAAGCAGGTCACCTATCCTCTTCTTTGGCATATTTCCCCCTCTTGAAATATACAAACTAAGTAATTACGGTGCCACCCATTTAGAAGAGATACTATGGTCTTCTCCAAATGAAATTAACAGATATTTTCCCCGATGCTCTTTTGAGTTTCCATAGGGTTTAACTGTCTGCTTAGCCATTGCTGGTTCTATGAACTTTTTAGTTTCGATATCAAATACCGCCACAGTGTCGGTCAGGGAGTCATCCTGCATGTAATTGACAAGCGCCTCCCGTTCTGCAGAAGTTACTATTGTATTGTCCATATCTCTGAAAGTATTTTCTGCATTACTACGAATAATCCTTATAGCAATTATTGTAACAAGCACAACTGCAATTAGTGCAAACAGCACCACTGTTCGGGCTATTCCTTTGCTATCTCTTATCTTATCCATAGGCATTATCCTGTAGACGATAAAAATGAATACTATTCCGTTTATATTATATCACTTTTTTCAGCATTACATCAATGTTGTCCTATCTGCCGCTCTCATCTATTTGAACTCAAACCAGGCAGAATCGATCTCATCAAACAAATTAGCATACTGAATATACTGATATTTTTTAATTAGTGGATCATCCATAACTTCAGCAACGCCGGTATAAATGTTTCCATCCTTATCCATCACTCCCTGGGAGGAAATGATAGGATATTTTTCATGTAATTCTTTAAGCATCTGTATGTATGGTGGAAGCCGGAAATTACCCTGTTCCAGTATCAGCCATGGTAGATAATTTGCACTTATCTGTACATCGCTCTGTTCCTCCGTATCATAATTGGTCCAAATAAAGAATTTGGATTTATACAGGTCAAGCTGTGATTCCAAATCGGTATAAATCTCATTAATCGCGGCTCCGGGAAGTCCCGGCTGATGATCTCCGAAAAAGACAATCATCGTAGGTTCATCGCTATCCTGATATTTCTCCACCAGCTGTTTTACTGCATCATCAGACGCTTTGATAAGAGATAAATACACCTGAGTATCTACGTAAAGATTGTTTCCGTTTTCTTCTACGGTTCCTGCTTTTTCAACGTCAAGCCAGCGCTCATATCCTGAATGATTCTGCATTGTTACGTCGAACAGAAATCTTGGACTTTCTTTGATTTTTTCGTCGACAGCCTCAATATATCGATAATCAGTAACATCTGCCGGCTGATTATGAAGATATGTGATCTCGCCAAAGGATTCAAAATCCGAAATACTATGAAACCGGTCAAATCCAAAATACTGATACACTGTATTTCTGTTCCAGTTTTGAGGCACATTGGGATGAAATGCCTCGGTGTCATATCCAATATCCCTTAAATATGACGCAAGAGAAAACATCTTATCCGTGACATTCTCAGTATATGGATATGCCCCCGCTCCAAGAAAAGCAAGTGTATTTCCTGTAAGAGCTTCGAACTCAGTATTGCATGTTCCGCCGCCAAATACCCCTACAGAAAGCTCTCCCTTGATTGTGTTTTCATCCAGACTGTCTATAAACGGCATAACATCTATGCTATCATCCATCCCAACTATGCGAAGATCCGAAAAAGCTTCATTCATAACCATTATGATATTTGTTGGGTGGATAGCCGTATCATCTTTGCCTGGATTGCTCTCATATTCGGAAAGATATTTATTCAGAAGCTCTGATGAGTAGCCATCCGGCTTCTTTACATGTGCATTGATAGCACTTTTCAGATATGTAGTCACCATACCTTCCGCATGAAAGCTCTTAAGTAAAACCACATCCCACGCAAAAGATGAAAGAGATTTAAAGGTCTGTGTATTTATTCCTACAACCATTAGTAATGCAGCGGTTCCGATAGTCAAACAGCGCTTGATAATACCCCTTTTTACGGTATCCTTCTCTGCTTCTTTTTTATTTTCCTTCCAGATAAGGATCAGTAATACCGCATAAACTACCACTACCGCGATACCAAGAAGCATCTGCCAGCTTGGAACAAATGTGTAGCCGCCCATGACTTCTTTTGCCGTGCCTATGGCCTTTAAATCCGCCGGCATAATCGGCTTATTTCTCAAAGTGATCACAAAATAATTTGCTATATACCAGATGGTTGTAAAAGCCATCGTGAATATTGTTCCTAGAAATGGTAGCGTAATACCATTTAAAACCAGACTAAATGCGAATAGAAAAAGCCAGTTTAACAAAAAATTGTTATACGTAACATAAGGAAGACTTCCGCAAAAAAAGCATCCGGCCAGTAATGTCACCGCAATACATGTAGCGTGCATCACAAAAATCTGAAGCCACTTTATCCGTTCAAAAATGTACGTGAACACTATTGAAAAGATTAGTGAGATCAGGATTATACCCGCAAAATATACAATCCGGAACCAAACCGGTATAAAAGGAAGAGAAAACTTTATAGTTGCTCCAACATCAGAATCTTTGACATCAATGTGCAAAACCCCATTTTGCGAGGCCATTTTTGAAAAGGTACCTTCAACTGTCTCACCACTATTAAGGATATCCGTTGGCCTAAAATGTCCTAAATGTATTCCCTTGCAATATGAATCAATTCCCGTTATCTCAAATTCAGAAACATCCGAAATAATGAGTTCTATTGGATTGACATCATAATGGTAGCCCTTGATTGTTGCCTTTTTTAGTTCGCTCCCAAAATAAAATCCCACAGTATAAAATGCGGCCATACCTACAGTAGGGCAAACATAAGTCTGACAAATTCCTTCACCCTTAACATTATCCGTATGAAGGACAATATCGTAGTGTAGCGGAAAGTACCCAAAAAACAGAAGAACGAATACCAGCGGTAAAGCCATAAAAAAACTTAGTAATCTTCGCCTGATAACACCAGTCATCTCATACGCCTCCCCCAACGTATTAAATAAAGGCGCTCCCCTGCATGCAAGGCAGCGCCTTTATGGCTGTTAGCTTACCGGAACTATCCTGATGATTCCAGTTCAGCAAATCAATAAACTTAATTTACAGTAACTTTACCACTGGCACTTATTGTTACAGTATAATTATTGCCTGCTGTCTTGGCAGGAACACTAACTGAACTGCCAGAACCGATAGGAGTAGCAATAGTAGTTGTAGCTGCACTACTAGCGCACTGCCAGTTGCCTTTTGTCTGTTGAGCAGCAACCGTAACTGACGTCGCAGCAGACGCTCCACTATCCAAATATTCAGCAACTACCTCAGCGTAAGCAGAGCGAACATTTGCAAGATCTACAGCCTCACGGCTCTTCTCCAACTGAGTGGTAAATATCGGAATTGCAATAGCAACAAGAACTGCGATAATTGCAACTACAATAAGGAGTTCAGCAAGTGTGAAGCCCTTCTTTTCATTTAATCTCTTAATCATTTCATTTCTCCTTTTCTTTGCTTGAAAACCAATAATGAATTGATGTTTATAGTTTTATGCTATCCTTTATTTCGGATAATTACAAGAATACTTAAGTGAATTTTTCTTAAAAAAGAATAAATTTATTAAATTTTTATACAACTTCACAAACTATCTTCGCAATTAATTTTCAAAAGCTGAACACATGCCTTAAATCTTAGTCTGAAATTGCGTGATACTGACAGATACATAAGGTCATCCTTAGTCATGTTTCGATTTTTAATAACAAGCCTCGTTACACGAAGATCCTCATCTTCCTTCATTTTCATAAGGGCCTCCGAGGGGGCATTAACATTTTTTGCCACATTCTCACGAACCAGCCATTCTCCATCCTCTGCGAGGCGTTCGAGAACATCTTTTGGGGTGCTGCTGTTACTTGCAACAGCTTTTCTTACATATGTGTCTCTGTAATTTGAAAGGTACTCAAGTACTTCGTCCGGAGTGTTTGGGTTTCCGGCTATTTTTTCACATACTCTCCAGTCATCATCCTTAGATAGTCTGGTAAGCACTCTTGCCGGAGTATTGATATTACCGGCAACAGCCTTCCTTACATATGCATCTATATCATCAGACAGATGTCTTAAAATCTGTTCAGAGGAATTGACATTCCCAGCAACTCCTGCACGAACAGACTGCTTCTGGTCATTTGCAAGCTCTGATAAAAGCTCAACAGGCGCTTTTTTATTGGAAGCCAGACTATTTCTTACAACTGTCTGCATGTCCCCCTTGAGCTTTTGAAAAACGACCAGAGGAATATTTTCATTCCCGGCAACCTTCTCTCTGACAAGTGTCCTTTCATCAGATGCAAGCTTTGTGAGAATCTCAGGACTGGCATTTTTATTCTCAGCCACAGCAGCTCTTACATTTCTATCCTCATCCTCTGCCAACACTGCTAATATTTCCGCTTTTGTATTTTCATTTTCCGCTACTGCCAATCGCACCGTTCGCTTTTCGTCACGAGAAAGCTCCTCAAGCATTTCAGGAGTGGCATTTACATTTGCTGCAACTCCGCTTCTTACAATCTTACTGTCCTCTTTTAAGAGACTTGAAAGAACAGCCTCCGGTGTATGTGGATTAAGCGCAATCCTATATCTTATGACGTCACTGCTATCATTTGAGAGCTTTATCAGCACCTTCTCCGGAGTCCTATGATTTTCAGCAACTCCCCATCTAACAACGTCGTTTTGATTTTCAGAGAGTTTCTTCAAAAGCTCCGAAGATGCATTAGGATGAATTGCAATTCCTCTAAGAACCCTAATGTCAGCGGCATTTCCTTCATAGAGAATATCGAGAATCTCAGAAGGTGTATCTTCATCCTTCAGAATGTCTTCATTTATCTCATCCCAATCGGCAAATTGGTATTCATATAAGAAAACATCAACAAGTTCGCTATTAATCTTATCTTCCATAAGCGTCATCTCCATTTACATACTTAAAAAGCCTTTGAAAACATTTACTTCATAGATGTATTTCAGGATAGGATCCTGAACTATCCATTTCATCATAGTCGAACCTATACTTGTTGGCTCAATGAGGGTTATTATGGTCATCGCAACGAACATATATAATATGCCCTCTATGACTCCCCATATTATTCCAAGTATATCGGCTGCTGACCGCTCACGGTTGACCATGAGACCTTTAATAAATAGTCCAATAATGGAAGTTATTATCTTAAGTCCCATATAACATATGAACAGAGCTACCGCGTAGATTATAAACTCGGTGTATTTGGCCGTTAGTTCCTGCTTCTTTTCTTCAGTGATAGACGATCCGGATAAACTCCTATAATCCGAATTACTATAGGCTTCTGAGTTGGTACTTTCATCTTCTCCAAGGACTATCTTTTCATATTCTTCAAGCTGTTCCTCGGAGCCCACAAAGTTTTGGATATACTTTTGGAGTATACCTGTATCCTCAGCAGTCTCTGTATCCTCACCCATCGCAAGAACGTATACATAGGGTTCTATCGCTTCCGAGACAATCTTGCCAAGATTGCTTTTATTTTCTAAAGCGGTTGTCATTTTGGGAGCCATAGTTGTTATCAGCGCGAGAATGATCACCCATGTCACAATCCCATAAACTGCACCATAGAGTCCTCTTCTCCAGCCTCTGTACATCGTCAGCAGCTCCATCACCGCAAAGCTTGCAAACAGACTATTCATTTCTCTGTTACTCCCAGGTCATTTCTTCACAACACTGACCGATTTCGCAATGCCGGACTTCTTTATCTTTTTCTTATAATTTGAGAGTTTAGCCTTTGGCACCTTGATATTTGCCTTTTTAGCAATAGATTTAAAACACTTCTTTCCGAATGTCTTTATCTTTTTTGAGTTAATTGTCACTGTCTGAAGCTTCTTACATTTATAAAATGCTTTCTTTCCTATGCTTGTAACATTCTTACCTATTGTAACTTCAGTCAGTGCCGAGCAACCCTCGAAAGCACTGTTACCTATAGTCTTTACATTTTCCAATATGGTTACTTTTTTTAGTTTTTTTGACTCATAAAAAGCCTTGTCAGCAATTCCTGTGACCTTGTAGGTTATCCCATTTACTTTTATTGTCTTTGGAACTTCAAAGGAAGTCACAGATAAATCCTTAATTTTGGTTAGCAGAACCTCTGACTTGCCAAGTGTCACATATTCCGCATTGTTGGCAGTGACTACATCTCCAAGCCTATCTGTTCCTGTAAATGATATGCCATTGTCTTTTGCGTATTTTTCTGCAGCGGTATCATTATATCCATATATACTAAATCCCGGGACTAACCTGGGACCCGCTTCACTATCGTAATATCCTATTCCTCTGGTTAAAATTGAAGTCACCGAATATGGAATTGTTATACTCTTTAATTCAGGAGTATCATAAAATGCCCCACCGCCAATACTTTCAAGGCCTTCTTCCAAGGATACAACCGTACCCTCTGCTTTGCATAAATCCCAACAATATGCAAACGCCTCACCGCCAATGCTTTTAACATTTTTAGGGATCGCTACTCCCTGAAGCCGAGAGCACATTCTACACATATTTGGCGGAATCTCTTTAATTCCTGTGGGAATATTAATACTTAGAACATTACTACAGCCTTCAAATGCACCGAGTCCGATAGAAGTAATGTCATTGTGAAGAGGAAGAGTAGTTAATCCTGTGCATCCCATAAATGCGTATCCGCTAATTGAAGTAATCCCTAAATGAAGCGGTAAGCTTTTCAGTGATATACATCCTGAAAAGCATGCATAAGGTATATCTTTTACAATATTTGGAATATTTATAGAAAATAATTTCGTACAGTTTCTAAAGCAATAGTTGCCAATAACTGCAACTGTAGGAGAAATATCCACTGAAACAATTTCGGAATTTTTATCAAATGCGTACTCTCCTATAGTGTCTAATTTATGAGATGTCAGATTGATTTTTGTAATAACAGGCCCACCATATTTACCCGCATATTTATCCCCCACATTAGGAAATAATGCTTTATGGTCATTAGGAATTACAATTACTTTTCTTTTGTTCTCTAATGAGAATGCTCTTTTACCTATCGCTGCAACAGGATAAACCGCTTCAGCCCTTCCACCCACAGCGCATGTTACATACTCAGGAACTGTAATTTCAGTAATTAAAGGATCATTTCCCCTGTATCCGCGCACAACAGCCTCATTTGCCTTTATCTGGTATTCAAAGCCATCATCACATACAATTGTCGGATATCCATCCTCAAGCTCGCCTTCAACATACGCCGCCTTGGCACTCATCCCGCAGATGAATAACAGCAAAAAGCAGAAAGTAGCAATACCTGTAAAATAGAAATTCTTTAATCCACTCTTCATAGTTCTACCTCCGAAAGAAAGCAAGTAAGCAAACTATAAGACAAATTAATTATATATCCTCAGCCAGTCCTTTTCTCTTTTTGCGATAATTTGTTATTCAAATTTAATACTTTTCATCTTTTCTTTACTTTTAATAAATAAAAAAGGGACGGTATCATCAGCTGATACCGTCCCTAATGGATTCTTTATTGAATTACATTGACTTGTGGCAAGTTCTGTTGATAACGTCCATCTGCTGCTCTCTTGTGAGATCGATGAACTTAACAGCATAACCTGATACACGAATTGTGAAGTTAGCATACTCAGGCTTCTCAGGATGCTCCATAGCGTCCTTGAGCTTCTCAACACCAAATACGTTAACGTTGAGGTGGTGAGCTCCCTGATCAAAGTAGCCGTCCATTACGTTTACAAGCTTCTCTGCGCGCTCTTCATCATCGTGACCAAGAGCACCGGGATTGATGGTCTGAGTATTTGAAATACCATCAAGAGCGTACTCGTAAGGAAGCTTAGCTACTGAGTTAAGTGAAGCAAGGAGTCCTGACTGCTCAGCACCGTAAGCCGGGTTAGCACCGGGTGCAAAAGGAGCAAATGCAGGTCTTCCATCCGGAAGAGCTCCTGTAGCCTTACCATAAACTACGTTAGATGTGATTGTAAGGATTGATGTTGTAGGCTCTGAGTCTCTGTATGTGTGGTTCTTCTTAACCTTCTTAAGGAAGGTCTTAAGGAGCCATACAGCGATCTCATCAGCTCTCTCATCATCATTACCATACTTAGGGAAGTCTCCCTCGATCTTATAGTCAACTACAAGACCAGACTCATCACGAACAGTCTTAACCTTTGCATACTTGATAGCGCAAAGTGAATCTACAACGTGTGAGAAGCCTGCGATACCTGTAGCGAATGTACGACGTACATCTGTATCGATAAGAGCCATCTCAGCTGCCTCATAGTAATACTTGTCGTGCATGTACTGGATGAGGTTGAGGATATTCACATAAAGGCTTGCAAGCCAATCCATCATCTTGTCATACTTAGCCATTACCTCATCATAATCAAGATACTCAGAAGTAATAGGAGCATACTCAGGACCTACCTGCATGCGGTTACCCTGCTTATCAAGGAACTTCTCATCCTTACCGCCGTTGATAGCGTAAAGAAGGCACTTAGCAAGGTTAGCTCTTGCACCGAAGAACTGCATCTCTTTACCGGTCTGTGTTGCAGATACACAGCAGCAGATGCTGTAATCATCGCCCCAAACAGGTCTCATAACATCATCGTTCTCGTACTGGATTGAAGATGTTGTAACTGAAATCTTAGCTGCATACTTCTTGAAGTTCTTAGGAAGTCTTGAAGAATACAGTACTGTAAGGTTAGGCTCAGGTGAAGGACCCATGTTCTCAAGTGTATGAAGGAATCTGTAGTCGTTCTTTGTAACCATGTGACGACCGTCCATACCAAGTCCGCCGACCTCAAGAGTAGCCCAAACCGGATCTCCTGAGAAGAGCTGATTGTAGCTGGGAATACGAGCAAACTTAACCATACGGCACTTCATTGTAAGGTGATCGATAAGCTCCTGTGCCTCAGACTCAGTAAGTGTACCCTCCTTAAGGTCTCTTTCGATATAAATATCAAGGAATGTAGAAACACGTCCAACTGACATTGCAGCACCGTTCTGTGTCTTAATAGCTGCAAGGTAGCCGAAGTATAACCACTGAACTGCCTCTCTTGCGTTGTTTGCAGGCTGTGAAATATCAAAACCATATACTGAAGCCATCTCCTTCATGCCACGAAGTGCACGGATCTGCTCAGCGATCTCCTCACGCTGACGGATAACTTCATCAGTCATAACACCGCATCCGCAAAGTGAAAGATCTTCCTTCTTCTGCTCGATAAGGAAATCAATACCGTAAAGAGCTACTCTTCTGTAGTCACCTACGATACGTCCACGTCCGTATGTATCCGGAAGTCCTGTAACGATGTGGCTGTGACGAGCTGCCATCATCTCAGGTGTATATGCATCAAAAACTGCCTGATTGTGTGTCTTGTGATACTCAGTGAAAATCTTGTGGAACTTCTCATTTACCTTGAAGCCGTAAGTATCTGCAGCCTGCTCAGCCATCTTGATACCACCGTAAGGCATGAATGCTCTCTTAAGGGGCTTGTCTGTCTGAAGACCTACAACTGTCTCAAGGTCCTTCATTGACTCATCGATATATCCGGGGCCATATGCTGTAAGACCTGATACAACCTCTGTCTCGCACTCAAGTACGCCGCCGTTAGCACGCTCAGCCTTCTGAAGCTCCTGGAGTTTGCCCCAAAGCTTATCAGTAGCCTCTGTAGCATCAGCAAGGAAACTCTCGTCTCCCTCGTACATAGTATAGTTGTTCTGGATAAAGTCTCTTAAGTTAACTTCATCAGTCCACTTGTTCCCTTTAAATCCTCTCCACTGTTCTCTCATAATTTCTACTCCTCTCTTGTAAAACGATACCACCCTCGAGTTGCATCTATAGCAAGTTGCAAAAAGCAACATAATAAGAAATTATTTGTGTGCCAATTACCAGAACCACAATATATTGTATATTGTAATACATAAACCACAATATGTATATTCTAAATATGACACCAATGTGTATTTTTACATATACTGCCTCACTTTTCAACCATAAACCCCGAAAAAAAGCCAAAGTTGACAACTTTTGTCAACTTTGGCAATAAATTAACGATTTTTATGTATTTACTTGTAAATAATTATGTCACCTGACTCGGCTGAATTTTTGAACTTTCACCTCATCAGTTAGCGCCAAGGATTTTTCTTGCATTCTCTACCCTTTCGGCACTGGGTGCTTCCACACCTTCAAGCTGATAAGGAATTCCAAGTTCCTCCCACTTAAACTGTCCAAGGGAATGATATGGTAAAACATCAACCCTTTGAACATTTGTAAGCGTGTCCAGAAATTCTCTGGTTTTTTTCAGATATTCATCATTGTCTGTGATTCCGGGAACCAGCACATGTCTTATCCAGACGGGCTTTCCTATTTCAGATAAGTATCTCAGACAGTCCTTAATGTTTTCATTAGGCTTTCCGGTGAGCTTTATATGCTCATCATTGTCTATGTGCTTGATATCCACAAGTAAAAGATCCGTATCCTTCATAAGCTCTTGGAATTCGGAAAAGAATGGCTCCTGCCTTGTAAATGGCTCTGCTGCGGTATCAATGCAGGTGTTTATACCTCTCTGCTTGGCTTCTCTGAATAGCTCACGAAGAAAATCCATCTGCAGAAGCGGCTCGCCACCACTCACGGTTATACCACCGTCCTCTCCCCAATAGCTTCTATAGCGCTCTGCCTTATCGAGGAGTTCAGCTGCAGATCTCACATCCGTAGATTCCGGATTCCATGTATCTGCGTTATGGCAGTACTTACAGCGAAGGTTACAACCTTTTAAAAATATGATAAAACGAACCCCCGGCCCATCAACTGAGCCGAAGGTTTCTATTGAATGAATTCGCCCTTGTGTCATTTTGCCCTCATCCGTCAGCTTCGCTGACACCTTCCCCCACAGGGGGAAGGCTTTAATTTTCTATACCTCTATGCTTCCAGGCATTTAAATCTTAATATTCTTATGCCTTTCCAGGCATTAAATCTTAATATTCTTATGCCTTCCAGGCTTCAACCTGAGCGCTGAGCCATTCCGCAAACTTATCAACGCCCTCGCCTGTCTTTGCACAGATAGGAATAATCTCTGCCTTAGGATTTCTCATATGGATGTACTCTTTACATTTCTCAAGATCAAAATCGAAATAAGGTGCCACATCAATCTTGTTGATGAGAACAACATCGCAGATGCTGAACATAAGAGGATACTTAAGAGGCTTGTCATGTCCCTCAGGCACTGAGAGGATCATTGCATTCTTTGATGCTCCTGTATCAAACTCTGCAGGGCAAACAAGATTTCCTACGTTCTCAAGGATTGCAAGATCAACATCGCCTTCAATAAGAGCATCAAGGCCCTGTCTTGTCATATCAGCATCAAGATGGCACATACCGCCTGTGTGAAGCTGGATTGCCTTAACACCTGTCTCAGCAATTTTCAGAGTATCAACATCAGAGTCGATATCTGCTTCCATAACACCGATCTTGTACTTATCCTTAAGTGCTGCAATAGTTGCTTTAAGAGTTGTAGTTTTTCCTGATCCCGGTGATGACATAAGATTAAGTAGAAAGATTCCCTTATCCTTAAGCTCACCTCTAAGGAGATCAGCTCTCTCATCATTGCTCTCAAATACGCTTCTTTTTAATTCAATAATTCTTGTACTCATTCTACTTCCTTTTCTTCTTTTACTACTTTTGGTTCTTCTGTTTCCTTTGAATCCTTATCATCCTTAGATGTCTTAGATTCCTTGGACTTTTTTGCTTTGTCCTTCTTTTCCTTCTTGTCCTTGGTCTTGTTCTTCTTTACTTTATCCTTAACCTTTTCTTTTACCTTTTCACTGAGCTTTTCGCCGTTACTTACACCGGCTGCTTCCATAGCTTCATCAATGATTGATGCATCATCAGCATTCATGATATCCATAAGTGCGGGATGATTTTCAGCAAATGAAGGATCTATCTCATCCTCTTCTTCGTATCCCTTCTTCATAGCAGGAAGGCGATATTTTCTCTCATAAAGATCAACCGCAATCTCAAATTCCTGATTCTTCTCTTCCTTAAGATGCTCGATATACTCATGTGTATCAAACATTCCCTCGCTTACTTCGAGAAGACATACAGCTATGTTACTACAGTGATCTGCAATTCTCTCATAGTCAGTACCAAGCTCTGAGAGAGAGAAGCCCATATCTATGGTACATTTACCCTTACGAAGACGTCTCACATGTCTGCGCTTAACCTCCATATTGAGGCCATCAATAACTTCTTCAAGGGGTTCAACTGACTGCGCCAACTTAAGATCCTGATTCTGGAATGATGTATATGCCAGATCAACGATCTCCCTTACAGCATTTGAAAATATCCTTAGCTCTTCACTTGCTTTAGGAGAGAATTTCTCCTTCTTGTCATGCATGGTTCTTGCAATCTGAGCGATGTTAAGTGTGTGATCACTGATTCTCTCAAAATCGGTAATGCAGTGAAGAATGATTGAAAGTGTTCTTGAATCAGTCTCCGCAAGATGGTGGTTATTTATCTGCATGAGGTAAGTTCCAAGCTGATCCTCATATCGGTCAACCTTTTCTTCAAGTCTTCTGACTTCTTCAGCAACCTCCGGATCATAGTTCTCAAGAAGAGGAACCGCTTTTTCAAGACCTTCTCTTGCAAATTCAGCCATATCCATGGCAACCTGCTTACTCTGTTCAAGAGCAAAGGGAGGGTTCGTGAGGAATCGGGGATCCAGCTTTGTAATTCCCTGCATCTCCTCCTGCTCCTCGCGCTCTTTCTCATCAATCGGAATTGATGCGTATGCCATCTTAACAAGAAGTCCCGAGAACGGCAACATAAGCGGTGTAGCCACCAGATTGATAAGTGTATGAATAGAAGCTATTCCAACCATACCTGCTGTCTGATGCATGAATGCAAAATCTACGATTGAATGTAATATGTAGAAAATGATCATGAAAGAGCTGGCTTTTATTATATTGAAGTACAAATGCATAAGAGCTGTTCTCTTACCATTTTTATTAGCTCCAAGTGATGAGAGGATAGCTGTTATACAGGTTCCTACCTCTGCACCTACTACAACCGGAAGCGCTACGCTATAGGTGATGTGCACTGACATGGCCAACGCCTGCATGATACCGATGGTTCCCGCAGAACTCTGAATGACCATTGTAAAGAACACACCAACCAAAAATCCGATGTACGGCTTACTGAATGACATAAGCACACTCTGGAATCCCTCATTGTTCTTAAGAGGTGATACCGCATCTGACATCATGCTCATTCCAAACATAAGCACTGAAAAACCAATCAGAATAAGTCCGATGTTATTCTTTTTATCGCTCTTGGAAAACATATAAAGAACAATACCGATTATTGCCAAAAATGGCGTAAACGATGTGGGCTTGAGCAGATTGATAATAAAGTTATCACTGCTGATAGCATTCAAGCTGAGCAGCCATGCCGTAAATGTTGTACCAAGGTTGGCACCAAGAATAACATTAACTGCTTCTTTAAGTGTCAATATACTTGAATTAACGAGACCGACAACCATGACGGTTGACGCCGATGATGACTGAACCAGTGCAGTGACTCCCACACCAAAAAGATAAGCAATGATAGGGTGACTCGTAACCTTACTAAGCGCAGCTTCAAGCTTTCCGCCGGCCGTCTTGGTGAGACCACCACTCATGACATTCATACCATACAGAAACAGAGCCAGTCCTCCGAGAAGCCCTGCAATTAGTGAAAATAAATCCATAGAACTCATCCATACCTCCTACATCTTGGGTACTACGTATTTTTATCCCTTCTTCTTCAAATGTATGGTAACTGAAAAAAAATCAAATAGCAAGCACCATTCTGATATATTTACCGAATTGAGCCTCAGATCTGGGAACTTTAACCCCGTCGTGATACTCATCTCCGTATATATTTTCTTCTATATCAACCTCATCTGTTTTAACAAACCCCAACTTTTCGCACAGATGAATGGAGACAAGATTTTCAGCCTTCACAAAGGTTATGATTCTCTCAAACTGAAGTATCTTTCTTCCATATTCAATGATAGCCTTACAAACCTCGTAGGCAAAGCCCTGTCTTTGATACTCTGTTCCGATCAAAAATCCCAACTCGATATCGTCGAAACCATTGCGGACACTAAATCCGGCTCTGCCTATCACGCGGCCATCTTCTTTCCTTACAACTGTCCACGTACCGAATCCCAGTAGTCCATAAACCTTTTCAATATAATCCGCCTGATATTTTTTCTCATCTTCAGGATTCTTGAAAAGCCCTTCCATATATCTTGTCATCTCAGGATCCGCATATATCTTGTAAAACTCATCAACATCATCTACTGTGGTCTCTCTGATGATGCATCTGTCAGTCTCTAAGATTGTCCATGGAATATGAGCATACCTCTGGTATGCTTTTTCGTATGAATCAAATCCAACCTCTTCAATGTCAGTAAAAACATATTGAAGTCCGGGAAAATTCTCATCAGCATTTTTATCATGCAAAACTCCGACTACATATGCTCCGCCTAAAAGGAGTATCTCCGAAATTTCTGATGAATCTGTGAGAAAAAGAATATCATTAAGACTGTGCTCCGAGTTGTTCTCCACGATTTCCAAAAGAAGCTTCTCTTTTGTCACGATCCAAGGCTCGGGGTACACAATTCTGCTATGAACACCATTCATTTTCAGGTAGTCCACAGCACTCTGAACTTTTTCGCTGACGCTTAAGTCAGTCTTATTTTTTAAGCAAAAAATGATTTCCCTTAGCAACTTTTATATACCTCAGCTATATTGTATAATTAATTGCAAATTTCTAAAACCCTCATCTGTCAGTGCCTGTCAGATAAGTAAAAAGGAGAGAAAAATGGCTGATACAAAAAATCCTATAGTTACAATTACCATGAAGGGCGGCGATGTGATCAAAGCTGAGCTTTATCCTGAAATTGCTCCCAACACAGTTAATAATTTCATTTCACTTATTAACCATAATTTTTATGACGGTGTTATCTTCCACCGCGTTATTAAGGGCTTCATGCTTCAGGGCGGAGATCCCGACGGAACAGGCATGGGCGGCCCCGGATATTCAATAAAGGGTGAGTTTTCACAGAATGGTTTTAAAAACGACCTGCTCCACACTGAGGGAGTCCTTTCAATGGCTCGCACACAGATTCCGGATTCAGCAGGTTCACAGTTCTTCATCATGCATAAGAACGCACCTCATCTCGATGGCGCATATGCAGCTTTCGGTAAAGTTATTGAGGGAATGGATGTAGTAAACAAGATTGCCGAGACAGAGACTGACTGGCAGGACAGACCTACTACAGAACAGGTTATGGAAAAAGTTACTGTTGAAACATTCGGTGTTGATTATCCCGAACCCGAGACACTGTAATTACCCCTAAAAAGGGAGGAAGCCAAGGAAACTTTGTTTCCTTGGCTTATTATGAAAAAGTTATTTTTTAATTGGTATTGCCTTTCTTCATCTGACATCTTTAGTATACCTAAAAGAAATGTCTAAGAAATAATCTGAGGTTAATAGTCTTTTAACGTTTTATGAACAAATCATGAACGCTGTGGTATCATGATTTTTATCGCCTTGTTAACATTTTTAATATCAACATAGGTATGTGAACCGCCAAATTCGCCGTCTCTTGTCCAGGCAATTTCCTCTTTTGACTCAAACTCAATATGCTTAGTCTTAAAGCAGTACATCTGCTCAGTATCGATATTCCTGTTAAGGAAAGACGCAAGCAGATTGCTCATATCCAGCATGTTATCAGGGAGTTTCACTAATGTAACTTCAAATACTCCATCATCGAGCTTTACATTTTTGCCGGTGATATCTTTAAATCCTCCAACTGAGATTGAATTTGTTACCATTCCGAAAACAAAATCATCCTCTATCACGCCTTCATCCGTTGTAACCTTAAGATGATAGGATCTGATCTCTGAAAGTCTTTTAGCGCCTTCAAATATATAGGCCATATGTCCCAGAACATTTTTTATATCCTGTCGTGTGAGATATGACACATCGGTAAAAATCCCAAAGGCTGCGATGTACACAAAAGTCTCATTATTCATTACACCGATATCACATGCGTACTCCTCGCCATTTACAAGTGCTTCAGCAGATGCGTGCATAGCTGCGGGAATTCCAAGACTCATGGCAAAATCATTTGTTGATCCTGCCGGCACATATCCGATAGGAACACGCTTTTTGGACTTCCACATTCCGTTTACAACCTCGTCAAGAGTACCATCCCCACCACTGCAGGTAACAATATCATAGATATTCTCTCTGCTTTTGACAGCCTTAGTAGCATCGCCTCTCTCCTGAGTAGGGTGAACCGTAACTTCATATCCGGCCTTTGAAAAAATATCAATAATATCAAGAAGATTACTTCTGATACGCTCTTTCCCTGCCTTTGGATTATAAACAAAAAGCATTTTCTTTTTATTCATATTCCCTCCCTTAATCGAGTAAGTAAAATAAAAAATGAACCCCGACTACATTCATTATAATGAATGCAACCAGGGCTTTCCATAGAATTCACATAATATTAGTTTATGATAGCTGAAGATTTCCTAAAAGAAAATTCTCCATTCCTGCAACCGCATCTTCCTCGTCTGAACCATCAGCGATAACGGTAACCTCTTCACCGGCATTAAGATTCAGTGTCATCATGCCCATGATACTCTTGGCATTGACCTTCTTAGACTGTGCCTCAATGTGAAGTGTGCTGTCGTAGCGGCTTGCAAGCTGAACTAACTCGGCAACAGGACGCGCCTCAAGTCCACCAGGAAGCTTGATCTCGATAGATTTTGTTGTCATAATTTCCTCCTCTTAACTGCAAAGAACGCAGCGTTGCTCATCCTCGAATCTTATCTGCGAGTTCGCTGAGTTTTCTGAGCCTATGATTAACACCCGACTTACCAACAGGTGGATCCAGGTATTTTCCAAGCTCTAACAATGTTGCATCAGGATATTGCAGCCTGACCCTTGCCATATCCTCAAGTCCCTTCGGAAGATTCTCAAATCCGTAGTGATCTCTCAAATAAAGTATATCCGTGGTCTGTCTCGATGCTGCATTGACTGTTTTTGTAATATTGGCTGTCTCGCAATTGACCCTTCTGTTTATAGAATTGCGCATCTCTTTAACAATGCGTTCATTCTCCATATTCATCAGACTGATCGGGGCCTCCATAACATTAAGCAGATCTACAATCGCTGTACTCTCCTTAATATAAACGACATAGTACTTCTTACGCATTACTATGCGCGCCTCTATGTCAAAGCTCTCGATCATCTCCTTTAAGTCATCCGCAAACTTCTCTGACGTACAGACAAACTCAAGATGGTATGACTTACTGGGATCACTTACTGAACCAACACACAAAAATGTATCTCTCAAAAATGCTCGTTTACAACAGGATTGCCTCACAATTCTGTGACTGACTCCGTCATCCGCCGTCCTGATATAACCATCATCCTTAATAAGATGGAGTGACTTCAAAACTGACGAAATCTCATCCGCACCGCAGAGAACAGGCACATAAACCTTTCCTCCGTAATGCTCCTGCGGCATTTTTTCAAGCACGCTAGCCTCTATATTAAATGCTTTTTTTAGTATTGTAAAGAACTTTCTAGTTTGCGCCGTCGCATCAGACTGTAAAAACACAGTAAATATGCCGCTTTCCGAGCACCTAACTAAACCCGAGCTCAATACGATTGCGGACAATTCAGCTAACTGACAATGTCTCGATGACGCTATCTGTTTTGCAAGTTCATTTTTCACATCACTTGAAAATGACATTCATATCACCTTGCATGCTTCAAATCTCTATGGTATATCTTCACCCCGAAATTATCAGCATTACTTAACCTATTGTATATCTCATTTGCTATTGTAACGGACCTGTGCTGTCCACCGGTACAACCGATAGCAACCACGAGCTGATATTTTCCTTCATTAATATAACCCGGCACTAAAAACTCAAGCATGTCCTGAAGCTTATCAAGAAACTGCCCGCATTCCGGGAATCCCTTTACATAATCCTGTACAGGCTTATCGTTACCGGTTAGATGCTTTAGATCGTCTATATAAAACGGATTAGGCAAAAATCTCACATCAAAGACAAGATCCGCATCTGAAGGAATTCCATGCTTAAATCCAAAGGACAATATAGTAACCATGAGATTATTTCTTTTCTCATTAGCCACAAACAATTTGTCCATCTCAGTTTTAAACTCTCTGGTTAACAGCTGTGATGTATCAATTATGTAATCGGCTTGAGAACGAAGATTTGCAAGAAGCGCTCTCTCTTTTTTTATTCCATCCTCGATTCTTCCATCAGGAGATAGCGGATGTCTTCTTCTGGACTCCTTATATCTCTTGACCAGAACATTATCGGAACACTCGAGAAAGAGCATTTCAACGGGAAGCCCTCTTTGTCTGAGTTCTTCAATAACTCTGGGCGCATCCTCGAATTTCTGACCTGACCTTACATCAAGACCTACAGCAACCTTGGTAATCTCACTATCCGGTTGCGAGATCAGTTCAGAAAACTTCTCAAACAATGCAGGCGGCAGATTATCAACACAGTAAAATCCTGCATCCTCAAGCATATGGATAGCTGTTGATTTTCCTCCGCCACTCATTCCCGTTACGATTACAATTCTCATTCCTTAAATTCTCCCAACAAAATCACCTCCGGAGAAAGCTCCACTCCGGAAAATTCCAATACTTTTTTCTGAACATCAAGGATAAGCCTGTATACATCCTGAGATGTAGCCTGTCCTTTATTTATAACAAAACCGCTGTGTTTCTCGGAAACCTGAGCTCCGCCTATGGTATATCCTTTTAGCCCGGCATCCTCAATAAGCTTTCCGGCAAAGTATCCCTCCGGACGTTTAAAGGTCGATCCCGCACTTGGATATTCCAAGGGCTGTTTTGATATTCTTCTGTTTTTCAGGTCATCCATGACCTCTTCTATCTCTTCTTTCACACCTTTTTTCAAACACAGTAAGGTATCTGTGATAACGCAGCATGTCGACTTAAATACACTGGTTCTATAGCCAAATCCAAGCTCATTTTCCCCAAATACTCGCTCGGTCCCATCTTCCATTATCGCTGTGACACTTTTGACAACCTGTTTCATCTCTCCGCCGTATGCTCCGGCATTCATCACAAGTGCTCCACCAATGGATCCGGGTATCCCGTGGGCAAATTCAAATCCTGTAAGTGAATTATCCCTTGCCAGATTAGCAACTGCCACATTAAGCACTGCAGCACCGGCCCTTATCTCTGTGTCACTTTCCATTCTGCATTCAGAGAATTCACCTTCAAGTGTAAGGATAATCCCTCTGAAGCCCTCGTCTGACACAAGAAGATTGCTTCCGTTTCCAAGGACATAATAATCCTTTGAAAACTCAAGCCCCTCTTCATAAAAAAGCTTTATAAGTGCCTTTAATTCTTCGCGCTTACTAACCTTTAGAAAATAATCGGCAGGCCCACCCGTACGAAACGTGGTGTGCCTGCTCATATCTTCATTTTTTATAATGTTTTCCTTCGGTATTATCTCCGAAAGTCTGTCATCTAAATCAATTCTCATTTTTAGCAACCGAATCCAAAACCAATTTAGCTGCACCAAAGATTCCGGCGTCATTTCCCAGTTTTGCAAGCGCAAACTTTGTTCTCTTTGCACCGGGGAATACGTACTTCTCAAATGAAGGGCGAACAAGATCAAAGAGAACATCTCCTGCCTTTGAAACTCCGCCACCAAATACGATGATCTCAGGATTGATGGTTGATGCTATCATTGCAAGACCTTTTCCAAGATATTCTCCGTAAAGTGTGATCGCCTCATTTGCGAGCTTATCACCCTTCTTAGCTGCATCGAAAATGTCCTTGCACTTGAAATCTGTTCCGCGAAGAACACACTCCTCGTCACTCTTCTCAAGAATTCTGTTCATAAGAAGAACCGCACCTGTTGCACTGGCATACTGCTCAAGACATCCTCTGTTACCGCATCCGCATACATTAGTCTCATCATCATTGATATGAATGTGACCAATCTCTCCGCCTGAACCTGTTGCTCCGTTGAAGATCTTGCCATTGTGGATGATTCCACCGCCAACACCGGTTCCAAGAGTAACCATCAGCATATCCTTGTAGCCCTGGCCACCGCCTAACCAATATTCACCAAGTGCTGCAACATTAGCATCATTACCGCACTTTACAGGAATCTTAACGAGGTCATG
The DNA here is from genome assembly GCF_000423925.1 of Butyrivibrio sp. VCD2006. Taxonomy (GTDB): domain Bacteria; phylum Bacillota; class Clostridia; order Lachnospirales; family Lachnospiraceae; genus Butyrivibrio. The sequence continues at coordinate 95,587 of NZ_AUIX01000001.1, forward strand.
AAGCTCATCCTTCATATTGAATTCGCTCCATCCAAGGTTTACAGCCTTAAAGATTGTTCCGTCATCGCCGAAGGGTCCGGGTGCACCTGCGCCTACTCCGACAACCTGAGAGTCCTTGATTCCTCTCTGTTCCATCTTATTTCTGATTGCTTCAGCAATGTCAGGAAGAACGTTTTTACCCTCGTCCTCTGTTCTTGTGGGTATCTCCCACACCTCGATCTTATGACCGTCCATATCAAGGAGACCGATCTTAACGGTTGTTCCTCCTATATCTACTCCGAATACATATCTTTCAATTAAACTTGTTGTCTGGTTTTCCATGTGTATTACTTCCTCTTTCTAAAAATTTATCAATCATCGTCATCGCGACCCTTGGCAAGTGAATTCTGAACTCTGTTATAGAGCTCCTGTGCCGCATTATATCCCATCATCTTCTGTCTGTGGTTAACAGCTGCAGATTCACAGATTATCGCAAGGTTTCTACCGGGACGGATCGGAATTCTGTGGCATACGATCTTATTGCCAAGATACTCTGTATACTCTTCTTCAAGACCGAGTCTGTCGTATTCCTTATCCTTGTCCCACTCCTCAAGCTTGATAACGAGGTCGATGTTCTGTGTATCACGGACACTGGACACACCGAAAAGTGTCTTAACATCAACGATTCCGATACCTCTAAGCTCGATGAAATGTCTTGTTATATCAGGTGCAGTACCGATCAGAGTAACATCACTTACCTTTCTAAGTTCTACAACGTCATCCGATACAAGTCTGTGACCTCTCTTAATAAGCTCAAGAGCTGCCTCTGACTTACCGATTCCACTCTCACCTGTAATAAGAACACCTACGCCGTAAACATCTACAAGAACTCCGTGGATAGAGATGCAGGGAGCAAGTTCAACATTGAGCCACCTGATGATCTCAGCCATGAATGATGATGTAGGCTTCTTGGTAACCATTATCGGAACCTTCTCTTCAATCGCAATTCTCACGAAGAGCGGATCCGGAATCAGATTTCTGCAGAAAACAACGCAAGGAATATCAAATGCCAGAAACTCACGATATACTCTTTCCTTATCCTCTGCCGGAATGGATTCCATATAGGTATATTCTACGAATCCTATTACCTGAAGTCTTGTCGCCTCAAAATGCTCAAAGTAACCTGCCAACTGAAGCGCAGGTCTGTTGATATCGGGCTGATGAATCCTGATTTTGGAAACATCCAGCTCCGGGGTGAGGTTTTCAAGCTCCATCTTTTTAATGACTGTTTTAAGCTTTACCGTTGCCATACAATACCCCCTTTTAACTTACCACAGTTTAGCACACCCACTGGGCTTTTACAATTCAGAGGAATGAAAGAATTCGTATATTTGCCTTGCCTGATTTTCAGGAATTTCAGGCACTTGCTTCAATGTATCAATGTCAGCATTACGAATGTCCTCTATTGACTTAAAATGCCTCATAAGAGCCTTCCTTCTTGCGGGACCTACGCCGGGTATTTCATCCAGAGAGCTTTTTACCTGAGCCTTACTCCTTAGTGAACGGTGATACTCTATCGCGAACCTGTGGGCCTCATCCTGTATTCTTGTAATCAGCTTAAAGCCTTCGGATCTCCTGTCTATCGGAAGTTCTTCATTATTAAAATACAGTCCTCTTGTCCTGTGATTATCATCCTTGACCATGCCGCAAACAGGAATAGATATCCCAAGCTCTTCAAGCACCTGAAGGCAGATATTAACCTGACCTCTGCCGCCATCCATAAGAATAAGATCCGGAAACTTTGTAAAGCTTCCATACCTTGCATCTATCTCACGAACTTCCAGTTCATGCTTTTCCTCAAGTCCGTGCATCAGTCGTCTCGTCAGCACTTCCTTCATGCATGCGTAGTCATCGGGCCCTGAAACGGACTTTATTCTGAACTTTCTATAGTCACTGCGCTTAGGCTTTCCCTTTTCATAAACCACCATCGATCCTACGTTGGCAAAACCGCTGATATTGGATATATCATAAGCTTCCATTCTGATAATATCCTTAATTCCAAGAAGCTTCTCTATCTCCTTGACAGCTCCGATGGTCCTGCCCTCTTCGCGCTTTAGTCTCTCCTTATCCTTACTAAGGACAAGCTCAGCGTTCTGTGCAGCAAGCTCCATAAGCTTATTCTTCTGACCTCTCTCAGGGACACTAAGATACACTCTGCTTCCCTTTCTCTGGGAAAGCCATTTTTCAATGATTTCCATGTCCTCAATGGCTTCCGGAAGCATTAGCTCTCTTGGTATAAAAGGCGTACCTGCATAGAACTGTTTTACAAAATTCAGAAGAATCTCCGCGGTGGGATTTTCAGCCACATGCGTCATATAGAAGTGCTCTCTGCCGATGAGCCTTCCGTCTCTTACAAAAAACACCTGAACCACGGCATCATTTTCATCCGCTGCAATAGCCAGAATATCCTTATCCTCCATCGCAGCATCCGTCATCTTCTGCTTTTGAGCAACCTGTCTGACACTCGATAAAAGATCCCTATAGGTTGCTGCTTTTTCAAAATTGAGGTCCTCGGAAGCCGCTTCCATTTTATCGGTGAGGTCCTTAATGATCGGAGTGTAATTCCCCTCAAGAAAATCGAGGGCGCCCTGTATTCTCTCAGCGTATTCTTCCTTGGATATCCTGCCGTCACAGGGGGCGGAGCATCTGTTCATATGAAAATTCAGGCATGGTCTGTCCACACCTATGTCCCTCGGCAAAACCCTGTTGCAGGTCCTTAGTCCATATATTTTATTTATCAGCTCAATCGTATCCTTTACAGCTGCAGCACTTGTAAAGGGTCCAAAATACTTGGATTTATCCTTCTTCATCAGTCTCGAAAAAAGGATTCTCGGAAACTCCTCAGATACCGTGACCTTTATATAGGGATAGGTCTTATCATCCTTGAGCATTGTATTATATCTGGGGCTGTTTTCCTTGATCAGATTGTTCTCTAGAACAAGAGCTTCCAACTCTGAGTCGGTAACTATATATTCAAAACGCGCAATCTGCTGCACCATGCGGTCAATCTGCGGTCCTCTTCCCACAATCTTACGAAAATAAGACCTCACGCGGTTGTGGAGGTTCACGGCTTTTCCCACATAGATTATGGTGTCATATTCATCTCGCATGATGTAGACACCTGGCTGATTGGGGAGCTTTTTCAGTTCTTCCTGTACGTTAAATTTCTCTTCCATAATCTCATAATATCAGAAAGGCTGCCGCTTCGCGACAGCCTTTCCCCTCATCCGGCACTTCGTGCCACCTTCCCCCCAGGGGGAAGGCTTTTATTGTATTTATTGCATATGCCCCGCTTATTTCTTCTCACCTATTTGCCAAACCGTAAGCTTATAAACATTTTTACTTCTTCTCATCAAAATCATCCGGAACATGTGAGAAAAGTCCGCCACCTGTCTGCTGACTATCTGCCTCGTCCTTATTCTGAGGCTGTCCGTTATATGATGTTCCCTGCTGGCCATAGGGCTGCTGATTATAGTTCGGCTGACCAAAAGTAGTGCCCTGCTGTTGCTGACCGTAGTTGCCGCCCTGGGGCTGACCAAAGGTTCCACCCTGAGGCTGCTGCCAGTTGATATAGCCCTGTTGCTGCACAGGCTGCGGCTCAGTCGCTACCGGAACAGGCTCCTCTGACTTTTTCTCCTTTTCCTTGATCGGAACGTTCTCACCTACTGCAGCAGACTCGGGACGTGTTGCATAGATTCTTCCATGCTTTGCAGCCTCCATCTCCTCTTCTGTAGGTTCGGGAATATTCTCAACCTCACGATAGATCTTCATGAATTCCTTACCTGTTATCGTTTCCTTCTCGATAAGGAACTGTGCGATCTTATCCATTGTATCGATATGATCTCTTATGATCTGCTTTGCCTTATCATAGCAGTCGGCAAGAAGCTTTTTAACCTCTTCATCAACCTCATACTCTGTCTGAGGGCTGCAGTTGAGCACTCTGTTTCCATCCAGATATCTGTTCTGTATGGACTCAAGCTGCATAAGACCGAACTTATCGCTCATACCAAACATGGTTATCATGCTGCGAGCCATTGAGGTTGCCTTCTCGATATCATTCTCGGCACCGGTTGTAACAGTGTTGAAGATAACCTCTTCTGCAGCACGTCCGCCAAGGGATACGATGATATCATCGATGATCTCATCCTTGGTCTCAAGGTATTTCTCATCCTCGGGAACCTGCATTACGTATCCGAGAGCGCCCATGGTTCTGGGTACGATTGTAATCTTCTGCACAGGCTCGGTATTCTTCTGAACAGCACTTATAAGTGCATGACCGACCTCATGATAGGAGACAATCTTTCTCTCCTCTTTACTAAGGATTCTGTCCTTCTTCTCTTTTCCTACAAGAACCTGCTCAACAGCTTCCATAAGATCCTGCTGGCATACATATTCTCTGTGAGCCTTAACAGCATTGATGGCCGCCTCGTTGATCATGTTTGCAAGATCAGAACCAACAGCTCCGCTGGTTGCAAGTGCGATACCCTTAAGATCAACGGTCTCATCCATCTTAACGTCCTTGGAGTGAACCTTAAGGATCTCCTCACGACCCTTGAGATCAGGCTTATCAACTATGATTCGTCTGTCGAAACGACCGGGACGAAGAAGTGCCTTATCAAGTATCTCCGGTCTGTTTGTAGCACCGAGAACCAGTACACCCTTTGAAGAATCGAATCCATCCATCTCGGAAAGGAGCTGATTCAGCGTCTGCTCTCTCTCCTCATTACCGCCGCCGTACTTACTGTCACGGCTTCTACCGATTGCATCAATCTCATCTATGAAAATAATACAAGGAGCATTCTTACTGGCCTCTGCAAAAAGTTCACGAACACGGCTCGCACCGACACCGACATAAAGCTCTATGAAATCGGAACCTGCAAGTGAATAGAACGGAACATGTGCCTCACCTGCAACTGCCTTGGCGAGAAGGGTCTTTCCTGTTCCGGGAGGTCCTACAAGGAGCGCACCCTTGGGAAGCTTCGCACCAATCTTCACATATCTTCCGGGATTGTGGAGGAAATCAACAACCTCCACCAGGGATTCCTTAGCCTCGTCCTCACCTGCGACATCCTTAAAGGTGACACCGGTTTCACGCTGCATATAAACCTTGGCATTGTTTTTTCCGATACCAAGCGGTCCGCCTCCCTTGGACATTCGCCTGAAAACAAACGAAAGAATCAGCCACATCAGCAGAATAGGGAGCACGTAATAAACCGCAAAGGAGATGATCGCGCTCGAAGAATCAGGAACCTCACTGCTTACAGGGATTCCCGCATCGAGAAGTCTCTTTGTAAGAGTGGAATCGTCCTCCGCCTTTCCTGTGTAATATGTCAGAACTGTTGTCGAACCCGAAAAAGGATTAAACTTCAGCTCATCCGAACTGACCTTGGGGATAATGTTGATGCGGTCACTCTCAATCACGACGCTCTCAACCTTTTTGTCCTCGATCATTTTTATAAACTCGGAGTAGGTGACCTCCTTATTGCTGGTGCCTGTAACCGCACGCATTATATATGTCATGAAAAGAACCGACACAAGAGCAGCTACAACCAGAAGCAATATATTTTGTTTCTTAGGGCCTCCTTCACCTCCGGCCCCATTGTTGTTATTATAGTTGTTATCCATTGCTTACCTCATTAAATATCAAACTAATGATTCTTACTTTATCGTTCTATTATAAGTATAACAGAGTCATAAATCAATTTATAAATTCATTGCACCAAAGAAGTTTTATTCTTTCTCGCAACAACTTATTGTCAATCATCTTGTATTTTTCTTACAAAATACACTTAACAAGCTCTATTATGCCCATCTTTTTCAATAATTATATCTTAATTGTGGTATAATTTTTATCAGTATTCAAGAATGGTCTGACAAAAAGATCATTCTAAAAATAATCTTATTTAAATCTTATTTATAAGGAGGAAATTTTTGTATGGGTATTTTACAAGCTGGAGTCGGAGCTGCTTCAAGTGTTCTCGCTGATTCCTGGAGAGATTATTTCTATTGCGATTCAATTCCCGCTGATACACTTGCTGTAAAGGGTGTAAAGCGCACAGGAAGAGGAAGTTCAAACACCAAGGGTAATGACAACATCATTTCAAACGGTTCAATCATTGCTGTTGCAGACGGACAGTGCATGATTCTCGTTGATCAGGGAAAAGTAACTGAAATCTGCGCAGAGCCCGGCGAATTTGTATACGATGTAAGCACAGAGCCTTCTCTTTTCTATGGAAGTCTCTCTTCGAACATCAAAGAAACCTTTAAGAAGATCGGTAAGCGTATCAGCTTCGGCGGAGATGCAGCAAACGATCAGCGCATTTACTATATCAATACCAAGGATATCATCGGCAACAAGTATGGCACCGCTAATCCGGTTCCTTTCCGCGTTGTGGACAGAAACATCGGTCTTGACGTTGATATTTCTATCCGTTGCCACGGTGAATACAGCTACAAAATCGTAGATCCTATTCTCTTCTACACAAACCTTTGCGGCAATTTCACAGGAGAATACAAGAGAGAAAACATCGAATCTCAGCTAAAGAGCGAGCTTCTTACAGCACTTCAGCCCGCTTTCGCTAAGATTTCCGAGACAGGTGTTCGTTACAGCGCACTTCCCGGACATACAAATGAGATCGCAGATGCTCTCAATGAAGTTCTTTCAGCAAAATGGGGCGATACCTATGGTATCCGGATCTCAACCTTCGGAATCAACTCAGTAAACGCATCTGAAGAAGATGAGAAGATGATCAAAGAACTGCAGAAAAATGCTGTTCTTACCAATCCCAACATGGCTGCAGCTACACTTGTCGGTGCACAAGCTCAGGCAATGCAGGACGCTGCCAAGAACACTGCAACAGGCCCTATGATGGCATTTGCAGGAATGAACATGGCACAGCAGGCAGGCGGCGCAAATGCTGCTAACCTTTTTGCAATGGGTCAGAGTGCACCTCAGCAGGCGCCTCAGATGCAGCCTCAGAGCCAGGCTGGCTGGACATGCTCATGTGGAACCGTTAACAATGGCAATTTCTGCTCCAATTGCGGTCAGCCCAGACCCAGTGCAGACTGGACATGTTCTTGCGGAACTGTTAACAGCGGCAAGTTCTGTTCAAACTGCGGTCAGCCCAGACCATAACTTAAGAGCAGATAGAATAATTTAGGAAAGTATCTATGGGATTAACCGAATATGAATGCCCCTCCTGTGGAGGGGTGATGAATTTTGATGCCGCAAGCCAGATGCTTTTGTGTCCGTACTGCGACACCAAGATCAAGGTAAGCGATTATACTGCTCCGAGAAAAGAGGAACAGGATAAGGACGCCAAGGCCGACAGTAATGAATGGCTTAATGAAGGAAATGAGTGGAAGCCCGGCGAAACCGATGGCATGGTAGTTTACTCCTGCCAGTCCTGCGGTGGAGAGATTGTCGCATCAGAAACAGAGGGCTCCCTGACTTGTCCCTTCTGCAGCAACAATGTTGTTGTAAAGGAAAAGTTTTCAGGTGATCTTCGCCCGGACTATGTCATCCCCTTCAAGAAGAGCAAGAAGGACGCTATGGATGCCTATGCCGGCTATGTAAAGGGAAAGCTTCTTTTACCAAAGGTTTTCTTTGCTGAGAATCACATCGATAAGATTCGTGGTATTTACATTCCTTATTGGCTCTACGATGCAAAAATAGATGCTGATTATCACTTTGAAGGAACAAAGGTAAGAACCTGGAGTGACAGTGATTATCACTACACAGAAACCAGCTATTACGATGTCACAAGGACAGGTTCTGAAGATTTTGCACATGTACCTCATGACGCATCAAAAGAGATGCCGGATGACCTTATGGAATCAATCGAGCCCTTCGATTTTTCCGATGCAATTCCATTTAACAGCGGTTACCTGGCAGGCTTTCTTGCAAACAGGTATGACGTTAATGCTGAGGCGACAAAGGACCACATTGTTGAACGCATGGGCAACACAATAGAAAGTGACATAAGAGAAACCGCAGGTGGCTACTCATCACTAAGAGTACTTTCAAAAAATCACAATGTGAGATCACTTTCTCATAAATATGCCCTATATCCTGTCTGGCTTCTGAATACATCCTGGAACGGCAAAAACTTCCTCTTTGCAATGAATGCACAGACCGGAAAATTTGTTGGAAACCTTCCTGTGGATAAATTCAAGGCTTTACTGCTGTATGTGCTCTCAGCAGTGGGATTTACGCTTCTGGCAATAATCGTATGCCTCATTATAATTACTTTTTAACACATTAAAGGATAGGAACATGAATAAGAAACATTTTAATTTTATTACAGCCATGCTTGTATGCATCATATTGGCATTGCCTGTCCTCCTGTCATTTAATGTGAAGGCAGACGGCCAAGGCATGGTAGAGCCTGTTCTGACAGTGGACGGCTATCTCTTTCCCATTGTAGATGCCGCGGATCTCCTTACTGATGATGAAGAGAACGCACTTGCATCTCATATCTATGATGTGGAAGAACAGTTTCAGTCAGCTATCGTTATGGTCACAGTGGATACCTTAGGTACAAGGACTGTTGAAGAATATGGTGATGATTTCTATGACTACAACGGATATGGCTTTGGAGAAAATCATGACGGTATCCTTTTCCTGATCGATATGGAAACGAGATCCTGGCATATAACAACTACCGGCTCAGCAATAGGTGTATACAACGATTCAGCTCAGGAAGATCTGATAGACGCTTGTAAATATAATCTGTCACAAGGTAATTATTATCAGTCCTTTGACGAATTTATAAGCGAATGTAACAAGATATTGCAATCCGATTTGGATTCACACACCTTCACATCAGGAAAACTCACCATCTGTATTATTGCCGGATTATTACTGGCTCTGATTCCGCTGTTGGGGTTCATTGGTCAGCTTCATACAGTTCATCCCGAAAAGGGTGCTGCCAATTACTCACAGCAAGGTCTTTCTCTTACCGGAAAGCATGACAGATTTGTAAGAAAGACCACAAGCCGAACCAAAATACAGAAGGAAAGCAGCTCAACTCATACAGGTTCTTCAGGAACCAGCCATGGTGGAAGCAGCGGACATTTTTAAAAACTAAATACGTATCTAAAGGCCTCGTCCACTTATGGAATGAGGCCTTTTTCTTTGCATTCATGCGGCTTTGATAATATAAAATTCAGAATTTTAAAGTGTTTTTTAATAAAAGACGCATATATTTATTGCTATACTTATATTATGGTTTATTGAGGTGACCAAATATGCGACTGCGTGATTATATGCATATAAATGTGTGGTTGTTGCCTATACTCATCGTACTTATCCCTGTTATCCTCATAGTTTTCGGCAGTTCCTACATGACCACACCAAACGCATTTTATCAGACCACCATAAAAGAGGGATGGTCTGTAAAGCATGGTGATTTTTTCGTAGGCAGCGCATCTCTTGAAGAAATAAACATTGGCAGCGCCAACAAAGGCGATGTCGTAATACTGAGTCATACCTTACCCGAGGAACAGGTTCCTCAAGCATGTCTAATGTTCAGGACAGTTCTCTCTGTTGTCACAGTTACTGTAGATGGTCAGGAAATCTATAAGTATGGAGATGATTATCTTGCAGATAACAGACTTATCCCCAAGCATTATAATTTTGTTTCTTTAGGAAGTCCCGAAGATTATTGCGGAAAAAATGTCACCATCACTCTTGATGTAACGGAAAATAAAGCTTTTTCAGGATTATCTCCTGTTTACTTCGGAAATCGATATGAGCTTGAACGCTCTTTCTTACAAAAGAAAAGGCTTCCTCTTTTCATAGGCGGATTCCAAATCGTCTTTGCCTTACTTTTACTGACGTTATCATCATATCTTTATATGTATCATGGGCATGATCTTTCTTTGATCTTCACATCTATCATTGCCTTCGTTCTTGGCGCATATAATGTGGCCTTTAACGACCTGTTCTGTTTCCTCTCGGATTACGAAGCATTTTTTAATTTCCTTGAGTATTTTACGCTTTACTCTATACCGTTCGCCATCATCGCCTTCCTTATTTCCTCCCACAAGGAGCTTGCTTCGAACCTGAACAAATCCCTTGTTGGAATCAATTTCCTTTTCCCGATAGTCATTACTATTCTCCATGTTCTCAAGATTGTTCATATAAATATTTTTGTTTCGACCTTACATGTCATTGCGCTGATCGAGACTATAATAGTTCTCCCTCAGCTCATAGCGAATGTGCTAAAGCATTACAGAGAACGCAAAAACTCTCCGGAATACGCAGGAATGACCTCCGATAGTGTCCTCATTATGGGCCTTGCTATTTTCATAGTCTGCTCAGTAATTGACATAATTAAATACAACGTTCTCAAATTCCTATTGGCCGGTGGTGAAGCCTATGCAGACATCAGCTTCATGACAATCGGTGCACTATGCTTTGTTCTGTGCCTGTTCGTATTCTATTTTTATCATGGAATTGAACATATTAATTCTGCCTACATGCGTGAACACCTTGAAGGCCTTGCCTATACGGACTCCCTTACAGGTCTAATGAACCGTGCAAAATGCATGCAGTATATGGCAGCTGTGCAGGGCAAATTTGCAATAATTTCAATAGATATGGACAACCTGAAGCCTGTTAATGATACACTTGGTCATCAGGAAGGCGACAGAATGCTAAAAACCTTCGCAGACATTATGAAGCAGTCTTTTTCAAGTGCAGAACTTGTGGGAAGAACAGGTGGTGACGAATTCCTGGTTGCAATAGAGAATCCTCGCCCGGGCATATGTGAAGAAATGATAAGTGACTTAAGATCAAGGCTTGAGGCCTTCAACAGCCATGAGACCACCTTGAACCTCTCTGCATCCTGTGGTTTTGCTTATAGCTTTGAAGTACCGGATAACAACGCTAATAGTGTTTTTGTCCTGGCTGATAACCGCATGTATAAGGAAAAAGATATCCATCACTCCATGAAGCTTGGCAGATTCGTAAATGATATCATTGGCGATGCACCTTCAGGGAAAGGAGGTGCTACGAACAATGTATAAAAGAATAAAATTTTTGCTGATAGCCTTCCTTACTTTTTGCCTGCTTGTCACTATATGCCATTTTCTTTTCCGCCCCATTATTAGCGGGAATGTTTATAACATTGAAAACGGATGGTCTGTCGAATACAAAGGTGAAGCTTATACAGATATTTCGCTTCGTGATATTCCGAAGAAACTTGGCTATGGTGCGAAAAAAGGAGATATAATAACACTCTCAACATCCCTGCCTGCAAGTAATGTTTACTCATTTCCAACTCTTATGTTCCTTTCAAGATATTCTGCTTTCGATATTTATATTGATGGCGAACTTGTTATGTCAAGATTTAAGGATCTCTTAGAAAAAGATGAGTACATTGGCTGCAGCTACAATGTTCTGAGCGTACCCGACAGTGACAATTCTCTCCTACTTAAGATGACCATGTATATTGAAGAGGATGCCACATATAACTATTTTGTTGCGCCGGTTTACGGAGATTACCATGATGTGGTAAGGGCAAATGTCTTTTATAATATGTTTCCTCTGGCAACAGGTATTTTCCTTATCATATTCGGTGCTGCCTTTTTCATAATAACACTGGGTTTCTACAAAACCCTGCCAAATATTCTTTCGCAGCTGTTTTCCTCAATTCTGTTTATCAATTTGGGAATATGGCTTCTTTGCTATTTCAAACTGATCGATTACTTTGTCTACACGAATAGCAGATCAACTGAAGTTGAATACATATGCCTCTATCTGATGGTTCCTATGATCTATCTTATAGTAGGATGTATTCAGCAGCATTATAAAAACTGGATTTTCCTCGTTGTGTCCTGTACAAGCTCATTTATCTGTATTTTACTTATAGCACTTCATTTCCTTAACGTGATCCATATGAGCCGCACTCTGCCCTTTTTCCAGTGCGTATCCATTATGTGCTCAGTTTTTATACTGACGATATTCCGCAGAGAGCTGGTTCAGAAAAAGCTTTCGAAATCAGAGCAGATACAGCTGGCAGGATTATCATTTTTTGCCTTATCGTATCTGGTTAATTTCGTTACGTATTCACTGGAAATAAGATATATCGTGCCTTCATCCCTGTTGTCAACAAGGCTGATCCCCATGGCAGGGCTTATCTTTGTCTTTGCAAATCTGATCAACTACTTCATCTATATCTCAGAATCCTTTGCAATGAGAAAGGAATATGCTTCCCTTACTCACCTTGCATATGCAGATGGCCTTACAGACCTTCCAAATCGTTCAAGATACGACAAGTATATGAACGATCTTGATTCTGGAAATGAAGATTATTGCATCATAAGTCTGGATCTGAATGGACTTAAAGAGATCAACGACCATGACGGCCACGCTACAGGTGATAAGTATCTTTTGGAATTTTCCTCAGTGCTTAAGCAGTGCTTTGAGAACAAGGCTTTCATAGCCAGAATTGGCGGAGATGAATTTGTAGCCATTATGAAAAAAGAGTACTTTGACGAAGTCGACAGTTTGCTGACGAGACTCAAAGATGCTCTGGAGGTAAAAAATGTTCTTTACCCGGATTACAGGCGAAGTGTGGCAACCGGTTATGCATTCAGCACCGAGGTCGAAGGCCAGGACTCTCACAGCGTTTATCTTCTTGCGGATAAGAGAATGTATGAGAACAAAAAGCTGATGCATGCAAAGCTTGGAATCACTGCAAGAATTTAAAAATCACCCAGGAAGCACTATTTTAATTCTGCCTCTTGGGTGACTTTCTTTTCTCATAAATCTATAGGCCCATCTATTTTCCAAGCATTTTTTCAAGCTCAGCCTGTGCATCCGCAAGACCCGCATCAACTGTCTTTTCCCCGTCAATTATCTTGCCCATCTCGTTGCCGAGAATTGTATAAAAATCTGTCCACTCAACCATATCAGGTCTGTATACCCCGTTCTCCAATGCTGCACATACAGCCTTGAATGGAGGATTCTCTGCTACAATTTTTTCATCGGCAAGACTCGAATATCTGCATGGTACTCCGCCGTATTCCACTGTTTTCTTTTGCACCTCAGGGTCCATCAGATACTTTAGAAGCTCTACTGCCAATTCCTTCTTTGTGCTGCTCCTTGGAACTCCTATTGTCCATATTCCATAGACATTGGCATTATGTGCCTCCGCATCATCAGATGCTTTACCTGTGAGTGCAATATAGTCAGACGAGGATCTGGCTGTGGGTGTATACCACCCGGGCCATCCTATTGCCATGGCTGCAGCTCCATTAGCTATTGCCATTATGAGGTCATCTCTGCTCTCAGATTTCCCTGTTCCTATGAGTTCAAGATAAAAATTCAGAGCTTCTTTAAATTCTTTTGTATCAACTGTGGGATTATTGTTTTCATCAACAACCCATCCACCAAAGGATCTAAGTATCGGCAAAAAATCCACAACATAATTATTGGGAGAATCACCGCGGTACATAAAACCAAGATTCCCCTTCTCTTTTGCCGCCTTACAAACATCATGAATCTCGCTAAGAGATGTCAGCTGATCTACGCCATATCCTGCCTTTTCAACTACCTTTTTATTGAAAAGCAATACCGTCACATTTCCATAATACGGCGCAACATAGACTTCGCCTTCGCTATAACAGATCGTCTTAGTGGCATCTATAATATCATCATCAAGCTCATAGCCTTCCTTTGTAAGACTGATGAGCGCTTGTTTCGCGGTCATTTCGCCCTTCCATGATCCATCTACCATACAAAGATCATACTGTCCCTCTGGTTTTTCAGCTTCTTCAAGGATACCTTTATGAAGCTCTTCTTCTCCTAATTCAAGCACGTCACAAATAACCTGATGCTCTTCTTCAAAGGGTACAAGGCACGATTTAATGGCATCAGAATAGACTCCGGATCGCAAAGCAAGAGTGATATGCTCTGCTGTGTCAGGATCAACATTCGAAACGCTCTGACTCTTCTGATTCTTCCCACAGGACAGTGCACACATGACCATGACAGTCACCAGTATGATGCACAAAGCCCGTTTAAACTTCATACTTCCGCACTCTCCTTTCTATCATCCAGATATCGCTGCATTTTATCCATAACATCATCACGGCATGCATCGATCCTGCTCATTGGAATATTGCAAAAACATGCTACTAATCCTTCATCAAGCTGTGTGCCTGCTGCAAGTCTCAGCTCGGATATAGCCTCAGCATAAGGTAATGATGCCTTATATGAACGATTCATTGTTATAGCGGAATAAGTATCCGCTATCGCTATCATCCTGGCACCTAAAGGAATCTGATCTCCTGCCAGCTGATGATAACCCTTACCATCAATTCTCTCATGATGATATTGAATATATGAAAGCGCCTTTCCCATTCCCGGCGTATTCTCAAGCATTTTTACACCTATATCCGGGTGCTGCCTGACAATTTCCCATTCAGATTTTCCAAGCTTTCCTGCTCGCTCGATGATTGAATCCGGTATTCCGCTTTTTCCAATGTCAAGAAGCAGTGACGCATAATGAAGGTCCGTCTGATTCACTCTCAGTCTGTCCCAAAGTGGCATAAACTCATACAACAGCATTGTAAGATTATGTACATGAAGTGAATGACCTTCAAGATTAGGATTTTCAGCTTCGATGATACCCACCAAAAGCTCCAGTATGTCTGCTGTTCTCTTTTTCCTAACATGTATTTTGTACAAAGTTACCCCTGATAAAGCAATAAATACAAAAAGGAAAAACATGAGCAGGTCAATCAGTCTATTATCCATAAGTATCCTCCCCCGCCCTATTCTGTCGCATCCATAAAGCGTATCTGATTTTTACCTGCACGCTTTGATTCATACAGAGCTTCATCAGCACGCGTATATGCAGAATCAATGTCTCTGTCGTTTGGTGTTATCTCAGTAACTCCGAGAGATGCATGTATCCCGTGAAGCTCTCCGACTTCAACGCTATTAAGCGTCTTCAAAATATTCTGCAAGACCCTCTTAACATTTTCACGATTTTCCATTCCACGCAGAAATAGAATAAACTCGTCTCCGCCAAGCCTTCCGGGAAAACTGCTTTTCTCTTTCAGGACCTTCTCCTGAAAAGCCCACTTTTCAGACAAATCCAGGTGAAGGCCATCAATTATAGCCTGCCCTGCAATCTGTATAGCCTTATCACCCATCTGATGACCAAGCTTGTCATTTATCTGCTTAAATTCATCAAGGTCTATGAGACACATTGCCATATATTCATCATGAGGATTTGAGAGAATATTACTTGCAATTGAAAAGAATCTGCCTCTGTTAAGCAGAGAGGTAAGCGCGTCAAAGCTTGATTTTATCTCAAGCTCCCGCTGAATCTGGATATTTCTTTGAAGGGTAACAAACTGCTGCATTCTTGTCCTTTGGAATGCAAAATGCAGAACTATGGATAACGAAACAAAAATGATCATATTATAAAGATCCTGATTCGCTATAGAAGCTGTTTTCACAGTAAATGATGAAAAGAGGAATATTGCAGAACAAATTATGATACCCGCTAAAGTTCTAAGCATAGTGGAAATAAAAGAAAATGACAAAACAACAATCATAACCATAAATAATGTAGCTGTCATGTATGGCTGATCACAGGAAATCTGAGTTGCATATGTAATCCAGATAATAATATTAGCAATAACAAGAACCGTAATCCTGGCAGTTGTCTGCTTCTTTCCTACAACTCTGCATATAATAAAAAACAAAGCAGAAACAACTGCATAGATTATATACAGTCCCATTCCACTCTGATTTACGCTAAAGATATCTAATGCAGAAAAAATCGCACAAAGAACATTAACAATAAAAAACCATACATTCAAAATGATTACATGTTTCTTATTGGTGCTGTTAATGAGCTCTGAGCATTCATCTGCAATTGCTTTATCATACCCGTAATGATTCAGACTTTGAGCAGTCATGTTCTGTCCTCTTATTCGAATCCACATAACATGCCAATATACATCTATCATTACTGTAGCAGATAAATCTAATAATTATATAAACACAAAATAATATTTATATGATGCATGCCTTCAGTTTTTGTGCCGCGAGGCGAAGCCCATCATCATTCATGATAATGTCCCCTCCAAAAAGGTTTTCGCTTTGAGGTGTTAAAATACCTCTCTCAACTACCTGCGCAATCGCATTGGCACAGATTCTGCAATCATAAATATCCCGAAGAGCTTTTGAAACTCCCCAGTCTATGTCTTTTAAACCCAGAACATCTTTGATGAATGCATAAATAATCATAGCCGCTTTTTTCTTTGTGACAGACTGTTCCAACATAGCATCTGAATTATCTGCCATCATATGTTTAAAAAATGCAGCTGTATCTCCTGCCGAAGCAGGAGATTGTTCAATTATGTAATCTATAAATTCAGCTGTTTTCATACTTCTTAATTAAATAAAAATCAGTTTGGTGTCACAACAACCGTTATACTGTCGCAGGCCTTTAAACCATTAGCCTCGAATACACCACTTGTATTCTCAGATTCTTCCTTGGTCCATACATCTTTAACACTGTATTTAGCGCCGGTTTTTATCTTGTCTCCAAATGCCTTCTTAATCTCATCAATGCTTACTTTATATGTCCCGGTCTTGTCTTCCTGGCTGACATTGAAGAAGGTTATTGCTAATCTGTCACCTGTAAGAGGTTTCACAAGAATATCAACGCGGTTAATATCTCTGATATACTCCTTGTCAGGTCTTCCCTTTGCCAGGGTTGAATAAACACGCTTAGCCTGGATTCCAAGAGCATCCTGATTAAGAGCTATCAGATCCTCGTTGGCGATAATGTTATATATCCAGTCTCCTTTTTCCACTCTTCTAAGGTCAAGTCCAAGCATCAAAGGTGAATTCATCACGCTCCACAGTGTCATATGGCTCTTGCACTGCGTCTCATCAAGGCCGTTCATTCCTACCATAAGCATATCCGGGTCATTCCAGCCCTTATCGAGTCCTGCAAACTCATCCATGATAACCGCCTTGTTGTACTGTGTTGTCACACTGGGAGTGTAATCATCCTTCCAGTCACCGTGTCCCGGATCTCCATCACTTCCAACACGGAATGTGATGTCATTAAGAATTCTCCAGCAATCACACACCTTGTACGCCCAGTTCTGAGGATGGCTCTTACCCCACTCACAAGCTGAATAATAAATGTCATGATCAGGAGCTGCATCGTTTAGCGCCTTAAGAATTCTGGAATATGAATTCAGAGTATTCTCCTGTCTTCTGTGATTCATTACTCTTATATGATTTACGCCCTTTTTAAGAGTAACCTTTATGGGCGCGCTCCAGTTATATGCATTATCGGCTGCATCCTTCTTAGCATTCTCTTCATCAAGATCAGGCATATTGTTATCCACCGGATTATCTCTCTTGTCCGGATCATTTAAGTTCTTATCGGAAAGCTCTTCAGCAAGGCCCTCTGTAAGGAAGTCATCGTAGAAGTATTCTTCATCAACTGCAAGCTGAAGCCAGTCACCGCAGCCTTCTACTCTTCCGGACTGATATTCAACCTGAAGTTTATACTCTCCGGCCTTGGCAGCATCGTACTCAAAAACAAGCTCACTGCTTCTTACTCCCACAGGTGATGCATCCGGGCCAGTGCCATCAAAGGTTCCAAGTCCGGTTACATGATCACCCTCTACCACTGCACGATCTCCGGTAATTTTTCCGTCAGCTACTGCGCTTAAAGTAACCTCATTATCGCCACAGATTTTTATAGCCTTGATATTCGGAGTGAAGGTATATGCTGCATTCTCAGAGTTTGAGAAGGTCGCGTTATCGAAAGGATAATAGCAGTTATCAACCTTCATAAAATCTACACCCCACTCGATATAGCTCTTTGCATCTACATCCTCATAGCCGCAGATGCCGACTCTTGCTCCTGAGCAGGTCTTAACACCTATGTCGTTATACATACCAAACTTAAGGCCCTTGCCATGAACATAGTCTGAAATAGCCTTAAAGCCACTGGGAAATTTGGTCTCTTCACTTGTAAGCTTCCCATCGACTCTCTCAGGTTTATAACAGCCATCATCGAGAACCACATACTGATAGCCCAGCTTATCCAGTCCAAGCTCCACCATCTTATCTACCATTGCTTTGGTGAGCGCTTCTGTGTTGCCACTTCCGAAAGCATTCCAGCTGTTCCATCCCATAGCCGGAAGATGCTGCTTCTTTTTTCCATATAAAATCTCTTTATTATCAAAATTATTGAAACGGCCGTTCTCGGATATTTTGTCGGGTCTAAGCATAATTCCTCCTAATAAAAAAACGATTCCGGGAAGAAAACCTTCCCGGAACTCTGGTGTGTTCTTCATTATTAACTTATCTTAGATTGTTGCAAAACTCTTCTCATTATTTGCCTTAATGTATTCAATTAATGCTTATTGCAGCAGCGATGTTTTCAGATTTCAATAAACTCGCCGGGCTCAGCTATCATGACCTTCTGTCCGGGATACTTAACCTCAACATAGTCTGTAAAATCTACCGGATTTGCACTGTTTCCCGCAAACATATCATAGTGCCCCGGAACTGCCAGTGCAGGCTTCATGGCTCCTACAACGTCTGCTGCCTCCTGGAACGTCATATTTCCAATGCAGTTCTCGCTGTACCTTCTGGCATCTCTGCCATTTATCGGCGGAAACATCACATCAAAGGGCCCAATCTTTCTGAGCTTTGCATAGACGCCTTCATACAGACAGGTATCACCCATATGGCAAATCTTTTTCCCACTAATAGTCACAATATACATGAGGTATGGATGAAGTCCTTCGGGAGATTCATCAAGGAATTCATGAGCTGCCGGGATTGCTTCAATATGAGCCTCTCCCTCATCAGCACTTACTCCTTCATCTACAAATATAAAGCGACCTTCTTCTATTCCAAGTTCACCCGGTAGTGTTTTCTCAAAAAACTTAGGTGCCACGAATTTGATATCCGGATTCACCTTCGCGATTTTCTTCCAGGCCTCTCTGTCGATATGATCAAGATGATCGTGGGTTCCAAAGATAAGTGAGACATCTGTGAGATCCTCTGCATTCACAACATTAGGAACCTGTCTGTCAGGATCATCGGACAAAAAGAGATCAATACCTATCTTGTATCCTGTTTCGGTATTCTGCAAAATAATACCCTGCTGCCCTGTTCTCATAAATCTTACTGCCATAATTGTTCTCCTTTATACTCAGTATTATGACATTTTGGATCAGAAAACAAAAGATGCCATACGTAACAAAATCACTTGAAGTTTCTTAGAATATCCAGGCCAAGCAAAAGTGCCTTTTCGTGGGAATCTCCGCCGAAATCCCTGGCATCATACTCATGGACATTTGCAAGTGAATCCGCGGTGAACAGGAACTGTCCAAAGCTTGCACCTCTTTTCCTGCTGCAGGCTGCAAGGGCAGAGCACTCCATCTCTACAACCGAGCATCCCTCTTCAAGTCGATATTTAACCATATCCTTCGTCTCTCTGAAAAAACCGTCCGTAGTCCAGGTGGTGCAGGTAGTAAAAGGAAGTCCATGCTTTTCAAAAGTCTTCTCAATAGCTTCTATCGGCACTTTATCAAGCTCTATGTATCTTGAAGCAGGCTGATACATATAGGATGTACCCTCGCCCCTTAGCGCTTTTGTGGGAACAATAAATGCATTCTCAGGCATATCGGTAAGAACGCCGCATGAACCCGTTGCGATTATCTTTTTACAACCTCTGCATATCAGTGTATCCAATAATGATGTTGCTGCAGGAGCTCCGATCGGGGACTGCACAAGGCAGATATCCTCATCCTTTTCATGAAGAACATATATTTCAAATGTATTAGCAACAGTGATAAATTCTTCTGCCACTTCAGCGTTATTCCTCTTTGCATAATCGTGAACAACATCTCCAAGAAATGCAAACAGGCATTTTTCAGGAAAACTGTTGCCGTTGCTACCATGGTCGGCAGGAATAACCTCCGGGGATTCATCATCAAACTCAAGAATCGGAATATCACTTTTAATAATCATACGTTTCCTCCTTAAATTCATGTTCTTACCGGGCTCTGTTTTAAACAATTATGTTCCCGGATCTTAGACATTACAGAAATCGAACCATACTTACTTCGCCAACATAAGTGCCATCCTTTAGTTTGTAGGCTCTTGGAAGTATTCCGCACTCCTCAAAGCCCATCTTTCTATACAGTGCCCTGGCTCTTTCGTTGTCCTCATATACTCCGAGCTCAAGCTGATCAAAGCCCATCTCCTTAGCCTTAGCAATTGATTTTTTCATAAGAATCTCGCCAAGTCCGCATCCCCAGTATTCCTTATCAATGGCTATGGCAAAAACACATCTGTGCTTAACCTTAAGATGGCTCCTATAGCGGCATATTGAACAATTGCCTACTACCTTATCACCATCAAAAACCGAAAACCATGCAGCGTCATCGGCCTCTGCATTCTCCATTATTATTTCTTTTTCTTTTTCGAGTGTTGGACTTATTTCCTCGGGATATCTTATAAGAAAATGTGTATCTTCTGCTGCCTTTACCATATAGTCTATAAATGCCTGTGCATCATTTTCATCAGGTGTTCGAAGCGTAAGTGTACGTCCATCCTTAAGCGTCAATGTTTCTGTTTCGATTCTCATTAAGTTTTTCCTCCTTCTTTGCTGAGCTAAAATGTAATTTCGCTTGCGATATACTTTTTATAAAAATAAGACCTTACCAAGTTTTTGTGCTTGATAAGGTCTTTAGTCTTTTTATATGAATCCCGGAAAAATATATGATCCATTACAGCCTCATCTCGCACGTCAAATTATGCCCCTGATTATTATTCACGAGCACGTTAGTGACCATTCTATTGACGAGACTATAGTTTTTCATCATAGTATTTTTCCTTTCTGCAATCATTATGTGACTACTTATTTTCTGTAATCCTAAAGCCATACTGGCTACTTGGACTATGCATTACTTCTTTCTTGCAACAAGCAGGAAACGGTGAATGGTTCCTGTCACCTTGCCATTTCTGTCGATCTCTTCCTGCATCTTAAGAAGCTCATCGAAGCACTTATCTACTGAAAAATCCGGGAACTCCCACTCAATGATTCTTGCGAACCACACGAATGCACCTACGTCGTAGAACGAAATTGGTCTGAAAACTTCATCAGCTTCAAGAATCTCAAAACCTGCCTCTTCAAACTGCTTCCTTCGAATTTCAAGACAGTTGTCGGGAAATGGTTCCTCTGAATCCGGCAGTACCATCTGCACGAGATCTCTGTCATTCTTTGATCCAACCTGCTGAGTAACAAACACTCCGCCGGGTTTAAGCACTCTGTGTGCCTCCTTAGGATCAAAATCACCGTGACGATTTATGTAAATATCAAAAGAGTTATCAGCAAAAGGAATGTTTGACGCATCATCACAAGCCTTAAAATCAATTCCAAGGGGAAGTAGTCTCTCCTTGCAGAGCTCTACATTCGGCGGGTAACCTTCCGTTGCCGCTGTGTTCTTGTAGGGATGTCCCAGTGAAAGAAGGAACTCTCCACCGCCTGTGTCAAAGTCCAGAAGCTTCATATCTCCGTTTCTGTACTTGTTTATAACATCCTCATACTCCCAGGGAAGATCATCCTCCTCTTTGTAACGATCATCAATGTGAGAAAAATCCCAACCCTTTATGTGTGCAATGCTCTCTTCCTCAAGCCACTCTCTTCTTAATGTTTCAATTCTTTCTGTGTTCATAACTGCTCCTTTTCAAATAACGTTTTTAGTTTGTAAAATTGTTAGTCTCGCATCCATTATTTGTCGGTGCAGCCTCTGGCAGCTTTTAACCACTCCGGTCCAAATAAACAAACTCACAAGCCGGAGTAATCCGTAACCTCGATACAACCGCTGTCAGCTTTATAGCTGCACCGAGTAGTTACCTCGAATTCTCATATAATCTCCTTTTCAGAATATTTTCTTTGTTTTTGGAATATTAGCACTTAGTGTACGACTAATTTCCAAACTTTTCAATAGTTCAAATACAATTTATCTAATTTTGTGATAATTATGCATATACACATCCGGATGTAATACTATTATCAATAAATTCAAAGCTGCTTTATTCTGACTTAATCTTTGTAAAAACTTCTTGTCTGCCCTATAACAATGGCCTTTGCATCGTGTCCGTGTCCTATCTCATTGGTCTTAGCCACAGGAAGGTCATCACCAATATGCATCTTCAAAAGATCAAATACAGACAGCTCCATGCCGGATTTTTCATACTCAGTAAATGTACCAAGGAGTACTCCCGCCACCTGGTCAAACACTCCCATATGTTCTAGCTGTGTAAAAAGTGTAGCCATAGGTCCGCACTGTCCGCTTAAAGATTCAAGCAAGAGGATTTTTCCTGTCATATCAGGCCAGAACTGCGTTCCTGCAAGCTTTGTGAGGCATCTGATATTTCCTCCAACCACAATTCCCTCCATGGAGTCACCCTGAAGGAATTCATATTTCACATCGAAGAGATCCTCGTTTTTACCTTCAATATAGTCCTTAAATCTCTTCTGTTGGAGCTCTGCCTTAGACCACACCAGATTCTTTATCTGAAAGAGTACAGATGACTTTCCGCTTTTCGCATATATGGAATTGATCACAGTGGTGAGATCGCTGTAGCCCCAAAACATCTTGTCCGCATTCTCTATAACATCAAAATCCAGATATTTGAGTACTCCGTTTGCCAGATCTCCGCCCGATATGTCATATATCGCATCTATGGAATCATCCTTGAAAAAGTTCATCAGATCTTCGGCGCGTTCCTTGTCAGTTCCGCTGAACTTATCTATTTTATCTAAAATGTGCGGTGCCCTTACTGCCTCAATTCCCATGCCATAAAGCACATCGCAAAGCTTATCAAGCTCCGGCATCCAATCCTCTATATGCCCGTTTGAACATGCTGATAATCCTACCTTCATACCAGTTCTCCTCTACTCTTTTATTCTAAACCATAAAAAAATAATATCTCACAATACACCCATTTGCCATGATTTTACACTTATCTTTTAAGCACGTGATATCCAAAAACACCTGCCTCTTTTTGTAATTCTAGTGCATTGTATCCCTCAGTTTTTCATCATAGAATACTCTATATGAAAAATGTTAGAAGGGTATCTTTATTGGGGAAAACATATGTCAGAAAAAATCAGTCTTTTATTTCCGGATCAGACTTTAAAATTCAATAAATTAAGCGAGGTCACACTTCATGATATAGGCATGGATAACATTGTCACAAAGCTGTCCATTCAGCCTGCGGAGCAGACCTACATTTACAATGTAATGAGCATGATGACTGACTCAGCTAAAAACGCCAAATTCCGAAGCGAGATTTTCGATGACCTTATGAAAAATCGGGAAATGCGCGAAAAAATTGTGGCGCTTTTTGACAGGATAAATTTCCTTAGGGAGTACGGAAGCTACAAGCATGACCACGACCATGAGCTGGGTATCTGGGATCTTCTGCATAGACTGGAAGAAATCAACGATTATATCCAGTGCCTTGATTCAATTTATGAATGTCTGTCGACTGCTGATATCCACTCAGAAGGCCTTATCGCACTCAAGGATTATGTTCAAAAGCTCTACAACGACAACGGCTATGAGGGTTATTTCATTGCAAGAGACTGTTCAAAGGCAATCCTTGATAAGGGCTGTCGCACCATTTACAACACTCATATGCACAAGCTCGCCTACGATATAGATGAGCTGAACGAAAAAAGTGGTCAGTTCAAGGCAGCTTCCCTGATCGTCGCATCAGATAACGGAGTCCGCTCCTATAAAGTGAAGCTTGCCCCGCCGGTTGGTCTGTCCTATGCCGCAGATATCGCTAAAAAATATGGTGTAACCTACGAGATGCTGACATAATAATTTACTAAAAAAATCCTCAGAGCATTGATACGTGCCCTGAGGATTTTTATGTTTTTATTTTATATTATTTTTTACCAAAGAAATCTCTGTATGTAATGTGCTGGTCAAACTCAAGTGCACCACCATCAAGCATATAGAAATCTCTGTCAGAAGCATTGAATACCACAACAATCTGCCTGTCATTGAGTTTTATAATTCCCTTTGGAGTGCAGAATGCCTTTCCATGTAAGGAAATGAATACCGGATTTTCAGGCATTGTGAAGCCTTCCTTTATGTCAAATGTGACACCGGCATCTCTAACTCCACAAGGAAGAGTAACGTGAAAAGCACCAACTACATTTGCTCCGAGCTTAGAAGCAATTTTCTGTGCAGTTCCTGTATAAACAGGATTTACATGAGTAATAACAGCTGTCATTCCGGTTACTTCGTCAGCGTCCCGCTTTACTCCGCCAACA
The DNA here is from genome assembly GCF_000423925.1 of Butyrivibrio sp. VCD2006. GTDB lineage: Bacteria > Bacillota > Clostridia > Lachnospirales > Lachnospiraceae > Butyrivibrio. The sequence continues at coordinate 119,991 of NZ_AUIX01000001.1, forward strand.
CCTGTGGAAACAGGAATGAAAGTATCTGTCTCAACCATCTCAGCACCGAGAACCGCATTGTTCTCAAGCTCACCCGGCACAATTTTGTCGGGGCTAAGAGGTGCTGCACTAGCTGAAATTGTCAGTGCACAAAACAATGTTGTTGCCAGGATTACAGAAATAATTTTCTTCATTTTCATTACCTCCTAAAATTAGAACTGTTGAAATGATAGAACTACTTCAATTAGGCAACATCATAACCGAAATTAATTAAAATCCGCTTTATAAAGAATTAAGTTTTTATTAAGCCTTGCATTATCCCTTAAAGCCTGCAGATTCACCCATCTGCTTCTGCAAATCCTTGATCAGACTTTCTTTTTTTCTTGCATCCGCGAACACACTGTAGTAATAGATTCCCGCCAGGATGATGTATGGAATCGTAAAGGATCGATAGAGCTCAAACCATCCTCTTGGAGTAATCGTATCGAAGCGGCTTATAATAAGGAGCAGCACTGCAATCAGCGCACACGCCACCAGATATTGAATAACCATCATCAAAAGCGGGCTCACACTATCAAAGAGCCCATGCATCGATAAAACCACAGAAGCTATGATACATATCGCAAACATCAGGAGTTCGTTCATGTTATTAGTCTGACCGCCCAGCATAATATTGCAAACTGTAGCAGATACAGAAACCATCGTGTATGAAATACTGATCATTAAGGCTAAATTGCTAAAATACTTTTTCACTATACCATTCTCCGCATTTTCTGAAGATACTGATCAAATTCCTTCTTGTAGCTTCTGTTGACACAGATTCTCTCACCATTATCAAAATAGGCATAAACCTTCATGTTAAGGTCAGGCTTTAGCTGTTTTATTTTGAAAATGTTTATGAGATTGGACTTGGAAACTCTCACAAATCCATAGTTCCAAAGAAGCTCCTCGCACTCCGCAAGAGTCTTCATGATTCGATAAACACCATTTCCTGTGTACATGAAAAGCTTTCTGTCCACATAGTCCAGGTAGTATACCTCTTTTGGATCGATAAGTATCTCTTCACCATCGTCAAGATCATCATCCGCAGGTCTTCCTGAAAGCGATATCCTCTCTGATTTGACGATATCCATTATCTGCTTAATCTGTGGACGCATATTTGAGAAATACACGTCCACATGCTCATCTAAAATGTTCTTATCTTCGAATAGATTTAGCTTCATACTCCCATTTATAATCCGGCATTTGCAAGGAAATCCTCAACATATTCCATGTATCCTGCAGGATCATCAATAACTCCTTCAATGTGTGCACTGTCTACATAAGCAATGCTCTTTACTTCGCTTCCAACATTTTCATATACTTCCTCAACCTTCTCAGGAAGACAAACTGTATCTTTTTCTGAAACAAATACAAGTGTAGGAAGCTGATCATTTGCTACAACCTTGATTGTATCACCCTTGTTCCAGTTAACATGGTAGCAAATATCTGAGTAAAGCTTACCTGTTTCAATTAAGTAAGATGTCATAGCTGATTCCATTTCCACCGGGTCATCATCTGCAATGACGCTTCTGATCATGTACTCCATTCCGGGAACAGGGCTATCAAGTATAACGGCATCTGCTGCCTCTACGGTTCCGGGAGTTACGTTTGATGCATAAACTGCTGTAACCTCTCCGCCCATTGACTGGCCGTGAACAATAACCTTTGAGCTTCCAAGAGTCTCTCTTGCATACTTTACAAGAGCCTTAACATCGCGCTGCTCATTAACACCAAAAGTTACCTTTGTATCAGGGTTTAATCCGTGGCCTCTGTCATCAAAAGCAATTACGTCATAACCTCTCTCAATATACTGCTGTGCAAGAGGATAGGTTGCTACTCTGTCGCCGCCGGCTCCGTGTACAAGTACTACGCACTTGTCGCTATCCATATCGAAATATGTTGCGGGAACAACATTTCCATCCTCTGCTGTAGCTGAAATCTCTTCGCCCTTATATGTAGCATTAAATCCGTCAAGGTCAAATCCATATTTTGCAAGCTGCTTAACTGAATTGCCCTGAGTATCATTGTTTTTATTCTGATAAAATACGCCATCGGTAACAAGCTTTGCCATTCCGATTGAGCCGACAACTATCAGCGCTGCAACTACTCCTAATGTGATTTTTATTACCTTAACGATTGTGTTCTTTTTCATTTGTTTTGTGCTCCTTTTCTTAAGATGTTTTTACTTTATCAGAAAAAGAAAACCCAAATATTCAAATCTGCATAAGTTGCATTTGGGGATGCACAAGTTGCAATTGACATTAGATTCTCATACTCCGTATATCGCTATACCCAGCACTGCTGACGCTATTATCAGCATTATCGGAGTCATTTTCTTTTTAAGTAATTTCCTTGAACCATAGTAAATTACAGCCAATATTGCTGTAAGAATAATCGGTAACATATCCTTATTTTCTGTAACCGGATATATTCCGTTTTTAATAATCATATAAACACCTGTAGATAGTATTATTCCTATAATACAGGGCTTTAGTCCTCTTAAAATCGCCTGAACATATTGATTTTCAAGAAGCTTTTTAAGAAGGACCATAATCAGTAGAATTATAAGGAATGCAGGAAGTACCACAGCCAGCGTCGCAAGTGCTGCGCCTAAAATGCCGGCTTGTCTGCTGCCTACATAAGTTGCGAGGTTGACCATAATAGGGCCGGGCGTACTCTCGCCAATAGCTATCATATCCATTACGGATTCTTCATCCATCCAGCCATACTCAAGCACAACATCTCTTATAAGCGGTATTGCACCATACGCCCCACCAAAAGAGAAAAATCCAACCTTTAAAAATCCAATGAGCAAATCCAGATAAATCATTTAGATTCACCACCTTTCCCTGATGGTGAGCCGAGAGCCATATAGACTGACAAACTGATAATTCCAGAGATCAACATCAGACTTATTGATGAAAACTTCCAGGAAAAAATGTTTATGAGAAGCATCACAAAGAATGAACAGCCCATGATTACGCATGGAAACTTTTTCTTTTTCATCTTACTTATCATATTGATTGCTACATCCAGAATCAGTATTCCGACTGCGATACGAATTCCTTTAAATGCGTTGGCAATCCATGTAATCTCAAGAAAGCTGTCCAGGAATCTGGAGATAATCAGAATTATTATGAATGAAGGAAGCACCATTCCAACGGTCGCTGCAATGGCACCCGCTAAACCTCTTTTCTTATATCCAACATATGTAGCACAGTTAATTGCTATCGGTCCGGGAGTGGACTGGGCAATAACTGTTACATTCATCATCTCTTCATGCGTGATCCACTTTTTCTGTTCCACACAGATATTTTCAATCAATGAAATCATGGCCAGTCCACCGCCAAAGGTGAACAGCCCTATTTTTGCAAATGTAATAAATAGTGTAAAAAGCATTATATCCCCAATAGTTCCTTAAGAGCAGTATATTCCCTTAAATACATTCCCCTTCGCATCTCATCAGTAGCTCTGTAGGATTCATGCTTAGAGAATTCCTCAATAGCTTCATCCACCGAAACCCATCTGGTCTCCATTTTTACAGCAAGCTCCTGCTCAGTATAGTTTGTCTTGGTCTCACCAACTATTTTGCATAAGAAATACTTGGAATGTCCCATCCAGTCTTCGTAGTACTCCATGATATCAAGCTTGCAGTCAGAGACCTCAACTACTTTTCCTGTCTCCTCAGCCATCTCCCTGATACAGCACTCTTCCTCGTTTTCACCCTCCTCGAGTCCGCCACCCGGAATCATGTACTGACCATTGTCCGGCTCATAGGTAAGAAGGATTTTTCCATCCTGCACTATTATTCCTCTGCAGGCAATACGGCTTTTAACCCAACTGCCAAAATAGTTGTCCCCAACAATTTCTACTTCTTTCATGTTCAAATATTCCTCCAAACTTCACCTCCATTATGTAGTTTTTGTCCCCTCTATATACTTATCACTCTACAGTAAGACGTTCTCTAGCCTCATCCATGCTGATACATTTTGCAAATCTGCCTGGCCACATGAACTCATTGTAGTAGTGGTAGCATGCATCGTTATTCATATACACATTGTCAAAAGTTGAGTTAGTGTGTTCCGGAACCAGCACTTCGAAACCATTATCGAAGGCTGTCCTTATTGTTGCGTCTATGCAGAAATTGGTCTGAAGTCCGATTATCATCAAAGCCTTCTCATCCTTGTCCCGCAAATATTTGAGAAGTCCTGTAGATGGATGCAGTGCACTGTTTACTGTTTTTGTGAAAATCTTTTCTCTGCCTTCAGGTGCAACCTCTTCAAATATCTCGTAGTCCTCATCCCCTATTGAAAAACCGCTTCCAGGTCCATCATCATGCTGCACAAAAATCACTTCCTGACCATTACTTCGTGCAAGGGCAATTAGCTCTTTTACATTGGCCAAAAACTTTTCAAATCTATATAATCTGTTGTCAGTAATTCCCTTTTGAATATCTATTACAAGTAATGTCATTATTGTCTCTCCAGAATTTTCCAATATGTTATTTAATTGTATTTGTGCTAAAAAACTATATTTATAATATGGCACTATTACTTTGTGATCACTGCAATTGCACAGGGCATTCTACCATCAACCACGCAATATTTTACATCCTTATATCCCATGTCTGCAAAGAATTTCTTGTAAGAAGAAAGATCAAATTGCTGCTTGAAATCCGCTCCCAAAAGTTCAACAAATTTTACAGCGAAATTAGCTGAAGTCTTTGACTTGTTTATGTAAGTCGGAATGATAACCTTGCCACCGGGCTTTACTACGCGCAGCATCTCTGATAGCGCCTTCTCCGGCTCAGGTAATAAGTGAATTACATTTCCCGCAACCACCTTATCAAACCTGTTTGCTTTGCACTTTATGTTTGTTATGTCTGCTTTCTTGAAGCTGACATTCTTATACTCTTTACATTTTGCTTCTGCCTGTTTGAGCATTCCTGATGAAAAATCTGTTGCAATCAGGCTCCTACATTTTGGTGCAATATACTGGCTTATTGCACCTGTACCACAGGCACACTCAAACACTTCATCTGATTTGCTAATAAATTCCGCTACCTTTTTTCCTGTCCCGGAGTAAACCTTGTGGTTGTACACATTCTCAAAGAAATCATATAGCGGTGATATTTTATCCCAAAACATTTTTCTAATCCTCCGTACGTTTATCTATTTAATCAGAACTTTCCAATCATCCGTCATTCCTCTTAACTATTTAATACTATTTATCCACTTCATTAAACCCATCCACGACTGCTGCCGGCTTCACAGTCATCTCAGCCCAGGCAGGGATAAGTCCGCTCTTGATTCCATTTCTGACTGACCTTATGTTGGACCATGCTGTGCAGTAAAAAGGAACCTTATCGCGGTCTAATATCTCTCTTACAAGTCTTGCCGTGATTGCAGAAGCTATTCCATTTTGTCTGTACTCAGGAAGTACATCAACGCCAATCTGCCACATCTCCTCTCCATCAGCTGAGCAGGCTGAAAATCCAACAAGCTTATCTCCATCGTAGGCACCAACACCAAGAACATCTAACTGCCTTCTGTCAGCACACAAAGCATTGTCCCATTCCGGTTTATAGAGCTCTCCAAAGTCTTCCTGCCCAAGCACTCTAAGCTCATAACCACAGGAGAGCTTTGGAAGGTTATTTACATCCGGAAGATAATACTCAGCCATGAAGCATATCTTATGCCCTTTTTCCTTCATGCGATCATCAAGCCAGTGCATGTTTGGAGTCTCGAAGCAGTGGTAAAACTCGTATCTTCCAATGTACTCCTTCACAATTTCTGCCACTTCTTCAGTTACTCCCGCAACTATGTTGTTTCCATAGGAAACAAGATTGCAGGTAATAGGCTCCTTCAAATACTTTCTCGCATTTTTCCCGAGCTTAAACGGAACCACTATATTTTCATTAGCAAGAAAATCCTCTGCCTTACAGCCCAAGTCCTCTGCGGACTGCTCCAGAGCAATTCTTCTTATCTCTTCGTTAGTCATAAAAACTCTTCCTCTGATCTCTAGCCTATTCTCATCATCAGATCCTTCTTCGAAAGTCCATTGCTTTTACCGGATTTTGTCATCCCGCTATTGCCCGCTAGGAAATATGCAATGCGCGGAAATTTATTGGACTTCGTGTAAATATCTTCCACAGCTTCCGATGAATTAATCGCTTCTCCAAATCTGATGAGCTCATCGTAAACGAATTTTCCCGGACCATTACTTCCAAATTTGAGAACCTGTCCCATCATCTCACCGGCACCTATGGCCATTCCGCCGCAGTACTTAAATCCGCACTTTTCGCACCAGGTCTTCACCATGCTAAGCAGATTCACAATCTGCTCACTCTCAAAAAACCCCATGTTTGCGACAACATAAATCTTTTTATCTCCATCGGTGCACTCTTTTTCCACCATCTCCATGAGCCTTAACGGAAGCGCAGGTATTCCATCCACATAGAGCGGCATTCCAAGCACCACTTTCTTCGCACCAAGAACAATCCCGCAGAGCTCATCTAGCCTCTTCACATAGGACGCGATGTTTATCCTCTCCGTATCACCACTGACCTTATCAGCGATAACATCCAGAAATTTCTTGGAATTCGCCTCATCTCCGCGCATGCTGCAGTTTATAAAAACTGTTTTATCTGCCATATTGTCCCGAACAGAATCAACACCATCCGCCCTGACAGCCTTCGCATCTTTATCTTCACACTCAACAAACCTTATCTCTGTTATCTTTCCATTCAGATTTGTGCGCACAGCTTCGGCATATTTCCTTGCTTTTTCCTTATCCTCCTCAGTCAGCCCAGTACCTCTGAAAACAAATCTCAGTGGCTTGATCTCCGGATATCTTGGTTTATGGTGCATTTCACCATTTACCATTCTGAAAAACGGCAGTATGTACCCTATGCTTCTGTCTAAGATACTTTTAACCGAGCTGCTGAATCCGCCGTAGGTGTATCTGCTCATGATCACAACTTCATCCGCCTTATGGATAAGCTCGCCCATATGGTTATAGCCATCCTTAAGGACGCACTCTCCCGGAGTTTTAAGCCAGCAGCCAAAGCATCCAACGCAGGGTGTAACGTTCTCATTACCTGACAACACTTCCCATCCTTCGTAATCAGCCGCTATTTCTTTCCATTCAGTTTCATTCAAATCATGGATAATAAGATTCATGATTCTCCCCCTATCAGCATCCTCAATTTATCTTCTTATACTCTACCTACAGCTAACCGCTCAATTATCTATGTCAAACAAGCTCATCTGCTCAAATCTCTCCGGTAGCTCATTCATATATTCAAAGCAATCCTCCGGCTTATAGAGCATGTTGTTTTCTTTGCACTTTTCTCTTAACAGTTTCAGCAGCCTCTTCGCATTCGGACTTGGAAGATCATAGGCATTTCCATATCTCTCAATGTATTTGCGCTTTAATCCGGGGAAATGCTTATCAAGAGCTTCATAATAATACTCCCTGTCGCCCTCCCTCAGAGTCAGTCCCATTCCAAAATCAATGATTCCCTTAACTCCAACGCGGGCACACTCATCAAGTATCTGCGAGACATTTTCCTCAGTATCATTTATATATGGCAAAATCGGAGTAATCCACACTATCGTTGGAATCCCCCTCTTTTGCATCTCTTCAAGAACCTCTATGCGCCTCTTTGTATTACATACATTCGGCTCCAATATGCTGCACAGCTCATCATCAAAAGTTGTGAGCGTCATTTCCACGACGCATTTTGCAGCTCTGTTTATATCATCAAGTAAATCTATATCTCTAAGTATTCTGTCCGACTTGGTCTGTATAGCCAGTCCAAACTCATACATTCTTATTATCTCAAGGCACTTCCTTGTGAGTCCCAGTTCCATCTCACAGTGCATGTAGGGGTCAGACATCGCACCTGTGCCGATCATGCATTTTTTCCTCTTGGACTTAAGAGCTGCCTCCAACAGCTCCGGAGCATTTTGCTTCACCTCTATATCCTCGAAAGGATGCGTGAACTGATAACACTTACTCCTGCTGTCACAATAAATGCAGCCATGGGAGCAGCCGCGATAAATATTCATTCCACAGCGTCCGCCATTTGTTGTCAGTATTCCCTTCGCATCTACAAAATGCATATTTTCCCCTTTATTTCAGTGATACAAACATCCCGGGATCCTTTGGAAGCTTCAGCACTCCGTTTTCCACATGACTCTCCAGAATCGTCCTGACCTCTTCCTTAGAGAGTTTGCAGACATTTTTAAAGGTTATCCCAGAATAAATATAGTCCATAAGATCATCCAGATTTGTTACTTCCAGAGAATCTATATATCTCTCAATCTTAACTTCTGAAAAATGTCTTTCCAGCTTTTCGCCACCATTTTCCAATGAAAATGTATTTACATATGCTCCGGGAATTCCCATCCAGCTCACGATGGTCTCCATGATTCCCTTCTCGCCGCTGGTTCCCGCATAAAATTTACCGCCCTTTTTAAGAACTCTTTTGACTTCCGAAAGAGCCTTCTCTATATCAGGAACATGATAAAGCATGTTGTTTGCAATAATTATGTCAAAAAAGTTGTCTTCAGAAGGAATGTCCTGAATGTTGATCGTTTTAAACTCTGCGTTTGGATGTTCGCCTATATTACTCTTTGCGGTCTCCAGTACTCCTTCAGAAAAATCCGAAAAGATTATCTCGGAACATTTCTTAATCACATCCTCGTGACCAGCCCACATTGAACCTGTGCCGCAGCCAAGTTCCAAAACCTTCATTCCTTCTTCTATCTCAAAAACAGTAAAGTACCAATTGCCCAGTCCCATCTTGTTTGTCGAGTACTTATTATGAATTGATATTCTTGTACTGAGTCCTTCTGCCTTAGTGTACTGCTCCTTAACCTTTGCCTCTTCGTTAATATAAAACTTCATACCTTTTTCCTCCTGATGTAAGTAATGAAGTCATCGTAAATGCCGCCCCAAGGGCAAGGTCAAGAAGATTTGTAAAAATTTTTTTTATAAAAAGAGGCATGTCATACTCATCGCCTTCGAAATATTCCTTGTCCTCTTCATCCTCGCTGATCTCATCATCCACAAGATACTTTATGTGAAGTTTCCAAAAATCATTTATGTTTTCTATCGGAATATCCTGAATTTCTATCATTTTTCACCACCCAACAAAACAAGACCGTAGGTCTATATTATATTAAATTACATGCATTGCTGCCAAGAGATAAACACTGATGTTTACTATATTTGCACCGATTTTCAACCTGAAAGACACTCCGAAAAAATAAACCAAAGAGGCAGATGAGTTATAGCTCACCTGCCCCCTGCTTTATCAATGATTCAATTTAGATTATTTAAAAGCTACCTCTGTTACAAATCAGGCTCTCTGCCTGTAATCCGGAATCCCTACAATTTTAGCGGCTTTCGTGAAATACTCTTCCTCGATATAAGGCCAGTTGACCTCCTGCCCTGTTGCTTCCTTCTGGAGACTCGCTACCTTTTTCAAGAGGTCCACAGTATAGTCATTTCCGGTTTTTAAAATAAAAATATTGTTGGCTGCAAACCATTTTCCCTTGTCCATGAGCCCCTTTTCATAGATTGCATCGATTACGTAATCCACATCATAGGGAATATTTAAAAACTCTGCCTTCCAGCAAGGGCCTTCCGGTTCTGTTTCATCATAGCCATGAAGTATCAGGCACTGAGCCTGTCCCGCAGCATTTATGGCAATTCCTGTCGATCCGGTATTAAAATAGTGTTTTCCTTCACACTCTAACTCGCCCTGAATATGCGTATGCCCAGCAACGATGTAATCAGTGTCTACCTTTTTTAACCAGTTCTTTGCGCTCCCATTATTCATCAAAAGCGGCTCTCGACTGTTTTTGGGAGATCCGTGGCAACAGGTTATAGAAGGATATCCATCGCACTCATATTTAAAGGAAATTGGCAGTGATTCGAAGAAATCCAAATCTTCATCGGACAAAAGCTCAAATGTGTAAAGAAGATTTCCACATGCCGAATTGTAAAGCCACAGCGGTGCATCAGATTCTCCGCGCATAACCTTTCTCTGACCAAGTAAATAGTCCTCACGATTTCCTCTTATGGCAGTAACCTTATAGTTATCCATTAGTTCATGCAAATACTTCAGTGTCTCTTTGGTATCCGTTGTATCGGACACATAATCTCCCAGCAAAAAGAACTCGGTGATGCCTCTTTCTTTCATATATTCTACCGCAGTCTTAAAGGCGGTATAGTTACTATGTATGTCTGAAATTACGCCTATCTGTTTAGTCATTTAGCTCCCTCTTTTTCAGCTCATTTTATGAAACTTATGCCACATTCCATGACCTTGGCCGTTTAAATCTCGAAATCCGGGAAAAGCCCATTTTCTACGGATTCCATTATCTTGTAAACTTCACCCATAGCCCGCTCTTTTCCAGCCTCGGTTTTATACCAGTTTTCACGTCTTGTATTTATATCATCCGCAGGACACGGCAACACTTCTATATGGTCAGGGAAAAGATATCTTGCGAGCTGAATACTCCTTCTCATATGAAAAGTTGTTGTCACAATTAAAACTCTCTTAACCTTATTTATCCAAAATGCTCTATGAAGTGCCATCAGCGATGCCAGCATATTCTCAACAGTGTTCTGGGATTCCTGCTCCAGGATTATATCTTCCCTTTTCACACCAAGTTCCAACGCCGCATTTAGCATGCGCTCCGCTTCGCCCATTCTTCCGTCTTCAAAATTTCTCACAGAACCTCCGGATAACAGTATCTTTGGAGCCCTGCCATTTTTATAGGCAGAAACTGCCACAGGAATTCTGAACTCAGGCGCCTTAATGCTGCCAAGCACCAGTATGCAGTCAGCGCTCTCGCCGCTATCCTCAAGCCCTTTATACAATATTCTGTCCACTATGTCTTCTGTCAGATTTGATTTTTCTAACTCTGATACCCACATCTACTTGCTTTTAGCAGATAGCATCTGCACCTTTCTCTACTACTATTCTTCGTAAGTATGCCATGCAATATTTGATGATTACTATTCTTCATAGGTGTGCCATGCAATATTCATGACATCTCCCGCCGTAACGATTCCTATTATGTTCTTGCCATATGAAATAACCGGCGGAATAAATGCAATTTCCTTTATTTCATAATCTCCATACTTAAGCGGAATATCCGCCCTCGTAAGATTCGTTATGCTATAGTCCTTAACCTTCTCACCATACCCCAGAAGCTCCGCCACCGTAGATGATGATTTTGCATGAAAATATCCTGCATGCTCAAGATTTAGTGCATCCTTCAAAGTCGAATCCAATTTACCCATGAACCCAAGCACGAAGAAACGATATCTGTCATCATTAAGCTTCTTCTGCATTAGACTGTGAATCGCCATGGCGTTTTCTTCGAATGACTTCTTCTCGTCGTATTTATATTCAACAGAAATGCCTGTGGCTTGGTTTCCCATGGATCTGTTATTGTCTGTCCTTCCATCAACAGCAAGGCCCACATCTACCTTCTTCTTTTCATCCTTGATCATGTCAGTGATAAGGTAAGCGGTCAGTGATACGCCTGCTCTTTTTGCTTTCTGTATCAGCTGCTCTATGTCAGACTTCTCATATCTCTTAATTATGGTCTTGGTCTTTCTATTCTCCCAGAAGTTCTTGTAAGCTCTGTCCATGTCTAAGAAGTCAAACACGCGCTTATCCTTTTGCCACTTACGATTCCATCTATTTACCAGGATTTTGTAGAAAAATGGAATTCTGCTATTTTCAGGAAGATTTTCCAGTGTGAGATTTTTAAAAGGAACCTCCCCAATTTCATTTCCGGAAAGACAATTCATAAAAGTTTCTATGAAGTACAGAAGTGATTTTCCATCACCGCCTAAATGATGCATCATAAAGACGAGGCCATCAGGAGCTGCGAATCCCCTTATAAACTCGCCCTCCTCAATTTTAAAACGCTTCCTTTCATTAGAATTTATGAGTTCTGTAAGTGTCTGCGTGGTTTCTGAAAAACTATTTTTAGGGCAGTCGCAATCCACATAGAAAGCTTCTCCCTCTTCGTCTATCACAACCTTGGAGCGCAAGACTTCATGGGCGCTGCATGCTTTTTCAAAGGCTTTTTGCAGCTCCTCAAACGGAACAGCTTCGCGCAATTTGACCTGCATAACAATTACGATATTCACATCAAAAAGATCAACTCTTTCCGTTGAGATCCCGTATTTCATACGTACTCCTTTATCCCCCTTAGCCACTGCTTCATTACAATTTTGGTTGGCATTATCTTTGAATACAATCTGAAATATCCCGCGAAAAATCCGGGAACTGACATATCCTTCCCCTTGGCAAAATCAGACATAGCCGTTTTAACTACATAGGAAGCCTTAAGCATTCCGGAATACTTAATCTCTTTGCCATCCTTTGTCTTAGGAAGCATTCCGGTATCAACCCACCCAGGACACACGCAGGTTACAGTGATTTTCCTCTCCTTGAGCTCCACACCAAGCGCTCTTGAGAAGTTCTTAAGGAACACCTTGCTGGCTGAATACATGCTAAGATATGGATTTGGCTGAAAAGAAGATGCGGACGAAACATTGATGATTCCTGATCCTTCGCGCATATACTGAAGTGAAACAGAAATCAGCTCTGCCAAGGCCGCCTGCAGCTCCCGTTATAATTGCAACTCTCCCCATTTATGCCTCCAAAGTCTTCTATATAGCAAATAGAAAACTAACTTTTCGTAGTTTATATAAAATTTGTATTACATAGCCCTATAATCATTTTCTGCATCTAAAGAATATGAAATCCGGCTGGTGAATCACTCCGTCAAACTGATCCGGGTACTTCTGCAGCAGTTCCTCAGAAATCTTCGATTCCTGACACTCCTCAATCACGAAACCTGCTGCCGCAATTTCATTTATAAGCGTGGATACCGTTCTGTGATATACTTCATAGTCATCGACAACCCAGTGAATATGCCTAAGCCCCTCTATACCATAGTTGTGAAGGTTGGCATAAAGTCTTTTCCCTGTCTCCGTCCTGGTGTACCTATCGTAAACTCCATCATATGCCGTTGAAAGGGGATGCGACATTGAGAAAACCAGATACTCAGACTCATCCAGTTTTCCATATATAGTCTTCATAAGCTTCCCAAAGTCTTCGACATAGTCAAAAGCAAGCGAACTTGTTATGACATCGAATTTTTCATCAAGACTATCCAGTTCCTCAAAGGCCATTCTTTTATATGTGATCTTCTCATCAGAATTGTGCTCCTTTGCGTAAGCGAGCATCTTCTCAGAAATGTCTATTCCGACAACCGAACGCGCACCTGATTTTACATACTGCATGGCATGCTGTCCCATGCCACAGCCGATGTCCAAAACTCTCTTTCCCTTAAGATCTGGCATCATTGCTGTTATTATCGGCGTTTCGATGAGATCGTTGAAATTTATATCGCTATCTCTTAAACTCTTGAAATTATCGTAGAACGCATCGTTATCATAGATATTCTGCTTTGCCATTATTGTCTCCTCCCGAATGATGCCTACTTTTTGCTCTCACTTGATGACAATTTGTCACCAACTCATTATCTTAGTACCTGCTCTCTTTTCATTATTGTTCTAACCCAGCAAGCCTTATTTCATCAAGCTCTTCTGCACTAAGTGCCCCTGAGTTGTACAGTAATAGATATTCATTTTCTATTGAGCTATCAAATATCAGAAGGTCGTCGGTGTTTATCGTAACCTGAACCCCATTCTGAACCAATGTCCTTATTGGATGATCTTCATAGCTTTTAGCATATCCCAGCATCACATTACTGCTGGGACAGACGTGCAATATTATCTTGTTCTTGGCAAGAAATTTCATCACTTCCTTTGAAGTCGCAGCATGTATTCCATGATGGATTTCATCAAGCCCCAGTACATCCACAGCCCGTCTTACATCCTCCGCAGATCCGCTCTCGCCAACATGAATTCTCTTGATCAGATGATATTGTTCAGCTTTTTTATAAAGTGGCAGGAAATCCTCAAAGGGCTTTAGGTTCTCACCACCGCATACATCGATGGATTTGAAAAAGCCGGTGGATACATACTCATCGATTCTGTCTGCTTCCTTTGAAACATCGCACAAGGATACATAGGTAAGCTCCGGCTCAAAATTGGTTTCCGGACAATACTCCTTCCAGAAGCCTTCAATCATCTTTGTAAAAGTATCCACTCCTCCAACAAGATCAATTTCCTGAGCCCCAAAGTTCATGGCAAGTCTTGTTATATTATTTCGCTTTGCCTCCGCAAATGCTCCTTCCCATCTTAGGATAATTCCCTCGCTCCCCAAGCAATACGGTTTGAGGTTCCTGGTAAACCATTCCTGCATTCCATCAAGGCCCCCGAACTTTTCAGGCGGTTTTGGCAAATCCATGTTTAACTGCTCAGCAAGCCACTCTCGTCTGCATCCCTTCGTTGAATGATTGTGAAGATCACTTTTGGGAACCGCCAGAAGCTTCTTTATATCATTTTCAATTAGTCCCTCGTAAAACAAACTATTCATATTTTTCTCCAAGTTATAACATCTCGCTGCCTTATTCGTGTTTAGTTTTAATCAACTTGCTTTACAGGTGGCTTCCAGGGCTTAGGTGTCAGGAGTGATGTCTTTCCAATGTCTGGAAGCACATCATAAATAGAGCATCCCATGCGCGCCTCAAACTCCTCTTTAATCTTAAACGCTATTTCCCAACCCTTTATATAACCTTCCATGATTCCATATCGTCTGGTAACATCTACAAATCTCTTTTCCAAAATCACAAAGCCATAGTCCACTGCAAGCGAATCACAAAGCTGAATCAGCTTATCATAGTCATCCGCTTCACAGTTCATAATGTAGGCCTTGATCGCTTTTTCATGCTCAGTTTCAGGCTCATAGTCAAACTCATCCTGCATCCTGAGATAGGAATGCGTCATGCATATTCTTGCAACCTCGTCCCATCCTTTTTCCATACAATATTTGTAACCGTCATACACATGAGTCGGAATATCTGTAATGCCAGCCCTACGACCAATATCATGCATAGATCCTACTATATAAGCCTTCTCTGCATCCATCCCGGGGATCTTTTCAGCGATATTCCTCGCCGCAATTCCTGTATTGATGGAATGCTTTATCCATGGCCCGGGATTAAGCTCCCCCGCTATTTCTAATTCTCTTTTTACTTCCTCCGCTGTTGGCAGCATGCTGTTCCCTCCTAAAGTAATTTAAGTCTTATTTCTATGTGTTAAGTTAGGTGATAACCATGAGTGGTGATTTCCTCAGTTTAATTTCTTGGACATAAACAGCAAAAGATCATCGTCATTACAACATTGTTCGTACTGTCCAAGCTGCTTCCCCTTGTACCAGACTCCGCTACCATCAAAGTTATAGCCTCTGCTTACATACATCCTCTGAGCCGGTCCATATCCTGAATGAACTCCAACTGCAAGGAAAACATGATCAGCTATCCCTTTAGCCTCTGCCTCTGCAGCATCAAGAAGTCTCGTCCCTATTCCCTTTCCATGGACGTCAAAGAAAACGCAAAGATCAACTATCTCAGGCCAGTTTGTATCAAGCCACGGACCTTCTGTCGGCTTCAATAACAGCGTACATAATCCTGCAACTCTGCCCTCATATTCCGCTATAAAAACAAATCTATCTCCTGATTCCTGTTCTTTGTAATAGTTCTCGTATGTTTCCATTTCCGGATGCCATCCATATGAAAAATACGTATCATAGATGATTTTCGCATCTGTTTCTAACATGCTACGGACTTTTATGCTTCCATCGTCAAGATATGTTTTCATCCATTCCCCCAACTCAATTCTTCTATCCTGTTTTGCAAACGGATATTACTCTATAAAATGTCTGTCCTTATCTCACTCTGCATTCTCCAAACGATAGTATTTAAAATCGCCCTCTTTCCCTATAAACTCAAATCCCAGTTTATCAAGTATATGCTGGCTTCTTACATTTTTAACAACAGTATCCGCATTTACCGCCTTCATCCCAAGCTCATCAAAAGCGTACCTAACAGCCAATCTCTCCGCCTCTGTTCCGTATCCCTTGCCCTTAAAATTATCATTTTGCATATGAATACTAAGAGTGCACTCTTTCTTGCTCTGATCAATACTTTTAAGCTGCACCTCGCCTATAGGTTTATCTCCAAGCATTATTGCAAACAGTCTGCGGAATGGCTCCTGTTTGGAATCAAAATATTTGTTTACCGATTTCTCTTTGTATGTATACGGCTTAAACAGTGACATATCCATGTATATGGATTCATCGTTTTCCCATGATTTATATAGCTCATGACACATTTCCCTTGTCATGATAGCTAAGCTGATTTTATCTGACACTTATTTTTCATCTCCTGAAATATTCTTATATAATAACTAAAGCATCCTTATATCCCCATAAAGAAAGCATTTCTTCGCCTGATGCTTTTCTTATTTTCATTCTCCCCACCTTGTTTTTTTACAATGCAATAAATTCATATATCTAGCCAGTGACAATTTGTCACCAACTGAATATTTATTTATAAAATTGCAGCGCATAAAGAATTGGAAGAATAGTAACTCCATCCCTGGTACCATTATTCATTAACAAATCCATATACTCTTCTTTCGAGAACCATCTCTTACTGCTTATCTCATCGATGTCCTTAATGCTCCCTTCCTTTACCACCTTTGCAGCAAAACAATGGACCAGCGAATCTGACATTCCATTTGCCGGATTATATTCACAAAGGTACTTCAAATCTGACAGCTCACACCCTGTCTCTTCCATAGCTTCTCTTCTGGCAGCTTCTTCGATGGATTCCCCCTCTTCAATTCTTCCGGCAGGTATTTCCCATTCCAAACGTCCTACGGTATACCTTCTATTCTGAATAAAAAGAATGTTTTCCTCTTCGTCAAAAATGACTATCGATACTGCCTTTTTGGGGTAATGAATTTGATGATAGTTCTCTATTATATATCCACTTGGAAGCTCAACCTTATCTGTATAAAGGCATACAAAATCGCTTTCATAAATAGTTGTCCTCTCAAGTCTTTTGGGCATTTTTTCTGCTTCAAACATCACGTACTCCCTTCTGCCACAAGCTGTATATTTAGCTAAAATATTTAGTTCCGTTTTCGCTTTAATTTTTCGACTTCATATTCGCTTTGATTTTTCAGCTTCAAATAAGATACTTTTTACACTTATCAAAATGCATTCCGGAGCAGTTATTCTCTCTGGCAATCAGCGGTTCCACTTCGTCAAGCTTGCACCATTTAAGGTCATCCACCTCATTAGAATCAGCAAAATCGCTTTTATTTACATAAGCAATAAAACCTATCATGATAAGCTGCTTAGGCTCAAAGTAATAACTGGATACATATTGGCATTTATTGACTATTTGCCCTGTTTCTTCTTTTACCTCTCTGGCGACAGCCTCCTCTATTGTCTCGCCCTCAACCATATATCCCGACACAACAGTCCACTTATCCTCTGAGATATAGTTCTGTTTTAAAAGAAGTACTTCATTTAGCTCGTTCACCACCAGCACTTCCACTACAGGCAGAGGATTGTTGCCATATATCCTTTTACATGATGGGCAAATTTTGCAATCATCATCCCCAAGCCTTATATCCTCTAATTTATGACCACATTCAGCACAGTACTTGAAAACCATATCCAATTCCCCTTTTGAATTTATTTTGCCTAATCATACTGTATGCCCTAAGGGCAAGGTCAACACAATATTCCCAAAGCCTTCTCCACATCCTCCTCGGTTAGTCCCTGCTCAGGGTCTGTCATGACTTGGAATTTTGCAACGTCCTCATTGTGAAGTTCAAGATCATCAAGAACCACCCAGCTTTCTGTCTCGGGATGATTTTTAAGCCACATCAGGATTTCATCAGCCTTAACCTTACTAAATTTCTTTGTTTTCCTGATCTCTTCAGTTGTAAGATCCGGAGTCATTCCAGAAACTACTATTCCCTCCGCACCAAGAAGATCCGCAAGATATCCTGCTTCTGATCGCAGTGGTTTCAGATCCTTTCCAAACCAAAATCGCCATCCTGAATGCAGGATAATAGAAGCCTCTGATTTCTTCACAAGCTTTGATAATAGTTTTACCTTTTCAGTATCAATATATTTTCCGTCGCTGATTTCTCTCTGATGATCTGCATTCCAGAAATTAGAATTAAGAACCCCATCAATATCTAAGAATATTACCTTCCCCATATTTTCCATCCTCCGTATTTAGTTTAGTTCCCCTATAAAATTCAGGCTCCGCATTGTTGCCAGTTCATCTCTGGACATTCCCCTAAGTTCACTTGCGGATACCCATTTATAATCTTGTGTTTCTCCCTCTTGCAAAACCACACTATTCTTATCTGCATCTGTAACACAAAGATAATCCACATAGAATGTCTTATGCTCATGATGCAACACTCGTCCTATCTCGATCATCTCATTGGATAATATACCTGTTTCTTCCTGAAGCTCCCTGCGTGCACATTCTAATGGATTTTCTCCCTGCAATGCTGAACCACCGGCGGTAGCTTCCCACATTCCACCTAAATGTTTTCTTTTATCTCTCTGCACTATCAGATAGCTTCCATCCTTATGCCTGACAATGACTTCGCTACACAAATGAAAACAGCCCTCCGGTATCTGTTCCCCTCTAACCAAAGTAACCCCATCAATTTTATTAAGCTTATCATCATAAGCATCCCACAATTCCATATCTATCATCTCCCAGATAAGACTCTACCTCAATATTTCAATCCAGTATCTGCTGATCGATCCCTCGTCCCCATAGGTGGTAACTGTATTCCCACGTACTCCTCATATAAGATATGAACGAATCATAGTCTTTATTATATTCGAATTTATGGGATGTTGAGAAGTTTCAAATGTAATAATCATATTTTTTCCTGCATGATAACCGTTTTCTTCATAAGAATTTATTTTTGAAACATTTTTGTTTGCGTAGTTCTCATCATCCATCATCCCATAATGTTCCCAGATATATTCTTTTCGTGTTCTAATATTAAGACATGTGAAATCAGGTCGCACCATACCCCATTTTTCAAGTTTCAGAGGACATTCATATTTATATGGCACAGCATATTTCTCAAGCATGTTTGCAATAATTATTTCTGATTTTGACCTGACCCTTACACCATTATCTGAATAGTATTCTATTGAATCATCAGCAAATCCCATTGGCTCGTAGGATTGCTTTCTCCATTCGTTCAAATAATTATCATCTGGCATTTTTATTGGAATAACCAGCTGTTTTCTGGGTTCGGAAAATCTATCATAAATTTTAGTAAGCTGGTTATCTTTAAGAAAATTTATATAATCAGAATTCTTACTCAATTCTCTCTTTGCCATATTTAATACCTTCTGATTATAATCTTTCTGTGCAAGGCTTTTCACATAATCCATTTTCTCTTTCGATATGTATTTTCCATTCTTTTCTTGCGGATTTCTCCTGACATAATATTCAACAAATGTCTTCCTATCACATATTCTCAAATGTTCAGAAGGTGCTGATTTTAGTTCACTTTCCTTATTCCTGATAATAGCTTCCAGATTGATTTTTCTTTGCTGTAATTCTTCAAATAGCCTTTCATCATTAAAAAACGCCAGACTTTTCTTCTGTCCCTTATTTGTCATTCAAATTCTAACCTCCATCATATATTTGCATGTTTTTAGTTCATTGATTTTCTTCCATTTCCAGAGCTACACCAACTAATTTTCATTTACCTCCATTTAATCGGTTCTTATCTAGACATATAATTCTTATTACACCGATGATTTGCTTCTCTTGGTATTTATAATCGGTGTCACACAAGTTGATTTATTAGTACTGTTCCGACTTATTCTTCGAATACCTTATTTAATCGTAGTCCATTTACTGATTTTATTTCTGCCATACCGATAAGTTTCCGAATTATGCAAATTAGTCGGTGTTTTCCATATGACACGTTATTCCTCACACCGATTAAATATCCCTCCCTAAATATCTAATCGGAATTTGTTCGCGATTTCACGCTTTACCCACCGATGAATTCTCTCCGCAGAGGTTCTAATCGGTAAAATCCAGCCCTATCAAGACTTGTTCCCTCGTAGGTCATACTTCTATCCCGCATACCGGCAGTATCCACTATCTAACCAATCAACCCTCAATATTATGTTTTAGTCTTATATACCTATTTCTCCCCATAGCTTCCAAAAAGGTATATAAATTCTCATATTTGGAATATAAGCCGCTTTATGATTAAAGCAACCATTCAAAAGAATTATTGAAAAGAAAATCTTTCATAAATCCATCGACTACTATACAGAACAATCAACAGCTTGTAAAGAGAAACTCCAAAAGCTACGTCAAGGCGCAAACAAACCGACGTCATCTTATAATAAAAAACCCCGGAAGCCGCTACACAAGCGGATTCCAGGGGCTATTACTTTACTCCATTTCGATTGTTCCCGGCGGTTTCGAAGTCAGATCATACATTACTCTGTTGACTCCCTTAACCTCGTTAATGATCCTGTTCATTACTGTCTGAAGAATCTCCCAAGGAAGGTTTGTTGCGTCAGCTGTCATGAAGTCTGACGTATTAACTGCACGGAGTGCTACCGCATAATCGTAGGTTCTGAAATCACCCATGACACCAACGGAACGCATATTTGTAAGTGCTGCAAAGTACTGTGCCGGAAGCCATGAAGGATTCTTGCCGTTCTCTTCCTTATAAGCAGCTGCTGCCTTGCCAATCTCCTCGCGGTAGATGGCATCTGCATCCTGAACGATGCGAACCTTCTCGGCTGTAACCTCACCGATGATACGAATACCAAGGCCAGGGCCGGGGAAGGGCTGTCTGAAAACAAGATGCTCGGGGATACCAAGTTCAAGTCCTGAAGCTCTTACCTCATCCTTAAAGAGCATGCGGAGAGGCTCAATGATCTCCTTGAAATCAACATAATCCGGAAGACCGCCTACATTGTGGTGAGACTTGATAACTGCACCTTCACCGATTCCGCTCTCTACAACATCAGGATAAATTGTTCCCTGTACAAGGAAGTCAACAGCTCCGATTTTCTTAGCCTCTTCCTCAAATACACGAATGAACATCTCGCCGATGATCTTTCTCTTCTTCTCAGGCTCCTCAACACCCTTAAGTGCCTCATAAAATCTGTCCTGAGCATTAACTCTTATAAAGTTAAGGTCGTATGCACCGTTAGGTCCAAATACTGCCTCAACCTCATCGCCTTCATTCTTACGAAGAAGACCATGATCAACAAATACACATGTTAGCTGCTTTCCGATAGCCTTACTCATAAGTACCGCTGCAACTGATGAATCAACACCACCTGAAAGAGCGCAGAGTGCACGGCCATCTCCAACCTTCTCTCTGATCTCAGCGATGCTTCTCTCAACGAAGTCTGCCATCTTCCAGTCGCCTGCGCAGCCACAAATATCCATAACAAAATTCTTAAGCATCATTGTTCCACACTCAGTGTGCATAACCTCGGGGTGGAACTGAACTGCGTATATCTTCCTGTCAGCATTCTCCATAGCTGCAACTGGGCAATTAGGAGTATTCGCTGTGATAACAAATCCTTCAGGAACCTTTGCAATATAATCAGTATGGCTCATCCAGGTTGTAACGACTGCCTCAGGGCCATAAGTACTATTCGCCTGTGCAGAAGAAACTGCGTCGCCACTCCTTTGAACTGAGAAATCATTGTCAGAATATCTTACGGGAATACCATCCTCGTTCTCTGTAAAACCTGCAAACAACTTGGATGAAGTATTAAGATAGGTCTCTGTCTTACCATACTCGCTGACAGGAGCTGTCTTTACCTCTCCGCCATTTAAGAATGCCGTAAGCTGTGCACCATAGCAGATTCCAAGTACCGGAATTCCGAGCTCATAAAGCTCCTTCTCGCACAAAACCGCCTGATCACCATATACGCTGTTGGGACCACCGGTTAAAATAATTCCCTTGGGATTCATCTCTTTAATCTTATCGAGTCCGATATTATACGGATGAATCTCGCAGTAAACGTTGCACTCACGGACGCGTCTTGCAATAAGCTGCTTGTACTGTCCGCCAAAATCAAGAACTACAACCATTTCTCTTGCCATATTTTCTCTCTTTCTGCTCTGTTTGTTAAACTACTTAAAATAACATATATGCTAGATAGCAAAATTGCAAGTAAAAACCTTATAAACAGAATACTTAGACAAGCCCGTTCAGCTCCTGGTACAATCTCTTAGCATAACTGTCAGTCATTCCGCACACATAATCAGTCACCAGAAGAAGTCGTAAGTATAGCTTTTCTTCCTCGCTCTTATCCTCAGAATAAATATGATAAATGCTCTTGTAATTATCCGAAATAAAAGAAATCATCCTCGAATCAATCGGCCTCTGTTTTGCATCTGTATCATAACATATTGCTGCAGGAACCAGTTTATCCAAGAGATATCTCAAAATCCTATCTGCGCTGACTTCTATTTTCAATATCTGCTCCGAATTGAAAGCATACTTAACAGCAATATCACCAAGGGCATCAACAATATGCTTGCCCTCCGTTCCTTCAAGAAGCTCAGACCCAAAGGATCCGTCCATGATCTCACTATAATGACTGGCGAAGCTGTCAGTTGCCAGATAGATCAGCCTTCCCTGCACAGCCACGATCCAGTTCTGAACAGCGTATTCGCCGGGATCACTTACACCATGTTCAATTCCCTTGCCGTATCTATACTTTAACGTGCCTATTAAATCCCTGTACACATGATCCGACTGATCCTCATAACATCTCTTCTCAAGTTCGCGGACGAGCATGTCATAGCTGATTAATCCCTTTTTAAAAGAGTCCTCAATATCAGCTGTTCTATAGGCGATATCATCGGCAGCTTCCAGAATATATGTCAGAGGATGTCTTCTTCCATTAAGGCCGCAGGAATCCTCAATATCCTTAAAAAGTTCCCTGTCAGCATAGTAATACCCCATCTTATGGCGACATATATCTTCACTATTCTTATCCACATCCAGCGATGAAACCGGATATTTGATTATGGTTGCCAAAAGTGCCTTCGTAAGGTTCATTCCATGCTCATCTACAAGGTAGTGAAGCTTACTTACTACTCGCAAGGCCTGCGTATTACCTTCAAAATGATAAAAATCATTCTGCATCTGCGGATTCAGAACTTCCACAAGGCTCTTTTCACTTCCGGGAGCACAAAGCCCCGGAAGATTATCCTTAAACCACTCCCTGATAACAGACTCTCCAAAGTGTCCAAAGGGCGGATTCCCTATGTCATGCAGAAGCCCTGCACACTGCAGAATATCGCATATATCCTGCTGAAAACCGAGTTCGAAGCTTTCATCCTTTATCTCAGTTATTATCTTTCTGGCAATGTTCTGTCCAAGGGATTTACAAAAAGAAGAGACCTCCAGCGAATGGGTAAGTCTCGTTCTGATAAAATCTGACTGATCCAAGGGAAAAACCTGAGTTTTATCCTGAAGCCTTCTGAAAGAAGCACTTCCTATTATTCTGTGATAATCCTTTTCAAATTCACTGCGAAGATCATTTGATCCTTCACGTTTAACTATCGGTCGCACTCGATCCCCGCAGAGAAGCTTATTCCATTCCAAATTCTTATCTCCTTATATATGCTCAGACAGCACAACCGACGAACGATCCTGCATAATCCAAGTCTTACAAATCTCACCCTACAAACCTTCTGATTGTCAGGATAGTTCTGTAGGTCGCATTTTCATACTTAATTCCTGTCTTGGCTGTACTTGCATGGACAATTCTTCCGCCACCAAGATAAATTCCAACATGTCCTCCATAGTAAATAACATCTCCGGCCTGCGCATTCTGATATGAAACCTCACGCCCATATGTTGCCTGAGAATATGAAGTTCTTGGTACATTTATACCAAATGCCTTATAAACCGAATAAACAAATCCGGAGCAATCCGCTCCATTTGTCAGACTGGTTCCTCCTGCAACATAAGGATTTCCGACAAACTGACAGGCATAATTTGCAATATTCTGGCCGGTAGCGGAGCCTGAAGGTGACGGTGCTGTATTTGAAGGAGCCGCTGATGATGCTTCACTGCTTGCAGATGAAGCACTAGCCTGATCATTATTGTCATCATCATTATTCTCTGCATTTTTAGCAGCAAGATCTTCCTGTTCCTTTTTCTTTCTGGCAGCCTCCTCAGCCTCTTTCTTCTTTCTTTCTTCCTCAACTTCCTTAGATGCCGCTTCGTCTGCTGCCTTCTTGGTTTTCTTAACCTCAGCATCCTTCGCATCTATCTGCGCCTGCAGATCTCGAATCTGAGCCGTCTGACGCTTAAGCTGCTCGGAATAAATGGCTGCATTCTGCTTTGCCTTGGCGAGCTGAACATCAAAATTTGCATACTGCTTCTTATACTGATCTATGACCGTTTCTACATAATTCTGCTCTTCTTTAAGCTCATACTCTGAGGTCTCGAGTTCTGCCTTCGCTTCCTCAAGCTCCTCACCATATTGCTCAGCCGCTTCCTTAGCCGCAATGAACTCATTAAGCTTAGTGCGGTCATAATCATAAAGCTCTTCCGCATAGCCTGCTTTATTAAGCATATCTCCGACACTCTGCGCCTGAAGAAGAAGCTCTGCATATGAAAATTCGCCCTTTTCATACATGAATTTTATGCGCTTCTTCATGGAATCATAAAGAGTCTCTTCCTGAGCCTTTGCCTCGTCGTATTCCTGCTGAGTCTTTTCAATTTTTACCTGGGTATCCTCAATATCAGCCTGGATCAGATCAATACTTGTAAGGAGCCCCAAAAGTTCCTCATTTGCAGCATCAATTCCCTCCTGAATCTCAGCCTGCTCTCCCTGAATATTGCTTATATTCTGCTGAGCCTCATTGAGCTCACTCTGGCTCTCCTGCTGCTGAGTTTCGATTGCATCCTGCTGCTTCTCGAGTGTTTTTTTCTCTTTTTCCAGTTCCTTTTGCTGTTCCTTAAGCTCCTTACTTGTGGTCGCCAAAACAGGTTCTCCGGAGCATACCACAAAAGTAGCTGCTATCAAGGCACACATATATCTTTTATATGATTTAAAGTTGAATTTTTTCATTTAATCCCCACTAAAGAAACAAAACTTATTAATACAATTATAACAAGATAGGGTTGTGCATGCAAAACTCCGACACCCTTCATATATACGAAAAAACTGCTGTATTTTCCTTCTTTCATTGAAAATACAGCAGTTTTAAAATCACTATACTATAAATTAAAGTTCGCAGTTACCAACTGTACGAGGGAATGACTCAACGTCACGGATGTTACCCATACCTGTGAGGTACATTACGCAACGCTCAAAGCCAAGTCCAAATCCTGCATGGCGAACTGAACCATAACGACGAAGGTCAAGATAGAACTGATAATCTTCCTTCTTAAGTCCAAGCTCTTCCATTCTCTTCTCAAGAGTCTCAAGATCATCCTCTCTCTGGCTACCACCGACAATCTCACCGATTCCGGGTACAAGACAGTCAGCAGCTGCTACAGTCTTACCGTCCTCGTTAAGCTTCATGTAGAAAGCCTTGATTTCCTTCGGATAATCAGTTACGAATACAGGCTTCTTGAAGATTTCCTCAGTGAGGTATCTCTCATGCTCAGTCTGGAGGTCACATCCCCACTCAACCTTGTAATCAAACTTGTCGTTGTGCTTCTTAAGAATTTCAACTGCCTCAGTGTAAGTAATTCTGCCAAAGTCACTGTTAGCAACATTCTTAAGTCTATCGATAAGGCCCTTGTCTACAAATGTGTTAAAGAACTCCATCTCAGCAGGAGCGTTCTCAAGTACATAGTTGATAACATACTTAAGCATAGCCTCTGCACAATCACAGTCATCCTTAAGATCTGCAAAGCACATCTCAGGCTCGATCATCCAGAACTCAGCTGCATGACGTGTTGTGTTAGAATTCTCTGCACGGAATGTAGGACCAAATGTGTAAACGTTCTTGAATGCGAATGCATAAGTCTCAACATTGAGCTGTCCTGAAACAGTAAGGTTAACAGGCTTTCCGAAGAAATCCTTAGTATAATCAACCTCTCCGTCCTCAGTCTTGGGAACATTGTTAAGATCCAAGGTTGTTACCTGGAACATCTCACCTGCACCCTCACAGTCACTTCCTGTGATAAGAGGTGTGTGAACATATACAAAGCCTCTCTCCTGGAAGAATGAGTGAATAGCGTATGCAGCAAGTGAACGAACTCTGAAAACTGCCTCAAAGGTGTTTGTTCTTGCACGAAGATGAGGAAGTGTTCTCAAATACTCAAGTGTATGACGCTTAGGCTGAATCGGATAATCAGGAGTTGAAGGTCCCTCTATCTCAATACCTGTTGCCTGCATCTCGAAGGGCTGCTTTGCAT
Source organism: Butyrivibrio sp. VCD2006 (assembly GCF_000423925.1). Lineage (GTDB taxonomy): Bacteria > Bacillota > Clostridia > Lachnospirales > Lachnospiraceae > Butyrivibrio. The sequence goes on from NZ_AUIX01000001.1 coordinate 146,466, forward strand.
CGGGAGTCATTACAATCTTACCTGTTGCGATAATAGCCGCACCTACGTTGAGCTTGCTTACTTCTGTAAAGTTACTAAGCTCGTCGGAATAAACCACCTGAAGGGGTGAAAAATATGTACCGTCGTTTAATGAAACAAATCCGATAGTCTTAGAATCACGGATATTACGGATCCATCCTCCAACCGTAACTTCTTTGTCTGCGTACTTTTCCGGAGCTGCAAAGAGCTCTCTGATATCTGTCAGTTCCATATATACCTCCGTATCTCTGTCCGTTAATCGAATCAATCTGCGCTTTCTGTTTCCTCTGCTGTTTCTGTTTCAGCTGACTCCTCAGTGTCTGTAGCTTCTGCATCATCACCGGTGGGCTCTGTAACATTAGCATTGTCAGCAAGGAACTCTATAACTTTATTTGTAAGGAGATTCTCCTTCACATTCTCAACATCAACTGTCTTCTTGTACTCATCAAGACTTGCTACTGATTTGCCTTCCTCAGCAGTTGCATTGGCATTTGCCATATCGGTATTAAGCTTCTCATTAAGCTCATCGTCTGTGACCTCAATGCCTTCTGCCTGAGCAATAGCACCAAGCATGATGAACTGATTGGCAAGTTCAACTGACTTGTTAGCAAGGTACTCTTCCTGCTCACCAGTAAAGCCTTCCTGTGACATAAGCATTGAAAGAACCTGATCTGTTGTATAGCTTGTACCATAATTTGCAGAGTAGTAAGAAGCTACAAGGTCTGCCTGCTCAGTGTAAAGTCCCTTGAAGCGATCAAGTGAAGCTGCAGGGGGCTCATTAAACTTACAATTCGCTGTAACAGCCTCAAGAATCTTATTATTTACTTCATTCTGGTAATCTGTCTGCTTTTCCTCAAGAAGTCTGTCCTTGATATAATTCTTAAGATCATCAAGTGTAGCTACGTTCTCGATACCAAGTGAAGCTGCATATGCGTCATCAAGATCAGGCTTAACTTTGATGCTGTTCACCTTAACTGTGAAGATAACATCAACACCTGCAAGCTCTGCAGTGTAATTCTCAGGGAATGTAAGGTTTAAATCTCTTGTCTCACCAATCTCAGCTCCGATAAGACCATCCTCAAAACCGTCTATAAATGAGTGTGATCCGATTGTAAGATCATATCCTTCAGCAGTACCGCCTTCGAAAACCTCTCCTGTATCAACTCTTTTACCTGAATAATCGATATTGCAGGTATCACCTTCCTGAACTGCTCTGTCTGTCACATCAACAGTAGCCTTCATTGATGAGCTGATATACTGCATGTACTGCTCAACCTCTTCGTCTGTAACCTCAGGTGAAGCTACTTCTACAGATACTCCTTTATAATCACCGAGTGTTACATAGTCTGATAAATTCATATCTTTAAGGTAGGCTACATCGGCATTCTTGGCAGCCTTACCGCAACCGGTGAGTGCGCCTGCCGCAATTACTGCAGCCATCATAACTGACACTAATTTTTTCATAAATAATTACTCCTTAAATACAAAAATAAAACTTTTTTAATACTAGCACAGTTTCTACTTATATAAAAGTATTTTGTTGCCTATGAAACCATTCAATGTTAAAATACATTTTGCGCGATAATTATTCGCCAATTGTAGTAATAAGTTTTTTTGTATAGTTTGGAGGAATGTTTTGAGTCCGGTATTAATCGTATTATTAGTTATTATAGTTATTCTAATCATAGGTCTTGTTGTCCTCACTATTCTGGGCAAGAGAGCACAGAAGCGTCAGGAAGAGCAACAGGCTCAGATGGAGTCCATGAAGCAGAGCATTTCAATGCTCGTCATTGATAAAAAGCGCATGAAGATCAATGAAGCAGGTCTTCCCTCAGCAGTTTTGGAGAACACTCCCAAGTTACTTCGCAGATCAAAGCTCCCGATCCTTAAGGTTAAAATTGGTCCTCAGATCATGAACCTTGTTTGTGACGAGAAGATTTTTGATTCTGTTCCTGTTAAAAAGGAAGTTAAAGCTGATGTAAGCGGAATCTATGTTATTTCTGTCAAGGGTATCAGAGGCGGCAACGTTCAGAAGGAAGAGAAAAAGAAGGGCTTCTGGAAGGATCTTATCGCTAAGGCTCAGGAGAAGGCAGGAGCAACTCAGGTTAAATAATACGTAGTTTATAATTATTGTATAAAATAAAAAGCTTCCCAAAATCGGGAAGCTTTTTCTATGCTCAAAATTATTAAGTTTTTATGCTTCAATCTCTCCGGTGTCTGCTGCTTCAGCAGTTTCTGTCTTGTTCTTCTCAGCCATTTCATCAAAGCCCTTCATAACTGCATCATATGTCTGCTTTGAAATATCAGGTAATTCTTTGCCCCATGCCTTAGTAGCTTCATCGAAGCCTTTCTTAAATGCATCGCGCATTTTCTCAATCTGGCTCGGATCTCCGCCTGTCAGTGCATTTGCAAAATCCAAAATACGCTGAGATGTCTGCTTAACGCCCCAATAGCCATCTTCAGATATCTCTTCCTGAGCTTTTACCTTTGCAGCCTCATCAACGGTATAGTTGCCGCTTGCAAGGAAGGACCAGATATCATCAGCCTGTCCTATAGCATTTCCCTGTTTTGAAATCATCTGGGAAACAATATCTTTCAGCTGATTTGTCCTTGATTCCAGATCATTCTTAAGCATATTTACAACTGCTTCGTTTTTCTTATAAGTCTTATTTGTTGTAGATGCTGCTACATTATCCGACTTCTCATAAACCGCAGCTTTATTGGTATCTTTTGCCTCAGCGTTTTTCGCTGTTTTATCCTCAGTTGCTTCTGCTACCTTTGCGGTCGTGGTCGGCTCGTAATACGTGGTCTGGTCTACGCCCGTAATTCCGTTTACGCCCATATGAACTCCTTTTCTACGCCAAATAATCTGACGCCGATACGACTGGTATGCCAAGGCATACTTACAGTATTTCTTATCTTATTAATCGACCGTTTTCAATTTAACCTTAAGTATTTTCTTGCCTGTTTTCAATTAAATAAGTATAAAATTTACCATTCAATAATATGTTTTCAGTAGAAATATAAACTATTTATAAACTCCCGATTTTCCGCCAAATTACCGTCATTTTCCATTTTATGGTATGATACAGACAGTCCTATAGAAAAAACCATGGAGGAAACTGTATTGATAAACAAAAAAGCTTACGCAAAAATCAATCTGGGGCTTGATGTCATCGGAAGACGCGATGACGGCTACCATCTTGTACGAATGATCATGCAAAGCATAGACCTGTTTGATGAACTGAGTTTTGAAAACAGAGATGATAATAAAATTGTTATGGAAACTTCTGATCCTCGAATTCCAACGGATGAGCATAATCTCATTTGGAAGGCGGCTGATCAGCTCCGCTCACATTGTCACGTAGAGGACAAAGGAGTAACTATCCGCCTTAATAAGCATATCCCCATGGCTGCAGGAATGGCAGGCGGTAGCACGGATGCAGCAGCCACTTACATTGCTCTTAACGAGTTATGGAAGCTCGGCCTTGGAACCGATGATTTATGTGAACTTGCAGTAAAAAAGGGTGCGGATATACCTTATTGCATTAAAGGTGGCACAGCGCTTTCAGAAGGCATCGGCGAGGAGCTGACTGCTCTTTGCGACATGCCCTCCTGTCATATCGTAATTGCAAAGCCGCTTTTGGATGTATCAACTGCATGGGCGTATACAACCCTGGATTCTGCACCAATTGAAAATCACCCCGATATCGACGGTATCAGATCCGCAATCGAGGCAGGTGATCTATCAGGCATAACCGAGCGCCTTGGCAATGTTCTTGAACCTATAACTGCAGGAAAATATCCGGTAATAGAGGAGATCAGACAGATTCTTCTTGCAAACGGAGCTATGGGAGCCCGCATGAGCGGTAGCGGCCCTACAGTATTTGGCATTTTCGAGAACAAAAACCTCACAAGCGCTGAAAACGCAGTAAAGGAGCTTCGCAGCAGAGGTATAGCACCCGAATTATTTATTACAAGCCCTATTAATCCGGCAAAATAATTAAGAACGGCGGTTAATTTATGAATGGAACACTTAAAATTATCGGATCTCATGATCACGGAGATGGGAAGCCTGAGATAATTAAGCAGGAATTTACAGCCTATTGTGAGCGCGAAGGAACTACCTACATAATCACATACGCAGAAGCTTCTTCGATTGAATCTGTCGCAGATCCTTCAGACAAGGCACCAACTTCGACAACTCACAGGCTGGAGATCGGTGAAGGATTTCTGCGCATGGCTCAGACTGGAGCTGTGACCTCTGACCTTCATTTTTCTCTTGCCAAAACCTGGAATACTGATTACAACACTCCCTACGGCTTGATGAAAATGACAGCCATAACCAGATCTCTTATGATCGAAGAAAACCCTAAAAAAATCACCGCTCACGTGCAATATGAATTGCAAATGAACGGTGACAAGCTTTCGGATTCAAAGGTCAGAATATCATTCGTCCCAAATTCAAATATGTAAATCTTTATCCGGCGTTGTGAAACTTATTTCACAGCGCCGATTATTTCATTAATATCAGAAACGCCCTGCTCCTGCATGTATCTCTCGATACCCTCGATCACATTTATAGTTGCATAAGGATCATGGAAATTCATTGCTCCAACAGCTATGGCAGATGCTCCGGCAAGCATGAACTCTATGGCATCTTCTGCTGTTGCAATTCCTCCCATTCCAATAACAGGAATCTTAACCGCGTTAGAGGCTTCATATACCATGCGTACTGCCACAGGTTTTATAGCAGGACCTGAAAGCCCTCCGGTTTTGTTTGCAATAGCAAAAGTCTTTCTGTAAATATCAATTTTCATACCAGTGATAGTATTTATAAGTGATATCGCATCTGAGCCTGCTGCCTCGGCTGCCTTTGCCATCTCGGAAATACTTGTGACATTGGGGCTCAGCTTCATGATGATCGGTTGCTTAGCATGCTTTTTTATCTCTTTTGTTATCTCAAATAAAGCATCAGGATTCTGGCCGAAGGCTATTCCTCCCTCCTTAACATTGGGGCAGGATACATTTATCTCAAGCATATGAACACTATCCTGATCAGCAAGTCTCTCCACCACGTCTACATAATCCTGTGTACTTTTTCCGCAGACATTTACTATTACCTTTGTATCAAAATCCTTAAGAAAAGGCAGATCCCTCTCGATCATCACATCAACGCCCGGATTCTGAAGGCCAATGGCATTAAGCATTCCTCCGTAAACTTCCGCAACTCTTGGAGTCGGATTTCCCGGCCATGGCACATTGGCTACGCCTTTGGTAACTACTGCGCCAAGTCTGTTAAGATCCACAAATTCGGAATATTCCATACCGGAACCAAAGGTTCCTGAAGCAGTCATAACCGGATTTTTAAAGGTCACTCCTGCAATTGTTACTGATGTATTCATTAAAGGTCTCCTCTCAAAGTTCAAGCTCATCTGCATCAAATACAGGTCCGTCAGTACAGATGCGGGCATTATTTACATGAGAATGCTCATCCACGTTCTTTGTCTTGCAAATGCAGCCAAGGCACGCACCTACTCCACAGGCCATGCGCTCCTCAAGACTGATATATGCCTTCGCACCGGTTTCCTTTGCATATGCTGCAACTCCGCGAAGCATGGGCATCGGTCCGCAGGCATAGATTACATCTGCCTTCACGCCATTCTCTTTGCAGGCGTCGATAACATTGCCCTTTGTTCCTACGCTTCCGTCCTCTGTTGCAATAAGGAGCTTTCCATATTCTTTAAACTCGTCAGCAAGGAATGTATCTGCGTTTCTATATCCCATTACCATTGTCACGGATGTAGGCTCGCTATCTCCATTTTCATCCTTAAGAGCCTTTGCAAGTCCCAGAAGAGGCGGTACACCGATTCCTCCTCCAATTATTAGGATGTTCTTTCCCGCAGCCTTATCAATAGGAAATCCATTTCCAAGAATTCCAAGAATATTTACTATCTCGGAGGGCTGATAAAGTGCGAATTCTGCTGTTCCGCTTCCCGCAATCCTATATACAATTCTAAGTGTCTGATTTTCCCTGTCATATCCACAGATACTTATAGGTCTGGGAAGAAGTGTTGACTTATTCTTAGGATATACTCCAATAAACTGGCCGGGACCTGCATCCTCAGCAAGACTCGTTTCAAGCAATAAATCCATGATTCCATCTGCCAGGACTCTTTGTGACAGTACTGTTGCTTCAATTTTCTTCTTTTTGGGCATTTCTATCCTCCATAAGCTTATTAAGTAACATATTAAAAACAGATAACCTGTCAGTTCTCACTTTCACCAAAAACCTCACCGCCGCAGATTGTGAAATAAATCTTTCCGGGCAGTTCTTCGCCAGTAAATGGCGAATTTGAAGCCTTTGACGCATATTTCTCCGGAACTATCCAGTTCTCATTTTCCGAGAAAATAACCATATCTGCAGGTCCGCCTTCATATATTCTTCCCAGGCGATGCTGCTCAAAAACAATCTGTCCATCAGCTTCCGGCTCTAAAGCAGGCATCAGCATGGTAAGACCGTAAATATCCGCAGGCTGATATGTCATCCTTGAAAGAAGCGTTATCAAATCCATGTGCCCCTTTTGCACAAGCTCCCTGATACCAAGCCCCAGCGATGTCTCCAAGCCAATGATTCCGCTCGGTGCCTTTGAAAACTCCTGCTCCTTTTCTGCCTTTGTATGCGGTGCATGGTCTGTAGCGATTGTCTCTATCGTGCCATCGGCAATTCCATTTATAATAGCAAGTCTGTCCTCTTCCTTTCGAAGCGGCGGATTCATTTTTGCCATAGTTCCATGCACTCTCACCGCATCATCTGTAAGTGTAAAATGGTGAGGCGTAGCTTCCGCATGAATTCTTGGATTGGCCTTTCTGGCCTCTCTTACCATTTCAACAGCTTCCTTTGTGCTTATATGTTGAATCGTAATATGAGCGCCTGTTTCATTTGCAATCTCAATATCCCTCTTTACCATGGATATCTCTGCATCTCTGGGAGATCCCGTAAGTCCCATATTTGCAGCTGCTTCCCCTGCATTTATGCCATTCTCGGTAATAAATGAAGGGTTCTCTTCATGCAAGCTAAGCACCTTGTTTAAGCTTGCCGCTTTTTCACAGGCAGCACGCATTAGTTTCTCATCAGTAATAGGCTTTCCGTCATCAGTAAAAAGAACTGCCCCTTCTTTAAGGAGTTCTTCCATGTCAGTCAGCTCTTTTCCCTGCATATCCTTCGTAATGTTTGCACAGGTAAATACACGGATTCCTGTCTTTGCACCCTTTTCAAGTGCATATCTGATTGTCTCAGGATTGTCCATGTGCGGCTCTGTATTGCCCATCATGACAACGCAGGTAAAGCCTCCACGCTTTGCGGCCTCAGCTCCTGTGAAAATATCCTCTTTATCGGTAAATCCCGGATCTCTGAAATGAACATGAGCATCAACAAGCCCGGGAGCAACTATCATGCCGCCCGCATCTATTTCCTTAAGCTCACCTCCAAAATATGAAAGTGCCTCAGAAGCCATGTCTTCAAGAGTTCCGCAAAAACCGATTTTCACAATTCTGCCATCATGAACAAGTATGTCTCTATAGGCATCTGTACCGGTTGCAGGATCAATTAGCCTGCCATTTTTAATAAGAATCATGTTTTTTCCTTTACTATGATATAATATCTATACTATACACTAATCGGAGAGTTTTTATGATACGTTTTATTTTAGTTCTATTGTTTTTAACCATCTTTTTTATTTGCAGTATTTTCATGCATTTGGTGCTATGGATCGTTGGCAAGTTCAACATGAATGCCAAGAAAGTCGCATCACTCAGAATAGTCAGCTGGGCATTCAGATGTGTCGCTTTTCTCTCGGGAGCCAAGGCCACAGTAATCGGCGAGGAAAATGTTCCCAAGGACCAGGCAGTATTATATGTAGGTAACCACAGAAGTTATTTTGATATTGTTCTAAGTTACTCAAGAGTTCCAAGAATCACCGGCTATATCGCCAAGAAGGAAATCCTGAAGGTTCCGATTTTATCTCAGTGGATGCGCAACATGGATTGCCTGTTCCTCGACAGATCTGACATAAGACAGGGACTTGAGGTTATTCTCTCAGCAATAGATAAGGTGAAAAATGGTATATCCATTACCATATATCCAGAAGGAACCCGTAATAGTTCCGATGAGATGTTACCTTTCCATAAGGGAAGCTTCAAGATTGCTCAGAAAACCGGTTGCCCGATAGTTCCAATGACTATCAACAATTCAAATGCTGTTTTCGAGGATCACCTGCCGTTTTTAAGAAAAGCACATGTCATCCTGGAATATGGAAAGCCCATATATCTCGACCAGCTCGATCCCGAGGACAAAAAGAATATTGAAACCTACTGCTATAACATAATTAAAGAAACATATGAAAAAAATAAGGCGCTTGTATAACGCCTTATTTTTTATTAATCACATCTTGCTGCCCTTTGATCCTCCGCCAAGCTTAACGCCCTCAAGAACGTTAGTCTCAAACGAGAATACCAGCTTATGATTCTCTCTATCCTGTTTTATAGCTATCTCGATCATGTCATCAAGGAGCTGTGAATACTTCTTTCCAAGAGGCTCCCAAAGATAAAATGACAATGAACCTGGAATTGTATTGATCTCGTTCAAGTAGATCTTTCCGGTCTCTTCATCAAGCATGAAATCTATTCTTGATACTCCGCTGCAGCCAAGGCATTTAAATGCATCTACTGCCATCTTGCGGACTTCACTTCTCTGCTCATCTGTAATATCAGCAGGAATCTTTCTCTTAAGAGAAGCCATTCCTTTTGAACCGCCTGTCTTAGCGCCGCCGCTCTTTGCTCCCTTTGCACCGGAGCCTCCGATGTACTTATCCTCAAATGAAAGGATCTCATCAGAGTTAATAGGCTCTTCGCACTCGGAAGCCTCTGCCTCCTCGTAATCGCCAAGTACTGAACAGTTAATTTCCTTGAGCTTAACAATAGCAGGCTCAACAAGTATCTTTCTTGAAAACTCAAAAGCAAGTTCAAGAGCCTCTGAAAGCTCCTCTCTGCTTCCGGCTTTTGAAATACCGATACTTGAGCCAAGGTTAATGGGCTTTACGATAACGGGATACTCGAAAACGCCCTCTATCTTGTTCATGAGAGCTTCTGCGTCCTCGTAATCAGTCCATGTATAGCACTTACAGTCAAGCACTGAAATTCCGTTGTCCTTAAGAACTGTTTTCATCACATATTTATTCATTCCGACTGCGGATGAAAGAACATCACATCCAACAACAGGAAGTCCAAGTGTCTGCAAAAATCCTGTGAGAACACCATCCTCGACGTTTGTTCCATGTACAATGGGGAACGCGATATCAACGCTGGTAATAACGTTGTTACCAAACTTTTTCATAGGATAGCGGACAAGGTTTATCTTGTTACCATCCTTAATCCATACGACCTTGGTGCTCTTTTTAAGAAGATCGGGAATGTGTGTGTACTCTTCGATTTTGTCTATATCTTCGCCGACATAAAAATCATTATCCTTGGTCATGTACACAGGAATAACATCATATTTATCTCTATTTATATATCCGATTGCCTGAATTGCAGAGATGATTGAGATCTCATGCTCTGTACTTTTACCGCCAAAAAGGACTGCAAGTTTTAACTTCAAAATAACACTTCCTTTCAAAAACCATTAATAACACTAAATCATTATAAAGGCTAAAAAAAATATTGCAAATCGTCTCAGGTGTAATTATCCGGAAGGTCGTTCTCCAAAAGAATTACCTTGGGTTTACCGGCATCAAGCTCATACATAAGATCAGTCGCCTCTTTTAGCGTGGCCTTAACAAAAAGCTTATCCTCAGGGAATCCGGCCTCAAGTGCACCTTCTTTTATAGGCTTTACATGCTCTGCACCCACAAGGATTATATAATCAGCTGCGTCAGCGGCTTGTTTTCCAAACTCCTTGTTGTACTCAGCTTCCTTATCTCCAAGCTCAACCATTCCCGGAGTTACCAGAATTCTTACACTATCCTCGAATTTGGAAAGGGTATCAAGTGCCATCTTGGCACCCATAGGATTCGAATTGTAAGCATCGTCGATTATAGATACATTTCCGTGCTTTATAAGCTCCTGTCTGTGAGGAGCAGGGGTAATCCTTCGAACAGCCATCTTAAGCTTACTCATGGGAATACCCATTGTATGAGCCATGGCAATAGCACCAACGACATTTGTCACATTGTGCTCACCAAGAAGCTTCATGTTAAACTCTGCAGATTCTCCATCAGGTGCAGTAACAGTGAAGGTTGCTCCATCAGATGAGTACTTAACATCTGTTGCTCTGTAGTCACATCCCTTGCTCACACCATAGAGAACCACATTGTTATGGCGCATGTTACTTCTGATTATTTCATTATCTCCGTTAGCAAACTTTAGACCCTTGCTGCTCTTTTCCTGCACTGCATCAAAGAGCTCGTACTTTGTATCTATGATATTTACTATAGAATGAAAGGTCTCAAGGTGCTGAGGTCCTATAGATGTCAGTATTCCATCATCGGGATGAACAATGTCCGTTATTTCCTTGATATCATGGACATGTCTTGCTCCCATCTCGCAGATAAAAATCTCATGCATGGGTGTAAGCTGCTCACGTATTGTTCGAACAACTCCCATAGGTGTATTAAAGCTCTCAGGAGTCATGAGAACTCTGAATCCTTCCGAAAGCAGTGTCCAGAGATAATATTTAACGCTTGTCTTACCGTAGCTTCCGGTGATACCGATTATTCTGAGTCCGGGATGCTCAGCAAGCATTCTCTGCGCATCATGAATAAACCAGTCATTAACCTTTTTCTCAATGGGTAAATTGATCAGATTGCCAAGAGCTATAAAAAGTGGCAACAATCCCATGAAAACAGCCACAATTACGGCTGCTGTAACTCTTTTTCCATTGCCCTCCATGGTAAAGTTGGAGACATTATTGGAAGTTGCTATAAATACAGATGATATAGCTGTATTACCTGAAAGATACAAGAATCCTGCAACTGCTCCAAGTATCAAAAACAGCACGGCATATGTTATAAAAAGTCGCTGCACTCTCTTTGTCACTACAAATTTCTTCTTCGCAGGCTTCGGAATATATTGGAAAATAAGAAAAATCAAAAACAGTAATGAAAGAAATCTGAAGGCCCTTCCAAGCTTATTGATTCCAAGTGACCCGGATATGATCGTTACACATAAAAAGCCCACATGAAGTCCGTATCTGTGGGGCTTTGACCTAAGGAACCTGAAATATCCCTGAAACTGGTATGAAGAAAGCTGCAACATATGGGTGTAGTATCTAAGACCCAGAATGGTTGCTACAATATATGCTATGGCATAAAGAACTATCAATATAATATTCATAAACACCCTCATCCGTCAGCTTCGCTGACACCTTCTCCCTTTTAGGGAGAAGGCTTTATTATTTTGTCTACAACTCAGCTTTTTTGATGTCTATTCCAATCAAAAATCTATCATTATAAGACTACTTAATCAATAAATCACCTTATAAGCCTACTTAATAAGACTACTTAATCAATAAATCACCTTATAAGCCTACTTAATCAAAAACTACCTTAATAAGTCTATCTTGATCAAAAGTCTATCTTGAGGAAGCTTCCCAAAATTTTGTTAAACATATACTGATTATCCAGGAAGGAGTAGTGTCCTGCCCCGGGAATTACTGCCAGGCCGGCCTCAGGCATTAGCTTTTCCATCTGCTGCCCGTTGGAAAGTGGAGTAGCTGTATCCTGGTCTCCCCATATTAGAAGAGCAGGCATTGTCACCTTAGGCATATACGGCGCAAGGTCCTCATTGACCACTTTAACAAGGCAGTTTCTCATAACCGGTGATGCAGCTGCATAGTCAGCCGATCCGAATTTCTTCTTTAGATTCTCCAGAGTATCCGGGAACATTTTTGCTATTCCGGTCTTTATCAGAACATTTTTACAAAATTTGTATCTCTTTGTCTTACTTGACTGTTTACCTGAAGGAACAGGTTTGATTCCTGCGCTGTCAGTCAGAATTACTCTTGGAATTTTAAATCCGAGTTCTTCTTCACTCTTTGTGCCTATCATTTTTATAATGACGCGGCCACCCATCGAGTGTCCAAGAAACATTATTTCCTTCTCATCGGGAAAAAGCTTCTTTACGAACTTGATTACAAATTCCACGAAATCGCTGACTTCCCATGGTTCTTTGGGTTCATCGCTTTTTCCAAAGCCGGGCATATCCATTCCCACCACATGGTATTTCTTAGAAGCAAATTTAAAAATCCCATCAAAGAGATCAACATTTGATCCCCATCCGTGGAGAAGAATAAGAAGCGGACCTTCGCCCTCATCACGATAATTTATTTTAAGACCATCTATATCAATATTCATAAATTATTCCTTAATAACACTCAGCATAAAAATAAACTTTGCATTAAGCAGCGGCTGATTCATGATTCCGGTTCCTTCATCTGTATTAAGATATGTGCGCTCCGTGGAGTCGGTCACATAGTTAACAGCTTCAGGATTACGTCCCATAAGGTAATGGGCATGATTCTCAATTATTGTAGTATATTCATAATTATATATTATATGATCAGTAATTGTTACTGTTCTCATATCATCAAGAAGTTGGGCGTTATCACTGCTTGTAACCATGAAGGGCGCTTTTCTTGCGGCTTCCGTTATTTTGGTCGTCTTACTCATAAGAAGCTTCATTATCTTTGAGCAAACATCCACATTCACCTTCTGGTTAGTTGAGATATATGTAATACATCCAAGAAAAATATCTTCATTTTCATCAAACATAGAAGTATATTTTCCGTTCTCAAAATACGATGTTAGTACTCTCTCATAGTCCGTATTGCCTGTAGCCCTGTAAAGCTCGGCCGCAGCATAAAATGCCTCCGGGTTTTCATTTACATTTTCAGTACCGGCATATAAGCTGTAGGCTCTATCTGCAGACTTAAGACACTTTGTTGCAAAATCGGCATCATAGCTCTGATAGAGAAAACTGAATTCAGCAAGCAGCGTAGCAAATTTGATTGTTGCATCCATTGTAATAGGTGTTACCTCAATCTGAGCCTGCATCAGATCCCCAGTGCCATCCCTCGCGGTAAGAGCAGATCCGTACACACCTCCAGTACGCTCATCCTGCATCTTCATGAGCCATTCTATCTCATATTTTACCTCATCGAGAATATCCGGTATTCCATTGCCACTTTCCGGTATTCCGATGTCATCGGTGATGGATTCAGAATTCATCTCATATGCAAGAAGAAGGTTCTGCGCTATCTTACATCCAAGTGAAACTTCTCTGTCAGCCTCTGAATTAAGATGCCAGCCTCCGGATACATCCAGGGTCTTTGAAGGATCCTCCTGAAGGTGTGCTTCACCCGTATGACATGCAGCATGAGCATCCTCACCCGCAAAATCCTCGGAAAGCGTCATTCCGCACCTGTTCCGGTAATAGATCTTTAATGCCTCGCTGAAAATATCATCATAAAGCTCGTTCTTTATTCTGAATGCATAGGAGCTTCCTATTTTATCAGCATAAATATAATAATCCCCATCTTGAACCAGATCGGTGAAATAGCCTTCTTTTATCTCATCACCGTCTTCTGCCTGACCGGTGGTACGCATCTGGCCTGTGTAGGCAAGCTCATTGTTCTCCAGATCGTAAACATAAAAAACATCCGGGAGATCACTTCCTTTGAAAATGACCGCCTTCTCGGCTCCTGTTCTATATCCGTTTTGGTCCACAAAAGCACTGGGAATTACTACAGGAACATCATATACGACATTTGGAGCAGGCTCGCTCCATTGCGTCTCCTGCTCCGGTTTTACAGTATTTATATTTTGATTACTCCCGCAGCCTACCCCAAAAGCTGCCACAAAAGCAGCCAGGGATAACGCGGTAAGCCGTCTAAAACAAATCATTATTTCTTTCCTGCACGGTTATAGTTGATAAGACATCCGTCTAAAATTATCTCTCTCTCATTATCTGTAAGATCACCAAGTGTCATGGTGAACTCAGTAAGCTTTCCTTCGGAAACAGCAACTGCCTTTATTGTATCAGCCTTATCCTCAACTGCCTTTCTGATACCCGGAAGGAATACATAGTCCAGATTCTTAAACGGAAGATCTCCTTCCTTAATAAGAAGCGGCAGCATACCCCAGTTGATAAGATTTGAGCGATAACGCTTTGTTGCATACTCGTTAGCAATATTAGCCCAACCGCCAAGAACCTTCTGACAGGAAGCAGCCTGCTCTCTGGCAGATCCGTCACCGGGCTTAACTGCGAAAATAGTTGAACCGATTCCTGTATTAGCTGCTGTTACTTCAGGGAATTTCTCTGAAATAGCCTTAACTGCATCTGCTGTCTCAGCACTCATGTTATCAAGTGAAGCATCCTCGCGTCTCTTTAACTCATCAGCATAAACCGCCTTAGCTCTTCCAACATACTCAGGATCTTTTCTTGAAAGTGTGAACTCAGCAAGTCCCTGAGGATTGGATCTGTAGGAGCTTGTCTCACCTGAAGGAATAAGCTCATCAGTTGTTGTAACCGGATCATGAATCTCGGAAACAACACGGAGAAGTACGTTTTCAGTAAGCTCTGTCATCTTCGGCCAATCCTTGATGTTAGGACCAAACTGAAGCTCTACGCTGTCATCAGCTTTTCCCTTTGAATCAAATACGCGGTTTGCATATATTTCCTTATCAAAGTGATATGTGTACTTATTGAATTTACCGTCAAATTCAGTAGCAGGTGTAAGAACGCCCTGATTTGCTGCTGTTGCAGCAATTGATCTCGCATCCATAAGTGCAACGGATGCAATCTGACCACTCTGAACCTTAGAACCTTCTCTGTTAGGGAAGTTTCTCGTGGAGTGTCTGATACTGAATGCATTATTTGCAGGTGTATCTCCCGCACCAAAGCAGGGTCCGCAGAATGCTGTCTTTAAGATTGCTCCTGTCTCAAGAATCTTTGCAGCAACACCATTTTTAACAATTTCCATGAAAATCGGTGTTGATGCAGGGTAAACACTAAGAGTGAATCTATCGTTACCAGTAAATCTGCCTTCAAGAATATCAGCAGCAGCACAGATATTTTCGAAACCACCGCCTGCGCAGCCAGCGATAACACCTTGATCTACCATGAACTTGCCATTCTTGATCTTATCCTGAAGAGAATAAGCAATCTTATCGCCAAAGCTTACCTTCGCACGCTTCTCAACATCAGCAATGATATCGGAAAGGTTTGCATTAACCTCTTCGATCTCATACGTGTTGCTGGGATGGAACGGCATAGCAATCATAGGCTTAACTGTGCTGAGGTCAACCTCAACCACGCCATCGTAATAAGCCACATCACCGGGCTTAAGTTCCTTGTAATCTCCGCCTCTTCCATGAGTCTCATAGAAGCTCTTTATCTCATCATCTGTCTGCCAGATTGAGGACAGGCATGTGGTCTCGGTAGTCATTACATCGATGCCGATACGGAAATCAGCTGAAAGAGATGCAACACCGGGTCCTACGAACTCCATTACTTTATTCTTAACGTATCCGTCACCAAATACCTTGCCGATGATTGCAAGAGCTACGTCCTGAGGGCCAACACCATGCATAGGCTCGCCTGTAAGATAAATTGCAACTACGCCGGGCATGTTAATATCATAAGTCTGATTAAGGAGCTGTTTTACAAGCTCAGGTCCACCCTCTCCCATAGCCATGGTTCCAAGTGCACCGTATCTGGTGTGGGAATCGGATCCAAGAATCATTCCGCCACCTGTTGCAAGCATTTCTCTTGCAAACTGATGAATTACCGCCTGATGAGGGGGTACATAAATTCCGCCATACTTCTGAGCGGCTGTGAGACCATACATATGATCATCTTCATTTATTGTACCGCCAACCGCACAAAGAGAATTGTGACAGTTAGTAAGTACATACGGAATAGGAAACTTTTCAAGTCCTGATGCTCGAGCTGTCTGAATAATTCCTACATAAGTAATGTCGTGACTGGTAAGCTTGTCAAACTTGATCTCAAGCTTATCCATGTTACCTGATGTATTGTGATTACTTAGTATGTCGTAAGCAATAGTATTTTTCTTTGCTTCAGCTTTGTCTACTACTTTACCTATTTTCGCCTCAATGCTTTTTAAAGCATTAGCGTCATCTGCAATAAGTTCCGTGCCACCTACCAGATAGGCACCGCCGTCGTATGTCTTGATCATTCCCATTCCTACCTTTCCTATTTATATACCTAGTCGCTTAGATTTTGAACCATTGTACCACTATTATGCACCTTTTGTGTATAAATAATTGCTATTTAATCGCGCACATAGAAAAACCGGTTGACTGAAAACAGCCAACCGGCAAATCATTCTGTTCAGGCTCTGGACATATCAAGCTTGTCAATATGCCAGATCTCATCAACATATTCCTGAATTGTTCTGTCAGAAGAGAATTTTCCGCAGGAAGCAGTATTCATGATGGCCATCTTTGCCCATCTCTTGGCATCTCTGTATGCCTCGGAAACCGCTCTCTGTGCCTCTATATATGATTCAAAATCCTTTAAGATAAAGTACTGGTCTGCCTTATTGGAATTGACAGTATTAAGAAGCATATTGTACAGAGGTCTGAAAAGCTCTCTGTCTCTTGAGTAAGTACCGTCCACCAATCTATCAAGGGTCTTCTTTACATTAGGATCTTTGTTATAAATCTCTCCGGGATTGTAACCGCCGTTCTTTTCATAAGCGATAACTTCCTCAGAAGTCATTCCGAAGATAAACATATTCTCCTCGCCGACTTCTTCAAGCATCTCCACGTTAGCTCCGTCAAGAGTACCAAGAGTGATTGCTCCATTCAGCATCATCTTCATGTTACCTGTTCCGGATGCCTCCTTACTTGCTGTTGAAATCTGTTCGGAAATATCAGCAGCCGCAAATATAAGCTCAGCGTTAGATACCTTATAATCCTCGATGAAAACTACCTTCAGCTTTCCTCCAATAGAAGTATCATTATTAATAACATCAGCAACGGAATTGATGAGCTTAATGGTAAGCTTTGCTGTCTGGTAGCCGGCTGCAGCCTTAGCTCCGAAAATGTATGTCTTGGGCGTAAACTCCATCTCAGGGTGAGCCTTAAGCATGTCATAAATGTACATTACTTGAAGAATATTCAGGAACTGACGCTTATACTCATGAAGTCTCTTAACCTGTACATCGAAAATTGAATTAGGATCAACTTCGACACCGTTATGCTTCCTGATATATTCTGCAAGACGCTTCTTGTTCTTGAACTTGATCTCCATGAACTCTTTCTGAGCCTTCTTATCGCCGGCAACTTCCTTAAGCTTACCGATAAGAGACAGATCTGTAATCCAGTCCTCTCCAACATGCTCAGTAACCCAGTCTGCAAGCAGCGGATTAGCATGCATAAGGAAACGTCTCTGAGTGATACCGTTGGTTTTGTTATTAAACTTCTCGGGATACATCTCATAGAAATCCTTAAGCTCTCTCTTCTTAAGAATCTCAGTATGAAGTCTTGCAACACCATTAACTGAATGACCACCAACAATAGCCAGATGAGCCATCTTAACCTGGTTATCATACAAAATAGCCATACTGCGGATCTTATCCTGAACATCAATGCTGGGCAGATTTGAATACTGACGCATGATCTGATCAACAAATCTTCTGTTGATCTCATCAACAATCTGATAAATTCTGGGAAGAAGTCTCTGGAAAAGATCAATAGGCCACTTCTCAAGAGCCTCAGCCATGATTGTATGGTTTGTGTAGCAGCAGGTCTTCATGGTTACATCCCATGCAGTATCCCACGGAAGATAATACTCATCCATAAGAAGTCTCATTAACTCTGCAACCGCTACTGTAGGGTGTGTATCATTAAGCTGGAAAACAGCTTTCTCGTAGAACTTGGTGATATCCTCATGATGACGAAGATATCTCTTAAGTGCCGTCTGAACCGAAGCAGAAATGAAGAAATACTGCTGCTTAAGTCTCAGTTCCTTTCCGGCAACATGATTATCATTGGGATAAAGGACTTCACAAAGCTGACTTGCCAGATTTTCCTGCTCAACAGCCTTCTGATAATCTCCCTTATCAAAGGAATCGAGCTCGAAACAATTGATAGGCTCTGCATCCCATATTCTCAGGGTATCAACAACTCCATTGCCATAACCTACTATCGGAAGGTCATAAGGAATGGCTCTTACAGACTGATAGCCCTCCTGACGGAATACATTTCTTCCTCTGTCATCAACAAAAACATTTACATAACCGCCAAACTTAACCTCTTTGGCGTACTCTGGACGGCGAAGCTCGAAAGGATTACCATTTTCAAGCCAGTTATCAGGTACCTCAACCTGATATCCATCCTTAATCTTCTGTTTGAACATTCCGTATTTATAACGGATGCCGCAGCCATATGCCATGTATCCAAGAGTTGCAAGTGAATCCAAAAAGCATGCTGCAAGTCTTCCAAGACCACCGTTTCCAAGTGCCGGATCCGGCTCCTGATCCTCAATGATGTTTATATCCACGCCCAACTCATCAAGAGCCTCTTTAACGGGTTTATATGCCTGAAGATTTATCAGGTTATTACCCAAAGCTCTTCCCATTAGGAATTCCATGGACATGTAGTAAACTATCTTGGGGTCTTGCTCATTAGCAACCTTCTGGGTAGTCATCCAGTGATCTACTATCGCATCTTTGATTGCATATGCAGAAGCCTGGAAAATCTCCTGAGGTGAAGCCTCCTCGATGGTTTTACGATACAGTGTTTTTACATTATATAAAACACTGCGTTTGAACAGTTCCTTGTCGAAAGATAATTGCTTTTTCTTCATAAACACCCTCCTCAATGATAGATGTCATTACCCACCTATTGTATCGCAAAATAATATATCTTACTAGTTAAGTAAAAATAAATATCATATAAACATTATATTTATGCAAAAAATATCCTACTTGAGAAAACTGACATATTTGTTATAATGTCTTTGAACTGTGAATTTTTTTCACAGGAAACTATAAATAATGTTTTATTATTTAAAGAAAGGGAGACAAACATTATGAAAAAGTTACTTGCTATGATGCTTACAGCATCACTCACATTCAGTCTTGTTGCTTGTGGCGGCTCTTCATCCAACACTGCTAACACAGCTGAATCAGTTGCTGAAGAGACAACAGAAGCTGTTGAGGAGGCAGCAGAAGAGGCTACTGAGGCTGTTGAAGATGCAGCTGAGGAAGTTACAGAAGCTGCTGAAGAGGCTACTGAAGAAGTTGCTGAGGAGACTACAGAAGCTTCAGGCGATTACAAGATTGCTATGATCACAGACTCAGGTGACATCACAGATATGTCATTCAACCAGACAACTTACGAGGCTTCAAAGGCTTTCGCTGAGGCTAAGGGTGTTGACTACCAGTACTACAAGCCCACAGAGGATTCTAACGAAGCTCGTGAGGCTGCTTTCGATAACGCTGTTGCTGACGGCTACAACGTAATCGTAGTTCCCGGATATCTTTTCGCAGACATGATCGCATCTGTTGCAGAGGATAACCCGGAGGTTACAATCATCGCTCTTGACTGCAGCCAGGGCGACTTTGAAGGCGCCGGCATGGATGAGCTTCCTGAGAACGTTTGCTCATTCACATACCAGGAAGAGCTTGCTGGTTACATGGCTGGCTATGCTGTAGTTAAGGAAGGCTACACAAAGCTTGGCTTCCTTGGTGGTATGGCAGTTCCTGCAGTTATCCGTTATGGTTACGGTTTCGTTCAGGGTGCTAACGACGCAGCTAAGGATCTTGGCAACGCATCTGATGTAGAAGTTAACTATGTATACGGCGGACAGTTCTTCGGTGACGAGTCCATCACAGCAGTTATGGATACATGGTATCAGGGCGGCACAGAGATCGTATTCGCATGCGGCGGCGGTATCTTCACATCAGCTGGTGAGGCTGCTAAGAAGACAGGCGGCAAGCTTGTAGGTGTAGACGTTGACCAGTCCGGCACAATCGATGGCCTCTATGGCGATGGCGTTTGTGTAACATCTGCTATGAAGGGTCTTGCTGCAACAGTTAACACAACTCTTACAGATCTCTTCGATGGCAACTGGGATAAGTACGCTGGCAAGATCGAGAACCTTGGTCTTGTATCAGATGAGCCTTCTCTCAACTATGTACAGCTTCCTACAGATACATGGTCAATGGAGAACTTCACAGTTGATGATTACAACACTCTTGTATCTTCTATGTATGCAGGTGATATCACAGTTTCAAGCGATATCGAGGCTATGCCTTCTACAGACATCACTGTAAACGAGTTTGATAACATCCACTAATCAAATACAATAATTTCAAAGCGCATTCTCCATAGTGGGAATGCGCTTTTTTTATACCCCAAAAAATGATAAACTAGAGAGTAAGAATGGGTTCTTATCGGAATTCATATTTTTGTGCAAAAACTAAAGAAAGGTGTGCTACTTTATGGAAGATTATGTAATTGAAATGTTGCATATCACAAAAGAATTTCCCGGCATTATAGCTAACGATGATATAACATTGCAGCTTAAGCGCGGCGAGATTCACGCACTATTGGGGGAAAACGGTGCCGGAAAATCCACCCTTATGAGCGTCCTTTTCGGTCTCTATACACCTGAAAAGGGTGTAATAAAAAAAGATGGCAAGGAGGTCAAGATAACCAATCCCAACGATGCCACTGATCTGGGTATCGGAATGGTTCATCAGCATTTCATGCTGGTTGAAATTTTCTCAGTTCTGGATAATATCATCCTTGGCTCAGAGCCTAGCAAATTCGGTTTTCTGACAAAAGCCGAGGCCAGAAAAAAGGTCTTGGATCTATCAAACAAATACAATCTGAAGGTTGATCCCGATGCTATTATTGAGGATATTACCGTCGGTATGCAACAGCGTGTCGAAATCCTGAAGATGCTTTACAGGGACAATGACATTCTTATTTTCGATGAGCCTACAGCAGTTCTTACTCCTCAGGAGATAGAAGAGCTTATGAAGATAATGAAGAATCTTGCTGCTGAAGGAAAATCTATTCTTTTCATTACTCACAAGCTAAATGAGATCATGGAAGTTGCTGACCGCTGCTCCATTCTCAGAAAAGGTAAATATATAGGAACCGTAGATGTCAAGAACACCACAAAGGAAGAACTGTCTTCCATGATGGTTGGTCGTAACGTCAAGTTCGCTGTTGATAAAGCTGAAGCAAAGCCTGCAGAAGAAGTTCTTAAGGTTGAGAATGTCTGTGTTAAGAGCAAGCTTCACTCAAATGATTCTGTACACAACGTTTCTTTCAATGTACGTGCAGGTGAAATAGTATGTATCGCAGGAATTGATGGAAATGGTCAGACGGAATTTGTTGGTGCACTCACAGGTCTCGATGACATATCTTCAGGAAAAATCACTCTTTGCGGAGAGGATATAACCAATAAGTCCATAAGATTCAAGAACACTCATGGAATGAGCCACATTCCGGAGGACAGACATAAACACGGTCTTGTTCTTAACTATACTCTTCAGGAGAACATGATTCTCCAGAGATATTTCGAACCCGTCTTTTCAAACAAGGGCCTTCTGAAAAAAGCTGAGATGAGAAAGTATTCCGATAAACTCTCGGAGGAATTTGATGTACGTTCGGGGCAGGGCGCTGACACCATTGTCAGGGCAATGTCAGGCGGTAACCAGCAAAAAGCCATCATTGCCAGGGAGATGGATCGCGAGCACAAGCTCCTTATAGCAGTTCAGCCCACCAGAGGTCTTGACGTAGGAGCTATAGAGACAATTCATAAAGAAATCGTCAAAGAGCGCGATGCGGGCAATGCCATTCTTCTGGTATCTCTGGAACTGGATGAGGTTATGAATCTTTCCGACAGAATACTTGTTATGTACGAGGGTGAAATTGTCGGTGAGGTCGATCCAAAGACAACTACACTTCAGGAACTCGGACTATATATGTCCGGCGCTAAACGCAACACAGGAAAGGAGGCATAAGCGTGAAAGAGAATACAAGCATTTTCAAAAAACCCGGATTCCAGACGCTACTTGCATCCGTTTTGTGTGCAGTGCTCGGTATAATTCTCGGTTATATAATTTTGCTCTTCATGAACCCGGAGCATGCAGCTGAAGGTATGTTTGCAATCCTTCGTAACTTCTTTAAGTTTGCAGGCAACCAGAAAAAGCTTATGAATGCCATGGGATCTATTTTCGTTAAGTCTGTACCGGTTATCCTTTGTGCGGAGGCAATCCTTTTCGCATATAAGACAGGACTTTTCAACATAGGCTGTGCAGGACAATATACAGTAGGAATTATTGCCAGCCTCTACACTGCTCTGGCACTCCACTGGAGCTGGATACTCTGTGTACTTTCCGCAATACTTGCCGGAGCCCTTTGGGGAGCTATCTGTGGATTCTTCAAGGCTTACTGCAATGTTAACGAAGTTATAGCCGGAATCATGCTCAACTGGATTGCACTGTATGTCTGCAACATCATCCTGGGCAACAAGACAGTAATGAACACAACCAAATCAGAAACTTATCCCGTAAAAGATGCAAGTCTCCTTCCTGCATTTTTAAGCGAGTTCTTTGGAAAAAACAAATACATGACTATTGCAGTACCTCTTACTATCATCATTGCTATCGCTATTCTTTGGGTACTGAATCAGACAACCTTCGGTTATGAGCTCAAAGCAACCGGTCACAGTAAGGATGCTGCAAAATATGCAGGTATGAACGCAAAAAGAAACATCATCCTCAGCCTTGTTATTTCAGGTGCTATAGCAGGTATGGCTGCAGGACTTTATTATCTGACAGGTATTGAGCATTATAAGATTGCTTCTTCAGTACCCGGTATGGGATTCTCCGGAATCGCTGTTGCATTCCTCGGTGGTCTCCACCCGATTGGCACAATATTCGCAGGACTTTTTGTAACCTATATTACTCAGGGTGGTCAGTACCTCAACACCAACTACTACAACCCTCAGGTTGCAGATCTGATGATTGCCATCATCATCTACCTGTGTGGCTTCGTATTGTTCTTTAAGACAATCATCAATAAGCCAAAGAAAATAGTCACTACAACTTCATCAGACAATAACGCCGCAGACAAAACGGCTGACAAAAAGGAGGTGTAAGAATATGGCATTACTTATTCAGTACACACTTATCTTCTCCGCTGTTTTGATTCTTGTTGCTCTAGGTGGTATGTTCTCAGAGCGAAGCGGTATCATCAACCTGGGTCTTGAAGGAATAATGGTTTTCGGCGCTATGGCAGGAGCCATGGTAATGGTTCTCCTTCCTGCTGATTCATCAAAGTTCAAGATCATAACATTGACACTTCTTGCATCTGCCTTGGCAGGAATGGTTTCATCCCTGCTGATCGCTGTTGCCTGCATCAACTTTAATGCAGACCAGACACTTATCGGAACCGCCCTTAACATGCTTGCTACAGCAGCAGCAACAGTTATCATCAAGGCCTTTAATACAGCAAGGTCAGGCGGCTCTGATTTCTCTGCCAAGCTCGACTACATCAAAGGTCATGATGCCTTCATGTTTAGTGTAGGACCGCTTCAGCTTTCATGGTTTGTTGTTGTAGCTGCAGTTCTTCTGGTTATTGCAATTGTAGTCTTCTATAAGACAAAATTCGCCTTGAGACTCCGCGCCTGCGGTGAGCATCCTCAGGCTGCCGATTCAGTTGGTATAAACGTTTATAAAATGAGATACTCAGGCGTTATCATCTCCGGATTCCTGGCAGGAGTCGGAGGAATCATCTACATAGCTGCCGCAAACTCAACCTGGCACTTTGACTATGGTGTTGCGGGAGCCGGTTTCCTCTCACTTGCCGTTATGATCTTTGGTCAGTGGAAGCCCGAGCGAATTGCATGGTCAGCAATATTATTTGCTGTTTTCAGATCCTTATCAAACGTATATATGGGTATTGGATTCCTGCAGGCACTTCCTATTTCAGGAACCGTATACAATATCATGCCTTACGTAATATCACTCCTTGTTCTTGCATTTACTTCCAAGAACTCTAGAGCTCCTAAGGCTGAAGGTATTCCTTACGATAAGGGTCAAAGATAACTAATTAAACAGAGGTGTCTATGACATACGAAGAACTTGTAAAAAAAGCACTTGAAGCAAGAAAACTTGCTTATACACCATATTCACATCATGCAGTAGGTGCTGCACTCTTGGCAGCGAATGGGGATGTATATCTTGGCTGCAATATTGAGAACGCAGGCTATACACCTACCAACTGTGCCGAAAGAACTGCCGTATTCAAAGCAGTCAGCGAAGGCGTTCGGAATTTTACCGCAATTGCCATTGTAGGCGGTCCCGATAATGCTGAGCATCTTCCAATCTGTGCTCCCTGCGGAGTCTGCAGACAGGTTCTAAACGAATTTGTTGATCCTGACAGTTTTGATGTAATACTTGGTACGGATGATCCTGCTAATTGTAAGATTTTCAAGCTATCAGAGCTCTTACCTCTTGGCTTTGGTCCAAAGAACATGAGCTTTTTAGAGGATTACAACAAGTAACAAGCCACCTTGGCATAAACAAGGCTAAGTTTTATAAAGAAAGAAGGAAATATAATGGATATCAAAACAATCTTAAATCACTGTGATCACACTCTTTTAAAGCAGGAAGCTACCTGGGATCAGATAAAGGAAATCGCAGATGATGCTATTAAATACAACACCGCTTCTATCTGCATTCCCCCCTGCTACATCAAAAGGGCTAAGGACTATGTAGGCGATAAGGTTCAGCTTTGTACAGTAATCGGTTTTCCCAACGGAAACATGACAACAGCTACCAAGGTATTTGAGACAAAGGATGCTCTTGCAAACGGCGCTGATGAGATCGATATGGTCATCAACATTGGCGAGCTTCGCGCAAAGAACTACGATTACGTTCTTAATGAGATCAAAGAGATTAAGGCAGCATGCGGAAGTAATATCCTGAAGGTCATCATCGAGACCTGCCTCCTTACAGATGAGGAAAAGATCAAGATGTGCGAACTTGTTACAGAAGCTAAGGCTGATTATATTAAGACATCCACAGGTTTCTCTACAGCCGGTGCAACATTTGAAGATATTGAGCTTTTCTCAAAGCATATCGGTCCCGATGTAAAGATGAAGGCTGCAGGTGGTATCGGAAGTATCGCAGATGCGGAAAAATTCATGGAGCTTGGTGCTGACAGACTCGGAACAAGTAGAGTAGTAAAGATTGTAAAAGAGGAAAATCTCGCATAAATAGACCTCAAAAACAAAAAGCGGGTATGTAAGTCAAAAATCGAACCCCCGAAAAAGTAAAGGATAGTCATTAAAGTCAAAATCCGGCTCTTTTTTGGGGGTGTTTTATAGTCTATCGTAAGTGAAGGAAAAGGGAAGGACAGATCTTATCAGTATAGGACACTGTCATACTAAATGTTATTTGGGAGGTTATAGTAACATGAAAAAGAGGGTAGTTTCTACTATTCTGACCGCTTCACTTGCATTAGGGCTAATTGCATGCGGAGCAGAATCAGAGAAAACAGAAGTAGCAACGCAGGCAAATGAAGCAGCAGCACCATCTGACGCATCAGATGATGTCGTTGAGGCTACAGATGCAGCAGAACAAAACACAACTCAAGAGGAGGTAACAAAGGACACCATGGGTAAGGAATTAAAAGGAACACAGACAGCTGTTATCGAGGGCCAGGATTGGGGTCCCGCAGTTGTAAAAACAGTCATAAAGCTTGACGAGAAGGTAAAGGCAGATTCTGTTAAGGCTGATACTTTCACAGTAACCGAGACAAAGGAGTCATTTAACTGGGCAGCGCTTGCAGAAGGCTCAGATGCTGATCCCACAAAGCACATAGAGGCAGAAGCAGGCAGAAAAGTGCTTGATGCTTATACAAGTGATGAGAATGGTGAAAAAGCTGCTGATTCAGAGTATATCACTTTAGAGCTCAGCTACAGCCCCGATGAAGGCTCACCCTTCTGCTATGATCTTTTCAAAGGTAATAACACTATCTGCGCGCCTTACGATCTTACAATCGCATTATCCGACAGCGCAGCACTTACAGATGAAGCCGGTGAGGCTGTAACTTCAATTGATGTTGAGAAGGCAATCAATTTTGACAGTGCTATCTATCCTCAGCTTGCAAAAACTGATGTAACAGCTACATTTGAAGGCTCTAAATTCACTCTTAACTATGCATCCTACGAGCCCGAGGACGACGGAGAAAAGCATCCTCTCGTAATCTGGCTTCACGGCGCAGGCGAGGGCGGAAATGATCCCAGACTCAACACTCTCGGAAATGAAGTAACTGCTCTTTATAGTGATGAATTCCAGAAGGTGATGGGTGGAGCTTATGTTCTTGCACCTCAGTGCCCTACATTCTGGATGCAGTATGATGAGGCAGGAAACTGGATGGATAACAAGGGGGTTGATTCCATTTACAAGGATGACCTTAAGGCTCTTATTGACAACTATGTTGAATCCCACGAGAACATTGATCCTAACAGAATCATCATCGGCGGTTGCTCAAACGGTGGTTACATGACAATGGATATGATCATGAACTATCCTGATTTCTTCGCAGCAGCATATCCCATCTGTGAGGCATATTCCGATGCAGGTATCAAGGACGGGCAGCTTGAAGCTATCAAGAACCTTCCCGTATGGTTCGTATACGCAGAGAATGATACAACTGTTGATCCCAAGATGTTCGAGGTTCCCACATTGAAGCGTCTCGACGATATTGGTGCTAACGTTCACAGAAGTATCTTCGCTGATGTTCATGACACATCTGACACTTATAAGGGCCAGGATGGCAATGCTTACCAGTTCATGGGCCACTGGTCATGGATCTACTTCTTCAACAATGAGTGCGAAGACAATGGTGTAAACATGTGGCAGTGGATGTCTGAGCAGAGTAAGTAATCCGCTCATAGGATATCTGTGGTGTAAGCCATATTATATACGAAATAAAAGAGACAGTTCATCCGCCTGCTCAGGCATATGAACTGTCTTTTAATATTTCCAAAATGCTATTATCAAATGAATATCTTCCAGCACTAATATACTAATCAGATTCCAATATTGTTAACTTTTCCAAAGGCGATAGTATTGTTCAATACCGCACCATAATCCGTGCCTTCTTCAGGAACCGCCCGATGGATACCGGCTACCATATATCTCTTACCGCCATTTTCAAGCTTCTCAAGTACATTGTAACTGTCTATATAAAAAGCCTTGCGAGATACCGTAACTCCCTTAGCTACGCCTTTACACTCTGAAAAAGGACAATCCGGGAAGTTTATGTTCAATATCTCGCCATAGTCAAGGTCTACCTCAAGGGCATCCATAAGCATATCCCTTAAATAATGATCTGTGACCTCATGACTGCCGCTAAAGCCTTCTGATAAAGCAATTGCATGATATCCCTGGAAGGCAGCCTCAAATGCAGCTCCTGCAGTTGCAGAATACTGAATATCCGTAGCGACATTATATCCAAAGTTTATTCCTGAAAGAACAACGTCCGGTCTTTCATCCATAACATTAAGTCCGCCAACTCTCACACAATCACTCGGAGTTCCTGTACATGAAAAGGCTTTTACACCTTCTACAGGAAAATCCTGTGGATAGACATCTATCGGGTGTCTTAATGAAATGCTATGTGAAGCAGCACTTCTTTGTGAATCAGGAGCAACCACCCATACATCTCCAAATTCTTTTGCCGCTTCTGCAAGCCTTATAATACCATCAGCCATTATTCCGTCATCATTGGTAATCAAAATCTTTCTCAATACAACACCTCCCAGTTCTAAAAAACACGCGGCAGCAAATGCTACCGCGTGCCTTAATATTACTTTAACTTATTTCTCAAACCTTCTCAACTCCGATAGTAACCTTCTCGCCGTTGATATCCCATTCCTTGGCATTAGCTACATCACTGTCATATACAAGCTCTGTAGCAAGAACCTTTGTTGAAATAGAATCAGCATTGTCCTTAACGATCTGAGCAATCTTATCATTACCGTTAACAGACAGCTTGATGTGATCCATAACCTCGAAGCCTGAATCCTTACGCATTGTCTGAACCTTACTGATAACCTCATACATGAAGCCTTCGTTTAAGAGCTCCTCAGAAAGGTTTGTATCAAGAACTACTGTGATTCCGTGATCCTCTGTGCTCTCGAAGCCTTCCTTCTGAGCCATATCGATAAGAAGATCTTCCTCTGTAAGCTCAACTGCATTTCCATTTACCTCAAACTTAAGTGCACCGTTTGCCTTAAGCTCATCCATTGCGTTGTTTCCATCAAGTGAACCCAAGTACTCTTTAATTCCGCCGAGTACCTTACCGTACTTAGGTCCTACTGTCTTAAGCTGAGGCTTGAATGTATAGGTTGTGAAGTCTCTTACATCATCTGCAAAGACTACCTTCTTAACATTAAGCTCATCCTCGATGATCTCCTGATAGAACTCAGAAACTGTCTTCTCAGCCTTAACATACATCTGTCCGATAGGCTGACGGTTCTTGATTGCTGCAGCGTTACGGCAAGCACGTCCAAGAACTACGATCTGAAGTACCTCATCCATGTTCTCCTCGAGATCCTTGTCGATGAAGCTCTCATCAACTGCAGGGAAATCGCAGAGGTGGATTGACTCAGGTGCTGTTGCATCGCTTGTTCTTACAAGGTTCTGGTAGATTGACTCTGTCATGAAAGGAACCATAGGAGCTGCTGCCTTACATACATTTACAAGTGCTGTGTAAAGTGTCATGTATGCAGAGATCTTATCCTGCTCCATTCCCTTAGCCCAGAAGCGCTCACGGCTTCTTCTTACATACCAGTTGGAAAGATCATCAACAAATGCATCAAGCGCCTTTCCTGCCTCAGGAATTCTGTAATTCTCAAGGTTCTTATCAACCTCACCGATCATAGTGTTCATCTTGGAAAGGATCCACTTATCCATAACTGTAAGCTTGTCCTTCTCAAGTGTGTACTTGGAAGCATCGAATCCGTCGATATTTGCATAAAGTACGAAGAATGCATAGGTATTCCAAAGTGTTCCAAGGAACTTTCTCTGACCCTCCTGAACTGTCTTTCCTGCAAATCTGGAAGGAAGCCAGGGAGCAGAGTTTGTATAGAAGTACCATCTGATAGCATCTGCGCCGTATTTCTCAAGAGCCTCAAACGGATCAACCGCATTGCCCTTTGACTTACTCATCTTCTGTCCATTCTCATCCTGCACAAGGCCGAGTACTATAACATTTTTAAATGCAGGCTTATTGAAAAGAAGTGTTGCTTCAGCGTGGAGTGAGTAGAACCAACCTCTTGTCTGGTCTACTGCCTCTGAAATGAACTGAGCAGGGAATTGCTTCTCGAAGAGCTCCTTATTTTCAAAAGGATAGTGGAGCTGAGCGAAAGGCATTGCTCCTGAATCGAACCAGCAGTCGATAACTTCCTTAACTCTGTGCATCTTCTTGCCACACTTGGGACATGTGATCTCAAACTGATCAATATAAGGTCTGTGAAGCTCAACTGTCTCAGCAGAAGGATCACCTGAAAGCTCAGCGAGCTCTTTTCTTGATCCTACTGAAAGCTGATGTCCGCAGTCATCGCACTCCCAGATGTTAAGAGGTGTTCCCCAGTATCTGTCACGGGAGATGCCCCAGTCCTGAATGTTCTCAAGCCAGTCACCGAAACGTCCCTTACCGATTGACTCAGGAACCCAGTTGATCTCCTTATTATTTCTGATAAGGTCATCCTTTACCTCTGTAACCTTGATGAACCATGAGGAACGTGCATAGTAAAGAAGCGGTGTTCCGCATCTCCAACAGTGAGGATAATCGTGCTCCATCTTAGGTGCTGAGAAGAGAAGTCCTCTCTTATCAAGGTCCTTAAGTACCTCGGGATCTGCACTGATAGCACCCTCTTCTATCTCCTTCTCTGTAGGCTTACATCTGTAACCTGCAAAAGGAGTCTCGGGCTTAAGTCTACCCTCTCCGTCAACCATCTGTACAAGAGGAGCATCGTATTTTCTACCAACACGAGCATCATCTTCACCGAATGCAGGAGCGATATGTACTATACCTGTACCATCTGACATAGTTACATAGTTGTCACAGTAGATGAAGAATGCCTTCTTGTGCTGCTTCTCTGTCTCATCAGCTGCACACTGATAGAGAGGCTCATACTCTTTATATTCAAGATCTGTACCTACATAGGTCTCAAGAACCTCGTAAGCCTTCTCGCCCTCTTCCTTAGCAAGGCTGCCAAGTACTGTATCAGCCAGTGCCTCTGCAAGATAGTAAGTATATCCGTCTGCTGCCTTAACCTTGATGTACTTCTCATCAGGGTTTACGCAAAGACCGATGTTTGAAGGAAGTGTCCAGGGTGTTGTTGTCCATGCGAGGAAATATGCATCCTCATCCTTAACCTTAAAGCGAACAACAGCTGTGCGCTCTTTAAGTGTCTTATAGCCCTGTGCAACCTCGTGTGATGAAAGAGGTGTGCCACAGCGAGGGCAATAAGGAACTACCTTGAAGCCCTTGTAAAGAAGACCCTTCCTCCAGATCTCGTTAAGAGCCCACCACTCGGACTCGATGAAGTTATCATCATAGGTAATGTAGGGGTGATCCATATCAGCCCAAAAACCAACTGTGCCTGAGAAATCTTCCCACATTCCCTTATATTTCCATACAGATTCCTTACACTTCTTGATGAAAGGCTCCATACCATACTCTTCAATCTGCTCTTTTCCATCAAGACCAAGGAGCTTCTCAACCTCAAGCTCGACAGGAAGACCATGTGTATCCCATCCTGCCTTACGAGGAACAGTGTAGCCCTTCATTGTACGGTATCTCGGGATCATATCCTTGATCGCACGTGTAAGTACGTGTCCGATGTGAGGCTTACCGTTTGCAGTCGGCGGTCCATCATAGAACATATACATCTCGCCCTTGCTGCGAGTATCTACGCTCTTCTGGAAAATATCCTGATCTTTCCAGAACTGCTCGATTTCTTTCTCGCGGGCGACAAAATTCATATCAGTGTCAACCTTCTTGTACATCTTTACCTCCTAATCCTTTGACAAGCGCCCTCATCCGGCGCTTTGCACCACCTTCTCCCAAAGGGAGAAAGCAAAAAATTAAGGCCCGTCCTTGTAAAAAGGACGAGCCTGAACTCGCTGTACCACCTGTTTACGCATACTCCCCGAATTTACGGTTTTATATGTTTCTCCATAACGGGGAGACACCGTCATGACTTACTTAAGCTCGATGATGCCTGGCTAAGTAATATCTTTTCAGTCATGCAGCTCGGAAGTGATTTTCTGTAGTCTCTACTCGTACCTGCTCGCACCAACCGCAGGCTCTCTGTAACTTTCAAAATTACTTACTGTCTTCGTCATAGCTTTTTCTATTAAACTAAAATATATTTTATTCACAGCAATAATAAATGTCAAGAATAATATCATCCTATTAATACATGCACCAATAGGCTGTTTTTCCCTTTATTATGAGCTGCTCATTAACATTAAATCTATCCCATTCCATTCCGTCAAAGTATTTATTTCTGACTTTTTCAGGACTCTTTTTACTCTTTTTAAACCTTCGCTCAGTGGTCCCTTTATCCATCTTGTTTACATATTCCAGAAGGCTGTAGGGCACAGTAACCGCTACTCTCTCATTAATCTGTTCAAGGGTGTAATAAACATTTTCATAGTGGCTATAGCACACGCTATCTGAACATGTCGCAATTTTAGTTACAGTTTTTCCCGTCTCTTTTTCATAATCATCGATAGCACTAAGTACTGCTCTTGCGCATGCGATATCCTGTGCATTTGAAATGTAATGATTAACAGCGATCTGCTGATTTGCAAAAATCTGTAAAAAGACAGCACCTACAATCACTACCTGCATGATAGATTTTTCTCTGCCTTTTAGCTGAACATAGGAAAGAGCCACCATGCATCCAAGCGCAGCATAAAGCACAAATATTACTCTCGGAGCATCCGATTGAATCAGCGGAATAACTATCGCAAGGCAAAACATGATCATTCCGGCAAAAAGAATTGTGAAAGCCTCTCCTATTCTACCTTTATGACAAATAACGATCAGAATTACTGCTAATAGTGCCACTACGGCATTGGCATATGGTATCGGAACCAAACCATTTCCTGATATAAAGAACGTCTTAAGTATATATAACGCATGGCGTATTCTGTCAAAAACAGATCCCATTGATATTTGCTTGGGAGTATCAGTTATCACACCAAGATAAAAGAAAATCCTGGATACAATGTAATTTATAAATCCTGCAAATATACAACTCAAAGAGGAAATCAGTCCTCTCCAAAACATTTTTGCAGTAAGAATAAAATCATATTTAACAACTACATAAAGGAGCATATAAACAGCACTGATCATAACCGTCACCTGATAAGTGAAAACCGCCATGATCAGAAACAGCGCTACTCCGATATATTTTTTTCGTGAATATAAAAGAACTGCTATAGCTGAAAACAGAAATCCCACGCAGAACGCAAAGCACTCAGGAAACATAAAGTACTCAGAATACAGCGTGCTTATAAAAGGCAGTGAAAGAATGGCCCTGCCAAAATATTCCTGAATAATATCTGTTTTCATTCCCTTTTCATCAAGTAGCCCGACAAAAATCTGCTGATATATAAATGCAGCTGCTGCCGTTACCAGTAAAAAGAGAATGTAAAACAGCCTGTAATGCTCCGGCAAAATAATCCCCATTTTATAAAGTGTAATCTCGATGAAATATGAGATATATCTTGCATATGGAAGCTTTGATTCAATGTTAATAAGCGGATTCAAATAATGCGTCATAGTATCCGCACCGAAACCGAATCTGAAGAACCCCAAAAAAGCTATAGCCACAAGAACGAATGTAAACAAAAAAGCTGTAATCGCACCAAGCGATTTAGATCTCTCGTCATTCATGAATATCTGTCTCTTTTCTCAAATATCGTTATGCAGCTTCTTTTTTCCCCGAAAAGAAGCGAAAAACGTATGGATAAATTCCAATCAAAAAGAGTAATACCAAAAAGTAACGGATTGCCCGAATAATATATGCTGCCATTGTTCCCGATGCTAGAAACTCGGAAGAAAATGGCAATTTAAGAAGCTTGTTCAAGGCTAAATACAAAACAAGTCCGCCTAATAATCTCAGTATACAATGAACCGGCTGCATCGTACCTTCAAAATTCACAAATCTTTTTTCGATTTCTATTCCTACGAAAAAGCCTGCCATAATGCCAAGCCCGGCAAAATAATCATCTGTTCTGCAATAAAATACTCCAACACATGAAATAAGGAAATAGACAAGGTTGACCTTCCACCTGTTAGCTTCTCCGAATTTCTCATTTATATATGGCACAGCAAAAATCACTACCACGCCGCAAGCCCATCCTGTCAGTACATCCGTCGGATAGTGAACTCCCACTGAAACCCGGGAAATTCCTACTAAAAGCGGTATAACAAATGCCAGTATCGTAAAAATCCTCTGCCGCTTGTATCTTGCCAGAGTACCATAGGCTATCGCTGAATTCATGGAATGTCCGCTCGGAAATGAATATCCCTGCGCAGAAATGTCATATATATCCGCCTTCGGTTCAACCGGCCTTAGGCACTTTATTCCGGGGTTATCCATATATGGTCTTCTTCTAAGAAAAATGTTTTTTATAAGTGGATTTAGAGTTAACCCCACAACCATATTTGTCCCAATATAAATACCAAACTTCTTGTCATAGCACCAATATAAAAATCCCATGATAAGAATAAGGACTGTTTCCTCTCCGAAAGCTGAAAACCCAGATACAATCTTTGCTCCGGTATCGCCCATGATGCTTTGTATCCACTCCATAAGCGCCGGTTCAAAAGCAAAGTAGAATGTATTTCCCATAAAATACCCCTTTCAAAGAAAAAGCTCATTTATATTGTACCATAACCGCATCGGAGTTTTAGCTTTGCTCTCTTCCAAAGGTGATTTCTTAATTAAAATTTCACACTTCTATTTATCGTATTAAGCACGTTTTTCTTATCAAGACTCCACAAAGGTTCTACCAGTAAAGCTCTGGGGCCGTCACCTGTCATTCTGTGAACCACGGTGTTTTCCGGCAAAATAGCAATACTCTCAGAAAGCAATTCAACATGTTCATCAAGACTCAAAATGTGGAAGGGATGTTCCTTATATTCTTCATACATCTGTGTTCCTTTAAGGATCTGCAGATTCTGTAGCTTTATTCCATCAAGCTCCGGTGAAAGCCCTGCAAGATAGCGGACTGTAGCAAGCATATCCTCTTTGCTTTCCCCTGGAAGGCCGAAAATCACATGAACTATCACATCGATATTACGTGCCTTTAGGTTTTTATATGCTTCTTCAAATGCCTCAAGCTTATATCCTCTGTGAAAAGCCTCCGCTGACCTCTCGTGAATCGTCTGAAGTCCAAGCTCCACCCAGACAGGCTTTATTTTTCGAAGTTCCTCCAGCATATCAAGAACCTCTCCTCCAAGACAGTCAGGCCGTGTTCCCAGTGATAATATCGCTACGTCATCGCGCATTATTGCTTCGGTATATAGCTTCTTTAATCTGGAAACATCCCCATATGTATTTGTATAAGACTGAAAATAGGCAATGAATCTTTTTGCATCAGTCTTTGCTCTTATCCTTTTCTTTGCATCCTCTATCTGTTCATCGATCGGCGCAATGTCAGCTGCAAACTCACCGGATCCCCCTTCGGAGCAAAAAGTGCAGCCTCCGGTAAGCGGCATTCCATCAGGCAGGTAAATGCTACCATCCCTGTTAGGGCAGGTACATCCTGATGACAATGACAGCCTATAAATCTTTTCTCCATATTCTTTTTTCAGATAGTCAGATAGTCTTTGTGGCATATATTTCTCCAGCCAAACTCCAATAATTCAACTAATTCAACTTTTTTATTCATAATATCAAAAATCGTATTGACAATATATACCCTGCTCATGTATTATAAATCTTGCGTTGCGAAAGCAACTTCACATATACGCGATAGTAGCTTAGTTGGTAAAGCGCCACCTTGCCAAGGTGGAGACCGCGGGTTCGAGCCCCGTCTATCGCTCTAAAAAAGAAGATCATTTTGATCTTCTTTTTTTGTTTACATAATGAGCTCAAACCCGCTCCGCGGGTTCGCATCTACACTCCGTTCCGGTCGTCGCAAAGCCGAGGTCCCCCGGACCTCGTGCGACCCGTCTATCGCTCTAAAAAAAGAAGATCATTTTGATCTTCTTTTTTTATTTACATAATGAGCTCAAACCCGCTCTGCGGGTTCGCATCTAAGCTCCGCTCATATCACTTCAATTAAGGTAAAGTCTATTATAACCGTTCTGTCTATATCGCTCTCCCATCTATGTTGCTATTATTACAATTGTAAAAGCGCTTTGAACAACAACATAAATTATGATTACTAGAAAAGAGAGGACAGTTGTATGAATAGAGATATTTTTATCAGAAACCTTACCAAGGAAAAAATAGAGATGAGTCCCAAGGGAAGAAAAGCAAGTGAGATAACACCGGAAGAATTCGAGCAGTGTTATGAGAGCTTCTTTGACATGATCTTTGAAATCGCTGCCACAGATGTATCTTCAGAAAGCGGATACGGAGAATTTGATGAGAACAACAAGGCTCCATTTTCCACATTGGAAGAATTCATTCGCGATGACATGCTAGGCGAACCCACAGAAGGCTATTGGAAGAACTGGAAAGAGATGTTCGGAACAACCTTTTTAAAGGAAGATTATTACAACGAGATCGCTTCAAAAGCCTTAGAATATGCACCTTTCTGTGAAGGAAAGAGATTCCTTGCCAATAACAATACATTTTTCTGTAATATGGTAGTTGATGACGAGGGAAAGGCTCACTGCACAGACTGGGGCAGAGCAGGAATCATGGACTTCATGATGGATTTTGCCATTCTTGATCTCAATAAGCCTTATCTCCTTGTTCCGGAAAAGCTTTATAATTATGCAAAAGAGAAAAACATTGAGATTCCAAATTTCAAGGAGCGTTTTCTGTGTATGGCATACTACAAGGGAATTGTTACTTTAAGATGGCACGCATCCATCGATGATCTTGAATCCTGTGAATCAATCGTCAAGTCACTTAATGCGCTGTCAGAGCGTATGTCAAAGCTTTAATACTAAAAAAAGGCACAATACATTACTATGAAATACGAAAATGCAAAGGACATTCTTCCGGCTAATCTTTTAGAGGAAGTGCAAAAATATGCGGAGGGGAAGCTGATCTACATCCCAAAAAGTGAAAAACCCAAGGGATGGGGAGAGGCTTCCGGCTATCGCAGCAAACTAAATAAGAGAAACGCTGCGATATGCAGCCGCTACTCAGCAGGGCAATCCATCATGGAAATAGCCGAGGAATTCTTCCTGTCACCCGAGACAATTAAAAAACTCGTATATGGAAAGAAGGTGAATCTGCCAATGTTTTCTCCATCCATAAATTCAGCAGAGCAATATGCTTCTGCAGGTATGGGCGAAGAGTGGGTTCGCGCTTATCTAAGCTCAATGGATGAGTCTATGCCTGATATATCTGATTTTTTCATGTCAGAACTTGTAAGAATACCTATCAGATTTATCGAGACCGCGTCAAGTGTAGAAAGCGCTGATGATTCTACAAGCTTTTTAGAAGTCCCACTAATTGTTATATATGATAACAAAACATTTTCCGCGCCTTATCAGCCAAGATATTTGAACTATCTCAAGGGAGAGAAAAGAAATTCCCATTATGCTTTTGTTTTTGCCAGAAATAGTGAGTATAACTTTTTCTGGAATAATTATGGAAAGCATTTCCAAAGATAACATGGCATCTTGAATGAACATTCAAGAAATCATACTTTAACCAAAAAAGAAGATCAGGTAAAGTCCCGATCTTCTTTTATTATTTATATCCACTCTTTTGCCCAGTCTGCCAATTCATCTTCTCCCGCGCTACTGTCAAAACGCTTTCCTGTGGTCACAACTGCTCCTTTTGCCAAGGCTTGCAGGTTTCTTGATGTATCATTTAGTTCACTTCCTCCGGAAGTAGCAAACGGAACTATTATTTTTCCCGAAAAATCATAGCTCTCTATGAATGTATCGATAATGGACGGCTCTCTGTACCACCATATCGGAAATCCCAGGAAGATCACATCATATTCGGACATATCTTCCTTTTTCTCAGCAATAGCAGGTCTCGATGTTTTATCATTCATCTCCATGCTGCTTCTACTCTTTGGATTCTGCCAGTCAAGGTCATCTTTTGAATATCTCTGAGCCGGTTTTATTTCAAAAACATCTGCTCCAATACTCTTCGTAAGCCTCGCTGCAATCTGAGCAGTAGCTCCACCAGCTGAAAAATAAGCCACCAATACCTTCATATTTCTGCCCTCCTTTGAAAAAAACGCAAGAGCAAAGAGTCATCCGTGACCTGCCCTGACTTCGCACTTCAAAGTTACATTACACGTCTAATTATATCACATATAACTTATATCAATTCTCTATTATTCATGGCACATCGCAAATTCATCTGACAGCCCAAAATGCCACAGCACTGGCTGCCGCCACGTTAAGAGAATCAACGCCATGTGCCATAGGGATCATCACTGTGTGGTCGCAG
The DNA here is from genome assembly GCF_000423925.1 of Butyrivibrio sp. VCD2006. Taxonomy (GTDB): domain Bacteria; phylum Bacillota; class Clostridia; order Lachnospirales; family Lachnospiraceae; genus Butyrivibrio. The sequence goes on from NZ_AUIX01000001.1 coordinate 184,224, forward strand.
GACTTTATAGTTTCATCAAGAAGTCCATCTCCCTCTGCTCCAAGGAAAATTGCAAGCTTCTCTTCTGAACTTATCCTCTCATCATCTATACTCATGGAATTTTCCCTAAGAGCCATGGCAACTGACTTAAAGCCATATTCTCTAAGCAAAGAAGGAGCATCTCCCCTGGGCAGAAATGTCCATGGCACCTGAAAAATGGTTCCCATGCTAACCCTGATTGCACGTCTGTACAGAGGATCTGAACAATCATAGGTAAACAGAACTGCATCCATCCCAAGTGCCGCCGCACTCCTTACGATTGCTCCGATATTAGTAGGATTGGTTACATTTTCCAGTACCGCTATCCTTCTGGCATTTTCACAAATCCCTGACACAGAAGGTAATACTCTCCTTCTCATGGCGCAGAGCACTCCCCTTGTAAGATGGAATCCTGTAATCTGAGTCAGGACCTCATCATCAGCGACGTAGATAGGTGTGTTCTTGTAATCCGCCTCAAACCTCTCTATAAGAGGCTCTGCCTCTCCTGAAGTCTGTTTCTTATCCATGAGCATGGAGATTGGCTCATACCCTGCATCAAGAGCTCTGCCTATAACCTTAGGACTTTCAGCTATAAAAATTCCCGGCTCAGGCTCATTTATTCTGTATAGTTTTATCTCTGACTGCTCGCTATATATCGCCAGTTCAGGTGCAGACAGATCTTTAATTTCCTTAAATAATTCTGAATTACGCATTTTTCACTCTCTTACATGTGAGTATAGTTCCTGAAAGCAGCAGTATAATTGCTATTATCTGTATTATCATCTTGAAAATTGATGATTTATCCATGCACACAGCACATGCATTAAACATAAATCCAACCGCAAGCACGGGAGAAAGATTCGTCTTCTTTGTCTCAACAATACCTGTCTTGCGCTCATTGAGTTTCTGAATGATATTATTTGTATTTGAAATTACATTTATGAATACAACGATAAGTGCCATGATAGCAAAAACTGCTGCCCATGCAAACACTGCGTGCAATGTGGATGCTGCATATACCTCATATAAAAGTACAAGGAATTCTAAAAGAGTAACACCCTGGAACATCCTAAGAACCCTTTTATAATGTGCGATCTGGCTATCGACATCTGAATAGAGTTCGAATTCACCTGCTGAGCTGAGCTTACGAAGAATTACCCAGAAGCCCCATTGCTGAACTATTTCAATATCATTATCAGCCATGAACTCTCTGTAATCCTTTGAAACACGAAGGACCTTATCACAGAAATCAACCTGATACTGATACTTTCCTTTTTCACACTCTTCAAATGTATAAAAGCCTGCGAAGAATCTCTTCATGGCCCATCCCTCATTAGCCTTCTCTGTAAGCCATCTTGCTTCCTTATCTTTATCAAATGTCATCATGAATTTAATCATCTTATTTTTCCTCCATCAATTTACCGTTGTTTACAAGTTCTTCCAGCCTTTGGCGTTCCTTCTCAAATGCCTCTCTTCCAAGATCTGTTATTATGTATTCCTTCTTCTTCCTGGAAGATTTATCCTCGCTGTAAATCTCAATCCACTTTCGCTTCTCCAGTGTCTGGAGTGCCCCGTACAAAGTACCGGCTCCAAGCTGAACTCTTCCGCCTGTGAGATCAGAAACCTCCTGAGTTATTCCATAGCCGTAATTCGGCTTTCTAAGCGCTAACATGATGTAGTAAAAAGCTTCAGTCAGCGGTGTTTCTATATTTGCCATCTCTATTTTCTCCTTTCAAAGTTCATATCGTTATACGTTGTATCGCAACGCGTTATATCGTCTTCCGATGTATCATGGTTATAATATATCATCACACGATATATCAGTCAACAATATATTGAAAAATTTTTCGCGAAAAAATTTTCAAAAATATACTTGACAATTATTACTTCATTCTATATACTTTATTTTGCTGTCGCGAAAGCGACTTTACATATATGCGATAGTAGCTTAGTTGGTAAAGCGCCACCTTGCCAAGGTGGAGACCGCGGGTTCGAGCCCCGTCTATCGCTCTTTTTTATGCCTCAGATTTCATCTGAGGCTTTTATTTTGCCCGGCTCAAACCCGCTCCGGTTGAAATAAAAAGCCCCAGGTATCATACCTGAGACTTTAATCACATTCTTTAAATATCTACCTTTGTGGTTCCGCCAAGGAACGTCGGCAATGACTTGCCACTCTTTTGCCACTTGGCATATTCTGCAGTTGCCGCGAACATTACATCTCCCGAAGAGTTCAGCGCTGTTTCAACGGAATCCTGCACAACTCCGATGATAAATCCAACCGCAACTACCTGCATTGCAACATCAGCATTCACTCCAAACAGTGAACATGCCATGGGGATAAGAAGAAGTGATCCTCCCGCAACGCCTGATGCACCGCAGGCTGCCAGCGTGGCGATAAATGCAAGAATCAGCGCAGTAGCAAACGGTACCTTAATACCCATTGTGTTAGCTGCAGCCAAAGACATAACAGCAATAGTTATAGCTGCACCATCCATATTGATCGTAGCTCCAAGCGGAATTGATACGGCATACATCTCTTTATCCATTCCAAGCTTTTCACACAGCTCCATGTTAACAGGAATATTAGCAGCTGAGCTTCTTGTGAAGAAAGCGGTTATTCCGGATTCTTTAAGACATCTGAAAACAAGGGGATACGGATTAGTTTTAAGAACAATTGCCGCAAGTAAAGGATCCACAATGAGAGCTACTGCAAGCATACATCCAACAAGCAACAGGAGCAGCTTTCCGTAATCCGTAAATATTGACAACCCGTTTGTTGACACATTCGTATAAACAAGTCCCATAATTCCGAATGGTGCCAGATTTATAATCCATCTTACTGCCTGAGATACAATGTCAGCCAAATCTTCCATCATCTTCTTGGTACTACTGCTGGCTAACTTTTTAGCAGCCAGTCCAAAAACAACAGCCCAGAACAGTATTCCGATATACCTGCCTTCCAGAAGGGCTCCCACTGGATTTGCCACCATGTTTACAAGAAGGTTACTGAGCACCTCTCCCACTCCGGTAGGTACGGTTTCCGCTTCGGCAATTTCCGAAAGTTTAATTGTCTGCGGAAAAATAAAGCTTCCTATAACTGCCACAACAGAAGCAAGCAATGTACTGATCATATAAAGGGCAATTACCAGTCCAAATCTACTATCAAGATTGTCATTGCCCTGAGCCAGCGCAGATATTACAAGAACAAATACAAGCACCGGTGCTACCGCCTTAAGTGCCCCAACGAAAATTGATCCCAACAATCCAATTACAGGAAGATTTTTAAATAACACTCCCAAAATAGCGCCAATCACCAATCCAATTATTATCCTGATGATCAGGCTGACACTATTGTACTTCCTAACAATATCCATAATTTCGTCCTCCTTCGAAAACTTATGTATCTTAGACCCACTAAATTAATTATGCATTATTTAACGATTAAAAGATAGTACAAAACTGTAAAGGCCTTTAGCAGTTTTACATTATTGCTTTAAGCATGTATTCCGCATAATCCCACGCTATACGCAAATCATAATCAGCATCCACTCCGTCTGAATACTCACTTAAAGCATCACATATTAATGGCTGATATTCCTGTGGAAGGTTCTTTATTCCCCATTCTCCACCTTCCTTTTTGGACAGAACGAGTCCCTCCTTCTTATATGCCAATACTCTTGCCAGATTTAATGTAATGTACATAGTATTGGTTTCAATATCTTCCTTGGCCTCAGCTATGTCATCCCAGATAGCATCTAAATAGTCTTCTGCAGGAACTTCTGCAAAGACTTCCTTAATTGCCCGGCCGTATAAGCATTTCCCTCTTTTCACAATAATGGTAAAGTGCGCCGCTAAATCTTTATCGGTGCCATTCATTTTCTGAATATAATCTTCCGGATTATCTCTGTACCATCCAAGATGCATAACTGAAAAATGCAATTCAAAGGGTGTAGGATATTTAAATGGCCTGCATGAATCTTTGGTTACTATACTCATTTCTATACCCTTTGCAGGCCCGCTTTCATTAAGCTCAATCACCATATCCATGAATGCTCGCTTTGAAGCATCATCCATTTTCTCATTAACAACAATGATAAGATCCAAGTCACTCTTTTTAGGATTAAAACACTCCATGACAGCGGATCCATGTATGTATATACCCACGAGATTGTCCCCTAAAATCTCTTTGGATCTCCCTACAAATTCATTTAATACTTTTTCCATAATCATCTCCTCAAATCTAGCCGTAGTCTTTTACCATCAACCATTCTATCCTATCAAAGATTTTTCTCAATACCATGAAAGTTCTTTTTCTTATAGCTCCCTGCACGTATAATAAAAACATCTGTAAAAATGGGAGAATCGCATGAGATCTGAAGCAACTATAATAAAACTAGTTTTAGAAATGGCATCAGCTGATCCATCAGTCCGGGCGGTTATACGCACCAACCTGTTCCCTAAAAGGAAATTTCAGTATTCCTATGAATTCTTTTTTGTGGTCAATGATATCGAAAAATACGAAAATGATATATTCAAAGACTGCTTTGGACAAAGGATTCTCTTATATCGCGGTGATAAGAATTATCCTGAAATGTTCCCCAATACAAAAGCTCACCTCATGGTATTTGAGGATGGAATAACTCTTTCGATAGATGCAAGTGATAAAGATACTTTTTTATCCCGCTTTAACAAAGAGCAGGCCCATGAAAATGTCTGGATTGGTGATACATATAAAAAGCTATTGGATAAAGATAATCTTCTACCTGAAATTGAACGGTTAGAGGAGACTCAAACTATATTTGAAGAGAAACCTTCAGAGGAAGAGTTCCTTGGAACATGTAATGAGTTCTTTTGGGTTCTTAAAACCTTCTCAGAATATGCACTTCGAAAAGAGCTTCCTTCTGCTATGTTCTATCTGAATATTGCCGTTCGCGACCTTCTGAACAGAATGCTTCGCTGGCATATTTACCTGCAGCATGGAATTCCGGTAGATATGGGAATTCTCGACAGCAATATGGAAAAGCTGTTGGAAAAAGATCTTTTCGATTTATACAAAAAGACCTATCCTTCTGCGGATTATGATGTGATTTGGAAGGCACATGAAGCAGTTGTTGAGTTGTGGCACCAGGTTGGACACTCAGTAGCGAATAAATGCGATTTTATTTATCCTGATGCAACTGAAGATGAGATGTTATGTTTCATTAACGCACTCAGGCAGAATTCATTCAAGGAAATTTGATAAGAAGGTGATGTGGTGAGTTTTACATGGCTTAATAGTCCTGTTTCTGATTATTTACCGGTAAAACAGGTATATGGAATTGTTTTCTCGGACGATGGCAGGATACTTCTTCGAATAGAAGATGGAAAATACAAATTGACAGGTGGAAAACCAGAGCAGGGTGAATCATTCGAAGAAACTCTCAAAAGAGAATATATAGAGGAGTTAAATACCATCGTCGAGGATATTCATTACCTTGGATATCTGCTGGTCAAAGAAAATGACATTCAATATGCTCAGGTCAGGATGATTGCAAAAATCAAGAGCATAAAAGAATCCCATACCGATCCTGCCACAGGAAAGCTTTATGGAAGAGAGCTGGTTCCAATAACAAAAGTAAAAGACCTTCTAAACTATGCCGATGAAGCAGGAAACACAATGTTAGATGAAGCTATCGCTCTGGCAAAAGAAGTGTATACCTTTAGTTGCTTTTCGGATGGCTTTTAAATATCAGCTTTCCTCCAAATTTTAGCCTATCAGTATTTGAGAAGTTATAGCGTTTTATAAGTTCGCCGGTAACTGCAAGATGTATTATACTTGATGCCATTTTTGTTCCTTCTGTCACTGTTTTCTGTAATTATTTTTTACCATAAAGTTTATAGAATTTTATAAATTTTTTATGTGTTAGCCGTATTTTGTACACATTTTGAGTTTATCATTTTTCAAAACAAAAATAAGTTAACGTACACATTTTTTCAAGATATTCTGGGGAGGATATTATGGGGAAATTAACTGATTTCAATAAAAACGATTCAAAAATAATTGATACTGCCTACTGCAATGGAAGGTATACCAACATTTCAACCATAAGGAGCAGATTCCTTATGGCCGGAGTAGTACTGTTCGCTGCCGCAGCTTTTGCCTGCGCTCAGATTTTCCTTATCTGAACATAGTATGTATCAGTCATTAATTCGGTGCATAGTTACAGTGCCGTCCGCGAGAAGCTTTCCTTCTTCAGTTCGAACGATTGAATGAATTATAGTGACGGATCTGCCTCTTTTTACAACTGTGCCCTCAGCATATATGACATCTTTGTCTTTTACATTGCTCAGATAGTTAACGTAAACATTCTGAGTTACATAATTATGGTTGTCTGCTCTTGCAGTAATTCCTGCGGAGCAGTCCATCATTGTGTACATAAGGCCGCCATGGATCATCCCATACGGATTCTCCGAATTATCTGTGATGGTTGCTTTAAGTACGCTGTGATCAAGAGAAATCTCGCATATTTCTATGCCGTTGTATTCCATAAAAGGATTCTTTAATCTACTAAGTGCAAATTCTTCAGCCATTTTCACCTATCTCCTTTGAAAAGCCGTCTTTTTACAAAACCACTCTGTCTTTTACAACAAGCTTCATAGCATGACTTATCGGATAATATAATACAAGCATTATTATGAAGTTCCCGGCACAATGAATGAAATCCCATGGAATCCCGGCAATCCACCATGTTATGGCACTGCGAAGCCCTGTGGCTACACCACCCGAGCTAAGGCCGATCACAAAGTACGGAATCGAGCATAATGCACCAAAACAGAGTCCGAATATTCCGGATATTACTGCCCAAAGAATTGCAGATGTGTTTTTCCTGAAAATCCAGGCTATAAAAACCAAAAGCGGCCATGCGTATAAATACATTATCCACCAAATATGGATTCCGTAAAAGGCCCCTTCTATCAAAATAAAAACCGGGACAACAACCACAATTTTCCATCCAAAAAACAGCGTAAACATTATTAGCCAAAAGCTTGTCAGTTCTATATTCGGCATTCCGCTAAGTGCCAGCTTTGAAACCTCTATTACGGCAACCATTATGCCTATCTGCGCTATATCCAAAATGGAAAACTTCCGATTTGTCCCGGTCATTCTTATTGTATCCTTACAGTTTTCTAGTTATTACTGTGCCAACTCATAGGCCCATGTAAATGTATCTCCGTCTGCAACAGGCTGCTCTGAAGCACCTGCCATTCCGTATTCACCATTTACATAAAGTGCCCAGTAAGCACCATCTTCAGCATAAATAGCTCTCTCATCATTTATGTACTCGATCATCATACCGTAATCACTGTCTGTGCCTTGATATGTAAAGCCTGAGCCATCATTAACAAGCTCATCCATAGCCTGGATCAAATACTCAGCATCTGTTGAAAGCTCGTATTCCTTAGCGTTTCCATCGCTTCCTTTAACCTCGATTACGATTTCCTTTGAACCTGCATGTGTTGCCGGTTTATTAAACTTATAAACAACTGCAAAAACAGCCACCAGTAAAACAAGTACTATTGCCCCTATTATAAGACCTTTGTTATTCTTCTTTTCCATTTTTTCATTTCTCCTCTTTGCTTTTTTCTTTGTAAATACACGCCCTCTAGTATAATTCATAATTTCATCTATTAAAAGAATAAAATAATCACAATTTCGACTTCTTTTCATCATGAAGCATGTAAAAAGCAAATAAAAAGTTTACCTTCTTTAGGAAAAGTTTATGTGCAATAACGATAACCCAAATCTATAATTATTATTGAGAGAATCTATTATGCCCTAAGCAGGGAGAAAGGATAAACCCGGAATCAGAATCCCCGGGCAGATATTGAAATATGAAAAAATTTATCAAACGTTCTATGGCAATTTTCTCATTGGCCCTCATTCTTACACTCGCATTCGGCTCAAGATCTCTTGCTTACAGCGAAATTCCTGAGTGCTTTGATTTCGGTGAGACTGTTTTCAAAATGAATGCAGGCACAACTAAAGATGTCTGGATCATGTCCAACTACAACTACACTTATTATATTGGACCTCACTCCAGCTCCGGTACATACATGGAGTGCACCTGCCGCGCCGGATCAGAATATGTAAGAATCCACATAGGAGCTGATGAAACAGAGAAAAATGTTTTCTTCCATTTCTATGTAAGCGATGACAGAATGCCAACCTCAGAAAAACATGATTGCATTGAAGTCTATGTTCAGAACATAGACCCTGCAGCGGCTGCAGAGGTTCAGGCCAAAGAGGATGCACTTGCAGCACTTAAAAGCTTCAGCGGAAACAATTCTGAATTCAATGCATTTTATTATTACTCCAACTACAAGGATTTAAGAGATGCCTATGGAACTGATGCAAACAAGCTCCTTGCCCACTACAATCAGTTCGGAAAAAATGAGCACCGTATTGCCAACAAGCTTAAATAATGCTCCATTTTCAATAAACTCCTAAAATGAAAACAGTCTCCGTATCATCTGCCTGATACGAAGACTGTTTTTATTTAATTATTATTTTCTTCTGAGTTCTTTTTCATAAGCTGCCTAAGGAACAGAGGCTGGAAAATAAATATCAGGAAAAATGCTACAACAAAGCAAATGCAACATGACTTTAGAAACATCGGAACAAATGCTATCTGAGCCATTCCGCCGCTCTGTCTCATAGCCATATTATATGCCAGAGCCACCATTGCAATGGTAATTATCGGTGTATATATCACATCAGAGATAAGGCTCTCAACTACTCTTGTTGAAATCTTACCTCTTTCGAGGCCCCATTTGGCGCAAAGTATCCCGGTTATTTTACCGATAGGAATTACAATACCTATTATCATACTTATTATGGCACTAAGAATAAAGCTGATAATAAATCCGGGAATCGTGAAGTGCCCTGAAGTGAGCGTACCCACAAGAGCAAGACAAAAGCTCATCAAAATGCCCATCCTTATGGCCATCTGTTTTCCGATCTTTCTCATCTGTTCTTCCATATGCTGACCCTCCGCTTTTTAGTTGTGTTGTCAGTGCATCCTATTAACTTATGAAAATTCCTCCGGGTGTTCTTTATAGTACATCATCATTGTGGCAGTAAGACTGAGGTTACTGTTTTCATCACCAATATCGTCTCTGTCTACCCACTCGGCTTTTGCAAGCTCTTCCTCATCCATCTTAATCTTGCCTTCGCCATCAAGTTCGCAATAATACCCAAGAAGCAGATTGGAATCGAATCCCCAGGGCTGGCTCGTAAAGTATCTTATATTCTTAACCTTGAGCCCAACCTCTTCCATTACTTCTCGTCTTACTGTGTCCTCTGCCGACTCTCCGATCTCGCAAAAACCTGCGATAAGTGCATTTCCCTTATATGCTCTTCCGGCATATTTAGTCATCAGTATTTTATTCTTATCGGTAACTCCGACTATAACTGCAGGGCAGATCTTTGGATAAATTATGTTTCCGCAGCGAGGGCACCTTAACGCTCTCTCCTTATCATGGATAACCGTCTCTCTTCCGCATCGTCCGCAAAATTTATTATCGCGATACCACACATAGAGATGGTATGCCGTTATACCTGCAAAGCACAGATATCCAGGGTTTGCACCGCGAAGGACTCTTATATCCTCATAGCGATACTGATGCTCCGGAGCCTTATCCTCGGAAATCTCAGAAATAAAAAAACCGTACTCTCTTTTAGGCATGAAAAACTTTGTACCATCTATCTCAAAGAGATAAACCATCTCACTTTTATCGATGCCTATATCCCCTGCCTTGGGAAATCGTACCTCACCGTTTTCCTCAAATGTGCAAAGAAGCTCCCTTCCACGAAATGAAAAAACGTAGTCCTCCGGATCCGGAAGAATGGCCTTGTATTCATTATGAAATTCTTTAGGTGATATATCCTGAATCATATACTGATTGTACATTATTTAAATGTATAACGATAGCTTGTTTTTAAGAAATTTGCTAGTTATAATATATTTTATACAATTTAAATTCGAGGAGGTATATCATGCAGGAAGTTTATGAGTTTTTAAAGAAATGTGGAACTTATTATCTGGCAACTGTTGATGGGGATCAGCCCAGAGTTCGTCCTTTCGGAACAGTAGATATTTTCGAAGATAAGCTCTATATCCAGACAGGAAAAGTTAAAGATGTTTCAAAACAAATCCAGGCAAATCCCAAGGTTGAGATTTGTGGTTTTGTAGAAGGTAAGTGGATCCGTGTTGCAGGAGAGCTTGTGCGCGACGACAGAATTGAGCCTAAAAAGCATATGCTTGATGCTTATCCTTCACTCCAAGGTATGTATTCTGCTGAAGATGACAACACAGAAGTTCTCTACTTCAAGAATGCAACAGCAACAATTTCTTCATTCACAGATGCACCCAAGGTAATCACATTCTGATCAGATTATAAATAGCTAAATAATCAAAATTTCAATTAAATAAAAAATCTCCTGTGCAGTACGGCTAATAGCCAAATCCTGCACAGGAGTTTTTTATATTATTCCAAAAGATCTAAGCACAAACAACCAAAACGCAAGTGAAAATGAACATCCAAAGGTCGTCATCATGATGATACTGCTGCTAAGCGTTCCCTCATGTCCCATACTCTTAGCCATAATAAAACAGCTAACGGTTGTAGCAGAGCCGAGCATTACAAGGATAGCCACTATCTGTTCTCCGGCAAATCCCATTCTTACAGCAATCGGCAGGAATACTCCTACCAGCGCAAAGAGCTTTATGAACGATGCAAGAAGCGCAGGCTTTATATTATTTAATGCCTTCTTGTACTCGAAGGTCGCTCCCATTGACATCAGCCCCAGCGGTGTCGCAAGTGCTCCTATATCCGATAGTATCCTTCCTATAACCCTTGGCTTAGGAATACCCACAAGGGACCAAAGTAAACCTGCAGCAATTCCTATGATAATCGGATTTGTAATTATCCCTTTCAGGGTGCTTTTCATAAGTACTTTTCTATCTGTTCCCGCACTCGCATCTTCATTATCCGCGGTAAGCGTGAGAATAATTACAGCAAAAATGTTGTAAAATGGCACGCTTCCAAGAATCATGAGCGGTCCCATCCCTGTGGCCTCACTCCCATATATATTCCGTATGAAAGCAATTCCCAAAAGTGCTGCACTGCTTCTGTAGGCTCCCTGTATAAACTCACCTCTTCTTGCAGTGTCCTTGATTACAATTCTTGATAATAAGTAGATAAGCGCTATGCTTACTGCTGTGACGATAACGCAGAATGCTACGAACTTTCCATCCCAGGTCCCTGCAAAGTCCTGACCCGAGAGATCTTCGAATAACAAGACAGGCAGTGCCACCTTGAAAACAAACTTATTCATCCAGGCAGATGCTTTATCATCGATAAGTCCAAGCCTTCTAAAAACATTCCCAAGCACCATAAGCGCAAATATAGGTAATGTCGCATTTAAACTAAAAATCAGATTCTCCATGATGTCTTTGTCCTCCGCGCATTACCTATATTATATTTATTTATTTTAAAAAATAAACTGTATTTTATTTGTAGCAGTGATAGAAGGTACTATTGCATTCCAGAATAATATGTCCATCCCTCTCTATCCTTTTATCAAAAAATTCTATTATCTTTTCCTTATGGTCATTCAGATATTTTGCTGCCTGATCAAATCTCTTCAGCATGCGGTTAAAAAGTTCCTCGGAATCATCAAATCTAAGGGGACCGGGAAGTACAACAGGCACGACCTTTGAAAAATATTTTGAAAGCTGTCCTTCGAAAACGCTCTGCCTGTCATAAATACTCTTTCTCTTTTTAAGAGCAAATGACTTATCAAGTCCCATCTCATCAATCAGCTTTTCCCAGAAATCATTTTCAGATCCGACTCCCAGATAGGTTACGGAAAAGAATCCGCCATCCGTAAGAACGTCCGCAACATTTTTCATAATAGCTTCCATATCGCTCATGTATGCCATGAAATAATGAGCCATTACCTTGGAATACTTCTTCTTTCTTATCTCCTTCCAGGTTTCTTCGTCCTCAAGATTACTAAAGTGCACCTGAATCTTCATATCATCCGGCACGGGTTCTCTGTTTTCGCGAAGGTCTTCGTCAAGATTGTCCGCCCAGCTCTCATGTATATCATATCCGTCAACGGTAAGATTTGCAGGCATTCTATCCCAGTTCTTCCTGTACAGGAGGCCATAGCTGATTCCAAGATCCAGTACTGTGTCGCTCTTCTCAAACTCCATTGAGTCAAAAATCTTTTCATACCACTCTATTCCATCTGCGGCATGAGTCTCAGCATACCATCTTCTCTCATCCTGTCCCTGACTCATCTCCATTTTCTTGATCACATCGGCAACATCATCCCAGTCAGGATTTTCATCGATTCTTGCCAGAGCAACCTTGATACATTCAGCCGCTTTCTTCATTTCATAGATCTTGTTTTCCATAAGCTCCAGTTGCTTCTTTAGTGTTTCAGCTATGGATTCGTCATCGCCACTTTCAAGATTGCTCTTAATCTCCTCAAGACTAAATCCCACATGCTTTAAGGCAATGATTTTCTCAAGAATCATTAGCGAATTCTTATCGTATAACTTGTAATTGCCCTCAGAGTATCCAACCGGCTTAAGCAGGCCTTTTTCATCGTAAACCCTGAGCGTTTTCTGAGAGACCCCCGCCTCTCTTGCGATTTCACCTGATGTCATTTTATCTTTCATACGCTTCTCCTTGTAAACAGTGTAATCTATTATCTATTTTTTGCACATTCTCTTAAGCGCTTTTTTGAGATAATCCCATGATAAAGTTTGCCCCAGGGGCGAAGTCAACACTCTTTTTTAACGTTTTTTTGACAACTCACCACAAAAAAATAACAACTCACCACAGATTCCACAAATCAATAATTCTGCATGTTAATCTTTTTTCCAACAATAAAATATTACTATGGAGGGAAAAATGGGGAAACTAAAGAAAATAACAGCTCTTTGCACCGCTCTGTCACTTATTGCGGGATGCGGAGTCACTGCTTCTTTGCCGGAAGATACCACTGACGAAGCAGAAGAAAAAGTGGAACAGGAAACTCCTGCCCGTGCACAGGATGATTTCTACAGATACATAAATGAAGACGTGCTAAAAAAGCTCAGCTTCAGACCCGGAGAAGTGTCAAGCTCAGGCGCTTTTGATCAAAAGATAATTGAGGATCAGGTAAAGGGCGTTGTCAGCGAAGTAGCTTCTGGCAGCGGATATGAAAAAGGCACTGAGGAAGACATCATTAAAACCGCTTATGACCTTTATAGCGCCTATGACTTTGAAAGCAGCCCTGTTCCTACAGAGCTTGATGGTCTGCTAAGGGAGATAAATGATGCTTCATCTGTGGATGAGCTTCTGAAAATTGACGCAAAGCTCCAGACAGATTACAACATCACAAACCTTTTTAACATCAACATTGATTCAAACTATTTTTCACCGGAGGATATGATACTTGTTTTCCAGCAGTATCATGACTTCATGGGTGTCAACTTTACTACTCTTGAGGATACATATTCCCCTCTTAATTCTGTCAAAAAAAGTGCCAGCGCATACTACAGCGCTCTTGGGCATGACAAGGATATCTCAGATGAAGTGGGAACAGAACTGGGTCACATAGCAATGGATATTTATAACAGTACAGATCAAGAATTACTGCATGCCGATATGACCTACAATTACTTCAAGATCTATTCACTTGATGAAATGCAGGGGATTCTCCCTTCCGTGGATTTGGTGAAATACATTGAAAATCTGGGCATAGACTCTCAGTACTGTGGTGAGTTTGCAGTTTATGATCCCGCTCAGCTTGAAAGTCTTGGCAAAATACTAACTGAGGATAACCTTGAAGCCTTAAAGGCCTGGAAGATGGCGTCCCTTGGTTCGATGTATCAAAAATTTATAGCAAACGGCTATGATGCACTAAAAGACCTTGTAATCATTGATTATGATCCAAGAGAAACCCAGATAATAAATGAAATCTATAACAGTTTTCCTGCAGAAACAGATCCTATCTATGTAGAGAAATACTATTCAGACGAAGCGGACAACGCACTAATTTCCCTGTGCGATAGGATAAAGACCGAGTACAGAGTACTCATTAGCGGTGCCGACTGGCTAAACGAAGCTACCAGACAGGGCCTTTTAAATAAGCTCGAAAAAATCGAGTATGTCACAGGAGCTGATAGCGTACGCCATGATGCCTCTGAATATGCGAGTTTACCTGCAGACAACTATTTTGAATACTTCCTTTCCTATAAGAAAAAGAAATTTCAGGAAAAGATTGAACTCCTTAAAAATGGGATTCCGAGGGATAAGGTGCTCATGAACATGCAGACCTTTAACGCCTGCTATAATCCCTCCCTCAACAACATCACCATTACAGTAGCCATCATGAACGGTGCTTTCTTCGATCTGAATGCAGATTTTTACACAAATCTCGGAGGCATCGGAATGGTAATCGCCCATGAGATGGGACACGGCTTTGACAATAGCGGCGTCCTCTTTGACGAAAACGGCAAATATAATCCCGGCTGGGTTGGCGCTGAGGATACAGCAGCTCTTGAAAAGAGAAACAGCCAGGCAGTCGACTATTTTGAAGATAACTTCACAGTTTTACATGTTTACCATGTGGACGGAGAACAGACGCTTGGAGAAAACTATGCAGACCTTGGTGCAATGGAATGCATATCTTCCATTCCGGAGACTGACGAGCAGAGAAAGCTTCTGTTTGAAAACTATGCGAGGATATGGTGCACTAAAAAATCTGAGGACAGCGTTATAAGTCAGATCGATGAAGACGTGCACAGCCCTGAAGTAATAAGAGTAAATGCCATTCTTTCTACCGTGAATTCCTTTTACGAAACCTACGGCCTCAAAGAAGGCGATGGCATGTTTATACCTGCAGAAAAACGAATTTCAAGATGGCATTAAGGAAGGTATGATATGAATATAATTCTAAAGACAACTCTAAAAAACACATTCGGAAAACCATTAAGAACTCTGCTTGTTGTTTTCTCAATATTTATCTGCACTTTTATGGCACTTTTCACCTTCGATATTATGAAAACATCAACTGATCTCATAGAAAATATGCTGAGTGAATCTAAGGGAGCAGCAGATATGTCCGTTGACATGAATCTTGTGGATACCGACAGGATTCCGGAGGACTTCCCGGAATATAGCGGTCTCATAATCAGAGATTTCTATGAGTCATTTTCAAATGACATCGAAGGAGAATATGCCTACGTTACTATGGACCAGCTCGCAATAAGTGCTACAGATCCGGCCGGAGCTATGGCTATGGGATATCTCGATACAGATAAGCTCGGCGATAACGAAGCAATCATCACCGATTCCTTTGCCAAGGAAAAAGGCTACAAGGAAGGTGATAAATTCACAGTCCACGATATGGCAAAAAATCCCCATAAGCTTACCATTGTTAAGATTGTGGAGGAGGACGTCAAAAGCATTTTAAGAAGAGGCAATCATGCAACCGTAAACAATGCAACCGGCGACATTCTTTGCTGTAACAAGCCCATTTCCGGAAGTATCATGATAGACCTCAAGGATAATGATCTTATTGACGATGCTTACGATATGCTTGTGGATGATTTCGGAAAAGAGAATGTTTATAAGTATTCTCTAAATGAAGATAGTAAGGATGTTCTTGGTCAGCTCTTTAGCTTTTTATTCCTGCTTTTTGCCATTACCTTCCTTCTTCTCATATTTATCACATTCTCAATATGTGACAGGATTGTAGGCGAAAGAATGTCCTTTATCGGAACACTAAGAAGCCTTGGATTAAGCTCAGGAACTACTGCAGTTGTGCTTCTTTTGGAAAATGTAACCTACGCTCTTTTTGGAAGCATCCCGGGAACCCTGCTCTATCTTGGAATCAGAAGCCCCATGTATGCGACAGTTTTCAATCCTGAGACACTTGGTAACATAAAAATTACGATTCCCGAAGTATCTCCGGCTCTCGTTATCACCGTTATTTTGTCAGCAATTCTTATTGAATGCCTTGTTCCGTTAAAATCCGTACTGAAGGCACTTAACACCTCCATTAGGGATATCATTTTTGATAACCGCGATACTGCTTACAAAATGCATAAGTCTTCTATTGTAGTAGGAACAGTAATGGCCATACTGGCTGTGATAACAGCCTTCTTTTCCGGAAATCTTCTGGGAGCAGCGATCTGCCTTATTGCATCAGTTATGGCCCTCGCTTTTCTGTTCCCTCTGATTTTAAAAACCGTTTCAAAGCTCATTGGTAAGCTAGCGAGAAAGAGCGGTCACGAAAAGCTAAGACTTGCATCAATCGAAGCCATATCACGAAAGAGCACCGTAGGAAGCGGCGTTTTATGCGCTACCTCAGCTGCGATGTGCGTGATCATTTATATAATCTCAATGTCAATGATGGGAACCTACAACACCGAATCCTATGACTGTGATGTAGTAGTTACCTGCGCAGCAAAGGCCAGTAAGCTTTCATTTGTAGAGCACATGGACAATATAACCGATACAGAATTCGTTTATGGTCATATGGATTCTTTAGGTATTGAAGGCGAAGACAAACTAAAAATCGGAATGGTCTTCGGAATGCCTGAGAATGGCTTTAGATTCTATCACGCAATCGGTGATCTTCCGAATACCCTGGAGGAAGGAACTATATGCTTGGAAAGCGGATGGGCAAAACGTCGTGGCTATAACATTGGTGACCAGATAACTCTTACCTTTGATAAGGAAGGTGTATTCCCGATAGAAAAGACATTTTCTGTTGCCTCATTTTTCAAGATAAGTCCTTATGACGGTTTAAAGAATCCGTTTGTAGTATCGCTGCATGATTACAAGAGTATTTACCACGATAATCCCAAAGAACTTCTGGTGCGAACAAGCACACCTGAAGAAACAGCAAAGCTCATTGAAAGCTATGCCGGAAGCTCTGTTTCTGCTGCAAAGACAAAACAGGAGATCATCGACGCTTACAACAAAGATGTTTCTTCCTCAGTTATGGTTTATAACATCATAATCATAGTTGCCCTTGCCATGACCTGTATCGGAATTATCAACAATCAGATAATCGGCTTTGAAGGACGAAAGAAAGAATGTGCTGTCATGCTTTCCACATCTATGAGCAACAGAACCCTTTCAGGAATATTGTTTAAGGAGATTCTGATAACCTCCTTAACCTCCGCAACCGCAGGCTGCGTCCTTGGAACTCTACTGACCTTAGTTCTGAAAAAAGCCACTGAGAGCGCGGAAATACTGGTACTTAACATAGATATTAACCCTAAGACAATATTTACACTGTGGATATCAATGACTGCCCTGTTTGCACTGACCGTGCTTTTCCCCATCAGGAACCTTCGAAAAATGAAACTGTCAGAGCAGATTAAATATGAATAATGTGAGGAGATAAACGATATGAGTACAATGATAGAAGTTAAAAATGTATCAAAAACCTTTGGAAAAGGTAGTAATATAAACCGTGTTCTCGATGAATGCTGTATGTACGTAAATAAGGGTGAATTCGTATCCCTCATGGGAGCATCCGGCTCGGGAAAATCCACGCTTCTTTATCTTGTGGGCGGTCTTGATCGCGACTTTGAAGGTGAGATCACTCTTTGCGGAGAGAATATAGTTTCACTTAATGACAGAAAGCTCTCAAAGCTTAGACTTTCAAATCTGGGCTTCGTTTTCCAGTTCTACAATCTTGTGATGAATTTAAATGTTGAGGACAATATCCTCCTTCCCGCAACCATGAATGGTCGTAAAAGAAGCGAGCTAAAGGAAGAGCTTGATGAGATACTGCGAATCACAGGTCTTACAGAAAAGAGAAAGGCTATGCCATCAACCCTGTCAGGCGGACAGCAGCAACGAGTTTCTATAGCAAGAGCTCTTCTTGGAAATCCTTCAGTTATTCTTGCAGATGAACCTACCGGAAACCTTGATTCCAAGGCTACTGCAGAGATTATGGAACTCTTTAAACGCCTTAATGAAGAAAAGGGTATCACCATCCTTCAGGTTACCCACTCCAAGGAATGTGCTGATTATGGCACAAGAACAATAACACTTGATAATGGCAAGATGGTCAGCTGAGTGGTAGTATGATATCGGAGGATATCATGAAATTAGCTATTGTTGACGACGAGAGTGTTTTTAGACAAGAAACAGACAAAGCAATCACAACGCTTTACGGAAGGGGAGAAGTCAGCTGCTTTCATTACGCAGATGGCAAAGAGCTCATAAGTGGCTTAAGGACTGGTTTTATGCCTGATGCTGTTTTCCTTGATATCGAGATGAAGGAAATGAATGGCATGGAAACAGCCCGGGCCATTCGCAGCTTTTCAGCAGATGTTCCCATTATATTTCTTACAAGCCATACTGAAATGGCGATGGACGGCTACGAAGTCGGTGCCTTCAGATTCCTCAAAAAGCCAATGGATCACGAGAAACTCCGTGAAGCCTTAAGAGATCTTGAGAACAAACTGAAGGTAGAGGAAAAGATTGCCTTAAGGGTCGATGGGGAAGATGTAATCTATCCCATATCTTCTCTTATCTATGCAGAGGCCAGTAACAATTCCGTAAGGTTTGTTTTTACTGATGGTGATCTGACAACCCGCATGAAGCTGAACGACGCCATAAAGCTTATCGATGGCCTTTCAGCGGACTTCTTTAAATGTCATAGATCCTATCATATTAATCTTGCACATGTATATAAACTTGGCACCGGCGAGGTTTCAATGGACAATGGCGACATTGTTCCGATTTCAAGAGGTCTTGCTTCCGGTGTCAAAAAGAAACTTTTCGATTATATAAGGAGAACCGGACGATGAGCTATGGGATGAATATTCTAAATTACATTCTTACTATGATTCCCTATATCTTCTTTCCGCCTCTTATCGTTTTCTTTACGTCTGAGGTTCTGCGACATGAAATTCGTCACAGGAAAGCAGTCTATATCTCCTCTTTTGTCGTTGGCATCTTTGTCTCCGTTATACATACCTTTGTATTAGTCAATTTTTCAAATAGCAAAATAACTTCATCTTTGACCGTAAGAAAATTTGGAGATCTTATAATTGTAATAATCATTTCTATTTTTATGACCGGCAAAGGCTGGAAACGATTTCTAACAGCCTTCCTTGGCAGAGATATTCTTGTTTATGTGCTCACTATATTATCTGCTATAGGTTATCTCATAACGGGAGCCGATGTTTCACTTGATAACGCCCAAAAGCCACTTTCTATAGCAGCCTTAGGCGTACTGTGGATTACTATTGAATATCTAATGTTTTTCTTTATTGCAAAAATGCGCAGAAAAAAGGATAACACTCCGGTTCCACTCATTGTGACCTTTACTCTATTTACTATCGTTACTCTTCTTGCAAATTTACTTCCCATCTATTGGGATGTACCAAACGGATTAACTGAAAACCGGGCACTGTATCTGACATTTATACTGTTATCCCTCGGTTTTGTTGTAGTGTTGTTTTATATAACCTCATCGAGAAAAGAGCGCAAAGATCTTATGGAGTTAAACCAGGTCAAGGAGGATCTCATTCAGGCAGAGGCGAAATATTTTGAGGCTGCTGCCGGAATGGATAGCAAAATCAGGGCTCTGAAGCACGATATGAAAAACAATGTCTCTGTGCTCTCTCTTTTGCTGAAAAACGGTGAATATGACAAGATGAAGGATTATCTCGAGGAGATGGGTGCAGCTATAGAAACCGCTGATGTCAGTGCACATACCGGCAATACCATCGCTGATGTCATTATTTCCGAAAAGCGCGAAAAAGCCAAGGAAGCCGGTGCTGTACTTAAGGTCTCAGGTTCTATTTCAGATATAGAATTTTCCCCGGTGGACACCTGTAAAATCCTTGCAAATATACTGGACAACGCTATCGAGGCAGTAAGTGATGAAAAGCTTACCGATCTGGATGAATCCTTAAAAGTTATTAACCTTGACTTCAGGCACACAAATAATTTCCTTATGATGTCCCTAAGGAATCCTTGTGCCAATAAACCTGCAATTAAAAATGATACTCTTGTAACCACCAAAAGAGATACAAAAAACCACGGCTTCGGGCTTAAGAATGTCCGTGAAGCCGCGGCTGTATACTCGGGAGAATTATCCTTTGAATGTAAAGAAAAGCCCTATGGCTATGAATTTGCCACAGAGCTTCTTTTCCCAATAAATGCTTAAGATAAGGCGTCCATCCGGCGCCTTATTTTTCGTCACATACCTGGAAGATATAAAACTTGAGGTAGAATGATGCATCGTTGGACCAAAGGATTGGATGATCCGCAGCCTGCTGCCTGAACTCTACCTGACGAAGCTGCTTGTGAGCACTTCTCGCTGCTTCTCTTATGGTCTTAGCAAATAGCTCCTCATCCATAAAGTGCGAGCATGAACATGTGGCAAGGAAGCCTCCATTTTTAACAAGTTTAAGTCCTCGTATGTTGATCTCTCTATAGCCTGTTACCGCCTTCTTAATAGAAGCTCTTGATTTGGTAAATGCCGGAGGATCAAGGATAACTACATCATACTGCTCATTCTTCTTCTCAAGGTCAGGCAAAAGATCAAATACATCAGCACACTGGAATTTAATAATACTCTCCAGCCCGTTAAGCTTTGCATTTTCCTCAGCCTGAGCACATCCTACATCCGATGCATCAACTGCAAGCACAGAACTTGCTCCTGCTGCCGCACAGTTGAGTCCAAAGGATCCCGTATGTGTAAAGCAGTCAAGCACCTTCTTACCTTTACAAAGAGATGCTATTGCTCTTCTATTATTCTTCTGATCAAGGAAAAAGCCTGTCTTCTGGCCATTCTCAACATCAACGTAATACTTAACACCATTTTCTTCTATTAAAACCTTGGTGTCGAAGGGCTCACCGATAAAGCCCTTTGTTCTCTCAAGACCTTCCTGCTCTCTGACCTTGGCATCACTTCTCTCGTAGATGCCGCGAATCTTTACACCATCCTCGGCAAGAACTTTTTTGCAGGCATCAAGGATAATGTCCTTCATTTTGTCTGTACCAAGGGCAAGCGATTCTATAACAAGAACATCTGAAAACTTGTCTATTGTTATGCCGGGGAGGAAATCAGCCTCACCAAAAACAAGACGACAGGACAGTTTCTGAAGCGTCTTTTCCTCATCATCCTCAGTGCGGTCAGCCTTTATTCCTGCCTGATCGTAACCGTATAACACAGGATTCATGACTGCCTTGCGATACTCCCATGCATTTCGAATCCTTGTCTCTATCAGTTCCTCTGTTACAGGGTTCTCTTTTCTTCTGGACATCATGCGGACTCTTATTTTGGAATTGGTATTGATAAATCCATATCCCATGAAATATCCGTCATGGTCATGAACCTCTACGATATCACCGTTATCAAAGCTGCCCTCGACTCTGTTGATCTCATTGTCGAAAACCCAGGCGCCGCCTGCCTTGATTGTGCGGCCTTCGCCCTTCTTCAAAACTATAGTTGCATTTGAAATCTTAATTGAACTCATATTTTCTTCTTTCTTAAACTGTTTTCATTTTTCTGTTTTTAAAATCTCGAATCTTCTCTTTGGCTCTTCGATTGAAATAAGTCCGTCCGAGCCACCGACTCTCTCTACCACGCAGGAAGCTACGCTACAGCCAAATCTTCCACAGTCTTCTAAGCTGTATCCTTCCGAAAGTCCATATAAAAAGCCTGCTGCAAAGCTGTCTCCCGCACCTGTTGAATCAATAACTTTATCAACCAAATAGGCAGGTATCTCAAGAACATCGTTTTTCGTCCTTATTATACAGCCTTCTCTGCCCCTCTTAATGACAACGCATTTCGCGCCTTCTTCTATGAAACGCCTTGCATTCTCTGCCGGATCCTTCACCCCTGTCAGCATCGATATCTCATCCTCATTTGCAAGGAAATAATCGATGTATGGAAGAAGGCATACTATATCAGTAAGCTTCTCGCCATTCTTTGGCTTTGTCATATCGGTTAAAAGAATCCTCTTTTTATCAGGATCGCCTTCCTTTATCTGTTTAAAGATTCTCTCAAGACTTGCAATCCTGAGAACCGGTGACACAAATATGCTGGCGAAGCTCACAATATTCGCCATATCAGCTATGTTCGGAATAATATCACTCTCAGAAAGCTTTCTTAAACAGCTCTTAGGATCTGTTAAAAAGTAGCGCTCGCCCTTTTTATCAACAAGCACTATGTTGATTGACGAAGGATACTCATCCGACACCGTCGTGCGCTGAATCCTGACTCCGTTTTCTCTAAGAAACTGCATAATCCTCGCCCCGACATCGTCCTCGCCAAGCCTCGTGATAAGTTCAACCTTCTTCTCAAGCCTTGTCAGAGCAACAGCCTCATTAAGCGCATCTCCGCCATAGGAAGTCTTTATGTAGTCCATCGGCATTGATCCAATATCAAACACCTCCGGTCCTGCCGCGCCGGCCAAAATATCCATCACCGCCGCTCCAATTACAGTTATATCCAATGAATTACTCAATACCCCTCACCATTTTCCTTCATTAAATTAATAACAACAATCATAATTAATATACCATATATGACCGTTATCATAAAAACTGCTTAATTAAAGCTTTATGAAATTCCTCTGCCCTATTGACATAACTCGATTTTTTTTGTATCATCATGTGTGCTGCGAAAGTCTTCTCACGACTTCCGCTTAACATATAACGAAGTGTGGCTCAGTTTGGTAGAGCGCTGCGTTCGGGACGCAGAGGTCGCAGGTTCAAATCCTGTCACTTCGACTACTACTAGAAGGTCCGGAATTCTCATGGTTAGTGGGTTTCCGGATTTTTCTATGTCTCGAATTTGTTAATAAAATTTACGCTTTACCGTCATTAAATTGGGTGACCAGTGGGTGACCTAAAATTAAACCGCATGGATACTGGATTTCGTGAGCTTATCATAGATACCTTCCAGTAGAAAGGTACCAGCATATGAGTAATATCTCTCATTCGTTTCTACAGAATGTCCAAGGATCAGTGCCCTCTCTCTAGCATCAAGGCCAGCTGGAATAAGCACATTTGAATGCCCTTTGCATCGATAGAAGAGCTGGAGCACTGCAGTGAAGCGGCTGCAACAATACATATTTGTCCATCCCTTTCGACATACATGGGAGCGGGACTTAGCCAGTTGTACGGTGTCCCCTTGAGGCAGGTATAGATTCAGCAAAGCTTTTCAGCGAAGGAGCAGACAGCCCTTACGCCAACATGATAGCAGTCAGATCGGAAGATGCGGATAACCCGGCTATCAAGGCACTTGTAGAAGCGCTTCTCGACGAAGATACACAGAAATTCATCGAAGAAAAATATGATGGAGCAGTAATTCCGGTTAAATAAATGATGTACAAAGGGACGGTTCATGTGACTTATTTGAACCGTCCCTTTTTGTACTAATGATCTTTATAGACGCTGGCCCTTTTATGTTTTTTATCCTCATATAGATTGGCATCGGCTTTATCAAGCATGTCGCTAAGAATTACATTACAGCCGCACTCAAACATGCAGAAGCCCATACTGATTGAAACATAATACTCTTTGTCTGTGAGCTGATTTTGCTTTTCTGTTTCGTCCGCAATCAGTTTTCTGATTTTCTCCTCGGGGTCCTCAGCTTCATCTGTAATATAGAAGGCGCAGAATTCATCGCCGCCATATCTTGCTACGATAGAAGCATTCTCGCTTATGCTGTTTTTCAATATGCTGCCTGCCAGACGCAGAGCAAAATCCCCATCCTCATGGCCAAATCTGTCATTGATGATCTTGAGATTATTTAAATCCGCAAATATTACAACTCCGCATCTGCCACTATTCTCAGGTTTCTCGACAGAGCGATTAACTGCTTCAAGAAAGCCTCTTCTGTTCAAAAGCTGTGTCAGAGGATCTGATTTGGATATCTCATCCAGTATAGAATTGGCCTTTGCAAGCTGTTTTAAGCTGCTTTTTAGCTTGCTTGCGTTTTCTTCTTTGTTTTTTAGCAGCTCGATGGTCTTAATAGCCGCACTTGTCTGATAGATGCCCGTTGTAATATAAGGAATGTTATCAGCATTCATCTCGAATATCATGACACCATACTGCTCCGGTCCTGAAAAAAGCATTGCTGCGACGGCATTGATTTGCCTGTCTCGATCTGCAAAAAGATCTGTAAAAAGATCCTTAACAGGCCTTAGCTGAATATCACTTGCCGGGACATAGGTCTTATCTCCAATCTGATAGGCCTTTAGCAACATAGTCTCTGCCACACCCGGATGCTGATTTTTTCGTACAATCTGATTATGGGGCAGCCGTAAAAGATAGGTACTTTCAAAGCCGTATTTCGATAGTGTATCAATCATTTGAGAGAACAGAATATCATCAGCCACCGCATAATTGAGCACATCTCTTAGGAAGGTAGTCGTTACGAAATTAAGTAGTTCTGCCTTCTCAATCATCTTGTCCGCATTTACCTGCGAATAGCTTGCTGCTTCGTGATAAATATGCTGAAAGGCCTCTGACAGGGTTCGCTGCCAGTGCTCCCCGTTATCCTTCATTTTCATTTGCCTGTAAAGACATTCAAACAGGAAGGTAATCTTCTCAGGCCTTGTAAAAGGCGCCAGCTTCATCTTGTTAAGTCTGCACCCGACCTTTGAAAGTTTCTGAAGCGTTTCATCGCACCGACAGGTATCATCTTGCATGCTCTCAAAGACGCACTTTATTGTTTGTTCAAGAAGCTCGATAATTCGGGCAGCACCTTTTTCATAATCATTGCCTGCGAAGATATACTTATTAACCATTCCCATAACATGGTCAAAATGCGAAGAATCTTTAAAGTCTTCTACTGTAAACGGGATAGTGGAGTAGTCCTTTGTCGTACAACCGCATGATTGTCTTTTAATAAGCTGCGATTGTATCTTAATATTGTCTATGCTGCCTGCAAGAAAATCCTCTACAGACTTAACTGCCAAATATCCAAGCCCTGCAGCATCAGCACTAACTGTAGTAAGCTGGGGATCACTTGCGACAGCGCTGGGAGCATCATCGAAGCCCATCACATGGATATCCTTGCCAATCTCAAGTCCGCGCTTTTTGAATACTCTGTATCCGCCTATGGCCATGCCGTCATTAGCAAAGATCATGGCATCCATGTCCGGATGAGCATCCAGTAATCTCTCTACCTCTTCATCGCAAAATTCTGAAAAATTACCATGTCCAACCATGGTCGGATCAACTTCCATTCCAAATTCAGTAAGGACTGATTTATATACTTCATAACGCTCAATGGAATCAGCATTTTCCAGAGTCCCTGCCATGAATCCAAGCTTTTTGCAATGATGATCTCTGATAAGGTGCCGGATTCCGGCTGACAGTCCCGCTTTGTTGTCAAAGCATATATTGGCATAGCCATCGATAGAGCATGTAAGTAACACAATTTTGGCATCGCCGAAAGATTGCAGGAATTCCAATTTCTGTTCAAAAGTGGAGAAAAGACCGATTGTGTTAATATCAATCAGAAATATGTCAAAGTTTGTCTTTTGAGCATAGTCAAAGATAGTATCACTCTGATACTCATATTGAGTAATATTATTATCATAATAGGGGGGATTTATGAATTTTCCCGGAAAAACCACAAGATTGCTGTCTGTCTCTGTTGCCGCAGTCATGGCACCGGTGCAGAGCTGCCGAACAAAAGTATTTTCAAATCCGGCTACCAGCAAAGCTATGTTATGCCTTTTCTTACCCATTCTTTAAATACCTCATTATTGCATCTATGGAAAATAATTTTCTTAATTATATCTTATGAGTAGGAAAAATTACACAATATCTTGAATTTAAGCCCTTCATTTTTACCCTGATATTGACAATGTCTGAATTGTCTTATTGGTAGACTCTATTACAGCCTCCTTGGGAATGGGCAGCACATGACCGCTGTTGCTGATATTTTTGGCTATTCTCTTCCTGAACTCAGAAGGTGTTATTCCCTCGCATTCTTTAAAGGCTTTGTTGAAGTTTTGCTGGTTGTTGAAGCCACATTCCAATCCGATGCTCGTTATATCCTTATTCGTATTTACAAGAAGAAATTCAGCGTTGTTTATTCTGTGAATCTTGACGTATTCAGGGAAGGAGGTCTTAACTATTCCTGAAAATATTCGCGAAATTTTGTAGGGACTTACGCCGAATTCTCTGGAAACAGTCTGCAAAGATATGTTTTCGGTACAATTATTTGCTACATACGATATGACTTCTTCTGTCAGATCATAATCGCTGCTTTGTGTTCGCTCTATTAAATCCATGTAAGGATAACAATGGCATTCTCAATAAAAACCACCGTCCATGATCGTGTAGATATAGAGGAAAAAGACGCTACAGACGATGAGAACCGGAATTGGATTGAATTAAAAGTCTATCACAATGAGGTTTTCCATGATCCGAAAGCAACTCTAAATCAGGATTTGTGCGCTGCTATTGAAAAGGCTTATAAGCAGTATGGTTTGCAAGAGCCTGTTTTTGAAGAATTCGGTGATGGAATCAAGGCTACCGTATATAGATTGCAAGCGACAAAAACAAGCGGCAAGCGAAAAAAATAAGCGGAAAAGACAAAACTGCTGAAAATAAAGAAATGATAGTTGCATATATTACTGCCCAGGAAACTTGAAAATTACTGGCGGTTAGCTTCAATGAGCTCCTGCAGCGAGATATGGACGTTTCTGTATCTGGCTTCGGGATTGGGTTCCTGCACAGAGGCAAACTTGATGGCCTTTGCCGGACAGGCCTGTATGCACGCCATGCAATTGATGCAGTCGGTGTAATCGTAGACCGGCCGTTTGTCTTCTATGCGGATACAGCCTCTGGGGCAGATGCGGCTGCAGGTCCCGCATCCCACACACTTTTCATTGACCTGGTAAAGGGGAAAGGAGTACATGGGGCCAGCCTGTTCCCTGTAATGGATATAGCCATTATAAAAATCTGATTCTCCCTGTGGTGAAGGCTGGATATAATGGGTTCTTGCGTCAATATCAGCCTTGATCTGTGCAAGATGCTCCTCAACTCTCTTCGTATCCTCAATCTTCCGCTGTTCGTCCATGTCAAAAACGATGATGGCGTTGTCGTGCATGATGACAGTATTGATATAATCGGCTTTTTTTCCGATGGAGGAAAGAAACTCCTGGGTGCGGACGGCCACGCCGCCGTGGTGCATGCCAAATGTGACGATCAAGTAAAAATAACTGGTCTCGAATTCAGAGCCGGCTATGAAATCCTTCACCATAGGCGGAATCTCAAACTCAAAGAGGGGGCAGACGACGCCGATCTTGTCGGCCTTGTAATGCCGGTTTTTCTTTTTCAATTCCTGCGGAATGCTGAGCAGTTCGCTGTCCAGCTTTTTTGCAGCGTACAGGCTGTTTCCGGTGGCTGTAAAATAAAGAATCATCTGATGAACTCCTTTCTTAGGAGGAACCTTTTCGGCTCGTTTCTCTCTGCTATGGTATCAGCAGCTGTTTTTATGGCCATACTGTATCATGTAATTACAGGAATGTAAAATAGAAATAATACATGCTTTGAGATACATTTTTGCTATGGCGGGTCTTGCGGCAGTCAACATCTGGTTTTACAATCATACCAGAAGCAGTCTCAGTTTATTTCAGCAAAGTGAGGGAAGTCATGGATCTGTTCAGTCTTGAGATTTTTATTAAAGTTGCGGAAGAAAAGAATATAACGCGGGCAGCGGAGCAGCTGCATCTGTCCCAGCCCACGGTATCCCGGCGGATTCGCGAAATGGAGGAGGAACTTCAGAAGGTGCTGTTTATCCGGACCAACAAGGCGGTCGCCCTGACGGATGCAGGAAAACAGTTTCTCGAAGCTTCCACAGACATCATCACCATCTTCAGCAAAGCCGTGCAGCAGGATTCCGGGCAGGAGACCCTTACGGGCGATATCTACATTGGATCGGGGGAAATCCCCGCTTTTTCCCGCCTGGCAGCCTATATTAAGGATTTCCGGCAGCAGCAGCCAGGAATCCGGTTCCATATTCTATCGGGAAACGCGGAGGAGATCCGCGACGACGTGGAGAAGGGCGTTCTGGATCTGGGGCTGATCACGCGGTCCGTGGATCTGGAATCCTGTGAAAGCCTGGAATTTCCTGAGAAAGCCCGTTGGGGGATTCTGGTCAGGGCTGATCATCCTCTGGCAAGGAAAAATACGATAAAAGCGGAAGATCTGGAGGGAGAATCCCTCATCCTGCCTGAAAACCGAGTTTATCAGCGGGAACTTACGGAAAACCTTTCGAAGGACATTACCATCGCCGCCAGTTTTACCCTGGCCCATAACGCCGTCCAGCTGGTCAGACAGGGACTGGGGCCGATGCTCTGCTTTGACGACCCTTCTCTGACTGCCGAAGAACTGAAATTTGTGACGATGGCTCCTTACCGAGACGCAACCCCGATCCTGTTCTGGAAAAAGCGGACGATCCGATCGGAGCCGGTAGACGCTTTCCTTCATTATATTATGGAAAATCTGAATCAGTGAACACAGCCAGGTGTCCCACTTTGCGCAGAAGGGATTTTCGAAATAACCGAAGATGGTGGAGATCAATGTCAGAAGTTGGCTGCATAGACCCTGCCACAGGTTCGATCCCATTCCAGGAGGACTTCCGGCTGTCGTTTTCCCGCCGTCCCGAGCGGGTTCTTGGTGGTAAAAAACTGAGTGCGCATAAGCAGAGAACGCTATGCTTGACTTGCTTCCTGAAGCTCATCCCATACTTCTTTTGCCTGACGGAATACCGCCCAGCCTTTCGGCCAGCCCACATACATTGTGGCATTGTCAGATTCCAGTTATCCGGCAAAGAAAGAAGGGTAAGAAGCATACCACGCTCTGTTAGTGATAGGTTTCTGTCCCTCATGATGTTTTGGGAGACTACTGTATAGTTTCCCTGAGTTTTATTTTTAAGTATTGCCATTTAGTTGCTCCTTTGACTGGATTAAAAAAAGAGCTTTTTACTCTACTATTTGTTCTACCAAAAAGTTCTTATTATGTTTTTTATTCCATGTTAATCTGTGTTAAACTATGTTTTGGGCCGACCGGAGCGAAGCGGAGACCGCAGGTTCAAATCCGTCCGGACTCAATCCAAATTTTCAAGTTTTTGAAAGTATGATGGGAGGGAGTACTACCCCCAAACTATCCCCAAACTACCCCCAAATCATTCCAAGATTCCATATAAAAAAGTATTTTAAAGCTCCACCTTCGGAAGATTCCACCTGTAGTGGCTCGCCATAAACCTGAAAAGAATAACAAACACGAAGCTTACCACCATGGCCACATTCCAAGTCTTCATTATCTCATGTATGATCACCATGATGATTCCTCCTATTATCACAGGAAGAGCATAAACATGCTTAACAAAAATCGCAGGCATCTGGTTCGCAAGAACATCTCGTAAAACTCCACCTCCAACTCCCGTTATGAACCCAAGGAATACCAGGAGAAACATATTATCATCATAACCAAAATTGGCACCTATCATTACTCCGTCGACCATAAATGCGGCAAGGCCAAGAGTATCAAAAATAAACAATCCCTTATCATATACTCCGAAAAACTTATCCGGAACACTTTTACGAAAATACATTATAAGAAATACAATGTTTGCCACTATTACCGCAACCATGACATAAAAAGGATTAATAAACATCTGTGGTGGGAAACTTCCCATAACAATATCTCTTGTAAGTCCTCCACCGCAGGCTGTCATAATAGCAAGAATATTCACCCCAAATATATCCATTTTCTTATGGATACCAGTGATCGCTCCTGATATTGAGAAAGCCACAGTTCCTATAAAATCAAATATCCCCAAAAGTAGTACTGACATCTCTTTCCCCCGATTCCTCTATCAATTTAATTTTCTCTGCTCTGGAAAGCTGCTTTATATGCCACTCCCTGCTCATAGCCTCCTCTTTAGTACTGAAGGTCTCATAATACACTAGCTTAACAGGAAGCCTTGGCTTTGTATACTTGGCACCTTTCCCTGCATTATGTTCGGCAATCCGTTTTTCAAGATTATTCGTCCATCCGCAGTATAAGGTTCCATCTGCACATTCAACTATATATGTATAATTCATATTCCCTACCATAAATTAATTTTATACAAATCATTAATTTATCTACAACCATAATCTAAGCTATTACCGCACTTATTTATGGCTTCTTTCTCCTAAAATTCACTATGATTATAATACAGAAAAATTACCAATACATAAATTAATGATTTCATGTCAGCTAATTATTATTCTGAATCATTACACAATTATCGCAATATTTTTTGTTGACTATCAAACTCAAAAATGCAAATATTGAAGATAGATTGAATTGTATTTTGGGAGGTATCATAGATGCTCGTTATGCGTATTAGATAATTTTGATCCTATTTTAGCATTGCCCTGTTGTGGGCTATTTTGTGTTGCGCATTTTTAAGGAGCATACTCCTTATTTTGGATCAGATTATTCTATAGCATATCCGAGAAATCTTTAGTCGATTGACGTTATAGCATCGCTATTTTGATGCTAATAGGGTTCTATTTCGACCTCTGATATTAAAATCGGCATATGATGATAGATTTGTATCCGTCTGCGCAGCGCAGGCGGATTTTTATTTTTGTAGCAAAACTGCTTAATAAAATCCTGCCACATAATCTTTATCTACTAATCGGAGGACAATTATTTAATGGATAAAAAGAGATATTCTCTTCTAAAAAACATGTGCTTTTACAGCAATGAATACCTGCGCTTTGACAAGATTGGATTCCTATTTGCAATCCTTCTTATTCCTTCAAGGATCTTAAAATCCCTTGTTACGATTTTCATTCCTAAGATTATCATAGACTCCATTGAAGGATTCGAGAGTGAGAAAGCCTTCCTTGTTCGCATAGTCTTAATAACTGCTGCCATGGCAGCAACCTCGATCCTGGAACTATTAGCCAAAAACACCATGGAACACAGTATGAACTCCTTCGTGCTCATTAGATTAAACCGCTTGTGGATAGAAAAGGTTTCCACCATGGATTATGAAACATTCACATCAAAGCTGGGAAAGCAGTCCTCAAGCAAGGCAAGACTCATGCTTGAGGGAACAACCAGATGGGGAATAGGCACCTATATCCCAAGGTTGATCGATCTTAGTGTAAGCTTTATCGGTTTTGCAATATATGCCATTTTGCTTGTAAACGTGCATCCACTGGTTCTTATTTGTTTGCTGATCACCTATTTTTTCAGCCTTCTTATAACTCTAAGCGCCGAAAAAAAGAAACAGCTCCTTAAGGATGACGTAGCCAGAGCGGAGCGCAAAATGAACTATTTTGCTTACAACACAAGAGGTCTTAGCATTGCAAAAGACATTCGAATCTACTCTATGCGGCAATGGATAACTGAAATGACTAATTTTGCAAGACTTGATATGAAGCAGATAGATGAAAAAGTTCAGGATTATCAGATGCATGTCCTTATAATAAACAGCCTTATTGTTTTTCTGCGTGATGGAATTGTTTATGCCGCTCTTGTATGGCTGGCCCTTAATAGCCGTATCACTATAGGAGCTTTTGCGCTCTACGCTGCTGCCGTTAGCGGCCTTGGTGAGTTTCTCTCAGAGATAACTTCAGGTATGGGGGCCTTTAGAGAGGCTGATAATGACGTCACTGATTTCAGGAAATTCCTGGATCTTCCAGATGAAAATGTATCCTCAGGAGAAAGTCTTAAACTCACCTCCGCTCCTTCTATTGAACTTAAAAATGTATCTTTTTCATATAATGATGAGACTCCTGTACTTAATAGCATTGATCTGAAGGTTAATCCAGGAGAAAAAATTGCTATAGTCGGTTCAAACGGAGCAGGAAAGACCACTCTGATAAAACTAATATGCGGGTTATTACATCCAAAGACAGGAGAGATTCTGATTGATGGCGTAAAAACGGATTCTGTTTCCTTTGATGCTTTTGCTGACAGTATTTCCGCTGTATTTCAGGATTCAGCTCTTTTACCTGTAAGCATAAAAAGAAATATCATAATGAATGATGATGAAGCTGACGAGTCAAAACTTTCGCGGATCATATCAATAGTCGGTCTCGAGGAAAAGATTTCGTCACTTGAAAATGGAATAGAAACTCCCCTTGTTAAGCATATCACCGAGAATGGAACCGAATTCTCCGGAGGAGAGGTTCAAAAGCTCCTGCTCGCAAG
Organism: Butyrivibrio sp. VCD2006; assembly: GCF_000423925.1. Classification (GTDB taxonomy): domain Bacteria; phylum Bacillota; class Clostridia; order Lachnospirales; family Lachnospiraceae; genus Butyrivibrio. The sequence goes on from NZ_AUIX01000001.1 coordinate 216,510, forward strand.
GGCTGTGTATAAGGACTCGCCAATATTGATTCTCGATGAGCCCACAGCAGCAATGGACCCTATCGCCGAACAGAATGTCTATTTGCAGTACCATCAGCTGGCAAAAGATAAGACCTCATTCTTCATATCTCACAGACTATCATCCACCAGATTCTGTGACCGTATCATACTGATAGATGGCGGCAGAATCAAAGAGATCGGAACACATGATGAGCTTATGAAAAAAGGTGGAATGTACCACGATATGTACATGGTTCAGAGCAAATATTATCTTGAAGGAAAGGAAGAAGCTATATGAGAAAAAATGGCAGAACACTTATAGAAGACTTAAAACTCATAAGACGGGGCATGATAGAATTCGGCACATTTCTTCCGAGGCAGCTAAGGCTACTCTTCATAGCCTCTCTTATTTCAATGATAATACCCTATATAGGAATATACATGACCTCTATGGTTATCAGCGAGCTTAGCGGACTAAGGCGAGTATCCGCACTTATTACATATATAGCTGTATCTATTTCTCTTACACTGCTTTTAAGTGTGCTATCCGCAATTTTAAATAAGAAAATTAATGTGGGCTACAATCAACTCTTCCCGGCTCACGAGATACGGCTTAACGAAAAAGCCAACGCCATGAAATACTCCCTTCTTGAAAACGAAAAAATAAGAGCCCTCAGGGATGAAGTCTCAGGAAGTATTGATTGCTCCGGTGCTGGAATGGGAAGTCTGTACTGGGACTGTGGATCAATATTTAATGCCATTATTTCAGGAGTTATCAGCATAATTATTCTTGCGCTTAATGTCGGAATCGAAGGCACAACTCTAGGCTTTTCAGGATCGATGTTTAGTTTTGCAAACTCCGTATGGGGATATTTTGTATTAGCTTTGGTTATACTTATCTCCGCTTTCATATCATCAAAAATGACAGCCAAAATATTTGACGTATCCTTTGATGTATTCTTAAATGGTGCAAAGTATAACCGCTATTCAGGCTATTACAAACTTGAATACCTCTCAGATGATAAATCTGCCAAGGATGTTCGCCTTTATCACCAGAAAAGCCTCATACTAAAAGAAGTTCTGGACAAGTGCTATATACCATTTTCAAAAGGAGATAAGAGAGAAAAAGACGCATCCAGCATGGGTAACGGCGTCCTTCTTTTTCTCAGCGCCATTACCGGAGGTGTTGTATATATCCTTGTAGGCGCAAAAGCGATGAACGGCAGTATTGGCATAGGTAATGTACTTCTTGTATATGCGGCGGTTACCATGCTGATAAAGGCCTTAACGGATTTTTCCATGACATTTACAGACCTTAGAAACAACAACGAGCACCTCATCAGATATTTTAACTACGTATCACTTGACGAAGAAAACGCTTCCGCTTCAAAAACAGACATAACAGGTAAAGGAGAAGTCGTAGTAGATAACGTCTCCTTCAAATACCCCGGTTCCCGGAATAACACCTTAAATAATGTTTCACTAAAAATCTCTGACGGTGAAAAAGTTGCAATAGTAGGTGCTAACGGATCAGGAAAAACAACGCTGGTCAAACTGATTTGCGGTCTCTACGATGTTTCAAATGGAAGCATAACTATCGGGAATATTCCTGTCTCGGTTGTTTTTCAGGACTTTAGTCTGCTCTCGCTACCTATAGGCAATAATATCTCTGCCGGTGCTCTATGCGATAAGGCAAAGGTTTGGAATGCTCTTGAAAAAGTAGGAATGAAAGAAAGAGTAGAAAGCTTTGACAGGAAGCTGGAGCAACCTCTTTTCAAAGACTACGATGATGGCGGCTGTGATCTATCCGGAGGTGAGGCACAAAAAATCGCCATAGCAAGGGGCATCTACAAGGATTCTCCCCTCTTCATCCTGGATGAGCCCACAGCTGCGCTGGACCCTTATGCAGAATATGAGATATTCACAAAGATGAATGAAATATCAGCTAATAAGACAACCATTTTCATTAGCCACAGGCTTTATTCCTGCAAATTCTGTGACAGAGTCATTGTTATGGATAAGGGCCAGATTGTTCAGGAGGGCACTCATGATGAACTAGTCAGCATTCCCGGGAAATATTCGGAAATGTGGAATGCCCAGGCAAATCATTATACAGACTATAACGCATCATAAAAATCATTTATAAAAAAGGCTGTTATCCCGAAATGACCCGAGATAACAGCCTCTATAATTTAATTAAGTATTTAGTTCGTCTTCATTCCCACAATCGAACCAATTGCATTGTTTGATGACAAGGTTCCATGACAAATAACATTTCCCTGATCGTCATAGTCGAAAACGAGCATCATTACAATGCCATCCCAGCTTACAGTGGTTATACCGGATTCCTCATCATAATCATTAAGAATATCCTCTCCAAAATACAGATTTTGTCCTGTTTCTGTCTTAGATACTCCTGATGCACCTGTAATTTCGACTGTCATCGCATAAAGTCCGTCAATTTCTTTCACTGAAGGATGCTTCTTTTCACCTTCAGTAGATACTTTAACCTGCCTCGGATTTTCTACCCTAAGGCTATTTACAGTATCCATCAGAATCTCTTTATAAGTTTCCGAAGAAAGATATGGCTGGGTACTTCCAAAGTAATAGAAATGCCTGTCTATGATCGTCATATAACAATACGAACTCATTGGACAGGGACAATCTTCAGAGACAAAGGTTGACTCGCATAGCAGGCCCTTTCTGCCATTTATCTCAGTCTCCTTCTTAAGTATCTCAGTATCAGATGACTTTAAGAACTGATTTCCAAAGATCTTAAGAAGCTCCTCATCAGTGTTATTATCATAAGCAGGGTCTGTCAGATCATCCGTGTGAATCATCATAAATGCCGGTATATCATCTGAATAATAGTAGAAAAGTGTAGCATCGGTCTCTTCCTTTTTGAAGTCCCTTGAAACATCAAAAGTTGCTATACCATAAGTACAACTATCATCATATTCCGGCTTCTCATATACATAATCTCCATAGAATAATCTAAAGCTGTTATCATCATTCTCCAACCTGCAAGGCAGATCATATATATTTTTGTCGATAAATGTTATTTCAGGTATTCCAAGATCAGTTGATATACCGGTATACTTTCCGAATACACGAACCTGTTTGCCTACCATTTCCTGTACCAGTTCATAATACCGGTCGTTCCCGCTATCTCCGCAGTAAGCAGCCCAATTACCATCAACCGTCTTTATTATTATGGTTTTAGCATTATCGTCATAGCTCTTTGCTATTCCCTCAATCCAGATCGGATTTTCAAGAAGTGACTCATTATCCTCTCTAAACTGAGCATAATCACTGACCTTTTCAAATTTATCAGTATATTGAGCATCCGTAATCTCTGTTTCTTCAGCCTTTACCTGAAGCGGCAGAAGCAAACACATAAACATCATTAACAGTGAAAATGTTGTTTTTTTCATCATAAAAATATCCCCCAATCGTGTACAACTAAATTTCAAAGGCTTTTCTTTTCCTCGAACACACTATAACCTCACGAAAAGCACAAATCGATTAAGATTCGCTAAAAATTCAGATAAAATTCTAATCAAGAACCTTTTTCATTACTCATTTTTGATGTCTCAATTTCAGTATTAACAAGAACTTTTGAAGTTTATATTTTTTTAATCTATGAAAAGTCCATATTTTTATTGAATAAAAGAATCACCTTAATGCTTTTAGTAATGAAATAAAATTACACAGGGTACATATTCTCTTAACATTTAGACCATGAAAAAGTCATATATAGAAAGAATGTTTGCAATAAAAAGGACGAGCAATCAAAAATCGCTCGTCCTAAAATGATCATAATATTTTTTTTACCATACAATAAGGCAATTGCCCTCGGCTGTTAGCGGATGTTCCTCAAGGATCTTCACCTCTCTGCCAAGAGCCTCTAATTTCTCAGTGAACTCTTTAACAGTATATCCATCCATTTTTCTCTCAGATTCAAGATTCCATGTCAGATATCCATGTCTTGCTTTTTTAATGACTTTTTTAAAATAGCTGTCCTGAATCACACGGACAAGCTCGCTGTAAGCATAATTGCTCATAACGAGATCACAACTATCCACATCTGAGTCCTTAATAGTGGTTCCGTCAACAAATCTTGCAGCTTCCGTGCCGGCAAATTTACCGGTATATCTCTTTGCCAACATAAGAGGTTCGGGAAGATCAATAAGATAATATGCATTCATCGGATGATCAGCACTTATAATCCTGAACTGTCCGCCATAACCTACCCCGATCTCAGCAACAGATTTTATACTGTCCATATCAAACAGCTCCTTTAAATCATAAAGGACCTTAATGTATCGAAGAGTTGTCGGAGAAATGCTTACCTCTCTGCCACCTATGTTATATACATATTTTCTGGGTGATCCTACGGTATCATTTTTCACGTACTCTGAAATTCTCTCTGAGATTTTATCAAAGCCGCTTTTCTTCTTAAGCTCGTCAAGATATTGCTGTCCCTGCTCAAATGATAAATGATCAAGAATTAGATTATAAATCTCATTTCTTCTGAAATGGTTAAACATAAATCCATTCTGACTTGCAACCTTGCAGAAAATCGGATATTTACCATCGTCAGAAACACTGCTCCCGCCTGAACTATTTCCAATATGTTTTGCTAGAATTTTGTTATCCAGCTTCTTTTGAACTCTTTCATAAAAAGTTGCCATTTTTACTCTTATACCTTCCCCTATATATTTCACCATTATACATCCAGTACAATAGTAACAGGACCGTCATTGACAGATTCCACCTTCATATCAGCGCCAAATACTCCGGTCTGAACTTCAAAACCTCTGTTTCTGCACTCAGAAACTACAAGCTCATAAAGCGGCTCTGATATCTCGGGTCTTGCAGCATCTGTAAATCCGGGTCTTCTGGAGCTGCAATCGGCATACAATGTGAACTGACTGACAATCAATAGTTCTGCTCCTGCATCCTTAGGATTAATGTTCATCTTACCATTATCATCTTCAAATATCCTAAGCCCACAGATCTTATCAGCAATCTTTTTGGCTTGCTCTTCGGTATCCCCGGTCTTTACACCAAGAAGTACCAAAAATCCTTTTCCTACCTCTGATACCTTCTGCCCGTCAATTGTAACGGAAGCAGACAAAACTCTTGTCAAAACAGCTCTCATATATCCCCCTTATCAGACTCTGCCTGCACTAATAAAAGATCACAAGGGGAAGTCTAAGATTAGTTACATAAGCTTAAGTATATCGTCTCGAACGCCATCCATACGCGCATCCGAAAGACCAAAATCCATCTCCTTGTAGCTCCATGCTGCACGGCCAATATTGTACTTATTAAAGCATGTACCTATAGCAGTATACCACTTAAGAACATCCTCGGGAGTTGCTTTTTCAATAACTCCATACTCTCCGCAGTAAAGAGCAACATTTCTCTCCTCTGCTACTCTTACAGCCTCCTCCATATACTGCTCGAAGTACTCGATTCCAAGCTTCCTGTCAGGATCGTCTACCTTCATCTCCTCAGGTCTGTTACCAAGCTGAGCAAATGCGTTGTCATCATACTCACGATATGTGGAATCAAAAGGCATTCTGAAATCCACATCCATTGTATCAATCCATGCTGCTCCCTGATGAGTAAATACCAGTGGCTCATAGCAATGGAAATTATATACCACATTCTCATCATAGGGTGCACAGATATCCTTCAGAGCAACAATACTGTTGTTATAGTAGCCACCGACAAGAATCTTTATTGTAGGAGCAAAAACTCTGATTCTCTTAATGCATTCCGTGGAAATACGATTCCAGGTGTCGCAATACTCCTTCTTTGTAACTTCATTAAGGAGTTCGAATGCAAGTCTGTCCTCATATTTACCAAAACGCTTTGCAAACTGCTCCCAAAGTTTGTAAAAACGCTCCTGATACTTCTCATTTTCAAAGAAGCCTGCTTCCTGCTCGCCATTATCAAAGCTGTATCCGAAGGTTTTATGAAGGTCCAGTACGGTATTAAGGCCATATTTCTCAGTCCAGTCAAGGGCCTTCTGAATATAGCCAAAGCCATCTTCTTTATAATTACCTTCTTTATCCTCCACAAGATCATAGTCAACCGGGATTCTTATGTGGTCGAGACCCCAGCTTTTAATCTTTTCAATATCGCTCTCAGTAATAAAATTATCATATCTCTCCTTGGTGTGATCGCACTGTGAGAGCCATCCTCCAAGGTTTATTCCATGTGAAAATCCCGGGAACTGTTTCATTTCGTTATCTCCTTAAGCAAATTATTTGTAAATAGAAAACTTCAGGTGACTATTTTATTACTGATTATTGGTATTTTTATACTAAAAACATACTATTTTTGTCAAAATTATGCGAATTGCCAAATAGATAAGTCTCAAATCCACAGAAATCACAGCTTATGCTTTATGCCTCTACAACAGCATTAACAAAAGCATGAAGCTCGGGCTCATCTGTCTCATGAAGTGCACTCTTAATTGTGAGCATAGGTTCAACAATAGTCACATTCTTAAGTGCAGAGAGCTTTTCTGTCATAAGCTTACCTGAAGCGGGAGCCCAGGTACCATTCTGTGCAAGAGCAAATGTTCTGTTCTGAACAGTAAGTGCTGCGCAGTCTGACAGGAAATTTTCCATCGGAATATAAATACCATTATTGTATGTTGGGCAAAACAGCACAATCTTACTGCAGCGCCATACCTCTGAGATCAGTACGGATGTGTGTGTCTGTGAAACATCGTATACACTGACCTTTTTGCCACTCTGCTCACGAATCATGGCTGCAGCCTTCTGAGCCGCACTCTCGGTATGTCCGTACAGACTTCCGTAGATAACTACTATTCCGTCATCCTCGGGAGTGTATGTACTCCACTTCTGATATTTATCAATAAACCAGCCGATATTCTCTCTCCATACAGGTCCGTGAAGCGGGCAGATAAGCTTGATATCAATACCTGCTGCCTTCTTAAGAACTGCCTGAACCTGCATACCATATTTTCCAACAATATTAGCATAATATCTTCTGGCATCATCAAGGAAGTCTTTTTCGAAATCATACTCATCAGCAAATATGCCGGCATCTATTGCACCAAAGGTTCCGAATGCATCTGCACTGAAAAGAGCTCCTGTAGCCTGATCGTATGTAAACATTGCCTCAGGCCAGTGAACCATAGGTGCCATAACAAAACTGAGAGTATGCTTTCCAAGCTCCAATGTATCGCCTTCAGCTACCGTTATTTTATTCTGAGCGCCAAGCTCCGGGAAAAACTGAGAAAGGAAAGTAAACGTTTTAGCATTACCCACAAGAGTTACATCAGGATAGAGTGCTACAACCGTTGCTATTTGTGAACAATGGTCGGGCTCCATGTGGTTTATCACGAGGTAATCAAGCTTTCTGTCTCCGAGAACCCCTTTGACATTCTCCAAAAACTGATCAGATATAGAGATATCAGCCGTATCAAAAAGAGCGGTTTTATCATCAAGTATTACATAGCTGTTATAGGAAACGCCGTTCTCAAGCGGGAAGATATTCTCAAATCTTGAAAGCCTTCTGTCGCTTCCGCCAACCCAGTAAGTGTTGTCAGTAATTTCTCTGAAATTGATCATTGTTTGCCTCCTTCTTTTAAATAAGGGCGCCAGTTTTTGGCGCCCTTATAATATAAATCAGTCTATCTCTATCTCTTCATCCTCAGGGCTCTTTTCCTCTGTGGATTCATGATATTCTTTTTCTGTATTAACACTCCAGATGTTGCTTCTGTCCCTTGTACCGCTGAGAATATTCTTAACAGTCTCAAAGGATGTGCACATCGAATGATCAATGTTGTTATATCTGTGCTGACCATTTCGACCTACACAGTAAAGGTTATCAATAGTGTTCAGATAATCAACAAGCTTGTCCATCTCATCATATGTATCGAAGTAAGCAGGATAAGCCTTCTTAACACGCTCAACGTGGTAATCGATGACCTCACTCTCCTCATCGATGAGATTGATCTTTACCATCTCCTTTATTGCCATCTTGGCAAACTCATCGTCTGTCATGCTCCACATGGAATCGCCTTCATTACAGAAGTACTCAAGTCCCATCCATACGGTTTTGTCGATGTCCTTAACAAGGTAAGGTGACCAGTTATTATAAATCTGAAAACGTCCCATGGATACTGTACGATCATGTACATATACCCAGTTATCAGGAACAATATTGCCGATAGTTTTGGTGTTTGTCTTATTCACAAGATTAAGGTGCGGAATAAGAACACCAAGTGTCATGTAATCTCTGTAAGGAAGTCCTGCAGCAATTCTTGCAGGATCAGCAGGAACATCATTCATACCTGCTACAAGATCCTTTACAGGCATTGAGCTAATAACATAATCACCCTCAACGGTAACATTCTCACCGTCCTTCACATAAGTAACACCTGTGAGATGATCTCCGTCTTTATTGATCTTAACGACCTTGGCACCTGTTATTATTGTGCCACCTTTTTTCCTGATCTCGGATGCTGTAACATCCCAAAGCTGACCGGGACCGAGCTTAGGATAGCTGAACTCCTCAATAAGAGAAGTCTCAACCTTTCCGCCTGTCTTACCACTCTTTTTCTTAAACGCATTGGCAAGAACAGCCATAATAGATACGCCCTTAACACGCTGAGCGCCCCAGCTGGGATCTATCTCTGAGGGATGTCTTCCCCAAAGATTAGCTGTATAATGCTCGAAAAACATGGAGTAAAGCTTCTTACCGAAGCGATTTACATAAAAGTCCTCAAGTGAATTCTCTTTGCGTTTAAACAAAAGTGCCTTAATGTATGAAAAGCCTGCAACAATTGTTGTGCCAAGACCCATGTTTGTGAAAGTCTCAACCTTCAATGAAATAGGATAATCAAAGAACTTGCCATTGAAGAAAATACGTGAGATACGATTTCTTCTGAGCATAACCCTGTCCTCTATCTCCGGATCAGGACCACCCTTTGCAAGAGTTGATGCACGCTTCAAAACTATATCGTCATAGGACGGGCTACCCTGTCTGGGAAGCATGTTGTCCCACCACTGGTTAACTTCAGGAACCTTGGAGAAGAATCTGTGTCCTCCCATATCCATGCGGTTTCCTTTATATTCAACAGTTCTGGAAATACCTCCAAACTTGTCAGTCTCTTCAAAAACGATAACCTCGATATCATCTGACTTTGTAAGTAACTCATATGCTGCCGTAAGACCTGCAGGGCCGGCACCTATGATTAATGCTTTCTTCATTTTTAAATCTGCTCTCCACTATCTTAATTTACTATCTTCACAATAGTGTAATTTTATCATTATTAATAATTTATGTCGACTGATTATTTTCTTTTAGTGACGCAATTGTTGCTTCCACAAGCTTCATATCTATGGGCTTTGACACATGTGCATTCATTCCGGAGTCAAGCGCTCTCTGAACATCATCGGCATAAGCGTTCGCAGTCATAGCAATGATGGGTATTTCGGTAGCTCCATCCTTATTCAGTTTCCTTATTGCCTTGGTAGCCTGATAGCCATTTAGAAGCGGCATCTGAATGTCCATAAGTATCATGTCATAATAGCCGGGCTCCGCCTTTTCAAACATCTCCACTGCTTCCTGACCGTTTGAAGCTCTAACAACCAATGCGCCTTCCATACCCATTAGCTCAGATAAAATATCCGCATTAATGTCATTATCCTCAGCGGCAAGGAACCTCATACCCTTAAGGATACTCCGTCTCTCGTCACTATTGCCCAAGCTTGTTCTGCCTACAATATCTTCCATAAGCTGCATAAACGTCGACAGGAAGAACGGGTTCTGAATAAAGTCAAAGATTCCTGCCTCTCTTGCGTCTGATGCTATTTCTTCCCAATCATCCGTAAGAAGAATCATTTTCGGTTTATGCTTTAATTTCTTTTTATTCACATACTCCGCGATCTCAAAACAGCTAAGACTCCTTATCATCATACCAATGATAATGATATCAAAGCCTCTCCCGTCATCATCTCCTGCTTCAATGAGCTTTATTGCTTTGTAACCGCTTGTACAGAAAAATACCTCAAGTCCGGTATCATGAAGTGCAACTTCAACATTCTTGCATTCCTTCATATCATCATCAATCACCAGGACTCTGTTAAGATTATGATTTTTCCAGAAGTCTCCGCTTTCCTGTCTCACTCCGGGAAGTCTTAAGGTGATTATAAAATTAGATCCCACACCTTCCTCGGATTCTACTGAAATCGTGCCACCCATCATCTCAACAAGACTCTTTGTGATCGCCATTCCAAGACCAGTTCCCTGAATTCCGGTTGTCTCTTCCTTCTCTTCTCTGGTAAACGCTTCGAAAATCTTTTCCTGGAATTCTTTGCTCATACCGATTCCATTATCTTTTACTGAAAATCTGAGCTCCCACAGATTGCCATTTCCAACCTTCTCCTCTTCTATTGAAAAAGTGACTTTTCCGCCTTCAGGAGTGTATTTGACAGCATTTCCAAGAATATTTACCAGTACCTCATTAATCCTTTTCTTATCACCTATAAAAGTATCCTGCTGCATTCCGGTCGAATACATGCGATAGTCAAGCTGTTTGCTCTTTGCCTGAAATGCTACAACTGAATTGACCTCCTCCAAAAGAAGTCCAAGGGCAAACTCCTCACTGTTTATATCTGTCTTGCCACTCTCGATTTTGCTCATATCAAGAACATCATTTAGCAGAGACAACAGATTTTGGCAGGACAGTCCAATCTTATGGGTGTAATCTCTTACCTTCTGAGGATTATCCGAGTTCTTTGCTATAAGAAGATTAAAATTCGTTATGGCATTCATGGGAGTTCTGAAATCATGGGACATATTTGCAAGAAAGCTTGTTTTTGCATCATTTGCAGCCTTCGCAACAGCTATCATGTCTTCCATCTGCTGATTTCTCTTAACCTCGTCCGTGATATCAATCCATATAAGGAGATACCAGTCCCCTCCACTTTGGGGTGAATGATTTATACTCCCTCTGAAATACATGATTTCACCGGTCTCCTGATTTATAGCCTCAAGTATTTCCGCTTCGATTGTCTGACCAACCGGCAGCTTCGCGATTTTTTCAAGAGCAGGAGCATCCGTTTTATTTATCTTTATTCCCATCCTTAGAAGAACACGAATATCATCGCAGATACTCTCTCTTGGTACACCAAGAATTTTCTCTGCATTTTCAGTCAAAAATATAACTCTGTAATCCTTACCTGAAAAAATGGCTGCAACTGTCCTTTGCTGCTTTACAAGAAAATCAAAAAACCATTCTTTACATTTGCTCTGTTGATCCATAAAAATATCTCTGCTCTCACTCATAGGACTTCATGCCCCCTAACCTTAAACGCCCTGACCGTATTCTCAAAAAGCTTTATGTCTATCGGCTTCGGTATGTGGGCATCCATTCCGGATTCACTGGTTTTTTCTATATCATCCCTGAATGCATTGGCACTCATTGCTATAATAGGTATCTTACCTGCATCCTCTCTTCCGCTGTCCTTAAGAGCTCTGATAGTGGCTGCTGCCTCATATCCATCCATGTTCGGCATCTGTATGTCCATAAGGATCATATCGTAATATCCTGCTCCTTTATCCTTAAACATCTCAACAGCCTTCTCGCCATCCTCGGCCACATCCACAAGCTCAGCGCCTCTCATTTTAAGTATTTCAACGAGAATTTCCGCGTTGAGCTCATTATCCTCCGCAGCAAGAAAACGCATGCCCTCAAACACGCTTACTTCTTCCTGATCTTCCTTTTGATTTCCACTCTCTAAAACTTCTTCGAGTTCTTTTATTTCCTCAAGCTCCGTCTTCTTTGCAATATCAAATGCAACCCTTACCATAAAGGTGCTGCCCTTGTTTATCTCACTCTCGGCAGTTATGGCTCCTCCAAGCATTTCAACCATCATTCTGGTAACAGTAAGTCCAAGGCCGGTCCCCTGCTCCTTTGTTGCATTCTTCCTCTGTTCCTTCTTAAACGGTTCAAAAACATGTTCAATGAACTCTTTGCTCATGCCGATTCCATTATCTGAAATCTTAAATGCAAGCATTAGTCTCTCTTCATCGCCCTCATTTTCAGGATATACTTCGAGGCTGATCGTTCCACCATCATCTGTATAAGTAACTGAATTCTGAATAATATTTTTCAAAATTATTTCCAGTTTCAGAGCATCACCGACAAAAGCATCCTCCTTCACTTTGCTTCTGTCTATTGTGAAGTTCTGCTTTCTGTTATCCGTGAGGGCCCGCATCTCTTTATCTACCTTTGTAAGAACATCACTCAGGTAAAATCTTTCATAATCAACCTCATCACCACCCTGCTCCATTTTGCTAAGGTCAAGCACACAATTGATCATATTAAGCATATTGCGATGGGCATACTCCGCTTTTTCCCCATATTCTTTAACCTTTTCAGGATCATCCGCATTCTCTTTCATAAGCGTAAGATACCCCGCCATGGCATTCATGGGAGTTCTGAAATCATGGGACATGTTCGCAAGAAATCTTGTCTTGGCATCATTTGCCGAATTTGCCACTACCAGCATTTCCTGCATGGATGTGTATCTCATCAGCACAATAATAACTATCAGGACAATTGCAAATGCTATGATAAGTAGAATATTGTTGACCTTTTTTACCTGGTCTATGCTTTTGTCAACAGAAGCAGACGGAGTCAGGCAGACGAGCATACTATCAGCCATTCCGCAGGGCATAAAGGTTACATAGTAAGTAATCCCATCAACCTCCATGACAACAACTCCGGTCTTTCTTTCTTCAACTTCCTTTGCTAAGCCATCACCGATCGGATCATAGAGCATGGTTCCGTTCTCTGTAACGTATTGGACAATATTCTCTTTTTCACGGGATTGTTTTACCGATGTGATAATGAGATTACCATTTTGATCCACAAGATAATTAAGAGAGCCCGCCATATCACTTCTTTTTACGGATAAGCGGCTCTTCATCTGGTACGAATCAAGCCCAAGGCCAATGGCACGATAAGAAAAGCCATCGAATTTTCCTGGCTTTACGCTAAGCACAAACAGATCCAGACGTTTTCCGTTGGATCCTATAATATGAGATACCTGTCTGTCACCAACAGTCTTTAAGCGCTCCAAAAACTCTTCGTCTTCGTCAATTGTGCCTGTCAGCCCTTCGGTATCAACATAATTCCCTTCAGCGTCAAACAGAAAAATCTGTTCAATGTCCCATATTCTTTTTTCAGTAGAAATGTAATTAGTGAAATTTCCGATTCCGGATTCTTTCTCATGTTCAAGATGATACGACCAGCTTCTGAGTAATTTGAAATGTCTCGTAAATCTGGTCGTAATAACAGACTCCAGCTGAGAATAATAAGTAGTCAGCTGAACCATTCGATCACTATAGATAAATCTGCTCTGAATAGTATTAACCAGTAAAATCAAAATAATAAAAAGCAGAGCAATGACTATCGGCACTGTCCATTTTGACTTTTTGGCACTACGCATATTAACCCCTCATGAAAATAGCGCACCGTGTTAGATAGTCCCCCTTGGCTATCTTAGCTCGTACATCCGCTCTCCCATAAAATACTCTCCGCATTTGCTGAGCTCTGAAAGTACAAGATTAAAATTTTTAAGATTGTCCATCCAGGTATCTATACTTAAGCCACGTGTCACCACAGGACAAACTATAATCTCTATGTCGCGAAGCTCTGACTGAAACGTCATAAGTGCCCGTCTTGCGTGAAAAGCCTGGCAGCATAGAATAATCCGCTTAATATTTTCCCCCTTTAGCTCTTTTTCGATAATCTCCCTTGAAAACTTGGCATTTTCAAAGGTATTTGTAGATTCCTCCTCCAGGATTATGCTATCCCTATCGACCCCTTCAGAAATCATGAGCTTTGATAAAAACTCAGCTTCCGTTTTACTATTTCCTCTGTCTCCGGAACTGGCTGAAAACTTATTAAACTCATCCTCGAGGGATTCGTATGTCATATAAAACTTTCCGGTGACCAGCACCTTTTTAGCGTATCCCTTCTTCCAAAGATATGCTCCGTGCTCCGCAAGCTCCTTCACCGGAGCCCCCGGGATAAGAATAAGGTCGGCCTCTCTGGGCTCATCGGAAACAAATATGAACCTTCCTATCTCATCGAAAGAAGCCGCATTCGCCGGTTTTATCTGATCATTACCTGTTTTATTTCCGCTATATAAATCCAATGATAATCACCCTTTGCATAATGATCTGCTATAAGACGACCATTTACAAAGTTTTCCTCCTTCATCAGCTGCTTGTATAAGACTTTACATGCAATTACATTATCCGCTTCATCAATGAAAGGAATGTCTTCAAAATAATTTACATGTAATCCAGCCTTTTCTATCTTATCCTCATCTCTGCCGGAAACGGTCCCAAGATATTTTTTCAGTCCTCTGTATTCCGAATGATTAAGGAACGAAAGGGAGAATTTCTTCTGCTTGTCGATAAACTCCTTCGTATATCTGCTCTCTCTGACATATACTATGGCACATGTCTTTTCCCAGACATAGACCAGTCCGCCCCAGGCTACAGTCATAGTATTTACCTTCTCTTCATCTCCGGCAGTAAGTAAAGCCCATGTTTCGCCACCAAAGCGAAAGGCTCCCTCCAGAATATCATCCAAGTTAACCGGTTGAAAAACATGTAAATCTGCCATAATAACGTCCTCCTGTCTGGGGTGCTCGTTGCAAGAGATTCCAGTTAGAAATCTCTCAGTTTATCTTCTTCCGTCAGCTCTGTGTTTTCGATTTTAAGTATTGTAATGTCATAGCTGTAGTCGCTATTTACTTCGATAGTGAGTCTGTCTCCCACCTTATGTCCCATAAGCTGTTTACCAAGCGGGGACTCTATGCTGATCAGTCCTTTTAGTGCATTTCCTCTCATGGTAGTAACAATCTTATATGTCGCCTCTGTTCCATCATCTTCCATACGAACAGTGACAGTTTTGTTCATTCCCACTTCGTCTTCTTTGCTTGAGTCATCTATTATCTCAGCTGTCTTGATCATTCTCTCCAAAAATCTTATTCTGCTTTCATTCTGATTCTTGGCTTTTTTAGCTGCATAGTATTCGAAATTCTCACTTAAGTCTCCCTGAGCTCTTGCTTCCTTTACATCCTCAAGGAGTTCCTTCCTGACAACGGCCTTGCGGTGCTCAATCTCCGCCTCCATGTCTTCGATATCTTTCTTTGTAAGTTGATTGTGCATTATTTTAGACCTTCCTTTTAAGCATATATACTAATTTTACACGATATAGTAGCAAAATGAAAATTAAGAAATCGTAAACTATTCCCCTCATCCGTCTGCTTCGCAGACACCTTCCCCCAGGGGGGAAGGCGCAAGATGGTTGGAAAGACAAAAAAAAGACCTGCAGTTTCCTGCAGGCCTTAATCTTTTTATATATTCGCTTTTATCAAGCCTTACCGTCAGAACCAAGAACGTTGATGATCTTGTCGTGAACGATTTCCTTAACATAAGCGCGGCCGTCGCCAAGATACTGACGAGGATCGAAGTGCTCAGGATGCTCAGCAAAGTGCTGACGGATACCTGCTGTCATACCAAGACGAAGATCGGAGTCGATGTTGATCTTGCAGACTGCACTCTTAGCTGCTGCACGAAGCTGCTCATCCGGAATTCCAATAGCATCCTTCATAGCGCCGCCGTTAGCATTGATGATTCCAACGAACTTCTGAGGAACTGCTGAAGAACCATGAAGAACGATCGGGAATCCAGGAAGTCTCTTAACAACTTCCTCAAGGATATCAAGACGAAGCTTGGGATCCTGGCCGGGCTTGAACTTGAATGCACCATGGCTTGTTCCGATAGCGATAGCCAGTGAATCAACGCCTGTACGCTTCATGAAGTCCTCAACCTGATCGGGATTTGTGTACTGTGCTGCATCATCAGCAACATTAACATCATCCTCAACACCTGAAAGAGTACCAAGCTCAGCCTCAACTGTGCAGCCCTTAGAATGAGCGTAGTCAGCAACCTTCTTAGAGAGCTCGATGTTCTCTTCGTAAGGCTTTGAAGAAGCATCGATCATAACAGATGTGAATCCGTTGTCGATACACTCCTTACAAATTTCGAAGCTTGCACCGTGATCAAGGTGAAGAGCGATCGGAATAGATGTAGACTCAGCAGCTGCCTTAACCATGTTTACAAGGTAAGGGAACTGTGCATACTTGATAGCGCCTGCAGAGCACTGAAGGATTACGGGGGACTTAAGCTCGTCACAAGCCTCTGTAATAGCCTGAATGAACTCCATGTTGTTGATATTGAATGCACCAACAGCATATCCACCATCGTATGCTTTTTTGAACATATCAGTCGTTGTAACTAATGGCATAATTTTTACCACCTTTCGTAAATATTGTTGACAAAACACTAGGAATATTATAGCTCAATTATTGCGATAAATACAATCATTATTTGCTGATAGAATGGCTTTTTCTAAAGGATTTTTATGTTACAATAAAGCGTAGAATTTCTTTTAGTAAAATTCTTTCTATAAAAAAATCCATTTTACCTGTTTGGAGGAAAAAAAGTGAATAAGAAAGCTTCACTGATCATAAAAACCCTGGTTTTTCTTGCAATACTGTTTACCTGTTTTTTCGGGGTAACTCTTCTTGTGGAACGCAAATCCAGTTTCAATAAAAATCAGGTATTTTTCGAGGAAGCAAAAAAGGATCATATAGATGCTTTTCTACTCGGTTCATCACATGTGATCAACGGCGTGAATCCGCTCCAGCTCTTTGAAGAGCACGGATATACTGCATATAATCTCGGAGGCTACGGAAGTGTTCTTTTATCAAGCTACTGGCAGATGATGCTGGCTCTCGATTACTGTACCCCGGATCTTGTAGTAGTTGATTCATATATGCTTGAAAACGACGTTCGCTACATAGATGATCCTAATGCCAACGTCAGCAGTGATGAGCTTCATTTGAACATCGACCGCTTTCCCTTAAGTAAAACCAAATACCATGCTATAAACGACATGTTCCAGAATCGCGATGAGAAATATCCATATTTTGCTGACTTCATTGTTTATCACGACAGATGGAAGGAGCTTGGCGCAGAGGATTTCAAACGTTTCACAAAGGATGCCGACGTAAACCGCATGATGGGCGCTGTTATGGAATACGGAACCCATTCAGCTGAATACAGCTACGTTGACTATGGCGCAGGATTTTTAGAGCAGGAAACTGTCGGAACTACCTATCTTCGAAGAATCATCGAAGAATGTCAGAGCAGAAATATACAGGTTGTAGTAGTAACTCTTCCTTTCCTTGCAATGTATGAAAATCAGGCAGCTGCTCACACGGCCACCCAGATTGCTGCGGAATATGGTGTTCCTTCACTTAATATGCTGGAGATTCCGGGTCTCATAGACATCAATACCGATATGGAGGATCCCGGGCATCTGAATGTCCTTGGATGTCAGAAGATTACAGCCTGCCTTGGCAATTTTATCGCTGAAAACTGTCCTCTCACCGATCACCGTGAGGATTCCGGATATGATAACTGGAACGGATACCTCGGAGATTTCAATGCTGAACTTGCTGCAAAATGCGAAGGAAATGATGATCTTTACACACAGCTTATGATGCTTCAGCTCAATAGCTCAGACAGAACCTACTCAGTCTCCATAAGAGGGGCATCATCAGTTTATGCCGACGCAACACTTTTAAGACAGCTCCACTCCCTTGGTGCTACCGAAAAGCTTGATCAGGCTGCTGCCGCAAAGTGCTCATACATGCTTATATCAGATCACGGTGTGATCACTGATTTTGCAGGAGATTCAGACCAGGAGTTTTACATAGACACAGCGGATGGTCTTTTCTCATACTCTCCCGCAAGTGACATCTATCGTGTTCTCTATATAAATGGAGATACCGAGAATAACTTCCTTTACTCTGATGATCACGCATATGCTGATGTACAGCTCCTTTTCTTCTCAAACGGTGTTTGTACCAACCATCAGTACTACACAAGCGATCACTTTACCTATGATTACGACCAGAGATAATTCCAAGCGGAGGATGATATGCAATTCGTTTCACTTAGCTTTTTACTGTTTTTGATAATAACTATATCTGTATACTTCATTATTCCTAAGAAAATCAGATACATATGGCTACTGATTGCCAGCTGGGTTTTCTACTACAAGCTCAGTCATAAACTCCTTATCCTGCTCATCGCTATTACTGTTATCACTTATATTGCAGGAATACTTCTTGATACCCCTGCCGATTCAGAAAAAAAGAAAAAGCCAGTTCTTATAGCAGGCATCGTGCTGCTTCTACTGACACTAGGCTATTTCAAATATACCGGCTTTCTTTTGGAAACAGTTAAGAGTCTCCAGAGCGCCATGGGCCTTGAGCCCCTAGAAATTGCAGCCAAGATAGCGCTTCCCATCGGTATTTCCTTTTACATCTTCCAGGCAATCGGATACCTCGCTGACTGCTATATGGGAAAAATTGAAGTCGAAAAGAACTACTTTAGACTTGCACTTTTCATATCATTCTTCCCGCAGGTTATGTCGGGTCCTATCGAAAGAGCAGGCAACATGCTCCCTCAGTTTAAAAAGCCTCAGAGCTTTTCTTATGAAAGTATGCGTGATGGCCTTCTCCTTATGATGTGGGGATATTTCCAGAAGATAATAATCGCCGACAGACTGGCAGTTCTGGTGGACCATATATATAAATCTTATGAAAACTACTCCGGAACTCTTTTGTTTCTGGCGACAGTTTTCTACACCCTTGAGATTTATACCGACTTCGCCGGCTATTCCAACATAGCCATAGGTTCAGCCAAGATAATGGGTATTGATATCATGCAAAACTTCAAACAGCCCTATCTGTCCCGTTCGATTCCCGAATTCTGGAGAAGATGGCATATATCGCTTTCATCATGGCTTAGAGATTACCTCTATATTCCACTTGGAGGAAACAGAAAGGGTTATGTGAGAAAGCTTATCAACATATGCATCGTCTTTGCCATAAGTGGATTGTGGCACGGAGCTGCATGGACCTTCGTTTTCTGGGGGCTCCTCCACGGACTGTATCAGGTAATAGGAATACTTACCAAGTCTCTTAGAGAAAGCCTTATCGAAAAGCTGAGCATTGATCCTCAGGGCTTCGCAATAAAATTGATCAACACAGTAGTTACATTTATGCTTGTGAACATCGGCTGGATTTTCTTCAGAGCGCCTTCCTTCAAGGCTGCAGGATATATCCTTAAAAACATGTGGAAGCTAAAGCCCTGGGTATTACTCGATGGTACACTTTTCAATTTAGGTCTTGCTGAAGCGGATATAAGACTTCTTGTTGTGGCACTACTCGTACTGACATTTGTTGATATCCTTAATTACAAGGGCATTTCCATCCGCAAAGTATTAACCGAGCAGACATTGTGGATACGCTGGATAGTATATGTTGCCGCATTCCTATTTATCGTGACCTGCGGCGTATGGGGCCCGGGTTACGATGCCGCTTCATTCATTTATTCATCATTCTAAAAATCTAAACGGTAACTTACCGCCAATAAAAAACCGCTGCCCTCGCAGCGGTTTTACTATTTCTTATTCCTACGTTTACCCATTATTCCAATAGCAATTAAAACAATCACAGATCCCAAAGTGATAAGCTCTGCTATCCTCCAATAAACAGGCTCTCTAAAGCGGATCTTTATTACTGAATCACAACCTGCAGGAAGTGTAATCCTAAGCTTATTGTTATCACCTGCAGATAGCCCATAGCTCATGCTTCCATCCGTCGCATAGTAGTAAGGGTATGCAAGAAGCGGAAGATCTGCAAAGCCCTCCTCAGAGGAGCTGTTCACAAGATGAAGTGAATATTCGCCCTTTTCCCTGTTTTCATCGTCGTAGGTAATCTCTTCCGTTGACGGAAGTACCGAAGCATACTGAAGTCTCTCAAGGTCGGTACCTGTCAGCATATACTGCCTGTCATCATCAAAGGATGTCCACTCATCTATACTTTCAATAGACACAATATTGGTCTGCTTTTCCAGGAAGGTATTGATATAACCACCACTCTGCCACAGGGTTAATGCAAGCAGAATAATGCTCATAGTATAGGCCGGCTTCTGCTTTCTCATTACTGCATATAATGTGCAGATAAGCATTGTAGCCGCTGTTAAATATCTTGCCGGATACTGGATGCTTCCAAGAAGCTTAAATAAGAACGGCACCTTACTATACAGGAAGTCATAAGGGAAGTAGCATGTGCTAAGTATGAGTGCAAATACAGAAAGCACCGTCAGCACTATCACCATAGCCTTTTCC
This sequence comes from Butyrivibrio sp. VCD2006, assembly GCF_000423925.1. Classification (GTDB taxonomy): domain Bacteria; phylum Bacillota; class Clostridia; order Lachnospirales; family Lachnospiraceae; genus Butyrivibrio. Next base: position 236,854 of record NZ_AUIX01000001.1, read on the forward strand.
CCAATAGCCCTTTTCTCCCTAATCAGAAATACTACTGAAATAATGCATATTAAGAGCATTGCCAGTCCCGGTGACTGCGGAAGCTCATCCACAGGCTCTGTTCCAAGCTCCATGATAGGTGCAAGAACATTATAGAAAGCGCCTCCAAGCTGTCTCCAGGTAATTCCAAAGGTCTGAATTGGCGTCTTTTCACCCGAGTTTATGAGCATCGGAGCGTTTTTGTAATAGTCCATAAGAGGCACTAGCTGTCCCAGATTAAAGATGAGCGTGCCGGCTGCTGCCCCGATAATACTCTTCCATCTTCCCTCAGAAAGCATTGTTTTAATGTCCACGATGACGAAAATAAAGATAAACAACGCTGCCATTACAACGCTGAGAAGATGTGTCACAAAAAGCCCTGTCATTCCAGCGCCAAGAAGAATAACTCCTCTGACCTTATTTTCATTTCTATGTATTCTGGCAAGTCCAAGGACAATAAGCGGCAGAAAAGCAAAAGCACTATATTCTCCCACAGCCTCTCTTGATAACAGATCCGTAAGTCTCCAGAAGGAGAACACGTACAAGAGCATACAGAGAGCCCCGGTAATTCTGTCTCCGGAAATGTATTTAAAGCACAGATAAGCGGTAAGGGCCGTAACAAGTTGTATTAGCACAAAATACCACATATATGCCATCCAGAGAGGCATCCCTAAGAGGTGCAAAACTGCCGGGATATACAAAAGGACATCTCCGTACATAACTCCTACAGGATATCCATAATTGTTGAACCAGTAGTGCTGCATTTTTACAGGGAATTCTCCGAACTTAAGACCTTCTGTAATTCCTGCTATTCTTCTCAAATGGAAAGGAAGATCATGTCCAAAGGGGATACCTTTTATCTTTGAAGTCTCATCCTCTGAAGGAACATATGTGGAAGGTTCTCCGCACCAAACAATGCTTGAGCCGTCAAATTTCATAATCTGATTACAGCCTATCTCGTACAAGGTCTCGATAGCCTCAGGATTACCGTCAAATACAAGGTAAACATAGTCAGGGCTAAGTTCCTCCGGCATATTGAAAAGATATCTACCGTAAAAAGATGTATCCCCCATATTAAACTCATAAGGAGAAAGCTTTGATCCAAGCAAGTAATAAATATAAGGCGGAATATATGGCTGATTATTATGTATCACAACCACCTGTCTGTCAGCAAAGAACTCATCCTCTGAGAGCACCTTTATAGGCTCATCAAGCGGCTTTTGGAAAAGATAAAGGTTATCGGAATAGCTTCCCAGATATTTAGTGAAAAACGCTCCGCCAAATGCAAGGAATACTGCCCCAAGCACGGCTCCTGCTGCCACATAAACCTTCTTATTCTTTGAAAACAACAGAAGAAACGCATCCATTCCAAAAGCAGCAAAAAAGGCTAATGTAAAGAATATGCCATTCATCTTGTTAACATTGGGTCCGTCTCCTCCAAGCATAGAACCTACAAGGAGTTCTGACAGGAACCATACAAGCGGCAAAAGCGCGAAGCTTAGCTCTTTCTCTTTAGCTGACTTGCCAATCGTAATAAACGTGCGAATAAGCCCGACAGCGATAAACGGAATTGTTATATAATACATCGTTCCAAAAGCAGGAATGCTGTTATAATCCAGGCTGTCGTAGAGGAAAATACTCTTAAGCGCATTAGTAAGTCCCGACAATGTAGGAGCCATTATCTCTCCGCCGCGATAAAAAGTAAGTGCAGGCATTGTGATAATCCCAAACACTATGGATTCACTTCCTGTGATATTTACATACTGAGTTACAAGAAGAGGAAGTGCCAGTATTCCAAGCGGAACAACAAAGCAAACCACTCTAAGTACATTCAGTTTTCTTGAAAAAAGCAGAATCAGGAAAAATACCATCAGAAAGATTGGCATGATGGCATAACAGATTGCATAGGTATAAAGAGATACTCCGGCAAAAACACCAACAAGGGCGTAATCTCCTGCTTTTCCGGAACTGACTGCTCTCATGAGACCATACAAAAACAAAGTGGTCATACCAAGCATCAGGTTGCAATCGAGACCGAATCTAGCACTCATTACAAAGGCAGGACATATTGCATAAAGAATCGGATAGATATATGCTGCAGCAGAATCCTCTCCGCATACTCTTTTTACAATCTCTTCACCAGCAAACAATGTTATAAGTGAAAACAAAACTCCGGGAAGTCTTATTGCGATTATGTTAAGCCCCAGGAATTTTATAAACAAGGCTGCCACATATGCATAGAGTGCGCTCTGCCCCCCTCCGAAATTTATCAGGTATACCGGAAAAGAAATGAGATTCCTATCCACCCCGTAATTTGCAAGACAATATGCGTCATAAGCCATTCCGGCCTCATCCACATGGAGTCCTGCAGGGGATGATTTAAGAAAAATAAGCCTTGAGCATATTGCAATTATGTAAATGATAAGAAAATACAATTTCCCTTTATCAGCGCTTTTGTTTTCAGATAGCATTCTTTTTCTTCTCCGTGATCGTAAATATTATTAGGCAAACGATACCAAGCATTGACAGAAGTATCCCTGGCAAAAGTCCCGGTGTGTGATACTTAAGCTCTATACTATGCGTTCCGGCATTTATAGGAGTTCCAAGGAACATAATATTGGCTTTTTCAGGTACCCTCTTATCTCCATCCACATATATGCTCCATCCCTTATCGTAGGGGATGTTCAGCACAAGATAGGAATCCTCTTTTGCTGTGATAGTTCCTGTAATCTCATTTGTCATAAGCGATAAGCTGTTACGGTGAAGGTCATTGTCTGCCATTGTTTCTGCCGCAAGTCCTGCTGATCTCTCAGCGTAACTTGCCATAGGCTGACAGATAACCTTTATAGCGTCAAATTGATATTTGCCCTTCGCTGTAAAGGTGATCTTAATGCGACTTCTTCCCTCATCGCTATAACCCATATTCACCAGATAGTTATGCCATCCACTGTAAAACTGGCTGTAAGGAGTCTTATAGAAAACTGTTTTCGTAACCTGCCTGTTTTCAGGCGTATCTGTCGAAACAATGATATTTACCGCATCATACTTTGTCTCGCACTGAAGATTTTCAAAATAAAGATATGTCTCACAGCCCGGTACACCTTCAAAAGATAGCGTTACTTCAGCGTTGTCCTTCTTTGCCTTAAAATATCCATCCTTTACCTTGACCTTATTTGTATCTATGATTTCATAAGGAACCTCAATATCGGAATAGTAATATTCATCATCTACATTGAGCTCAGGTATCTCACAGTCTGTACTTATATTCTCTCTAACCGCACCGTATAAAAGCGCCTGCTGCCTCTTCACAGATGAAAGTCTGTCATAATCCTCTCTGGAAATAACCTGGTTCTGCGTATATCCAAAAGCAGGCACATTTGTGCCGGAGTATATTCCGAAGTTAAACCACTCTGAATAAGGTGCATAGCCATATGGCACATAGCTCTGCTCCTGCTCGTTATTGTATCTGAGTGAATAGTACTTTACGCCCGCAAGAGTAAGCGGTATTGTTCTGTCATCAAGACCAAAGAACTGGAAGTTAGCCATCTCATTAACAGCCATGGATTCCAAAAAATCCGAAACTAATCCATTAGCCAGACTCCAGTAAAACTGTGTTGAAGGAATACTGTAGGGGAGCGACGCATTAAATGTAAGATTTCGACCCGTGTAGCTGTAATATTTATCGTAGCCTTCCTCCACAGTCTCAGATAAAGCTCTGAGTTCTGTGTTCATAACAAGCTCATCGTATTCTACAGGTGACATTTTATCCACATAGCCACTTGGAAGATTACCTGCCATAGGGGCATTTGCTGCATATCCGTTCTGAACTATTCCCAATAAAACAAGCACGAAGATAATGCCTCTTCTTACGTTTCCGGGAATCTTTTTTATAAGAACTACTAACAGCAAAACCAAAAGCAATGCTAGCTGCGGATACATCAGCGTTGAGCCCTTGCATACAATAACAACTACTGCTGAATAAGCAGCACACAAGGCTGCTAATATAACAGAGCTTAAAATACTAAGTTCTTCACTTCTCTCACAAAGCAAAACCACAAGATAGGACAGAAGCAGACAATATGCAAAACTCCAACGGTTAATGGTATATGAAAAGCCTGTCATCACATAACCGCAGACAGGGAAAAGTAACATAAGTGTCATTAAAACAGACAATATTCTAAGTCTGATTACTTCGCCCTTATTCTTGTCTCCTGCCTTAAAAAAGATAAACAAAAGCGCCGGAAGTGCGATAAATGTAAAACCAATTACCGTGTCATATGAAGGGAAATACTTATATGAAATAAGGCTTCCCATAAGTTCCTTGTAATAATCGATTGCATATAATGCCGGAACCCCGTGTGAACCAAGTCCTGCTCTTGGATTTGATAAAAATGCAATGATAACAGGAAGAAGAATGGGCATGGCTACAAGAGTTCCAATAATTCCCATCACCATAAATCTTCCAACAAGCAAAAGGCGATCCTTTAAATCCTTTACCTCATCAGATGTGAAAACATAAAGAAGTCCATAGACTATGGTCATTAGCACCAGCATGTAGAAGAAATAGAAGTTGCTGACTGCAGAAAATACAACCGCAAGCACAAAGGGCAGCGTTTTTTTCTTTTTAACATATGTCTGAACCCCATAAACAAGAAGCGGAAGGCAGATCATCGGCTGAACAAACTGTGGGTTCCACATTCCGATGAACATAACAATTCCGCAGAATGAATATGAAATAGCACCTGAAAGCCGTGACAGCAGACCAAATCTCTCTCTGCCTCCGGTTAATAGTAAAAAGGATAATCCGGCCAGATATGGACGGAGTAAGATCAAAAACTGAAAATAATAATACACATATTTTGATGGTAAGAATGCCATGGGGAGATTAAGAGGATCTCCCACGGCATAATATTGCATGGAGGTCAGAAAATCTGCTCCATAACCTATTCCGAGATCATAGCTCTGAATATCAATACGGTGCTCTGCGAGAAATCTGTGTGCCACTCCCCGCAGAAATCTACCGTACTTAGAAAGCGCATTTATATGCTGCTCAAATGCATCCGTGGCATTGATCATTGACTTTCCGCTGTAATAAAACCATCCCCATACCAGTGCAGCCATGACAATATAGATGACCGTAAAGGAAAAGAACACTGTCTTTTTAGAATGATCATATGACTTCTTCATTGATATTTATTACCTCGGATTCATATTTTTTCAGCATATTATAAAATATCACATACGGAATACATTCGTTGACCAGAATGCTTCCTCGTTTACTGCAGTAATTCTGTTGTATTGCAGAACCACAGCTGAGCCGGGTCCGTATACCCTGACAAGCTTGCCATTCTTTACACTATAGCTTAAGGGCTCTGTTCTAAAGCCTTTGTTGTTACTCTCCATCACCCTTATAAGTCTGGCCTCATCAGGAATTCCCATAGGCGCAAGACCTATTTCACCGACAGCGGCATAATCGTTTGTATTAATAACGACTATCGTTGCACTGATTCTGTTGAATCTTCCAAAAGCAAGAATACCGCTACCCGCGTCAAGTCTGACAAGTGAACCTGTCTTTAATTCAACGCTTGTCTTGTGAATGCGAATCATTTCCTTATGGAATCTGAGCATTTCCTGATCCTCAAGACCCCATGGATATGTTCTTCTGTTATCAGGATCGGTAAATCCGCACATACCGGCTTCATCGCCGTAATAAATAGTCGGTGCTCCGGGCCAGGTCATCTGGATAACAACAGCCTGTCTCATAACAGCCCGGTTAACGCCCTCTTCTGCTGCCCTATGACCTCTTGTGCCGCATCTTCCGACCACATGATTGGTTCTTGTCAAAAATCTTGAATGGTCATGATTGGATAATTCATTCATGGCTACAAGTGAAGACTGCTGAACAAAATTGTCAACTCCACAGCCATACATCCAGTCCCAGAATCTGTTCACATCACCAATCATTTCCGGATGAAACTCATCGCTGTGCTTCTCCATTCCGGTGAGGAAATAAGTCACGGGTTCCATGAATGCGTCGTAGTTCATGATGCTGTCCCACTCATCTCCAAGAAGCCAGTCATGCGAGCTTCCATAATTCTCTGCCAAAATAAGTGCGTGAGGGTTTGCTTCCTTTACAGCCTTTCTGAATTTCTTCCAGAAACTATGGTTATACTCTCTTGAATGTCCAAGGTCAGCTGCAACGTCAAGTCTCCATCCATCAGCACTAAAAGGTGGAGAAACCCACTTTTTGCCTATTTCAATTATGTAATTCTCAAGGTTTTTACTGCCTTCGTAATTAAGCTTTGGCAATGTATCAAAGCCCCACCAGCCTTCATAATTGTTGTTATAAGGCCAGTCTCCGCCATAAAATCCAAAGTAATCATGATAAGGACTATCCTTAGATACATATGCTCCCTTCTGATATCCGGGCGCATTTTCATAGATACATTCCTTATCCATCCACTTGTTAAAGGAACCGCAGTGATTAAATACTCCATCGAGGATAACTCTTATTCCGCGTTGATGAGCTTCTGATATGAGTTTTGCAAAAAGCTCATCGGAAGCCTCAAGGTTCTTTAAATTTGTTACCCTGTCTATGTATCTTGTGGCATTTTTATTGACGCCACCCTCTTTAAGCAGCTCTCCTTTATCGGAAATAATCCTACCGATGTGAGGATCTATATGATCATAATCCTGCGTATCGTATTTATGGCAGGAAGGTGATACAAACAGCGGATTAAAGTATATAACTTCAACTCCGAGATCTTGCAGATAATCAAGCTTTTCAATAACACCCTGAAGGTCTCCGCCATAGAACTCTCTGATGTTCCCATGGGGATCAGGGTACTTTTTCCAGTCGGTAACCTGAACACTTCTGGCTCCGACATATGTATATTCACCTGAAAGTACATCGTTATCAGGATCCCCGTTCCTAAACCTGTCGACAAAGATCTGGTACATTATCGCACCCTTTGCCCAATCAGGTGTGTAGTAATTGGGAATCATTCTAAATCTAAATCTGTCAGGAACTACATTACCGGCCCCCCTCTGGTCGTAATATATAGTCTCTCCCTGACCCTCTATCCGGAAGTAGTAGTAAACGATTCCGCCACCCTTGGGAACCTTTCCCTTAACCAGATAGTAATCGAAGCCGTCCTCTGAACTATGCTTCTTCATTTCTATTTCTCTTGACTCAACTTCACTTTTGAAGACAAGATAAATCCTGACATTTTCATCCTGCCCGCATCTAAAATATACAAACACTAAATTGCCGGGCTTTGGCTGAGTTGGCTGATGATAATCCAACGTCATGTCATGGAACAATTTGTCCCGCCTAATCATAAAAATCTCCTTAAACGAAAAAGAATTTCGCAAGCGAAATCCTTTTTAATCCCATGGATCCTTCCATAAGACAACAAAAAAGACAGCTTAGGGTTGCTGTCTTTTTTAGAGAAGGTATTTCTTTCTTATGGGTATAGCAAAAAACTTTAATGTATTGGGGGTTACAAGAGTATATTAGCACCACCCTATAGATGGGTAAATACTCACGTTTCACAAATTTACTAAAACCCCGTGTTCATTTTTGTTATTTTTGCACAAACTTAAACCTTTTCGGCCAGTGCTGCTACGTCTTCCCTAAAAGAAACAGCCGGATGGAGCGTGAACAGAGCTTCAAACTCGCCACGTCCGATTTTTTCTTTTTGAATTAAAAGCTCTGCGCTTGAATGAAGGATGTCCTCGTAAGATCTGAGGATTTCCTTAGCCTTCGCATAGCACAGATCGATGATATCCTTAACCTGCTTATCGATCTCGCCGGCCATGAGTTCGGAATTTCTCTTGTTATGCTGGATGTCGTAGCCAATGAAAACATCCTCTTCCTGCTCATTGTAATTGATGATACCGATTTTCTTGGACATACCATATACGGTAACCATCTTTCTGGCTTCGCTTGTAGCCTTCTGGATATCGCTTGATGCTCCTGTAGTGATATCACCAAAGATGATCTCCTCGGCTATTCTTCCCCCAAGAACAACCATTATTTCCTGAAGCATCTTTCCTTTTGTAAGGAACATTTCATCCTTTTCAGGCAGAGGCATGGTATAACCTGCTGCGCCCATACCTGTAGGAATAACTGATACTGTATAAACCGGACCTACATCCGGAAGCACGTGATAGAGAATAGCATGTCCTGCTTCATGATAAGCAGTTATCTTCTTTTCCTTGTCGGAAATAATATGACTATGCTTCTCTGTACCGATGCCAACCTGTACAAATGCCTTCTGAATATCTGTCTGTCTGATAAATGCTCTGTTGTCCATAGCTGCATTTATTGCAGATTCATTTAACAGATTCTCAAGATCAGCACCTGTAAAGCCTGCTGTTGTCTGAGCAATGCTCTCAAGATCAACATCATCTCCCAGCGGCTTATTTCTGGCATGTACTTTAAGTATCTCCTCTCGTCCTCTTACATCGGGACGAGCAACCGTAATCTTTCTGTCAAAACGTCCGGGACGAAGGATCGCCGGATCAAGAATATCAACACGGTTCGTTGCAGCCATAACGATTATGCCTTCATTTACACCGAATCCATCCATCTCAACAAGGAGCTGATTCAGTGTCTGCTCACGCTCGTCATGTCCGCCGCCCATACCAGTTCCGCGGCGTCTTGCAACAGCATCTATCTCATCGATAAAAATAATACAGGGCGAATTCTTTTTTGCATCAGCAAACAGGTCACGTACACGTGAAGCTCCGACACCGACAAACATTTCAACGAAATCAGAACCCGAAATGCTAAAGAACGGAACGCCTGCTTCACCTGCTACCGCTCTTGCAAGCAGTGTCTTACCTGTACCGGGAGCACCCTCTAAAAGTACACCCTTGGGAATTCTTGCTCCGACCTTAGTGAATTTCGCAGAATCCTTAAGAAATTCAATAATCTCAGCAAGTTGTTCCTTTTCCTCAACAAGACCTGCTACATCCGTAAGCTTGATTTTGTTGTCATCACCGGTTGACAATCTGGCCCTGCTCTTACCGAAATTCATCATTCGGCTGTTACCGGACGATTGCCCCTGAGCATTGTTCATCATCACAAATAAAAACGTGATGACGAAAAGACCTACAAGAATAGGAATAATACTGCTTATCAGCAGATTTTCCCCCGGAACATCCCGCACTATCGGATCAACTCCGTGTTCTGCAAGAATGTTCTCTGTCCTGGAAGTATCAAGCGAATACAATACCTTTTCGGAATTATCCACAAGTGTAATCTTTGCTACGCCGGTAGGTGTCGCTTCATTAGGTATAATTTCCGCAGATATTACCTTGCCGTCCTGCAGATCCTGTACCAATCTTTTTTCGGTGTAGGCTGTATCTGACGACTGAATCCTGCCCTTGCCATACTCAAGAAAAGCGAGTGCCAAAAGCAGAACCACAATCAATCCAAAATAAAAACTAAAGCCCCTATTTTTATTCACTGTTTATCCCCTTTAATCGAACTCTACAACTCCTATGTAAGGAAGGTTACGATATCTCTGGTCATAATCAAGACCATATCCCACAACAAACTCATCAGGAATCTCAAATCCTGTATAATCTACATGCACATCCATAACACGTCTCTCAGGCTTATCAAGGAGTGTGCAAAGTCTTATGCTGGCAGGACCTCTGTCACCAAGCATCTTAAGAAGATAGCTGAGTGTTCTTCCTGAATCCACAATATCCTCAACTACAATTACTTCCTTGTCTGTAAGAGGCTCATCAAGATCCTTGACAATCTTAACAACACCACTTGATTTTGTAGATGAGCCATAGCTTGAAGCAGACATAAAGTCCATTGTTACCGGAACTGTGATTCTCTTAGCAAGCTCACACATAAAGAATGTACCGCCCTTAAGAACACATACCAGATGTACAGTTTTGCCGGCGTAATCCTTGCTTATCTGTTCGCCGATCTCCTGTATCCTCTTGTCTACTTCCTCCTCAGATAGTAATACTCTAACTGATTCTGCCATAATTACCTCTTTTCCGGGAGCGCTCATGCACTCCTTATTACTTAATCATTTTGTTACCGCAACTTCCAAAACCTTTTTCGTATCCTCATCAAGCCTGTAAGCGTCACCCATACGATGATCGGGAACCCATAAAACATTGTCTCCCTCAGCAAGTACGTACAACGCATCCCTCTTATCAACGGGGATTTTCTCATCTATCATGAATTTCTTGAGTTTTTTATTACCATTTCCAATTGAAATGATATCACCGATCTTTCTGGTGCGAAATTGCAGACTATTCTTTATTTTATCATAATTCAGCCATTTCGTATATTCTCCGCAAGGTATTTTGAGATCACTTTCATAGGAAAATAGCCTAAGCTTTACATTGCCAAGTCCCGGAACCTGCAGCTTTACAGCTTCTCCCTTAGAAAGCTTTGCCATATCTACCAAAACAGCTTCATTATCGCCCATGACAGCTTTTTCAAAGCTAAGCTTCAATCGGTCATATATCCTAAGCGCTTTTATTCCATATGGCAGATCCATTTTTTCAGAGCCATCATGTCGTAGCGTCAGTTCTGCAAGTTCCCTTATATGCACAGCCTGAAAATCCTTAACATGAGGGTATAAAAGATGGATTCCGTTTGTAATAAGTCTCTCGCGGATGATATCGGGCTGCTTTGCCAAAACATTGCAATCAAGAACAACTTCATCCTTCATGCTCTCAATAAGCCAGCCTTGTACCTTGCCGGCCTGTTCGTCGATAAAATCATCTATTCTGGCCAAATACTCGGCTGCCTCTGCGACATGCCTGTCAGCCTTTTGATTTATCTGTTCTTTCGCTACCGGGATTATGTTATGCCTGATTCTGTTCCTGGTATAGTCATCCGTAAAGTTGCTGCTGTCATTACAGTACTTAAAACCATTTTCTCCAAGAAATTCTTCAATTTCCGATCTCTGAGTATGAAGAAGCGGCCTGATAAGCATAAAGCCGTCTCTTTCACCCTTCGCTCTTATTCCGGAAAGCCCCTTTATCCTGCTGCCTCTGAACAGGTTGTGAAGAACAGTCTCTGCCTGATCGCCAAGATTATGAGCAGTTGCTATCTTGACCGGCTTGCCGCTTTTCCTTGCCAGTTCGCCTGCTATCGCACAAAAGGCTTTATATCTTTCATTGCGACCTGCCTCTTCCTCTGACATTTCAGCTTTTCGGGTAATACGAGGAATATCAATGTCTCTCCTGTAAAAAGGCACTTCATATTCTCCGCACAATTTCTCAACAAACTGCGCCTCACCCTCCGCAGCCTCTCTTATCATGTGGTTAATGTGGACCACCGCAAGTTCAAAATCTCTCTCCTCACGGAGCTGTCTAAGCACATGAAAAAGGCAGACAGAGTCGGCTCCTCCGGACACACCTGCAAGAACCACATCACCGTCTGCGATAAGATTTTCATCTTCTATGAACTTTTTCACTATGTCTTTAATTTCCTGAGCTCTCATCCTTGAAAATTATCTCTCCGGGATATACAAGCCCCAGCTTTTCCTTTGCAATTTTTTCTATATACTTTCTTGTAGTTGTATATGTCTCAAATTCTGCTATTTCTTCGCTACGCTCTTCCTCTGCTGCTATCTGAGCCTGCAAAGAACTAATCCTGTTCTGATACTGGTCTCTCTTCTGCACAAGGCTAAAGCTCCTTACCAGAACGACGATAAGCAACAATGCAACGGCAACAGTAGCCATTATCATACCATATGTATTTTGTACATTTCCTCTTTTATATCTAGCCTTAGCTGCCATTTACAAACTCCTCCTCCGAAACAAAAATGTTATCGTTATTTCGGAGATAACCCCTCAAGTATATTTTATTACTCACAAAAAGTGCTGTCAATCCACGCTTATCATATATAACGGTAAAGCGATGATACATCCTCTTTATGGATGGTCTCTTTTACATCAAGAACCTCTACCTTTACATCCTTATTGCCAAAGCTGATGGCTATGATATCGCCTGCCTTCACATCAGTACTTGCCTTGGCAACTCTGTCATTTATCATTACTCTTCCCGCATCGCAGGCTTCATTTGCAACAGTTCTTCTTTTAATCAGCCTGGTTACTTTTAAATATTTATCTAATCTCACGGTTGTCCTCCACTTACTTCCTCAGATCCGGTGTCATCACCTGTACCTTCGGAACTATTTCCTGTATCCCCTGCATTACCATTATCACCGGTATTGCTATTATCGCTTGTGTCCCCGGCATCACTATTATCTCCGGTGTTTCCTGTGTCGCCGGTATTACCGGAATCACCCGCATTACCGTTATCTCCGGTATTGCCTGAATCACCGGTATTGTTGCTGCCGCTGTTATCAGAATCCCCACTTTGAGACTCATCAGGCTTCTTCACTTCAACAAGCTCAGGGAATGTATACGTTACATTCGACTTCTCTTTGTCTATATAAATTGTATAGCTCTTTGTTTCATACCCATTTTTCTGCAGAGTCACCATATGCTGACCCGAAGTTTTTGCAAAGCTTACCGGCATGATTCCCACATAATTGCCATCCAGATATGCCTCTGCACCTATAGGCGCATCAAAGGTTACCTTATAGCCGCTTACCAGATTCTTATCCGTTCCGGAATTTCCATCAGAGGTGCTGCTCGTCGAAGAAGCATCCGATCCTTTATTTCCTGTACTTCCGGAGGATGAACTATCCGAAGGTGCCTTTGTTGCTGCAGCACCGGGATCTACAGATGCCGTCTTACTTGCTGACGCATCTGCTGAGGTGCTCTTAGCAGATGAACTGGTCCAAGGAGATCTGCTTGATGCTGTATTTGATGCATTTTCACTACTCCAAAAAGTACTTGCACTTGAAGCTGTTGAACCTGTGTCATCAGATGAGTACGAAGAAGAATAATCCGGATAATAATCAGTGGAGTAATCTGATGAATAGTCAGTAGCATATTCAGTCGAAGCATCCCCGGAAGAAACCTCTCCCTCCTCAGAGGAGTTAGTACCTTCCTTAGCCACAAGATCGATAAACAGCGTTGCATCTTTCTGTGCAACCTTAAGAATATGGTCCTGAGGCTCATAGCCTTCCGCCATTACATGAAGCTTGTGCTTACCATAGGTATAGCTGTGAGGCACTTCGTTAAGGACCTCTTGTCCATCAACAAAAACCCTGGCATCACTGGGAGTCACAATAAAGGTTACATTACCCTCCTTTATTCTTTCTACCTCAGCAACGCTCGTATCAATAACAGTCTCTTCATTTCTGTTAACAACTATCTCTGATGAAAACTTGGCACCATTACCATTGATGCTTACATTGTAGCTACCCTCAGGCGCACTTATCAGCATATTGGGCGTTATCTTGCGTATAACTTCTTTATCAAGCTCGATCCAGGCACCCACAAGACTTCTGTCATTGACAGTATCGGAAGACAGACTTACATATCCATGTCCCCTCGTTACCACAATGCTGTATATCTCTTTATCCATGCCACTAACTCTGAGCGTATCCGTAGCAAGGATATCCTCGGGATTCATTGACTGCCCCTCTGAAACTATCAGGGTTTTGGGCGTAATATGAAAAACTGTGCCATTGATCTTTGCAGTCTCATCTCCTCTGACAAGATCAAAATCCACTACATCCGTCTCCACCCACGCTTCACTAGATATCACAAGGGAGTTAAGGTGTTTCGTCCCCTTTAAAAACGTAATATCCACAACCTGTCCAACCTCAAGAAGAGATGCAGACATAGGTCTTCCGTGAATATCATAGATCAAAGTGGTGTTGTCGTAGCTAAGTGTATAATTTTTTCCAACATCATGATTTCTGAACTGAATAGTCCTGGAATAAGTATTTATCTGCTTAACAGATGCCGTATCCGCTGAATCATATTTACCAAGGAGAGAGACTCTGACCTTGTTCTCTTCAATAACCACATCCTCAGCAGCGTATGCATACATAGGCTGCAAGGATGCAAGAACAAGTGCAAACAGCAATATGAAAAAATTTCTTATGTTCTTTTTCATAAGCTTCCCCCTTTCCGAATATTCTTCGGAAATTACCCCGTAACTTTAGACCTTCCCTTTCCTAAATCCGGTAAAAACAGTATCACTAAGCAGATATTCCTTAGTGTTGTGCGAAGGTTCCTCCAGAACATCCGCAAGCATTGCTGCGAGTATATCACCCAGCTCCTTGCCGGGATTCACACCCTTTTCTATAAGATCTCTGCCATTAACAGCAAGACTCTTAAGAGACAGACACTCATTATCTCTTAAAATCTCTTCATATAACTCAGTGATCTTATCAATCCATTCAAATTTCTCTTTTTTTAAATAATCGCTCTGCGCAATCGTATCGGCCCTTTTGATTTCAAGATAAAGAGGGAAAAGCTCCTCCCCTATCTTATTAACAGCCTTCCTGACATTTTTCTTCTCAGCAGGGAATCGATAATCGTGGTGCTTTACAAGCTGCTTGACCTTATCCATTGTATCTCTGTCAAACTTAAGCCTTCTAAGTATAGCCACTGCAGTTTCTGCTCCCTTTTCAGCATGGCCATAGAAATGATCCACTCCCTCGTCATCCGTAGATCTGCAGGATGGCTTTTCAATATCATGAAGAAGCATTGTAAGTCTGAGAACCTTGGTATCCTCAACTGCCTCTATCGATTTTAAGATATGCTCTCCTACGTTATACGCATGGTGCGGATTATTCTGTAAAGTTTCAAAACACTTATCAAACTCAGGCATCACAACTCCTGTAATACCTGTCTCGTAGAGCTCGCGCACTTTTCCGGGATTGGGTGAAGTAAGAAGCTTTACAAGCTCAACCTGCACTCTCTCAGCACTTATTCTTGTAAGTGTGGGTGCAAGCTCCTTTATAGCCTCTCTGGTGTCATTCTCAATGGTATAGCCAAGCTGCGCTGCAAACCTTACAGCTCTCATCATACGAAGGGCATCCTCTGTAAAGCGTTCCTTAGGATCCCCTACGCATCTTATAGTCTTTTTCTCAATATCAAGGAGTCCGTCAAACTCATCAATTATGCCTTCCTCTTCACTGTAGGCCATGGCATTAATTGTGAAGTCTCTCCTTTTTAAATCCTCAACAAGACTTGCTGTAAATGTCACATCCTTGGGATGACGGCCATCCTCATACTCGCCGTCAATCCTGTAGGTGGTTACTTCAAACCCTTCCTTGCCCATCATTACTGTAACCGTACCATGGGCAATTCCCGTGTCTATTGTCCGTCCAAATATTTTCTTAACCTGCTCAGGTCTGGCACTGGTTGTGATGTCCCAGTCCCCGGGCTCTCTGCCCAGTATACTGTCCCTGACACAGCCCCCTACAACGTAGGCTTCATATCCTGCTTCATGAAGGCTATCCAGGATCTCCTTAGCCGGTTTTGGTATGTTGATTATAATATCCTTACTTTTCAAAACTTTATTATCGTCTCTTTTTTAATATGCTCTGCCCCAGTAAACCATCTTTGTTGCAGGCTTTCCGCAGCACACACATGTACCTGCGAGGTTTTCCTGTTCAAAAGGAATACATCTGCTTGTTACTGAATAATCTTCTTTGATTTTATCTTCACAAGCTCTGTCTCCGCACCACATTGCCTTTACAAAGCCCTTGGTCTCCTTAAAGGCCTCTTCAAATTCTTCTTTTGTTGTTGCTGCAAACGTATGAGTATCAAGGTGATTCTTAGCTCTCTCATACATATCCTTCTGGATCTTAGGAAGAAGTTCGCCCACCTTAGCTGCTACTTCATCGATTGCGCACTCTATCTTCTCTCTTGTGTCTCTTCTAACAAGAACGCATTTACCTGCCTCAATATCCTTAGGTCCGATCTCAATACGAAGCGGAATGCCACGCATCTCCTGCTCAGAGAACTTATATCCCGGACTTCTGTCGGAATCATCAAGCTTAGCTCTGAAATCCTTAAGTGCCTCAAGCATCTTTCCTGCTGTCTCGAGAACGCCTTCCTTCTTCTGCTGAATCGGAATGATCATAACCTGCACAGGAGCAATTCTCGGAGGAAGTACAAGACCTGAATTATCACCGTGAACCATGATCATAGCTCCGATAAGTCTTGTAGTAGCACCCCATGAAGTCTGGAATACATGATGAAGCTTGTTATCCTTACCTGCGTACTGAATATCAAATGCCTTGGCAAAGCCATCGCCGAAGTTGTGGCTGGTTGCAGACTGAAGAGCTCTTCCGTCGTGCATAAGAGCCTCTACAGTATAAGTAGCCTCCGCGCCTGCAAACTTCTCCTTCTCAGTCTTCTGTCCCTTGATAACGGGAATAGCCATATCATTAGCAAGGAAATCAGCATATACATTAAGCATCTGCTGTGTGCGCGCCTCAGCCTCTTCAAAAGTAGCATGAGCTGTGTGACCTTCCTGCCAAAGGAACTCTCTTGATCTAAGGAAAGGACGTGTCTCCTTCTCCCAACGAACAACGCTGCACCACTGATTAAGTACCTGCGGAAGATCCTTATAGGAATGAATCTCCCCTTTATAATAGTCACAGAATAGTGTCTCTGATGTGGGACGTACACAATATCTCTCTGTAAGAGGCTCTGTTCCTCCGTGTGTTACCCATGCAACCTCGGGAGCAAATCCCTCGACATGATCCTTCTCTTTTTCAAGAAGTGATTCAGGGATGAACATAGGAAGGTACGCATTCTGAACACCTGTCTCCTTAAATCTCGCATCCAGGTGATTTCTAATAAGCTCCCAGATAGCATATCCTGCAGGCTTAATTACCATGCATCCCTTAATATTAGAATAGCTTATAAGATCTGCCTTGATACACACATCTGTATACCACTGTGTAAAATCCTCATCCATAGAGGTGATCTCTGAAACCAGTTTTTTCTGATCTTGTGCCATTTTTCCACTTCTCCTCTGTATATAAATGTTAAAAAATCACATAGTTTGTTACATGATAATGCGTAAACTGACCACTTGTCAACGTATCCGGACCAGTGTCCAACAGCAAAAAACTCACTACCAAATAAAAATTTTTTCGAGACTTTTTTACCAAAATCTTTTATGATTTATAAATCCTAGCATATTTTTTTGAAAATTTTGTGGAAACTTTTTATTTTTCTTAAGCGTTAAAGTCTGCTAAAATCTAATGAATTTCGATACTCTATGTAAAAATTGTTTAAATTTTGAAAATTTTTTAAAAAAATGCTTGCATTATTAAAACAACCGTAGTAATATAGCTTTTGTCGTTAAGACAGCGCGAAACAAATCGCACAACCAAGCGCTTCTAGCTCAGTTGGTAGAGCACCTGACTCTTAATCAGGGTGTCCAGGGTTCGAGCCCCTGGAGGCGCACGCCGAGTACTGTTTTGTGGGTATATCCCATGGGGCGGTACTTTTTTTCGTGTTAAAATGAGCCACGCAAGATGAAAAGAGTAGAGTTATCACCGAGGGAAGCTTGCTTACCATAGGTGATAGCACTACTCTTTTCAATTTATGCGGCAAATGCCGCGTAAATGAGGAATTCGCGCAGCGAATTTCGAATCTTGCGGGCGGATTAAAGCAACTCATTGCTTGCTCGCTAAGAATTATATATATCTTCTTTTTTATACGGCGAACGCCGCGACAACGAGGAACAAGCGAAGCGGTTCCGAGTCTGTCGGCATGGCTTCCCCGGCGCGTACAATGCCGCATAAATTCGAAATTCGCGCAGCGAATTTCGAATCTTGCGGGCGGAGTAAATTATCTTTTCTTTTGTGCCTTCCCCACTCACACCGTCCTGCACTTATGTCCTGATGCAGCCTCAAAATTGTATCTTACAATTCCAAGATCAAGCTTCGTAAGCGGTCCAAATCCTGCTTTAATCACCGCATCTTCTCCATCAATATTGATAAAGAACTTCTGCTGATTCACAGCTGTAGGGGCCTGAAGAGCTGCTTCTATCCCCTCTTTAAACCATGATGGCATATCCTTCTCAGCTACACCGCAAAGCTTCGATAAATCCTTTGATTTGTGGTTTGCACCATCATTTAAGCCATATCCTATAGATATTACGCAGACAAGCTTCTCTCCTGCATCAATTTCTGCTTTGCACTTGCCTCGTCCAAAGGTTCCGGCAACCCAGCATGTCCTAAGTCCTGACATCTGAGCTTCAAGGACAATTCTTTCACCATAATAGCCGGCAAGCTCATCAAGATTTGAGAGATTCTTTGAGCCTACCAGTGCAATATAGTTATTCACACCGGAAAACTTCCCATAATGGCCAAGCATTGTATCAAAGCACTCAGGGTCATCTGTTATTAGCTGAATATGAAGACCGCTTTCATTGTTACATTCTCGTATAAGGTTCTCAAGTTTTATACGAATATCACTTTCAATACGATCAGAAGAATACTGCCTGACACTATGTCTTTCTTTAATAGCCTGTTTTATATCCATTCTATCCTCCCATTTTAATATTTATCTCTATTTGATTGTGTGCAATTTATAAAGTTATAATAAGCCTCTCTCTTACAAAAATCAATACTTAAAACCTTTCAATATATTCAGCACATAAAATAGGCCATGTACATTAGTACACAGCCCATAGTTATCTCAAGATCATCATTATTCTTTTTCAGTTGTTACATCTCCTGCCTTCTCGGGGTGTTCAAGCATCTCCTGCATTGTCTTCCATCCAAGAACCGCACACTTAACTCTCGCCGGCATATGTGCTATATCCTGAAGAGCTGTTGCCTCGTCGAGTTCCTCGAGCTCTTCTTCATCTTTGATCTCACCCTTTATCATTCCCATAAAGGTTCCTGCAAGCCTAATTGCTTCCTCTTTTGATCTGCCGATGATCTGATCTGCCATCATATCTACAGAAGCCTGTGAAATAGCGCATCCTGAGCCTTTAAACATAGCATCATCGATAACGCCATCTACTACCTTAAGCTGCAATGTTATGTCATCTCCACAGCTGGGATTGACACCTCTGAGCACCAGATCCGGATTCTCCATCTCTCCCTTGTGAGAAGGACGAAGATTGTGCTCGTTAACTATTTCTCTATAAAGTCCTTTTAAATCCATTATTGTTGCCTTTCTAGACCCTCATCCGGCACTTTGTGCCACCTTCCCCCTAAAAGTGGGAAGGCTTATATTTATTCCTTTGTTCATAGTATGAACCTCAGTCCTCATACCCCATTACAGAACGTACCTTAGTCAGGTGCTCAAGGAATCTGTCCACTTCCTCCTCTGTATTGTAGAAGTATACACTGGCTCTGGCAGTTGATCCTGCCCCGATGAACTGCATGAGAGGCTGGGCACAGTGATGTCCGGCTCTTACACACACATGATCATCGTTAAGTACTGATGATATATCATGAGGATGAACTCCGTCAATCGTAAATGTTACGATTCCGCTGTGCTTCTCAGGATCAGATGATCCATAAATCTTGATGTAAGGAAGCTTTTTCATGCCTTCCATGATTCGTCTTGTAAGCTTCTCTTCCTGCTCTTTTATAAAGTCAAATCCAACATTCTGTAAATACTTTATAGCAGCCTCAAGTCCAACTGCACCTGCCGCATTTACAGTACCCGCCTCAAACTTGTGAGGAAGCTCTGCGTAAGTGGCATCTTCTCTGGTGACATACTCTATCATCTCACCACCTGTAAGGAACGGCCTCATGTTAAGAAGAAGCTCTTTTCGTCCATACAATACACCGATTCCCATTGGTCCCATGAGCTTATGTCCGGAGAAAGCATAAAAATCAGCGCCCAGCTCCTGTACATTAACAGGAATATGAGGCGCAGCCTGTGCACCATCCATAATAACTGTAGCGCCCTTCTCATGGGCGTAAGCAGCGATTTCCCTAACAGGATTGGTCACACCAAATACGTTTGAAACGTGACCGATTGAAACGATTTTTGTCTTGTCTGTAATTTTGCTCTTATACTCAGCTTCTGTAATTACACCCTCTTCATCGGGCTCCAAATAGATGAGCTTTGCGCCTTTCTGCTTAGTAACCATCTGCCAGGGAAGGATGTTGCTGTGATGCTCCATTACAGTAATAACAACTTCATCGCCCTCTTGCACATTCTCAAGGCCATAGCTGTAAGCCACAAGATTCATAGATTCTGTTGTATTTCTTGTGAAAATTATCTCTTCCTCAGAAGATGCACCGATAAACTCTGCTACTGTCTTTCTTGCTTTTTCATATCTGTCTGTAGCATCCACGCTCCAGTCGTAGAGCCCTCTTAAAGGATTCGCATTAGAATTCTCATAAAAATCCTTTATGGCATCCACAACCACGTTTGGTCTCTGAGATGTAGCTGCATTATCAAAATATATGTAATCCCCTTTGTTTAAGATGGGGAAATCCTTTCGGAAATCTTCAGGTGTTGGCATGTTGTATCTCCTTAGACCTTCATCCTATTTAAATTATTGTTCTGATGAACTGCTGAATGCGCACAATAATGGCTTCATCAGGAATCATACGTGCAATTGACTCCATGCGTGCACGAATCATCAGCTTTTTAGCGGCTTCCTCGTCAATACCTCTGCTCTCCATATAGAAAAGCGTATCATCACCGAGCTGACCGATGGAGGCGCCGTGACGTCCGTCAACGTCCTCCTCGCCGCAAAGAATAACCGGCATAGTTCTGTTAATTACATCAGGACTAAGTAGAAGTGTATCCTCCTGCTCATCTCCTACAGAACCGGCGCTTCCTGCTTTAAAATCAAGAGTTCCTCTGAAGGTTTTAACTGCCTCATCAAGAAGAACACCTCTAAAGATCATGTTTGACTGAGTTTTCTTGCCCATCTGATCGGCAACATAATTCATGTCATAGCTCTGCTTATTTCTACACAGATATCCTGTGTGATTATCAAATGTGCTGGCATCTCCGAGAAGTGCTGTTCTGTTTCCTCCCCAGGTGTTACCTGCGCCAAGCTGCATGTTTATTGTATCTACACTGGCATTGTCATCGCAGACACTTCCAATATCATCAAAATGAATAAAGCCTTCGCTCAGCATCTGAACCTTTACAAGGTTGATCTTTGCTCCCTCTTCTGCAAGAAGTCTTGTCTGAAGTCCAAGAAATCCCTTACCCTCAGGCTCTGAATCATATTCCATGATAACCGTTATCTCGGAATCCTTTTTAGCATAAATAACCTGGCTTCCAAGAGTACAGTCGCCATCCTTAAGGTCATATTTAATATGAACAGGCTCAGTTACCTTACGACCTTCCTCAGAAGTGATCACAAGAGATTTGACATTCATCTCATTCATGAGCTTGTCTATCTCTACTCCCATTCCTGTACGAACAGTCTGGGCGTCATTAAGCGGTGCTGTATCGCCGTTAGGTCCGGGAATATCTGTCTTCTTCGCTTCTATCTTCGCATTTACCTTTGCAAAAATATCGCGAATATCATCTTCCGAAGCATCACTTTTTACAGATACCCCTTCCGGAATATCCAGTGGATCGGGAGTCTTTGTATTTTCAATATATAAATCTTTTGCATCTATCTCGCTGTCATTAGACTTTAAAAAGCGATAAGTCAGTGCAGGGAGATGATTGACTTTCATCTTTAAATCCATTTTTATATCCTATACGCGTCACTTTGTTATTATTTAAGTACCGGTGTATCAGCCTCCGGACATCTCAAGCTTGATCAGATTGTTCATCTCAACCGCATATTCCAAAGGAAGCTCTTTAGAAACAGGATTAGCAAAACCGCTTACGATTAGTGCTCTCGCATCCTCCTCTGAAAGTCCTCTGGACATAAGATAGAAGACAGCCTCATCACTGATTCTTCCGATTTTAGCTTCATGTCCTACATCAGCATCGTTAGTTCTGATATCCATTCCGGGAATAGTATCCGCCCTGGATATGGAATCAAGCATAAGTGAATCACAAGAAACAGAAGTCTTTGCGTGCTTCGCTTCTTTGTTAATCGTTACCGAACTTCTATATGTACCGATTCCGCCTGACTTTGAAATAGACTTTGTCGATATTACTGAAGATGTATATTTTCCCTGATGTATAACCTTAGCTCCGGTATCAAGGTTCTGTCCTTTTCCTGCAAAAGTGATACCTGTGTACTCCATGTTGGAATGATCGCCCTTGAGAATTGTCATAGGATACAGGTAGGATGTATGGGATCCAAATGAACCTGAAACCCACTCCATTCGTGCACCTTCCTCAACAAGAGCTCTCTTGGTGTTAAGGTTGTACATATTTTTGGACCAGTTCTCAATTGTTGAGTATCTGAGTCTGGCATTCTTCTTTACAAAAAGCTCAACGCAGCCTGCATGAAGGTTGGCTACATTATACTTAGGAGCTGAACATCCTTCGATAAAGTGAAGGTCTGCTCCTTCATCAACAATTATAAGAGTATGCTCGAACTGGCCTGCACCTGCAGCGTTCAGTCTGAAGTATGACTGAAGGGGAATATCCACCTTAACTCCCTTGGGAACATATACGAATGATCCGCCGGACCATACAGCACCGTGAAGAGCTGCATACTTGTGGTCTGTAGGAGGCACCAGCTTCATGAAATACTCATGAACCATGTCAGCGTACTCTCCTGTAAGCGCGCTCTCCATATCTGTATAAACTACGCCCTGGGCAGCAACCTCATCCTTGACGTTATGATATACAAGCTCAGAGTCATACTGAGCGCCTACACCTGCAAGTGATTCACGCTCTGCTTCCGGGATACCAAGTCTCTCGAAGGTATTCTTTATATCCTCCGGAACATCCTCCCATTTTCCCTTCATGTCAGACTTTGATCTTACATAGGATGAAATGAGATTCATATCAAGTCCGTCTGTATCCGGACCCCAATCGGGCATTTCGAGCTCGTTATATATTTTGAGAGACTTTAAACGGAACTCTCTCATCCACTCCGGATCGTGCTTTTCCTCAGATATCTTCCTAACAATATCCTCGGTAAAACCATCCTCCATGCGGTAGAAGTCCTGTTCGTTCTCCACATCCTTTATGTCATAGACACTGCGGTCAATATCAACGACCGCCTTATTATTTTCACTCATCTGTTTTACCTTATTTCAGCGGGCTGCAGCCATCGCATCCTTCACATCTAACATATTTTTCAAAACCATGCTCATTGATTTCTTCAACAAGACTTCCATCGCCTGTCGTCACAATATGTCCCTTTACAAGTACATGTGTGTAATCAACATGAAGTGACTCAAGGATCTTGGTGCTGTGTGTAATGATAAGAAGCGCTCCGTCCTTCTTTTTCTGGTATTCCTGAATACCCTTCGAAACGGTTCTTACAGCATCAACGTCAAGACCTGAATCAGTCTCATCAAGGATTGCAAGCTTGGGATTGAGCATGAGCATCTGAAGAATCTCGGCCTTCTTTTTCTCACCGCCGGAAAAGCCTACGTTAAGATCACGGTCAGCATATTCTCCATCCATAGTTAAAAGCTCCATAGCTTCGCCAAGCTGCTTCTTATACTGAAGGAGTTTTACAGGCTTACCTGTCTGCTCATGATATGCGTTTCTAATAAAGCTTCCAAGAGATATTCCGGGAACCTCAAGCGGGTTCTGGAATGATAAAAACATACCTGCCTTAGCTCTCTTGTCAGCGGATTCATTTGTAAGATCCTGTCCGTCAAACAGTATCTGTCCACTAGTCACGTTATAGTGAGGATTACCCATAAGAGTGTAACCAAGTGTTGATTTTCCGGCACCATTAGGTCCCATGAGAACATGGGTCTCACCTGCCTTGATATCTAAGTTTATATTGTACAGAATCGGCAGATCCTCAACTGATGCAGAAAGATCTCTAACCTGCAATAATGACTGTTCTGACATGTTATTACTCCTTTAAAAAACAATTAAATAGTGCTACATTTGCACACAATCCGAATTATTATAGCATATATTAAGGAAAAGTTGGAATACCGTTAAGTTCCTAAATATTCCTAGTAAATTACTCGGTATTATATTAGCAAAAGCAAAATATGGCAACAAGATAGTTATTCTCTCTATTTTCTGTAGTCTGGCAATAAGAAAAAGCTATTGCCCCATATCGGCAATAGCTTTTAAGGTTTACATTTTCCAGTCTACACCTACCCAGAGCGGTGTATGCTTGCTTCCTTTTACTGCAGTAATATAATTAAGGCCGGATGTATATGTTTTTCCACCTGCTACCTTGTAGCCCTGTACATATACATAGTAGGTTTTACCCTTCTTTAGCTTTTTATTACCGATTTTCTTTATCGTGCATGAATTCTTGCTTCCCTTTACTTTTGCTGCCTCAACAAATGAGCCATTCTTTTTTGTAGCAACATAGACCTTGTATCCGTCAAGTCCCTTAACCTTTTCCCAGGAAATCTTCATTTTGCCGCCGCTGACCTTTGCATTCAGGTCAAAGTTGACAAACTGAGACTTTTTCCTTGCAGGCTGTGTTATCAGATATGCAGGTTCACTCCACACGCTGTCATATCTTACGCCACCAATAACATTATAAGCCTTAACCGAGGCTGTATAAATCTTGTTATTGACAACTTTTCCCACAAACGAAGTATCCGTAGTACTACCCTGTTCAATGACATTTCCCTTCATATCCATGAACTTGTAATCATATCCCTGGGCTGCTGCCTGCTTATCCCATCTGACACGGCAGCTCTTAAGCTCTCTGTACCATTTTTCCTGATTGAGGCCTGTAACTGCCTGCGGAAGAGTTCTTACTTCGGCAGTAGTAGTATCAAATTTGCCTGTAGAATCCTTGAATGCTATAGCGACAACATATCTTGTTCCGGGTGTTATCTTACTGAAAGTATATTTTTTCGCATAGCGAAGAGATTTCATCTTGGAAAGAGCCATGGTTCGTGCTGCCTCTGTTGCCTGGGCAGAATCCTCAAGATCACTGTATCCAAGATAATATCCCGCTTTTGTTTTGTCATTCCATGTGATAGTGATTGAATTATCAGTGGCCTTAGTCTGCTTAATCTCTGCCTTGGCATCTATGCCATGAAAGGCTATGAGCGCCATGAAAGCAACTATTCCAAGCATTAAGCCAGAACCCCTAAAAAACTTTTCTCTCATTCCCCTTTTCCTCCGTGCTGCGAATTATGCGTTCCCCTCACATAAATTCACAGTAATAATGTTCTTATTCAATTTTGCCTTAGTGCTTATTTTAACAGTATAGGCCCTCATTTGCAAAACTACCGTTAAAATGATTAAATATACGTAATTATAAGCATTTTTACATTGGAGATAATTTATGAGTTTCTGGATTCCAGTTTTAGAAGATACTATTGCAGACGGACTTAAGATTCTGCCTTTTCTGTTTGTTACATATTTGATAATGGAGTATCTTGAGCACCGTACCGGCGAGAAGACCGAGGAGATGGTACAAAAGGCCGGGAAATTCGGTCCCCTTTTTGGAGGCGTGTTCGGTGCATTTCCGCAGTGTGGATTTTCTGCTGCCGCATCAAACCTGTATGCCGGAAGAGTTATCACTCTTGGAACGCTCATCGCCATATACCTTTCTACCTCAGATGAGATGGTTCCGCTTTTCATATCCGCTCAGGTTCCGATACCGAAAATGATAAAAATTATCGGAATGAAAGCTGTATTCGGTGTATTCTATGGATTTTTAATAGACCTTGTTATTAAAAGGTATCGCAGATGGAAAAAAAGAGCCGCAATCGAAAAAATGAAGATCGATGAGCTCTGTAAAAGAGAACATTGCCACTGTGAAGAGGATACTCCAAAGATTTCCGCACACAGAGGTAAATCTGATAAAAAGGATGTAATTACAAAAGCTACTGTCGCACAGGAAATGCATTCATCGCACGATCATTCACATGATGGTCGCGGAAACATCCTTCATTCAGCATTTATACACACTATCCACATTTTTATCTACATTCTGATATTTACACTGCTTTTAAATGCTCTTATTGAATTTGTCGGTGAAGATACGCTTGCAGGTATTCTTCAGTATAATGCCGTTTTAAGCCATGGAGTAGCGGGTATCGTTGGACTTATCCCCAACTGTGCAGCCTCCATCGTTATAACAGAGCTCTACTTAAACGGAATCATAACCTTTGGCTCTATGATGTCCGGGCTTTTGGTTGGAGCAGGCGTGGGCCTTCTGATTCTCTACAGAGTAAATGAAGGTACCGTGAGAAATGTACAAATAACAGCTATTTTATACATTATCGGTACCTTGACTGGATTTATTCTTGATCTTCTAGGAATTGTGGTGTGATTAAAACTTTATAATGACTTTTTCATGAGGGGGATCTTTACTATGAATCTCATAGTATTGTCTCCCTCAGTTTTTGCTTCAATAGTACCTCCGTGGGAAGTAGCTATAGCCCGGGCAACCGATAGTCCTATGCCATAGCCACCTGTCTTTCGGCTTCTGGATGTCTCTCCTCTGTAAAAACGATCGAACAATCTGTCCAGATTCCCCTTAGGAATTGCCTCGCAGGTATTGGAAATCTCAAGGATCGCATTTCTGGTATTTTCATCTCCGGATAATGTCACATTTACATTTCCTTCATCGGGAGTGTATTTCATCGCATTATCTATCAAAATCGTACATAGCTGCTGAACGGAATTTTTATCTCCGTTTATATGTATATCATCCTGGATTTTTCTGTCATATCTGACCTTTTTAAAATCAGCGACAGCAACGAAAAATGTTGCACTGTCTTCCACAACAGGGCTTAAGTTCACATCTGAAAAGACGAGGTTTATATTCTCCTCTTCCATCCTGGAAAGCGTCAGCAGATTTTTCACAAGCTCGTTCATTCGCTTAATCTGATTCTTAGTGCTCTTGGTCCACTCACTTTCCCCCGCCTCAAGCTCGATGACATCCATATTTGCTGATATAACCGCAAGAGGAGTCTTAAGCTCATGACCTGCATCCGTAATAAATCTCTTTTGCTTCTCCAAGGATTCAACAACAGGTGCGACAGCTTTTCCGGAAAACAGATAAACAAGGATAAACATTGCAATAAGTGCAACTATGCCAATAACCATTGTCATCAGAAGAAGCTTATTGGCATTATAAAAACCGGCACTGCAATCCATAAACAGCACCAGATATGACCCATCATCATTTTCATGGATGAGAAATCGATATTGTCCGGAAAGATAGCCTCTTTCCTTCTCCTTATTGGCGTAGACTTTAGCAGCATACTCTACTGCTTCATCGGATGTAACTGCCGCGATATGTGATGTATCTATTTCTCCGGTTTTCCCTTCGCTACTAAGCTTTACCCAGAAGTATCTGGACTGAAAGGGTATCTCCAGCGATCTGTTATATGCCATCCGGGCTCCGAAAAACGGCCCCGGTCCGTCCTTTATATCCTCATTATCAAAATCAAAGCCCTGACCACCATCAGGAGGAGTCATACCCTCCGGAGGCGGAAATAGAATATTCATATCAGGAAATAGTCCATCATTCTCAGCAAGTATATCCAGTGTCTCATCGGCACCGGTCTGAACCTGCGTGAAATTCACAATATTGATTACGCCTATTATCCCTATCACTATCAGAAGCAGTGACAGCATAGCTGTAAGGACAAATTTGCGCCTGAGTTTTTTTACCATGGTATAGCACCCCTCATCAAAGGAACCAAAAGTCACCTTAGTACAATATCACCAGATAAATATACTCCCCAAAACTAAAATGAACCTAAATCGAATCAACTAATCTCGTGCATTGAATAGCCAACTCCACGTGATGCCTTGATCTCGCAGGTGGACTCAAGAGAAGCGAGCTTTTTTCTCAGATTACTGATGTAAACCCATACCACATTGACATCCGCCTCACCATCTGCCCAGATCCTCTCCATGAAAGCATCGACAGAAATAACTCTTCCCGGATTCTCCATAAGCATCTCAAGCATTTGAAATTCTCTTCCCACGAGCCTTATAGGTTCATGTCCCGGAGTCTTCAGCTCATATCCGGCTCTGTCCAGTTCAAGATTTCCGCACCTTAAATTATTGGGCGCAAAATCCGCTCTTCTTCTGGTCATAGCACGTATCCTGGCAAGAAGCTCACCCATCTCAAAAGGCTTTGTCAGATAATCGTCAGCCCCAAGATCCAGGCCCTTTATTTTATCGTCTGTCTCTGACTTTGCAGTAAGGAAAAGCACAGGCGTGTTTATGCCCTTTTCACGGATTTTCTTAAGAACCTCCGTGCCTTCCATTCCGGGCATCATGATATCTAAAATTATTCCGTCATACTCACTGGCAAGGATATAATCAAGTGCATCTTTACCATCATATACCGCATCGACCGTGTAGCTTGAATGTTTTAAAATAGCCACCAGCGCATTTGATAATTCAATTTCATCTTCAGCAAGAAGCAATTTCATAGCATTGTCTCCTAAATATCATCTTTATAGAAAAATAATATCAGATAAATCGGGTCCATATTATGAAGATTGTATAAAAAATCCCTACACTTTTTAGTAAATTAAACAACGTTTTCATGAGAAGTATTCTAAAAGCATAAGCTCCACCACTCTGTCATAGCTGGCTTTTCCGTCTCCCACGCCGTTGACCTTGAGTGTTGTATCCACAAAAGTATTCGCCGCCTTCTTTACTTTCTCAGTATCAAGAGGTGATGAATCTTCAACCTTCTTCCAGTTATCATCAGTAAGGAAGATGTTATCCAGCTTAACCTGCTCAGATATCTTCGTGTGTGACAGATACTCTTCCTTCGAAACGTTTTTATAAAACGCGTTATTCACATAGTTCAGGACTCCAAGATACCCGCTGTATTCAAAAAATTTATCATCGGATTCAATACATGCCAGATACGCAAGAAAATTGGCTTCATCTTCGAAAATATAGCTTCTCGTATGCGCCAGTTCATGGCACATTGTAAAAGGCTTATTTGAGACATACATAATATTATTGTAGTTAGCTTCCATAGAGAACGGAAAGAAATATCCCTGCATATACTGCTGGCTCATGAACCAGGAAAATACCAGAGGCTTTGGTGTAACATAAAATCCGGAAAGCTTTGGAAATCTCTCACCAAGTGCATTCATTGATTTTCTGGCAGTCAACTTCATGGCTGCTTCGTCAGCTGCAAGTAAGCCGTTTTCATCTCTTTCAATCTCTTTTGATAGGGTATTACACTTATCCACTATGTAATCCCTAAGCTCAGAGAGTTCCCCGACCGTGAACTCTCTGCCACTGTCCTCATAGGCTTCCTTGATCGGAGTACAGTGATAGTTTATGAAGCAGTTTAGTGTCATGATAAGTGCTATGAGTACAAGAAGCCTTATTGTATGCTTTCTTATCCACTTTACAAACGGAATAAGTACAATCCAGAGAAGTCCCGCTATTATCATGAATTCACCCACTGAAAGAGGCGCAAAGGACGTTAAGCGCCCATATGAGCCGACCCAAATCGGAAAAATATAGCGGGTATATACATCTGAAAATCCCGGAATAATCCAGGACAGTACATTAAGTATAATTGTAAGCATGAATAGTATAAGAAAAGGAACCCAATTGATTCCGGCTCCCTCATTTGAATTCTTAGAATCTTTCATTTTCTTATTCCTCGCCCAAGGATTTATCTGTCTTTTTTTGTCTTTTATCAGCATATATATTATACTCCTTACAAGTAAGTGATGCATTTTAAATAATATTTTTGGAGAATCAAACACATGTCGAAAAAAGGCCTGTATATCTTAACTGTAATGCTCTGTAGTCTGATGCTTTCCGCATGCGGATTGTCTGAGGAAAATCTTAGCAAACTGACAGAGTCGAGAGACGCCCTTTTAGTGCAAAAGGAGCTGGCAGAAAATCTTAACGGAAATCTTGTTTCAGATACTTTTGAAGATGACCTTAAGCAGCTTTCATCTCAAAGTGAAGAGTTTTCGGCTCTTAATTTTGAAAAACTGAAGAACAAAGAGGTTGAGGATCTCGTCTCAAGAATGGATAGCCTTACAGGTTCATATCAGGAGCTTACAGACAAAATTAGTGAAGAACTAAAAGCCGAAGAAAATACAACCAAAGAAAGCGAAAAGCATATTGAAATCTTATGCCAGATAGAAAACGCATCAGGTTCTGAGCTTTCCTCCATTTGTTTCAAGGACAATTCAGCTAATACTGTTACTGCAAATTATCTTGCGAATGAAACAACTCTTCCAAGCGGTAGGATTCTTGCGGGTGTGACCTTTCCTGTTTATTTAGGCAGTAATAGCTTTTGCCTGATCGTTACTGATACTCTTGAAAATGAGTATGAATATGCCGTTGATTTCCCTGATCTTAGTGAAGCTGCGGATAAGGAATTCAAGGTAAAACTTGGAACTCCGGAAGAAGGCGCATCTATCAATTAAAACATTAATTTCCTCAAATTCTTTAGACTTTCTTAAAATTCACGAAAAGGTCTTAAAAAAGCGGAAAAGCCCTTGAACTGAGTACTTTTTAGGACTATATTGTTGATGCAAGAATAGGCAAAAGAGGAGAATTATTATGACAAAGTATAAGCCGGGTGACAAAATCATCATTTTGGACTACAACAACAAACCTTTGGTTCCGCAGGTTGTTGCTAAAATTGAAGAGGTTTACTCAGACGGAAAAGTAAGACTTGACCTTCCGGATGGCGCTTGCTGCTTTGAATATCCGGAACATTTCAGAAAAATCGACGAAGAAACTTATAACAAGTATCTTCAGGCTGTTCGTGACAGAGAGCAGGAACTCCCGCTCGATCTCAAGATGGATATCAGAAAATTCGTCGCTAAACGTCCTCGTCTTCGCAGAGAAATCTACAGACATTATGAGCTGGACAAAAAGTATGTAAGTATCATTCACGCATATGCAGGTCGTATTGCAATGTATGGTCGTGAGAACATCCCTCAGCAGTTCTTATGGGAGTTCGAAGATGCAAAGCAGGGTATTGTGGAAACACGTTCCTTCTTCCACGATATTGACGAGTCCATTGCGGAAGTTACCGTTCCGGATCAGGCCAACGCACATGTCGAAGTGTTATAAATAGATGGAATAATACGCCCCCGGTACTGTATAGGGATTTCACTCTCGTTGCTAACGCATAATCGATTGAAATCCCTATACAGTACCGGGGGCTTGGTTTTGTCTGGCCAAAATATTTATTTAGTAGCATTCTTGAAGCTCAAGGTGGGGGTGTTTTTATCTGGCCAAATAAGTATTTAGTAGCATTCTTGAAATTCAAGGAGGTGGACTGGTGCGACTAAGTATTATTCTTCGTCGCTTTGTCCGTTGGGATCGTATTTCAGGATGTCTCCGGGCTCACATTCCAGGGCTTCGCAAATTCCCGCAAGAGTTGAAAATCTGATTGCATTAACTTTATTATTTTTAATCTTGGACATATTCACATTGGCTATGCCGACCTTGTCTGAAAGATCATTTAGAGACATGTGTCTTCTTGCCATCATTACCAATGGTCATGTTTTTATTATTTACATTGTATTTATTTGTTCAGTCTAGCTCTTTAAAAATATCTCCTTCCGGCTGTATCTCAAAGCTCATCTCTTTCTTTGTTGTGGGATGCACCAGAGATAGTTTGCACGCACACAGTGCAACATTCCTTACCCGAAGTCTTGCTGATACTTCATCACTTTCAGGAGAACAATATCTTCTGTCCCCCAGAAGCGGATGACCTGCATTTGAAAACTGCGCTCGTATCTGATGATATCTTCCCGTCTTTAATGATACTTCCACAAGGGATACTGTATCCGCTGTATTCCTGGCCTCAGTCTCATTTTTAGCCTCAAAATCCACAACATTGTTTGTGGATATATCCTTTATGTTCTTTGATGTCAGAACCTTATAAGAAAGGCTGCTTTCCTTTGCCCCTTTGCTTTTATCAGGCTTAGGAATGACAACCGCGCTTTTTGTAGCTGCATCTTTATATATATAGTCCTTAAGCTCTCCTTCTTGTTCATCTCCAGAAAATCCGCCATAAACAACAGCAAGGTATGTCTTATTCATCTCTCCGCCTGCCTGTACCTGAGCACTAAGAGAGGCTGCTGCCTTCTTATTTCTTCCAAAAACGATTATTCCCTCCACGGGCTGATCCAACCTGTGGATTACATGTAGAAGTGCGGATTTGTTTTTAAAGGTCCCGCTCCTTAGAATCTGTGAGCGAAGCATCGTTTCCATATCAGGCGATGTTACGCTGCTGCTTTGAACAGCAATTCCCGCAGGTTTGTGACAAACCAGTATATCATTGTCTTCGTATAATATTTTTATCATATGTCCTCATCCGTCAGCTTAGCTGACAACCTCTCACTCCGGGAGAAGGCTTTATTCTATTAAATATCATAAAAAGTGGAAAAGGCTCTCCGCTTGCACGGAGAGCCGTAATTTCCACAATATTATCTCTTCAGATCATACCTTGAATCTGTATCCAACACCCCAGATAGTCTCTATGTACTGAGGATTGGAGGTATCAAACTCAATCTTCTCACGGATCTTCTTGATATGCACTGTAACAGTTGCAATATCACCGATAGAATCCATGTTCCAGATTTTCCTGAAGAGCTCTTCCTTGGTAAATACGTGGTTAGGATTTTCCGCAAGGAAAGTAAGGAGATCAAACTCCTTGGTTGTGAAGCTCTTTTCCGCTCCATCAACATACACTCTTCTGGCCGTTTTGTCTATTCTAAGACCTCTTATCTCAACAACGTCATTTGAATCATGACCGCTGCCTACAAGTCTTGAATAGCGTGCCATATGAGCCTTAACTCTGGCAACAAGCTCTGAGGGGCTAAACGGTTTTGTGATATAATCATCCGCGCCAAGACCCAAGCCTCTTATTTTGTCGATATCATCCTTTTTAGCTGATACCATGAGTACCGGGACATCCTTCTTTTCGCGAATTCTTTTACATACTTCAAATCCGTCCATTCCGGGAAGCATAAGATCCAGGATAACCAGATCAAATTCCTCGCTGAGTGCCGTCTGAAGACCCACATCTCCTGAGTTTTCAATTTTTACTTCAAAATCAGATAATTCCAAGTAGTCCTTCTCGAGGTCAGCAATCGCTTCTTCGTCCTCAACAATCAGTATTCTGCTCATACCAATGGCCTCCTGTCTTTTTTATTTGTCATACACTTTCAAAATCATGATCAACCACAGCTTCGCCTTCCGCCTTTTCATGATACTCCATGTACTTTCTCAAAACGAAGTGCATGCATGTACCCTCTCCCTCGTGGCTTGTGGCCCAAATGTAGCCGCCGTGATCTTCTATGATTTTTTTTACAATAGATAATCCGATTCCGCTTCCACCCTGTTTGGAGTTTCTGGATGAATCGGTTCTGTAGAATCTGTCAAATATGTTCGGTATATCCTGGGATCCAATTCCCTTTCCGTTATCTTCTATCTCAACTCTGACAGAGTCCACTTCATCTAAAATCCTGATATCGATATTTCCGGTTCCATCGTCTCTTCCCAGATATTTAACACTGTTACTGACTATGTTGTTGACCACTCGCTTAAGCTGTTCGGGATCAGCAACTATCTGGGTATCAGGGGCAGTAAGGTTAGCATAGTTAAGGTTTATATCCTTACTATCCAGGTCCATTCCTATCTCTTCAATACAATCTCCGAAATAGTCTCCCACATTTATTCTGGTAAAATTGTAAGGAATTCTGTTGTTATCTATGCTCGAATATAGTGTAAGCTCGTTGATGAGATTATTCATATCATTTGCTTTGTTGTAAATGGTACGAATATACTTCATCTGTCTCTCAGGTGTATCGGCAACACCCTCAAGAAGTCCCTGTGAATATCCTTTTATTGCGGTTATAGGCGTTTTCAGGTCATGGGATATATTACTGATTAGTTCCTTGTTCTGTCCCTCTCTTATGACCTTTTCGTCCGCTGACTCTTTCAGCCTTAGCCGCATATCCTCATAGTTTCTGTAAAGCTCTCCTATCTCTCCCTTATCGCCTATGTCTGTAGGCAGCATATAATCAAAATTACCATCCTTAATATGCTGCATCGCTACGTTTAGCTCATCCACCGGCTCGAAGAATCCCTTCCTGAGCCATGTCGTTAAAATCAAACTTGTTACGATCATGATCACTGCAAAAGCCACGACCATGTAAGTAATAAAACTCGTATATGAATATGCTAACGAATTACGTATGATAACAAACGAAGCTGCAACCAGGATTAGAGGTAGAACAACTATAGTCGCTGACGTTATCATCAGCCTGGTTCTAAAACGCATGTGTGCTCCTTAAGTATATCACATTAGATGATGGGAATCTCTTCAACGGTATTCCCCAAAATATCCTGCATCGCACGGTAATAAACATCATATCTGCCCTGTCCCGTGAGATGTTTAAGTTCCTCTCTAAGTTCCTTCGAATTGTCTATTATCTTTACAATCTTTGGATTGTATCTGGTACCTGCTTCAGCCTTTAGCTCCTTTAGAAGCTTCTCGGAATCCTTATCCTTAGTATAACTTCTTGTAAGAGTGTCTGTTCCGGCTTCCATCGAATCGGCAATCGAAATAAGGTCTATGATTGCCTTTTCTTTTGATCCACTGTTGTCACATCCCAAAGGATATCCATGAAGCCCATCATAATGCTTGTGATGTCCGAGAATAATATCCGCATACGGCCTAAGCGCTGCATTATTCTCTGCTTCTTTAAAGCCTATCTCTGTGTGCTTTCTTATTGTTGCGTATTCCTTTGTATTAAGACTTCTGTTCTGTCTGTTAATAGTATCGGGAATATAGCATTTTCCTATATCGTGAACCAGACCGCTGATCGTGATATATGACAGAATATACGCCTTACTCTTCTGTATATCTTCAACGGTTTCAAGTCCCCTTATACCAACAAAGATTTCAGGATCCTCTTCCAATATCTTCTGGCCTATCAGGGTTGCTATCTTTGCTACCATCTGGGAATGAATATATGTAAATGGCTGACGCCTTACGATCATCTCCATAATAAACTGGACCTTGTTTAGTTCACCTGAAATAACCGGCTCAGCTGCGTGATACCATTGCTCACAGACAGGTTGCATATCACCTGTGAAAAATCTGTATGGTATCTTTGCAAGAACTGACATCGATGTAGGCATGAATTTTTCGGACCAACTTTGAATCTCCTCACTGGTCAGTTCCATATTTTCAAGGATCATTATTGCTGTACATGCATATTTGAAATGTCTCATGACAAGCTCAAAGTTAATGGGATCATCTTTTGTAAAATCAGGCTTTGGAATAATCTCATTTATACTTTTTATAAGCTTTTCCAGAACCACCTCGGATTCCATATCTCCGCGAAGCCACTTATAAGTTATGCAGGTTCTGAAATCTGGCGAGCCTTCTTTTGCTCCGTCCCGTTCTTTTGCTCTTTTATAGCTCTCTCCGAGAAGGTTTATGTATTTATCCCTATCAGCCTCCGATAAAAGATTTATGTTTCTGCTCTTAGCCATAAAAGCATCATCAATTATCGAAAGATAGCCACTAATCATCCCGTTTTCAGCATCAAGCTGCTGGACATTTTCATTATCCCACAGTGCCCATACCTGGTCGTATAGTCTTATGCTCTCGGCTTTGTCTGTATGAAAGCCGGTAAGATAGGTTATAAGCAACATATAATCCTGGAAAATAAACTCCCGAACCTCGGGAGAAGAAATCTGTGAGTAGCGCTCAACCTGTGCAATGGAGCCTCTAAAATAATCAAGGGCTGCCTGCATTCCTTTTTTATCTCCGACTGAACGATAAAACTTTGCATACTCAGTCCCTAAAACATGATAGATTGCAACGAGGAACTCCGGCTCATCCATATCCTTAAAGACTGGTAGAATACGCTCACAAAACTCTGTGAGCACAACAAAATCATGGTGGCCGTCAAAGAAAAAACCTATAGCGAGGTCATATAAAAGTTCAGCTTCTTCCGGAGTAATCTCATCAGAACAATTTTCCCATAGCTCTGCCATCAGCTCCTCGTTCTCTGCATAGACCTCACGCATAACATAAGCTCTTTCAGAAAGAAGCTGAATCCAGTCAAACGGATCCTGTATGGAAAAAAGCTGATCTTCATAATTTTTAAGCTTCAAAGAATTCTCAGTGTAAAGCTTTCTGAATTTCTCTGCAAGTTTTCTTTCTAACATATGTACCCCTCATATACACCAAGAAAAATCTGCAAATTTTATCAGTTTGATTTATCATACCATATTTCGTTAATAAGTGCTATGGCATCTCATTCAATTGCACAATTTATTAGTATTTGCTAAAATTCTTATACATTAATAGCTAAGGAGGTTCCTATGATCAAAAAGCGAAATTTCGTATTATTTGGTCTTTTTACAGCTCTCTTCGGAGGTGGAGCCGCGGCTGCATCTATATTTTATGACATGGCAGTTGTTCCCAAAAAGAAGTCGCAAAAAGAAATAGATGATAACCTGATGGATGCGAAGGCAATCCGCTGGGTGAGAAATGCACCTTCAAGGGAAGATATTTATATAAATTCAATCGATGAACTTAAGCTTCATGCTCACTACATTAAGGCCGAAGAGGAGAGTCACAAATATGCTATCGTGATTCATGGTGTTAGAAGTGATGCCGAGTATATGGGTAATTATGCGCAGCATTATCACAACATGGGCATAAATGTGCTGCTTCCTGACAACAGAGGCTTTGGACAGAGTGAAGGCAATTACACCGGATACGGTTACTTCGATCGCTTCGATATATTGGCATGGATATATCACATCATAAAAAAAGATAAGGATGCTCATATTTTTATTCATGGTGTCAGCATGGGTGCAGCTATCACCCTTATGACCACCGGCGAGCGTCTGCCTGATAATGTTGTATTTGCCGTTGCGGACAGCAGCTACACTACTTTGTATGAAGAATTTAATGATGTCTACAAGATGGGTAAGCACATAGTACCTTTCCCCATCTCATTTTTCATCATTCGTCTGCTTGTCCTCATAAGATGCGGCTACGATGTTAAAAAGATTGATGTTCTGTCTGCTGTTTCCAAATCCAAGACACCGACACTGTTTATTCATGGCGATGAGGATAAGGTCATTGATCCTCAGATGTGTGCAAGACTCTATGAAAAGTGTTCAGCACCCAAACAATACTGCCTGATTCTTGGTGCGGATCATGTTGATGGTGTCTATGTAGATCCTGATAAATATTGGAATAAAATTGAAGACTTAATGGAAAAAACCGGGTTTTAAAACCCGGTTTTTCTTAGTTTTCCTGACTATCATCTCTATTAAGCTTAACAACCCATACCCCATCTATCTGCTTTACGCATCCTTCGGCAGGATAGATAGGCATTTCTTTAAACTCATCAGTTGCCATGAGTTTTTCTTTTTTCTCCATCGTAATATCACCGGTGTCGATTCCAAACCATATCTGAATAAATCTGTCTCTGTTACTTGGAAGGAATAGAAGCTCCTCTGTTGTAGCACCTTCAAAGTCAGCAAGGTATGCGGAATGCATGCTGTGAGCTGCAATCGGCAACGGGTCAGGATAGAAGCCTCCGAGAATTGTCATCGGCTCGCCATACTGATATCCACCATCCTCAAGCTTTGAAAGAATCCTGTTATAATACTGCATCACTCTGTTTTGAGCAACATAGCTTCTGTAATATGAGTTATTTATAACTCTTGCTGTAGAATAGGACTCCAGTATAAGTACTATGAAAATCAGTGAAGCCAAAAGAACTGATATCTTTTTCGTCTTTCCCTCTGTTCCTATCATAATTCTTTCCATTCCCGCGATAAGGAAGAAATAGAATACACTGTAGGAATAGATCATAACAGTAGAAGCGTGAGAAAGCTCAGGTGCCATCACATATACAAGTCCCAGCGCAAAGGGCAGGATCGCAAGAAGAATAATAGCAATAATTCCGCGGAGCACTTCCGAAAACGCCTTTTTCCAAATAAAGAGAAGCACTGTCAAAATCACAAAAAGAACCACAAGAACTCTGTTAAAGATTGTGGGTGCACCTCTCATAAAGCTCTCAGGAACAGTTACAAAATACTGAAGAACTCTGTGGTAAGCCCTAAGCACCGAAAGCGCAATGTCAGTAGCAGAGGTCTGTCCTATATTGCTTAGTCCTTTATAATCACTAAGATCAACAAACTTAAGGCTTATAAGATATCCCGCCATTGCAACTATAAGGCATAACAGGCTTCTAAGGCCTTTTTTTATTACCAGCATCACATTGGTTCCATCTATGAGCATCAGGAAGTACACAAGTACAAACAAAGACGCAGCAAGTCCAAAATAAGCCTGATAGCAGGCCATGCTAAGGAACTGGAGAATTGCTCCCAGTATAAAGCCATATGTGTACTTTGATGTGAGATAAACGTTCAAAACACTAGCCAGAATCGAAAGAGCAAAAATCGGTGCAAGATACATGTAGTACATGTTGCTGGCAGTACTCGGAAGCGTCATGATTATTACTCCGGTAAGCACAGCACCTGTTATACTCTTTATCTTTAAAAGTGAAACTATTACGCATGCGGCAAATGACAGTATTATTATCGCCATGATGCCGTTGAAAGCAGGAGATGACCAGGGAGAGAACATGTCATGTATCGGCTCCTGCAGCCATCTTCCCAGGACCTTTCCTCCGCCCACTCCGGGCACACACACAATATCATCAAGATTGGTGATTTTATTCGAAATCATTAGAAAGTGGACCAGAAGTCCCGTGATCAGACTTGCAAAATAGCAAAATCTATGTGTAACGGGAATTTTATCCCATATTTTTTTAAGAAAATCGGGCATTTAAGCTTTGTCCTCCAAAACATATTAATAATTAGAAGCGAATTTAATTATAACAAAAAATGTGGTAGTATGAACAGATGATAAGTATTAAGAGGGTTTTCCGATGAAAAAGTTTCAGAACACAGCTATTAATTTAATTCTTGTTAATCTGTTTACATTGCTGATATTTTTAGCAGTCTTCAGTTTTAAATATCCTATAAAATACAATAACATGGGCGGTGACAACATCTGGCAGTCTGCATCCACGGTTAAGTATGTAAATATCTGGCTGGAAGAGGGCGCTGCAAAAATGCATTTCACAGCATGTGAAAACTATCGCTCAATAGAGTTTCAGAGCTTCAATGACAGAGTTCCGTTTATAAGCTATCCCAGTGGACATATTGTTCTTGTGTGGCTCTGTGCAAAGCTTTTTGGAAGATCATTTATAAATATTTCCTTTGTTAAGCATCTTCAGATGGTGCTTTTTGCTATCGAATCTCTTTTGTTTTCAAGCTTTATCTATGTCTTACTGTGGAAGCATAAAATAGGATCAGCGATTTCCAAACTGATAATTCCTACGGCAACAGTTGTTCTATGGATGCTTCTGCCTGTAAATGCATGGTATCTTCCCAATGTATTTTTCACGGATCAGAGCGTTCTCTTATATGTCATGCTATTTCTCCTTCTTGAGGAGCTTTTGTATATCCCTGAGCTTAAGTCTCATAAATACCAGCATGCGGCAATAAAGGTTCTTCACTTCCTCACGATTTATCTCGGAATACTGACGGATTACTATTTCTGGATTCTAGCATTTTTCGTGTTCGTAATGAGAATTGTTGGCCTCCTTCTAGAAAAGAAGGGGCTTAAGAATATCATCACTACAGGCCTTGGTTATGCTGTACCTGTAATACTTGCAGTAGCGACCTTCCTTGCTCAGCTTAGCTTTGTAGACGGCTGGCTTGATACCTTAAAATACAAGCTCAAATTCAGAACAGGCGGTGATGACAGCCTTTCCGCTATTGTTGCAAGACTTATTGAAAACTTTTCTTCAGCGTTTACTCAGGAGCAGAGAAGCTTTATGTGTTACCTTTTCCTGTTCCAGTTTGTTGCAATATTGATTGCCTTCTTTACATTGAAAAAAGGCGAGCGTATTAAATCACTTTTCATAAACACTGATATCTCGCTTATTATTGCTAATTTCATCGCTGTGGCTTTTCAGATTCTGATGCTTAAGAATCACTCCGCGGTGCATGAATTCTCAATGATGAAGGCCGGGTGGTGTGTTGCTATGACAGCTCCTATAGCTGCAATTGCTTACACGAGAGCTGTGAAAACCGATGATGATGAGACCTTCTTCCTTGGAAAAAAGGTTGCTCCGCTTATACCTGCCTTCGCGATCTGCCTATTTATTATGGTGCTTATTACAGGTGTTCCCACATCAACCTCAAAATATATTGTCTCAAGAGATGGTGATGCCGATTATACACTTGATGAATTCCTTTACAGAAATACTGATTACAAGGATGTTTGCTTTTCTTTCACCAATGAAATACCTTATGAGCCTCCGATGGATCTGACTATTTCACATGAAAGAGTTTATCTGGTTGACAATGCAGAGGAAATTGACACTAAGTTCCCTGAGCTTAGCAGTGACGCTGTAAAGCTTCTTCTCATAGATACAGCTGCACTTTCTAAAAACCCCGAGCTCAAAGACAAGGTGATGCCCCTGATAGACAATTCAACAATCCGTGCCATGCAGGATGACTATATACTGTATGAACTTCCATGATTTTTAAGAGAGTGCGGACCATAAAAAACTGTGGTACTCTTATATGCAAGGAGGCAAAAAATGTCTAAAAAAATAGTTTTAACAGGTGGCGGCACAGCCGGCCACGTTACACCAAATATGGCTCTTATCCCTGCTCTTAAAGAAGAAGAATATGAGATAAGCTACATAGGTTCACATACAGGAATTGAGAAAAAGCTGATTGCAGATTTCCACATTCCCTATTATTCCATTTCTACAGGAAAGCTTCGCAGATACTTTGATCCCAAGAATTTCTCTGATCCTTTCAGAGTTATGAAGGGATTTTTTGAGGCAAGACAATTGCTGAAAAAGATCAAACCGGATGTGATTTTTTCCAAGGGCGGATTTGTTTCTGTTCCTGTTATCAGGGCTGCATCAACTCTTGGAATTCCCTGTATACTTCATGAATCGGATATGACTCCGGGACTTGCAAATAAGCTCAGCTTTTCATCAGCGAAGACCATCTGCTGTAACTTCCCTGAAACCTTAGAGCTTCTTCCTTCCAATAAGGCTGTTCTCACAGGAACTCCCATAAGGAAAGAGCTTTTAAGAGGATCACGAGAGATTGGTAAAAAGTTCTGTGGTTTCAAGGATGATAAGCCCGTAATAATGGTTACCGGTGGAAGTCTTGGTGCCCAAAGCATTAATGAGACCATAAGATATGCCCTTCCAAGGCTCCTTCCTTATTTCAACATAGTTCATCTGTGCGGTAAGGAAAAGATGGACAACCTTAAGCTCAACATGGAGGGCTACAAACAGTTTGAATATGTTAAGAACGAAATGAAGGACATCTTTGCCATGGCAGATGTGGTTGTTTCCAGAGCAGGTGCCAACGCGATCTGTGAACTGGCAGCTCTCAGAAAGCCAAATGTTCTTATCCCCCTCTCAGCAAAAAGCAGCAGAGGAGACCAGATCATTAATGCCAAATCCTTCGAGAAGCAGGGCTTTTCAATTGTTATAGATAATGAGGAATTGGATGAAGACATCCTTGTAGAGAGCATCTTCGATGTATATGAGCATCGTGATAAGTACATTGCAAAGATGCAGGAGTCAAAGCAATCCGGAGCGACTGAAACTATTCTGAAAATCATAGATGAAGCAATAAATAGCTAATAATAATGCCTTCCCTCAAATTGTGAGGGAAGGCCATTTTTTTAAATATTTAACAGATCACTATAAACTGCAAGTGCTCCGTCTGTCTCGTGAGCAAGTACCTTCTTGGCAAGTACCTTACCAAGCTGAACACCTTCCTGGTCGAAGCTGTTGAGGTTCCAAACAAATCCCTGGAACATAACCTTATTCTCAAAGTGAGAGAGGAGAGCACCAAGTGACTTCGGGTTAAGCTCATCACCGATGATGATGCTTGAAGGACGTCCGCCCTTGAAGTTCTTGTTGAGGTTCTCATCCTTTTTACCGCAAGCAAATGCTACGATCTGAGCTGCAACATTAGCGCAGAGCTTCTGCTGGCTTGTGCTGCCCTGAATATCAACATCATTACCAAGCTGACTATTCTTAAAGCCGATGAACTGCATCGGGATAACATCTGTGCCCTGGTGAAGGAGCTGATAGAATGAATGCTGTCCGTTTGTACCGGGCTCACCGAAGATAACAGGTCCTGTTACATAATCAATGGGCTCTCCGAAG
This sequence comes from Butyrivibrio sp. VCD2006, assembly GCF_000423925.1. Lineage (GTDB taxonomy): Bacteria > Bacillota > Clostridia > Lachnospirales > Lachnospiraceae > Butyrivibrio. The sequence continues at coordinate 279,051 of NZ_AUIX01000001.1, forward strand.
CGGTTAACACTCTTACCGTTTGACTCCATATCAAGCTGCTGGAGATGAGCAGGGAAACGGCTAAGTCCCTGTGAATAAGGAAGAACTGCTGTTGAAGGATATCCTAAGATATTTCTCTCATAGAATCCGATCATGGCATCGAGCATAGCAGGATTCTTCATCATATCCTTCTCTGCAGCAAGCTTATCCTCAGCGGATGCACCTTCAAGGAACTGTGCAAATACGTCAGGACCAAAGGCAAGTGAAAGAACAGCTCCACCAACTCCTGAAGTTGAAGAATAACGTCCGCCAATATAGTCATCCATATAGAAAGCTTCAATAAAGTCATCGCTCTTTGCAAGAGGAGATGTCTCTGAAGTAACAGCGATCATGTGCTTTGAGGAATCAAGTCCTGCCTTCTTAAGAGCATCCATTACAAAGCTCTGGTTTGTAAGAGTCTCAAGAGTGGTACCTGACTTGGATACAAGGATAAAGATTGAGTGAGCAACATCAACACTGTTAAGTACAGCTGAAGCATCATCAGGATCTACGTTACTGATGAACTTAGCTTCCATTTTGAAATTACCGGTCTTGTGAGCCCAGTTCTCAAGAGCAAGGTACATAGCTCTGGGACCAAGGTCTGAACCACCGATACCGATCTGAACTACAGTTGTGAACTTTTCGCCCTTCTCGTTTGCAATTTCACCTGAGTGAACCTTCTTGGCAAAATCAGCGATTCTGTTCTGTTCCTTAACATAGAACTCACGCTTGTTAACACCGTCAGCCATTACATCATTACCAAGCTGGCCTCTTGTGAGCTGGTGAAGAACCATTCTCTTCTCACCTGTGTTAATTACTTCGCCATTATAAAGAGCTTCAAATTTCTCGGAAAGCTGTGCTTCCTTAGCAAGCTTATCCAAAGCTGCGAGGATGTCATCATCAACCTCTTTTGCTGCATAATTGTAGCTGAGGCCTTCTGCCATCTTCACTGAGTATTTCTTTACCCTGTCTGCACCTGACTCACCGGTCATAGCAGATACGAGGTCAATCTGTTTTACCTTCTTAAGCTCATCGAATGAACTTAAAGTATCAAGATTTTTCCAATTAACCATTTTTAAAGAATCCTCCTATACTATGGTTATTTCTACTTTCGCGTTAAAGTTTAGCAAAACTTGATAACCACCGCAAGATTTAACTCCTTAAATATTGATTAAAAATGTATTCTGAAGCGAATATACATTATTTCGATTAAATATGATTAGTATTTAGCAATATTTCGTAACTTTTGGTTAACAATTGATAAGTGGAATTTTCTCATGCAGGATATAATACACCTGTGGTTATATAGCAAAAACTAAATATAGAGGAGGTATTAAAAATTGGTGAAGAAAGTTTTGACTACCGCACTTTTGACTGTGTTCATGAGTGCACAGCTTTTAGTCCCGTCATTGTCGGTTAAAGCAGCTACCACACTGTACGACAACAGAACCGGCACACAGGATGGTTACGACTACGAGCTCTGGAAAGACTACGGTAATACCAGTATGACTCTGGATGCTGGGGGAGCATTCACATGTCAGTGGAGCAACATTGGTAACGCTCTTTTCAGAAAAGGTAAAAAGTTCGACAGAACGAAAACATACCAGCAGATAGGAAATATTTCCTTCGACTATGGGGTTGATTACAGACCCAACGGAAATTCTTATCTTTGTGTTTATGGATGGTCTGTTGATCCGTTAGTTGAGTATTATATCGTAGACAGTTGGGGTTCATGGCGTCCGCCGGGAGGATCACCGAAGGGTCAGATTCAGGTCGATGGCGGCACATATGATGTTTACGAGACAATGCGTTACAACGCGCCTTCAATTCAGGGCGATACAAACTTCAGACAGATTTTCAGTGTTCGTACCAGCAAGAAGACAAGTGGTACCATCAGTGTTACTGAGCATTTCAAGGCCTGGGAGCGCATGGGAATTTACATGGGTAAGCTCACCGAGGCAGCTTTAAATATCGAAGGATATCAGAGTAGCGGCTATGCTAACGTTTATAAGAACGTTATGACAATTGGCGGCTCATCCTCAGGTAATCAGGGTGGAAATCAAGGTGGTAACCAAGGCGGAAACCAAGGTGGAAATCAGGGTGGTAACCAGGGTGGTAACGCAGGCGGAACAGTAGCACAGGGCAATACAACTGTTCAGTGCGAATCTATGTCTAAGGCAGGTCAGTACACCGGAAATATTTCATCACCTTTCAGCGGCGTAGCATTATATGCAAACAATGACAGAGTAAGTTATACACAGTATTTTGCATATGGAACTCATGACTTCGTTCTTCGGGGCTGTGCTAATAACGGTAACATGGCCAGAGTTGACTTAAAGATCGGTGGTCAGTATAAGGGAACCTTCTATTATGGTGGTTCATATCCTGCTGAGTACACTATCAAAAATGTAAGTCATGGTACAGGCAATCAGACAGTCGAACTTGTTGTGACTGCTGATGATGGAAACTGGGATGCATATATCGACTATCTTAGAATTAACGGCGAATCAGGTCAGGCAAGCAGTGGCAATCAGGGTCAGGGACAAAACCAGGGCCAGGGTCAGAGCCAGCAGCAGCCTAAGGATACCGGAAAATACATCGCTCTTACATTTGATGATGGTCCTTCCAGCACCACAAAGGACGTTCTTGATGTTTTAGAAAAGTACAATGCAAAAGCTACATTTTTCCTTATCGGACAGAACGTTACAATGAGCAATCTCAGCATAATGCAGCGTCAGGTTAAGATGGGATGTGAACTTGCAAGTCACTCTTATACTCATGAGGACATGTCCAGAATGAGTGCTTCTCAGGTTAGAAATCAGCAGGAGTGGACGGCATCAGCTATTAAGAATGCTGTAGGTGTAGATGTAAAGTTCTTTCGAGCACCTTATCTTTCCGTAAGCAACACAATGCATCAGAACATTGATGCTACATTCATTCAGGGTATAACAGTTAATGATTGGGAATCATATACATCAGTTCAGCAGAGAGTAAACGGCGTTCTTAGCCAGGCTAGAGATGGTCAGATATTCCTGCTTCATGACTTCCAGGGTAACTACCAGACCGTACAGGCTCTTCCTCAGATTATTGAAGGCCTCCAGAGTCAGGGCTACACCCTTGTAACATTAAGTGAACTGTTCCAGAAAAAGGGTGTAAACCCCAATCAGAGATATAAGATTTGGTCAAATGTAAATAACTAATTACCTGCATTGCAAATAACTTATTACTTAACATGCTATATGACCACAAAATGCCGGCTCGGCCAGGAGCCGGCATTTTTCTTACCTTAAATTGATATTTGTTTATTATTTTGCAAGACGAATTACGTTCCAGCTCTTTGAAGGAAGGACAGTTGTAAGTACTCCCTTTTCAACCTTGGTGTTCTTGCCCTCTGTAGGAGCTACTGTGTTAGGCTTCTTTTCAGTATTAACAGCCTTGATATCATCATTTGTAAGAATGATATGATCAACAACCTTATAGCCTGCATACTGGCGAAGGTCACATGTAAGCTCGAAGTCTTCCTTAAGATTCTTATTTACAGCGAAGATTGTGATTGTCTCATTCTCATCATCAGCAGTAACAACGCTGTCGATATAAGGAGCATCGCCGTGCTTACTCTCATAGGAAGGAGCCTTAACAACTGTGTTAAGAACAGTTCCTCTTCCGTAGAGACTTGCATGCATGTAAGGATAGAAGATTGTCTGTCTCCATGCGCCTGTATCGCTTGTCATGATAGGTGCGATAACATTAACGAGCTGAGCGAGGCATGCAATCTTTACTCTGTCAGCGTGACGAAGAAGAGTAATGAGCATTGATCCTACAAGAAGTGCATCCTCAAAGTTATAAACATCCTCAAGCTGGTGAGGGTGCTCACACCACTTAGGAAGCTCCTTATCCTGCTCGTTTGAGTGATACCATACATTCCACTCATCGAAGGAAAGGTTGATTGTCTTATCCTTTCTCTTAACAGCCTTTACATAGTCGCAGATTGAGATAACCTGTGAAATAAACTTATCCATAGCTACGCTGCTTGCAAGGAAATTAGGTGTGTCATCCTCAGCATTGCCATAGTAGGTGTGAAGTGAAAGATAATCAACAGAGTCATAGCTACACTCAAGAACTGTGCGCTCCCAATCTCCAAAGGTATCCATATAAAGAGATGAAGAACCGCATACAACTGTCTCAATTGAAGGATCAACAAGCTTCATGATGTGGCCTGCTCTTCCTGCCTTCATACCATATTCCTGAGCAGCCATGTGACCTATCTGCCAAGGGCCATCCATCTCATTGCCAAGGCACCAAAGCTTGATATCATGAGGATCTTTTACACCGTGCTTGATACGAAGATCACTATAATATGTGCCGCTCTTTATATTGCAGTACTCAACGATATTCTTTGCTGCATCAATATCTCTTGTTCCGAGATTAACAGCCATCATAGGCTTAGTATTTGCCTTTTTGCACCATGCCATGAACTCATTAAGACCAAACTGGTTAGTCTCAATAACATTCCATGCAAGCTCGATTCTGCGGGGACGATCCTTAACGGGACCTACGCTGTCCTCCCAGTTAAAGCCTGATACAAAGTTACCACCGGGATATCTTACTATCGGTACATGTATCTCATTAATAAGCTTTAATACATCCTTGCGGAATCCATCCTTATCCGCATTCTTATTTCCGGGCTGATAGATTCCCTCGTAAACTGCTCTTCCAAGATGCTCAAGGAATGAACCGAAAATTCTCTCATCAATTTTGCTGATCTCGAAATCTCTGTCGATACACAGCTGTGCTTTCTGAAGTTTCTTTGCCATTTTGTAACCCTCCGTTAATAAATAAAAACAACATATAATGTATTGTCTTTTTATCCTGTCTATTTGTAATTATTGCAGAGTAAATCTGTCTTTTAAATGTCTTTTAATCCAAATATATTGACTTATCGTCCGGTAATATCTATATAATTAATTAAAAAGCAGATGAGGGGAAGCTCATGTTTCGAACCGACTACTGTGGCTACAACTACCACAATCCCGACAAAGATACCATATACAGACCAACCGGAAGCGGAGACTACCTCTTTCTCCACATAACCTCCAACATGAACTTTTATTTTCCGGATGAGAGAAAAAATGACTTTGTGTCTCTGTCTAACGAATACAGACAGTCGGACAATACTAAGTTTATTGAAAGAGATGGCAAAAGGCTCTACATGACCAGTGCTTTTCCTGGTGATTGTATTCTCTTTTCTCCAGGAAACATGCAATATTACGAGGCTATCACTTCCTTTTCCAACTCTTTTGTTCACTTCACCTGTGAACCTGACGAGATTCAGGGTTTGCAGGTAGAAATGAATCGTATCTTTCATCCCGGTAATGATGAGATGATAGTGGACACTCTTCGAAGAATTCAGTTTGAATATCTATCCAAACAGCAGAGAAGAGAGCGTATGATAGACCTTCTGATAAAGCAGCTCCTTATAGCTGCCGAGAGAAGTGTCACGGGACCTGTAGAAGAAATCCAACAAACGGAAATATACAGTTTTTTAACTTCTTATAGGGTAAATATGCTTCAAAGATGTTCGGAAGAATGGAATATAGAAAAAATCTGTAAGGAGACCCACCTTGGCAGAAGTCAGCTCTATCACTATTACAAGGCTTTCTTCCATGCCAGCCCCGGTGACGATATTATCGCTGCCAGAATTGACAAAGCAAAACATCTTCTTACAAATAAGGAGCTTCGTATTCTCGATGTAGCATCCCAGTGCGGATTTACAAACATCAATCACTTCAACAGATATTTTAAGCAGGAATGCGGTATGTCTCCAAGTGAATATAGAAGTAGGTAGAATAAAAAAGGGACATCGAAAGGATTATTTAATCCATGCGATTGTCCCTTAAATTCTTATATAAAAATATTATGAATCGAAGAACTGACGACCGTCATCTGTTACAAGTCTCTCTGTTTTAGGATATACATAAATTGCATCATTTTCCTTATTGGAAATAAGATAATCTGCGAATCTCTTAGCATACCATTTAGCCATTACTAGATTGTGTAAAGCGCTGTTACCGCAGTTCTCAGGTTCAGCACCGGGAACCTCCTCTGAATCCTTAACAGAATCAAATGCTCTGATAAGAAGATCAACGATCTCCTTGGGAGCACGGTTGCTCTTCAGAATAAGATAGAAGCCTGTAAGGCATCCCATAGGTCCCCAATAAATAACATCATCCTTCCAATCGGGATCATTTCTAAGGAATGTAGCAATGATATGCTCAAGAGAGTGCATTGCAGCTACTTCAACAGCGGGCTCTACATTGGGTTTTGTGACTCTTATGTCATAAGTTGTAATCTTGTTTCCTGCAATATCATCAACTCTGCTCTCAAATATTCCGGGAATAATCTTTGTATGATCTACGGAAAAGCTGGGTATCAAATCCATTTTTATATCTCCTTTTCTTAATTAAATACCTTTTATCATTTGGACCTCGCCAAATCGTATCGTCATTATAACATGACTAGGACAGTTGTGATATACAACTTAATTATCGCTGGATAAATCTTTAATAAAACTCTCTGTAAGAGCAGCACAGTCTGCTGCTGCCTTTTTCTCAAACTCAGGATAGTCCATGATATCACTGCCGTCTGCCTTATCGGAAATAGCTCTGAGGATTACAAATGGAATATTATTAAGGAAGCATGCCTGTGCAATACCGGCTCCTTCCATCTCACAGCAAAGTCCGTCAAACTCAGCCTTAATTCCATCCTTTACATAACTTTCAGAGATGAACTGATCTCCGGAGCATACACGTCCATCCCAGAGCTTACCTGTAATTCCTGCGGTAGCTGCTGCCTTTTTAATGTTCTCTATCATCCACTTATCAGCAAGGAACTCAAGACGGCCTGTCTGAGGAATCTCTCCTTTTTTATATCCGAAAACTGTAGCATCCACATCATGATACACAACATCAGTAGATACAACAAAGTCTCCTATGTCGATCTTTGCGTCAAGTGAACCGGCAGCTCCTGTGTTGATCACATGTGTAACCTTGAAATCATCCACAAGAATCTGAACACAAAGAGCAGCGTTAACCTTGCAGATTCCACTTTTAACAACTACTACATCTGTGTTTCCAAGCTTACCTTCATTGAACTCCATATTTGCTTTAGTGAGAGTTCTTGATACTGTCATTTCCTTCTTGAGGCTCTCCACCTCAATTTCCATAGCACCTATTATTCCTATTTTTTTGCTCATACTATATCCTCTTAAATAAAACATTTTTGTAATTGTATATTATTCTCTTAAGGTCTTATTATAACATTTATTAAACAAAAAAAGGATGCAGAGTCATTTTCCCTGCATCCTCTCAAAAAATAAAGGTGCAAAGAACCTTGTCCTTCGCACCTTTTATTTATATTGTTTTATTTAAAATATCTATCAAGGAGTCCCTGGAATCCCTTGCCGTGTCTTGCCTCGTCGCGTCCGATTTCGTGTACGATATCGTGGATAGCGTCAAGATCAAGAGCCTTAGCCTTCTTAGCCAGGTCAGCTCTTCCCTGTGTTGCGCCGTATTCAGCGTCAGCACGAAGTTCAAGGTTCTTCTTTGTTGAGTCTGTGACTACTTCTCCAAGGAGTTCTGCAAAGTGAGCAGCGTGCTCAGCTTCTTCCCATGCAGCTTTCTCAAAGAATGCACCAACTTCGGGATATCCCTCGCGGATAGCAACACGTGACATAGCAAGATACATACCTACTTCTGTACACTCTCCGTTAAACATATCGCGAAGACCATCTTTAATCTCATCAGGAGCGGAGCTGGCTACACCAACAACATGCTCGCAAGCCCAAACCTTATCCCCTTCCTGTTTTGTGAACTTCTCTGCCGGTGCCTTACATACAGGACAAGCCTCCGGAGGAGTGTCGCCTTCATGAACATAACCACATACCTGACATACCCATTTCATAGAAAAAATCTCCTTTCAATGATATTATCCCTCATCTATCCGGTACTCCCACATTGTCTGCGAAAAGTGCTAATTCGGAGGGAAAAATTCATGTTTACTGATATTTAGTATAACAAATAAATCTTATACATTTTATCGTTTAGAAAATTTTAATAAATATGAAAATTAATAATTGTTATTTAATAATGTAATTACTGATTTTGCGATATACTATAAATGGTTAAGTATGTTAGTCTCGCTATAAAGTAAATGGAGATAGACTTATGTCACTATTAGAAGAGAGAATTAAAAGTGTTTATGCCAACCTTACAAGAGAAGAGAGAAAGGCTGCAGACTATTGCCTGAAGAATGATTCCAGTATTTATAATAATACTGTGGCCGAACTGGCGGAAGCTTCCGGCACAACCCAGGCTACCTGGAGCAGATTTTCAAAATCTCTTGGCTATTCCGGACTGAAAGGTCTTAAAAGAGAAATCTTTTCAGATGCTAAAAAGGCTGAAAAGGCAGGGCCACACATAGAGTTTAAGGATATCAATCAATATACTTCTATGCAGGCTATTGCTGATAATATCTGCGCCACAAGTATTCAGGCTGTTCAGACCACATACAGGCTTTTCGATACTCAGTCCTTTGAAGGTGCTGTTGATGCCATCGTAAAAGCACGAATGATACGAATCTTCGGAGTTGGTAGCAGTTCACTTGCTGCATTTGATCTTTTCACAAAATTCCAGAGATTATCTTATAACGTTACCTATAACGAAGATTTCCACAATAGTCTCATGAATGCGGCACAGCTTCAGGAAGATGACGTTGCCATTTTCTTATGTGATTCCGGAAAAACTGAGGAAATAATGCAGATACTAAAGATTGCTAACAGCAGACACTCAGATACCGTTGCAATCACAAAGCTTGGAAACAGTCCGCTTGCCCAGGGTTGCAATCATGTTCTCTTTACTACTTCGCCTGAGATAGATAAAAAGAGCGGTGTAACGAGTTCCAGATTTGCACAGCTATTCCTTGTAGATACACTCTATACTGCAGTTGCTAATAAAGATTTTGCCAACATCAGACAGCATCTGCAGGATTCCTACGATCTGTTCCATGATATTGGAAACTACTAATCATTAATGTTCAAAACAGCCGGCACTTTTGATTGTGCCGGCTGTTTTTTTATTTCTCTGAAAGATATTTTTCTATTCTGTGCTGAACGTACAAAGATGCCTTTTCAGCAGTAATTTCTCCGGTATAGTAAGGCTTTACCGACTCAGCTATCATGCTGACAATCTCCGTATCTCTATATTGGAACTTATGTAAAGAGCATATAAAACGCTTCATATCGTTTGCTTCCTCCAAAGAGAGCGGTGTAATTAGAAATTCCCTGCTTCCTATAGTTATGCTACTTATGGTGTCTACTCTTTTACCTGAGTCATCAATATAATATTTAATCCGAGTCGATTTATCCACTAATAAATCAAGGGCATTTTCATTCACAGGAAATCCCCAATCAATACTGTATTGATATTCATCAAGCAGAAAATATCTTATAAATTTATATGCAATATCCTTATTATTACTTCCTTTACTTATAGAAAAAAGCAATCCCGGATCAATATATGATATTCCTCCGTCTCTGGCAGGATAACCATTAAATGAGATATCTGTTCCAAAATAACCATCCCTGATTATGCGATAATCCTCGAATTCTGAAATATGATAAGGTAACAGCATTGCCTTTTTATCCATATAGCAGTATTCATTCAGGTTTCGGCTGTTGTTATCATCCGCTCTTTTTATTTCTCTTAAGAGTGATATGAGATTTATAAAATTGTAATTTTGGAATTCACAGGTATCATTATCAAAATCAATAAACTCGAATCCCGATGTTGCATACAGTGTATCCACTCCTTCGAAGTAGATATTACCCATCATGTTCTGGGGTTTTATATTATGCTTATTGCACAGATTACGATAGTTTGTAAGACTGACTGTTTCATCACCAATTACATCTTTTGAAGCTGCGCAGGTATTGATAGTAAAGTAGGGCATTATAGCATACTGTTTTCCATGCTCACTTAAGGTCTTAGAAATATTATCAAGATATTTCTTTGAAGAAATATCTGCATCATTTTTCAGATACTCATCAAGAGGCTCTAAATAACCTTTATCAGTAAAATCACATTGATCTGCATAAGAATTGAGAATCAGAATATCCGGTGCATTTCCGTTCTCCAAATCTTCAAGAATTTTCCTGCTCACAGTACGGTATCCTGAAAAACTGCTTTCGGTATAATCGATCAATCTGATATTATATTCGCTGTTTTCTTGATTAAATTTAATTACATGCTGCTTGACATTTGAATCATTTAAGGTAATTCCTATAGTAATTGTCTTTACCTCATCACTTGATTCTTCTTTTTTCTTCATTGAAAAAGCGCGAACATTACCGGATTCATAATCAGCTATGATTTCAAATTCACCACCTGTTGTCTCATTAAGGAGCAGAAGATCATCCGCATATAATCCGGATTTCGCAAAATCACATATCTTCTGAGCTGTTTCATCTCCTATATTAAAAGCATAGAGACAATTATTGTCTGTATAGTATAGGTCATATGTTATGCCGGTAAAAAATTTTGCTCCTACAGAAATCTCCTCAGGGATATAGGTCTTATTCTCAAGAGAATATTTTTTACTGTCAAATTCATATAGGACAAATCTCCATTTGCTATCTGTTTCAACTGTATAGATTTCTCCTTCGGGAGTAGTTAAAAGAACTCTGTCTTTATGAATATCTCCCTTATTATCCATATTTAAGAAATGGCCTTCACCGGTCATTTCATCATACATTGAAAAGCCTTCAGATGAGTATGTAAGGATTCCGCCTCCTTTTACATAAGCAATACCCTTAATATAAGCAGCCGAATCCTCTTTAGTTATATTTGCTGCCCAGATTTCATCTCCGGATGGAGAGTATTTAACTAGTTTTTTCTCACCTTTCCCATCATAAATATAATTATCTGTCACATTTTGAATTCCCTTTGTGTCAGGATAAACAGTTCTTATGGCATAAAAATATTTGTCCTTATCGGTTACCAGATAATCAAATCTGGTATTATCTGATCCTATAAGAATTTCTTCAGTACCCGACTGGCCGCTCTTTATTCTGGCAAAGCTGTAGTTAGTGTGCCCATCGCTATTCGTGCATTTCAAACCATAGATTCCCTGTGTATCACTGCTAAGAGTTATGTAATCACTGTTCTTGAACAGATTGATTCCCATATCTTTAAATTCAAAAACACAATCACTAAGATCTGCCTGTATTGAGCTTTTGGATTCTTCATGAAAATTTCCGCAAGAGCACAGAAAAGCCATAGCGCTTATCAGCACTACAGCTTTCCCCCCATTTATTAATTTTGAAATTGTCTCAGGTAGTTTTAGTCTCATTGCTCGTATGTAATAAGGTCCTGTTCCTCATATGGCTTCATAAGTTCATTTACTATCTTATCAGATAAAGCCCTCATATCATCAAGTATAACTTCGTAATTCTCCTCTGTCATCCTGTTTTCATCTAAAGCCATTCTATCCATCATCAGTTTATTGATTTCAGGTGAAAAATGGATGGAATCCATGTAATTATCAAGATTTGTAATAATATCTTCCTCATTTTGGAAACAGTATACCTTTGCATTGTCATACTGAAGCAGTGCAGATACCATTTCTTTTTCACAGTGAATAAAGGCATCCCTTTCCCCTGTCCTGTAAATTCCGTCCCACCATAACATGGAATATGCAGGGAAGAAGAAGTAAAACTCTGTGTCAGGATGATTTTTTACTTCTGTTGTCAGTAGCTCAATATTTCCGGAAAGCTTATCATCATAGACCTTCTCATCCATCATTGGTACTTCGTTTTTAGGCCTGAAATAAAGTCCCAGTGCATTGTCTTTACTGAAGGTTTTCCATTTTGCCCAGTTATATGATAGATTCTCGTCATAATCCACAACATATGAATTAACTATCATATACGGAATCTTCTCGAACAGAACACCCTTATTATAAATGTATCTAATATCGTTAAATGGATTTTTATCATACAGATACATGGGGCATCCCGTAGATTCATAGGTTGTGGTAGCATCCGCATTAAGAGATGACGGATCAATATTGTAAAACACCTTTTTGATATCATTTCCCGATGCAAAGGCTTCATCGAGAAGATAGCATAGATCAGCAGTTGCACCATAGGATCTTATAGCTTTTATTGATTTGCAGTCAAAGGCTTCATCATACCAGCTGTTGTCATTGTTCTCCGCAACTGACGAACCAACTATAAGAGCATCATAGTCAAAATGCCTGAGGGTTCCTATGCACTGATATTCCTTGTCGTTAAGAACAGCTTTTAAACCAAACCATGGCTTATGGTAGTGGAAAAAAGGATCAATAAGAAATACCACTACTCCAATCAGTATGATAAGCGTTAAAACTGCTATTCCGAATCTTTTGATAAAATTTAAATCTTTGTTATCCATACCTTTTTAGCTCACACTTAGAATTGAAAATAGATAAAGGTACTTACCTGTGACAGAGATACGAAGGACCACATAAAAAGAATTACAAGTAATGCCGTAAACTTCTTTGAGGGTACTCCATTTTCCACAATTTCTCTGGCATTTTTACTTCTTATCACCAAAAATGATATTAGGAGAAGAACAATCCAGCTCACGAGGTAAACCATATTTGTGAGATTCTTTGCAAATAGACCTGTTGCGGTTATAGCCAGATAATTTTCTGGAATATCTAAAACCGCTGATGTCTTATACATAAATCCGGGCCATGTAGGAATAAATAGCTGTTTAAAATACTGGATTGCATACGTCATATCCTGAGATCTGAAAAATACCAGTGATACCAAAAACATACAAAATGTAAGTATTTCTCCAAGCCCTGCAGGTATAACAAAAAGTGGTTTTTCCCTAAGCAGATAGTGCTTTTTAATATCGCCCTTTACTGCCAGGATTCCAAGATCATCCCATACCACCATTATTCCCATTACAAGACCCCAGCATAAATAGGTCCATCCTGCTCCATGCCAGAAGCCACTTAGAATAAAGACTATAAGCACATTCAGTGCTGTTCTTATTTTTCCCTTTTTTGAACCTCCAAGCGGAATATAAACATATCTCACAAAAAATCTCGTAAGAGTCATATGCCATCTCTGCCAAAGATTTCTGACACTGATTGCTTTATATGGTGAGTTGAAATTCTGTGGAAGCTCTATTCCAAACATAATACTTACACCCTCTGCCATATCGCAATAACCTGAAAAATCAAAGTAAAGCTGGAATGCATAGGAGATAAGTACCAAAGCTCCTGTAAGAGTGTCCATGTAGTAGGTATATAAGAAGCCATAGTCTGCGATTTTTGCCAGGTTATCTCCAAGCAAAACCTTCTTTGAAAGTCCTATGGTAAAAAGCTCTATACCTTTTCTGAAATTCAAAGCAGAGATTTTTCTTTTATCAGTATCTCTAAACTGAGCTATCATCTCATAGGGTAGCGCAATCGGTCCCTGAATAATTTTCGGAAAATATGTGATGTAAAGAAGATACTCGATAAAGGAGACAGAAGACATATCAAGCTCATTATTTCTCCCCTTACCAAATCTGAAAGTATCTGTTAAAAATGCAATCTGAGAAAACACATAAAAGCTGATGCCTATCGGCATAATAATTTTTAGCTCAGGTGATTCTTTTCCAAGGATTGCATTAATATTTGACAGGAAAAAGTTAGTATATTTAAAGTATCCAAGAAGAATGAGATTTCCAACTATTCCAAAAGTTAAAAGTACTCCTGAAAACTCCTCCTTTTTTAATATGAGCCTCGATATGAAATATGTAAAAAGGCAGGAGATAAGTAGTGTTACAACAAAATCCAATGAAAAAAGTCCATACAAAACTAAAGAAGCTGCAATAAGTGAAATATCAGCCAGCTTCCTTTTTTCAATCAGATTAAACCCGTACCACAAAATTAGTACTATGGGCAAAAATATTAAAATGAATGAAAATGAATTAAATGACATGGTCTAATTATACGTTTTAATATGTTCAAGGTCAAAAAACTCCACGGAAAATCCGTGGAGTTTTGTTATCAGTCTAATAATAATCCTACGGGACAATGGTCGGATCCCATCTGATCCTTGTAAATTACGGCATCCTTAAGTCTGTCTTTAAGTGACTTTGATGTCACAAAATAATCTATACGCCATCCCGCATTCTTGGCTCTTGCCTGGAATCTATATGACCACCAGGAATAAGCGCCCTCCATATCAGGATAGAAATATCTGAAGGTATCTATAAGATCTGCAGAAACCACATTATCGAATTTTTCACGCTCTTCATCGGTAAATCCGGCATGACCGCGATTTGACTTTGGATTCTTAAGGTCTATTTCCTTATGCGCTACATTGAGATCTCCACAATATATTACAGGCTTGGTCTCTTCAAGCTTCTTCACATATTTCAAAAAGTCATCTTCCCAAACACACCTGTACTCCAGTCTTGAAAGATCGTCCTTAGCATTTGGAACATAAACTGTTATCAGATAGTAGTCAGGATATTCTGCAGTAATAACCCTTCCCTCATGGTCATGTTCTTCGATTCCTATGCCATAGGTCACATTTATCGGTTCTTCCTTCGTAAAAAGAGCTGTTCCGGAGTATCCTTTCTTTTCAGCATAATTCCAATACTGATAATATCCGGGCAGATCAAGCTCAATCTGTCCTTCCTGGAGCTTAGTCTCCTGAAGACCTATAACATCAGGTTTTTCCTCATCCATGAATTTTTGAAATTCACCCTTGGATACGCAGGCACGAAGTCCGTTAACATTCCATGATACAAGCTTTTTTGACATATTTTCTCCCCAATAAAAGTTGTGTTTAAGTTACCGTCATTATCTGGTTTTCTGGTTAATATACTTATTGTGATATTTAGAATACATGATCTTCTGTGATCCATATACGCTGTAATATCCGGAGAAGGTATAGCTTAGAGCAATTGCAAGAAGATAGTATGGCATACCTGTATATCCGAAGAGCTCAAAACACAAAAGAAGCGAAGAGATGGGGCAATTGGTTATTCCACAAAACAGAGCACCCATTCCTATAGCTGAGCAAAGAGCTGAATTAAATCCAAGCAGCTGTGAATAAAGGCATCCAAATGTTGCCCCGATATAGAGTGCAGGGACAATTTCTCCTCCCTTATAGCCTGCACCTAAAGTAAGTGCCGTAAATATCATTTTAAGAGCAAAGGCAGGGTAAGGCGCTTCACCTCTTTTTGCAAGTTCAATTACATCCATACCTGCTCCATTGTAATAATTGTTTCCTACAAGGAGCGTTAAAATTACTATGATACAGCCGCCAACGAATATTCTAACATAAGGATTTTTTAGATATTTCTTGTAAAGCTGTCCTGTTTTTTTCATAACTATGCAGAATAATATGCTGATAAGCGCACATAAAACTGCAAGAATAGATCCTTTTATAGCATTTTCTATGGTAAGCTCCGGTACAATACTGACTGTAAATACATCGGACTCTGTTCCAAGACAGTGTGCCAGATTACTTGATACCAAAGCGGAGAGTACACACGGGATAAGTGCAGCATAGTACATAACTCCAACTGTTTCCAGCTCCATTGCAAAAAATGCCGCAGTCATTGGTGTTCCGAATAGCGCCGCAAATGCAGCACTCATTCCGCACATTGTGATTATCTTGCAATCATCATCATCGAGCTTTATAAGTTCTCCGAGATTATGTCCTATACTTCCACCGAGCTGCAGAGCAGCACTTTCTCTTCCTGCACTTCCTCCAAATAAATGAGTAAGAATTGTTGCTACAAAAATGAGCGGTATTTTTCTCTTTGGAAGATGGTCTCCGGCAGAAATTGTTGTGATAACAAGATTTGTGCCTGTATCCTCGTAGTCCTTTGACAGTCTGTATAAGAATACAATTAAAAGACCCGCAAAGGGTAACAGGAAAATAATAAAGCTATGAGCTTTTCTATATTCAGTTGCAAGTCTAATTCCATGGAAAAAGGCAGCTCCCACTGCCCCTATGATAACTCCCACAATAATTCCAAGCACCAACCACTTAATAGTAGCCGCAAGCCTTCTAAGCTGGTGCTTATAATGTGGCTCTTCATTATTCAGATTTTGTTCTGACATTTTTTTTCCCAACTCACTTTGCCATAGATGCTATAAGTGCTTCTATTTCAGACTGACTAAGCATCTTATTACTGTTACCGGGATCCGGAGGCGCGGCAGCAGCTCCTGGTGCAGGTGCAGCTGTAGGCATAGTAAAATTACCAGCACCTTGCTGAGATGATTTGCCCATAATACTGGCAAGAAGTGCCTGCTGTTCCGGATCTAATCCGTTTACATCTGTTCCCATAGCTAGCCCTCACGTGTCAAAATTCAATAGTTCTCTTTGTAAGGTCATTTTATCATTTTTCAAATAATTAACAACTTAATAAATTCTAAAAATATGCTTAACAAATTACTTACCTATTGTTTCCATTCTTCGCATATTCTTTAAATTATCATCGGTTTCTTTTAGCATTTCCCTTAGAGAGAGGCTCTCTTCATAACTAAATTCACAGATAGAATAAATAAGGTGATTGAGATATTTTGTGTTTTCCATGAGTAGCTTATTATTGTGTCTTGCCATTTCTATTCTGAGTTCTTCGGCCTTATCCTCTTCATCAGTGACCTGAATTACTGCGAACTCATCACCGCGTATTCTTCCGCAGACACTGTTTTCTCCGAATACTTCATTAAGTATCCCTGCAACTCTTTTTACAGCATTATCACCTTCATCATGTCCGTGAATTGTATTGATATTCTTTAAGGAATCCATGTCAATGTATGACACAACTGCATATTTTCCTTCCTTAAAGTCAGATTTTAATAAATCATATGCCTTGGCGAAAAATCCTCTTCTGTTTGGAAGATCGGTAAGATAATCCTTATCTCCAATATGATCAAGAACAGAACCGTCTCTTGCGAGTTCTTCCTGACATTGTATAAGCTCTTTTTCTGTATCGGACAAATATTTTCTAAGGAAATTGATTCTTATTCCACCAAGTATCATGCCTGTTATGAGATCGTCATAAGAGCCAAGTCTTATACTCTCATCGAATCCCATAATATAAAAACCATATTGTTCTTCTCGTCTGAAAACATTTCTAATTATCTTTGTTCCACTGATTTCAGATTTATCAAAAATATCAGAAGTCTCCAGATCTTTTATTTTTTCTCTCTTTGCAGCTTTTTTGTCATGGATAGCTACTACACGTTTGCAATGCTTTGGTACCTTCCATCCCTTCTTGAAGGTGCATATCTGAGGACTCTCCAAAAGGAATATTTCTATGTTATCAAAGCAGGAGACCATTTTCTTTACAGTTGCATCATAATTGTCTTTTGCGTAGTTATCCTGACCTGACAATTCTGAAAACTTTGCAGCCTTATTTATCACATTAATGAACAGCTCATTTGAAAGCTCACTGATTTCCTGTCTTTTAGCTTTTACGTCATTACCTGTGATTTTGTTAATTATCTGTTCGATTGAGAGAAATCCTATTTCATATGGATCGGTGCCTTTTTCATAGGTCACCTTTTCAAAACCTTCCATATCCGAAACGGTAAGAAGAGGCTTTTTTCCAAACTGCTTTAAAAAGGCTTCTTTTTTGAGGATAGGAGCATCTTTTCCAATGCTCTCTATATCCACAATAAGCCCATCAAAGCCTGCTTCATAGATGTAATCATATACAGCCTGATACTGATAATCATATGCTCTGTCTTCACTATATGATTTATCAGTAACAATAAACTTACCGGGGAAAATGACAAGCTCCACCCCTAAGTCTCTGGCTGCTACATCTGCACCAAGACAAATATTACATGCTTTATTGTCTTTAAATTCAGATATTAAAAGTCCAACTCTCATAAGATTTACTCTTCGTCTGTGTCTTCAGTATCGTCCTCTGACTCATCGATATCATCATCAAATTCGTCATCAGCTATCATTTCTTCATCTTCGGGAATATCTTCCATAGCATCCTCAATATTCTCGAACTCTTCATCACCATTTGATATCTTTTCACGTACCTTGGCAATTGCAACAACACTGACACCCTTGTCAAGATTTATCATCTTAACACCGGATGTTACTCTGCCGTGAATGGTTATTTCTTCCATTCGGAGCTGAATAAGTATTCCACTGTCGGTGATCATCATGATTTCATGCTCATCCTTAACAGCCTTAACACCTATTACATTTCCGGTTTTTTCTGTAATCTTATAACACTTAACACCCTTACCGCCACGAAGCTGGATATGGAATTCAGAAAGTTCGGTTCTCTTTCCATAGCCTTTTTCGGAAACTATAAGAAGTGAATCACCCTGGGAATTAAGCTGCATTCCTACAACTTCATCCTGATCTCCGAGCATGATACCTCTTACACCCATGGAAGATCTTCCTGTAGGTCTTACATCTGTTTCCTTGAATCTGATACACATACCATTTCTGGTAACAAGGAAAATCTCTGAATCTGACTTTGTTGTCTTTACTTCGATAAGTTCATCATCATCATCAAGATTTATAGCTGTAAGTCCGTTCTTTCTTACATTGGCAAATTCCATGACTGAGGTTTTCTTTACAGTACCTTTTTTTGTTACCATAAAGAGGTTTTTACCCTCAGAGTATCCCTTAATCGGAATTGTCGCAGTGATTTTTTCCTCAGGTGAAAGCTGCAGAAGATTTACTATTGCAGTTCCCCTTGATGTTCTTGAAGCCTCAGGAATCTGATATGCCTTAAGTCTGTAGGCACGTCCCTTATTGGTAAAGAACATTATGTAATTATGAGTTGTGGTCATAAGGAGATCTTCCACATAATCGTTTTCAATTGTGGATATTCCCTTTATTCCCTTACCTCCGCGGTTCTGAGCACGGAAGTTATCGATTGACATACGCTTAATATATCCAACGTTTGTCATGGCAATGATTGTATTAACATTTGGTATCATATCCTCAATGTTGATGTCGGAATCATCATGTCCGATCTGAGTCTTACGATCATCACCGTATTTATCTGAAATCTCAGTAATTTCCTTCTTGATAACTCCAAGGAGTACCTTCTTGTCAGAAAGAATGAGCTTCAATTCTTCAATCTTCTTTAAGAGTTCAGCATGCTCCTGCTCAAGCTTATCTCTCTCCAAACCGGTGAGAGTACGAAGACGCATGTCAACGATAGCCTGTGCCTGAACTTCTGAAAGTCCAAAGCGCTCCATCAACTGTTCTTTTGCTATCTGAACAGTTGCACTTCCGCGGATAATCTTGATAACTTCATCGATATTATCAAGAGCTATCAGTAATCCCTCAACAATGTGATTTCTCTCTTCAGCTTTGTTGAGATCATATTTTGTTCTTCTTGTTACTACCTCTTCCTGATGAACGATGTAGTGGTGAAGCATATCAACAAGTCCAAGAACCTTGGGCTCATTATTTACAAGAGAGAGCATAATGATTCCAAAGGAATCCTGCATCTGTGTATGTTTGAAAAGACGATTGAGCATAACATTTGCATTAACATCATGTCTGAGCTCAATAACAATTCTCATACCTTCACGGTCAGATTCATCACGAAGAGCTGTGATTCCATCAAGCTTTTTAAGCTTTACATACTCAGCTATTTTTGAAATAAGATTAGCCTTGTTAACAAGATAGGGGAGTTCTGTAACGATAATTCTACTCTTTCCATTAGGCATAGTCTCGATATCTGTAACAGCACGAACTATAACCTTACCTCTACCTGTTCTGTATGCTTCCTCAGCTCCTCTTGTTCCGAGAATAATGCCACCAGTCGGGAAATCAGGGGCCTTCACGATTGGAAGAAGTTCTTCGATGTCAGTCTCTCTGTCTTCATTTACTTTGTTGTCAATCATTTTTACAACAGCAGCAATTACCTCTCTTAAGTTGTGAGGAGGTATATTTGTTGCCATACCGACAGCGATACCAGTTGTTCCGTTTACAAGAAGATTAGGAAATCTTGCAGGAAGAACAGCCGGCTCTTTTTCTGTTTCATCAAAGTTAGGTGTGAAATCAACTGTATCTTTGTTTATATCAGCTGTCATCTCCATTGAAATCTTGGAGAGACGAGCCTCTGTGTATCGCATGGCAGCTGCACCATCGCCATCCACAGAGCCAAAGTTACCATGTCCATCAACAAGACAGTATCTCATGGACCATGGCTGTGCCATATTTACCAATGCTCCGTAAATTGAGCTGTCACCGTGAGGGTGGAATTTACCCATTGTATCACCGACGATACGAGCACATTTACGATGCGGCTTATCAGGGCCATTGTTCAGCTCTATCATTGAGTAGAGAATTCTTCTCTGTACCGGCTTAAGTCCGTCTCTGACATCAGGAAGAGCACGAGATGCGATTACACTCATAGCATAATCAATGTAATCAGACTCCATTGTCTTCTGAAGGTCTACTTCTTTAATTCTGTCAGTGGTTACCTGGTCAAATACGTCATCCGCCAGGTCTTCACCATTCTGATTATTGTTATTGTTATCTGCCATTTTTTATCCTCTTAGATATCCAGATTCTTAACGAATTTAGCGTTTTTCTCAATAAACTCTCTTCTGGGCTCTACTTTATCACCCATAAGAGTAGTAAATGTAACATCTATATCCGATTCTGCCTCTTCATCAATATTAACCCTAAGGAGAACTCGTCTGTCAGGATCCATTGTTGTCTCCCAGAGCTGCTCAGGATCCATCTCACCAAGTCCCTTATAACGCTGAATCTTATTATTCTGATCACGTCCAACGTCATTAAGTATCTTATTAAGCTCATCATCACTGTAGGCATACCAAACCTTCTTGTTCTTTTCCAGCTTATAAAGCGGAGGCTGAGCAAGATAAACATGTCCTGTCTTAATGAGCTCAGGCATAAATCTGTATAAGAAAGTGAGCATGAGAGTAGCAATATGCGCACCATCTACGTCGGCATCGGTCATGATAATAATCTTGTTATAGCGAAGCTTCTCAATATCAAAATCATCATGAATACCGGTACCAAAGGCTGTTATCATAGCTTTAATCTCGGCATTACCATAAATCTTATCTATTCTTGCCTTCTCAACATTTAAGATTTTTCCTCTGAGTGGAAGAATAGCCTGTGTTGCACGAGATCTTGCTGTTTTAGCTGATCCTCCCGCGGAATCTCCCTCAACTATGAAAATTTCACAATTCTTGGGATCCTTATCGGAACAATCCGCAAGCTTTCCGGGAAGTCCAAGTCCGTCTAAGGCAGACTTTCTTCTTGTGAGATCTCTTGCCTTTCTGGCAGCATCTCTAGCATGCTGTGCAAGAATAGCCTTTTCAAGGATAACCTTTGCAACCTGAGGATTCTGCTCAAGGAAATATGTAAGCTGCTCAGCAACTATGCTGTTAACAGCACCTCTTGCTTCGCTGTTACCAAGCTTTTGCTTGGTCTGTCCTTCAAACTGAGGATCCTCAATCTTAACGCTTATGATAGATGTAAGACCTTCACGGATATCATCACCTGTAAGATTTTCCTCACTATCCTTGAGCATTTTCTTTTCTCTCGCATAGTCATTAAAAGTCTTGGTGAGCGCTACCTTGAAGCCCTCAAGATGAGTTCCGCCTTCAGGAGTATTTATGTTGTTAACAAAGGTGTAGGTACTCTCGTTAAAGGAATCATTATGCTGAAGAGATACTTCAACCTGTACATTATTCTTGTTTCCCTCGAAGTACATGATCTGATCGTAAAGAACAGTCTTACTCTTGTTGAGGTACTGAACGAATTCCTTTATACCGCCTTCGTAGCAGAAATTCTGCTCGATTATATCTTCGCCTTCTTCAACACGATAATCTCTCAGAGTTATGCTGAGTCCCTTGGTAAGGAATGCCATTTCTCTGAGTCTCTGTTTTAAAACATTGTAATCAAAAACTGTTGTCTCTTTAAAGATAAGAGCATCCGGCTTAAATGATACCTTTGTTCCGGAAGTCACCTCTGTTGTTGTTCCTACTTCGCGAAGAGGGAAGCATACTTTTCCTCTTTCGTAGCGCTGCTCATAAATTTTTCCATCTCTGACAACCTGAACCTCAAGCCATTCAGAGAGAGCATTTACTACAGAAGCTCCAACTCCATGAAGTCCGCCTGAAACCTTATAGCCGCCACCGCCGAACTTACCGCCTGCATGAAGGATAGTAAATACTACCTCAACACCTGTAAGTCCGGATTTGTGGTTAACATCAACAGGAATACCACGACCATTATCTTTAACGGTTATGGTATTATCAGCATTTATATTTACTTCAATGTGATCACAGAATCCTGCCAGAGCTTCATCAACTGAGTTATCAACAATCTCATATACCAGATGATGAAGTCCTCTTGCTGCAGTAGTACCGATATACATACCCGGTCTTTTTCTTACTGCCTCAAGTCCTTCCAATATCTGTATTTGGTCAGCACCATAGTTGTTTTCTTCGTTACTCATTCTTATCCTCTTATTCTTCAGGTATACTTCCGTTTACAACTCTAAATACTTTATCTATTTCAAAACGGTTATTAACAAATTCATCCAAACCTGTACATGTGATAATAGTTTGAATATTTCCTATCGTGTTTAGAAGGTAATTCTGTCTGTTACTGTCAAGCTCAGACAAAACATCATCAAGTAATAGTACAGGATTTTCTTTTTTTGATTTTTTAACTATTTCAATTTCCGATAGCTTGAGTGAGAGAGAAGCAGTTCTCTGTTGTCCCTGAGAACCGTATTTTCTGATATCAATTTCCTCAGGCACATTTTCGGTAGTCACATTGAATGAAAAATCATCCTTATGTGGACCTACTGTTGTCTGCTTAAGATATATATCTTTTTGCCTGGATTTTCTGAGACTCTCTTCATATTCCTCAACAGTGACATTCGGTTCATAATAAATCTTTAGTTTTTCTCTGCCACCTGTAAGCTTATTGTGTATCGGATCTATTATTTCACACAAATCCTTTATAAATCTGTCTCTTGATTTGATGATCACAGATCCGTATTCAAGGAGCTGTTTATCCTGAACATCTAAAAGAACACTGTTTTCAGGATGTTCAAACATATCCTTTAAGACTTTATTTCTCTCAGCAATGAGTTTGTTGTATTTAGCCAGATTCTCTAAATAAATTTGATCCAGCTGACAAAGCTCCATGTCCATAAATCTTCGTCTCTGAGCCGGACCATCTTTTATGATACTAAGATCTTCTGGAGAAAAAAATACAACATTGCATCTTCCGACAAGATCAGAAGCTTTCCTGATCTTTTGTGAATCTATCGCAATAGCTTTAGATTTGCTTTTTCTAAGGTGCATATCCACTCGATATTCGGCGCCATCTCTCTCAATTATTGTTCTGATGTGCCCCTCTTCTTTACCAAAGGATATTATTTCTTTGTCTTTGCTTCCCTTATGAGACTTAGTAGTAGCAGCAAGATAAATAGCCTCAAGTATATTAGTTTTTCCCTGAGCATTATCACCATAAAGAATATTGGTACCGCTGCTGAATTCTATTTTTAAATTCTCGTAGTTTCTGAAATCTGCGAGTTCTAATGATTTTATTATCATTTTTTTATCTGTACCTGAACATTCTCGTATTCGACTATATCTCCATCATAGAGTTTTCTTCCTCTTCTGGTTTCAACTTCGCCGTTTACCTTAACAAGGCCATTTTGAATATCAACCTTGGCATCAACTCCTGATTCCTCGAGACCTGCTTTTTTCATAGCCTGTCCAAGTTTTATGAATTCATCGCTTTCTCTTAAATTAACTGTTATATTTTCCATTTCTTAGCTCACTGTCGTAAAGTTTATAGGAAGTACAAGATAAATATAGCTGGAATCCTTATCTCTGATAAAGCAGGGAGCCTTAGGATTAACCATATAAATATCTATAGTTTCATCATCAATAGCGCGTAACGCATCAATTAAGAATTTAGGGTTAAAGCCAATAATAAGATCCTTACCCTGTTTTTCAATTTCAATCTCTTCATCCATACTTCCGATGGTTGAGTTGATCTTCAATTCCAATTTTTCATCAGTTATAGAAATGATTACGGGCTTCTTATCGCCTTCCTTTACAAGAAGAGTTGCTCTGTCTATACAATCAAGCATCTCTTTTCTTGAAATAGTCATTTTTGTTTCATAATCACTTGAAAGCATCTGATCAATATTGAAATACTCACCTTCAAGAAGTCTGGACACAACAATAGTTCTGTCAAACTCAAATAAAATGTGCTTATCAGTGAAGAAAATATCAACATTATTCTCGGTACTGTCTGTAATTATCTTACTGATATCAGACAGTGTTTTACCGGGAACAACTACTTTTCTTGATTCATATGAATTTTGAAGTTTAATTTTACGGATAGATATACGATGTCCATCAAGTGAAACCAGTTTAAGAGTATCCTGATTAATCTCAAAAAGCTCACCACTCATCATCTTGTTGGCATCATTCTCCGCAATAGAGAATATTGTCTGTTGAATAATATTCTTAAGAGTATACTGAGATACGGATATACCGTCTATTCTCTCTATGTTTGGAAGATATGTAAAATCATCAGCATTTCTTCCAACAATACTGAATTTAGCCTTTTCACAACTAATGGTAACTTTACCGTTAGCATCAGCTTCAATTGTAACATCGCTGTCAGGTAATTTTCTTATAATATCAAAGAATATCTTTGCATCAATTGCAATATATCCTCTCTCTATGATATTACCGTCTACCTCCGTCTGAATTCCAAGATCAATATCATTGGCGATAAATTTGATAACTCCTTCAGTTGCATCAACAAGGATGCACTCTAATATTGACATTGTTGTCTTATTGGGAACAGCCTTTGATACAATCTGTAATCCTGCAATAAGATTTGATTTGGAACAAACGAACTTCATGAATTTTTATAACTCCCTTCAGCGAGAAATGATTATGCACAAACGGCCATATATAAATTAATTAATATTATTTAATAGTATAAATAATAATAGGTGTTGATTTGTGGAAATCCCTATCTATTATACAATTTATCTGGCTTATTTACAAATTTTTAATAGTTGATAAATAAAAATTTAATGTTGAAAAGTAAAATGTTGTACACAAGCCAAATTTTGCGATTTGAGACTATAAAATAGTTTTCCACTCTTATCCCCAGTTTATAAACAATTTATAAAGAATTTATAAACTGAGTTATCCACTTTATCAGGCTGAAGGGTTTAACTTCTTATTAATGATATCCAGATTTCTACTTAAGTCTTCATCGACAGTAAGAAGATCCTTTATTTTGCTTATTCCACTCATTACAGTTGTATGGTCCTTCTTACCGAGGGATTTACCAATCTCTTCGAGAGGAGCATCTGTAAGTTCTCTTGCAAGATACATTACTATCTGTCTTGGAAGAACAATTTCCTTATTTCTTTTCTTTGAAACAATATCTTCCTGCTTAACACCAAACTGCTCACAAACAGTACTTATAATAAGAGGAATTGTTATCACCTTTGAAAAATCAGGATAAATGATATCTTTTAAAGCTTCCTTTGCATTTTCAAGGTTTATTTCTACGTTATATAATCTTGAATAAGCGATTATCTTATTATATGCACCTTCAAGCTCACGGATATTTGACTTAATGTTTGTTGCTATATACTCAAATATCTCATCATCAATATGCTTGGAGTAGCTTTCAGCATTCTTTTTAAGAATAGCCATTCTTGTTTCATAGTCAGGTGCCTGGATATCTGAGATAAGACCCATCTCAAATCTTGATCTGAATCTCTCTTCAAGTGTTTCCATTTCCTTAGGCGGTTTATCTGATGAAATGATGATCTGTTTTCCGGACTGATGAAGTACGTTAAAGGTATGGAAGAATTCTTCCTGTGTACTTTCCTTTCCTATAATAAACTGAACATCGTCTACCATAAGAACGTCAACTGTACGGTATTTTTCACGAAGTCTGCTCATTGCCTCAGCTTTACCACTTCTGATGGATTCAATAACTTCATTAGTAAACTGCTCTGATGTAACATAAAGAACCTTGAAGTTAGGATGATTCTCAATAATGAAATGTCCGATCGCGTGCATCAGGTGGGTTTTACCAAGTCCGGGTCCTCCATATAAGAAAAGAGGGTTGTAGGCTTCTCCCGGAGATTCTGCTACTGCAAGAGAAGCGTTGTAGGCAAAACGGTTATTTCCACCAACGACATATGTATCAAAAATGTATTTGGGATTAAGACCTGAAAACTCATAGTTATTCTGGCCTGATTTAGACTCATTCATATTTTTTGAAGCAGTTTCTTCATTATTAATATGAGCATCTTTTTCTAAAAGAAATTCCACTTCAACATTTTCATTTAAAAACTCAGAAAGTGTGACTGTGAAAAACTTCTGATATTTTCTTTCTATATAATTAAGAAAATTGGTATCATCGAAAGGAATTAAAATGATAACAGTCCCATTATCATATTTAAAAAAGGACAGGGGCTTGATCCACGTATCGAACGAAATGGCGGTCATACCAAGCTCCACTCTGAGTTCTTCTTTCAGGCTGTCGAAGTTATCAGCCAGTTTTTGTGTTAATTCTGTAGCTTTTTCCATAAATCTCTCCCATAGTAAGTTTAGAGTTTATTTTATAATATGGATAACTAAATATCAAACTGATGGAAATTGTGGATAACTTTTTTAAAAAATATTAAAAAAAATATTATAAGAGAGACACGAGTGGAAAAGTGGAAAAGTGTAATTAACTTATTCACCGCCCGAAAGCCGCATAAATACTGAAATGTTGAAAATATTAAAAAATGAACCCAAAATGTTTTCCACATCTAATCCACATTTTGTGGATAAAAAATATAAATTTACAGATAATAACAACTTATCCACAAAATCAACATTTAGATGTGGATAACTTTTTTTCACACCATATATTGGATTAATTTTTTTTAAACTTTTTTGAGAGTTATCCACAATTATTTTGATACTTGACGTAAAAGCCTAATTTTATTATAATAACAACGATTTTTTCTGATTCAGACAATTATTTAATTTGCTTAATAGATTGTTAAAAAGGAGGTGTATTTCGACTATGAAGAGAACTTATCAGCCGCATAAGCTTCAGAGAGCTCGTGTTCACGGCTTTAGAGCAAGAATGGCAACTAAGGGAGGCAGAAAGGTACTTGCTGCCAGAAGACTTAAGGGTAGAAAGAGAATATCTGCATAATAAGGACCACATCATATTGTGGTCTTGTTACGCGAATGTGCTAGATGCATATTCGCGTATTTTCATATTTCTACGAAATATGGTGATCCTGTAAGGTTCACACTAGATGGAATAAATAAATGCAAAACACAGAAAGTTTAAGAAGAACTGCTGATTTTCAGCTTGTTTATAAAACCGGTAAAAGCTACGCAGATAAAAATATTGTTATCTATGTCAGAGAAAATCAGACCGATATAAACAGACTTGGAATATCAGCCAGTAAAAAAGTAGGGAACAGTATTGTAAGGCACAGGTTTGCAAGACTAGTTCGAGAAGTTTACCGACTACATGAAAATATATTTAATAGTGGTTTAGATATAGTAGTCGTGGCCAGAAACCGTGCGAAGGAAGCTAGTTATTTTGATATCGAAAAATCCTTTTTATATCTGGCCGGTAAGTCTCATCTAAGAAAAAATGATGAGGTGCAAGATGAAGAAAATACTGATATTTTTAATTAGACTATATCAAAAGTATGTTTCTCCCTTGAAGAGAACAAAATGTCCATACATACCTACATGTTCACAGTATGGATTAGAAGCAATAGAAAAATATGGTGCGATCAAAGGAAGTTTACTTGCTGCTTGGAGAATACTAAGATGTAATCCATTTTCAAGCGGAGGATATGATCCTGTACCATAAACTATCGGAGGATTGGTTTTGAACATTGTTGCGTTAACTCAATACCAGGGAAAAATTGTTGGTCCTATTGCGTGGTTACTTGGCCACATTATGAATTGGATTTTCATTTTTCTTGATAAGATTGGTATTCCCAGTACCGGTCTTGCAATTATTTTATTTACAATCGTTATGAATATTTTGCTTTTGCCTCTTACTTATAAGCAGCAGAAGTTTTCTAAACTTCAGGCAAAAATGAATCCTGAAATTCAGGCTATTCAGGCAAAATATAAAGGAAAAAAGGATAATGATTCTGTAATGGCACAGCAGGAAGAAATCAAGGCTGTGTATGCTAAGTATGGTGTTTCACAGACAGGTAGCTGTGTTCAGCTTATTATTCAGCTTCCTATAATGATAGCTCTTTACAGAGTTATTTATTCTATGCCTGCTTATGTAACTCAGATTAAGGAAGCTTTTTATCCTTTAGTTGAACAGCTCAGAACAACAGCAGGATCAAGTGAAGTTCTTCAGACACTTTCAAGTGCTGCTCAGTATTCCAAGCAATTTAAGGCTGAAGAATTTTTATCTGGTGATATTACTCATATAGAGAATACTTTTATTGATGTTCTTTATAAGGCATCATCAGCTGATTGGGCTACATTAACCGAGAAATTCGGAAGTCTTTCTGATTCAATAAACAGCACACATACTCTTCTTAATAGGTACAACAGCTTCCTGGGCCTTAACATAGGTGATTCACCTTCTTATATGGTACAGACTGCATGGCATAACAAGTCATTTATCATGTTTGTTGTTGCACTTATTATTCCTGTGCTTTCATGTTTGTCACAGTGGATAAGCATAAAGCTTATGCCTCAGGCAGCTCAGACTTCAAATGATCCTAATGATCAGGCAGCTCAGATGGCTAATTCTATGAAGACTATGAATATGATGATGCCTCTGATGTCATTGTTCTTCACATTCTCATTCCCTGCAGGTCTTGGTATTTACTGGATAATCGGTGCAGTTGTTCGTACTATCCAGCAGATTTTTATCAATAAGCATATTGATAAGATGGATATCGATGCTGAAATTGAGAAGAATGTTGAGAAGTATAATAAGAAGCTTGAGCAGATGAAGCAGACTCCTCAGATGAATCGTTTTGCAAACGTTAATACAAGAACTATGAATTCTTATACTTCAACTCGTTCTGAGAAGGAGAAGGAAGAAGGTCTGAAAAAAGCAAACGAAATCTATGAATCAGGCAAGGCTAATAAAAAGAGTCTTCTTGCAAGAGCCAATATGGTAAAAGAATTCGATCAGAAGAATAATTAATAGGGGATAAAAAAATGGATTATATTGAGATTTCTAAAAAGACTGTTGATGAGTGCATTACAGAAGCTTGCGCTCAGCTCATGGTAACAAGTGATAATCTTGATTATGAAGTAGTTTCAACAGGTTCTACCGGATTTCTTGGTTTAAATGTAAAACCGGCAGTTATCAGAGCAAGAGTTAAAAGTGCTACTGAAGAGAAAGCTCCGGAAGTTAAGAAAGAGGTAGAAGAGAAGAAGGAAGAAAAACCTCAGACTGAGTCTAAGCCTAAGAAAGCTGAGAAAAAAGAAGAGAAAGCTCCCGAAGTTAAGAAGGAAGAGCAAATCGAAGAAAAGCAGATTTCTTATGTATATGATCATGAATTTATAAACAGAGCAAAAGAATTCCTCTCAAATGTATTTGGTGCAATGAACATGACAGTAGATGTTAATGCAAAATACAATGAGACAGACAAAGTCCTCGAAGTAGAACTTTCAGGTGATGAGATGGGTGTTCTTATCGGTAAGAGAGGACAGACACTTGATTCACTCCAGTATCTTATTTCACTTGTTGTTAACAGAGGAAGTGAAGATTATATTCATGTAAAGGTTGATACTGAGAATTACAGAAGCAGAAGAAAAGCAACTCTTGAGAATCTTGCCAAGAATATTGCTTATAAGGTTCGTAAGAACAGACAGTCAGTTTCACTTGAGCCTATGAATCCTTATGAGAGAAGAATTATTCACTCAGCACTTCAGGCTGACAAGTATGTTACAACTCACAGTGAAGGTGAGGAACCTTTCAGAAGAGTTGTTGTAACTCTTAAGAAATAAACTACAGTTTAAGAGCTGCCATTGATTTTATAATAATTTCAATTGGCAGCTCTAATTTCATTTGAGGATAATTATATGTTCTTCAAGGAAGATACTATTTGTGCAATTGCTACTGCGATGATAGATGCCGGAATTGGAATCATCAGAGTAAGTGGCGACAGGACACTTGAAATTGTTAATAATCTTTATATTGATGCAAAAGGAAATCATAGTCTCAAAAACTATGAATCTCATACGATAAATTATGGATTTATTGTTGATGAGAATGATAATAAAATTGATGAAATAATGATTTCTATCATGAAGGCACCAAGAAGTTATACAAAAGAGGACGTTGTGGAAATCAATTCTCATGGTGGTCGTCTTATAATGGAATCCATTTTGAATCTTCTTATAAAAAATGGATGCAGATTAGCTGAGCCCGGAGAGTTTACAAAGCGTGCTTTTTTAAATGGAAGAATTGATCTTACGAGAGCAGAAGCAGTAATGGATCTTATTCATGCACAAAACGAGTTCTCAATGAAAAATTCCGAACTACAGATTGGTGGAATTCTTTTTAATAAAATAGAAGCCCTTCGAAAAGAGATTTTATATGAGATGGCTTTTATAGAATCGGCAATTGATGATCCGGAAAATTATGATCTTACAGGCTATGATGAAAGATTATCAAAGAAAAATGAAGAGTGGATTAATAAGTTAGATTATCTGATAAATACATCTGATGAAGGCATAATTAGAAAAGACGGAATAAAAACTGTTATTATAGGAAAACCAAATGCCGGAAAATCTTCGCTTCTAAATAAACTTGCCGGTGAAGAAAAAGCAATTGTTACCGATATAGAAGGAACTACCAGAGATATAATCGAAGAAACTATAAGACTGGACGATATTGTTTTACGAGTTTTGGATACTGCCGGTATTCGTGATACTGATGATAAGGTTGAAAAAATAGGTGTGGAAAGAGCAGTTAAATCTGCTCAAAGTGCAGATCTTATTTTATATATAATTGATTCAACAGATGATTCAGTTTCAGATGATGAACGTATATCTGAACTGATATTAGAAAAACATGTAATTGTTTTACTTAATAAAAATGACATAAGTGACAGTATTAGTATTCTTGAAAAAGATATACACAATATATATGGCTCTAATATTCCTGTTATTAAAACTTCAATGGTCTCTGATACAGGAATTGAAGAACTGAAAAAAATAATTACAGATATGTTTTTCAATGGAAATCTTGTTCCTAAGGAAGAAGTTTATGTTACTAACCTTAGACAAAAAGAAGCTTTGATAAATGCTTTTGAAAGTTTGAAAAAGGTTGAAGCAAGTATTGAAGCTTCAATGTCAGAAGATTTTTATTCGATCGATTTAATGAATGCATATGCATTTTTAGGAGAAATAATAGGACAGGAAGTTGATGAAGATCTTGTAGAAGAAATCTTCTCAAAGTTCTGTATGGGTAAATAAATTTATGATAGTAGATGAATTTGATGTAATAGTAATAGGTGGTGGCCATGCCGGATGTGAGGCTTCTCTTGCAGCCGCAAGACTTGGACTTAAAACAATTGTATTCACACTAAGTGTTGATAATATTGCGTTTATGCCATGCAATCCTCATATCGGAGGATCTTCAAAGGGACATCTTGTAAGAGAAATAGATGCTCTTGGCGGAGAGATGGGAAAAAATATTGATAAGACATATCTTCAATCTAAGATGCTCAATAAATCAAAAGGCCCCGCAATTCATTCCTTAAGAGCCCAAGCTGATAAGATGGAATATTCAAAATCTATGAAAATGATTTTGCAGTCACAAAAAAATCTGACTGTAAAGCAAGCTGAGATTGAAGAAATTCTATTTGAAGAACTTGATGCTAATGAGGACTCATCATTATTACATGATGGATATGAGAGAAAAGTAATTGGTGTAAAAACTGTTACTGGTCTTACATATAAAGGAAAAACTGTAATACTTTGTACCGGTACTTATTTAAAGAGCAGATGTTTATGTGGTGAATCAATTTCTTATACAGGACCTAACGGACTTCAGCCTTCAAACCTTTTATCAAAATCACTTATTGAAGGTGGTGTTGAACTAAGAAGATTTAAGACCGGAACTCCTGCAAGAATGGATGGCAATTCTATAGACTATTCAAAGATGGAAGTACAAACAGGTGATACTCCTGTTATTCCATTTTCTTTTGATACTAATCCTGATGATATACAGAAGGAACAGTATAATTGCTATCTTACATATACAAATGAAAAAACACATGAAATAATACGAAATAACATAGATAGGTCACCAATATACGCTGGTATTATTGAGGGTATTGGTCCTAGATATTGCCCCTCAATTGAGGATAAGGTTGTTAAATTCCCTGACAAGATAAGACATCAGGTTTTTATCGAGCCTGAGGGTTCAGGAACAAATGAGATGTATGTTGATGGAATGTCATCTTCAATGCCGGAGGATGTTCAGATTCAGATGTACAGAACTGTACCTGGATTAGAGAACTGCGTAATAGTTAAGAATGCTTATGCTATTGAATATGACTGTCTCTGTTCCGGACAATTATATCCTACTCTTGAATTGAAAAAGATAAGAGGTCTTTTTAGTGCTGGACAGTTTAATGGAAGTAGTGGTTATGAAGAAGCTGCTGCACAAGGATTGTTTGCTGGAATAAATGCTTCCATGCAAATTCTCGGAAAGCCATACTTATCAATTGATAGGTCTGAAGGTTATATTGGTGTACTTGTTGATGACATCGTAACAAAAGATAATCTTGAACCATATCGTATGATGACATCCCGTGCTGAATATAGACTTTTACTTAGACAGGATAATGCTGACATCAGATTAAGAAAAAAGGGTTATGAAGTTGGACTGATTTCAGAGGAAAAATACCAGGCTCTTTTACAAAAAGAAGATCAGATTTTAAAAGAAACGGAAAGATTAAAAGGTATAAAAGTAGGTGCTTCAAAAGATGTTCAGGATTTTATGGACAGACATGATTCACCAAGATTAAAAACTGCAGCTTCTCTTTCTGAACTAATATGCAGACCTGAACTTAACTATGAAAATATTTCTGAGCTTGATCCGGACAGACCTACTTTGAGTAAAGATGTTATTGAGCAGGTTGAGATAAATATTAAATATGAAGGATATATAGAAAGACAACAGAGACAGGTTGATAAGTTTAAGAAGATGGAAAATAAGAAAATACCTGCTGACATAAATTATGATGATGTCTTAAGTCTTCGTTTAGAAGCAAGAGCAAATCTTAAAAAGTTCCGCCCTATAAATGTTGGCCAGGCTTCTCGAATAAGTGGAGTAAATCCTGCTGATATTTCTGTGCTTCTTGTTTATCTTGAGAATTATAATAGAAGTAATAATAACCACTAGTCCTATTAAATGTTTCACGTGAAACACTATATATAGTACTTTTTGAGGATACGTTGAATGAATCATAATTTTGAATCAATGATAAAAGATTTTGAGAGCTTTAACATTACACTCTCAGATAAACAGATTGAGCAATTTGATAAATACTATGAGCTACTGGTTGATTGGAACAACAAAATAAATCTGACAGCGATTACTGAATTCGATGAGGTATGTAAACTTCATTTTGTTGATTCTGTTTCTGCTGCTAATTATTTTGATTTTTCAAAAGAAAACTTATCGCTAGTTGATGTTGGAACAGGAGCTGGATTTCCCGGTATTGTTCTTAAGATAGTATTTCCTAATTTACATGTAACCTTATTAGACTCTCTCCAAAAAAGAATTTATTTTCTTGATACTGTAATTGATGAGCTCGGACTTAATGAAACAGGTTCAATAAAAACAGTTCATGGAAGAGCAGAGGATCATTCAGATATTAAGAAGGGTAAGTTAAGAGAACAATTTGATATAGCTGTTTCAAGAGCTGTTGCCAGGTTTTCTATTTTATGTGAATATGATTTACCCTATGTAAAAGAAGGTGGACACTTCATTGCATATAAAGGTGATAAAGGAAATGAAGAAATTTCTGAAGCTAAGAATGCTATCTTTCTATTGGGAGGAAAAGTGAATTCGGTAAATGAATTTTGTCTACCTGGATCTGATATCCAAAGAACAATATGTATTATAGATAAGGTTCAGAAAACATCATCTAAATATCCACGAAAAGCAGGAACACCTCAAAAGAATCCTTTATAAATTTAAAAGATTATTTATACAACTATTGTACCAAGCAAATATACTAAATTATTCAAATACCAAATATTGTATATCAATAATAATTCAACACAATTTGTTTCACGTGAAACATTTTAATTAGAAAAATTGTTTCTACTAGAAATTGTTTCACGTGAAACATTACAACCCAATATATAGTAAAATTATAGTGTGAAACATTAGTCAGAGAATAATTGTTCAAAAAATAAAGAAAATTAGTTATATTATTTTGAAACTGTGGTATAAAAACTGTGCTATAATTTAAAAGTTAATTAAAAAATTAAAGGAGAGGGAGAAAAGCATGGGACGTGCCATTGCAATTGCAAATCAAAAAGGTGGAGTCGGTAAGACAACAACATCAATTAATCTGTCAGCTACTCTTGCTGAAAAAGGTAAAAAAGTATTAGTAATAGATACTGATCCTCAGGGTAATACAACCAGTGGATTCGGTCTTAACAAAAATCAGTTAGAAAATACAATTTATGAGTTGCTCATAGGAGAGTGCAAAGTCGATGAAGCACTTTATAAGAATGTTGTAGATGGAGTTGATATCATTCCATCAAACGTAAACTTAGCAGCTGTAGAGATAGAACTGATTGATATGGAAGAAAAGGAATTTATCCTTAAAAAATCTATTGATGAAATTAGAGATTACTACGACTTTATCATCATTGATTGTCCTCCTTCACTTAGTATGCTTACAATAAATGCTATGACTACAGCTAATACAGTTCTTGTTCCAATTCAGTGTGAGTACTATGCACTTGAAGGATTGAGTCAGTTAGTTCATACCGTGAATCTTGTAAAAGACAGACTGAATAATTCTCTTCAGATGGAGGGAGTAATATTCACCATGTATGATTCAAGAACAAATCTTTCTATGCAGGTAGTTGAGAATGTAAAAGATCACATCTCAGAAAATGTATATAAAACAATAATTCCAAGAAATATTCGTTTAGCAGAAGCACCCAGTTATGGACTTCCAATCAATCTATATGACACAAGGTCTGCCGGTGCAGAGGCATATCGTTTACTTGCTGAAGAAGTGATCAACAGAAAGTTTTAATGATAACTACTATATGATGTATCACGTGAAACATAATATACATCATATATTACAAATTATAGAAAGAGGTATGAAATGGCACCAAAGAATGCAAAGAGAGGTTTAGGAAAAGGACTTGATGCACTTATAGCTCCGGCTCCTGCTTCAAAAAATACAGTAGATGCTAAAACTGAAGAAGGTCAGGTAGTAAAAGTTAATATAACAAAAGTAGAACCGAACAGAGATCAGCCCAGAAAAGTTTTTGACGAAGATAAATTGTTAGAACTTGCTGATTCCATTAAGCAGTATGGAATTATAAATCCTCTTATAGTACAGGATAGAAAAGATCATTATGAAATAATCGGTGGTGAGAGAAGATGGCGTGCAGCTAAAAAAGCAGGACTTAAAGAAGTTCCTGTAATCATCATGAATCTCACCGAACAGGAAATAGCAGAATATGCTCTTATCGATAATATTCAGAGAGATGATCTGAATCCTATCGATGAAGCTCTTGCATTTAAAAAACTCATCGATGATTTTGGATATACCCAGGATGTTGTTGCTGAGAAGGTATCAAAGAGCCGAGTTGCTATAACCAACTCACTTAGACTTCTTAAACTTTGTGAAGAAGTCAGACAGATGGTAATAGATGGAAAGCTTTCAACAGGACATGCGAGAGCAATTATCTCAATTGAGAATAAAGAAGAACAGCTTAAAATTGCTGAGCAGATTTTTGATCAAAAGATGAGTGTTCGAGATACTGAGAAGCTTGTTAAGAATCTTGGAAAAACTCCTAAGAAGAAAAATGTTAGCAAAATAAATCCTAGTATCGAATCAGCATATAGAGAACTGGAAGAAAAGTGCACTCAGGCAACAGGCACAAAAGTATCCATATCATCAAAGGGAGATGGAACCGGTAAAATTGAAATTGAGTTTTACAGTACAGATGATCTGGAAAAAATAACAGAAAGACTTTACAGGTAGGAGATGCAACATGAACAGTAATCTATTTGATCAGCTAGGACTAAATATTGACATTGCCTATATACTTATAGCACTTTTATTGATTATAATAGTTCTGCTTATTATGGTAATTAGTCAACACAAAAAGATTAATAATATCAAGGATCAGATATCAAGATTTATGAAGGGCAGAGACGCTGCTTCTCTTGAAGATGAAATTGTAGCACTTTTTGAAGATAATCAGATTATCAAAAAAGCGACAGAAAAAAATCAGAAAGACATAAATAGATTATACGACAGATTAGCATCATGTTTTCAGAAAGTGGGAATTATAAAGTATGATGCATTCAACCAAATGGGTGGTCAGCTTTCATATTCAATAGCTCTTCTTGATGAAGATAATAATGGATTTTTATTAAATTCAGTTCATAGTACAGATGGATGTTATTCATATTCCAAGGAAATCAAAAATGGTAAATGTTCTCTTGAGCTTGGAGAGGAAGAACAGATTGCTCTAAATGAAGCAATGGAATATCAAAGATAATAAGCTGTTTTAATACAGCATGATAAAGGGGAAAATACAATGATAGATATTAAATTCTTAAGAGAAAATCCTGATGTAGTAAAGGAAAACATTAAAAAGAAATTCCAGGATGAAAAACTCCCGCTTGTTGATGAGGTTATTGAACTCGACAATGAGAGAAGAACAAATCAGCAGGAAGCAGATGAGCTTCGTGCAAGCCGCAACAAGATTTCTAAGGAAATCGGTGCTCTTATGGCTCAGGGTAAAAAGGAAGAGGCTGAGGCTAAGAAAGCAGAAGTTGCAGCTAACGCAAAGAGACTTGCTGAGCTTGAGGAAAACCAAAAGGTTGTTGATGAAAAAGTTATGAAGATCATGATGGTAATTCCTCAGATCATTGATGAGACTGTACCGATTGGTAAAGATGATTCTGAAAACGTTGAGATTGAGAAATTCGGTGAGCCTGTAGTTCCGGACTTCGAGATTCCTTATCATACAGATATCATGGAGAGATTTAAGGGTATCGACTTTGATGCTGCAAGAAGAGTTGCAGGTAATGGTTTCTATTATCTCATGGGTGACATCGCAAGACTTCACTCAGCAGTAATTTCTTATGCCAGAGATTTCATGATTGACAGAGGCTTTACATATTGTGTACCTCCTTTCATGATTCATGGTAACGTAGTTGAAGGTGTTATGAGTTTCCCTGAGATGGAAGCTATGATGTATAAGATTGAAGGAGAGGACCTTTACCTTATAGGTACAAGTGAGCACTCCATGATCGGTAAGTTCAAAGAGCAGATCATTGATGAGGAAGAAGTTCCTCAGACTCTTACAAGCTATTCACCTTGCTTCAGAAAAGAGAAGGGTGCACATGGTATTGAGGAGAGAGGTGTTTACAGAATTCATCAGTTTGAGAAGCAGGAGATGATAGTTGTTTGTAAGCCCGAAGAATCAAAGATGTGGTATGACAAGCTTTGGAAGAATACAGTAGATCTTTTCCGTTCAATGGATATTCCGGTTCGTACACTTGAGTGCTGCTCAGGAGATCTTGCAGATCTTAAGTGCAAATCCTGTGACGTTGAAGCTTGGTCACCCAGACAGAAGAAGTACTTCGAAGTAGGTAGCTGCTCTAATCTTGGTGATGCTCAGGCAAGAAGACTTAAGATCAGAATCAAGGGTAAGGATGGAAACTACCTTGCTCACACACTTAACAACACAGTAGTTGCTCCGCCTCGTATGCTTATCGCATTCCTTGAGAACAATCTCAACGAGGACGGATCAGTAAATATTCCTGTAGCACTCAGACCTTATATGGGTGGTAAGGAAAAACTCATTCCTTTAAAATAAAAATGACAAGATTTCAAATCGGTTATAATACCGAATTACTAAACGAAGGGAGGTGAAATCCATGCATAATTATCTTAGAGCAATCGGCTTTGAAAACTTTAAAAGCAGAGATGATATTCAGCAGCTCATAGCTATGACAGTTCAGCAGGCTGATTCAAGATCATATGTTACTAAGGATGGTGAAAAACTTCTTGGTGAATTCTGCAAGGATTTCGCCGACGGTATAGGAATTTGTGTCTGTGGAGAATTCAATGAGCAGGACAAATTCTTATATGATTACTATTATCCTTACATCCGAGGAACAGGTATTACAACTGAAGAGGATATCACAGTTTCAAGACATGCAAGTAAGGAATCTTATGCAGGAGTTTGTGATGACCTAAGAGTAGGAGTCACAATAATTTTCTATCTGCAAAACATGATACCTTACATTAAAGTACAGAATGAAAACAGATTCCCCATTAGAGGAACAACTCTCACAATGTCAGCGCTCTCACTAAATGGTACCATCATGATGCCGATTGCAAAGACGGATAGTGATAAGCACTTTGCCAGGAAGCGTACAAGAGAAAGAGAAAAGCTGATGAATAAAGCAAGAAAGGGCGACGAGACAGCTATGGAGACACTTTCCATAGATGATATGGATACTTATAGTGCTCTTTCTAAGCAAATCAAGACTACAGATATCTATACTCTTGTTGACAATTATTTTATGCCACATGGCGTTGAGTGTGACCACTATAATGTAATGGGAGAAATCGTGGAATGTCGTGAACTGACCAATAAGCTTACAGGTCAGACTCTTGAATTAATGACATTAAATTGTAATGAACTGATTTTTGATGTTTGCATCAATAAAAAGGATCTCCTCGGTGAACCAATGCCTGGAAGAAGATTTAAAGGAACAATATGGATGCAGGGATATGTAAATTATCCTGATGCATGAAAATAGAAAAGAGCTTTTGCCTTAGATGACTTATTCATCCTGGCGAAGCTCTTTTTTAATTAAATCCGTGAAATACCATCATCTCTGTATAAATCGTAATCATCAGGTTTTGAATCAAAAGTAATATAACTAAGATTTTCAAAATCTATGTCGTTAACATGACGAGCGGGTTTTGCAAGAGGAAGTACTTTTCCTTTTCTTATGAAAACAAGAAGCTCATTAAGGTCTGCTTTCACATAGTGATCACCGGATGAAAGAACTTCTTCATCATAGTCATTACAGCTTCTGAATCTGATAAGCTTCATTTCCTCAGGGAGATATACATATCTGCCGGTTTTATTCTGCTCATAGACAGGAGCAATCATAATTGAAGAACCTATCAGAAGCTGATCCTCTATTTCTTTACATCTCTCATCATGTCGATATTCGAATGCAAGAGGAGCACAATACATGGTATTGTTTAGCACTGCTTTCATAAATTCGGAATAAATATATGGAATAAGGGAATACCTTAGTTCCACAATATTTTTAAAATCAGAAGTCTTTTCAAACTGATACATTTCCTGTTCCCTGCAGCCCAGAGCACAGTGATTTCTAAAAAGAGGAGTGAATATTCCAAATTCTGTCCAGCGAAGAACAAGGTCTTCCGTAGTATTTCCGCCAAAGCCACCAATATCAGCACCGGAGTATAAAAAGCCAGTCATACTAAGTGAAGGCATCTGTTTGATATTAAGCAGAAGATGACTCCACCATGAGAGATTATCGCCAGTCCAGATACCACCGTATCTGTGCATTCCTGTATAAGAGGATCTTGAAAACATGAGAATTCTTTTATCCGGATTATTTCTCTCAAAGGCTTCACCTGCAGACCTGGTCATGTAGAAGCCATAGAGGTTATGAACTTTATCATGGCGAATTTTGATACCGTCAAAGTCATGATAAAATCTTTTATAATCCTCGGGATAGTTATCTATTGAACCGATTAAATCTTTGAATTCAAAGAAGCTCCAAATATCAAGCTCCATATTTTCATAATTTTTTATCTCAGAAAAGACTTCCTTCAGATGATCCTCAGTATAGAAAATCGCAGGTTCGTTCATATCATTCCAAAAACCTTCAATTCCCACATCTGTTAAAATCTTATACTTGTCTCCAAACCACTTACGTGCCTTTGAATTCAAAAAGTCAGGAAAATGAACCTTTCCGGGCCATACAGCAGCTACCAGATTAGAACCGTCTTCCTTTTTACAGAAATAGTCTCCAGCTACACCTTCTTCATAGATGTCATAGTCCTTCTGAATTTTAACTCCGGCATCGATTATGGGAACAAGATGTATTCCCTCGTTTTTCATCTCAGCTACAAAATTCTCGAAATCAGGAAATCTCTCAGGATTAACGGTAAAGTCCTTAAAATCCTGCATATAATCGATGTCCAAGTAAATCATATCGATTGGGATGTTCAATTCCTTGTATCTTTTCGCTACGGTTCGAATATCATCAGCAGATTCATATCCCCATCTGCTTTGACCAAAACCAAAGGCCCAGATCGGAGGAATGTAACTTCTTCCAATGAGAGAACGAAATGAAGAAACAATTTCATAAGGGGTATTACCGTCAATTACATAGAAATACGTGTCATTATCTTCAAAGCTAATCGTAAAAAGATCGGAATTTGTGTACCCGATATCAAAGGTAACAGTTCCGGGATTATCAATGAAGATTCCAAAGCATCTTTTGGAATTGTCAATGATAAGGAAATTCTGAGAAGCATAAAGACTACTTTTTGTTTCCTCGTGATGAGGGTCATCGTAATTATTGCTTACATAAATCCAGCCTCGTTTATTGATTCCGCGAACAGTTTCGCCGAGACCATAAACAGCATCATCTTTTTCAAAGGAAAATGAGAAACTATCAGTGGCTCTGTCATATTCAAACTCTTTGGGAACTCCTACGGATGTATCGATATCCTTAACAACAGCACCGGTGTTTATAGGATTTCCAAAAACAAATTTCTTAATATTATTTGATATCATCGTTTGTCCTTTCGGGATAATTGAATATATAGCTGCGCAAATGCTACAATAATATTGTAGCATGGTTTGTTCCAATATGATGTATGAACTCTTATGAGAGGTGAGCCATGATCAATACAGTAAAAATCAATGACATGAATTCCCTTTTTGAGATGATCTCTGAGCAGGAATTCAGAGATGATATCGACAGACACAGAAATCTATTTGTGTATAGAGGACAACCCAATGTGGATTTTGCCCTTGTCACAAGTCTTATGCGAAATTGTAAGGATAAGAGAAAAGAACTTGAACCCTGCATTCTTCGAAATTTTACAAAATATGCTGCAATCGATGAACCTTCAATCGAAAGATCAGTCTGGAGACAAATGATATTCGGTCAACATCACGGACTTCCGACAAGACTCCTCGACTGGTCCTTTTCACCGCTTATCGGATTACACTTTTCAACAACGGAAGCTGATATGGATCAGATGAGAACTCATGACAGCGTAGTGTGGAGAGTAGATATCCATGAGCTTCATGATCTATTACCTGAAAAATACAAACAGGAATCGAAGCGTGTAAATAATACAGTGTTTTCAGTTGATATGATGCAGGAAGTTTGCTCAAGTCTTGAACAGTATGATGAGGACATGGGTAATAGTTCCATGGTTATGATCGAGCCTCCATCTGTGGACATTCGAATTGTAAATCAGTATTCATTTTTCTCTGTTATACCGAGTGGAATGGATGACATAGAAGGCTTTTTAAATAAAAACACAAATAAGACATTTAAGTATATTATTGATAAAAATCTGCGCTGGCAGATCAGGGATTTGCTTGATCATCAGAACATATCCGAAAGAATAGTTTATCCGGGACTGGACGGAATATCACGGTGGCTTGGAAGGCACTATTTCGTGAAGTCTTGAACTTACTGCAGCGCTATGATACTATATTTAGGTGCGAAAAATGCATAGCTGTTCTCGTAGCTCAGCTGGATAGAGCGTCCGCCTCCTAAGCGGAAGGTCGTGTGTTCGAATCACATCGGGAACGTTAAACCTGGCCGGCAGTCTAAAGCTGCCGACCAAAACGCATAAGGTCGTGTGTTCGAATCACATCGGGAACGTTTTTAATTTTAAGAAGCCTAATTTAAGGCTTTTTTTTATGCAATTTCATATAAACCGTAGTTGAGCACATTTCAACCGAACGTTGTTTGTAATACCGTCAATTGAAAGGTATGATTAGCCTACAAAGATATTAACCGATCGGAATAATATGGGAACTGATAAAATAACATAGTGGGGAGGCTGATCATGAGCACTACGCTTGGAAAGAATATAAAGATTTATCGTAAAAATAAAGGATTCACGCAGGAAGAACTGGCGGTTCTTCTCAATATCACACCGCAGGCTGTAAGTAAGTGGGAATCGGAAATGGGATGCCCGGATGTATCGATGCTGATTCCACTTGCGCGGGTTCTTGGTGTAACAACAGATGCGCTTCTTGGTTATGACAATATGTCTGAAAATGAAGCGCAGACTACAAGGATTGAAGAGGCAGTTGCTGCAATGAAGG
Organism: Butyrivibrio sp. VCD2006; assembly: GCF_000423925.1. Classification (GTDB taxonomy): domain Bacteria; phylum Bacillota; class Clostridia; order Lachnospirales; family Lachnospiraceae; genus Butyrivibrio. The sequence continues at coordinate 321,807 of NZ_AUIX01000001.1, forward strand.
ATAATGAGGACAGGGCAGGCAGCAAGCTTAAGATATGTGAATATCTTTCAACTGAAACGAACCTTAATCCCGGGAATTTTGTAGTGATAAAGGATTATGTTCAGGAGACAGCTGGCTTAAGCATGTATGCAGATCCAACACTTCATAACTATTATGAGGGAGAAGATGAGCGCATTGATAAGATTTTCAAGGATGCAATAAGAAAAGGAGCTTATCTTATAGGTCATTGCGGAGACAAAAATCTTAAAGAAAAAACACATTATGCTCTCACCTGGATTTACATTCACACAAAGGATTTTGACAACGCAAGAGATCACCTTAATGTACTTCCAAGTCTTAGTTCCAGCAGAATAAAAGAGAAAATTGATATGGAGCTGGCTTTCTTTGAGGGCGGTTTTGAAAAGATGAAGGAAGTTATCAAAGTTAATGAAAAGCTACTGTTTAATTCACTTAGCGGAATTCTTTATACCATATCTCTTAATTACAGCTGGTGGGATGAAAAGGATGAAGCCTTAAGAATCTCTGACTGGTGCGATAATGTCATAAAAGCTTACGGGGCAAGAGAAGAAGCTATTGATATGGGAGATTACCTCGATTTTAGAAGTGAAGTTGCTTTCCACAAAATGGTAGCACTTTATAGAGCAGGAGAAGTGGATAAGGCAGAAGAGGTTTATAGAGAGTTTTCAAAAGAAATTAAGGCAGCGACAGCTACTGATGAACAAAAGAAAAATGCAATGGACAGGATAGATGGAAATATCTCCTTCCATAAGCTCAGAAACAAAGATTGATTCCAAATAGAAATTACAAATATAAAGCTCGGCGAAAAATATTTTTCCGAGCTTTATACTGTTTTTTCTATTTCTTCAATTTGTGATATACTTTTTATAGTTGCAACTAAAACGCAATTTTGTTTTTGAATGAGGATAAGATTATGAAAAAAAAGATAGTATCAATGTTGCTGGTATTATCCATGACTATTTCGGGTTGTACCGCAAGTACTACACAGGGGAACACTAGTGAAAATCAGCAAACCTCTTCAGAAAATGAAACAAAAGAAGAGGCTAATGCAGAGCAGTCTGTCGAAGAAACAAAAGATGAGACGGAACAAACTGAGGAATCAGCAAATAAGGAAGAAGCTAAGCAGACAGATGAAGCAGCAAGCAGTGATGATGGCGAAGCTGCAGGCAATTCTGAATACAAAGCAATTAGTCTTTCTCTTCTTGGTGACAAGGAAGAAATCTATTATGATGAAAATCTTGTTCCATCGATTCCTGCATATTCAGTAGAGAAAGATTTTTCAAATGTCGAATATGATAAGAGATTTGAGAGTCTTTTTAATACAGAGTATGAAAGTGAATATAACAATGTTACGGAATTTAAAAACAAGCTTATAGAGAATTCATTTGCAGTCAAGGAAGCTGGGCATGACGAATTCTTTGATGTTTATGAAGGCAACAGATATTCGTATTTTCCCAGCTTTGTGACAGTAGATTCACTTATGCATACGTATCATCTGTATTTTGCATATCTCATGAAAAATATAGAGAGGAAGTACATTTCAGAAAAGCTCCTCGATTTAAGTGAATCAATGGTTGATGCTGCTTCGAAGCAATACGAGGCATTGAAGGGAACGGATTGGGAAAATGCTGCGCTGACAAATCTCGAATTCTTCTATGTTGGATCACTCCTTCAGGATGGAAAAGCAAAGGTTTCCATTGATGATGAGCGCTTTGCGGATGTGGTTCAGACTGAATATGAGAAAGTTATGGATGCATCCGAATTAGTACCCAGCGAGATTTCGGGATTTAATGAGGACTATACGCAGTACAAGGTAAGAGGTTACTACGAGGGTGATGAAACTCTTGAAAAATACTTCCGCGCAATGATGTGGTATGGACGCATGCCATTCGATCTTGAAAAAGAAGAAATGGTGAAAAGTGCGATCCTTATGACGATGGCTATTGATGAAGACCCTGAAAACTGGGAAAGTATCTATAGTATAACAAGCTTCTTTGCAGGAGCATCAGATGATCCCGGCTACAATGTGTTCAAAACTCTGGTTAATGAAAACTATGGAAAAATGCCGGAAGTAACTGAGCTTCCAACTGACAGCGATTCTTTTGAAAAGGTAGCGCTGGCAGTAAAGAAACTGGATCCTCCTCAGATCAATTCTGTTCCAGTCGGTGAAGATGAAGAGAACGTCATAGCGTCCTTCAGATTCATGGGACAGAGATTTACAATCGATGCTTCTATAATGCAGAGACTTGTATACAGAGCTGTTGGAGAAAACAGTAACGGAGAAAGAAGATATCTTCCGGATACTCTCGATACCGCTGCGGCTCTTGGTTCCGAAGAAGCATACTCCATTTTGAAAGATGGTGGAGCAACGGATTATGAAAACTACGAAGATAATCTGACAGTTATAAAGGGATTTTTCAGTAAAGACAATGATGAAATCTGGAATGCAAGCCTGTACTCAGGATGGCTTAACACCCTAAGACCTCTCTTTGAGAAGAAGGGCGAGGGATATCCTTCATATATGCTTTCCGATGAGTGGGAAAAGAAGGACCTTGAAACTTTTGCGGGTTCCTATGCTGAGCTTAAGCATGACACCATTCTCTACGCTAAGCAGCTGATGGCTGAGATGGGTGATGGAGAAGATGAAGATATTCCGGATGACAGAGGATATGTTGACCCGGAGCCTGTCGTTTACAGCAGATTTATATTCCTTGCAAATAAGACGAAGGAAGGACTTGATAATTTAGGAATGCTTAATTCCGAAGCTTCAAAGGATCTTGAACTTCTTTCCGAGATAGCACAAAGACTCCTTGCTATATCAGAAAAAGAATTAAAAAATGAGAGCCTTAGTGATGATGAATATGAATTTATCAGATGCTACGGAGGAAATCTTGAACATTTCTGGCTCGAGGTCAATAAAGATGAAGTAGAAAATCTTGGCTACAGCTATCAGGCACCATGTCCTGTTATTGCTGACATCGCTACAGATCCTAATGGCTCTGTTCTTGAAGTAGGAACCGGAAGAGTAGATGAGATTTATGTAGTATTTCCGATTGATGGAAAGCTGCATGTTGGAAAGGGCGGCGCTTACAGCTTCTATCAGTTTGAGCAGCCAATGAGTGAAAGGCTGACAGATGGTGAATGGAGAGATATGCTCTCCGGAGGACATCTGGACGAAGACTGGAACTGGATTGAAAATGAGAATAAGCCCGAACAACCTGAATGGACAATGAGTTATCGCATAAAAGAATGAAGAAAATTTTGATTACAAAAAAATATGCATGGCTGCTGCTTGTAATAGCGGCAGCCATTTGCTGCATTTATGCTTCGCTTTTGCTTCCTTCCTGGATATCATGGCAGGAAAAGAATTTCACCTCCGAGTCTGGGATAGAGTGTCTTCTTGAAAAAAGGAGAGTAAAGCTCTATGACGAGAGCGGAAAGAATTTTTGGAGTAGCGGGAAAGAGCTAAAGGTTCAGGATGCATTTATAACCGACATAGACAGAAATGGTGATGAGGAACTGATTCTTCTTTTGTGGAAAAGAGGAAGATTCGGTAATGAAAGACCTTTCTGGATTAATGGGGATGAAATAAGTTATTCGCAGCATATCTTTATTTACAATATTTCTGAGAACAAAGAGGTAACATCCAAGTGGTTTGCCTCTGATATTGGGCGCCTTGTCACAAGAATGAAACTGGTTGACAGGGATAACACCATAATTCTCACAGAGGACAGAAAGGATGAAAATACTCTGTGGGTGTGGAGTTCCTTTGGACTTAGAAATATCGATAATGAGGTAAAATTCGCAGCCTTTGGTGACAACATAATACACAAGACGATATATGAATATGCTTATAACTATAAAGATGGGAACTTTGACTTTCTCTATGAACCCTTTGCAGATGAAATTGAAAATGCTGATATAGCTTCAATTCAGGCAGAGACAGTGCTTGTTGATAAAATGGCTGCGGTCTCAGGGTATCCGCAGTTCGGTTCTCCGATTGCAGTGGGAGATGCCATAAAAAAGGCAGGCTTCGATATTGCTGTCTGCGGAAATAATCATGCATTAGATAAAGGTATATATGGGATAAATGTAACGACCTCTTTTTATAAGAAAAATGACATACTCTGCGTAGGAATTCAAAATAGTGAAGATACAAAGTACAGACCCTATGAGATTATCACAAGAAACGGCATAAAGTTTGCAATTTTCAGCTATACCTACGGAACTAACGGGATGGATGCATCAGACAAATACCCTAATGCTGTTCACTACATTCCAAGGACAGAGGAAGAAAAGAAAAAATGCACAAGTGATATAGAGAAAGCGAAACAGGAAGCAGATTTTATTGTGGTTTATGCTCACTGGGGAGATGAGTACACAAAAAGTATAAGCGATGCCCAGAGAGAATTTGCGTACCTTCTGTGTGACGCAGGGGTTGATGTAATTATCGGAACCCATCCCCATGTACTTCAATATATGCAGACTTTGGAGAGGGAAGATGGCGGAGAGACGCTGGTTTATTACTCTCTCGGCAATTTCAGGGCCGATCAGAAACAGGATGAGGCAACGATGATAGGCGGAGAAGCATACTTCATAGTAGAGCATACTTTTGATGGAGTAAAAATTAAGGAGTATGAGCTCAAAGAGATAGATTCAGTCGTTCATAAACAATAATAGCGCAGCATTTGTGATATACTCAATATAGCTGATGTTTTCTTTATCTGGGGGAGTTTTATGAACAAAAAGAAGAAAAAGGGCGTTAAGTGGGTAGTTGTCATTCTTGTTCTTTTGGTGACACTTTTTACAGGTTCCATGGTGGCCTGTGGTCTTATTCGAGGAAAATTTCAAAATAAATCAAATGAAGACGAAGCAACTGAGGCAGGAGAAGAAGAATATGCTGAAGATGTAGCTGCAGGTTTTGAAGATGAAATCACAAACTCTGTATCTGAAGCATATGTAAGCTTTAACCTTTCTTCCCTTCCGGATACGATTGAACCTATGGGACTTTGCATTCTTGATGATGTGCTCTATGTAGCTGACAGCTTTTCAAAGTGCGTGTGGAGAGTGACTGATAGCGGGGCAGAGATTTATGCCGGGGCCGACAGTGACAAGGATGCTTATAACAAACCTCAGGGCGGATATAATGACGCAGGCGCCCTGGAAGCGCAATTTAAACTTCCATGGGGAATTGCGCCTTATGGCAGCGGGATAGCAGTAACTGATACAGACAATGGTGTTGTCAGAATTATCAGTGAAGATGTGGTTGATACCATGAAAAACTCAGATGGAGATCCCGGAAGCTATGATTTTCCCACCGGTATAGCTACTGATGAAAGCGGAAATATTTTTGTTTCCGATACGCATGCAAATGCGGTTATGGTAGTTTTACCAACTGGAGAAGCATCTACTTTTATAGATGAAATAAATAGTCCCATGGGACTTTTCTATAGATTCGGATATCTTTACATTGCAGAGACTGGTAATAACCGGATAATCAGAATAAATGCATCTGATGTTTCTACAAAAAAATCCTTCGGGGATATAGAGATTGTAGCAGGAAGCGGAAATGAAGGTCTTGAAGATGGAGAAGCCTTGATGTCGTCATTTTCATCTCCAAAAGGGGTAACGGTTGATAGCGAGGGCACAGTTTACGTGGCGGACACTGTGAATGGGGCTGTCAGAAGAGTAAAGGATGGACAGGTCACAACTATTGAAGTAAAAGACGATCAAATTCCGGATGCCGAACTGGTATCTCCGGTTGGAATATGTATTCAAGGGGGAAAACTGTATGTCGCCGATAATTTTGGCGGTAAAATCTTTGTTATAGATTAATACAGAGGAAGGTGAGGAAAAAGTTATGTCAGATCAGCCAATCAGAAGAAAGAAGAATATTGAAGATGGGGGGATAGGAGTAAATAAACGTGGAGACGGAATTGGCGGCGGCCCTGTGGGTTCATCTGATGGTTATTCGGGAAAAGGAGGAGGCTCGGGAACTACCGGAGGTGGTGGTCCTAACAGAAGTGGAGGAAGTAGAAGCCCTCTTTCAATAATAGTAGTTTTGCTGATACTTCTTCTCGGAGGAGGTGGAGGAATCGGAAGCCTTATGGGAGGCTTCTCCGACGGCGATGATACTTCTTATACAACGACTCAGACAACAGGCAGCAATACAACCCAGACTACTACAGGTACTGTAGAAAATCAGAGCACTACAAATCAAAATACATCCGATTCGAATACGACTACTGAATCATCTGCAGGAACAGGCAGCGCCGGAACTTCTCAGATGGGGTCTCTTCTGGGAGCTCTTCTCGGAGGGGGAACCGGTTACTATGATCAGGTAGGAAGCGAGTGGATCGAGACACCAAATACCGGAAAACTTGACAGGAGTGTCGCTGAGGGAAGCAGAGCACCCAGAACAGTTATTAAAGGTGATGGAACAGATACCACTACAATTATGATATACATGTGCGGAACGGACCTTGAGTCCAGAAGCGCAATGGCAACCAAGGACCTTCAGGAAATGATGGCTGCCAATATCAGCGATAACATAAACATCATTGTTTATACAGGTGGCTGCAAAGGATGGCAGAATAACGTCATTTCCAGCAGAACAAATCAGATCTATCAGGTAAAGAAGGGCGGACTTGTTCTCCTAAAGGACGGGCTTGGTGAGGTTCCCATGACAGACCCCGATAACCTTTCAGGGTTCATCAAATGGGCAAGCTCTAATTATAAAGCAGACAGATATGACCTTATCTTCTGGGATCATGGCGGCGGATCTGTAAGCGGCTATGGATATGATGAAAAGTTTGCAAGAGAAGGTTCCATGGATATTTCTGAGATTAACAATGCTCTTAGAGATAGTGGAATAAACTATGATTTTATCGGATTTGATGCCTGCCTTATGGCAACAGTTGAAACTGCGATTGTTGCATCCAGATATGCGGATTATATGATAGCCTCCGAGGAAACAGAGCCCGGAGTTGGCTGGTATTACACAGACTGGCTTAATGAGTACTCCAAGAATCCTTCAATGGAGACAATAGATCTGGCAAAGCTCATTATAGATACATATACAGATGTCTGTGCGCAGACCTGCCGTGGACAGAAGACAACTTTGTCACTTATTAATCTGGCAGAACTTGATTACACAGTTCCTCAGGAACTTACAGACTTCGCAATAGAAACCTCAGATAAGATTTCCAAGAAGGAATTTAAAGAGGTTTCTAATGCAAGATCAGGAGCAAGAGAATTTGCAGCGTCCTCCAAAATTGATCAGGTTGATGCCTTTCATCTGGCATCCAATATGGGAACCGGTGAAGCAAAGCAGCTTGCGAATGCCCTTAAGGGATGCGTAAAGTACAACAGAACAAGCCAGAGCATGACAAATGCTTATGGTCTTTCAATATACTTCCCTTACCAGAAGACCTCGAAGGTTGATAATATGGTGAGCACCTATGAAGCTATTGGAATGGAAGACAGCTATGCAGACTGTATCCAGAAGTTTGCTTCTATGGAGGTTGCAGGTCAGGTAGCATCCGGCGGAACAATGTCTCCTGCGGGAAGCCTTTTTGGAGAGCTTCAGGGTTCAGGACAGTCTGTATCAAGTGCGGATGTACTTCTCCAGCTTTTTGGAACAATGATGAGCAGCGGAGTAACAGGTGTGTCAGGACTTGATGCTTCTAATTCGGCATTTTTCGGAAGAGGACTTGATGCTGAGACAATGGCTGAGTACGTAGCTGAAAATCAGCTTTCTATGGAAAATGCCATTTGGACAAAAAACAGTGAGGGACAGGATGTCATTCAGATGACATCTGAGCAGTGGGATCTCGTACAGAATCTTGATTATCAGATGTTTTACGATGACGGAACAGGTTACGTTGACCTTGGATGGGATAACGCATATGATATTGACAGTGATGGCAATCCGGTTGCTCCTTCAGACAGAACATGGTTATCCATTAACGGACAGACAGTTGCTTATTACAGAATAGATTTACAGGGAACTTCGGACAATTATTCAATCACAGGAAGAGTTCCTTGCAAACTCAATGATGTGGATGCGAACCTGATCCTGGTTTTTGATTCTGAAAACGAAGATGGATATGTTGCAGGTGTAACCTATGACTATGTTGATGGCGAGACAGAGACTGTGGCAAAAAATCTTACTGAGATTCAGCCGGGAGACAGAATAGACTTTGTATGCGATTTCTATGACTATGATGAAAACTTCCAGCAAAGGTATCTTCTGGGAGAGACTCTTACAGTTGATGGTGATATGAAGGATCTTCATATTGCAAATACATCAGTTGGTGATGGTAAAGTTCTTGTTACATTCAGATTCACTGACCTGTATGGAGAGGTTAAGTGGACTACGGCTAAGGAGTATTAAGCCTTAATGGGAAATTACATTGTATTTGACCTGGAATGGAACCAGGGGAAAACAGTAAAAGAGAAAAACGGAAAATCGCTGCCCTTTGAAATTATTGAGATCGGTGCTGTCCGCATTGATGAAAATATGAAAAGGACAGGTGAGTTCAGTCGGCTCATAAGACCTCAGGTCTATAAGAAGATGCACAAGATCACTGAGGATCTGATCCATATTTCTATGGAAGATCTGCAAAAGGGCGATGATTTTGTAACGGTGATCACAGATTTTCTTGAATGGTGCGGCAAAGAGCCCACATTCTGCACATGGGGGCCGCTTGATCTTACGGAATTGCAGCGCAACATGGATTTTTATGATCTTCCGCTTCTTTCTGACAGACCACTTCCGTTTTATGATGTACAAAAGCTGTTCAGTATCCAGTACGAAGACGGAAAGATGAGACGATCTCTGGAACATGCGACAGACAGCCTTGGAATGGAAAAGGATTCCGCTTTCCACCGAGCATTGTCGGATGCGGACTACACAGCAAGGATATTCTGTGAGCTTAGTCGCAAGGTATTTTATAATTACTCATTTGATAATTATGTGACGCCAAAGACTAAGGACCAGGAGGTTCATATAATCTTTGACCATTACGCAAAATACATTTCCAGAGAGTTTAAATCAAAAGAGGAACTCTTATCGGACCCTGAGGTAATGGGAACTAAGTGCTATATATGTAATAAGCCTATTAAACGTAAAGTAAAGTGGTTTTCAAATAACGGAAAACATTTTTACAGCGTTTCACTCTGCAAAGAGCATGGCTTCATGAGAGCCAAGGTCAGAGTCAAGAAGGCCGAAAGTCAAAAGTATTATGCGGTTAAAACAATGAAATTTATCACTGACAAAGAGATGCTGGAGATGAAGGCTAAGTCAGAGAAAAAGAGCTTTAACAGATTATCGGATCATAAGAAAAACTCATAAAAAAGGACCTTCCTGTTTGTTCAGGAAGGTCTTTTTAAAATCTTGGGCCACTGCGTTTTCTTGCTTCACGCTTTCTCCGGTTTAGTCTTTTTCTGTCCTCTCTGCTGCCACCGAAACTATATGTTCCGATAAGAGCCGATATATAGATGAGTGCGATAAGTATGAAGCCTCCGGCAGCAAAATAAGTAATTATCTGCTTCATATTTAGATAAATGGTTTTGATATCCTGACCGGAATCATCGGCTTTTGAGGAAGTAATTCCCTGTGACACAATTATGTGTCCTGAACCTATCGGTACACCATTAAAGGTGTAGTTTATAGTAGCGAGCATATTGGACAAACCGCCACTGTCATAGGAAACAGTTGAATCCGCATCCGAAAGAGATGAATTAACCGGAAGAATAACATAATCGGATTTACTGAATTCCAAAACTGCAGACTGGGATTTGAAAATATCATTTTCAGAAGAAAAGAAGGCATTGTCCTGTGGAATATAGCCTGTTTCTTCACTTTTTACATTAACTGACTTGAAATTATTGAAGCCGTAATCAAAAAGCGTAATGGTGTCAGTAAACTGGTAGGGTGACTCTTCCATGAAAACTACGCATACAAGCTTCATTCCGCCGCGCTCAGCGCAGGTAACCAGTGTCTCTCTGGCAAGATCCGTGTATCCTGTTTTACCTCCGATAATTCCGGGGTAGGACATTTCGCCGGATATCAGCTTGTGCTTATTATTCAGATAAAAGTCATCCGGCTGTCCTGCACTTGGCTCAAAGTGATATCTCGGAGTATTGCCGACTCTGCAAAGTAATTCATTTGAGAAAAACTCACAGGATATAAGTGCAAGATCATAAGCACTTGTGTAATGGTCTGAAGCCTGCAGTCCATTAGTGTTTGAAAAATGTGTATTGGTACAGCCAAGTGACTTGGCCCTTTCATTCATTAAATCAATAAAACCATCAATCGAGCCGCTGACATGTTCAGCAACAGCATTGGCGACCTCATTGGCACTACCTACCATGATTCCATAGAGGCATTCCTCAAGAGAGAGGTATTCTCCTGCATCCATACCAATCTTGGAGCCGTCCGCCGGAACAGAATGGATGGCGTCGTAAGAAAAATCAACCCTGTCACCAAGTCCGGCATTCTCAACTGCCAGAAGGCATGTCATGATTTTGGTAGTACTTGCAGGATAGAGTTCCTCGTGGATGTTCTTTGAATACAAGATAGTCTTGGTGTTAGCATCCATAAGTATTGCTGCCTCTGCACCTATCTCAGGACCGGCTGGCCAATTCGGAGTATCATTACTTTGTATAGGAAGCTCCTTCCTGGCTGCCTGAGCCGCCTCGAGGTCAGTCTCTGCAGAGCTGTGAAAACCGGTAAGTGATAAAATTACCGAAATCAGAACCAGAGAGGTCAAAATATTCAATTTTCTAATAAAGCCTTTATGATTCATGTAAACTCCTTGTAGCGACAGCTTGCTAATTTATGATACACTAAAAGTGCATAAAACCAAAGATGAAGCTGCAAAAACTTTTCAATATGTGGCATTTGGTATTATAATTATTATATTGAAAGGTAATATTTAATTTATGCGGCTTAGAAATGTAGCAGGATCCAGAGAGAGGATCGCAGAGAGCCCCTTCACGATTGATAATCCGGAGGAGCACAAGGGAAAATGGAAAGAAGTGTTCGGAAACGATAATCCTGTGAGGATTGAGGTCGGAACAGGAAAGGGACGCTTCATTATGGATTTGGCGGAGGCCAATCCTGATATAAACTATGTCGGAATCGAGAAGTATTCCAGTGTTCTTTTAAGAGCAGTTCAGAAGCAGACAGAACGCGAGCTTACCAACGTAAGATTCATCAGAATGGAAGCGGAGATCATAACCGAGGTATTTGAGAAGGATGAGGTAGACAGAATATATCTCAATTTTTCGGATCCATGGCCTAAAGAGAGACACGCTCAGAGGAGACTGACCTCCAGTACTTTCCTTAGACGTTATGATCAGATCCTTAAAGAGGATGGACAACTGGAATTCAAGACGGATAACAGAGACCTTTTCGACTTTTCATTAATGGAACTGAACACAGCAGGCTGGCACGCAGAGGCTGTGACATATGATCTTCATAATGATGCAGTTATGAATGAAGGTAACATCATGACGGAATATGAGGAGAAGTTTTCCGCAAAAGGGAATCCTATCTTCAAATATATTATTAAGCGCTAGGATAGTTACAAAAATTTTACAATGCGATACCTAAAATCGCGGAAAGAGGTGGACGATGGCTGAGTACACATTTACAACAGACAACTTTGAGGAAGAAGTTCTCAACAGTAAGCTTCCGGTTCTTATCGACTTTATGGCTGACTGGTGCGGACCCTGCAAAATGATGGCGCCCATGATCGATGAGTTTGCCAAGGAATACGATGGGGAACTCAAGGTTGGAAAGATAAACGTGGATGAGCAGCCTGAGATTGCTCAGAAGTATGGCGTTATGTCTATCCCTATGTTCGCGTTTATCAAAGACGGCGAGCTTGTTGACCAGGCAGTTGGTGCTCAGAGCAAGGCTAAGCTTCAGAGCATGATCGATAAGGTAGTGTCATAAGTTAATTTTAGATTAGAACAAATATGTGCTATTATAGATTCGGGTAGGCAATGTCTACCCGAATTATTTTTCGAGGAAAAACAGGGGGAGATGTTGACCAAGGGATTTCCCGGGGAGAAGTCATGGCGGACAATATCAGAAATTTTAATGATTATAGAAAAAAGATAAAAAATGAAGAGCAGTTTACAGAGGAGATAGACATTGAGATTCAGGACCCTCTGGACTTTTTATCGGCTGACGAGAGGGAGGAGTATTATAGAACCCAGCATGCAGCCATGGATAAAGAAAGAGAGAGCATCTCTAAGGATTCACCTGAGTTTTTCTTTGATGACGAGGATAGCGAACAAGCTGTGCAGCAACCGGTAGAGAGAAGAGAGCGTGAGTCTGGAAGATCAGAGCAGAGAAAATCCGAGCCAAGAAAATCTGAATCAAAAAGCCCTGTGAAAGAGCGCCCTGTGTCTAAAAAGGAAAAAAAGAAGGAAGATAAGCCTTCAAAAGAAAATAAGAGAGCCATCAGAAAAAGGGCCAAAGAAGAATACTATGAAGATATCGATGAAGATGATAATGAGGGCGGCATCGATCCCATGCTGATAGTAAGGATATCTTCGATAATTACAGGATTGGTCATTCTGGTTCTTATCGGAATGATATTTAAAGCAAAGATATATGACAGATATCTGACACCTGAATATATTAATGATGAAGATACACAAATTGTAGTAAAAGTTGCCCTTCCGGATGGATACACAGAAACAAGTGACAAAGTAATTACGACAGTTGATCTCAATCTTAGAAAAGCACCGAATACAGATGATGATGCCCTCATAGCGACTCAGGTTCCAAAGGGCACCACTCTTGATAGAGTGGCAGCAAGTGATGATGGAAAATGGGCCCAGATTAAATATGAAGATCAGGTTTTATACTGCGTCATGAAATATGTAACAGTTCAGGAATGAAATCTGTGAATCCACTCATAGAAGGGATCGAGAGCCTCGCAGAGGTCTTCAGTTCTGCTACAAAGATCCTCGATCTTTTCAGTGATCTGGTCTGCAGATACTTTTTCATCAAGAGCCTTTGACAGACGCTTAGCATTTTCTGCCTCAAGCGGGCGTATGTCCATGTGAATCAGAATATCCTCATAAAGCTGTTCAACACAAGTGAACAGGTGGGGATATTTTTTACGGACAAAAGATAATTCATCCAGCAGAGTTTCTCTTCTTTGTAATAGAAAGAGAGTGTATATCGGCTCAACTATTTCGGAGGGCTCGATATCATCCATGCCCTCTCCATCGTCGTAATCTGACTTGGATGCGTAGTACTCGCATATTTCCTGAATAAATGGACTTACATGCGAGTCATCATATAATTTTTGAAGTTCAATAGTAAATGATTCATTCATAATTAATAATGATACAACAATGAGGAATGATATGCGAATAGGAATTTTTGATTCCGGGATAGGTGGCCTTTCCGTTTTAAACGAAGCGTATCACAGGCTTCCGGACCAGGAATACATCTTTTATGCTGACACAAGGCATGTACCATATGGGACAAAGTCCGAAGAAGAAATCAGAGGCTATGTTGATGAGATAGTAAGATTTCTTATTGAGAAAAAAGTTGATGCCATCGTGATAGCCTGCAATACGGCAACAAGTGTGGCAGCAGCCATGGTCAGAGAAAAATATGACCTTCCTATACTCGGAATGGAGCCTGCGGTTAAACCTGCTATTGAGGAGACTGCTGATGATGACAGAAGAATCCTTGTCATGGCGACACCGGTTACCATAAGAGAAAAAAAGCTGGAAAACCTTCTTCTTAGAGTTGATCAGCAGCACAAGGCTGATCTTTTGGAGATGCCAGAACTGGTTAAGTTCGCTGAAAGAGAAGAATTCGATAGTGAAAATGTAAGAGATTATATTAGAAAGCAGTTTTCATCTCTTGGTGCGTCCGATGAGAAGTACAGTGCACTTGTTCTTGGATGTACACACTTCAATTATTTTAAACCGCTGTATAAGGAAATCCTTGGGGAAAAGACACATCTGATCGACGGCAATTACGGAACAATTCATCATCTTGGCGATGTTATGGGACTTGATATTAAAAATGATGATGATAAAGAGATTATTTTTAATCAACCACAAGATATAGTGGTTGGGTTCAATACCACATACTATGAGTCAGGAGACGAAATTACGGATATCAATAGATTGTCTAAATACCTCAGAATGCTGAGCAGGCTTGAATTTGTAAGAAAGTTTTGATATCGGTAAATTGTTACTTGATTTATACTATATAATGTATTATAGTTTAATTGTAGCCACAAGATGTAGATTTCGGGTGGCTACTCTTTATCTAAAAATATAAAAATTTACACTTTAATGTATTATTTAGGGGGTTAACCAGTGAAGATTATTAAGAGAAGCGGCAAAGAGGTTACTTTTGATGGCGCCAAGATTTTGGCTGCCATAGAGAAGGCAAATAAGGAAGTAACACCCGATCAGAGCTTGTCTGAAGATCAGATTAGAGACATTGAGGCTCAGGTAGAGGCTAAATGTGGGAGGCTTACAAGAGCTGCAAATGTGGAAGAAATCCAGGACATGGTTGAGGATGGCCTCATGGAGTCCGGGAAATTCGAGGTTGCCCGCAAATATATCACATACCGCTATCGTCATGCCCTTGTTCGTAAGTCAAATACGACTGATGAGCAGATCATGTCTCTTATTGAGTGCAATAATGAAGAAGTTAAGCAGGAGAACTCTAACAAGAATCCTACTGTTAACAGTGTTCAGAGAGACTACATGGCAGGCGAGGTAAGTCGCGATATCACTCGCAGATTCCTTCTCCCTGATGATGTTGTTAAGGCTCATAAGGATGGAATCATTCATTTCCACGATTCAGATTATTTTGCACAGCATATGCACAACTGCTGCCTTGTAAACCTTGAGGACATGCTCCAGAATGGAACAGTTATCTCTGAGACTATGATAGAGCGTCCTAAGAGTTTCTCTACAGCATGTAATATAGCAACTCAGGCTATCGCTCAGATTGCAAGCTCACAGTACGGAGGACAGAGTATTACACTTTCACACTTGGTTCCCTTTGTTGATGTCAGCAGACAGAAGTTCAAGAGAGAGGTTCGCCAGGAATTCATCGATGCAGGAATGGATGCAACAGATGAGCAGATTAATAATATCGCCGAGATGCGTGTGCGCAAGGAGATAGAGCGCGGTGTGCAGGTTATCCAGTATCAGGTTATCACATTAATGACGACCAATGGACAGGCTCCTTTTATTACCGTATTCATGTATCTTGATGAGGTTCCGGAGGGTCAGCTTAGAAAGGACCTTGCGCTTGTTATCGAGGAGATGCTCAAGCAGCGTATAGTTGGTGTTAAAAATGAGAAGGGCGTTTATATTACACCTGCATTCCCTAAGCTTATTTATGTTCTTGATGAAGACAATATTCATGAGGGAACACCTTATTGGTACCTCACACAGCTTGCTGCAAAGTGCACAGCAAAGAGAATGGTTCCGGACTATATTTCAGCTAAGAAAATGAAGGAATATAAGAACGGTGACGTTTATCCCTGCATGGGCTGCAGAAGCTTCCTTACTGTTGATAGTGAGGATCTTGCAGAGGGTCTTTGTAATAAGACAAATATCTCACACGCTCAGAATTATACAGAGGGCGAGCACAAGTATTATGGACGTTTCAACCAGGGTGTTGTAACTATAAATCTGGTAGATGCAGCTTGTTCTTCAGGCGGAAATGAAGAGAAGTTCTGGGAGATAATGGAGGAGCGTACTGAGCTCTGTAAGAAGGCATTAATGTGCAGACACAATCGTTTGCTTGGAACTCCTTCTGATGTAGCTCCTATCCTTTGGCAGAACGGTGCTCTTGCAAGACTTAAGAAGGGCGAGACTATAGACAAGCTCTTATATGGCAATTACTCAACAATTTCACTTGGATATGCAGGACTTTGTGAATGTACAAAGTTTATGAAGGGAGTAACACATACAGATCCCGCAGGAAAAGACTTTGCACTCAGAGTTATGCAGTTCATGAATGATAAGTGTGCTAAGTGGAGAAAAGAGACAAACATCTCCTTCAGCTTATATGGAACTCCACTTGAGTCTACAACATATAAATTTGCCAGAGCACTTCAGAAGCGTTTTGGTATTATTGATGGCGTAACTGATAAGAACTATATTACAAACAGCTATCATGTTCATGTAACAGAGAAAATCGATGCCTTCACCAAGCTCAAGTTTGAGTCTGAGTTCCAGGCACTTTCACCTGGTGGTGCTATCAGCTATGTTGAGGTTCCTAACATGAACAACAATCTCGAGGCTGTACTTGCAGTAATGCAGTATATTTACGAGAATATTATGTACGCTGAGCTCAACACAAAGAGTGACTACTGTCAGTGCTGTGGCTACAATGGTGAGATTCAGATAGAGACTGACACTGATGGAAAGCTTATCTGGAAATGCCCTAACTGTGGCAACACAGATCAGGACAAGATGAATGTTGCAAGACGTACCTGTGGCTACATCGGAACTCAGTATTGGAATCAGGGTCGTACACAAGAGATAAAAGAGAGAGTATTGCATCTTTGATGCTTATGATTCCAGGACGCTTGGAATCATGGAGGGAAAAAGTACATATATACAGAGAAGGGGGCTATCGAATTTGATAGCTCCTTTTCGTCAATAGAGATGAGGACAAATTATGAATTATGGTGAGATTAAGTATACAGATATAGCAAATGGCGTGGGTTGCCGGACATCTTTATTTGTTAGTGGCTGCACTCATCATTGTAAGGGATGCTTCAATGAAGAGACCTGGGATTTCAATTTTGGTAAGCCTTTTACAAAAGAGGTGGAGGATGAGATAATCGAATCCCTTCGTCCGGCATATATCGCAGGACTTACGATCCTTGGCGGCGAGCCCATGGAGGTAGTTAATCAGAAAGTGATAAGACCCTTCATTGAGAGGGTGAAAGCAGAGGTTCCTGGTAAAAACATCTGGATTTACAGCGGATATACTTGGGAAGAGCTGACAGATGAAGACAACAAGAGATGCCACTGCGAAGATACCATGGAGATATTAAGAAGTATCGACGTGCTTGTTGATGGAGAATTCAAACTTGATTTAAAGAATATCTCACTAAGATTCAGAGGTTCATCAAATCAAAGGGTGATTGATGTAAAGAAAACACTAGAAGAAAAAAGCATTGTTCTTTCCGAATACAATTACAATGAATAAAAGGAAACAGAAAAAAGGGAGACTCTATAAATTATAGAGTCTCCTTGCATTTTCTTCGGTTATCTCAATTACCTTTTCAGGCGACAGACCTTTTATCTCTGCAATTTTCTCGGTAACAAGCGGAAGATTAAGAGAGGAATTTCTCTTTCCTCTAAAAGGCTCGGGAGCAAGATAGGGAGAATCAGTCTCTATCACAATCTGCTCAATAGGAGCATACTCCACAACCTCACGAAGCTTCTTACCATTCTTAAAGGTGATGACTCCGCCTACTCCGATAAAAAATCCCATATTAAGGTATTCTCTTGCAATTTCTACTGAATAAGAAAAGCAGTGAATATCACCTCCAAGCTCCTCGGCTTTCATGCTTTTCATGATATCCAGTGTATCCTTTGCTGCATCTCTTGAATGTATAATGACAGGAAACTTTACTCTTCTCGCAAGATCAAGCTGAGCCTCAAACCATTTTTTCTGGATTTCTTTAGAGGGCTCGTCATAGTGATAGTCAAGGCCGATTTCTCCTACAGCAACAGCCTTCTCATAGGAGCACATATCGCCTAGCCATTTTAATTCGTCTTCGTCCATTTCAGCACAGTCGCTTGGATGAACACCTATGGTTGTGTAAATGAAAGGGTATTTTTTTGAAAGTTCTATAGACTGTTCTACAGTCTTCTTACTTGCTGTGGCATTTACAATAGTTCCTATACCATGCTCTGTCATAGACAATAGCAAGGCATCTCTGTCTGCGTCAAACGCCTCATCATCATAATGGGCATGTGTTTCAAAAATCATTAATTGGTACTCCTAAAGTATTTTAATAGTGGCACTAAATGCCAGGCAGCTTCAGTGAAGCTTCGCATAAAGTATATTTGAAAGCTCCGCAAATTCCTCAAGACTAAGCTTTTCACCGCGCACGGATGGATTAAGTCCCATCTGCGTAAGTGCCTCTACAACCTGATCTCTTGAAAGACCAAGATTTCCATTGGAAACACCATTTGACAGGGTCTTTCTTCTCTGGGCAAAGGCAGCTCTTATAACAGAAAACAAAAATTTGGAATCTGTAACCTGAACCGGCGGCTCCTTGTGACATTTTAAGTGAATTACTGCGGAGTCGACACCGGGCTGAGGTATAAAGCAGCTTGGTGGCACAACCTGAACCATGGTTGGCTCTGTATAATACTGAACTGCAAGGGACAGCGCACCGTAGTCCTTGGAACCGGGCTTTTCCGCCATTCTGTCAGCAACTTCTTTTTGAACCATGACTGTAATGCTTTCAATCGGCAGCTCGCTTTCAAGAAGGCGCATCAATATTGGCGTTGTTATGTAATAAGGAAGATTAGCTACAACCTTAATTGGTTTGCCGCCGTTCTCTTCCTGAACAATTTTCTCTATATCAACCTTAAGTATGTCATCATTTATTACCTTGACGTTATCATAGGTTGATAATGTGTCAGCTAAAATGGGTATAAGCATTCTGTCGATCTCAACAGCGATTACTTTTCCCGCACTTTCAGCTATGTACTGTGTCATGGTTCCGATTCCGGGACCAATCTCCAGGACAGTATCATCCTTGCTGATTCCGGCAGCTTCCACGGTTCCGCTCAAAACAGAATCGTCTATAAGGAAATTCTGACCGAATTTTTTTTGTATGCTAAGGTCATATTTTTCAATAACCGCCCTTGTTCCGGACGCACATCCAAGTGTTGACATATTTTTCTCCGATTTTAATAACTAATTATGCTTATAAAACAGGAAGAACCACCTGTTAAAAAAGCGCTTAGTTGCAATTCTATCATTACAAATACTATTTTGCCATATTTCGAAAATGAATTCGAGAAAAACCGCACAAATATGCGGATTTTTAGCCTCTCTTTTTTGACATAAAAAGGCCTCTATGCTAAAATTCTACTAGATGTAGTATGAAAAGGTTTTAGAGGACAATATTTTGGATAAAACAGAATATAAAATTCGAGCAGATGAGATTAGATCGCTGATCAGAGCACAGCGTTTTACTGAAGCAGTAAGGATTGCCGACACAATTGACTGGAAAAGGGTTAAGAGTGTCGGTATGCTTTGTGCAATAAGCGACCTGTATAAAGTAAACAGAAGGCTGGAGGAGAGTAGAGATATCCTGCTTCTTGCGTATGACAGAAGTCCAACAAGAAGAGAGATAGTCTATTCACTGTGCGAGCTGGCAATTGTCATGGGCGAATTTGTTCAGGCAGTTGAATATTATAAGGAGTTTGTAAGACTAGCTCCCAGAAATACAGCCAGATACATTCTTCAATACAAGCTCTACGAGGCGCAGGAAGTAAGTCTTGAAGAGCGTATTGCTGTGCTCGAAGAATATAAAAAGCATGATTATAACGAAAAGTGGGCTTATGAGCTTGCATATCTATATCATAGAGTTGGTCTCACTACAGAGTGTATAGAGGAATGTAATGAACTTTTCCTCTACATGAGAGAGGGACGCTATGTCATTAAGGCGCTTGAATTAAAAGCGCTTCATGAGCCTTTGTCTCCGGAACAGAAGGCAGTTTACGCAAAATATAAAGCAGAGACAAGCGGAAATTTAGGTGGCTTCGAACTTAAGGAAGCAGTTCCCGGAAAAGATGAAGAAGCAGTAGATGACAAAAAGGCACCTACAAGAGAGCTTCCGGAAATTACAGAGGAACTTCTTCATCAGAATACACAGGAGGTTCCTGTAGAGGAGCAGTATACACAAGAGCAGCTCTATCAGCAACAGCTTTACCAGCAGCAGTATTATGCTCAGCAGTCTGAAGAGTCTCTTATTCAGGATGAGGAAGTATACTATGAGCAGCCTGCCACAGAGCCTGAACAGATGCCGGCTCCGGAAGAACCTGAACAGTTTGGAAATGCGGTAAATGAGCCATTCTCAGTTCCCACTGTTAATGTTGATACCTATAATACAGTAGATCTTCAAAAGGAAATCGCGGAGAATCTCAAGGAAGTTCTCACACAGAGTCCTGAGGCTGCACTTTTTGCAGATGCTCATGGTCCTCAGGTAATAAGAGAGGGTGATGAGACAGACAGCCTTGATACAGGCGATCTTTTTGAAACAACAGGAGACATTGAGAAGCCTTCAATGTCAGAACTTTTCTATGAGGATAAAGCAGAAGATATTCAGAATGCTCAGTATATTCCTCAGCAGACAGAGCACGCTATAGAGGAAGTTCAGGATACACCTTTAGCAGAAGAGATACAAACAGCGCCTATTCAGGATGAAAAGGAGCTTGATACTGATACAAAGATATGGAATACTGACGCAATTGAACTGGTACGTCAGAAGGTGCCGACATCACCGATTCCTGTTAAGAGCAATGAGCCTATTGCGGAGGAACTTAAGGATAAGGAGATTGCCTCTAATATAGCTAAGGCAACCATGAATGAACAAACCATGTATAAGGGTGTCGTTTTCATGGACGAGCCTCTTCAGGACGAGGTTCCCGGCGCGGTTATAAGACCAAATGTCAGATATCAGATAAATAATCAATTCGACAACATGCTGTCTCAGGAGTATGACGGACAGATAAGCATGGCGATTGATGATGCTAAGCAGGTAGAGAAACAGATTACCGGTCAGATAAGCATTAATGAGTTTATGAGCGACTGGGAGAATTATAAAAAAGAGCAGCAAAAGAAGCAGTATCAGAATGTTAAGAAGCTTGCAGCTTCGGAGACAGGAGAGCTTTTCAAGGACTTTGACCAGAACCTTATAAATCCGCTTCTCAGGCAGCAGGAGCCTGTGGAAGAGCCCGCTATATCAGGTATGTTAGTGCCTGGCGGAGAGGAAGAAATAATTCCTGTATCAAAGCCTAAGGCCGAGATGGAAGAATTAGTGCCGGAGCCTGTTTTAGAGGAAGAGCCTTTATCTGAAGCTGTTTCAGAAGAGGAACTGATTACTGAAACACCTTTGGAAGATTTTGTTTCTGAGGAAGCCTTTTCTGAAGAACCTGTATCCGTGCCTGAAGAGCCTGTAAGTGAAGAAATAGCTCAGGAAGAACCGGGAGAGATTGTAGAAGAGGAAGAAATCTCAGTAGATATCACTCCTGTTGATGATCTTCAGAATACTCAGTCCATGGTTCAGATAACAGGTGAAGACTTAGAAGAGGAAAACGCTTTGCCTGAGCCTGACGAATCTGTCGAGGAAGAGGTTGAAGACGAGGAAAAAGAGGCAGCAGAAATCGACCTTGGCGAGACTACCAGAATAGAAGCTGCTGAGATTAATAAGGCAGTAGAAGAGATAACGGAATCAGAGACTGCAGAAGCTGAGGCTACAGAAGCAGAAAGACCTCAGGAAAAAGCAGAAGCTTCAAAGGAAGAGAAAATCTCCGAAAAGGAGGAATCGAAAAAGACAGAAGAGTCGGAAGAAGACTCCGATTCCGATGAGGATGATGAGAAGGAAGATAGAGGCATAGAGGAGAGGGTCAGAGTAATGACTCCTGAAGAGAAGAATCTCTTTGGCCCTTATATTCATTACAAGAAGTCAAGAAGACAGATTGTTCGCGCGATCGACAATCTAAGCATGGCAGCATACACAAACAACGCAATCGTAACCGGTGAAGCCGGTGCCGGAACACTGGATCTTGCGAAGGGCCTTATAAAGGCAGTTCAGGCAACAGATTCTAATTTCTCCGGAAAAGTTGCTATGATCACAGCAATTAAGCTCAATAAGAGCTCAGTAAGCTCAATTCTTGATAAGATTGTAAATGGTGCACTCATCATAAGAAGAGCGGCAGACCTTAAGGAGGATACAGTTGTAACACTTCTTAAGCAGCTTCAGAGTGAGAACAAGGGATATATTGTGGTCATCGAGGATACGAAGGATGACATAGACAGATTGCTTGATAAGTATCCGGACCTTAAGAAATGCTTCAATGTGCGCGTGGACATAGAGGCACTCGATGATGATTCTCTTGTGGCATACGCTGAACAGTATGCCCTTGATAAGGAGCATGTAATAGATAATCTTGGAATACTTGCTCTTCATCAGAAGATTTCCGAGCGCCAGACACTTGACCATGAGGTCACAGTATCTGAGGTTAAGGAAATGGTTGATGATGCGATTTACTATGCTGATAAGCGTTCCATCGGACATTATTTTGATGTTATGTTCAGAAAACGTTTTGACAGTGAAGATATGATCATTCTGAGAGAAAAGGATTTTCTTCACTGAATATTAGATTATGCTATAATGTTTTTACTTAAAAATTTTCTAAAAGGGGATTAAATATGGGGCAGACTGTTTTCATTTCAGATGCAGATGAGTACTTGTTTGGACAGGGAACTCACTATGATATTTACAAAAAACTGGGGGCGCATGTCTCTGAAGAAAATGGTGTAAAGGGCATGTTCTTTGCTGTTTGGGCACCTAATGCCGCAGCGGTTCATGTCATCGGCTCATTCAACGGATGGGATGAAAGCATGTATCCCATGGAGAAGACCGGCAATATGGGAATCTATCAGCTTTTCATTCCCGGTGTTGGAACAGGTGAGCTATATAAATATCTGATATATACTCCCGATGGAAAGAAATTATATAAGGCAGATCCATATGCTAATTATGCAGAGCTGCGTCCCGGAAATGCTTCAAGGACAACAGATCTGTCTAAGTTTAAGTGGAGCGATGAAAAATGGTATGAGAACAAAAAGGGCAAGGATCTAAACAGAGAGCCTGTCGCTATTTATGAATGCCACATCGGTTCATGGATGAAGCATCCCGACGGCACTGAGGATGGCTTTTACAGCTATCGTGAATTCGCAGATCGTATTGTAGAGTATCTTCGTGAGATGAAGTATACACACATTGAGCTGATCGGAATTGCAGAGCATCCTTTTGACGGCTCATGGGGCTATCAGGTTACAGGATATTATGCACCTACTGCACGTTATGGTGAGCCTACTGATTTCATGTACCTCATCAATCTATTGCACAAGAATAACATAGGTGTAATTCTTGACTGGGTACCTGCTCACTTCTGCCCTGATGAATTCGGCCTTAGCTGCTTTGACGGACAATGTATTTATGAGGATCCGGATCCGAGAAAGGGAGAGCATCCCGACTGGGGCACCAAGATATTTAACCTTGGTAAAAATGAAGTTAAGAACTTCCTTATAGCTAATGCATTATTCTGGATAAAAGAGTTCCATGTAGATGGACTGCGTGTAGATGCTGTTGCATCAATGCTTTATCTGGATTATGGTAAGCGCGATGGACAGTGGGTTCCTAATAAGGATGGCGGAAATAAAAACTATGAGGCCATTGAATTCTTCAAACACTTAAATAGTGTTGTAAGAGGAACATACCCCGATGTCATGATGATCGCAGAGGAATCTACTGCATGGCCTAAGATAACAGCACCTGTTGAGGACGATGGACTCAATTTCAGCTTTAAGTGGAATATGGGATGGATGCATGATTTTTGCGAATACATGAAGCTTGATCCGTATTTCAGAAAAGGTGCTCATCACATGATGACATTTGCCATGAGCTACAACAATGCAGAGAATTATATTCTTCCGCTGTCACATGATGAAGTAGTTCATCTTAAGTGCTCAATGGTAGAGAAGATGCCCGGATATAAGGTTGATAAATATGCTAATCTTCGTGCCGGCTATACATTCATGTTCGGACACAGCGGTAAAAAGCTTCTGTTCATGGGGCAGGACTTCGGTCAGGAGCGTGAATGGAGTGAGAAGAGAGAACTCGACTGGTTCCTTCTGCAGGAAGACCTTAACAGAGGAATGAAGGATTTCGTAAGAGATCTTCTCGAGGCATATAGAAAATATCCTGCGCTTTATGAAGTAGATAATGACTGGGGCGGCTTCGAATGGATTAACGCAGATGACGCCGACCACAGTATTTACAGCTTTTACAGAAGAGCAGCCAATGGAAAGGATAATATTCTTTTTGTAATCAACTTTACACCAATGGAAGTAAGGGATTACAAGGTTGGAGTTCCTTTTGAAGGCACTTATAAACATATTCTTGATAGCGCAGATAAAAAATATGCCGGATGTGGTTCATCGATACCCGATAGCATCAAGGCAGAACCCGGGCTTTGTGATTACAAGGATTACAGCATAATGATGACGCTTCCTCCTTACGGAGCAGAGATGTTTGTATTCCAGAATCCTGAAGCCAAGAAGGTAGTTAAGAAGACTGCAGAGGAGAAGCCTGTAGAAAAGAAAACTGAGGCAAAGACTTCAAATAAGATTACCGAGAAGAAAACTGCAACAAAGGCTGCAAAGAAGCCTGCGGCAAAAAAGACAAAATAACACAGCATAAAGAATTAAGATAAATATTCCGAAATAAAAGGTGATAGACACAAAGAGTGTTTGTCACCTTTTTTCGTTTGCTTAAAAAATGCAGGCGGAATACTTTATAAAATCGGAGAAATGCATGAACGTGAATTTTAATGCTATAAATGGAATGGAATCCGATATAGAAAAAACAAGAATTAGCATGGAAGCAGGAGTCAGTTTTTCACTGACAAATACAAAAGAAGCCGGGCCAAAGAGTGCTGTGGCAGTAGATCTTGCCGGAAGCCTTATGAATGATCAGGCTTTATCAAAGGCAGGTAAAACTAAAAATGATATCATGGCGGAAGCGCAGAATACGGATGCTGCGATTCGTCATAATTATATGTCGGTTATGGCCAACAATATGTCCTCAGAGGATTTTGCGAGAGCATCAGCTGAAGGCTTTGATTTTAGTGACATGGATCCAGCGGAAACAGTTACGATCCTTGATAAGATTAAAGCTACTCTCGCCATGTCAGGAACAGAGATAATTGGCTATACAGACGATATTTCTTCAGACAAACTTGCAAAAATAACAGGAAGTACCTCTTTTGCAAATGAGATAATCTCAGCTTTTCACGAAAATGATATCCCTATTACAGAAGAAAATGTTACAGATACTAAGGTAGTAATGGATAACTTAAAGGACATTACTACTATCAGTGATGGCGCTGTCAAATATTTGACACTTAATGAGCTGCCTCCTACTATGGAGAACATTTATCTTGCTGAGCATGCGACAAATGGACAGAATCACAGAAGCGGAGCATTCATAACACTTGAGACAGAAGGCTATTATGCACAAAAGGCCGATAAGCTGGAGTGGTCAGCAGTTGAGGATCAGGCCAAGAGAATAATAAGTGACGCCGGCTTTGACCCTACAGAAAAAAATATTCTCGATGAAGCAAAATGGATGATTGAAGAATCGATACCTCTTACAAGGGAGAACCTTCAGAAGGTCGATGAACTTAAGAATTTACCGCTTCCTATGTCTATGGAAGAAATCGTAAAATCTGCGACTATGTCCATTGCAAATAAAAACGGTGCAGGAAAAGGACTTGTTCAAGATCAGAAAAACATCATTAATGAAGCAATAGATATTGCAGAAAAAGTCGATCATATCGGATCGAAAGCTATAGAACAGGTAGTTTCGGAATCGAAGGAATTAAACATTAAGAATCTTAGCGAAGCTACTGAAAAGATAAATACACAAGAGCGATCAGGTCTTCAAAATACTGAAAAGACAGGCAGCGTAAAATTACGAAACGAAAAAGTAACTGACACAAATACTGCGGACTTAAAAGAATTAACACCGGAGCAAAAGATAGAAGCGCTGGAAGCCAGAAAACAGCTTGAAGAAATTAGACTTTCAATGACAGTGACAGCAAACATAAGACTTCTTGATAAAGGCTTCAGGCTGGAGACAGAGCCTATAACAAAAGTAATAGAAGCTCTGAACAATGAAATACAATCTATAAGCGCAGATCTTTTCGGAGAGGTCGACACAGCAAAATACAAACTGTTTGAAGAGACAACCACAAAAGTATCTGAATTCAGAACCCTCCCTGCAGCAGTTATAGGAAGACATGATCTTTCCATGAAAGAGAGCTTTTTAGCTATCTATGACGATGCGAAGGCTTTGAAGCTCCGCTACGATAAAGCCGGTGCAACCTATGAAGCTGTCGGCACTGAGGTAAGAGCAGATCTTGGAGATAACATAAAGAAGGCTTTCAGGAATGTTGATGAACTCCTAAAGAATGCAGGTCAGGAGATAAATGAAGAAAACAGAAGAGTAGTACGAATCCTTGGTTACAACCGGATGGAGATATCCGAAGAAAATATAGAACGTGTCAGAGTAATGGATGAAAAGCTTATGAACACAATAAATAAGCTTAAGCCGGGGGCTGTCCTTAACATGATAAGAGCAGGACATAACCCTCTTAAAATGACGCTGGATGAGCTGTCAAATGAGCTTTCGGGACAGGACAGGAACCCTTCAAAGCAAGAAGAAAAGTACTCGAAATTCCTTTATAAACTTGAAAAGAATGCCGAAATAACTTCTGAGGAGAAGGAATCTTTCATTGGAATTTACAGGCTTTTCAATACTTTAAAGGTCACTGATAACGCAGCAATAGGAGCTGTTCTGGAAACCGGAGCAGCAATGACAATAGAGAATCTCCTATCAGCGGTAAGAACCACAAGGACAGAAAAGAAGGGAATAGATTTCAAGATAGATAACAGCTTTGGAGGACTTGAAGCAAAGGGTAGTGCAACAAAATCTATTTCCTCTCAGATAGAAAGTGCCTTCATTTACTACAGCGAGAAGGCAGATACCGTATATGAAAATCTTGAACCGGATAAGCTACATAAGGCCGCACCGACTGATGACATGCTCTTGGATGAACTGGCAGAAAGGTTAATGGAGGCAGAAGAGTCCAAAGAAAGTATTGAAACCGAAGAAAAATATTACGGAGAAAGAGCATCAGAACTTAGAAAAGCAGCACAGGGTCAGATTTCTCCGGAACTCTCAAAGGAACTTACGGAATACAATCTTGAAGCAAATATTGAAACGGTCCAAGCATACTTAAACTTAAAGTCAGGAAGAAAGGGAAAAGAAACATCTATCTGGGAGCAGGCAGAAAAGATAGCAAAGCTTGCATTTAAAGAAACGAAGCAGGAAATGATTGAAGATCTCATAGACGAGGATAACTATGAAGACGTTTATGTGGAAAAAATGCTTAAGCTTTCATCGGATCTTGACGAGATATTAATGACTGAAACTGATTCATATATAGATGTGAGAACTATTCACCTGATGCAGAAGCAGCTCACAGTTGCAACAAAAATGGCCAGGCAGCAGAGCTTTGAAATACCGGTTGAGGTCGATGGCAGAACAGTAGCAATGCATGTGACTCTTAGAGAAACAGCACTTGATGGAAGAAAAGTCGAGGCAGAGGTTGAAACTAAGTATTACGGACACATATCAATGGCTATGACAATTGATGACAATACTGTCAAAGGAGCACTTGCGTCGGCTTACCACCAGTCAGGGGATCTGGCTGAATATATGACAGAAGTAAGAGATAGATTTATAAACGGGCTAAAGGAAGCAGAGCCCACATTAGTAACAGACAGTACAAATATCGGAATCTTCTATCGCAGGCAGGAAGCAGGATCTGCAATAGCAGGATCGGAAAATGGAATTTTCGAAAATCGCACATTGCTAAGGATGGCAGAAGTTTTTGTACACTCAGTATAGGCATATACAGAATCGGAGGTCATCATGCAGGTTAACTACAATATTTCAGCAATGATCGCGAACAATGCACTTGTTGCGAACGACAACAAGCTTGCGGAGTCAATCGAAAGATTATCAAGTGGTCTCAAAATTGCAAACGCCAAGGACAATCCGTCCGGCCTTGCAATATCAAGACGTATGAATGCGCAGATAAAAAGTCTCGGAGTAGCAGTTGGAAATTCAGGAGACGGTGTTTCTGTGATTCAGACAGCTGACGGTACACTTTCAGAGGTTCATGACATTTTACAGAGAATGAGTGAGCTGGCTATCCAGGCAGCAAACGGAACCAATAGTGAGACCGATCTTGGCATTATCCAGGACGAAATCATACAGCTTAAGGATGAGATTACCAGAATAGCGGAGGCTACTCAGTTTAACGGGCAGACTCTTCTTGATGGCACCTTTGACAACAGAGGATACTGCACGATAAATGATGTAACAGATCCTGAAATCACAGTAAATAGCTATAGCGATTTTGTAGGAGGCGGAAATTACTATATTGAGGATATACATTGCGATTATAACTCAAAGACAGGTAAGATCACTCTTCTTGATGAAAATGGCTATAAAGTAGATACACTTAAGACCAACGTAACAAAGGTCAGCTTTTCACAGGGAAGAGAGACAGAAGACGAAAAATACATGTATCAGGCAGATGTTGTCGCTGATGGAGATCTTATCAGGATATCAACTAGTGACGGCAAAGAAATTGAAATAAAAGTAAATCAGGATCTTAACGGCGAGAGGATTGACATGGAACTTACAGGTAAAGGTGCCATGACAATGCAGGTGGGTGCGAACGAAGGACAGACTCTGGATATCAGAATTCCAAAGGTCACACTTTCAAATCTTGGAATAGAGTATGTTGATTTCACGAGAACCATTAAGGATGATGTGGCAGATAATCTGAATGCGATAACAACCGATGACACACATGTCCTTCCTGATGAGTCATTTGCCCAGGCAGAATGGACCAAGATTATGAACTGCAGAACCTGTCTCTATGATTTTGCGCAATATACAAAAGCTGAGATTCAGAATGGAACATATGACCATGTGGATAGTGACCTGGTAGCTAAAGTGAAGAGTATAAGACAGGATGATCAGCGCACTGACGATGAAAAAGAAAACATGATACTGGGATTGTGGACTGAACGTTATATGACTAAGGTAAATGCCATAGACGAAATAGATCAGGGAGTTGATGAGGTTGGAAATCCATACTCAGCACTTGATAAGCTCACAAAATATGATAACGAAAACTTTATTACCGAGAACTGGCAATATGAAATAGATATAACATTAAACGATAGCACTCTTTCCAGCTATCAGGCAGGAATAAAGCTCGACGGTATCCTTAAAGGTGCGCTGGAAAAAGGAAATTACGGCAAGTACACCGGAGCAGATCAGGCAATTGAAGATATCAGCAAAGCCATCCAGAAGGTGTCCGACATCCGAAGCAGACTTGGTGCATATCAGAATAGACTTGATCACACAATTAGCAATACAAACATGACAAGCGAGAACATGACCTCTGCATATTCAAGAATAATGGATGTGGATATGGCAGATGAGATGACAATATACTCTACCCAGCAGGTTCTTTCGCAGGCAGGCACAAGTATGCTGGCTCAGGCAAATGAAAGACCTCAGCAGATACTTCAGCTTCTTCAGTAAAGATCTTTGATACTGAGAGTGCAAGCATTTTAAGAGGGAATGACCATGACTAAGGAAAAAATCCGTGGATATACAAGAAGAATCACCATGGCGAATAAGACTCAGATGATAACAATTCTCTATGAGATGGTACTTGACTACATCTGTGAAGCTGAGGATTCATTGGAATTACAGGATGAAAAGGGCTTTACTAACAGCCTCTCAAGAGCCACAAGCTGTATTGATGAGCTCATTCATTCTCTGAATATCAAATATGAGCTTGGCAAGAATCTACTTGCGTTATATCTCTTTGAGAAAAAACAGATTATTAAGGCGTCTGCAAGAATAAGTAGTGAAGAGCTTATTCATGTAAAAAAGACCTTTGAAAGATTACATGAGGCATATCTTCAGCTTGAAACAAAAAACAATGAAGAGGCACTTATGATGAATGTACCAAAAGTCTATGCCGGTCTCACATACGGAAAAGGGCGCTTAGAGGAGAGTATTGCTGAGAATTTTATGTCCAGAGGATATATGGCTTAAGAAATTAAAGAAAATTTAATAAATCATTTTTGGAGAATTTTTTCTACTATAATTAATAACATTTGCCGCGCAGACAAAATTATGAATTGTCTGCACGGCTTTTTGTGTGCCAAGCGGGCGAAATTAATTTTTTCTTAAGGAAAAATTCGAATGTTCGTTTCACGAGGAAACCGGTATTGCATCCTGGAGTTTTCGGTGATAATATCGTCACCGTCGCCGCTGCGAGTGGCTGGCGACGGAATCAGAACAAAAAACATAGATGTGCCGGTGCTGGCGTTCGTCTCTCCCCGTTCTTATTGGATATCCCAATGCAATCGCATGTACACCGGCATGTTTATTATTCTCACAGAAAGGTAACATGGTACGCAATATGACAATACCAGTTTTGTACTGCCTGGTCTCCGGATCGGCAATTACAGATATATTGAAAAACAAGATATTTAACGGATGGCTTCTCCTCGGATGTATGGCGAAATTCATTATTTGCCTTACTGACAGTGGGATGCATGAAATGATTTTTCTTCCGATAGGAAAAGCGTGTCTTACATTACTTTTTCTTCTTCCGGTTTATCTGATCCGGGGGATCGGAGGAGGAGACTTAAAGCTCTTTGCAACAATTTCGATGTTCATGACATCAGCAGAGATAATAAGCTCGGTTCTAATAGCATTTTTTATAGCAGCAGCTTTTGGAATTTTCAAAGTGATCGCAAAAAAGGAACTAAAATGTACCATCCATTTTGCCCTTCCAATCATGATAAGCGTTTTGCTGGTGACAGGGTGTGGCGGTCTAATATGTTCATAAATAAGAGGTAAACATGATGAATAAAAATATTTTGATAATATGTGACAAAGACAAGAATTACTGCAAAAAGCTGGACAGCTTCATAAGAGACAACCTAAGCATTCCATTTGATATATTTGAAATCACGGATGCAGAGAGGCTTTCAGCATTTATTGATGAAAGCAAAAACATACTTCTCCTTATATCACAGTCAATCTTTGACAGCGTAAATCTATGTGGCTTCAAACATATACTTGTACTAAGAGAAAACGATAAAGTGCTTGCAGAAAATGAAACCCATTACGGTTATAAGGACGCAGATATAAGATACACGGATAAGTATCAGAGAAGCGAAAACATAACTGACAGCATACTTAGCATGTGCCTTGATATACCCGGCATTATTTTAAGAGATAAAAAGTGTGAAACTCAGAGAAAAATGAAGGTTATAGGATTCTATACACCTGTATTAAATAGCGACCAGACAAGAGAAGCAATTGGTTTTGCAAGACGAAATACGGAAAAGGAAAAGACTTTATATATTAATACAGACAGCTTTTGCACACATGATCTCCTTAGAAAAGACGAGTATGAAGAGACACTTTTAGATCTTATGTATTTTGCCGAGTGCGCTGATGATAAATTTGGTATTTATCTGGAGAGAATCGTAAAGCATGACAAAGAGCTGGATTTCATTCCCGCTGCTTCAAATGGCTGCCAAAGCAGACTTATAACCGCAAAGGAATATGGAAACCTTCTAAAGCAGATAGAAGATACAGGAAAATACGCCTGCCTTGTGGTGGATATTGCAGAAGGAGTGCGGGAATTATTTGAAATGCTTCATATGTGCGATGAAATATATATGCTTTCGAATGATGATTACAATGCACACATGAGAATTGAGCTCTTTATAAATGAACTGCAAAGAGATGAAGACTTCGAAATGAAAAATCTCCATCAGATAAACAGGATAGGAGGTGAAGTCCTTGGTACATGAGGAACTAAAGGCAATGATCCGCGAGCAGATTCTTGAAGGAATGGACTTTTCAAGAGACGTCGACGACGATGAAATGCTCGAAAGGATAGATAAAGGAATAGTTCGCTTTTGTAAAAAAGAACAGCTTTCTCTGGAAGAAAAAGTTCAGCTAAGAAAAGAGCTATTTTATTCAATAAGGAAGCTGGATGTGCTTCAGCTTCTGGTAGACGATCCCGGAATAACCGAGATCATGGTAAACGGAACAGATCACATATTTGTTGAGAAAAACGGGAGATTATACAGACATGAAATGAAATTTGAGTCACTCCAGAAATTGGAGGATGTAATACAACAGATAGTCAGTAAATGCAACAGAGTAGTAAATGAAGCATCACCGATAGTTGATGCCAGACTTGAAAACGGTTCTCGTGTAAATGTTGTTCTCGCCCCAGTGGCTCTTAACGGTCCAATCCTTACTATCAGAAGGTTCCCGGACAATCCCATAACAATAGACAAACTAATAAGCATAGGATCAATTAAAAAAGAGCTCGCAGAATTTCTGCAAGCTCTGGTTAAGGCCGGGTATAACATCTTTGTTTCAGGAGGAACGGGATCCGGAAAGACAACATTTTTAAACGCACTTTCTGACAGCATTCCTGAGGATCAAAGAGTTATCACCATTGAAGACAACGCGGAATTACAGATAAAGCACATCCCCAACATTGTAAGGATGGAGACCAGAAATTCTAATGTTGAAGGCTGCAAGGAGATAACCATAAGGGATCTCATAAAGTCCTCTCTCAGAATGCGCCCGGACAGAATTGTGGTGGGAGAGGTCAGAGGTGATGAGTGTGTAGACATGCTGCAGGCGATGAATACAGGTCACATATCAATGTCGACAGGACATGCCAACTCAGCAAAAGACATGCTTTCAAGATTGGAAACCATGTTCCTAATGGGCATGGATCTCCCTCTTGCAGCTGTCAGAGGGCAGATTGCATCAGGAATAGACATTATTGTTCAGCTTGGAAGACTTAGGGACAGATCAAGAAAAGTGCTTGAGGTATGTGAACTCACGGGGAAAATAGATCACGCGACCGGTGAAATTGAGATCAAACCTCTCTTCAAGTTTTATGAGGAAGGAACAGATGAAAATGGCCGCATATATGGAGAATGGAGGTGTGAAAATGAACTGGAAAACGTATCAAAGTTGGAAGCAGCGGGCATTAGCCCTAAATGTTTCAGCTTTTGATATACCTCTTATAGGAAGAAATCTGCTTATTCTAGCTGCTATAGGAAAACTGTTTTATGGCAGCTTCATTGCATCAATTCTGATGTTTCCACTAGGAATTCCCTGGTTCGTAATCCAAAAAGAAAGAAAAATCAAAAAGGACAATCATGATCTTGGAATCCAGTTCAAGGATGCCATGCTGGCAGTGCTTGCGGCCCAGAAAGCAGGCTACTCAATAGAAAATTCATTTTCGGAAGCAATACATGATATGCGCATCCTCTATGGAAATAAATCGGCCATCTGCAAAGAACTACAAAGGATCGAGCAGGGAACAAAAAACAGCGTAACTATAGAATCCATGATTCGTGAGCTTGGAAAACGCAGCAATAACAAGGACATTGAAGAGTTTGCCGGAGTGTTTGCCGTTGCCAAAAGGAGCGGTGGAAACATGACGGAAACAATAGAAAGATGTATCGACGTTATAGGAAAAAGAATGGATGTTGAAAATGAGATAGACATTCTTATCGCAGCCAAGCGAATGGAAGCACAGATAATGGAGGTCGTTCCCTTTGGAATCATGACCTATATAGGAATAACCAATCCTGGTTTTTTTGATGCTCTATACGGTAATCCCCTGGGAATAGCGGTTATGACAGTCTGTCTTGCCATATATATTACTGCATATGTCATGACTCAAAAGATAGTGGATATAGAAATCTGATGGGAGGAAGAATGAAGATATTAATCGTGTTATACATTGTGATCATCGTTTTTATCGGGCTTCTTGTACTTATTTCTCTGGATGAAAGATTGCCGGCAGCAGGAGGGAGTGTCCCCGAAGGAATTGAGAAACTGTTTATGAAAACAGCAGCCTATGTATATAGAAGGTTTATTAAGAAAAACAGGCTGTTTCTAAAATCCCCAGGGAGACGAAACGTCAGAGAAAATCTTCAAAGGCTCGACTCGGAAGCTGACATAAATAAATCACTAAATGCTTATTACATAAAGAAGATAAGCATAGTCCTGATAATAATTGTTCTCGGATCAATGCTTTCTCTTTTATCCTGCTACTCGGCTGTAAGAAAAAACTCCCTGACAAAAAACGGAGAACTTATCAGAGAAGATTATGGAAAAGGCGAAAAACGGGCAAAGCTCGTTGCGACGGATGAAAACGGTGAAAAGCTAGGCGATTTCGACGTTTCAATTTCCGAGACGGAATACTCAGAGGTAGAGGCAAATGAGCTTTTCTTAAAAATGCAGGAGGACCTTTCCAAGATAATCCTCTCAGAAAATAAGGATCTTAATCACGTTAAAAGTGACCTTGAGCTTCCGACAAGAATAAAGGGATATCCATTCGAGATTTCCTGGAAGTCGGACAACATAGATGTTCTTAGCTCAAGTGGAGAAGTGGCTAATGATGACATATTTTTTGAGAGCACAAAAGTGATGCTTAAAGCCACCTTGAAATATAGAACACTAAAATACGAGCAAAAATATGACATTACTGTTATTCCAAGAAACTTTTCGGAGGATGAGATTTTAAGCAGAGAACTTGAAGCAAGCATAAGAGATATCGAGGAGACAACAAGGACTAATGACAGATTTTCTCTTCCTTCAAACACAGAAGGAATAAGGGTTTTCTGGAAGGAAGTCACAGATGAAAACAGCATAATGCTACTTATTATGTCCCTAATCGCAGCGGCTTCAGTTTTTATAGCAGGAGACAAAGAGCTTAATAAGAAAGTCGAATACAGAAGGAAGCAAATGATACTCGAATATCCCGCATTTGTATCGAGACTGGTTCTCTACATGGGAAGCGGAATGTCAGTGAGAGCCATATTTTCAAGGTTCTCTGATGAATATAAGGTCCGAGTGAGTGAAGGCGGAAAGCGCAGCTTTTTATATGAAGAAATAGTTAAAAGCTGCCATGAGCTTGAGAGCGGAGTTCCGGAAATCAATGTCTATGAAAGACTCGGAGCAAGATGTGGCTCTCAGCAATATGCCAGGCTTGTAACGCTTTTAGCTCAGAATCTTAAAAAAGGAAATTCAGAAATGATGACTCTCTTAAGAGAGGAGTCGGATAAAGCCACCATGGAAAGAATGTCCTATGCTAGGAAGCTTGGAGAAGAAGCAGGCACAAAGCTGCTTGTTCCTATGGTAATGATGCTTTTCATAGTCATGGTGGTAATCATGGTACCTGCGTACCTGTCGTTCTAATAAGTAATCACCAAAAGGTGTTACTGATAAATGTTTCATTGAAATAAAGGAGGAAAAATGAAAGAAACAATTTTAAACAAAATGAAAATGCTCGAGGCAAGGACAATGGGCTTTGCCATGGATGCAAAGAACAGAATGAAGGAACTTATTAAAGATGAATCCGGAATGGGCACGGTTGAGGTAATCCTCATAATCGTTGTTCTCATTGGACTGGTAATTGTATTTAAAGAGGAGATAGGCAATCTTGTCACAGAAATCTTTAGAACCATCAATTCAGACGCACAGAGAGTTACAGGCTGATGCCTACATAACAGTATATCTGTCGCTGTCATTAATGATTATTCTTTCCTTGATTCTTGCACTCTTGCAGGGTGCAAGAGCAGGGGCAGTAAAAATGAAATCAGAGCTTGTCACGGATATAGCCATGAATTCGGTCCTTGGAGAATACAACAGAGAACTCTTTGACAGATATGGGCTTCTTTTCATCGATACCACATATGGATCGGGAAGCGGTTCCGTAATAAATACGAGAGAACACATAAAAGAATACTTTTCAAAGAACTTCGAGAAATCCCCGGTGGGACTTTTAACAGGAAGGACAACCATGATACCTGCTACGCTCTCTTCTGTCGATATAACAGGCTTTTCTGTTGCTACTGATGGAAACGGAGCTGTTCTTAGAAGACAGATCCTTTCTTACATGGGATCTGATCCGGTTGAAGCGGCTATAAGAGGGATACAGGACAACGCACAAACACTAAGGCAATCAGGATTTGCGGATATGAACGTGGAGCGGGATGCCAGAAGTTGTGAGCGAGATTTGAATGAACCGAGAGATCTGGACTTGGATGGTAACGGTGAAAATGAAACATATTTTGCAGACAATCCGGCAGCAGGTGTCACAGCCCAAAAGAGTATAGGAATCCTTACTCTGGCCGCCCCTGACATAAATGAATTGTCATCAGCCGCCATAGATTCCTCTAAATGCGCCTCGCACAGACAACTAGGCAGAGGCACTGGACTTGATGAATCTGAGAGCACAGGAGTTGGTCCTGACATGCTTTTAGAAAAATATATTCATGAAAAGTGTGGCTGTTACGGGAATGAGATTGAAGACTCTCATCTCAAATATGAACTCGAATACATCTATGCCGGAAAGGACAGCGACTATGAAAACCTGAAGAAGGTGGTAGAGAAGCTGTTCGTTATAAAAGAAGCGGCAAACTTTGTCCACATAATAAATGATCCCGTCAAGCTTGAGGAGGCAGAAGCATTGGCTCTCACAGCTTCAATACTTCTTGTAATTCCAGAACTCGAGCAGGCAATAAAAATGGCAATCATTTTTGCCTGGACCTTTGCGGAGACAATATCTGATCTGAGAATTCTCCTTAGTGGAGGAAAGGTCCCTCTTATAAAGAATACTGCTAGTTGGAACCTCTCATTGGAAAATATGCTGGATTTCAGAGACCATCTTCAGGAAGGCGGAGGCTCCGGTCTAAGCTATGAGGATTACCTCAAGATGCTCCTTATTATGGAGAATAAGCAAAAGAAGACCAGAAGACTCATGGACATAATCGAAATAAACATAAGGAAGGTTACCGGGAATACAGAATTTAAGCTTGATGGTTGTATAGACACACTAAGTGCAGACTTTGACATTATTGGAGCTTACGGCAAGAGGATACAAATTGAGCGCACCTATGGCTACGAAATGTTTGACTAATGACAGAAGTAGCCAGCGATGGCCTTTTTCACCCAAATATATGGAAAATAATAAACAATTAAGATTAAGGAAAAAAATGGAAAATCGTTCGAAGGACCCAAAAATAAAAATAATAGTAAAGGAATTGCTTCTTCGGGCAAAACGAAAAAGGCCGTCGCTGGCTGCTTCTATTACTGTCGAAGCCTCTTTGATACTCCCAATATACCTATTCTTCTTTATTAATCTATTAGGCGTCTTTAGCATCCTGAAACTACAGTGTGATTTGGAAGCAGCCATTCATCAGACAGGAAGAGAAATGATGGTAAATGAAGCTACAGTAAGAACATTTGCCAGGACGCATGATGGCGGAGCTGTGGCAGGTGCGGCAGCAGGCGTAATAGATGCAGTTACTGCCGGAAGAATGGTAAAGAGCTATCTTGGCGAGGAATATCTCGACAAAAGTGTCATTAACGACGGTGCTCAAGGCTTAAGTCTTGCAGAAACGACTCTCTATTCCAATGGCGACATATTGGATATAGTCGCAACCTACAAGGCTCATCCCTTCTTTAGAATAGCGGCCTTCACTGACTTTTCTTTAGAAGGAAGATTCTATGGACACGCATTTACAGGCTATGATCCGGACGAAGGTAGCGGTAACGTTGCTAACGCCGAAGAACTCGTATACATCACAGAGCACGGGACAGCATACCACAAAAGTCTTGATTGCTCGCACTTAAGACTCTCAGTAAGACAGGTATCAAAAGCGGACATTACAACAGCAAGAAACGTTGACGGATCAAAATATTACCCATGTGAGTATTGCGGCAGTAGAGCCGGAAACACGGTATATATCACAAACTATGGAACAAGATATCACAGCAACAGAAGCTGCGGAGGAATAAAGAGAACAATAAAGACTGTACCGATCTCTGAGGCGATTGGCAGAACACCCTGCAGCGAGTGTGCAAGATAAGGAGAATTTATGGATTTTTATGAAGTGATTGATAATGCTGAGATTATTAGCATGGCATTCAGGATTTTTTCATTAATGATACTGCTCATTGCGGCAGCTATGGATATAAGAGAAAAAAAGATTCCAATATCCATACCTGCAGCGCAGATGTTTCTCTCGCTAATATATTTCCTTTACCTATTTATAAAAGGAATGGAAAAGCCGGGGGATCTGATATTGTCGATGCTGCCGGGGCTGATGCTTTTGACTGTGGCATATATGTCCAAGAAAGGAATAGGCCTTGGCGACGGGCTTATGGTCTTATCACTGGGACCGCTGTTTGGAATGGAAGATATGCTGCTGGCTGTTCTGATTTCATTTACGCTCTCTGCTATTGTGGGAGCTGTTCTTTTGATTTTAAAGAAAGTAAACGGAAAAAGTACTATGGCATTTATCCCGTTTCTGACAGTTGGAGTGGGGGTGATGAGCTTTGCAGTTATCTAGAGAAACCAAGCTCC
Source organism: Butyrivibrio sp. VCD2006 (assembly GCF_000423925.1). Lineage (GTDB taxonomy): Bacteria > Bacillota > Clostridia > Lachnospirales > Lachnospiraceae > Butyrivibrio. Next base: position 360,252 of record NZ_AUIX01000001.1, read on the forward strand.
CTGCATATATGACAGTCGAAGCAGCTCTGGTGGTTCCTGCGGCAATCTTTGGCACCGTGCTGATAATCTATTTATCCTTCATGGTATATGGCAGATGCATTCTTACGCAGGACGTTTATATTCTTGGATTCAGGGCGTCAATTTTATATGAAAAGCAGGGATTCGCAAATCCTGACGACTATGTCATAGCTCACGCAGATGAGGTTACAGGAAGCAGATATTTTGGAAGCAACAAGCCTGATATAACAGCCACAATGAGCGGAAAGGACATAAGAGTGGAAGGCAAAACCACAACACATCACAATGCACTTGGCGGATACTTTAGCGGACTGCCAAGCATATGGAGCTCAAAAGCTTCGGCAAGAGTAAGAATGCTAAGGCCTGCTACAACTTTAAGAAGAATGAAAAGAGCAAAGGACCTGGCAACAGGATTCATAAGATAAAAGAAAGGTTAACGAGAATGGACATACAGTATTACAAAGATGCGAAACATAACTATCTTATATTGGAAGCAGATGTGAATGATGAAAATCTGTACCAGTACAGGATGCTTGAAAACAACAGAATTGACGGACTTTTACCCTTTAGTCTCAGGAACATGGATGAATGCTACTATCTTTACTATGAGATAGATTCAAGACAGAGCATAAGAAACAGATATGACAGGAAAAAGATACCTTATGAAAAGCTTGTTAACTTCCTAAGCGATCTGGTAGAGACTGCCAAAAATCTGGAGGATTATCTCCTTGATGTAAGCCATCTTTTGCTCAGTCCGGATACGGTTTATGAGGACTTTTCAACCGGGAAATTTTACTTCATCTACGATCCTGTCCACGAAAAGACCATCGATCAGAGCTTTTTTGAAAACCTCATGCAATTTGTGGATATGGAGGATAACAGAAGTTCAAAATTTATCATGAAGCTTACGGAATCAATATGCGATGAGAGGGGACTTGATTTCTGTATTTTGGACAAAGCTCTAAAGAGTGACATCAAAGGGTACACCACTGAAGAAAAGCCTGTGGTCGAAACGTCAAGGGGCATCTATGAAACAGGCATTAGCATGAATGAAAACAGGAATAGCACCGAGAGATATATGGATGACTATGATGATGACGAGGATGCGGAAGCTGCTGACTCTTCCGAGATCTCAGAAAAAAAGGTTAAGATAAAGCTTCCTGTCGGCCGGAATTTCTTGATGTCGGCACTATTTGCAACTATAGCCGGAATACTCTGGTACCTTCGATATGCATATATCCTTACATATGAAGAAAATATTCTGGACATCGCAGTTTTTATAATCTGTGTGATGATGTCACTTTCTTGCTTCATTATGCAATTAAGGAAAAATGATAAAGTGTTTGGAAGAAAAAAGAAAAGTGCGGACATTGAGAAAATGGAAACAGAAACTGCAAGAGAAGCCATAAATAACGAGACCGTGGCAGCAGTTAGAACCAACATGCCTGCACCGATTGATTTTTCAGAGATCATGGATGAAGACGAGGAAGGAAATGAAGAAACCGTGCTTCTTGGCTTTGATTTTTCCAGTAAATCACATAAGCTCTATGCGCAGGAGGATACAAACCTTGAAAACATCGGACTTTATAACCTTCCTATTGTAGTCGGAAAACTGGCTTCCTGTGCTGATGCTGTTATTAGAGATAAATCAGTTTCCAGAATGCATGCAAAGATTTTCAGAATGGATAAGAGCCGGGACACGCTCTGGATTCAGGATTTGGGGTCAACCAACGGTACCTTTGTCAATGGCAGAAAGCTCATGCCCAACGAGAAGGTAGAGCTTTTTGAGAATGATGAAGTTTCCTTCGGAAAGTGTGTATATGCCTATAGATGATAAGTCCTCAAGGTGTTTTGCTCCGGTGATTTATGATACAATATAGGATATATTCTTATGCGTACAATCAGAAATACGCACTAAGTGTGGATTTCGCGAGAATATGGTTCAATATGATAGCTACAGGGAGAGAGTGGTATGAAAATCAATATTTATTATGGTGGCAGGGGAATCATAGACGATCCTACGCTTACAGTCCTTTCCAAGATGACTGAAGTTTTCAAAGAACTCAACGTGCAGGTAGAACAGTTCAATCTTTTTGAACATAAAAACGGTATCACTGCGCTTCCCGGAACACTTAAAAATGCAGATGGAGTAATCCTTGCCTCAACAGTAGAATGGTTTGGGTTTGGAGGATACATGCATCAGTTTCTTGATGCCTGCTGGCTATACGGAGATAAGGAAAAAATTTCCGGACTCTATATGGCACCCATTGTCATGTCCACCACCCATGGTGAGCGCGAAGGAATGATGGAGCTTGCATCAGCCTGGGAGATACTTGGCGGCGTGCCGCTTGATGGCATGTGCGGATATATCGCTGACACCTCCACTTTTGAGAGAACAGAGAGCTATCAGAATTATATTGAAAAAAAGGCAGAGAACATCTATCGAAACATGAACCAAAAGATGGAAGCTCTTCCCACCAGTAATCAGGCTATTCAGAACCGAGTATCCATTACGAAGATCACAGACCTTACACCTCAGGAGACAGAGCAGCTTTCACGTTATGTTTCCAATGAGGAGTTTGTTCAGAAGCAGAAGGAAGACATACAGGAACTCAGCAGCATTTTCAGAGACAAAATGGATAAGGATCATGCTGCGGAGCATGCCGAGGACTTTATAAAGAGCCTTAAGAGTAACTTCAAGCCTGTACCCGGAATTCATGCTGTTTACCAGATAACTCTTCTTGATCAGGTAAAAGATAAAGATATTACAGTCAAAATAGATAATCAGGATATGGAGTGCAAACCCGGAGAGGCTCCGGGATGCAGCGTTCATGTTTCCATGAACACTTCAGTCTTTGAGCAGATAGTCTCAGGCAGGATCACATTCCAGAGAGCATTTATGGAAGGTAACCTCAAAATGAAAGGGGATTTCAAACTGCTGAGAACAATGGACCAGCTGTTTGAATTTAAATAATGATTGACGATATCGACAGAAAAGACGATGATAACGAAAAGATCAGGGAAACCGAAATGGAGAATATCGAAGAAGAGAGCATTGAAGTAGAAATCACGCAAGAACATCAGACAGATCCGGTAGATGCCTATTGGAAAGCACAAGCCGGAATCCTTAAGAGTTCATTTGTTAATACTTCCATAATTATCATTACGATAATTGCGTTTCTCTACAGCCAGATTGCCGGTGATGCATTTGTCTCAAAATTTGAGCAGAGAAGCGAATATGTTGCAGCCGGAAGGGAATTGTACCGCCTTATCACATCCATGTTTCTGCACGCTGATTTAGAGCACCTGTTCAGCAATATGCTGATACTCTTTTTTGTAGGTGCTAATGCAGAACATGACATTGGACATATTCCATATCTGATCCTATACTTTTTTGCGGGAATAGCCGGTAATCTTTTAAGCACGGCATATGACCTTCACATCGGAGAATTCATTCCCTCAATAGGAGCAAGCGGTGCTGTTTTTGGTGTGATTGGAGCAGTTGCAATAATAGTTTTATTTGGAAGGAAAAATCTGCGAAGAGGATCAAATCTCATAATAAGACTCGCGTTCATGATAATTCTTTCCGTATACAGTGGCTTTACTGCAGATAATATTGATAATGCGGCACATATAGGTGGCCTTCTTGGAGGCGCACTATTTACGCTGATTATCACTTTAATAATGAAAAAAGAATATACAATGGAGGAGTGGCTATGAAAGATTCAAACTGCATTTTCTGTAAACTTGCAAACGGAGAATTTCCGACAAATTCAATTTATGAAGATGATAAGTTTAATGTAATACTCGACAATGGATCTGCAACAAAGGGACACTGTCTCATTTTGCCTAAAGAGCATTATGCTGATCTTTTCGAACTTCCTGAGGAAACAGCAGGTGATGCTATGAAGCTTGCTAAAAAGCTTGCTGCACATCTTGTGGATAAGCTTTCCGCAGACGGATTAAATGTTGTTCAGAATAATAAGGAGGCAGCAGGACAGACTGTACCTCATTTCCATCTCCACCTTATTCCCAGATACAAGGGTGACGGACAGCATATTCTCTGGAATCCCACATCCCCTTCAGCAGATGAACTTAAGGCTCTCTGCGAAAGCATTAAGCTTTAATCAAATATCAATAAAGTATGGAGATTTCAAGCAGTAAATGAGAACAATAGACGTATCTGAAATAACAAAGGCAGTCAAGGGTCTGTGTATAGACGCTAACTATACTCTTTCACCAGACATGAAGGACGCTATATGTAAAGCTGAACAGAATGAAGAATCTGAGCTGGGAAGAAAGATATTTTCTCAGCTTCAGGAGAACCTTAAGATTGCAAAAGAAGAGAATATCCCAATATGTCAGGATACAGGAATGGCTGTATTTTTTGTAAACATCGGTCAAGATGTACATCTTGAAGGCGGGGATGCTACCGATGCCATAAATGAAGGTGTAAGACAGGGATATATAGATGGATATCTCAGAAAATCAGTAGTAAAGGATCCTCTCATCAGAGAGAATACCGGCGATAATACACCTGCAGTTATTCACTATAATATAGTACCCGGAGAAAACGTAGAAATAACCATAGCACCAAAAGGTTTTGGAAGCGAGAACATGAGCAAAATATATATGCTAAAGCCTGCTGATGGAATAAATGGGGTAAAGGATGCAATCGTAGCTGCCGTTAAGGAAGCCGGTCCAAATGCCTGTCCTCCAATGGTAGTAGGCGTGGGTATAGGAGGCACCTTTGAAAAGTGTGCAATTATGGCCAAGGAAGCCCTAACCAGAAAAGTTGGTGAATACTCAGATATCCAATATGTAAAAGAAATGGAAGAGGAAGTTCTTGATAGAATCAATAAAACCGGAATAGGACCAGGAGGTCTTGGCGGAAGTATCACAGCACTTGCTGTTAATATCAATACATATCCGACTCATATAGCAGGACTTCCTGTTGCAGTCAATATATGCTGTCATGTTAACAGACATCGAAGTGTTGTGGTTTAAATGCATTTTTTATAAAATCAGATACTATATATAGAAGAAACACATTATAAAAGTCTTAAAGAATATCATCATACGTATGAATCTTCTGCTATAGGCAGACTGCTTACCATCTGACGAAAGGGTTTTTATGGAACACAATATAACAGCACCATTCGACAAGGACACAATTAAAGAACTACGCAGCGGAGATATGGTGTATATCACAGGCGTAATATATACCGCCAGAGATGCTGCACATAAAAGAATGAAGGAAACCATTGAAAAGGGAGAGACTCTTCCAATAAATATAGAAGGAAACGTTATCTATTATATGGGACCTTCACCAGCGCGGGACGGCAGACCTATTGGGTCCGCTGGCCCTACTACAGCAAGTCGTATGGATAAGTATGCGCCTGAGCTTTTGGATATGGGTCTTCGTGGAATGATAGGAAAAGGAAAAAGATCCAAAGAGGTTATCGATGCCATAGTCCGCAATAAAGCGGTCTATCTGGCCGCTATTGGAGGAGCCGGTGCACTTTTGTCAAAGGCAATAGTAGAGTCTGAGGTTGTGGCGTATGATGATCTTGGTACAGAAGCTATACGCAAACTTCGCGTTGAAAATTTCCCTGCAATTGTAGTAATAGACTCAGAAGGAAACAATCTTTACGAGACAGCTATACAAGAGTTTTGCAAAGAATAAAAAGACGTGTTGACAATGCGCTTGTGAGTTTGTATAATAACTCTTGCGCTAATGATAATTCAAATCATTCGCAGACAACCGAATACCATTTGGTAGAGGTTTCAGGCATGGAGAAATACTCAAGTGGCTGAAGAGGCGCCCCTGCTAAGGGTGTAGACCGTTCACGCGGTGCGAGGGTTCAAATCCCTCTTTCTCCGTTAGCTTTCCCCGGTAGTTTACTACCGGGGATTTTTGTTTATAGTGTGATTTCTGTTTAATCTTCCAAATTTTCTATATTTATGCAATAAAGATCTTCCCGATTAAAATGAAAAATTGTTTCTTAAAAAAACATAAAGATGAATTCATAATATTTTTATGTGACATGGAGGGCGAGATTAAATATAATAAGGAATATCAACTTGCCAGGCTTGTAGAAAACCGCATAAATAAGCGGTATTTTAAAACTTTTATAAAAAATAATAATTTTTTGAAAAAAGTGATTGACACATACACACCCTGGTGATATATTTATTTTCGCTCGCTGCGAGTGACAGACAACTGACCGGAAGGAATCAGAGCTTCACTAAACAAAGCGAACAAAACTTTTTAAAAAAGTTCTTGACAGAAAGTTTACAACATGATAATCTATCAGAGTTGCGGCTGACAAGCCAAGACAAAGCACTTTGACAATAAAATAGTAATGCAACCCTGAAAATTCCAAAAAGAATATTCAGAGAACAAAACAACCTAACTAAAGGTAAAACGGACAGAACAAAAGCCAAGCTTAAGTTCTGGTCAGACGAACGAT
>NZ_AUIX01000002.1 GCF_000423925.1 Butyrivibrio sp. VCD2006
CATAGCCTGGGCACGTTTTTGAGAATATAAAGCGCCACAAGTAGGACAGAACCTTGAATGACAACGGAAGGGAATGAACTTGAGAGTACCACATTCAGCACAACCATACATGGCACCGCCATAAGACGGATCGCCACAATTGATCATTTTATCAATGTTTTCCATCTCAGTCTTTCTAGGATGGAGCGTATATTGAATTTCTTCATAGTGATCTCGGAACAATTCCTGTAGTGTATTACGTTTCATAGATATCATTATGAAGAATTTAAGGCAAAAAACAACCCCAACCCCTCATGAGTGAGGGGCAGGGGAGTTGAGGTGCCGAAGGCACTTTTTTTATTCATTCTTGCTTATTCGTTCGAGTTCAATTATGTCGGCGATTTGTTCGGGGGTGAGGAAGCCGTCATCGCGTGGCTGTGAGAAAAGTCCCTCATCTACGGAGTTGCCGTTCTGGTTAAAGTAGCCATCGTAATCGTCAGGGAAGTATCCGCCGGATGAGTTATTTCTTCTGGAACGCGCTGAAGTTTCTTTGGCGTTCTTGGATGAAGCTTTGGCGGTATTTCTTCTTGATGGTCTGTCGACATTTATATCTGCATTCAGATCATCCAGGGCATCAGAGTATAAATCAGATGATCTTCGTCCGGAAGCCTTAGCTGGATTTGCAGCAGCTTTTGCGGGCTTAGGGCTGCTGCTCATGGAACTCTGATATGCATCGACAAATTTAGCCTGATGCTCTGACGGTGCAACTGGAGCATTTGTACGCTTTACCTGAGCCGGTGTAGCGTGGGCAGTGGACTTTTTGGGCTGCTTTGTCTTTGCTGCTCCGGATTTTTTCTTGACGGAAGCTACCAGTGCATCCTCGCTTACAACAGAGGAGATAAAATCAAGCTTCTCCTTGGTGCGGGGTGAGGGATTGAAATGCGCATTCTCAAGAGCTGTGAGGGCTTCAAGATCCTCGCGTGTAGCTTTCTTGTTTCTGTTATTTATATAATTGGGGCTTGATGGATCAGCATATGTGTTTCGTGCTGATTTTTTCGAAGCCTGTGAATTCACCTGTTTTCTTGGCGCTACGGGTTCCCAGTCAGCTTCAGGTATTTTTCCGTTTCCCTTTGTTCTTGGGGTTCTGTCCTCGATAGCATCCAGCTCGTCCAAATATGCATCCTTCTTTTTGGCGGCTGCTTTCTGCGGGGATACAATATCACTCTTTACTCCCGAGGCATTATGGGGAGTTCTGTCCTCTATGGAGGCGAGCTCAGCCAGATCTTCTGCGGACACGATTGAAGAGATGTCCTGAAGGTCAGTCAGTTCATCTATTGGATCTACGTCTGCCACACGCTCAGCTCTAGCCTGTATGATATCCTCTGCGCTTCTCTCTGGTATGAGGTCGGCAGCTTCTTCCGGAGAGAGATACTGAGTATCATCATCCGGTGAAAGGTATTCCTTCTCATCGTAAGGTCCGGGATATTCCTCAATAATATCTGTAGAAAGGTATGAAGTGTTTTCCTTAGAAGAGTTACGCCCGGTATCAGCCTGCTTAGACCTGGTATTAGAAGGCTTTACAGGCTTCTTTTCTTCAAGCTCCCATCTGTGAGCAGGTTTCTCGCGCTCAATTTTTTCTGTGGGTGTGAGTTGTGGTGAATAATTAACCGGTATCTTATCTCCGGATGCGATTTTTTCATCGGGAGAATCGGAAATACCGAGAATATCATCGACGTTAAGTCCAAGCTTTTCCTTTTTCTTGCTGCTTATGAGCGTGACAAGATCAGCACCCATAGCGTCAAGGGTACATCCGATAGCAGGCTGTCCGTTCAATGTGAACATGCGGACAACTGTTGCTTCACATGCATAAAAATGGAAGTAGTTGGGATCATATCTAAAGGAAGCGATGATGTGATCACCCTTTTTTACAGGGGTATCGGAATCAAGGATAAAGGCGATGCCCTTCATGGAGATATCATAGACAAGAGCATTGCGGATATCCTTGTTGTCACCTATCCTGATGACACCAAGTTTGTCGATGTCGTAGCGCTCAGCCTGCCTGCGATTGACGATACGTCCGTCATCGGTACATCTGATGAGGTGGAACTTACCATAGCGGGTATCGACAGGACCGATTCTCGTAGCCATAAACTCATAGGATCTGCCGTCTCTCTTGTTGACAGCTACGACCTTAGAGGGCTCAGAGAATGTAAGATCTTCATCAAAGTAGGTGAGAGAGTCCACAAGAAGACCATCACGAACACCCACTTCCGCCTTGGTAATAAGAAGGATTCCGTGTCCATTGATGGTTGCATGAATTTTTATTTTTGAATCTTTCATCACTTCGCTTATTTTCATATAAATATTTTATAACAGTGCTAAAAACTTCGCAATTGCGACTTTTAGTTATCATCACGCTGTTTTCTTTGCTTTAGCGGGGATGTGAAAATCGTAGAGAGCTAAGGTTTGTAATCTAAAGAAAAGATGAATTGATCCGATATATAATTTGAGTCAAAAGTGGCGGAGCCATTTTGATGAGTTAACCGGGCAGGCCGATAGGTATGCCCGGTTTTTCATTTTGAAGAAAATGTCCGGGATTTTCTTATAAGATGAATTTTATGCGCATGATTTGGTTAACGGCACGGATGCCAGGCATGGAGGGATTGCTTATGAGAATTACAGGCAGCACAGTTAACCTTGTTTCTGAAAGGAGGTATTCTGAAAGTTACGCGATTGCAAGACAGAATGAAACGACATCGGGACAGGCCATGGTAAGCTCAGCATCGGAGTTCAGGAAGATGCTAATGACGTCGCAGATGAGCGGTTTGTCCGGCGAGGATTCGGGAAGAGAAATTGATAAGAAAATCGCTGAAGATGAAAACAGAAAAGTCACGGAAAAGAAGAAGGGAGAAGAGACACTTTTTACTAATTATAATGCGGACGGAGGTTTTGCAATATCTGGTGAGAGCCCTGTTTATTCCAAAATTTCCGAGATTGAAAATATCAGGATGCAGCTGATGGAGAGGATCCTTAACCTTATGCAGATCCTGTATGGAGGAGCAGGAAACGACAGCAGAGGCTCAAGACTTCAGAGTTATATGAAGGGGCTCAGTAATAAGTTGACTGCAGGATCTTATGAGTGGCTCTCGGTTTCGACGACGACCTATGTTCATACTCAGGAAGAATATACAGCATTTTCTGCGCAGGGAGTAGCCAAAACAGAGGACGGAAGGGAGCTGAGTTTTGGTATGAATATTTCAATGACCAGACAGTTTTCTGAGGCCATAGGTATCACTCAGATAAGACCTGCGACGCTGATCGATCCGCTTGTCATCAACGTGGGAAAAGGAGTTACTGAGATTTCGGATCAAACCTTTACGTTTGATCTTGACTGCGACGGAACCGAGGATGAAATCAAAAGTATTGCGCCCGGGAGTGGTTTCCTTGCCTACGACAGAAACGGTGATGGAATAATAAATGACGGCAGAGAACTATTTGGAGCAAGGTCAGGCAACGGATTCAAGGAACTTTCGGAGTTTGACGGCGACGGTAACAGTTGGATAGATGAGAGCGATTCCATTTATGAAAAGCTTCGAGTATGGTGCAGAGGCGAGGATGGGAAGGACACTCTCATGACCTTAAAGGAGGCTGATGTAGGAGCAATTTATCTTGGGAATTCCGAGACCAGATTCACATCTCAGGGAAGTGATTTTGCTGTTAATGCACAGTTTAGGTCCAGCGGAATATTCCTCCGGGAATCCACAGGGGAAGCGGGAGCAGTACATCAGATAGACCTTGCTAAGCTTGCGTGATGCGTAAAAGAGACTGCGGAGAATAACTTGAATATACTAAATCTAATACATAGCCAACTATAAAATAAAACAGGACACCCCCTTCCTCTGGGTGTCCTGTTTGTTACTACTCACGCTGTTTTTGAACTCTGGAATTCAGATTCAGGTAAAGGGAAAATGTACTTTCTTACAGGGATAAGTGCTGTAATAAGGATTGATCCCAAAACAACACAGGCAAGAACTTCACCTGCACCAACGGTAAACATAAAGAATGGAATTGAACCGGGAATACCGTAAGCAAATTTAAGCACAAAGGGAATTATAAGTGCGTTTGAAATTACAGGAGGAATGGTCACAAGGAATCGGTGATTCTTAAGTTTATAGGAAAATACTGCGCCGATAGCCGTGGCAAGAGTTCCGAAGACAATATCCGGAACGGCACTTCCTGTGATAAAATTACTTATAAGACAACCAATAACAACTCCGGGTATTGCGGCCGGTGTGAAAAACGGTAATACGCAAAGTGCTTCGGAAACGCGGAATTGAATTGCTCCGCTTGCAAGATTTACTGCAGCAACCATAACGGTAAGTACAGTATAGAGCGCAGCAATAATGCCGGCCTGGGTAATGAATAGAATTTCTTTGGAAACTTTATTGAACATTTTTTTCTCCTTTAGGGTTTATTAGGTCTACTACTGACCATTTCCGAGTGGGAAGGATTTAACACTCGTAATTATTGTAGCGTGTAATAGAATATATTTAATATATGATCGTGTCAAGGGGGAACGCAATATGAGACTTGCGGATTACGTTATTAAAACACTTGAAAACGAAGGCGTAAAACATGCTTTCATGCTAAGCGGCGGAGGTATCATGTATCTGGTGGATGCCCTTGGCAGAAGCAATATCAAATACGTATGCTGTCATCATGAGCAGGCTGCGGGAATAGCAGCACAGGCTTATGGAATGAAAAATGGAAAGTTGGGAGTCTGCTTTATCACAACAGGGCCCGGCGGAACCAACGCTCTTACACCTCTGGGGGCAGCATTCACGGATTCCACACCAATGATCTTCATATCAGGGCAGGTAAAAAGAGCTGATTTTGCATCTCTTAGAGGTGTCAGACAGTTCGGCGCTCAGGAAAATGATATCGTAGCCATGGCAAAGCCGGTGTCTAAGTATGCAGTTACTGTCATGGAACCTGAGAAAATAAGATACCACATGGAGAAGGCAATCTATGTTGCAACCCATGGCAGAAAGGGACCCGTGTGGATAGACATTCCGCTTGATGTTCAGAACGCAGAAATAGATCCTGAAAAGCTTGATGGATTTAAACCTGAAGAAATGGAAGAAGTTTCTCACGATGATAATATCCTGCCTAAAGAAGTGATAATGATCACAGGGAAGAATGTAGATGAGTCATCTGTTAAAAAGGCTGCCTGCGAGCTTGTTTCAGATCTTAAGAACTATAAGCGTCCACTTTTTATAATTGGACATGGCCTTGTTGCTGATGGAGCAGAGGAGCTCTTTCTTAAAGTGAATGAGAAGATAAAGGCTCCTGTCATTGCAACCTGGCGCGCCCTTGATGTAATGGATTATGATGATCCCTATTTCTTTGGAAGTCCGGGGCTTCAGGCACCAAGATATTCCAATATCATTAACCAGAGTGCTGATCTTTTGATAGTGCTGGGTTCAAGACTTGATAACATGATCACGGCCTTTAGTGAAAATCACTTTGCTTTCAGGGCAAAGAAGTACCTTGTTGATATCGATGAAAATGAAATGGATAAGCTTGATATGCCCGATAAGGTCAAGGTTGTTGCAAGGGTGGAGGATTTTCTGAAGGCCCTTGATAAGGAACTTGATACTGTCTCTGACTACACAAAATGGCTCGCTTTTTGTAATGATATGAAGAATAGATTTCCTATTCTTGAAGAAAAACAGATAAAAGAGCTTCCGGGCGTTGATTTGTATGAATTTTCTATAAAGTTGTCGGAAAAATGTACAAAAAGTGATACAATAGTAATATCATCCACCAGCAGATGCAATACTGCAGGGCATATGGCCTTTAAGCATAAAAAGGGTCAGAAGGCTATTTCTTCAATGGCCTATGGCTCAATGGGATTTGCGCTTCCTTCAGTTGTGGGCGCTTATTTTGCATCTGGTGAAAAAAGGGTGATATGCATAGAGGGGGATGGCAGTCTGCAGCTCAATATCCAGGAGTTTCAGACCATAGTTCATCATAAGATGAATGCCAAGATTTTCATTTTTCATAATGTGGGATACGCTGCTATATCAACCATGCAGGACCGCAATTTTGACGGTTTTCATGTGGGGTGCGACGAGGACAGCGGGGTCTCAATGCCGAATCTTAAGAAGCTGTCGGAGGCCTATGGCATAGACTACTTCAGAGTATCGGAGAATAGTGAAATCGATGAGGTGCTGGATAAAGTCATGGAGACTGACGGGCCCGTTGTCTGCGAGTTTTTCGGTTCCATCCTTTACGATGAAATTCCCAAATGTATATCAAGCCTTGATGAAAACGGAAAAAGAGTGTCTGCTGTTTTAGAGAATCCGTTCCCCTTCCTTTCAGAGGATGAAATGAAGGAGATTGAAAGCCTATTATAATCTCTTCTCAAGAACAGACAGAAACATGCCGATATATATAAGAAGTAAAAGAATTTATACTCGTTAGTTTTGCTAACCTGTATAACCAATAGATCAGTTTGCTGGCAGTATTTATGAGGGGCAGTGCCATGAAAAACAGACCACTTTTTGTATTTGAGATGGCTAACAATCATCAGGGAAGCGTTGATCACGGAAAACGTATCATACGCGAAATAGCGGCAGTTACAAAGGACTTTCCTGAGTTTGATTTCGGGTTCAAATTCCAGTACAGGGATTTGGATACCTTTATTCATCCTGCGTATAAGGACAGGGATGATATCAAGAATATCAAGAGATTTAAAGGAACAAGACTTTCGCAGGAGCAGTTCGCGGAGCTTTATCAGGAGGTTCGTGACAATGGCTTTAAGGCTATATGTACGCCCTTCGATGAAATATCTGTGGATAGAATAGCCGAGCAGGGCTTTGACTATATCAAGATAGCCAGCTGCTCTTTTACTGATTGGCCTCTTCTTGAAAAAATTGCAGAAAAGAAAATGCCCGTAATAGCGTCAGGAGCCGGCAGCGACTTAGAAGACGTTCGTATGGTTGTGAGCTTTTTCATCAACAGAAACATAAACTTTTCGCTCATGCATTGTGTCGCAGAATATCCGACACCCAATGAGCATCTTGAACTTAATCAGATCGATTTTTATAAGAAATTATTCCCTGAAATCAGAGTGGGATTTTCGACACATGAAGCGCCTGATAACACACTGCCGATAAAGCTGGCAGTTTCCAAGGGTGCGGAGATTTTTGAAAAACACGTCGGAGTTCCTACAGATACAATTGAATTAAACGGTTATTCTGCTAATCCTTCACAGGTGAGGGATTGGCTTGAAGCTGCAAGGCTTGCCTATGAGACATGCGGAGCTGAGGATGAGAGATATCATTCAACCAAGAAGGAACAGGATGATCTGGCTGCGCTTCGCCGAGGTGTTTTTGCAAAAGAAGGTCTTCCAAAGGGCAAGGTAATAGGACCAAATGACTATTACTTAGCTTTTCCTTGTGTGCCCGGGCAGCTTGTAGCCAAGGATCTGTCCAAGTATAACATTATCAGAACGCTTGGAGAGATTGAAGAGGCGGATGCGCCGATCATGAAAACCGATGTGGAGATAAAGGATGTAAAGCAGGAGATTCCTGAAATTCTTCGCGATGTTATTGGTCTCCTCACTGAGAGCAACGTTGTAGTGCCAATCGGCTCAACCTGCGAGATATCGCACCACTACGGAATTGATAAGTTTAAAGAAATTGGAGTTACCATCATTGATTGTATAAACAGAGAATACTGCAAGAAGATTCTTGTGGTTCTCCCGGGACAGGATCATCCGGTGCATTATCATGTGAAAAAAGAGGAAACCTTCGTTATTCTTCACGGAACACTGGAAATCACCCTTGATGGTGAGACCAGAACCCTTAACAAGGGCGATCTGATGACAGTTGAGAGAAACGTTAGGCATAGCTTTACATCAAAGGATGGCTGTGTGTTTGAAGAGATTTCTTCAACACATTACCTAAACGACTCCTTCTATGATGATACGAAGAACTTCATAAGACCTAGGAAAACCAAGGTGCATCTGACCGAAGAAATTTTGAGGACTATCAACGGAAAATGATGGAGGTATCAGATTTCTTAAGATAGATGGCATCGTGACATGTTTTTTGACAGAGTAATCGTAAGAGGTTGGGGGCATGGCTGAAAAATTATCTGCTAATGAGCAGGCAGGAAGAAATTATCTTAAAGAGACAAAACCAAGGGTTTTTGAAAAGGTCTCCAAATTCACGGAAAAATATAACAGGGGAGAGAGCATAGCCATTATCCAGCTTCAGTACAGATACATGTGTAATATGCTCTGTGAACATTGCTCGATAGAGGCATATCAGAAAAATGCCGCAGGAAAAAGAAATATTACTCCTGCTGATGTTAAGAAGCTTGCAGACCAGGCTGATGAGATGGGACTTGCAAGGTTTGTAATCAGCGGCGGAGAACCTACAACTTTTCCGGATTTAGACGAGGTGGTTGAAGCCATAGGTCCGGAAAGGTTTTTCATTAATAGCGATTCTAATGGTTATCTCCTTGCCGAAAAGGCAGAGCATATGAAGAAAATCGGCATTGATCGCATACAGCTGTCAATTGACAGCCTTAATCCCGAGGAACACGATGCGTTCAGAAGAAAGCCCGGAGCGTGGCAAAGAGCAATGGATGGAATCAAGGAGTGCAAAAGGATTGGACTCCCCTTGTACATCCAGACCGTTGTCACTAAGGAGAGACTTCATTCTCAGGAATTTCTTGATTTTGTAAAGTTCTATAACGACATGGATCTTATGGTTTTCATAACCTTTGCAAAGCCGATCGGGGCTTATGAAGGACACTTTGAGAGCATGATAGATCAAAAGGACCTTGAGTTTGAGCGCGAGCTTGAAAAGAAATACAGATTGTGCACACACCTTACTCCAGGGTATGGACTTCATATGGGATGTATCGGAGTAAAAGGGTTCGTTTCCGTTACGCAGTACGGAGATGTGCAGCCCTGCCCGTATTTCCATTGTTCAATAGGCAACATTCTTGATACGCCGTTCAAGGACATAATTGAGAACGGAATGAGAATTAAATATTTCGGAGAGCATTATGACGAGTGCTTCCTGGCTCAGGATGTACCATGGGTCAAGAAATATGTGGCTGACAAAATCTATGGTCAGCCTGTCCCTGTTCCCTATGAGAAAGTATTCGGAGAAGAGGACTGGACACAGCACCCGTATTGGAAATTGTAATGGAATTATAAGCCTTCCCATGGAGTAAATTAATTAAAGCCTTCCCCTAGGGGGCGCACGACGTCCGGGGAACGTCGGTTCTGCGCGGACCGAAGCGGAGCGAAGACGGTGTCAGCGAAGCTGACGGATGAGGGGTTATGACAAAAGCTCTGGTTACAGGCGCAACCGGTGTCACAGGAGTTGCGCTCGTAAGATACCTGCTAAAACAGAATATAGAAGTCATCGCGATTGTCCGACCGGGTTCTTTTCGTGAAAAGTATCTCCCGGATGACCTCCGGCTCCACAAGGTATATTGCAATCTTATGGACATAGGAAGCATTGGAGATGAACTGAAAGCTTATGGCCGCATAGATGTGTTCTTCCACCTTGCATGGGAGGGATCCACCATCTCCGATAAAAAGGGAAGTCGCGACAATATGGAGCTGCAGTCCAGAAACATTGTATACACAGTGGATGCCGCAAGACTATGCGCTGAGATTGGGTGTCCTGTTTTCATGATGACAGGGTCACAGGCGGAGTATGGAATATCCGATGAGCCTATAAAGGAGACCATGTCACCAAGACCTGTAAATGGCTATGGAAATGCCAAGCTGTGCGCTGAAAACATGACCAGGATCATGTGCAGGGAAAATGGAGTAAAGCACATCTGCGCCAGACTATTTAGCATATATGGTCCCTATGATGGGACAAACAGCATGATAAATACCGCTATTTTAAAGCTCCTAAAAGGAGAACGGCCAGAGTATTCAAAGGGGGAGCAGAGATGGAATTACCTGTATTCCTTTGATGCGGCGAAGGCTCTTTACTTACTTTCCGAGAGTGGAAAAAACGGTGAAATATATAACGTTGCAGGAGAAAAAGAAGCACCGCTTAAAGAATATATAAAGATAATTCATGAGGTTGTCAATCCTGATGTGGAAGTGGTTTTAGGTGAGATCCCTACAGCCGCAAAGCCTGCAGAGATGCGAGCTGATATATCAAAGCTTGTGCTTACTTGCGGATTCAAAACGGATTATTCCTTCAGGGATGGGATAGAAGAGATTAAAAAGTGGTGCCTTGATACTAATGAAGACTATGTAGGTAACGTTGAGAACAGCGATTTTTACGGTGGGAAAGTGTAGGGCCAGACTTATTAGCACAACTAAAGTGTATTGAAGAACACCGGAGTTTGGGAAAGTACTGATATGAATGAGAATCCTGAAAACAGATGCCGCCTTTGCGGCAGCAGATTACCTTCAAAAGATTTTTTGACATACAGAAACATGCCTAAAAGTGCGCAGTTTTTCCCGGATAAAGATACTGTCAGTGAAGAAAAAGGTGTCGATATCATCTTAAAGCAATGTCCATGCTGCGGACTGGTACAGGCAGTGGGAGAACCTGTTTCCTATTATAGAGATGTAATAAGGGCGACCGGTGTTTCCAAAGAAATGACAGAGTTTCGAAGAAAACAGTATGCAGAGTGGGTTAGAGAGAACCGCCTTGAAGGGAAAAAGGTCATAGAAATCGGCTGTGGTAAAGGTGAGTACATGAACATGATGGAGACCACCGGAGCAGAGGTTTTTGGACTTGAACATCTAAATGAATCGGTGGTATATGCAAGGCAGCAGGGACACAGAGTTATTGAAGGCTTTATCGAGGATGAGGATTCAGTAATCGGAAGCTATGGCGAAGATGCGCAGGATTCAGATGGTGACTATGATGAGGCTGTAAGAAATAACAGATTGTATGATGGCTTCTATATTATGAACTTTCTTGAACATATTCCTGAGCCTTCTTCATTCCTTAAGGGGATAGCTAACAACCTCACGGATGACGGCGTGGGAATAGTTGAAGTTCCCAACTTCGATATGATGCTTCAAAAGTCGTTGTATTCAGAGTTCATCCAGGATCACCTTTCGTATTTTACGGAAGGAACATTGTGCAATCTCCTTAGTATCAGCGGCTTTGAGGTGATTAAGTGCGAGAGCATCTGGTACGACTACATCATCTCCGCTAAGGTTCGTAAAAGAAAAGGTTTTGATGTACAGCCATTCCTCGATATGCAGGAGAAGGTAAAGAGCGAAGTCCATTCCTACGTAGATGAACAGAAGGCTAAAGGCCACAAGCTGGCAGTCTGGGGAGCAGGCCATCAGGCTCTGGCCAACCTCTCACAACTTGAACTAGAAAAAGACATAGAATTTGTCGTTGATTCGGCAGATTTTAAGCAGAATAAATTTACACCCGCAACCCATATTCCAATCGTTGCACCTGACAGATTAAAGGACGGCGAAGTTCAGGCAGTGATAATTATGGGCGGGGGCTACTCCGTAGAGATTAAAGGAATTGTGGAGAGAGATTACCCGGGGATTGAGGCAGTGGTACTGTCGGAGGATGGTCTGGAGAAATGAAATGTAACAATATGCACCTTCTCAATTATTTTTGGAGGAATAATGCAGGAAGAAATAGATAGAGCATTAAAAAGTAAACTAATAGAGAATACCTGGATTGTTAAAAAAAACATGGGCTGGAGCATAAGAAGCTTCTTTACGGATAACAAGATTTCTCATGTCGCAATTTATGGATTAGGTGCTTTAGGGTTAAGACTTTATGACGATCTCGAAGATTCGGGATTAAAGATAGATTATGCTATTGACCAGACGGTAACAGAAGAGAAGCAGTCAATGGTTGAATTTCCATTACTATCTAGTTCCAGTGACAGCTTCCCCCAGACAGAATTGATAATTGTTACACCGGTTCAATACTATTGGGATATTGTTAAGCTGCTTGAACAAAAGACAGATATACCAATAGTTTCGTTGGAGGATGTAGTTGCGTATGGATAAGAAAGAAGCACATACCGGAAATGCAGCCATAGTAACTTTTTGTAATAATAATGGACCGGTAAACTATGGACAGATCCTCCAGTGTTATGCAGTACAAAACATATTTGAGAAGGAAGGCTACAACACTCGTGTAGTGCTTTACCAGAAAATGGCTGTTGATGAACCTGAGACAGAGAGGGTGAAGCGCTTCAGAGATTTTGTCAGGGATAATATTAATACAACTGAGTTGTGCTATACAAAAGAAGAAATTGAAAAGGTTACTTCTGATTGTGAGCTTCTTATATGCGGAAGTGATCAGATATGGTATCCGGGAACAATTGATGATATCTGGATGCTTAAGTTTGGGCGTGATGATCAGAGACGAATGTCTTATGCGGCAAGCGGGCTCTTTTTTGATACAGCAAGAAACCGTCATATATGCAGAAAACTTGGAAAACAGCTTGATACTTTTGAAAGGGTAACTGTTCGGGAACGTATCTCGAAAGATTTACTAAGTCGATATACAGACAAAGATGTTGAGATCGTGAAAGATCCGACACTCTGTCTTACTAAAGAAGAATGGGATAAGGCATCGTCAGAGAGAATCAAAATTTCAGAGCCGTATGTGCTTTGCTATTGCCTTGGTAGTATCAGACCATACTCGTTGGTATTTAGAAAAGTTGCGGAGAAATACAAAGCAAAAATTTACTATATCCCTTCTTTGCTATTTTTTGAAGGGAAATATGGATTTATGACCGCGATTGACGACGCAGGTCCTGCTGAATTTATTTCTCTTATTAAAAATGCAAAGGCAGTTTGTACGGATTCCTACCATGGAGTTATACTAGCGCACATTTACGGAATAGATTGTTTTTCATTGAAACGTATGAAAGATGGTGCAGAGAGTCTTGGCGGAGAGGAAAGAATAAATACGTTAAAAAATGAATGGGGAATTAAAGTTAATTGGGTCAAAAATGTGAGTGGAATATAATAGATTGAATTTTTGCGTGAGGAATAATAATTGGGAGAGCCAGTAACTATTATCAATGATTATTTCATTTATGTAGGATCATATAATGATTCAGATTCGCCTGGAATTTATCTTTTCTCATTTGATGGAGAACAAAGAAAACTCCAGTTTGTTGAATCATACAACATAGTTAAAAATCCTTCGTACTTGGCCTTAGGGGAAAAGCATTTATACGCAGTTAGTGAATTGCCAGATAAAAGCACCATTTATTCTTTTAAAAGAGATTTATCAAATGGTAGGTTGGAATTAAATGATCTTATGCACACAGGAGGCACATATATGTGTCACTTGTCGCTTGATTCAAATGAAAGGCATATTGTAGCTGCGTGCTATGGTAATAGCCCAAAATACAAGGGTAATTTAGTTATATGCCCAATAGATGAAGGAAAAGTAATGAATCAAGGTTATGAGATACAAAGGGATGGAATTGGTTATTATTCTGATACCAGGCAGGAGTGTTCACATATTCATTCGAGTGGATTTCTGCTAAATGATAGATATATGTATGTAGCTGATCTTGGTTTAGATAAGGTGTATTTATATGAAATGAATAGAGATGGAACGGTTAAATTAGCGCCAGATACTATGCAGATAGCGCTTCCAGATGGAGAGGGACCAAGACATTTGGCGATAAGGGGAAATGGAAAATATCTGTATATAGTTACAGAGCTTGGCGGACATGTTTTTGTCTATGAGTTTGATTCGTATGCTAGAAGCTGGAAGCTAAAACAAAGAATATGTCTTATTGATGGACATACAATTGATGAGAATTATCCATCAGAGATTCGAATATGCAATGATGACAGATTTTTATATGTCGCAAATCGTGGAGAGAATACAATAGCAATATTTGGAATTAACGCTTTAACGGGAGAATTGGAGTTTATTGACAGATGTGATTCAGGCGGAAAATGGCCACGACATTTTTGTATCTCTGACGATGATAGATATCTATTGGTGGCAAATCAACTAGATGGAAACATTTCGATTTTTTCAAGGGATAGGCAGACTGGATGTCTTATCACTATGGGAGGTTCGTTTAGTGTTCCGAATGCATCGTTCGTAACAATGGTTTTGCGATAAGCTTAGGTAATGTGATTATGTATTATAGGAGGATAAATGCAGTTCATTCATGCTGGAAGAAAAGAATTTGTAAAAGAGTTAGAGCAAAATCGCCTTGTATTGTTTGGTGCATCTTTTCAGCCACAGGAAGTTTGGAAAGATTTGCTTCTTGATTTTGAGATAGACATTTCGGAGTTCGTGGATTTGATGGTGGATAATTCAGAAAAGAAGCATGGTGAAAATTATGCGATTTGTAATAAAACTTTTGTTATACAGAATCCAAGTGAGCTGAAGAAAATTGATTGGGGTACCAACGTGCTGCTGATTACGTCAAGGTATTATCTTGATATTATGAGGCAGCTTGAAGAAATGCCTGAACTCAACGAAGCTCACGTATATGCTTGGCCATGTGTAACTCTTGATAAAGAAAGAACCATTGAAGATAAATATGAGATTAGAATAAGACAGGAAGCATTATTACAATATGATTTTTGGCTTGGAACAACGGGATTTGCGGAGATAACCAAGAAGGCTCTTAGGATTAAGATGCGGAAGAAAATATATGCAGACGGTTACAGAGTGATTCCAAGAGTTACAGTAATGCACTCCAATATATGCTCGCTTCATTGTAGTCAATGTTGCGATATGATACCACAAGTTAAGAAACCATATTATATTCCGGCAAAAGATATTATAGGAGATTTAGAACTATTGCTATCTGGTGTGGATTTATGTATGAGTTTGGACTTAACAGATGGAGAGGGACTTTTATACAAAGAATTGGATGCACTTCTAGAGTATAGTTTGAAGAATCCAAAGATTGCCACTGTGTTATTGATAAGTAATGGTACTATTATGCCGAAACACTCATTACTTAAATTGATGCAACATCCTAAGTTCTGGATAGCGATAAGTGATTACGGGATAGAGGAAAAAAGTAATAATGTACTTAATGCACTAAGGAGTTATGGGATTAATCATGTGGTTATAAGGGATTTTGTATGGAAGGATCTGAAAGTAAATAATATAAAAAAAAGAAGTGACAGTAGAGATATGATTCGCTATGAGTTTCTTAGATGTAGAAACAAATTATGCAGTAAAGCATACATTGGGAAAAGACTTTATGCGTGCATGCCATCCTTTAGAATGGCAAATCTTGATATTTTTGAGTCGGATAAAGATTACGTACTACTTGATGAAAAGGATACGCCTGAACAAATATGGAATAAACTTTATCATATTTGTATGTTGGATTACATAGATGCATGTGACTATTGTAATTTTGAAAACACTGGAGTTGATATAATTCCGGTCGGAAGTTGATTGGGAGATAATGTATGAGTTATCCAGAAGAGAAACTAACAAGATTTTGCATTTTACCCTGGGGATTTATGCAGGTCCATGCAGGAGGCATGATGCAATGCTGTGCAGTTTCACCAGACATAGAGCAAGGTGACTTCCTGATAGATTACTGCCAGAAGGAAGATAAAAATGAAGAACCATTTGATAGCATAGGTCTGCAAATGATGCGGAAAGGACTGATGACGGGAAATTTGCGCCCTATGTGTAGGAATTGTTTTTTTGTGGCAGATGAGAGAATTACTACAACTGAGTTTGAAAAGCGATTAAAAGCGTATCTATGCTCCAGAAACAGAGGAATCGATGTGGATAACGAAGACTTATCAAAGGTTCATGCATATTATTGGATGGCAATCAGCTTCACTAATAGATGCAATTTGAGCTGTATTTACTGTGTTCAGTCAACTCAAAAAAATACTAATCCCTATTATAAGATGGAATTCCCCTATGAATATGCAAGAATGACATTAGAATTATTTGCCAAACAAGGAATAGATAAACTGTCTACATGTGTAGAGGGGGAGGCAACGCTTTATCCATATTGGTATGAATTAATTTCTGAATTCCGTAGAAATTATCCTGATTTATATCTGGCAATGACGACAAACTTAAACAGAAAATTTAGTGATGATGAGATTACACTATTGGCGAAGTATAACGAGCTTGATGTTAGTATTGATTCAATGAATCAGGGAATCTATGCAGAGCTAAGAAGAAATGGAAAATTGGAGCTGCTTCTTGAGAATGTTGAAAAAATACAAGCAAAAGTGAAAGAATTAGGAATAAAAGGGCCATCGATATCATTTCATACAGTACTGTCCGACAGGACATGGCAAAGCTTAGAGGACATATGTGAATATGCATTTAGCAGAGGAATTGGTGTTTTTGTTGGAAACTATGAGAAACGGTCAAATACGTTAGCGGAAAAAGAAGGATTAGTAAGGCCTATTTCAGAGCTATCTTATGATGTCCAAACTCAGGTATTTGACATTATGCAGAAAGTAAAAAGGAAAGCTGAAGAATCAAATACGTTTATAACTTTTCAAGGGGATATTTTATCGAAAGTAAAGAAAAATGTTGAAGTTAATTATAATGAATTTGAACCATACGACGATAGAGAGATAATCAATAGATTTATTGAACAATACCATGGAGGGAAGGTGGGGCTTCATCTTGCATATGCTTATGATGATGATAATATCTCACATGAAGGCATTCTGATTGCTAAGGGAGAGAAACTACTGCTAAAGAATCTGGATTTGGAAAATGCAGTAGTCAGAGAAATTGAAATATATAAAGACGGGAAAGTATCTAATAGGTACGGACAGAAAGTCAAAGTAGGATACAGAAAGAGTATTTCAATTAAGGATGGAGTATTGGAATATACGCCAAGCTATGGGAATGAGAGTATTCAAAGCATTGTACTCGAGATTTTTTGATAATTTGTTTATTGCTATATTGAGGTTCCTCAAATGAAACGGCCTTTGTTTTCAATAGTTATTCCTGTTTATAATCGGGAGCAGTATATAGATAGAGCAGTAGAAAGTGTTATATGCCAGACATACGATGATTGGGAATTGATACTGGTAGATGATGGATCAACAGATTCATCGGCTGAATTATGTGATATTTATTCCAAGAGAGATAACCGAATTCGTGTATTACATGAGGATAATAGAGGCCCTGGTGCAGCTAGGAATTGTGGACTTAATGTTGCCAGTGGGGAGTATGTGCTGTTTTTAGACTCGGATGATTGGTATGAACTGAATTGTCTCAAAGAATGTGCTGATGTTATTAGAGATAGCAATCCGGATTTGATTACATTTTTTATGAGGGAACATACTGAGAGAGAAGTGAGGATTAATAAACGTGCTCTAATGCCTTGGAGCTTTTCGGATATTGATAGGCAAGCATATCTTATGTCGAGGGATATATCGGTAGGAACGAGAGCGTGTAAAAGAAGTATTATTGAAGAAAACAGGGTTAGATTTCCGGAATGGACTACAGCAGAAGATGTTTGCTTTATGCTTCTTTGCTATGCTGTTTGTTCTTCGGTAATTCAGATAAAGAAGGCTTTTTATAATTATGATAAGAAGACACCGTTAAGTGCTACTAAACAAGGATTGAACGGGATAGAAAACCTCTTTTCAATTCCAGTTACTATATATTCCAAGTTTGAGGAAATGAATTGCATAGGAAGATTTAGGAATGGTCTTGCTAAATATTTTATGACAGAAGTGAAGCATGGTCTTATGATGGCTCAAAATGATGAGATTATTACTGACAAATTAAATATGTTATTCAAGGGGGAAACCCAGAGGTTGTTCCCTGGAATATATGAAAAAGTAGTGAGAAGATATCTTGTGTTTGGAAGTTATACACTAAGAAGTGCAGTACAGTCAATTGTTATAGATAATCGGAGTGTAAGTCATTATCAATTTCAGAGTGTTATATCTGCTATGCAAGATGGAAAGAGAGAGATTCCTTTCTGGTCCGATAATAACTACAGAAATGAAATGATAAAAAGGGAACTATCGGGGTGCTTCAGGGAAGAATTAGCTAGATGTAATTATGATTATCTGGTGATTGATTTTTTAGAAGAACGGTATGGAATGATAAGGATCGGGAATTACTGGTTGACGAATAGTGATGCCTGGAATGAGGGGAATTCATCGTTGGATTCAGAAATAATAGAATTATCAACGTTTGATAAGAATGTTTTTGTTCAATTTCTGGATAGCTGTAATTTGTTGATCGATTTTATAAATAAGACACAGACGATTGACAGAGTAATTCTTGTCGAGAATTACCTCATGGAATATAAAGGCGAATGGGGACAGGAAGAATGCTTTGATAATCAGCGAGAGATAAGGCAAATTAATAAAAAATTAAAGAGATGTTATGAACATTTTGAGAATAAACTTCCTAATATCAAAGTAATCAGACCACATGAAATGGGGGATTGCTTTTCTGATATAGGGTATAAACATGGATGTGTTCCAGCTCATTCTTGTGAATCTTGGGAGTCGTATATGGGCTACTTGATTTTTGAAAATGTGTGATGAATACATGATGGTGGAGATATGCCGTTATTTTCAATTATTATTCCTGTTTACAATAGAGAAAATTATATAGATAGAAGTGTAAATAGCATACTTGGTCAGGATTTTGATGATTGGGAATTGATAATTGTCGATGATGGATCAACTGACTCATCCCTGAAAAAATGTAAGCAATATGAGCATGAGGATGAGAACCATAGAATACATGTAATAGCTAAAGAGAATGAAGGACCTGGAGCAGCAAGGAATGTTGGACTTGAAAATGTAACAGGTGAATATGTATTATTTCTGGATTCGGATGATTGGTATGAAAGTAATTGTCTTTCAAAATGTGCCTTTGTGATAAAAAAGTGTAAACCGGATATTGTGAATTTTTTTATGCGGGAATGGTACCATGGAACATCTAGGATTAATAAGCGATCATTACTTGTTAATAAGGATAGAAAAGACGATATTTATTATTTGATGCAGAGAGATATATCTATCGGAACCAGAGCATGTAAAATGGACATAATCAGAAATAATAATATTAAATATCCTGAATGGAGAACATCTGAGGATATTGGATTTATGCAACTCTGTTATGCGGCAGCAGAAAGTGTGTATCAGCTACCGGAGGTATTTTATAACTATGACAAAGGGGTATTAGTCAGTGCAGCTAAGACTCACGGAACTGGTGATAAACATCTTATTGATACACCATACAATATGAAGGGCGAGTTTGAAAAGATAAACAGATATAAGGAATTTAAGGACATATTGGCTAAATCATTTCTTACTCATATAAAATATACTTTTCCAAGAGAAAGAGATCGGATTCGAGAAGCTGAGTTGACAAAGATATACAAGTCAATTTGTGATGAATTGTATCCGGAGTTGTTTCCTGTGGTTACAGGAAAGTACTTGGTTTTTGGCAGCTATACTTTACGGAGTTCAGTTCAATCAATAATGCTAAATGCCATGCAAATAAGACACTTCCAGTTTGAAAGTATTATTTCAGCAATACAGAAAGAACAATTAAATATTAGTTTTGACACTAATAACTCTTATCGAAAAGAGATGGTATACAAAGAATTTGGTAGGGATTTTGTGAATCAAATTAAGGACGGTGAAAATGATTATCTGATAATAGATTTGTTAGAGGAGCGTAATGACCTGTTAACTAATGGAAAATGTTGGATTACTAGAAGTGAAGCAGTATGTGAAGGACAATTAGAAATAGATGAATCATGGAGATGTATGAGCAGGGGTGAACTTTCTGTAAAAAAAGCATTTGAAAAAACTTGTAAAGAATTGGTTAATTTGATTGATGATAATTTTGATGGGAGGAAAATTATTATTGTTGAAAATTATCTAATGGAAAACAAGGGAGAATTTGGACCGGAAACATTTTTTGAAGACAAGAATAGAATTAGAGAGATTAATACTATATTATCCGGATATTATTCTTTTTTGGAAAAGTCTTTAAAAAAGGCAAGAATAATAAAACCGCATGCAGAGGGCTTGTGTTTTTCGGATGTCGACTATAGACATGGATGCCAACCTTGGCATTCATCAGAAGCTTGGGAATCAAGGGAGGGTGAAATGATATTAGATGTGTTATTAAGAGAATGATTATTCATGTTTATATAATAAGGCATAATATGGCTGGAAAATAGAGCCAATAGCATAAGAAAGTTTGTATTATTGGTAAATCGGGGATTATTTTGATGATATATAAGGACTATGGAAAAACAGGTAAAAAGGTCTCTGTCATAGGCTTTGGCACTTCCAGATTCAGACCGGAGGATTATAACTCTGAAGAAGGAAGAGAAAAGCTTTGTAATCTCTTAGTGAAAGCAAATGATTTAGGAATAAATTATTTTGATACATGGGATGCATATGGTGACGGTAAATGTGAGGAGATAATTGGACAAGCCTTTAAGCGAATGAAAAATGAGCATTTTATAGCTACTAAAACTCATGATTCATTTTTCGATGCAGATGATGTAAGGCGAAGAATTGATAGTTCACTCCAAAAAATGGGAGTAGAAAAGATTAATTTCTATCACATGTGGAGAATTCTTGATATGGATCAGTTTTATGCATATACGAGGAAAGGTGGTCCGTATGAAGGAGCAATGAAAGCAAAGGAAGAAGGACTCATTGATCATATATGTTTTTCGGCTCATTGTAGCGGAGAGGATATTGAGAAGATTGTATCTACAGGATATTTTGAAGGCGTATTGATGGGATACAACGTGATAAATTTTAAATACCGCGAAAAAGGGTTGATTGCAGCAGAAGAAAAGGGACTGGGAGTAGGAATCATGAATCCGCTTGGTGGCGGAGTGGTGCCGCAGAATCAAGAGTACTTTTCTTTTTTGAAGGAAAACGAAGAAGATGAAGTTACGGATTCTGCACTTCGTTTTTGTACTTCTCAGGAAGGTATTAGTGTTGTTCTATCAGGAATGACAAATGAAGAGGAGCTTCTGAGAAATATTGCTGCGGTTGATAATAGAGAAGTCTTTTCAAAAGATAGAATAGAAAGGATAAAGCTAAAAATAGGAGAAAAGCTCAATACTATATGTAACGGATGTAAGTACTGTAGAGGATGCCCAAAGGGGATAGAGCCGCATCATCTCATGTTTGCATTTAACAGCTATCTTCTGCATGATAACAACCCTAGATACTTTTTTGAGGAAATAGCAAGCTGGGAAGATGTACCGCATAAGACATATGACTGTATTGGGTGTGGGGCGTGCGAAAAGAAATGCAGCCAACACATAGAGATTAGGAAAAATATCGGGCTAATAAACAAAATGATTGAAAGGCGTCAAAGCAATATTAAAGCTGGACTGGAGAGATGCTTTGGTAATCGTGATGGAGAGACCATTGGTATATATGCAGCAGGGCAGTATGCAAAGGAAATGTTGCGGAATTATGTTGAGATGAATGGAAGCATCGACTTTGATGTTTTCTTTTTTGACTCTAATCCCAAGGTAGTCGGAACAGATGCGGTATTACCGGGGAATATGGTTTATAGCGCAGATAAGATAGAAGAGAAAGGAATTACCAGATTAATTATTGCCAGTGAAAAATATTATGATGAGATTTCCGGCAGGCTTAAATATCTTGAAGGAAAGGGTGTGACTTTTGTTAAGTACACTATCGGAGAACAATACAAAAAACCGGATTTATTGTAAACAAGAATCAACTCAATTGGTGAGAATATGATTAGTGAGAATAAACCTTTAGTTAGCATAATGATACCAAACTACAATTACTCCAGGTATCTGGATCAGTGCATAAAAAGTGCACTTGATCAGACATATGAGAATCTGGAGATTGTCATTCTTGATAATACATCCACGGATGATTCGGTGAAGATTGCTGCTAAATATCTCAGTGATAAACGAGTGAGGGTATGCAGGAATCAGTTTAATATTTTATCTAGAAGCTACAATGTTCTTTCTAAGCTTCTTACAAATGGAAAATACAGGATGATGCTATGCTCAGATGATTTTATCTATCCTCATTTTGTTGAGCAGGCGGTGGAAATAATGGAGAAATATCCTAATGTAGGCTATGTTCACGGCGAGAAGGATTTTATAACTGAAGATGGTAAGCTTCAGTACTGGGATCCGTTTTATAAATGTAGTTTTGTTGCGCCTGGATTAAATACCATGCCGGTTTATATGGTGACTACGGTAGCACACCCAAGTCAGGGGATATTCCGGAGTTCTTCCTTCTTTGAAATCAGGGGATATGATAAAGAAATAGATCACATGAATGGTGATAAAACTTTATGGTTTTATCTCTCAGAGGTTTCTGATGCTGCGTATATCAAGGAGAAGTGTTGTGGAATAAGACTTGGTAGCGAGACGCAGACTTTTATAACACAGCGCAATTTTCAGCATCCGATTCTGTGTCATTTAACAATAAAAGATTTTGTTAAATACGCAAAAGAAAAGGGCTATCCACAAGTTTATAATCGAGAAAATGAAGCAATGTTGAGACTTGCAGATGAGTTCGTGGGATATGCTATAGGAATGCTTGCTGAAAAGGATTTTGCTCTGGCAAGAGATTATCTGATATATGCAAAGATAGTAAGCAGGGAGATATGTAAAAGTGAGAAATATATTATTTCAAATAATATGTTGGCAACAGAGGTAGTTGACAAGGAGGTGTTGGCTAAACTGGTCACGCCTCCTGAAAAGAAGAAGAGAGGGTATGAGCCTCCTGAAGGATATACTGAACTTGTCAAGGGGATTGATTATGGACAAACATGTTAGAATACAAGTTTTTATACCAACAAGAAATAACGTCAATCTTATCGAAGAAACTTTAAACAGTATATGGAACCAGGACTATCCCAGAGAAGATATTTATGTAACAATTACGGATTTTGGGTCAACAGATGGCACATATGAAAAGCTATTGGAATATGATTCGTATCATTTGGGAATTTATCAGGATAATACAACAACTAATCCCAGAATAATGATAGAAAAGATGGCCAGAAACAAATATATATATCCAGAGGGATGGTATACCTTTCAGATTGTTCTTTATCCTGGCGATATTTTATACCCAAATTATATGAAGGTGTGTTCAAAGGCGTTTATAGATAATCAGGCATTGAAGCCGGAGAGCCTAATATGTGAAGTTGATAAGATTGATGGTGATGGGAACATTATCCACCAACCTGCACTTTTTGATGAAGATAGAATTATTGATGGTAATGAAGAATTAAAAGGATATGTTGATAGGGGATTTCAGCATCAGATTCAATGTATGGGTTATCTTTTTTATCGAGGGCTCGTCAGAGAGGTTGGGCAGGTAAATGAACAGAGATGGTGGAATAAATGGGCAAGACTTGGCTATGAGAAGATGACATTATATATACATGAACCGTTGGCGTTACAGAGATGTGTGAAATATGATGACGAATTGGAGGAAATTCTACTCAGGTGGGAATGGATGATAACGATCATCCGTACAAAAGAGGCAAAGTTTGGGCATTTTCAAGACGAATCATTTTATAGAGATTCAAGGAAAAATATTGCGCAATATGCTATCTGGAGGAGTTTTTTACTTGTACAAGAAGGCAAAATGAAGGATGCTGAGGATTGCTTTTTGATTTCTGGTGTTCTTGATTCAAATATTGAAGAAGAGGATATATACAAAGAAATGGGTATATATTTGAAAAGTCTTTCAAAACATAGTGAGACTTTTATCAGTGGTTATTTCGATGAACATGGATGGAATTAGTGTATAAGAGGAAAGATATGGGAATACAAAATGCTCTGAGGTTATTTGATTCAGAAGAATATGATATGGCAATGAAAGAGTTTATAACCTCTTTTGAAGATTCCGAATCAGAAGAAGTTAAGGCTATGATTTCTGATATTATTAAAGAAAACTTTGTCTGCCCTAATCTTGATGAATTTAAAGCCGGTTATAATGATAACGTCAAGTATATGGAACACAAAGGATATTTACACGGATTAACTGCGCCTATCTTTGAAAAACTAGTACTGCGTATGATTCCTGTTTCAGATGAGAAATATTATGTATGGGATGATAGAACGAATGAGTTCTGTGGAAAAGGGGCAGTAGATTTAGATGAATTGAGAGATTTGACACATAAGAGATTTTTTGATTCGGTTCTTATGGATGGCTATTCAGATGGCAGAGAAGTGTTTGCTGAATTATGTGAAAATGATTACATGCATAGGTATTTAGTGCTTGATAATGAGATGTCTGTACTAGAGTTTTTTTCATTTATTACGATTCCTCAAATAATTGAAAAATATGTTGGAGAAATCCATGTTTTTGTGTCGAAAGACGAACTAAAAGCGTATTTGATGGAAACAGGAAACTATCTTCCCAGAACGGTATATTGTAAAAATGGATATGACTACGATGATATGCTGAAGGAAGTTCATGATGCTCGTCTTAAGCTTGAGAAGAAGAACAAACCTTATTTATCTATATGTATTCCTACAAAAGATAGAGGCAAAGAAGCTCTTGAGAATGTGAAAGTACTTCAGAGGCTGCCATATGATGAAGAAATAGAGATTGTTATTTCAAATAATGGTTCAACAGGAGAGATGGAGTTCTATGAACAGATACAGAATGAAGCGGAGCATGACAGCAGAGTTTCATATGGGGAGTTTCCGGCAAGTGAATTTAGCTATAGCATAGGACAGGTGCTTTACATTAGTAAAGGTGAATTTTTTGTGTTGCTGTCGGATGAAGATAGATTAAAGACAGAGGAAATAGGTAATGCACTACAGTTTATATATGAAAATGAAAAGAAGGGAGCCATATTGTTTCGCCTGGAGGATAGAAATGGTGAAATACTCTATGACGATTATAATACGACAAATGATGTATTCGATAGTATACTATCAGCATTTTCAGTGAATTATGTCACGGGTATATGTTATAGTGCTGCAGCGATCATGGATAATGATATGGCATTTAAAATATGGGATAAGTATTCATTCAAAAATTGTTATTTTACATCTTATGCTCATAATGTGTTGTTTGCGTATGCAGTAAGAAATAGACATATGGCTGGTGGAGGACCGGTTCTTTTCAAGAAAGAAAAAGAAACGAAAAGCGCACGCTATGAGGATAATAAACATAATCTTACGTATTTACAATTGGATACGCGGCTTGATCATTTGGATGCGCAGATTGATATTGTCTTTGACCTTCAACTTTCAGTAGATCAGACTATAGGGATGATTGTTGAACTTCAGGAAAGGGTATATAAATTGATGTATGGTGCTTATTATTTGCATAGGGAAGACATGAATGAGATAAGCAGTTGGAAAGATTGTTGCGGAAAAATATATAGGCATAATGTTAAAATGTGGGATAAATCAAAATTAAGGAAAATATGTCAAGGAGATATGCATAACAGAATTACAGAAGTTCTTAAAAAATATTATAATATTCATTTGCATGATTTTGACTGATGAATAAGGATATTGTGATATTGAATTTGTGAATCAATTATTTCCGGCTATTAAAAACCGGCACATGCCATTTTGCATGTGCCGGTTTTGGTCTCATAAGATGTGCATCATCTTGCGAACTTAGATGCTTCCATAATATGTTTTAAAGTCTTAATCATACAATTCGTGTCTATTAAAACTCTCCATAGTACGTCTTGCTATTATCAGTAATCTTGACAGATTTTACATACTTTTTAATTTCTGCGTGAGCTGCAGTCTTCTGCTCATCGGTCAAATTAGTATAATCATACCCAAACGCAGTAGCCAAATCTGCCATCTTAATAACTGCAACAATATCCTTATAGTCACCTTCAGTCGCGGTTTTTACATTTGCTGCTGTAACTGTCTTGCCATTTACAATGCATCCTTCAGGATTGCCATCCATTTTTGTTCCGTTTGCTTTGTAAACATAAATATCATCGCCGCCCCAGAGAACGCCTAAATCCAAAGCATCTTTAACACCTTCAAGAGTAAACTTTACAGATACTTTAGGCGGGTTTTTAACTGTGAGGGTTCCATCACTAACTGTTGCCCATGTTGAGTTATCAAGTGCTGTGTTTATCGCACCTGTTAATGTAAACTGAAACTCATCAAATTTTGCATTCGCTTTTGGTACCCACTCATACTTATCAGTGTTCCATTTAGCCTCATACTGATCAGCTCCGGACAAAAGTATGTTCTTTGATGTTCCTGTTGCTGCATTAAGGACAAATTCCCTATCATTAGTTGACTTCAGACCAAGATAAAGAGCTTTGTCATCATTATCTTCAGTAGTGAAGTCTGCTGAATCTGCTAATGTTGTCAATGCAAGACCATTTGTGGCAGCTTCAACAGTTGTTGCAATTCCGATCTCAACAGGAATAGAACTCTTATTTGTAATCTTTACAGGATCACTTTCGTTACTGATAGTTGCTTTTCCTCCAGTGGTCTTAGCTGCATTCAAGAAAACAACACCTGTTGCAGTACCGGTTACTTCGGTACCATCATAACTCTTTGTTGCTGATACCAATCCCTGCGGATCAACTTTGTAATTGAATAGATTAGTAAGATTAGTGGGAACAGTAACCTTCATTACGTTCTTATCTACAAAAGCCTCAGAACCGGTACCGGTTATAGTCTTACCTGTTGTATCATTAGCAGTAATATCACTTTCAGTTGAAGTTTCTGATGCAAATGCAGTAATACTGCTACCAAATACCATTGTTACTGCCATTGTGAAAGCAATTAATTTCTTATAGTTCATAAAAATTTCCTCCTTGAATTTTGCTTATTAATAATCATCATCCCTGATGATCAAAGAAACCTTAGTTAATAAATAACATTTGCTTCTGTCAATTCAATACATGTATGGTCGTTCCAATATTCACTGAACTAAGCTCATCTTGATTCTCATCAACAAGGTGATACACTACTGTGCAGATATAATCACCCTTTTCTAATGCTTTATCAAGTTTGAAATTGGTAATTTCTGCACCTAATTCCAATACTGGCGATGAATATATAGTTTCACCGGTTTCATCGACTATAACATCGAAATAGACAGCAGTTTCATTTTCTTTATCATTTGCTACAGTAGCATCTGTAGATGGTGATGATCCGTCTGGGAATGTCCAATCAGTATTTTGAACTACTGTGTAATATACTGGAGCATTAGGTTTTGGTGTTTCATTTAACCAGTCATCCATTACTTCATCTACATTTTCGGCTGTGATAACATTTTTTTGCTCTTTCGGCTCATCTTTTTTAATAAGCTTATTTGCCAAAACCGCAATAGTTACAACCAACGCAACCATAACAAGAGCGACTACAGCTATCAACACCCTTTTCATACCAGTGCCTCTTTCGCCAGACGTTGTCGTTTGCATTTCTGAATTCATATTCGCCCCCAATCAATTCTCGTATTATGCAAATCACAAAACACTAATCAAAAATATTTAGGGTGGTTGCTCGCACACCTCCCTTACCAGGTGTTTATTTATGTTACTTTGTGACAATCCACGCATAGGCATCACCCCAATTCTGTTCTGCATCTAATAGCTAAGATGCAACTAATGCTCAATGAGATGTTTCATAGTATTTATCGGTATCGAATCTCAAAGAGTTTATAACGATAAAATTTATTTTTTATCAGCTATATTTTCGGAATTTTTTTCTAATCATGAACTCCATAGTTCTTGATTTTCTGCATCAACATTACAGCGGCGATGACTCCGTTGTATGAGTTCAAGATATCAGAATCATAAACTGATGGCAATAAAACAAATATTATCATTTTATTATCAAATTATAAACAAGCTTCAATTCAGCATTATTACTGCATTTGTTGCAATTTAGCCAAGTGAAATATCATAAATTTTAGCGAAGGATTGTCAGAAAAGCATTCTTCCATGATCTTAATATCATGAAAATGTGTCTTTTTTAGTATTTCTATTTTAAATATTTACATGACTGGATCAAATGAGACGCTCAGGTCTTATTGAGACGCAATTCTGTTAATATAGAAAATAAGTCATATTTATAGAACAATGATACGCCATATGGGGAATTGATAGATAATTACATGCGTTTTTGGTATAATATTCATATTATTCAAGTTGCATTTATATTGAAGGGAATAAAAATGTTTGATGTTGAGAGATTTATTTATGATGTTTTTGCAGTTGAGTTAACGCATGAGGATTATGACAGAAGTGTAGAAGAAGTTTTAAAGTGGGATTCGTTTATGATAGCTTCAATGATGACAGAATTATTTGATAGATATGGAAAGCAGGTAGATTTAGAAAAACTATTCAGTATCAGGACAGTAAGAGATGTCGTGAATCTGATAACTGAAACTGTGGAGAACTAACTTAATAGCAAAAATATTTTATGGGGGGATAAAATGTTTCCGAGACAAAAAGATGAATGGAAATCTAATATAGCATTGATTGACGAATCAGGTGCTGAGGTTACCTATGGGCAGTTATATGTCCATACGCAGGATATGCTTAATGTGCTTAGAAAACGTTCAATAGCTTTTATGCTCTGTGAATATAGCATTGAGACGGTTTCGATGTATTACAGTTTTCTTCAGGTAGGAGTGGTACCGATTCTCCTTGATGCGAAGACAGGTGATGATTATCTTCAAAAGCTTGGAGAGTCTTATCATCCGCGATACCTTTGGGGGAAAAAGGAAAGGCTTGATATCTTTTCAGGGATCTGTGATGGAAAAATACTCTGCGAAGAGGGAGAGCATATCTTATATGAAACGTCATGGGATGTATATGACATACATCCTGATCTTGCAGTGCTTCTGACAACATCTGGAAGTACCGGAAGCCCTAAGATGGTAAGGCTCTGTTATGAGAATATCGAATATGATTCGGTTGGAAAATGGGGCATTACGGAAAAGGACAGGGCGATTACGATACTTCCGATGTTTTTCTGCTATGGACTGTCGCTTGTACATATTCTTTTACATTCCGGTGGAACTATTTATTTGAACAA
The DNA here is from genome assembly GCF_000423925.1 of Butyrivibrio sp. VCD2006. GTDB lineage: Bacteria > Bacillota > Clostridia > Lachnospirales > Lachnospiraceae > Butyrivibrio. The sequence goes on from NZ_AUIX01000002.1 coordinate 29,017, forward strand.
TAGCAGTCTTTTGAATCCTGAAATATCCAAGATTATAAAGAAATATGGCATTACATTTACAACTTTTGTGCCGTACAGTATTACGCTCCTAAAACAGATGAACATTGATTTTAATGATTGGAAAAGCTTTCGCCTCTCTGTGATGGGCGGAGGTGCTGTGTCAGATGAGCAAAAGGAGTATTATGATCAGTTTTTAAAGGAGACTGATTCTATAGTTGCGCTTGGATATGGTCAGACCGAGGGTACCTGTACACTTGCCACTGTTGATTCAAAAGAGTGTCCCGGGAAAGGAATGATAGGATATGCCAGGGGAGATATGAAAGCATATCTGGATGCTCCGGATGATTCAGGCTGTGGAGAGCTTGTTTTTCAGGGACCTATGGTATGCCTGGGTTATGCATATGATTGGAAGGACCTTTCTAAGGGAGATGAAAATGATAGGACGCTTTATACCGGGGATCTGGCATATATAGAGCCGGATGGGGCTATCTATATCAGGGGGAGACTTAAGCGAATCGTTAAAATTGTCGGAAAGCGTATCAGTCTTGATGATATAGAAAATATGTTGAATAAAGAATTTGCTTCTAATGCATTCGCATGTGTTGGTGAAACGGATGCACTTAATGTTTACATGACAGGAGAGAATAGGGAAGAAGAAATAAAATCCTATATTTTCGAAAAAATAGGGATTTATAAAAATATGATAACTGTAAAAAGTATTGAAGCAATCCCAAGAACAGAGTCAGGGAAGGTAGCATATTCTAAACTTCAGTCATAATTATGGGAGTGGGCTAAAATGAAGAAATGCATAGATGAAATAACTCATGACAGTTGCATAGGATGCAGGCTTTGTGAGTCTGTGTGCAGCATGAACGCGGTCTGTTTTGTTGAAAGAGAAGGCTTTTTATACCCAACAGTTGATAAGGATTTATGCATTTTGTGCGGTGAATGCTATGACAGATGTCCTGTTTCACAAGTATCCGGTTCTGTAGAGAATAAGGAAATCTATGCTGCAAAGAGCAAAAACGATGATATTAGATTTCAAAGTACATCGGGAGGAATGTTTTCTGAATTTGCCAATTTCATTTTTGATAAGCAGGGTAGTATTTGCGGGGCTGTATTCGATGAATCATGGCGTGTAAAACATATATTAACGAGTAGGGAGAATGATTTAAAAAGAATTCGAAGAAGTAAATATTCACAAAGCGATATGAATAATGTTTATGGTGAGATAAAAGAATGCCTTAAAAAGGGCGAGTATGTTCTGTTCTGCGGAACACCGTGTCAGACAGCAGCTGTGGCAAAGAGCCTTGACAAGGAATATGATTCATTGTTTTTGGTGGATTTCATTTGCAGAGGTGTTTACTCCCCTGAGAAGTATAAAGATTATTTACATGATTTAGAGAAGGAATATGGTTCAGATATAAAAAGCGTATGGATTAAAAACAAAGAGAAAGGATGGCATAGCCTTTCTACTAAGATCGAATTTGATAATGGCAGTGTTTACATGAAAGTGGGGCTGGAGGATTCCTTTGGTAAAGAATATCTGATTTATAACAATGGGATTCGGCCATCTTGTTTTGATTGTAAGTTTAAAGGGCAAAAAAGATCTTCAGATATAACGATAGGAGATTTCTGGGGACTTGATGGCACAGAGATGGATGATAATCTTGGAACTTCTGCTGTAATTATTCATTCAGATAAAGGGCAAGAGTTATTTGAAGCTATCAAATCAAACTGCATGTTTGCAAAAATGACAATTGAAGATGTTATCAGGGGGAACCCTAGCTATGAAAAATCTGTTGAAAGAAAATCATAAAATAATACTTTGGGGGTGTGGTAATACTGCCAGAGAGTTCTATGCAAAATATGGAAATAGTTTAAATATAATAGGATTTTTATCCAATAATGTTAAAGAAAAGGTTTTTTCACCTGATAATGACATAATATTTGAGGTGAAAAGGCCTGTGCCTAAATGCAAGGAAGGGCTTGGAGATTTAATAATAATTTGTAGTATTGCAAAAAGAGAGATTGAAGAGCAGCTTATGCTCCTTGGTTATGAACCATTTGTGGATTTTATTGACTTTCAAATGGCGGCTCAAATGCTTGCCAATAAAGAAATAGCGCTTTTTTATGGAGTATGCCATTTGAGAGCAATTAAAGAAGCACTAATGACCTCTAAGGTTTTCTCTGATAGTTATGAAGCTTTTTTTGTAGCAAACTACTTCACACTCAGTGCATATGATGTTAAGCGATTAGAGTATCTGTCAAAGAATTGTAAGCTGTTTATCTATGGTCAGAGTATGGATGCACGAGATTATCGAATGAACCAGACTCTCATGGTAAACCTTGGAAAAAATGTCACAGTATTAGCGGTGCCGGTAATAGCTTTTGGGACATATTTTTCACAGATCAAGAGGCCATTTAATCGGATGAATCGCTTTGCAGTTAAATGTGAAGGATATGATTATACTCCTTTTTCATATGAAGATAGTTTTATTAATCAGTGTATTGATGAAGGATTAAGCACAACAGATATAATCAGAAAGGTTACGGATGAGAATGTCTATGATAGAGATAAAACTGTTGAATTGTTCACACAAGAGTTGAAGCGTATTAAATTCCAGGAGAGTACAACCGATATAAGTATATCGGATTATATTAAGGATAATTATCAAAAAATCAGGCTATTTAGAAACGAAGCACATATGGAGAATGAAGTGGTTTATCAATATGCTTCACAGATTCTGCATAAGATAGGAATGCCGGTTTCTTTTGATATTCAGAGTGATTCATTTTTCTTTTGTTCACAGCATTTGATTTATCCATGTGCCGCGGAAGCGCTGGGATTAGAGTGGGATGTAACAAAAGAAAAGCTGTCATTATACACATACAAGGGATGGAGAATAGTATCATTCCAAGAATATTTGATGGAATATATTGAGTATTGCACAAAGATACGAGAGATGAAGTATTGCGGATTGTTGCCGGAATGATTTAGTCAGAGGTTCTATGAATCAGATATATCATGATGAATGGTCAGATTATCTTAGAATTATATCTGAGCATTCGGACATCAATTATTCAAAACTTAAAAAAATAAGGATTTCCAAAAGGAAGCAACAATTTGGGGGATGTTGTTTAAAAAATGGGATTTTTTTTGGAATACCTAATTCGTCAAGAGAATTATTGCAAATTGATCCATCATCATATAAAGCAAGTTACTTTGGTAAAACCAGAATAGGTACATTTAAATGGACCGGGGGTTGCAATTTTAAAGGTAATTGCTATGGGTTTTCGAGAAAAGAAAACAGTATCTTGACTTTTGATAATGAAAATGGGATGGCTTGCGAGATTGGACTTGGAACAAGGTATAGAGGGGAACATCATTATGGTGGATCTATGGTGAAGGGAGGAATTGTTTATCAACCTCCTAGAAACACAGATCACGTTCTTAAAATAGATCTTAATTCTTTTAAATCAACACAGATAAAAATGCCTGGAGTAATAGGAGGGGTGAGATATTCGTGTTCCGTTTTGCACCCTAATGGTGATATTTATCTGATTCCGGAATTTGGATATAAACCAGCTATATTACATACTGATACCGAAAAGATAGAGTATTTTGGAGAAGAATCAGACTATCTTGTTTTTAGTGCAGTAGTAGGGATGGATGGGAACATCTATGGATATAAGAAGAATGGAAATGGAATTCTATGTATTAATGTCAAGGAAAAGACTGTTTATTCTATCTGTAAAACGATAGGTGAGCCGGATTGTTATGGGAGTTTGGTAGGAATTAATGGCCGAATTTATGGCATTCCTGCAGGGGGAAATACTATTTGGGAATATGATTTGAGAAACCAGGAAGTTAGTAGAGCTTTTGAATTGGATGAAAGGGGATACGCAAAGTGTGGTGGAGGTGGTATTGCTCCAAATGGATCGTTAGTGCTTATGCCATGCTATGGCGATATGATTTATATTTTGGAATGCAATAAAGCGGATTTACAAGTGAAAACTAATAATCTCTTTTTCAATATGGTTTCTGAATGAATTATCGGTGAGGGGAGAAGAGTGAATACATTAGAAACTATTGATGGAATGCTGAAGCTTGAACAAGCTGGAAAAGGTATAAAAGAATTTTTTGTTCAGAATGATGTCCATGATGTTGCTTTATACGGACTTGGCAGGCTTGGAGAAAGAACTTATGAAGCTCTTAGGAGGGCTGGGGTAAATATTCAATATGCTATAGATCGAGATGCTGATTATATATCTATTGAAGAAGACAAACTGACAGTCATTAAGCCAGAAGATATAGAAAAACAAAAGGAAATAGATTTAATAATTGTAACGCCAATGGAGTCATACTATGACATAAAGGATTATCTGGAAACCGTAACGTCAAGAGATATCATATCTATTGGTGAGGCAGTTGAATACTGTCTGGATGGTGAGTGTTTGTCAACGCTCAGAATTGTCAGGAAGAAATAAGAATAGTAGCGATTGGTGACTGTAGTTCTTCGTTATGTGATCTGACACGGCAAACTTTTATGATTCTATTCTTTATTCGTATATGTAGTGGAGAAGATGATGAAATCGTTTACTAATAAATTCTTTATATTCGGAACACGATCGAATTGGTTTGACTTATCTTTTGTGTTTGATGATTTAGATTTGTCGATTTGGACAACAGACATTGCTGAGTTGGAAGAGCTGATCCAAAAAAGTATGACTGCTGTATTGTGCTGCGATGAAAAGCATGTTCTAAAAAAAGAGCTGACTGATAAATACGGTGATGGTTGTTGCCTAATTGATGATGAACTGATAGAAGAATTAAACTATCCATTAAGAGAAAAAATCAAAGGTAAAAAGGTATATATATGGGGAACCGGATGGTGGTGTGATAGATTATTAGAATGGTTGGATAAAGATATAATAATCGAGGGATTCATCGATAATGCGCTGGATAAACAAGGTACAAAGAAAAATGGAAAACCTATTGTTTCGCCAAGTGAATTAAAGGTTGATGACTGCTTTGTGATAGTTGCTGTTCAAAATTTTACTTTTGTTGAAATCGAGAAGCAAATGCAAAGTATTGGGATTAATGAAAGTTCTTATGTTAGTGCCGGTACAGTTATGGATGATGTGGCATGTTTATTTAGAAGAGTATATAAGAATAAATCATATTATCCTGTCGAATGTAAGAACCTTGATGAGAATATCAGAATAGCATACAACGGAAATGTTTGCTCATGTTGCCTTGCTTATGAAAGTGTGTATGGAAATATACTAACGGAATCATTCAGCTCGATTTGGAAGTCTAATAGAGCTAAAGTATCCAGACTGTCACTTGCAAATCAGACTTATGTTTTTTGCGATAAGGACAGATGTGCTTATTTGAACGGAATTGAGCCATTAAAGGAATGTAACCATTTAAGAAATGTGCCAATATACGAGAGAGAATATCCGGTTAGTATTGCGCCTGAAATAGATTATTCATGTAATCTATATTGCAATTCATGTAGGAAGGAAACTTACACTGATCTTACAAAGGAGAGGGAAGTATTTACAGATACAGTGCTTAATAAAATAGTGCCGTTGCCGACAAAGTTAGTAATAAATACCGTAGGGGAGCCATTTGCGAGTAAAAACTGTCTTAGGATCATACATGATGAAACTACTCGAAGAAAGGGTAGCATAGCAATATATACGAATGGAATACTTTTGACTCCAGATAAACTGGATCAACTGTTAGAAGAATATGTAACTATAGATATTGCTGTTTCAATAGATGCAGCCACTCAATCAACTTATGAAAAGATACGTCGCGGTGGAGATTTTAATAAGTTGTGTACGAACCTAAATTATCTAAGAGAAAAAAAAGAGGAGGGAAGAATTACATTTTTTAGAGTGAGCTTTACGGTGCAAACGATAAACGCACATGAAATGCAAGACTTTGTATATATGGCAGAAAAAATGGGGGCAGATAAAATCGGTTTTAATCATATTGAAAATTGGGGTATTTATTCTAAAGATGAGTTTGAAAAGCTAACAATAATTGATGGCTTGGGAATAAAGGAAGAATACAAAAAGTATTTCACGGATGAGGTCATTAATAATTCTAATGTGAATGTTTTTAATTTTTCGAATCTTTTGGGATTGGAGCCTAAAAAGATGGATTATTTACATTGAAGTATAAGGCTCATTTGGAAAGGATACTGTGTTAAAAGAAAAGAAGGTCAGGGCTGCCATTCTTGTGCAAAACCAATAAGAAAGTATGGAGAGCAAAGCTATGATAGAAGATGTCTTTAGAGAGAATTGTTACAAATTGATTCCCCAAGTGATAGATAAAATCGGAAGTCGAAAGAATTGGATATATGGAGCAGGAACTGGCGGTGATATTTTGCATGAAGTCTTACAGGCTAGCGGAATAGACGTGGCAGGATTTACAGACGGAAATTTGTTGGGAATCAGAAAAGACAAAAACATAAATACGGTAGATAATTTGTGCAAAGAGGAAGACTTTGTTTGGATTTCTGCGTTTAGTGAGCCGACAATTTTGTCATTTATGGTTCATCTTGTTGAAAAAGGGTACACAAGTGAGGATATGTGTGTGATTATGCCTACTATATATCCTGGTGGAGTAAGAAGAGAAGATTATTATTGGCATGGAATAAAAATTGGCAGATATACATATGTTAATACTAGTTTTTTGGATTTCTGGGCTAGTGAGGGCGTGTTGGAATCTATAGGGCGTTTTTGCTCAATAAATCACTTAGCGACTATTGGCCCCAATCATTCTACTGATCAAGTGACGAGTTTTATTTTGTCTTGCGATCCATTTGATTGTACTAAAGGAAGAGTTGAATGGTTAAAACATGCTGTACTTAGTAAACCAAAGATCAAGATAGGAAATGATGTATGGATTGGTCAGAACGCAAGTATCCTTCAAGGTGTCACTATTGGTGATGGAGCGATGATTGGTGCTGGTGCAGTGGTTACAAAGGATGTGGAACCATATTCAATTGTAGTAGGTGTACCGGCCAGGCATATTAGGTACAGATTCGATTCAAAGATAAGAGAAAAAATGCTGGAAATTAGATGGTGGGACTGGGATATAGATATAATTAAAAATCGTATGGAAGATTTTTATAATATTGAAGAGTTTGTCAAGAAATACGGCTAATAATAATAGTTCAGATAATCGATTTCTTTGTTGGGAACAAAATTGAGAATAAATATTATGGATATATAGTTGGCTTTATCATCCTTGGATGAGATATTGAGTTTATTTGAGTAATCTAATGGGGATTAGTGGATATGTTTGATAGAAAGCTTTTTGAAAAGGAAAAAGAAATTCAAAGCATTTTGGAAGATGAAGTTTCTAAAAATATTTTCAAGTATAGATTGTATGCAAATCTTGCAAATGACGTTAGATACATACATAGAATGCTAGCAGATTTGGATTTATTTCCTTTTGATGAAGCTTATAAAATGTATGAAGAAGTAGAGAAAACGTATGCCATATATCCTAAAATGGATGTTTTGAGCTTTGTTCAAACAAGAAATAGACATTTGCCTATTGCTCTTTTTGGAGCTGGACAAAGTGCAGAGTTGTACTATTCATTGTTAGAAGCTGCAGGATATATGCCGGTTCTGGTTTTGGATAATGGGATAAATAATTATTCATTTCATGATATAGAGATAAAAAAACCTGAAAAATGTGATGGGTTAAAAAATTATACTATTATTATTACATCTCCTAGATATACACGTGAAATGTATTGGGAACTTCGGGCTAGAGGGGTTCCGAATGACCAGATTTTCATTCCGGATGTAAATGGATTATGGATATTTAATCCAAGAGATTATTTTGATGACTCAATTTGGACTGGAAGAGAGAATGAAATATTTGTGGATGCGGGTGCGTATAATCTACAAACGGCAATTGAATTTGCGAAATTTGCGAAATCATATGAGAAGATTTATGCATTTGAACCTGATATTGACAATTATTCCTTGTGCCAAAAAAAACAAATGCAAGTGAAATTGAATGATTTAGAGATAATTAATGCTGGTTTGTGGGATAAAGAAGAAGTATTGAGATTCAAACGAGGAGGTGATAATGGTACTGCCACAATGGTAACTGATTCAGGTGATATGGAGCTCAAGGTTGTGTCGCTGGATGAATACTTAAATGGTAAACCATGCACATTTATCAAAATGGATATAGAAGGATCTGAATTAAAAGCACTTATGGGTGCTAAAGATACCATAAAGAGGTACAAGCCTAGATTGGCAATATGTCTGTATCATAAGCCAATGGATTTAATTGATATCCCCCTTTATATAAAGGATATTGTACCTGAGTATAAATTGAAGATACGGCATTATTCAACTTGGTTTTTTGATACTGTTTTGTATGCATATATAGACTAAATTACGTTTGATTTTATTTTTGGGAAGCTAAGAACTGATTGCATTAGTTGAGGAAAAATGGGCATTGTAAATAGGGGATGCATTTATGGTCGAAATAACATACGATATTAATTTTTTTTTCAATAGAGATTCAGATACAGTCTATATTTATGGGGCTGGAAAGTGCGGATATTGGACTGGATACTATATGAATCTATGTGGTTATTCTTGGAATGGATATTTAGATAGTAATATTCTTCATGAAGAAGCTATGATGCAGGGGAAATCAGTACGGAGATTGAAGGATGTTCAGTTTAATACAGATGGAGAAACAAAAATTATAGTAGCAGTTAATGATTATCGTTCTGTAATTTGCGACTTAGTACAGCAAACTGAAGGGGCGAACTTATTAGTGTATATTCCACTAATTAGTGCACCATATTCTGATGAAAGAGCATTTTGCATAGATTTTTTTCTTTCATATTTCAGGAAACAGATATTTACTAAGAAGATGCCTCTAATCATCTGTAATAGTTGCATTGGAAGTATTTTTTATGCCTCAATGGGACAGATTTCTCTATCGCCTTTTTCAAATGTAGCAATTAAATCGTCTGATTTTGTAAAGATATGTGCAAATTTGGAGTATTATTTGTCACAACCACTTAAAAATATAGGGTGGAGAAGGGAATATGTTGCGATTGCTGATCTGGCAAAAGAGTATGGGAGGGAATATCTGTGTGGAGATTTGGGAGATGCTCTTCTTATTTTTTTTCATGACACAGATCCTGCTATGGTTGCAAAAAGGTGGGAGTTTTCTGTTAAGAAAATGCAATATGATGATTTGTTGTTTATCTTGAGTGACAGCGTAGATCATATAAGTGAAAAAACTTTAAGAGACTTTGAAGAATTACCTGGTCGGAAAATGGTTATGACTTGCCGAGAAGTTATTAATAGTAAGAAGTGCATGAGTAGACATTTGCCTCAATTATTATGTTATTTTTGGGATACACCATTTGATTGTTTGTTTGATATTGAAGATCTTTTTGGAAAAATGGATTGATATGTAAGAGGTGAGTATGATTAATACTGTTTTTACATGGTTGACAGATTCAGCCCTTAGATTTCCGGACAAAATAGCTGTCGTTGATGAGAATGGCAGCATTACTTATAATCAGTATTTTACTAAAGCATTATCAATAGCGAGACGCATAATTGAAATGTCTGGTGGAATTGCCAAGAAACCAATAGTTGTTTATATGGAAAAAAGTAAAGAAATTTTGGTTTCTTTTATGGGAATAGCATATAGCGGCTGCTTCTATTCGCCGATTGATGTTGATATGCCAAAGGTAAGGGTAGAAAAAATACTAGAAATACTGGATCCTCAATTTGTTATTACAACAGAAGAGTTGAAACCAATATTTGAAAAGTTTGGTTATTCTGGGCACTATATTTTATATAATGATGTTTATCCGGCTGGAGATGACCTAAGCATAGTAAAAAAAATAGCGGACAGTATTATTGATACAGATTTGTTATACGTATTATTTACATCTGGTTCAACCGGTCTTCCAAAAGGAGTATCAATATGTCACAGATCTGTTATTGATTATATTGATTGTGTATGTGAAATGCTCAATATTTCTAATCAGGATACATTTGGAAATCAAGCTCCTTTTTATTTTGATAATTCTATATTGGATATTTATTCATGCATGAAAACGGGTGCAACTTTGTATATTGTCCCACAAAAACTGTTTTTTCAACCAGTACCTTTATTAGAGTTTATTAGGGATAATTTGATAAACACTATTTTTTGGGTGCCATCTGCGTTGATAGTTGTTTCAAAGCTAAAGGCATTTAAGAATGTTGATTTGAATAATATATTAAAAAGGGTTCTATTCTGCGGTGAGGTCATGCCAAACAAGCAGCTTAATATATGGAGAAAGTACCTTCCGAATGCAATTTATGTCAATTTTTATGGGCCTACAGAAATAACAGACGCATGTACATATTATCTAGTAGACAGAGAATTCGGTGACGATGAACCATTACCAATAGGAATTCCAATGAAAAATACGGATGTAATGGTGCTAAACGATGAGGATAAACTTGTCAAGCAGGGGGAGATTGGCGAATTGTGTGTGAGAGGAACTTCGCTTGCTATGGGATATTATAATAATCCCAAGATGACAGAAATGGCATTTGTTCAAAATCCTTTGAATGATGCTCTTCCTGAAAAAATATATAGAACAGGTGATTTGGTTAAGTACAACGAATATGGGGAAATTCTCTTTTTGTCGAGAAAAGATTTTCAAATTAAGCACCTAGGGCATAGGATTGAACTTGGAGAAATAGAGACGGCAGCTTCATCTTTGAATGATGTAAATTCATGTTGTTGTTTGTATGATGAAGAAAATAAAAAAATAGTCCTTTTTATTGATGCCAATCTGGATGAAGATTTTATTAAGGAGCAACTTAAGGCAATAATACCTGAGTATATGCTGCCAGGAAAGCTTGTTTATTTGAATGATATACCGATTAATGCTAATGGGAAAATAGATAGAATAAAGTTAAAGGAGTTAATATAATTTGATTGGATATAGTCAGGTTATAGTTATAGGATATGGCATGGTGGCGGTTAAGGTGCTGTCCTATGTTGATACTGCTTCGAAAAATCATGGTTATTCTGTTATATATGTTGAACATGAAATGTATCTGTTTAATGGGGCAAAAAAGTATGCAGAAAGCAACAATATAGATTACTTTGTTATTGAAGACAAATTTGAATTGACACAGTTCTTTTCTCAAAGAGCTAAACATAATAAGCTGCTTATTGTAAGCGCGAATAATAATTATTTATTTCCTAAGGTTATTGTTGAGGATGACAATGTAACTATTATTAATTTTCATAATGCACTCTTACCTGATTTACCTGGAAGGAATGCAGCTAGTTGGGCAATATATAAAGGGTATAAAAAGACAGGAATAACGTGGCATTATGTTTCTGAAGGGGTTGATGAAGGAGATATTATCATTCAGAAGGAGTGTAGTATAGGAGATGACACAAGGGCTTATGAATTAGCGGCTGTACAGATGAAATTGGCGTCTGAGTCATTTGGGGAATGTTTAGATAAAATAATTGAAGACTCAGTTGTTGTTAAAAAACAGAATATAGAAAACAAAAGAAAAGTATACAAATCTACCGAAATTCCTGGTGATGGGATGTTTGACATAAATGATGATCCGAAGGATATTTATAAACTTCTAAGAGCAGTTGATTATGGGAAAAGTGATGTATTTCCAAAACCATTTTGTATCATAAATAATAAAAAGATTGAAATAAAGCGATATAAAAAGGTAAATGAAAATGATGAGCAAAAAGACGAAAATGAACTGTGGATACCGTATGGCGATGGTACATATTTAGTAATGAGATATGAAATAATACAAGATGGATTAGATTTTTAAGATTAAATAAATTGGGAGCATTATGGAAGAGAAAATATTAAGTGTTTTAGCCAAAGTGAATGAAAAAATAATAACTTATAATGGAGATAATTTATTTGATGCTGGCATTCTTGATTCGCTTTTAGTAATTGAGCTTGTATCAACATTGGAGAATGATTTAAATATTGATATTGATGCTCAGTATATTATAGAAGCAAATTTAAAAACGAAAGAAGCAATAGTTGCTATGATTAAGAGGATAGTAGGTTAAACGTTTACTGTTATATGAGATTTGATAAGTTTTGTTTTTCTCTAACTCTTGTAAGCATAAGTGCCTGATTTAAGGTGGAAGTATCACCTCCGGCAATAATGCATGGGTCAACCTGTTCTCCATTAATCTTTATTATTTGTTCAATGATATCTCCATTCTCGTAACTGATAATATCAGTAGCTCCGTATTCTTTTGCGAGTTCGATACAGTTCGGACGTGTTCCAATTGCGAATATTCTTTCAGTCCCAAGGAGTTTTGCACCTGCTATTGCCCATAAGCCAAATGGCTCTATGGTAGAATTGATATAGCGAAATATTTCATTTAGAGGTATATGCTATGAATGGAACAGAACATCTTGCCATAAGTATAATAATGCCCGCATATAATGCCGGTAAGTTTATAGATCGTGCGATAAAAAGCGTGCTTGATCAGTCCTTTGAAAACTGGGAACTGATCATAGTTGATGATGGCTCCACTGATAATACGGCTGAAATTTGCGATGAAATCGCAAAAAAGGATTCGAGGATTATCTGCATTCACCAGGATAATTCCGGACAGGGCATTGCCAGAAACAGAGGGGTTAAGGAGTCAAAAGGAGATTTTATCTGCTTTTTGGATTCTGATGACTGGTTTGACATAGAGGCTTTAAGTGATCTATATGACTGCGCTGAAAGGACCGGAGCCGATATTGTTTTCTTTGATCACTATGTAATTGAATTGGAAGATGGCTGTGAAGTGTCAAGAAGGTGGGATAGATTAAATGCTTTTTTGGACGGTCCTGTTAATTGCATAAATCATCCTGAACTGATCTGTTCTCTTCAGGGTGGTGTGTGGGATAAGATGTATAAGAGGGAGCTCCTTCATGACGTGGCTCAGCCTTCTCATCCATATGAGGATACGGCTATCCTCCCGATTATCCTCTCATCTGCAAATAAGATAGTTCAGCTCAGAAAACCGCTGTATTACTATCTGTGCAATCGCGCTGACAGCACAACCAATATTTCTAAAAATGTGGTCTATTTATTGGACAGCGCGAAATTTGTCTATGATTATTTCCAAAAAAATGATTTTGATTTATATAAGGATTCTCTGAGAAAATATACGGAATTTATGTACCTTGTAGCGAGGAATCATGTTGAAAGGTGTAATGGAGATGCACCTGATAAGGAGCAGTATGTTAAATTCCTGGAAAATTTCAGGGATAAGATTATCGAATGGTATCCGGATTCCGGAAAAATTTTGGATGCAAAAATAGTAGTGCTGGGAAGCTACAATGCAAGGTGCGTCGCCAACAGGGCAAGACGCAATCTTGTTCTGCCTATAGCATGGGAAAAAAGATATCTTGATACTGATTTTGAAAGTCTCCCAATCGGTGACTTTATTGTGGTGGATTGTCTTGAAGAGAGCTTTTTTGACGGTGCAGAGCTTGGGACAAAAAAGAAATCGTATATGGCTTTTATAGAGTATATAAAGAATAAATATGAGCCTTCGCAGATAATACTGCTTAAAAATTATCTCTGTGAAGGATTTGGATATTATGGGGAAGATTTAAAATACGAGGAGCTTGATAGCATAATAACAACTAACAAGGTGCTTGCCGGATTATATGATTACCTGGTGGAAGAATTGTCAGGTATAAGCGTTATAGAAGCATGCGAGAAAAGGCTGTCTTTTACTGCCGAGGATTACCCCCATGGTTGTCTGCCATGGCATCAGAATGAATATGTCTACGCCAAAATTGAAAATGAATTGGAAAAAACAATACTTAAACCATTAAAATAATGGTAATAAAATGTTTACAAACCATCATTTTAATGGTTTAATAATTATATGAAGAACATTGAATATATAACTCCGAATTTAATAAAAGCTGAGGATATCAAACAATTAAGGGCAAAACTCAAAATGACACAAAAAGAGTTTGCCCTTTTTTGTAATGTTTCCAAGCCGACTGTTGAACGATGGGAGATGTCAGATAAGGAGATAACAGGGCCTGTGACTCTTCTTTCTCAGATTGTTATGCTTCACCCGGAACTTGCAGAGGAGCTCGCTATCCCTGAGAAGGAGTATCCAATGAGGCTTTGGTATTATTACCTGAATACAGTCTGTACCATAATTGATGTTGATATTATGAATCAGAGAGTTAAGATAAAAAACTACACCAATAACCTTCTGTTTAGGGCGTTTGGCAGGAATGAGCATCCGACTTTTTTCGATTATGAGGAGTTTTTGAAATCCAGGTGTTTTCCTGAAGAACGGGATAAGATGAAGCTGATGCTTCGAGATTTGGATATTCCTTTTTACGACCCATTATTGATAATTGAGAAGACTGACGGACGCATGGCAGAGGATGATTTCTGGATAAGGATTGAAAGATGATAGAACTTTTTGATAGAGATAAAAAAGAAGTAAATAGAAAATCCTCTAAGGGTAATCAGCTCAAATGGGAAAAGGATGGAGTCTGGTATAAGGCTGATCATACTGGTTATGAGGGATTAGCTGAGTATGTTATATCTCATTTATTAGTAAAAAGTTCTCTGGATGAATCTGAATATGCAATCTATGAGTTGGAACAGATTAAATATAAAGCTCAGATTTATATGGGTGTTTCCAGTAAGAGTTTTCTTAAGGGTGGAGAGCAGTTGATCACTCTCGAAAGGTTATTCCAAAATGTATATGGCGTAGGACTTAATAAAATGATCTATGGAATTGCTGATCATGAGGAAAGGCTTAAGTTACTGGTTTCAAAAATGCATGAGATAACAGGGCTTAATGATTTTGGGACATACATGTCCAAGCTCTTGACGATAGATGCACTTTTTCTAAATGAAGACAGACATACACACAATATAGCTGTGATTTTGGACTCTGAAGGAAAATACAGATATTGCCCCATATTCGATCAGGGAGCAGGACTGCTGGCTGACACAAGCATGGATTATCCACTGGATGCTGATGTTTATGAATTGATTGATAGCGTTCGGGCTAAAACCTTTTGTCAGGATTTCGACGAGCAATTGGAAATTACTGAGAAACTTTATGGGAGAACGATAAAATTTGGGTTTGACAAGAAGGATGTTGAGGCTGTATTGCAGAGTATTTATGGATATGAAGATGCTGTAATTAATAGAGTTAGAGATATAATCTATGAGCAAATGAGAAAATACGGTTATTTGTTTAGATAAATTTAATAATTTGTGTGAATTGCTTATTGGGCACTGCTCAAATAAGCCATTATTTATGCTTTTTTAATGCTTTTCTTAGGAAAATGTTTAAGTAATATGCAGCTTTTACCGATATAATATATGTAAGAATCGGCTTCAGCTTGGAGGTGGCCGTATGAATAAGAGAAATGTTATTTTAAGAAAAATCAGCAGACTATTAGCCTGCTTTATTGTGTTTATACTTGTGTGCGGCAACGTAGCTATTGCCGCTGATTCTGTTGGTGAGGAAATACTTGTAGAAGAAACTTATATAGAACCAGCGGATATTGGTGAAGAGGCTTCCACAGATCAAACGGGTTCCGGTGAACTGATAACTGAGGACCAAGGCGGTTCGAGCGAAGAAACTGTTACAGACCAAATTCAGGTAGTAGAAGTTAAAGAAGAACAGGATAATTCAGATACTTACAATGATGAACAAAATAGTAGTCAAAATGAAACAAATGAAGAGCATGACTACTATGATATTGAACTGACTGATGAGCAGAAGGAAGAACTATACGAGCAGATTGACAGGGAAGAGATCGCCCAGTCTATTAATAAGGATGAGCTTGCTGCTCAGATAAATGAAGAAGAGCTAAAGCTTGAAATAAATGACGAGGAGTTAATAGCTTTGATAGATAATAACGAACTCCTTACTTTGATTACTGAGGAAGAGCTCAAGGAAGAGTATGAAAAGAGAAAGATAGAAGCAGCTATAGCGGCAGGTGTAGACCCTCAAACGCTTAATAAAGAGGAGGTTGATCCGCATCCTATCGATGTTACAGATATTAAAATTCCGGTTTATGGATCAACTTCACCATTCAACTATATTGTTGATCCGTTGGGACTTGTTTATGCAACTAAAGGTGCCCGATATGGTGGCGGTGATATTGAGAAAGATGCAGCTTTGCTATTTAGAAACAAAGAGGGAGAGTATCTTCTTTCGAGCAGAACTGACTCTCAGAAAATTGTAAATCAAAGTAATGTTCCTGTTAAAATAAAGATTTTGGCTAAAGTGAAAGATGGTCAGGATGTACACTTGAATGATAGTTCTGATTTTGATGGGAATGATGAGTGTAGCCTTTTCTTTGCACTTGTAGATGATGATGGAAATGAATATCCGCTTGATAAATCCGGTGAAGCAAAGATAGAGGTTGAACTTAAGGCGGCACCTGATGATGCTTATGTATTTACCTGGGATGAGAATGCTCAGAAATATAATCGCACCTTGACAGCTGTTGATGAAAGCAGTTTTGATTCATGCTCATTCAGGTTGATAGGTGCTTGCAATAAATATAGTGACTGGCGCAACGTCGGAGAACTTCCTCAGATCAGCGTTTCAATACAATCCGAACCCATCCTTACCGATTGGAATGCGGTAAATGCCAAGAAGGAAGCAGAAAAGAAGGCAAAATTCGAGAAGGAAGCCGCAGATCTTGAGCTTATAAGACAAGAGAAGCTTGAGGAACTCAGGCAAATTGTTTTAGAGAAGCTTAAGGAGAAGAAGCTTGAAGTTTTAAAGGAAGAGAAGCTTGAAGAGCTATTCGAAGCTGAAGTAGACAGGCTTGTAGCAGAAGAGTTTGAGAGGCTATTGGAAGAAAAGCTTGAGGAGCTGGCAGAAGAAGCAAAGGAAAGAAGTAGACAGGATAATGCGGATGCTGATAACAACGAAGAGACAAATCCTGAAGAAGTAAATCCTGAAGAAACGCCTACGGATGGAAGTGAAGGACAGCCGGGAGATGAGGCTTCGGAGCAACAGGAAAGCCAGTCCGGAGACCAGACTTCAGAACAGCAGGAAGGCCAGCCGGCTGATCAGAATAGTGTACAACCTGAGGAACAACAGGGAACACAGCCTACCGAGGAGCAGACGCCTCAACCTGAAGAACAACAGGTGCCTCAGCCTGAAGAGGAGCAGACATCTCAGTCCGAAAATCAGCAGGAAGCTTTGCCCGAAGAAGAACAGGTAACTCAGTCTGAAGAAGCTCAAAGTGCACAGTCAGAGGATATGCAGGAAGTAATACCTGAGGAAGACTATCAGGAAATCCAGCCGGAAGAGGAAATTCAGGATGACTGGCAGGAGGGGATTCCTGCAGAAGAACAGACAATAGATGAGCAGTATCAGTCAGAGGATTCATACGAAGAGGCTCCTACTACAGAGTATTATGAGGAGACAGAGGAGGAAACTCTTTTAGAAAGCTATGAAGTAGAAACTTCCGACGAAGAATTCGAGATCATAGAGGAACCTTACATCGAGCCGGAACCCGTTTATTCAGAGGAACCACGATATTTTGAAATGCCGGAAGATCAGGATGCGCTGGTTGAATAATAATAATTGAACATTGCCAATTTTTCTTTTACTACTCCCCCAAAAGATAGTATAATTTTCTTAATAATACTTACCTGGGGGAGTTTTTTATGGGGACAAATCACAGAATCCATTTCGGATTTCTTTTCCATGTGAATTTTTATCATGCCGGCCTTGGTGATACGAATGATGAAAAGGGCTTTGGGCGTGATCTTGCGCGGATTCGCGACATACTCGAGGTTTTAGGAAAAGCTAATAATGATGGGCAGCCGGTGCGTGCGGTTTGGGATTTTGAAAATGACTACACGCTTAGACGGATACTGCCTTCGCTTGGGCCGGATGTGATAGACGGTGTTAAGACGCGGCTTCGAGAGCGGGGAGATGAGCTTGTTTTTTCAGGAAAACATGCAGGGCTTTTTGCCGGCATGACGGGGAAAGAGCTTCATTTTGCCCTTCACTATAAATCAAATGAACTTGGAGAGACTTCAAGTATTCTTCGTACCGAGGGAGATATCTTTTCGCCTGCAATAATCGGTAGACTTAAAAAGTCAGGCGTCAGTGCGGTCCTTTTGGGAAACAGCAACGTTGGTCCCAATGCGCTTTCTACAATTACTAAAGATCTTAGAAAAAATACCTACGCAAAATTCAATCCTGCCACATATAGGCATGGTAACAATTCTATAACTGTACTTCCGTATTATACGCCGGCTGATTTTCTTGAGGAGGGTTCTCTTACGAAGTTTTTGAATAATCTTCATGATAAGCAGGTTTCAGGCGAGATAGATGGAGATGTATACGTACTCGTAGGTGCTGATGTCAGAAGTCCCTGGTGGGAGAATATGGAAGTGAGGAGTATTTTCAAAAAATCCTCCGGAACTGAAGGACTTCCCGGATTTGTTAAAGCACTTAGAAAGCTTGATTATATCGCTTACAACACACCCACAGGATACCTTTTGGACCATGGCCCTGTATCGGAGATCTCGTTTGCAGGCGATATGGCGGAGGGCACAAGCGGTGACCTGTCCGCATATAGTGAACTTCCGTACGACAGACTTATATGGACGAGAATCGAGAGAGCCAGAATCGGCAGCAGGGTTTACAGCGCAGAGAGAACCTCTGACTCGCTTTCCGACAGAGTAAGGCTTCTTTCGGCATCTGAGTTTGGACTGTTTTCACCTGCTCCCGCAAAGGACAGATTTACCGAGATGGACAGACTTTCTGCCGAGATCCAGAAGGTTGAGAGAAAAGCCATAAATGAAAAAGAGATGTCGATGCGCACCAGTGGCCGCCAGAGGCTGAATAACAGTGCTATCGGAAAACATCATTATTCAAGAAGAAAGGATGACGAGGAAAGAAATTCCTTCATCATAATGAATACCAAGGGACAGAGGACTGTCAGCTTCCAGCTTGCAATAGAAGCAGGTCAGTGTCCAAAAATCGACACACTTGTTTTGGAGTGTGATGACTGCCAGATACGCGCTTATACAGCGGTGGAGATGAGCAGGGAAAATGGTTACATCAATTCTGTATTTGTGGTTATGAGATTTGATGAAGCCCAGACGAATTATAAGATTTATTATCATTTTGATCGTTCCGATTTACCAAAGGAGCCCCATAAGCCCCTTATTGAGTTAAAGCCTGAGGATCATCCGGTTTTCCATGCTGAGGGTGCCATGAAAAGACTCCTTGAGGCTCAGGGCAAATTAAAACCGGCTCCGGCTTCTGATTCCATGGCAGAGAGGAATCATGCTGTTGAAGAGCGTATCGCTGCCATGAATAACGAACATGGGATTGTGAGAGCAAAAGCGATCACGCCTGAGAGTGAGAGAGACAGCTACGTTATAACAAGCCCTGATCATAAGCTGAGAATAGTTGTCAGTGGAATGGGAGCTACTAAGGGTAAGATCCGTGAGGTATTTTACGGTGATGAGAGAATAGGAGATAATCAGTTCCTTTCATCATTTGTGAAAAGCGGCGGTAATGTTTCGGAGTTTACATGCGAAGAAATTAAGGACGCAGAGCTTTCAGGACTAGGTGAAGGTGTGATGATCACAGGGGCGGTTCACGCAGCAGGTGAATCCACACCCGGAAGATATAAAATGCAGATCATTAAGTCTCCTGCGCTAAAAGGAATCGAGGGAGTGCTTGTCCAGATGGATGTCACTTATCCGAATCTTGAGGGAGTTGGCACAGCGTTCCTTGAGGAAATAGCACCTTTCCAGATTTCACCGCAGTATCGCGCCGGAGTATCCATCCTTAGGAAGAGCTTTAACGGTGTCGTAAGTGACTATCCGGTTTCATCCTTCCCTAAGGCTGTTCGTGCGAATGAAAATCTTGCATCCTTCAACAATCATATGACAGCCGGAATCGTAGGTTCGAAGGGAGCGCTTTCGGGACTTCTGATAGGTGTAACAAGAACCGTGCTTGGCGGATTCGCAATGTGCCCCGGCAGACTTATGACAGATGGTGAGGGACAGCACCTTAGCCTGAATCCTTTTGGAACCTATGGCATTCAGAATAAGCAATATCCTTCGAACAGCGAAGGCTTACTTCAGAAATATGCGGATGCAATGGTGAATGAAAGAAAAGTCAACACAGCTGCAGGCTATAGCGGAGTAAGTGAGAGATTCTGCTTTGTGCTTACGGGATTTAGCGGAGCAACTCCGAGTGAAGGCTTGCTTGCAGAGCTTTCATCATTCTGCGATGGAGCAATAATCTGCGGAGACGAGACCGGAGTTATCCATCCCTTCGAGGGAGATAATGTGAAGCTTCCTGAAAAATACAGAGAACTTCCGATTGGAACCTCCAGAAGAGAAGATAATATAAATGATAAAACAATCAAGGGAGAGCTCGTAAAATATCTTGCAAAAAAACGCAGGTAAAAGGATTATACTCATTATCGGAGAAAATTTCGTTAATGGTATAAAAATATTGACGAAGGCATTGATTGTCTGATATCTTAAACAAAGGCAAAGGCGCCATTCCATTGGGATAAGTGTCTTTGCCTATATTTATTTTTGACAGAGTAATACCTCTCCATTGGGTGAGGGTACAGTGGCAATATAAATGCCTTTCCATTGGGTGAGGGTACAGTGGCAATATAAATGCCTTTCCATTGGGTGAGGGTAAAATGGCAATATAAATGCCTTCCCATTGGGTGAGGGTAAAATGGCAATATAAATGCCTTCCCCTTGGGGGGAAGGTGGCACGAAGTGCCGGATGAGGGGTTTCCACAATACATAGCGGTAGCGCCGCCGCATATTAAGGCGCAGAAAGAGGACGAAATGGGTAATCTGACCAAAAAGGATATCTTTAGAATAGTTAAGGAAGAGGATGTTGCTTTCATAAGGCTTCAGTTCTGTGACATCTTCGGAACTCCCAAAAACATAGCAATAACAGCCGGGCAGCTTGAAAGCGCATTGAATAACGATTGCATGTTTGATGGCTCTGCAATTGAAGGATTCACCGGTCTTGCAGGCGATGATTTCGAGGATCTTGAGAGTGATATGTATCTCTATCCGGACCTTGACAGCTTCCAGATTTATCCCTGGAGACCTCAGAGCGGAAAAGTTGCGAGAATGTTCTGCGATGTTTACACCGCAGACAGAAAGCCTTTTAACGGAGATTCCAGATCAATTCTTAAGAGAGTACTTGCTGAGGCAAAGGAAATGGGACTTACCTTCAAGGCTGATCCTGAGCTTGAGTTTTTCTTATTTGATCTTGATGATGAGGGACAGCCCACAACACAGACCCATGAAAATGCAGGCTATTTTGACCTTGCACCCGCTGATCAGGGTGAGAATGTGCGCCGTGATATCATCATGAACCTGGAGGAGCTCGATTTTAATATCACTTCATCACATCATGAGATTTCACCTGCACAGCATGAGATTGATTTCACAGAGGATGATGCTCAGAGAATGGCTGATATGATCATGACCTTCAAGATGACGGTCAAGACTATAGCTAAGAGACATGGCCTTTATGCGACCTTCATGCCTAAGCCCAAGGAAGGCGTAAATGGTTCGGGTATGCATATAAATATTCTCTGCGAGGATGAGGAAGGCAATGATCTTTTTGCAGGAAAAGATGGCAAGCTTTCAGCTCTTGCAAATCAGTTCATCGCAGGCGTCCTTGACCATATCTGCGGAATGACCCTGGTTACGAATCCTATTGTTAACTCATATAAGAGACTGGTACCCGGCTACGATGCACCGGTTAACGTTTCATGGTCAGCATCCTCCACCAATAGAAGTGCGCTCATAAGAATCCCTTCAATGGCGGGAAGAAATGCAAGAATTGAGCTCAGAAACCCCGATGCAGCATGCAATCCTTACCTTGCTCTTGCGCTTATTCTGGCAGCAGGTATGGATGGAATTAAGAAGGAGATGACACCTCCCGCAGAGCTCAAGGTCAACCTTAAGAATAAGACCGATGAGGAACTCAGAAAGACAAAGCTTTCCACACTTCCTGAAACTCTTGGAGAAGCAATCGAAGCTTATAAAAAGGATATGTTTGTAAAGAAGGTACTTGGCGAAGCCGTATTTAACAGATATCTCGATGCAAAGCGCAGCGAGTGGAAGAACTTCCGCACCTGCGTGACACAGTGGGAGATTCGTGAGTATTTGAATAAGCAGTAACGGTATTAGCGTTTGAAAAGCAGTAACGGTATTAGCATTTGAAAAAGCAGTAACGGTATTAGCGTTTGAAAAGCAGTAACGTTATTAGCATTTGAATAAACAGTAATCGTATTAGCATTTGAATAAACTGTAATTGTATTAGCCTTTGAATTAAGAAGAATCAATATTTTTAGGGGATAGGCCGGTATTTTATAGCCTTCCCCCTCTGGGGGAAGGTGTCGGCGCAGCCGACGGATGAGGGTCTTAGGGAAGAGTTTGCAAAACATTATCGTTGCATTCGCAAAGCAGACGGATGCGCAGAATTTCAAAAGCATACTGATGCGTGGCGGTTTTGAGATCGCCTACGTATGCCAGACCGGTGCACAGGTTCTTACAGCGATGGAGAACCTGGGTAGCGGCGTGGTTATTTGCGGCTCAAGGCTGGGTGATATGATGTGCACCGAGCTTTCTGAGGATATGTCTGTGTATTTCAAAATGCTATTGGTTGCGAGCCCCGCTAAGGCAGACGAACTGGGACTTCAAAGTTATGAAAATATCGTCTATCTGCCCACACCTCTTAAAAAGGATGACCTTTTTTCAACTCTCAGTATGATGATAGAGGGCGTGCAGGTCAGACGTAAAAAAATCAAGGATAATCGCAGGTTCAGAAGCAGTGAGGAACAGAAAATAATCGATGAGGCCAAGGCAATCCTCATGGAGCGTCACAATATGACTGAACCTGAGGCTCATAAATATCTTCAAAAGTGCTCCATGGATTCAGGCACGTCTTTGCTCGAGACGGCTGAAATGGTTGGAGCTTTTAAGTAATCACCTAGCGAGGTCCTTTCGAGCTTGGTGTACTACTTAGTTCCGTCGAGCGAAGCGAGAGCGGAACTTCCTCGTGAAAAATGGGTGAAAAATGGAAATAATCGGACCATAACTTCTTTTTAATCTATGCCTCCCCTATGGTATAATAAATTTACCCGAAACTTTCTATCTGGTAGAAGGTGTCAGCGCAGCTGACTGATGAGGGAAATACATAGGCGGAGGGTCACGTATGAACAATAGAGTTTTTCATGTAGATCACCAAATTTCCAGTAAAAATGTTGATGAATCGGTCACAGAGTGGACTAGAGTTGTCAAATATAGTGAGGCAAATGGATATGACAGGCTTTATGGAGGCGAGCTCGTTAGCTGGATAGAGCAGGTTGCAGGAACAGTTGCACTGCGTCATGCCGGAACGCCCGTTACAACTGCAGCAATCGATAACATGCAGTTTAAGCAGACTATCAATCTCAATGACATTGTTGTTCTTATAGGTAGGATCACACATGTTGGACGCACATCCATGGAGGTGCGTGTGGATACCTATGTGGAGGATCTTCGCACCGGAATGAGACATGTTGTGAACAGAGCTTATCTCACAGAAGTATGTGTTGATGAAGAAGGAAGGCCCACAACTGTTCCATATGGTCTGAATGTCAGAACAGAGGTCGAGAGAGCAGAGTGGCAGGGCGCAGAGAAGAGAAGAGAGCTTCGTGCGCAGAGGAGAAAAGAGGGCTTTTAAAAATCTCCGTAATGTATTAGAATTTAGTTTTGGATTCAGAGGGGAATTAATGAATCGAGGGAAATCATTTAATGGACAACTATGAAGTAAAATATCATCAGCAGAAGAGAATCACATGCCAGCTCATGCACGCTCTGGCAAGGGTGGCTGATGAAAATGGAAGGTACACGAGGGAACACTCCGAGAGAGTAGCACTTTACTCAATGGAGATAGCAAGGCGCATGGGGAAGAGCCGCCAGGAACAGTATGAGATATATCAGATGGGGCTTCTTCATGATATTGGTAAGATAGGAATACCGGATTCCATTACTGCCAAGGCTGAGTGTCTTCAGGAAGATGAGTATGATCTTATGAAAAAGCACCCGATGATAGGTGCTAAGATACTGCAGGATATCACAGAGATTCCGGGACTTGCAGTAGGTGCCAGATGGCATCATGAGAAGTTTGACGGAAGCGGATATCCGGACGGACTTGTAGGCAGAGCAATCCCTGAGGAGGCTCGAATTATCGGACTTGCAGATGCATATGACGCAATGAGCTCCGAGAGAAATTACTCGGGAGTCATGAATCAGAAGAAGGTAAGAGAAGAAATAGAGCGTGGCAAGGAGAGTCAGTTTGATCCTGAGATTGCAGACGTAATGCTTCAGATGATCGATGATGACAAAAACTATGTCATGAACTCAGAAGTACCTACATATATTATTGAAGAGTACTTTACCAGAATGAAGAATTAATAGAATCTTTATAAAAGAGCAAATATGCGGAAAGATTGCTCTTATAATAAGGTAGAATAATTGAAAAAAGAGGTTCATCGTGTTAAACTTTAGACGATGCGCCTCTTATTTTTGTGTTTTTATTTAGAAATCTTGAATTCATGAAAATAAGAAGCACATAAATCTTAGCATTCTATTTTTATTTAATAACCAGGAGGAACACAAATGAGTAAGAGTTTCGACGATATTCTTGCAAAATTAAAGACAGCAAGCACTAAGAAGCTGGCAGTTGCATGCGCACAGGACGAGCCTGTTCTTGAGGCAGTTAAGCTTGCTAAGGAGCGCGGCATCGCTGATGCTATCCTTGTTGGTGATAAGGATGAGATCGAGAGAATCGCAGCAGATATGAAGATGGATCTTTCACAGTTCGAGATCATTGATGTGAAGGACACAGTAGAGGCAGCAACAACAGCTGTTCAGCTTGTTCACGATGGCAAGGCTGATATTTATATGAAGGGTCAGCTTGATTCCAAGACCTTCCTTAAGTCAGTTCTGAACAAAGAGGTTGGACTCCGCACAGGTCGTCCTCTTTCTCATGTATGTGTATTTGAGATTCCCGGCATTGATCGTCTTCTTTTCCTTACAGACGTTGCATTCATGCCCTATCCCACTCTTGAAGATAAAAAGGTTATCATTGAGTATACAGTTAACGTAGCAAGAGCTTGCGGCGTTGAGTGTCCTAAGGTTGCTCCTCTTGCAGCAGTTGAGGTTGTTAACGACAAGATGCCTGTAACTGTAGAGGCAGCTGAGCTCACACGTCTCAACGAGGCTGGCGAGATCAAGAACTGCATCGTTGACGGACCTCTTTCAATGGATCTTGCTATTGATCCTTCAGCAGCTGAGCACAAGGCAGGAGCTAAGGATCGTAAGATCGTAGGTGACGCTGATATCCTTCTTTTCCCTGATATTCACGCAGGTAACCTTACATACAAGACAATCGTTCGTCTTGCAACAGTTAAAAACGGAAATATCTTAACAGGAACCAAGGCTCCCGTTATTCTTACATCACGTTCCGATTCAGTTGAGGTTAAGCTCAACTCTATCGCACTTGCAGCAGTTGTAGCAGAAGAAAAGAACTTATAATTAGAACCCTCATCTGGCACTTCGTGCCACCTTCCTCCAGAGGGGGAAGGCATGATGTTAACATGCTTCTAAAAGGAAATTAGCCTTTTGCCTTCTCCCTCTGGGAGAAGGTGGCAGCAAAGCTGCCGGATGAGGGTTATAAAAAGGAGACAATCATGATCAAAAGTTTAATCATCAATCCCGGTTCCACATCAACAAAGCTTGGTATCTTCGAGGATGAGAAGCTTACAATGGAGGAAACTCTCCGCCATCCCACAGAGGAGATCGCTAAGTACGACCACATCATTGATCAGCTTGATTGGAGAAAAGAGCTCATTCTTAACTTCTTAAAGAGTGCTGACCAGGATGTTAAGTCTTTCAACGTAATCGTAGGCCGCGGCGGTCTTGTAAAGCCTATCCCGGGCGGTACATATACAGTTAACGACGCACTCCTTAAGGATCTTAAGGCAGGTGTTCAGGGTGAGCACGCTAGTAACCTCGGCGGACTTCTTGCAAAAGAGATCGCTGATGAGATCGGCGTTCCTTCCTATATTGTAGATCCCGTTGTTGTAGATGAGCTCTGTGATGAGGCTAGAGTTTCAGGTCTTCCGCAGCTTCCCAGAGTTTCAATTTTCCACGCTCTCAATCAGAAGGCTGTTGCCAGAAGATTTGCTAAGGAGAATGGCAAGAAGTACGAGGATATCAATCTTGTAGTAGTTCACCTTGGTGGCGGTGTTTCCGTAGGTGCTCACAAGAACGGTCAGATCATTGACGTATTCAATGCACTTGATGGTGATGGCGCAATGTCACCTGAGCGTGCAGGCGGACTTCCTACAGGTGGTCTTATAAAGCTTTGCTTCTCAGGAAAATATTCTGAGGCAGAGGTTCGCAAGATGGCAGTTGGTAACGGCGGCTTTAACGCATGGCTTGGAACCAACGACATGAGAGAAGTTGTTAAGATGAGAGACGAAGGCAACGAAAAGGCAAAGCTCGTTATCGATGCATTCCTCTTCCAGCTTGCTAAGAACATTGGTGCAGAAGCAGCTGTTCTTGATGGTAAGGTTGATCAGATCATCATCACAGGCGGTATCGCATACAATGCACCTCTCATGGAGAGACTTACAGATAAAGTTAAGTTTATCGCTCCTGTAACTGTATATCCCGGTGAGGATGAGCTTCTTGCACTTGCACAGGGCGCGCTCCGCGTTATGAACGGCGAAGAAGAAGCAAAGATTTACGAGTAAATCATTTAGACTAAAAGACAATTTAGGCCTTATCCTTGGGGCAAGGCAAAATAATAAAGCCTTCCCCCTTTTATAAGGGGAAGGTGTCACCGTAGGTGACGGATGAGGGTTCCAATAATACTGCTCTTCCAGGCGCTGCCTCGGAAGAGCTTTTTTAAGGGGAATTTTTATGAAGGTTTTCTTGGTGGAGGACGAATTTGTAGTCCGCGAAGGCATAAAAAATAATATAGACTGGGAGTCACATGGCTACGAATTCTGCGGTGAGGCAGGTGACGGTGAAGTTGCTTATCCTATGATTCAGAAGCTTCAGCCGGATATCGTTATCACTGATATAAAAATGCCATTTATGGACGGACTTACCCTTAGCCGAATGATAAAGGAGAACTTTCCCTGGATTGAGATAATTCTCCTCACAGGTTATGAGGATTTTCAGTTTGCCCAGGAAGCCATAAGAATTGGGGTTTCATGTTATTTAAGTAAACCCATAAGCGGTGACAATCTTTTAAAAGAGGTTGATTCTCTTGCTGAAAAGATTGAAGAAAAACGTCGCGAGCGCGAAGTTAAGAAGCGCTACGAAGAGGAAATGAAGGAACGCACGGAGTATGAGAGACAGGAACTCTTTGCGGATCTTATTGCAGGTACAAAGGAATTATCAGAACTTATAGATAAATCGAAAAAGCTTGGAATAGACCTTACGGCCATCAGATATAATGTGATCCTTTTGAAGGTGTGGTCAACTCGTCATGATGCATATGAGTATTCGCAGAGTGTGGTTGAAATCGAGAAAGGCGTAAGGGAGATAGCAGAAGAATGCGGTGCGCTGTTTTTTGACCTTGGTGTGGAAGGAGCTTCGCTTCTTTTTAAGGGTGATGATGACAGCGTTATAAATAAAAATATTGAAGAGAGCATAGTAAAAATGAAGGCTCTTTTCGAAAATTATCACCATATCAGGTACTTTGGCGGTGTCGGTCAGTGCGTGGGAAGAATAACGGAAATCCCGGTTTCTTTTTCATGGGCCAGCAGAGCTTTTGCGCACATGTACCTGACAGATGACAATGGATTTTTGATTGGCCTTGAGGATAATCTTCATCCTCAGCAGGACGATGTGGTACTATCTGAGATCGATCCTAAACATATAGATAGAAAGCTAATCAGAGAGTTCCTCAGAAGAGGAGATACCTCGGAAGCTGAGTTTTTCATAGAAGAGTTTATTAACGGAATGGGTAAGGGTGCTATCCGTTCAACACTTCTCCGTCAGTATATAGCGATGGATGTTTATTTCTGTGTCGCTGATTTTATGGAGAATGAGCTTCAGAGCGAAGAAAAGCCCGAGATGCCGGTTCCCGAGGTTCTGGGAGATGAGGAAAAGACGCAGCAGTACATGGTCAGAATCGTAAAGCATGGTGCTGAGCTTAGGGAAAATGACCACCGCAGCAGCTATCGCGATGCGGTTAATGAAGTTATTTCCTATATAGAGGAGCATTATACGGAGGAGGATCTTTCGCTTAATACTCTGGCGGCTCATGTGAATTTCTCACCTAACCATTTGAGTGCTGTTTTCAGGCAGCAGACAGGACAGCCATTTATCAAGTATCTGACTGATTATCGTATGAATGCAGCAAAAGAGCTGCTTAGCAGCACATCCAAGAAGAGCAATGAGATTGGCTTAATGGTGGGATACAAGGACCCTCACTATTTTTCATATTTATTTAAAAAGACACAGGGTGTAACACCTACTCAGTACAGGGGCGGAGTTCGCACGGAGGAAGGCTGATGGAGTTCAAAGAAAGCAGGAAATCCAAAAAGGATAAATCCAAGCTTGCCACTCAAATAAGAATTTCATATGTTATATTGCTGCTTCCGAGCATAATTTTCATAGTATATGCTTTTTATAATCTGTGGAATGTCAATGAGCGTTACAATGATATGCTTAGTTCTGTTGTTGCAGCAAGTGAGTTCAGCCTTGATTTCAAGGAGGACTTTGATTACGAAACCTACCTTCTGATAGTTGGTAATGTGACACTTCAGGAATCCAAAATTCCCGGATATCTTTCCGATGCGAATGCAGTTGTTGACAGACTTGAGGATTATACTGATAACAAGGAGAACAGGGCACGTCTTGAGAGTGCAAAAAAATACCTGAACAATCTGAAGGTTTATATTGATCGAATTGAAGACAATATGAACTATGAGAACAGATACGAGGCGAACATCACTATCTGGGAAAATGACGTTCAGATAGTGACATCGCTACTGCAGGAGACAATAAATGAGTATGTTTATTATGAAAACAGGCAGCTTCAGACTGCTCAGCAGGAGACGAGAGCGTTCTATCTCGATATCATAAAAATCTCAACCGGTTTATTTGCATTTATTGTAATTTTCATTATGGTACTGTCTTTTTGGGGACCATTGTGGATTACAAGGCCTATCGAGGAGCAGGTAAAAAACGAGCAGAAGCAGCTGCGAAAGGCTGAGTTCGAGCTTTTGCAGGCACAGATAAATCCGCACTTTTTATACAATACGCTTGATGCCATCGTGTGGTCCGCTGAAGCCGGCAATCAAAAGCAGGTCGTAAGCATGGTCGGAAGTTTGTCCGACTTTTTCAGAAGCTCACTTAACAAAGGAAAAGAGATGGTCACCATCAGGGAGGACCTTCAGCATGTGAGAAGTTATCTGGAGATTCAGCAGATAAGGTATCAGGATATCCTGTCTTATGAGATAGATGTTCCGGAATCTATTTTTGATTATCAGATTCCCAAGATAACAGTGCAGCCTGTTGTTGAAAATGCTCTTTATCACGGAATAAAGAACAGACGCGGAGGCGGTAAGATCATAGTGACAGGCGGGGACCTCGAAGACCATATCCAGATAACCGTGAAGGACGACGGAATGGGAATTCCTGAGGACAGGCTTTCGGAGATAAGGGAAAATTTAAAACGCGATAAGCCTGAGGACAACACTATTTACGGACTCTACAATATCAATGAGAGAATCAAGCTCTCATTCGGCGATGAATATGGGGTTGGCATAGATTCCACTGTGGGAGTTGGAACGGTAGTAAATATACGTCTGCCGAAAATCTTAACTTAAATCATAAAAATCTTAACTTAAATAAAAATTACATAAAAAAATCAACTCAGGTGCATGTTTTTTTCAATGGTTTTTTTCTGCGGAAAAATTAAAATGTAATCATGTCGGGGACAGAGTGAGCCCCAAAGAGAAACTTTTTATTTTTTTTAGGAGGAAAAAAATTATGAAGAGGAAAGTATTGTCAATGATTATGGCATCTGCAATGGCACTTAGCCTTGTAGCATGTGGTGGCGGCGCTAAGACAGAAACAGCACCTGCAGCAGAGCCCGCAGCAGAGGAGAAGGCTGAGGAGCCCGCAGCTGAAGAGCCTGCAGCTGAAGATACAGCAGCAGAGGATACAGCAGCAGAGGATACAGCAGCTTCAGGCGACCTTATCAAGGTTGGTATCATCAATAACGACCCTAACGAGTCTGGTTATCGTACAGCTAACGATGCAGACCTTAAGGCTAAGTTCTCCAAGGAGAATGGCTATGATGCATCATTCGCATACAGCTTAAAGAACGACGAGCAGATCGCAGCAGCTCAGACATTCATTCAGGACGAAGTTGATTATCTTCTTCTTTCAGCAGCTGATACAGCAGGCTGGGATTCAGTTCTTCAGGATGCTCAGGCAGCAGGCGTAAAGGTAATCCTTTTCGACCGTACAATCGATGCAGATCCTAGTCTCTATGAGGCTTCAATCGTATCTGATATGGCTAAGGAAGGCGAGACAGCAGTAGAATGGCTTGCAAGCCAGGGACTTGATGAGTACAACATCATCCACATTCAGGGTGTTATGGGTTCAGCAGCTCAGCAGGGACGTTCAGGCGCACTTAGCGACAAGGCAGCAGCAGAAGACAACTGGAACATCGTTACACAGCAGACAGCTGAGTGGAACGCAGAGAAGGCACAGCAGATCGTTCAGTCAGTTATCGACGCCGGCACACCTTTCAACGTAATCTATGCAGAGAACGACGATATGGCTAAGGGTGCTGTAGCAGCACTTGATGCAGCTGGTATCTCTCACGGCGTAGGCAAGGACGTAATCATCATGGGTTATGACTGCAACAAGTGGGCACTTGAAGAGCTCCTTGCTCAGAACTGGAACTATGATGGACAGTGCAATCCTTTCCAGGCTAGCTACATCGACGAGATCATCAAGACTCTTGAGAGCGGCGGCACACTTTCTGAGAAGACAATCATCATGGATGAGAAGGGCTTCGACGCTACAACAATTACTCAGGATGACGTTGATAACTACGGAATTTAATCAACAAGAATAAAAAATATAAAATCTAATAAAAGCCTTCCCCCTCTGGTGGAGGGTGTCAGCGGAGCTGACGGATGAGGGTTTTGTATTCAGGTAAGGCGCGGTGCGGAATGTCCGCATCGCGCTATTCTTATAGAAAAAACAATGTATTAAAGGATGGAAAGAGGTAAGCCGGTGGAAGAAAACAGAGTTTTGGAAATGCGGGGCATAGTTAAATCCTTCCCGGGAGTTAAGGCTTTGCAGAATGTGGACTTTTCTCTGAATAAAGGCGAGATTCATGCACTCATGGGGGAAAACGGTGCAGGAAAATCAACTCTTATAAAGGTTCTCACAGGTGTTTACAGTAAGGACGCAGGTACGATCACTCTTGAAGGCCAGGGTGAGGTAGCAATTCATTCTCCCCAGGATGCTCAGAGATTTGGCATCAGTACTGTGTATCAGGAGATCACACTTTGTCCCAATCTTACTGTTGCTGAGAATATGTTTATAGGACGCGGAGAAGGTAAGATAACAAATTGGAAAAAAATGAACGAAGATGCTGATAAGCTTCTTCAGTCACTTGAAATCCCTGCGAAAGCAAACCAACAGCTTTCAAACTGCTCAATCGCAGTTCAGCAGATGGTTGCTATTGCAAGGGCAGTAGATATGGATTGTAAGGTACTTATCCTTGATGAGCCTACTTCATCACTGGATGAGCAGGAAGTTGAGAAGCTTTTCGGTCTCATGAGAGATCTTAAGGCAAGAGGAGTAGGTATCATATTTGTAACACACTTCCTTGATCAGGTTTATGAAGTCTGCGATAAGATCACAGTTCTTCGTGACGGTCAGCTTGTAGGTGAGTATGAAATCAAGGATCTGCCCAGAGTTCAGCTTGTTGCCAAGATGCTTGGTAAGGAGATGGATGACCTTTCAGATATCAAGGGAGAGGGCGGAAGCTACGAAGGCGCTGACGCTGACGAGCGTGTGTTTGAGGCTTCCGGGCTTCAGAGTAATGCAGGAATCAAGCCCTTTGATTTCTATATTAAAAAGGGTGAGGTTAACGGATTCACCGGACTTCTTGGATCAGGTAGAAGTGAGTGCGTAAGAGCTATTTTCGGAGCAGACAGAGTTATCAATGGTTCTGTCAAGATGCACGGAAAGGACGTTAAGATCAGTAAGCCGCTTGAAGCTATGAAGCACGGTATCGCTTATCTTCCTGAGGATAGAAAGGGCGATGGCATCATCGGTGATCTCTCTGTAAAAGAAAACATAATCCTTGCACTTCAGGTGCTTACAGGATTTTTCAAGCCCTTCAGCAAGGCTCAGGTAAATGCTTTTGCTGAGGAGTACATAAAGAAGCTGAATATCAAGACAGCTTCGGTTGATACACCTATCAAATCTCTTTCAGGTGGTAACCAGCAGAAGGTTATCCTTGCAAGATGGCTGCTTATGCATCCTGAATATCTGATTCTTGATGAGCCTACCAGAGGTATTGACGTAGGAACAAAGGTAGATATCCAGAAGCTTGTTCTTGAGCTTGCTAAAGAGGGTATGAGTGTAACATTCATTTCATCAGAAACGGATGAGATGCTCAGAACCTGCTCAAGACTGGTTGTCATGAGAGACAGAAAGGTAGTAGGGGAGCTCTCCGGAGATGACCTTACACAGAACAAGATAATGAGTACAATCGCGGGGGATAAGTAAGAAATGAGTAAACAAATGACAAAAAATGATGAGAGTTTCATCAAGAAGCTCGTTGGAAATCAGCTGTTTATTCCTGTCCTGGCACTTATTCTCCTGGCAGTAATAAACCTGATAAATGATCCTGGATTTTTCAAGATCACATTAGGAACTAACAATGCAGGTAATCCGGTTCTTTCAGGATACCTTATAACAATTCTGGATTACGGCTCAGAGCTCGGAATCCTGGCTATCGGTATGACACTTGTTACTGCTGCTTCAGGCGGACAGGATATTTCCGTCGGAGCTACAATAGCAATCGCAGGTTCAGCTATGCTGAGAGTTCTCTGCGGCGGTGTTTCAAGACCTACAGAGCTCGCAGCTCCTATCTTTGTTGCATTTATCGTAGCTTGCCTTGTTGGTATGGCTTGTGGTGCTTTCAATGGTATGCTGGTAGCGGTGTTCAAGATACAGCCAATGATTGCGACTCTGATACTGTTTACAGCAGGTCGTTCCATCGCAGCATGGATCAACAACAATGAGCTTCCTATCGTTCCGGACCCCAAGTTCGCTTACTTCGGAAGCTTCATTCCCGGAATACCGGTTCCGACAACAGTTTTCATAGTTATTGCATGCATAATTGTTATTTCGCTTGTTCTTAAGTTTACAAACCTCGGACTTTACACACAGGCTGTTGGTATCAATGAGAATTCTTCAAGACTTAACGGTATCAACCCTACATTCATAAAGTTCCTCAGCTTTGTAATCCTTGGACTTTGCGTAGCAGTTGCAGCACTTATCAAGGTCAGCAGACTTTCAACCATCAACTATTCAGTTATCGCAAAGGATATCGAGATGGATGCAATCCTTGCAGTAGCTCTTGGTGGAAATGCACTTTCAGGTGGTAAGTTCAACATGTGGGCTTCAATACTCGGTGCTTATGTAATTCAGTTCCTGACCACAACACTTTACAAATTCAACGTTCAGTCAGATGCACTTGCAGCTTACAAGGCAGTAGTCGTTATTATCCTTGTTGTATTCTCAGCTCCTACAGTAAGAGATTACATGAAGCAGCTTGCAAAAAAGGTCGCACCTGCTAAGAAGGAGGTGGCCTGAATGACTAACTCAAATGAAAAGAAAAGTATTTTCGGCAAGATGAATGATACCAACCTTCTTCTTACGATCACCATAGTTATCTTTTTCCTGATGTACATTGGTGCTATCGTATTCCAGGGCGGTGCATTCACAAAGCCTCAGATGTTCTTTAACATCTTAAATGCAAACGCAGCTCTTATAATTACAGCATGCGGAATGAGTATTGTAATGATCTCCGGCGGAATTGATATTTCAGTCGGTGGTGTAGTTGCACTGGTATCCATGTGCTGTGCGGTTTATCTTGATCACCACAATGGTAGTATTTTCGGATCAATCCTTATTGCACTTGGTATAGGTATCGCATATGGTCTGGTTCAGGGGTTCCTTGTAGCATATCTTGATATCCAGCCCTTCATCGTATCACTTGCAGGAATGTTCTTTGCAAGAGGTATGACCACAATCGTTAACACAGCACCTTTCAACGTAGCCAATGAGCAGTTCAATGCATTAAAGCTCACAAGAATCATTATTCCCGGTATGGGAACTACCAATAAAAAAGGTATCTATGTACCTGCTTATGTTGAGATCGGTGTTATCGTTGCTCTTTTAATAGTAGTAGTAATGTTTGTTGTTCTTCGTTGGTCTAAACTCGGACGCAGCTTCTACGCTGTGGGCGGCAACAAGCAGAGTGCACTTATGCTCGGTATCAATGTAAAGAGAACAAAGTTCCTTTCACACATGATCTGCAGCGTACTTGCTGGTATTGGCGGATATGTTTACTTCCTCCATGTTGGTTCAGGTTCAGCCAGCCATGCAATGGGTATGGAAATGAACGCAATCGCTTCCTCCATCATCGGTGGCACAATGCTGACAGGTGGTGTAGGAAACATCATCGGAACACTTTTCGGAGTGCTCTCACTTAGTACAATTCAGAATATTGTTTCATCAGCCGGTCTTGACCAGGCTTGGTGGACAGGTATCACAATCGCATCAATGTTATGTATATTCCTTCTGATTCAGTCAGTTGTTATGGCTCAGAAGAAAAAAGCGCTCAAGGCTTGAATATTTATAAGTTTGATTATTCAATAGTTGAAAGAAATAAATCATCTTATGCCTTCCCCCCAGGGGGGAAGTTGTCAGCAAAGCTGGCGGATGAGGGGTATCATGAAAAAGATTGCCACACTACTTACCTTACTGCTCCTGCTCCCGGTATTTTCCGGCTGCGGGAGCAGTACCATTAAAGAAGAAATTACAGAGAAGACCGTGGATGAAAATCTCATAACTGTGGGATTTTCTCAGCTTGGTGCGGAATCCGACTGGAGGAATACCAATACTGCCTCCATGCAGGAAGCTTTTACCAGAGAAAACGGTTACGATCTTATATATAAAAACGGACAGCAAAAGCAGGCTAATCAGATTACAGCTGTTAGAATGTTCATTCAGCAGGGAGTGGATTATATCGTCCTTGCACCCGCGACTGAGGCGGGCTGGGATTCTGTTCTCGCAGAGGCGAGAGATGCGGACATCCCGGTTATTCTGGTGGACAGACGAGTGGATGTCGCTGATAAGAGCCTTTATTCCTGCTGGGTTGGTTCTGATTTTGAGCTTGAAGCCAAGAAGATGACGGAATGGCTAAAGCAATTTACACAGGTCAGGAATATTGATCCCGAGGAGCTTCACATCGTTAATATCCAGGGCACCTCAGGTTCAACCGCGCAGATTGGCAGAACCAGAGGTCTTGCCAATGCCTGCAGAGAGAACGGCTGGGATCTGATGACTGAGGTTGATGGTGACTTTACTGAAAACAAAGGAAGAGAAGTCATGGCTGCCATGCTAAAGGGCTACGATAATATCAACGTTGTCTATTGCGAGAACGACAATATGGCAATAGGTGCGATAGATGCTCTGGAAGCTGCCGGAAAAAAAGTCGGTTCCAATATTAAAAATGGCGAAGTTATGGTTGTCTCTTTTGATGGTGTAAACGAATTATCCAGAGAGTATTGCAGAGAGGGTAAAATATCCTGCATAGCTGAGTGCAATCCACTCCATGGTCCGAGGGTGAGTGCTCTTATCGAGTCTCTTGAAAGAGGTGAGACACCTGAGACATTTAACTATGTTGATGAGAAAATTTTTAGTTCGCTGAGTACTGTAAAAAGCATCACAGTAGATGGTGTTACATACGAGGTTGAGAAACCCTAAAAAGTCGCTTGGTTTCTGAAAAAATTTACATTTTTCTGATGTGAATTAATTATCTTTTCGAACATAAAATAGTGTATACTAAATACGTGGTTTTCATGGAAAATCACGGGGTTACATATTATTTGTTGTAGTATTTTCATGGGAGGAAAGATGAAGAAAAAGCGGTTATTTTGGGGGCTGCTGTCAGCGTCGCTGATATGCATGACTTCTCTTGGGCCTGTCCATGCCCAGGAACAAAGTAATGAGCCTGTTCCCAGAGTTCTTCTGGACGAGGGCGAAACGGAGAATCCCACTGAAGGTCAATGTGGAGATGACCTGACGTGGAAATTGTCGGAAAATGGTACGCTGACAATAAGTGGAAGCGGATCGATGACTAACTATAGTTGGTATACGACGGCTCCGTGGTCTGCAAGTAAATCCGAGATTAGTTCAATAGTTGTTGAAGATGGCGTTACTTCTATAGGAAGCAGGGCCTTTTTCGAGTGCACTAATCTTAAGTCGTTTACGATAGCAGACAGCGTGACGGAGATTGGAGAGAGTGCCTTTAATGCCACCGGCATTGAGACTCTGGTGATTCCGGCTGGCGTAACTACCATAGGTAGCTATGCATTTAGTCAGTGTGAACAGCTTACTACAGTTACTTTTTCTGACAGTGTAACGGAAATAGGCAGTTATGCATTTAATGGTTGTACTGCTCTGACAGCTGTAACTCTTTCTGATAGTGTAGAGAAAGTTAGCAGCTATGCATTCCAGAACTGTAGTGCAGTTACTGATTTGACTTTGAATGAAGGCCTGCAAACTCTGGATTATTATGCGTTTAGAGGGTGTGATGGACTTACAGAGATAACAATTCCCAAATCATTAAAGAACGCAGGGAGTGCATTTATTGATTGCGAAAATATTGTAAAGGTCAGCTTTGCTGATGGGACAGAATCTATACCAAATAGTATATGTGAAAGCATGAAAGGACTTAAAACTGTCGCTATGCCTGATTCTGTCACAGAGATAGGTAGCTATGCGTTCAGGTATTGTAATGCTTTAGATAGTATTGAACTAAGTGATGGAATCACGAGCATCGGATCATATGCATTTGATGGCTGTGAGCTGATTACGAGTATTACATTTCCGGAGACTATTGAGAAAATAGGCTACTATTCCTTTAATGCCTGCAAAGGACTTACAGAGATAAAAATTCCTAAATCTGTAAAGGAAGCGGGAAATGCATTTGTTAATTGTGAGAATATTGCGCAGATAAGTTTTGCTGACGGAATAGAAACTATACCGAGCAGTATATGTAACAGCATGAAAGGCTTAACAACTGTCACCATACCCGATTCAGTAACAGGGATAGGAGACTATGCATTCTATAATTGTGTAGCACTGGAAGCCATTGGGCTAAACGATGGAATCACGCGCATTGGATCCTATGCTTTTGAAGGATG
The DNA here is from genome assembly GCF_000423925.1 of Butyrivibrio sp. VCD2006. Lineage (GTDB taxonomy): Bacteria > Bacillota > Clostridia > Lachnospirales > Lachnospiraceae > Butyrivibrio. The sequence continues at coordinate 66,663 of NZ_AUIX01000002.1, forward strand.
CGAGCTTATTGCGAGTATTACGCTTCCGAAAAATATCGAGGAAATTGGATACCATGCTTTTAGGGGATGCAAAGGTCTTACAGAGATTACTATTCCGAAATCTGTAAAGGATGCAGAAAATGCATTTACTGATTGTGAAAATATCGCAAAGATAACCTTTGCCGATGGAACAGAAACTATCCTGAACAGCATATGTGCCAATATGAAAGGCCTTACAACTGTTACAATACCTGATTCTGTAACAGGGATAGGAGACTATGCATTCTATAATTGTGTAGCACTGGAAGCTATTGGGCTGAACGATGGAATCACGCGCATTGGATCCTATGCTTTTGAAGGATGCGAGCTTATTGCGAGTATTACGCTTCCGAAAAATATCGAGAAAATTGGATACCATGCTTTTAGTGGATGTAAAGGAATTACAGAGATAACCATTCCGGGCTCATTAAAAGAGGCAGGAAGTGCTTTCAATGGCTGTGAGAATCTTACAAAAATCAGTTTTGCGGATGATACAGAAGTTATTCCGGCTGGAATTTGTTCACAGATGACTGGACTTACTTCTGTAACAATTCCTGAATCAGTTAAGGAAATAGGGGAGAGTGCATTTTATGGCACAGGTATCACCGAAGTAACAATACCTGCAGGGGTTGAGGTGGTTCCCAGATTCTGCTTCCAAAACTGTAATCAGCTTAAAAAGGTAGAAATTCTTGGTACCCTTACCGATATTGGGGAAAGAGCATTTAATGATTGTGTATTACTTGAAGGGATTGAATTTAAAAAGGGACTAAAAAATATTGGCGCCTATGCGTTTAGCGGCGATGTGCTTATCGCCGAAGTTATTCTTCCTGATGGAATAGAAAGTCTGGGTAGCAATGCTTTCAGAAGCTGTAATGCTCTTACAGAGATAACAATTCCGGGATCGTTAAAGGAAGCTCAGAGTGCTTTTGCTGATTGCGAAAATCTTACAAAGATTAATTTTGCGGAAGGTGCGGAAGTTATTCCGGCTGGAATTTGTTCACAGATGACCGGACTTACAGCTGTAACTATTCCTGATTCAGTTAAGGAAATAGGAAAAGAGGCGTTTTCCGGCACCGGTATCACTGAAATCAAGATACCGAAAGGTGTAGAGACAATTTCTGCAAGCTGTTTTAATTCATGTAAACAGCTTAAGAAGGTCGAAGTTCTTGGTGCACTTAGTACTATCGGTGATAGCGCCTTTTATGAATGCGAATTACTTGAAAGCTTTGTATTCAATGATGGTCTTAAGACTATTGGATCTTATGCTTTCTATAACAATTATCAGCTTGCAAGCATTGATCTTCCTGAGGGTCTTGAGAAAATTGGCTCCTATGCTTTTAGTGGTTGTAAGGAACTTAGTGAGGTTACAATACCCGCATCACTTTTGGAAGCAAGCAGTGCATTTAATAATTGTCAGAATCTTTCAAAGATCAATTTTGCAGAGGGAACGGAACAGATTCCAAGCGGAATGTTCGCTCAGATGAAGTCTCTTACCTCAGTTGAAATTCCGGCTTCGGTTAAGACAATCGGAAGAGAAGCTTTTGAATATTCAGGCCTTACAGAGATTACGATACCTACAGGCGTAGAGACGATTTCAGAATATGCGTTCCGTGGTTGTCAGGATCTTGAAAAAGCTGAAATTTCCAATACCGTAAAGACTATCGGATATATGGCATTTGCAGATAATAAGAATCTTGCAAAGATTTCACTTCCGGATTCAATAACTGAAATTGGCGGATATGCTTTTTCGGGTGATGCGAATACGATAATAGAAAGATTGCCTCAGAATCTCGTGACACTTGGAGAATATGCATTCAACAATTGTGAAGGTCTTCTTGAGGCTGAGTTTGGAAGCGAAATAACAGAAATTCCAAGAAACGCGTTCAATGGTTGTAAGGCATTAAAGAGAATTTTTATTCCGGATAATATTACGACCATTGGAGATCAGGCTTTTGTGAATTGCGAAAACGTCGCATCCATAACTCTTGGAAATGGTGTTACAAAGATCGGATCCTACGCATTTAACGGATGCTCTAAGGTTACAACAATCACGATTCCTAAGAACCTTACATATGCAGGTGGTAGTGGATCAAAGGGCCCCTTCGCTGAGTGTGTGAGTCTTAAGACAGTTAAGTTTTCAAATAATGCGAGAGTTATTGCTGCTAATATCTTAAGCGGTTGTGAAAATATCACATCAGTTGAAATACCGGAATCTGTAGCAGAGATCGGAAACAATGCATTTTATGGCTGTACAGCTCTCGAAAGTGTGACATTCCCTTCAAAGCTTCGCAGCATTGGAGAATATGCATTTTATGGTGATACAGCATTAAAAGAAGCGATTCTTTCGGATAAGATAACTGAGATTGGAAGATACGCATTTAGTGATTGCAGCGCTCTTTCTCAGGTGACGCTTGGTTCGTCTTTGACAATGATTCCTGAAAGATGCTTCTATGGAACAGCAATTGAAAAGGTTGAGCTTCCATATTGTGTGAGATCCATTGAAAGATATGCTTTTGCCAATAATGAGGCACTAAAAGAGGTTACAATCTACGGATTTACTTCATCTATAGATGAATCAGCTTTTGACCAGAGCGACCTCACAATTACTTGTGCGGCAGGAAGTGCTGCCAGCGCGATGGCTGAGGAAAAGGGATACACGGTTGTAACACTTACGAATGTTGAGGGAGTAGATCTCAGCGTGGATACACTTTCCCTTAATGTGAACAAGTTTAGTATGATCCATGCAATCATTAAGCCTAAAGATGTCATTGATCTGGTTACATGGGAAAGCAGCGACAATGATGTTGTCAAGGTTGAACAGGATTCAATGAGTCCTTCGGTAGCAAAGGTGACCGGTGTAAATCCCGGAGAAGCTGAAGTCACTGTAACTGTTGGAACGTATTCCAAGAAGTGTAAGGTTACGGTCGAGAATAGTGTAGATTCAATCGAGCTGAGTCCTCAGATGTACACATTCGATAGCCTGGAATGGCCTTGCAGAATATATGCAAGTGTATATCCTTATGACGCAGCGGATAAAACAATTACCTGGAGTAGTACTGATGAATCGGTTGTTACTGTCGATGAGGAAGGTAATATGACTCCTGTAGGTAATGGTAATGCGAGAATTGTTGCATCAAGTGCCAACGGAAAAGTGAAAGCATACTGTTTTGTTACAGTAAATGCACCTATTCCGGCTACCGGAATTCAGTTTACTGATAAAGAAATTACTCTTACCAATACAAGCAGACAGCTTAGTGCTGCTCTTATACCTGCAAATACTACACAGAGAGATATTACCTGGACATCCTCTGACGAAAGTATCGTAACCGTTGATAGCAAGGGTGTTGTAACTCCTGTAGGAGCAGGAACAGCAACAATCACCGCTTCCATTGCAGAAGGAAGCACCTCGGATGAATGCACGGTTAAAGTTATTCAGGTAAGTGTGCCTGTAACAGGAATTACACTCAATGAAAGTCATGTTGAGCTTAATAAAGCAAACGTATCTGTCAGACTTACTGCAAATGTTATGCCTGCTGATGCTGATGTGAAGGATGTAATCTGGAGCTCAAGTAATCCTGAGATAGCTACTGTTGACGCGGATGGTCTTGTACAGGGTGTAAGCGGCGGAACAGCTACTATTACAGCAGAGACACTCGATGGCTCATTTAAGGCAATCTGTCATATAACAATGAGTAGTCTCATAGAGACGGTTAAGCTTGACAAGAACGAAGCTACCATGCTCGAAGGCAGCACATTACAGCTTAATGCAACTATCGTACCTGAGAGTGCAACAGATACTACATACAGATGGTATTCGTCAAACAGCGAGATAGCTACTGTTGATGAAAACGGAGTTGTAACTGCCGTAAGAAAGGGACTTACATATATTCGCTGCCAGGCTAATGATGATGGTGGAGCAATTGCTTCCTGCAAGATAATAGTTGTAGATAGCATTACTAATGACAATCCGGCACCCGGGCAGTCTTCGCCTGCTCAGGTAGAAGATACGGAACCTCCGGTTATAGGAAAAACGAATCTGATTCAGGTTTCACCTTTACCCGAGGCATTGCAAGTTACGTGGCAGGCAACGGCAGGAGCAGAAGGCTATGAGATACACTATGGCAGAGCAGCAGATCTTTCTGATAAGAAGAGCATCTTCGTCAATGGTGGATCTGTCACACAGATGACCATCAATGCACTTGATGCTGACGCTACTTACTATGTAAGAATTCGCGCGTATAAGAATGCAGCTAATGGTGCAGCAACTACTGTTTATTCGGGAGAGTGGTCAGCAACACTTAGCGGAAAGACAGACTATACAAAACCTGCTTCCTGTAAGATTAAGAGCCTTAGTGCTTCACATAAAAAGATTACCGTCAAGTGGAAGAAGGCTGCAGGAGTGGATGGATATGAGATCTGTTACTCTACTTCAAACAAGTTTAGTAAAGCGAAAACTGTAACTGTTAATAAGGGTAAGACTGAGAAGAAGATTCTTTCAAAACTGCAGAGCGGCAAGAAGTATTACGTAAAGATCCGCAGCTTTAAGAAGGTTAAATCAAATGGTCAGACACAAAAGGTATATAGTGACTGGTCTTCAGTTAAGAGTAAGAAAGTAAAGTAGGGGGAGAGAACCATGAAGTTAAGAAAACGTTTACTGGCATGGACAATGGTAATGGCTATGTCCGTATCTATGATTCCTTCACTCGGCATGACTACCAGGGCAGAAGCTCCAAGTGAGTCGATCGAGGCACAGTTCATGGAAATAGGAGCTGATTCGGATAGTGGATCAAATGAAGCTGCTACAACTGCAGATCAGACTGAGACAGAGCAGGATCAGACTGAGCAGGTGCAGGCAGAACAGAATCAGGAAAACCAGAGCGAAACAACTCAGGAAGCAAATTCAGATGCTTCCGATAATGCGTCAGTACCTGCTGATGCTAATAATGAGAGTACTGCTGTCACGGGTGATGAACCTGCGGCAGCTCAGAGCTCTGAAAATACCGGTGCTACAGAGGCTTCATCAGAGAATAGTAGCTCTGATGAAGTAGGAAGTGCTGAGCAGAGTGATGCTGAAGTGGCAGAAGATTCCACAGGCACAGATGAAGCGACTGACGAAAATTCAACAGATATTACTTCTGTCAAGTCAAATGAGGAACTCACGGATGAAGAGATAGAGAGACTTCATGCTACAGATGTACCGCTTGAAGATGCTGAGATTCCTGTAAATTATGTCGAGGTTACAGAGCAGAGCTGGGCACAAAGTTCCGGAATTACTCCCAGGGTGAGAAATGCAGGCTCCGAAGGTTCTGTAGCTGAAGGATCTCATCAGATTGTTCTGCTTCTTGATGTTTCGGGTAGTATGGCAGGAAAAGCCATGACTGAAATGAAGAAGGCATGTAACAACTTTATCGGAGACATTCTTTCAGAGGATCCGAACGCCGGAATATCTATCGTGACATTTGCGAACAGTGTAACTTCGTATATGTTTTCCGGTGAGTATTTTTCAAGTGACCAGGGCGAGCTTTGCAGTATCATAAGTCAGCTTAATGCAAGCGGTGGTACAGGCATGTATAACGGAATGGTTGAGGCTGACGAGATTTTATCCCAGTTTGGAACCGCCGATCATAAATTCATCATTACCATGGCAGATGGTCTTCCCAACCAGGGCGGAACATATTATGGCAGTGATGCCAGGTTTTCAGATGGCTATGAAGCAGGTGTTTATAAGGTATTCTCCGAAATAGAGAGTAACTACGAGATGTACTCGCTTGGATTTTTCCACAGTATGTCAGACTATGAGAAACAACATGCCGGAGAGTTCATGAGCTCACTTGCAAACAGAGCTTACTTCGAAGTTACTGACGCGGATTTGATTTCTTTTACCTTTGAAGAAATCGCAAGTAACATTAATTCCGATATGTTAAAGCTCAGTCAGGAAAGCGTTGCAATGGTTGTCGGAGATGTCCATGTACTGACTCTCGATTTTACTGACAGCTATACAAATCCTGACAGGACAGTTACCTGGGGAAGCAGTAATACAACTATTGCGGTAGTTAATGAGGGTGTAGTCACTGCTGTTCATGAAGGAGAATGTGTGATTACAGCTACAGCAGGCGGATATGCTGCAGTCTGCAAGGTAGTTGTAACAGGAGCACCTGAAAAGCTTAGTAAAAAGATATTTACTGTTTATAAGAACAAGAATGATCAGACAAAAGCTGCAGATTATGAGATAGCTAAAGATGCAAAGATTATCTATGGTACCCGCACTATAACAACTAATGCAAGCGGTAAGGCAACTGTTGACAATGTATCAACAGGATCACTCACTGTTGCGCTTGACGGATATCGTTCAAGGACATTTGATGTTACGGAATTGGGTGACACAGTTGATGTTTATCTTCAGAAGGAAACAGATAATCCTGTAATTAATGCAATTTATATCGGCTCCACAGATGTACTTATTGATGAACTTGCGATTGCATTGGGAGAAACTGCTGAAACTACTATAGTTGCCGATATCGATTGGGGTGCCAGTGAATACAAGAGCATAAGAATTGCCCAGAACATGAGCGCTATCAATTTCACAGGCAATTCCATGACTGCGGTACTTAAGGATCAAGGATTCAATGTATCCAAGGATATCTATCTTATTGCCACGAACAAAGAGGATAAATCTACAAAAGTTAAGCTTGAGATTGTGGCTGATTCAAAACTGAATGGATTGGAAAAGCTTAAGTTTGGAGTAGGTAACGGAGATCTAAGCATTACCTGCCCTAAAGACTGGTTTATTATAGGTGGGCAAAAGATTAAAATCGATGTCGATGCACTTGATCATTTTAATTTTCCTGTTAGTGCTTCTGTTGAAGATGGAATTGTTATGGTCACAGGTGGTATTGACATAGCCAAAGTAAAGACAAATCAAGTTGAAACAAGATACTACAAGAGTGGCAAGAAAAAATATAGTAAGGATGATGTAAATAAGGGCTTATTCTATGACATAAAGAAAGGCCTGACTGAAGGTAATGATGAAACAAAAAGAAAATATGTAAAGAGCATCAGACAAAAATATAAAGAGGCTATAACCAGACCTTCCGTGAAGTTTGGAGTGGATGGCGATTTTTCTGTAATCTTCTATATAGAAGGATACCTTGATAATAACAATCAGGTTCAATTTGTAGAAGGAAAGGTTTGCCTGATGCCTTCTGTTGGTGTCAACTGGAGTGGTCAGTTTGCCATCGGACCTGTTCCATGCTACTGGGAAGCTGCAATTAAGGGAGAGGTAGAAGCTGTCCTTAATTTAAGGAAAGGAAAGAATTTAGAAAAGGTTATACCTGACGGTTCATTGAAGGTGACAATAAAGGGAGAGGCAGGCGCAGGTGTAGGTGTAAATACAGTTGCAACTGTCGGAGGCGGAGCATCGCTAAAGATTATTCCCGAAGTCACGTTTTATCCGGAAAAAAATCCCGGAGGACAGTTGACCGTCAGCCTGAATGGATACTTTAAACTAAAAGTCTTTGCATTTGAGTATAGGCATGATTTTGATCCGATAAAGACGGATCCACCGATTAAGTTTAACAGCCCTGAAAATGTTAAAAACGCAGCATTTAAGTCTGTAATCAACGGGGCTTATGATACCGGCTCGTATACACTTGCCGATACTTCATACCTGCGGAACAGTGAGATGAAGGTCAAAGTGCTTAACGATGGCCCTTCTGAAGAAGTGCAAAACGATGCTTACGCTAAGCTGATCGGTGCGCTTCATGAGAATTCATATGAAAACGCGCAGCCTCAAATAACTGCTCTTAGCGGAAATACCAAGCTTGCTGTATGGATTGATGGAGAGAGCAGTGATGTTAATAAGCTTCAGCTTCATTATTCATATTTTGATGGTGAAGCATGGAGTGAACCTGCTGTTGTTGATGATGACGGAACTCCTGACAATGCACCGCAGTTATGCGCAAGCGGCAACAGAGTATTTGTAATCTGGCAGAATGCAGAGCGTGCACTTAAAGATACCGACACTCTTGATGCAATAGCATCAAATATGGGAATTAAGGTTGCAGAGTTTAAGCCTGCCAAGCAGGAATTTGAAGTATCTGAGCTTTCTAAGGATTCAGGACACCTTGATATGATGCCTGCTATCCAGTATGCAGGTGATAAAGTTGTTGCTGCCTGGGTTGAAAATACCAACAATAACTGGTTTAGCACCGCTGCAGACAACACTATTATGACTAGTGTTTATGACGGAACGGCATGGAGCGTACCTGAAAGCAAAGTTGAGAGCGCAGGACCTGTGAATTCTCTTGCAGTAGATTATAAGGATGATACTGTATTTGCAATTTACAGCACAGATACAGATGGCAATCTTGAAACCGTTGAAGACCTTGAACTCTATGTTAATGAGAAGAATGTTTCAAATAACGATAGCGTTGATTCAGCTGTTTTCGTAAAGGATCACGTAGTTTACTGGTATAACAATTCAAAAATAATGGTATCCGAAGTTGGGGCAACACTATCAGCTCAGGAATACATGGGCGGCGATATCACGATTCCTACAGACAGATATCGTATTGTGGATTATGGTGAAAACAAGGCAGTTCTTTTTGCAAACTCAGATAACTCAGTAAGTGAGATTTATGCAATTTTCAAACAGGATGGTAAATGGGGTTATCCTATCCGCCTTACAGATCGAAAGAACTCAATCCAGCAGTTTGATGCTATCTGGGAAGGTGAAAATCTGGTACTTATGGCCAATGAAGTAAAAGTCATTGATCCTAGTGCTGAGCCTTCAGAAGCTAATTATGGACAGAGAGATATGATACTCATGGAGTATGAAGGTGTTCCGTCTATAGTACTGGATGACATCGCATATGATGAAGAAGCAATTGTTCCCGGAGTTGCACTTCCTATTACTCTGTCTGTAACAAATAACGGCAGAAAGCCTGTAAACGGAATCCGGGTTGAGATGCTTGATGAGTCCGGCGCTGCTGTTGACGAGCTCGAAATCGGCACAGACATTATGTCGGGAAATTCTGCTGATATTGACTATGGATATGTAGTTAAAGATGAGAATATAGGTAAAACTTATTCCATCAGAGTAACTCCTGCCAGTGTAAGTAAGGATGCTGCTTTAGGAAATACCAATACTGCACCTATAAGCTTTAGCTTTGAAGATCTTAAGCTTGATGGAGTACAGTGGGGAATTGCTCAAAAAGAAAATAGTATCGATGAATCGGAAATAATTATCAGTGCTGCGATTCAGAATCTTGGTTACAGTGAAAAGCAGGATGTAAAAGTTACTCTGTATGAAGTTCCTGTAAATGCTACCGAAGATAGTACAGAGAAGGAAACTCATCCCGAGAATATGGAAATGGTGACAGAGACTACGATTGGAAATATAAGCAGTCTGGATCAGCAGCCTGTAGAATTCCATGTTCCGGTTCCTGTAGAGAATGATTATGAGAAGCTCTACTATCTTGAACTTACATGTGAAGGTGAGAGCGGAAGCACCGGAAACAACAGTGGTTATGTCTGTGTAAAGGAGGCACATAACTATGCTGTCGGAAGAACTATTGTTGACCTTCTTGTATACAATTTGGAAACAGAGTTTACGGCAGGTTCCAATTGGAATTATCAGAATGTCTCTGTAGCAGCAAAGTATGACGATGGCACTCTTGCTGATGTTGATGCGCAGATAAACGCATCAGGTGTGAATACAGCAGTGCCCGGAATTTATACGGTTTATGTTACAGCGGATGACTTTACTAAACCTATTGGCATTAATGTAAAGGCAAAACCGGCTGATCCTTCCAGTATTACAGCCGCAAGCGGACAGGCTGTAGGCAATACCGTAGCAGTAGGTGATACTACAACTGAGGACGGCATAATTTATGAAGTAACTTCAGTAGGTGATAGCCTCACGGTTAAGGTTTCCAAGCCTTCTGACAAAAACATCAAAAAGGCTGTTATAAAAGGCTCTGTTACAATACAGAATGCTGCATATACCGTAACTGAAATCGGTGCTGAAGCATTTAAAGACTGTGATGCACTTACAAATGTTACGATCCCTGCAGAAGTAAACAAGATTGGCAAGAAAGCATTTTATAATGCAGAAAAGCTAAAGAAGATAACCATCAAGTCAACAAGTCTGACATCAAAGACTGTCGGATCCAAGGCATTTAAAAATGCAGGTAAGAATAACTTTAAGAAGCTGAAAGTAAAAGTACCTAAGAAACAATTAAAGGCATACAAGAAGCTTTTAAAGAAAAAGGGCTTGTCTTCAAAGGCAAAAGTTTCCAAATAATGTAGATAAAGTGGCTGGCATCATTTTGCCAGTCACTTTTGTTTTCTTCCTTTACCGCCGTTATCATCATGATTTATGAGGCTTGATAATATCACTGTTATTTGCTAGAATGTCATTTGAGATTTTGTCTTTATTATAGGGTAGGAGGCGAATCAGCTTCCTACTTTTTACATGCAAATATTTATACGGAGCGTTAAAAAATGAGCATTATTGATAAGATTATCGGTACACACAGCCAGAGAGAACTGAAGCGTATTCAGGGAACGGTTGACAAGATTGAGAGTTACCAGCCTGAAATGAAGAAGCTTTCTGATGAAGAGCTCAAGGCTAAGACCGATGAATTCAAGAAGAGACTTGAGAGTGGGGAGACACTGGATGATATTCTGCCTGAGGCATATGCCACAGTTAGAGAGGCAGCAAGCAGAGTACTTGGAATGGAGCACTTCCGTGTTCAGCTTATAGGTGGAGTTATCCTGCATCAGGGTCGTATCGCTGAGATGCGTACCGGTGAAGGTAAGACACTGGTAGCCACACTTCCTTCATATCTCGATGCGCTTGCAGGCAAGGGCGTTCATGTCGTAACAGTTAACGACTACCTTGCTAAGCGTGATGCTGAGTGGATGGGAAAAGTTCACGAATTCCTGGGACTTACTGTAGGTGTTGTTCTTAACAGCATGAACAGTGAGGAGAGACAGGCAGCATACAATTGTGACATCACATACGTAACAAACAATGAGCTCGGTTTTGACTATCTTCGTGACAATATGGCTATTTATAAAGAGCAGTGCGTTCTTCGTGGCCTTAACTATGCCATCATCGATGAGATTGACTCAATTCTTATTGATGAAGCTCGTACACCTCTTATTATTTCCGGTCAGAGTGATAAATCTACTAAGCTCTACGAGGCATGCGATATTCTTGCAAAGCAGATGACTCGTGGTGCAGATATGGAGGAGTTCTCCAAGATGGATGCCATCATGGGTATCGAGCAGGAGGAGTCTGGAGATTTCATAGTTAATGAAAAGGATAAGCTCGTTAACCTCACAGCACAGGGTGTTGCAAAGGTTGAGAATTTCTTCAGAATAGATAACCTTGCTGATCCGGAGAATCTTGAAATTCAGCACAATATTATCCTTGCTCTTCGTGCCAACAACCTTATGGCAAAAGATCACGATTATATCGTTAAGGATGATGAGGTACTTATCGTCGATGAATTTACTGGACGTGTAATGCCCGGACGTCGTTATTCAGATGGCCTTCACCAGGCTATCGAGGCTAAGGAGCATGTAAAGGTTAAGAGAGAGTCCAAGACCCTTGCAACCATCACTTTCCAGAACTTCTTTAATAAGTTTGAGAAGAAGTGTGGTATGACAGGTACAGCTCTTACAGAGGAGCGCGAGTTCCGTGATATTTATGGAATGGACGTTATAGAGATTCCTACCAACAAGCCTGTTATCCGTAAGGATCTTCAGGATGCGGTTTATAAGACCAAGAAGGAAAAGTTAAATGCGGTTGCCGATGCAGTTCAGGCAGCTCATGAAAAAGGTCAGCCCGTTCTGGTTGGTACAATTACAATTGAGTCCTCAGAGGAAGTAAGTAAGCTTCTTAAGAAGAGAGGAATTCCTCACAACGTACTGAATGCTAAGTTCCATGAGATGGAAGCTCAGATCGTCGCTGAGGCAGGAAAACATGGTGCTGTTACCATCGCTACCAACATGGCTGGTCGTGGTACCGATATCAAGCTTGACGATGAGGCACTTGCTGCCGGCGGTCTTAAGATCATAGGTACAGAGCGTCACGAGAGTAGACGTATTGATAACCAGCTCCGTGGACGTTCAGGACGTCAGGGTGATCCCGGTGAATCCAAGTTCTATCTTTCGCTTGAGGACAACCTCCTTAGATTGTTTGGTTCAGAGAGACTTATAACCATGTTTAATTCCCTCGGTATTCCTGAGGGTCAGGAGATTGAGCATAAAGCTCTTTCCAAGGCTATCGAGTCAGCCCAGAAGAAAATTGAGGATAACAACTATGGAATCCGTAAGAACCTTCTTGAGTATGACCAGGTTAACAATGAACAGAGAGAGATCATCTATGACGAGCGTAAGCGAGTTCTTAACGGAGACAGTATGCGCGATACAGTTTACAAGATGATTACAGATATAGTTGAGGAGTCTGTTGAGACAGTAGTCGGAGAGGTTACAGATTCAGATGAGTGGAATCTTTCAGAGCTCAATGAGCTTCTGCTTCCTACTATCCCGCTCAAGAAGATCAACCGCGGACGAATCAATAAGCTTACCAAGAATGGCCTCAAGCAGCAGCTTAAGGAAGAGGCTGTGAAGCTTTACGAGGAAAAAGAGGCTGAGTTCCCGGAACCCGAGACAATCCGTGAGATTGAGCGTGTCATTCTCCTTAAGGTAATCGATAGAAAGTGGATGGATCACATCGATGATATGGATCAGCTCCGTCAGGGTATCGGACTTCAGGCTTTTGCTCAGAGAGATCCCAAGATCGAGTACAAGCTTGCCGGATTTGAGATGTTCGATGAGATGACCCGTAACATCAAGGAAGATACAGTAAGACTTCTCTTCCATGTTCATATTGAGGAGAAGGTTGAACGTGAACAGGTAGCCAAGGTTACAGGAACCAACAAGGACGACAGTGTTGCCAAGGAACCTGTTAAGCGTATGGAAGCCAAGGTTTATCCCAATGATCCTTGCCCGTGCGGAAGTGGTAAAAAGTATAAGAACTGCCACGGCAAAGGCCAGGGTTGACAGAGTATGTATAATTAAATTACTTGCTTGGCAAAAGAATGCCTTCCCCATAAAGGGGAGGGTATTTGCGAAAGCAGCCTGACGAGGTTGTTCTTGGATAATAAAATGATTATTCCAAGCTTTTTTTATGGAAGGAATGCAAAATGGTAATTTTAGATCAGATGAAGGTTGAACTCTCTAATCTCAGAGGAACTCTTGATGAGGTTACGAGCTCTCTTGACCTTGATTCCAAAAAGAAAATGATAGAAGAGCTTTCTCGTGAAATGGAAGAGCCCACATTCTGGGATGATGCTGAGAAGGCTAATAAGAAGACAAGAAATCTTAAGAATATGCAGGATCTTGTTGCAGAGGTTGAAGGCCTTCACAAACAGTACGACGATATGATGGATCTCATCGACCTTCAGAATGAAGAGGGTGTTGATGATGATGATATGGCTGCAGAGATCAGATCAGAGCTTGATCAGTTTGAGGATACGCTTGAGAAAATCCGTATCAGTAATCTTTTGAACGGACCTTATGACAAATATGATGTAATCCTCAGACTCAATGCAGGTGCAGGCGGAACAGAGGCTTGCGACTGGGCGTCAATGCTTTACAGAATGTACACCAGATGGGCAGAGAGAAAGGGCTTCACAACAGAGGTTCTTGACTACCTCGATGGTGACGAAGCGGGAATTAAGTCAGTTACATTCCAGATTTCAGGAACTAATGCTTATGGACTTCTTAAGTCAGAGCACGGTGTTCACAGACTTGTTCGTATCAGTCCCTTCAATGCACAGGCTAAGAGACAGACTTCATTCGTTTCCTGTGATATCATGCCTGATATTGAGGAAGATGTAGATATCGACATCAATCCTGATGATCTTAGAATTGATACATATCGTTCAAGTGGTGCCGGCGGACAGCACATCAATAAGACATCATCTGCCGTACGTATTACACATATTCCTACAGGTGTTGTAGTTGCTTGTCAGAATGAGCGCTCACAGTTCCAGAACAAGGATAAGGCTATGCAGATGCTGAAGGCAAAGCTCTTTATTATGAAGCAGGAAGAGCAGGCAGCAAAGCTTGCAGGCATCAGAGGTGAGGTAATGGATAACGCATGGGGAAGCCAGATCCGCTCTTACGTTCTTCAGCCTTACACAATGGTTAATGATACTCGTACAGGTTTCAAGGCTTCTAACGCTGATGGTGTTCTTGACGGAGAACTTGATCCTTTCATCAATGCATATCTCAAGTGGCTCGCAACCGGTGGTAAGCCTGTGGGCGATACTGAGGAAGAATAAATTAAATAAAAAAGTTGTTGACATAGTTTACAAACTGTGTTAATCTACTCAAGGTCGTTATGACCAGCCGAAGACAGTAGGTGTCATTTGATGACGTAAGCTTAGCGCCTACCGAGGAAAAGTTTGATAAGACTTTTATGCCTCTCGTCTTCGAGAGGCTTTTTCTTTGGCGGTAAATTCTATAAGGAGGTAAAAAGATGGCAAAGGTTGATTTAAAACAGCCCATAGTAAAAGAGATTTCTGATAAGATTCAGAACGCTCAGGCACTCGTACTTGTAGATCACCGTGGTTTAACTGTTGCTGAGGACACAGAGCTTCGTAGAAAGCTTCGTGCTGAGAACGTCAGCTACAAGGTTTACAAAAATACGATGATGAACTTCGCATTCAAGGGTACAGACTTCGAGCAGCTTTCAGATCTTCTTAACGGACCTAGCGCACTTGCTATTTCCGAGACAGATCCTGCAGCTCCTGCACGTGTACTTGTTGAGTTCGCAAAGAAGGCAAAGGCACTTGAGGTCAAAGGTGGTGTGATCGAGGGCAAGCTGTATGACGCAGAAGCACTCAAGGAGATCGCAGCAATCCTTCCCAAGGATCAGTTGCTTTCCAAGTTGCTTGGTTCTATGCAGTCACCTATCGCAAACTTCGCTCGCGTTATTAAGCAGATCGCTGAGAAGAAGGAAGAGGGTGGCGAGGCAGCACCCGCAGCAGAGGCAGCTCCCGCAGAGGCTCCTGCAGCAGAGACAGCTGAGGCTCCTGCTGAAGCAGCAGCAGAGACAACAGCTGAGTAATTTTTAAATTTTGAAACAAACTAATTTTTAATGGAGGTAAATAATAATGGCAAAGTTATCCACAGCAGAGATTATCGATGCAATCAAAGAGTTATCCGTTCTTGAGCTGAACGATCTTGTAAAGGCTTGTGAGGAGGAGTTCGGCGTATCAGCAGCAGCTGGCGTTGTTGTAGCAGCAGCAGGCGGCGCAGCAGCAGGTGCTGAGGAAGAGAAGACAGAGTTCAACGTAGAGCTTACAGAGGTTGGCCCTAACAAGGTTAAGGTTATCAAGGTTGTTCGTGAGATCACAGGTCTTGGACTTAAGGAAGCAAAGGATCTCGTAGACAACGCTCCTAAGATGATCAAGGAAGGCGCTTCTAAGGAAGAGGCTGATGACATCAAGGCTAAGGTTGAGGCTGAGGGCGCTAAGGTTACTCTTAAGTAAGAAATCGCCAAACATCAAGTTTTCAGAGGGAGAGATGCGAAAGCATCTCTTCTTTTTTGCTTTATGTGGGAATTCCCACTTTGATTTATACTTGTTTAAAATAATACTTGACTTAAATTTTTGTTTGTTGTATCATGGATGATGCACTATTGTGGAGTGGTGGGCTTTTGCGCGCTTTTTTAGGTAAATGCCTTAACTACTAAATAAAAAATAAGAACGGGGTGAATGTCAATGGAAAAAAACAGATTGCATCCTAGTGGCACTGGTAAGAATGTACGTATGAGTTTCCAGCGCCAGAAGGAAGTCCTGGAGATGCCGAACCTGATCGAAGTTCAGAAGAACTCCTATCAATGGTTCCTTGACGAGGGCCTTAAAGAGGTCTTTGACGATATCTCTCCTATTGAGGATTACAGCGGTAAGCTGAGTCTTGAGTTTGTTGATTTCAAACTTTGTGAAGATGAGATTGACAAAAACAAGAACACAATCGAGAAGTGTAAAGAGAGAGATGCGACCTTTGCAGCACCGCTGAAGGTTATGGTTCGCCTTAATAATAAGGAGAGCGGAGAGATTGCAGAGCATGAGATTTTCATGGGTGATCTTCCTCTTATGACAGCAACCGGAACATTTGTTATCAACGGAGCAGAGCGTGTAATTGTCAGCCAGCTGGTACGTTCCCCCGGTATCTATTATGATATAACTCGTGATAAGATCGGTAAGAAGCTGATAGCATGTACTGTTATCCCTAACCGTGGAGCTTGGCTTGAGTATGAGACTGATTCCTATGATGTATTTTATGTAAGAGTAGACAGAACCAGAAAGGTACCGGTTACTGTTCTCATTCGTGCACTCGGAATTGGCTCTAATGAAGAGATTCTTGAACTCTTTGGCGATGAGCCCAAGATTCAGGCAAGTTTCACAAAGGATCCTTCAACTGATTATCAGAGTGGTCTTCTTGAATTATATAAGAAGATTCGTCCCGGTGAACCTCTCAGCGTAGAAAGTGCAGAGAGCCTTATCACCGCTATGTTCTTTGATGCAAGAAGATATGATCTTGCTAAGGTTGGACGTTATAAATTTAATAAGAAACTTCACTTCAAGAACAGAATTAATGGACATGTTCTTGCAGAGGATGTAATAGATGAAAACACAGGCGAGATGATCGCAGCTGCAGGTACTAAGGTTAACCGTGCACTTGCTACTGAGATTCAGAACGCAGGTATTCCTTATGTACTCATCCAGGGTGAGGAGCGTAATATCAAGGTTCTTTCTAATATGATGGTTGATATTACAAGCTTTATCGATTGTAATCCTGAAGAGCTCGGAATTACTGAGGATGTATACTATCCTGCACTCAGAGATATTCTTACAGAGTGTGCTGATAAGGATCCTGAGAGTCTTGCTGATGTTATCAGAAAGAATGTTAATGAGCTTATTCCTAAGCACATTACTAAGGAAGATATTCTTGCTTCCATTAACTATAATATGCATCTTGAAGCCGGAATCGGTCATGACGATGATATCGATCACCTTGGAAATCGTCGTATCCGTTGTGTTGGTGAGCTTTTACAGAACCAGTACAGAATCGGTCTTTCAAGACTTGAGCGTGTTGTTCGTGAGCGTATGACTACACATGATGCTGATGAGATCTCTGCACAGAGCCTTATCAACATTAAGCCTGTTCAGGCTGCAGTTAAGGAGTTCTTCGGATCTTCACAGCTGTCACAGTTCATGGATCAGAACAACCCTCTTGGTGAGCTTACTCACAAGCGTCGTCTTTCAGCACTTGGTCCCGGCGGTCTTTCACGAGACAGAGCAGGATTCGAGGTTCGAGACGTACACTATACTCACTATGGACGTATGTGCCCTATCGAGACTCCTGAAGGTCCTAACATCGGACTTATCAACTCACTTGCAAGCTACGCAAGAGTTAACCAGTATGGTTTCGTAGAGGCTCCTTATCGTAAGGTAGACCGCACAGATCCTCAGAATCCTCGTGTAACAGATGAGGTTGAGTATCTTACAGCGGATGAAGAAGATAATTACCATGTAGCTCAGGCTAACACTCCTCTTGATGAGGAAGGCCATTTCAAGAAGAACAACGCTTCCGGACGTTTCAGAGAGGAAACATCTGAGTATCCGAAGACTATGTTCGAGTACATGGACGTATCTCCGAGAATGGTATTCTCAGTAGCTACAGCACTTATTCCTTTCCTTGAGAATGACGATGCTAACCGTGCTCTTATGGGATCAAACATGCAGCGTCAGGCAGTGCCGCTTCTTACAACAGAAGCTCCTGCAGTAGGAACAGGTATGGAGCAGAAGGCAGCTGTTGACTCAGGTGTCTGCGTAGTTGCCAAGAAGGATGGTGTTATCGATTTCGTTGATAGCAAACTTATCCAGATGACATACGATGATGGTGGCAAGGAAGAGTACCATCTCATTAAGTTCCAGAGAAGTAACCAGAGTAACTGCTACAACCAGAGACCTATTGTCTTCAAGGGCGACCACGTTAAGGCTGGTCAGGTTATAGCTGATGGTCCTTCAACATATATGGGTGAGCTTGGTCTTGGTAAGAACCCTCTTATCGGATTTATGACCTGGGAAGGTTATAACTACGAGGATGCTGTTCTTCTTAGTGAGAGACTTGTTCGCGACGATGTTTTCACTTCTATTCATATTGAAGAGTATGAGGCAGAAGCTCGCGAGACAAAGCTCGGACCCGAAGAGATTACAAGAGACGTTCCCGGTGTCGGAGATGAAGCACTTAAGGATCTTGATGATCGCGGAATTATCCGTATCGGTGCTGAGGTTCGTGCAGGTGACATTCTTGTTGGTAAGGTTACTCCTAAGGGAGAGACAGAGCTTACAGCAGAAGAGAGACTCCTTCGTGCTATCTTTGGTGAGAAGGCACGTGAGGTTAGAGATACATCACTCAAGGTTCCTCATGGTGAGTACGGTATCGTAGTTGATGCTAAGGTATTCACAAGAGAGAATGGTGATGAGCTTAGCCCGGGGGTAAACCAGGCAGTTCGTATTTATATTGCACAGAAGAGAAAGATTTCAGTCGGCGATAAGATGGCTGGTCGTCACGGTAACAAGGGTGTCGTTTCCCGCGTACTTCCTATCGAGGATATGCCTTATCTTCCTAACGGTCGTCCGCTGGATATCGTGCTTAACCCTCTGGGCGTGCCTTCACGTATGAATATCGGACAGGTCCTTGAGATTCACCTTTCACTTGCTGCTAAGGCTCTTGGCTTTAACATTGCAACACCTATTTTCGATGGTGCAAACGAGAAAGATATTCAGGCAACACTTACCATGGCTAATGATTATGTAAACAGCACATGGGAAGAGTTTGAAGAGAAATATAAGGATTCTGTTGATCCTGATATTATGAAGTATCTGTATGACAACAGAGATCACAGAGAGCTTTGGAAGGGTGTTCCGATTCACACAGATGGTAAGGTACAGCTTCGTGACGGACGTACAGGAATTCCGTTCGATTCACCGACTACTATCGGACACATGCATTACCTTAAGCTTCATCACCTTGTTGATGATAAGATCCATGCTCGTTCAACCGGCCCTTACTCACTGGTTACACAGCAGCCTCTTGGTGGTAAGGCTCAGTTCGGTGGACAGCGTTTCGGAGAGATGGAAGTTTGGGCCCTCGAGGCTTATGGTGCAGCTTATACATTGCAGGAGATCCTGACTGTTAAGTCTGACGATGTAGTTGGTCGTGTTAAGACCTACGAAGCTATCATCAAGGGTGATAACATTCCTGAACCCGGAGTACCTGAATCCTTTAAGGTTCTTTTGAAGGAGCTCCAGTCACTTGGTCTGGATGTACGTGTACTTCGTGAGGATAATACAGAAGTTGAGATCATGGAGTCAGTTGATTACAGTGATTCTGACTACCGCTATGAGATTGAAGGTGAGGTAAATCGTGATTATGATCGTGAGAACCTCGCTGAGAATGGCTATCAGACACAGGCATTTGATGAAGATGGTGAGCTTGTGACTGAGGACGAAGACGGAGCAGCTTTTGAAGAAGAATTTGATGCTGCAGACGGTCTTGATGATAACTTTTAATATGCGGTAATAAAGTAACTGCAATCATGTAAACAACAGAAAAGAGGTTACGAATGTCTGATTCTACAATGAATAAAGCAATAAACGATGCTTCAAGCGGAAGAACTTCAGCAGCACCGACATATCAGCCAATGACTTTTGACGCAATTAAGATTGGTCTCGCTTCTCCCGAGAAGATCAGAGAGTGGTCACATGGAGAAGTATTAAAGCCTGAGACCATTAACTATCGTACGCTTAAGCCGGAGAGAGATGGTCTTTTCTGCGAAAAGATCTTCGGACCCACAAAGGATTGGGAGTGTCACTGCGGAAAATATAAGAAGATTCGTTACAGAGGTGTTATCTGTGACCGTTGTGGCGTTGAGGTAACTAAGAGCAGTGTTCGTCGTGAGCGTATGGGCCACATCGAGCTTGCTGCTCCTGTATCACATATTTGGTATTTCAAGGGTATCCCCAGCCGTATGGGTCTTATCCTTGATCTCTCACCCAGAGTACTTGAGAAGGTTTTATATTTCGCTTCTTATATAGTACTTGATCCCGGTGAAACTAACCTCGAGTACAAGCAGGTACTTTCTGAGAAGGAGTACCAGGATGCACGCGAAGAGTGGGGCGGAAAATTCCGTGCCGGTATCGGAGCTGAGGCTGTAAAAGAGCTTCTTATGAGCATCGATCTCGAGGCAGAGTATCAGGAACTTAAAGAGGGTCTTGATACATCAAGCGGA
The DNA here is from genome assembly GCF_000423925.1 of Butyrivibrio sp. VCD2006. Lineage (GTDB taxonomy): Bacteria > Bacillota > Clostridia > Lachnospirales > Lachnospiraceae > Butyrivibrio. The sequence continues at coordinate 87,064 of NZ_AUIX01000002.1, forward strand.
CAGAAGAAACAGCGTATTATCAAGAGACTTGAGGTTGTTGAATCTTTCCGTGAGTCAGGAAATGATCCTTCATGGATGATCCTTGACTGTATTCCGGTTATTCCTCCGGATCTTCGTCCTATGGTTCAGCTTGATGGTGGACGTTTTGCAACATCAGATCTTAACGATCTGTATCGTCGTATCATCAACCGTAATAACCGTTTGAAGAGACTTCTTGATCTTGGTGCACCGGATATCATCGTTAGAAACGAGAAGCGTATGCTTCAAGAGGCAGTAGATGCCCTCATAGATAACGGTAGACGTGGAAGACCTGTTACAGGACCCGGTAACCGTGCACTTAAGTCACTTTCAGACATGCTTAAAGGTAAGGGTGGTCGTTTCCGTCAGAACCTTCTTGGTAAGCGTGTTGACTATTCAGGACGTTCAGTTATTGTCGTAGGTCCTGAGCTTAAGATTTATCAGTGCGGACTTCCTAAGGAAATGGCTATCGAGCTTTTCAAGCCCTTCGTTATGAAGGAACTTGTTTCCAGAGGAATCTCACAGAACATAAAGAATGCCAAGAAGCTTGTTGAGAGACTTGACGAGCAAGTATGGGATGTACTTGAGGATGTTATCAAAGAGCATCCTGTAATGCTTAACCGTGCTCCCACACTTCACAGACTTGGTATCCAGGCATTTGAGCCCATCCTCGTTGAAGGTAAAGCTATTAAGCTTCATCCTCTTGTATGTACACCTTTCAACGCCGACTTCGATGGTGACCAGATGGCTGTACACCTTCCTCTGTCAGTTGAGGCACAGGCAGAGAGCCGTTTCCTTATGCTGGCTCCTAACAATCTGCTTAAGCCTTCAGACGGTGGCCCTGTAAACGTTCCTACACAGGATATGGTACTTGGTATCTACTATCTTACACAGGAGCGTGAAGGCGCTAAGGGTGAGGGTAAGTTCTTCAAGAATATAGACGAAGCAATCCTTGCTTACGAGAATGACTACATTACTCTTCAGTCCAAGATTACTATTCGTGTGGATCGTAAGGATGAGAATGGCAACAAGATTTCCGGTCTTGTTGAGTCAACACTCGGAAGATTCCTGTTCAATGAATTCATTCCTCAGGATCTCGGATTTGTTGATCGTTCTATCGAAGAGAACAGATTTAAGCTTGAAATCGACTTCATGGTTGGTAAGAAACAGCTTAAGAAGATCGTAACTAATATGATCAATACTCATGGTACTTTTGCTACAGCAGAGGTACTTGATAAGATCAAGTCAACAGGTTATCACTATTCAACAAGAGCTGCTATGACTGTATCTATCGCAGATATGACAGTGCCTCCGCAGAAGCAGGAGATGCTGGACAAGGCTCAGGCAGTTGTTGATGAGATTGCAACAAACTACCGTCGTGGTCTTATGACAGACGAAGAGCGTTATCGTCTTGTTGTTGAGACTTGGATGGAGACAGATAAACAGCTTACTGAAGTACTTCTTAAGGGACTTGATAAGTACAACAATATCCACATGATGGCAGATTCCGGTGCCCGTGGTAGTGATCAGCAGATCAAGCAGCTCGCAGGTATGCGTGGACTTATGGCTGATACAACAGGTCGTACAATCGAACTTCCTATTAAGTCAAACTTCCGTGAAGGTCTTGACGTTCTGGAGTACTTTATGTCAGCGCATGGTGCTCGTAAGGGTCTGTCTGATACAGCGCTTCGTACAGCCGATTCCGGATACCTGACACGTCGAATGGTTGATGTATCTCAGGAGCTTATTATCCGTGAGCTTGACTGTAGCGTAGGAAAGGCTACAATCCCTGGAATTACCGTTAAGGAATTCAAGGATGGTAAGGCTATGATCGAGCCTTTAGAGGATCGTATCACCGGAAGATATACATGTGAGGATATCAAGGACAAGGATGGCAACATTATTGTTAAGAAGAATCACATAATCACCCCCAGCCGTGCTAAGAGAGTTCTTAGTGATGGTGTTAACAGTAAGGGTGAGCCGGTTACAGCTGTTAAGATTCGTACAATCCTTACATGCCGTTCACACATTGGAATCTGTGCTAAGTGCTATGGCGCTAACATGGCTACAGGTGAGCCTGTACAGGTAGGTGAGACAGTTGGTATCATCGCCGCTCAGTCAATCGGTGAGCCTGGTACACAGCTTACAATGAGAACATTCCATACCGGTGGTGTTGCCGGTGGAGATATCACACAGGGTCTTCCCCGTGTCGAAGAGCTTTTCGAGGCAAGAAAACCTAAGGGACTTGCTATTATTTCAGAGCTTGATGGTACAGCTACCATTAAGGATACAAAGAAGAAGCGTGAGGTTATCATCACAAATGATGAGACCGGAGAGTCAAAGGCATATCTCATTCCTTACGGATCCAGAATCAAGGTTATGGATAACGAACAGGTTGAGGCCGGTGACGAGCTTACAGAAGGTAGTGTAAATCCTCATGATCTTCTTAAGATCAAGGGTATCCGTGCAGTACAGGATTATCTGCTCCGCGAGGTTCAGAGAGTTTATCGTCTGCAGGGTGTTGATATCTGTGATAAGCACATCGAGGTTATTGTACGTCAGATGCTTAAGAAGGTTCGTATAGAGGAGAGCGGAGATACAAACTTCCTTCCCGGAACACTTGTTGACGTGCTCGACTTTGAGGATGACAATGAGAGACTTCTCAGCGAAGGCAAGAAGCCCGCTGAAGGTAAGCAGGTTATCCTTGGTATCACCAAGGCAGCTCTTGCTACAAACTCATTCCTGTCAGCTGCTTCATTCCAGGAGACCACAAAGGTTCTTACTGATGCAGCTATCAAGGGTAAGGTTGATCCGCTTATCGGACTTAAGGAAAATGTCATCATCGGTAAGCTGATTCCTGCAGGTACAGGTATGAAGCGTTATCGCAACACAGCTCTTAATACAGATGCTAACTTCAAGGATCCCGAGAAGCTCATCTTAAAGAAGCGCTTTGATGATGACGATGACATAATCACTGATCTCGATACTGATATAGAAGAAGTTGTTGTATCAGATGATGAGGAGTAAAACTTTTCATAATTATGAAAAGTTCATAAAATAGTGCAATTTTAATTAGATTGTGCTTGACAAGGCAAATTCAAATATTTATACTTAAAAACTGTGCGACGAGCGAGAGGGCAACTATGCCCTTTCGCTTGATGCATGTCGGTGATTACAGGTTATTTCATGTCAGGATTTAGCCTGTTTATCATAAATTGTTTTACCAATTAATACAGGAGGTGAAAGGAATGCCAACATTTAACCAGTTAGTTCGTAAAGGTCGTCAGACTTCTGAGAAGAAGTCTACAGCTCCTGCGCTTCAGAAAGGATTCAATTCTCTTCATAAGAAGGCAATTGATACTGCTTCACCGCAGAAGAGAGGCGTATGCACAGCTGTTAAGACTGCTACACCTAAGAAGCCTAACTCTGCTCTTAGAAAGATCGCCAGAGTACGTCTTTCTAACGGTATTGAGGTAACAAGCTACATTCCCGGAGAAGGTCACAACCTTCAGGAGCACAGCGTTGTTCTCATCCGTGGCGGAAGAGTTAAGGACCTGCCTGGTACAAGATATCACATTATCCGTGGAACTCTTGATACAGCAGGTGTTGCAGACCGTAAGCAGGCTCGCTCCAAGTACGGCGCTAAGAGACCTAAGGCTGCAAAATAATCTAAGTAACTATCATTACAAGATCTAATTTTTTTAATAGTGTTGGTGTTTCTTTTTTTATAAAGTAAGAAAACCGCACGTACACTAAAATTAGTGAGTACCTATGATCTATAGTAAACAGATGAAGACTGACACTCATCTGCGATTCTAAAGGAGGGAAGAACCGTGCCGCGTAAAGGACATATTGTAAAACGTGACGTATTAGCGGATCCTTTATACGATAACAAGGTTGTAACAAAGCTTATCAACACAGTTATGCTTGATGGTAAGAAGGGTGTTGCACAGAAGATCGTATACGGAGCATTCGCACAGGTAGAGGAGAAGGCTGGTAAGCCTGCTCTTGAAGTATTCGAGGGTGCTATGAACAACATCATGCCCGCTCTCGAGGTAAAAGCTAGACGTATCGGTGGTGCTACATATCAGGTGCCGATCGAGGTTCGTCCGGACAGACGTCAGGCTCTTGCACTTCGCTGGCTTGTAACATTTTCTCGTAACAGAGGCGAGAAGACCATGGTTGACAGACTTGCATCAGAGATTCTTGATGCATATGGCAACACAGGTGCATCTGTAAAGAGAAAAGAAGATATGCACAAGATGGCAGAAGCAAACAAGGCATTCTCACACTACAGATTCTAATTATAGAATTTTGGTGTCAGAAACGTCGATTATTATTAGGAGGATAAACCTTTGGCTGAAAGACAATATCCATTGGAGAGAACCAGAAACATTGGTATTATGGCTCATATCGATGCCGGTAAGACTACACTTACAGAACGTATTCTTTACTATACTGGTGTTAACTATAAGATTGGTGAGACCTATGAAGGTACTGCTACCATGGACTGGATGGAACAGGAGCAGGAGAGAGGTATCACAATCACATCTGCAGCTACAACATGCCATTGGACACTTCAGGAAAACGGAAAGGTTAAGCCCGGTGCACAGGAGCATCGTATCAACATTATCGACACTCCTGGCCACGTTGACTTTACTGTTGAGGTTGAGCGTTCACTTCGTGTACTTGATGGCGCAGTAGGCGTATTCAGTGCTAAGGAAGGCGTTGAGCCTCAGTCTGAGAACGTATGGCGTCAGGCTGATGGATTTAATGTTCCTCGTATGGCATTCATCAACAAGATGGATATCATCGGAGCAAACTATTTCGGAGCTGTTGAGCAGATCCGTAATAGACTTAAGAAAAATGCTATTATGATCGAAATCCCGATCGGAGCTGAGGATCAGTTCCAGGGTATTATCGACCTTTTTGAGATGCAGGCTTACATCTACAATGATGATAAGGGTGAAGATGTAACAATCGGAGAGATCCCTGCTGATCTTAAGGACGATGCAGAGCTTTATCGTGGTGAGCTCGTAGAGAAGATCTGCGACCTCGATGAAGATCTTATGATGAAGTACCTCGAGGGTGAGGAGCCTACAAAGGAGGAGCTTAAGGCTGCTCTTCGTAAGGCAACTTGTGAGTGCAAAGCTTTCCCTGTTTGCTGTGGTTCTGCTCATAGAAACCGTGGTATCCAGAAGCTTATCGATGCTGTTATCGAGTTCATGCCTTCACCTGTTGATATCCCTGCTTGTAAGGGTACAGACATGGATGGCAATGAGGTTGAGGTTGAGTCAACAGATGATGGCCCCTTCGCAGCTCTTGCATTCAAGATTGTCAGCGATCCTTTCGTAGGAAAGCTTGCATTCTTCCGCGTATACCGTGGTACTGCAAATTCAGGTTCTTATGTACTTAATAGTACTAAGGACAACAAGGAACGTCTTGGACGTATCCTTCAGATGCACGCTAATAAGCGTTCAGACCTTGATAAGGTTTACTCAGGTGATATCGCTGCGGCTGTTGGTCTTAAGAACACAACTACAGGTGATACACTCTGTGATGATAAGAACCCCGTAATCCTTGAGTCTATGGAGTTCCCGGATCCCGTTATCGAGCTTGCTATCGAGCCTAAGACTAAGGCTGGTCAGCAGAAGCTTGATGAAGCTCTTATGAAGCTTGCAGAAGAGGATCCTACATTCAGAGCACATACTAACCCTGAGACAGGTCAGACAATCATCGCTGGTATGGGTGAGCTTCACCTTGATATCATCGTTGACAGACTTCTTCGTGAGTACAAAGTAGAAGCTAACGTTGGTGCACCTCAGGTTGCATACAGAGAGGCTCTTCTTAATGCTTGCGATATCGAGAGTAAGTATGCTAAGCAGTCTGGTGGACGTGGTCAGTATGGTCACTGTAAAGTTCGTTTCGAGCCCATGGATGCCAACGGAGAGAACCTTTACCAGTTCGACAGCGAAGTTGTCGGCGGTTCTATTCCTAAGGAATACATCCAGCCTATCAGCGAGGGTATCGAAGAGGCTATGAAGGCAGGATCTCTTGGTGGATTCCCTGTTGTTGGTGTACATGCTACTGTATACGACGGATCATATCATGAAGTCGATTCATCAGAAATGGCATTCCACATTGCCGGATCAATGGCATTTAAGGATGCTATGGCTAAGGGCGGAATGGTTCTCCTTGAGCCCATTATGAAGGTTGAAGTTACTATGCCTGAAGAGTACATGGGTGATGTTATCGGTGACGTTAACTCACGTCGTGGACAGGTTGAAGGTATGGATGACATGGGCGGCGGCAAGATCGTTAGAGCACATGTTCCGCTTGCTGAAATGTTCGGATATGCTACAGACCTTCGTTCAAGAACACAGGGTCGTGGTAACTACTCAATGTTCTTTGAGAAGTATGCTCCTGTTCCGAAGAACATCCAGGAGAAAGTACTTTCCAACAAAAATGCTTAATAAATAAAGGGAGTGGCAACAATTTCTAATGGAATCGTGCCACAATGCCCTTGTTTATACTATTTTATGCTTGATTTCAAGCTAAAATTCTAATATAATCGGTATAGTCGGTTATTATGAGAAAAAATGTTGATGTAACATTTTTATTTAAGGAGGATATTTAAAAATGGCAAAAGCTAAGTTTGACAGAAGTAAGCCGCACGTTAACATCGGTACAATCGGACACGTTGACCATGGTAAGACAACTCTTACAGCAGCTATCACAACTGTTCTTGCAGACAGAGGTTTCAGCCCTGCTGTTGCTTTCGATCAGATCGATAAAGCACCCGAAGAGAAAGAGCGTGGAATCACTATCAACTCTGCTCACATCGAGTATGAGACAGCTAGCAGACACTACGCACACGTTGACTGCCCTGGCCACGCTGACTATGTAAAGAACATGATCACTGGTGCAGCTCAGATGGATGGTTCTATCCTCGTTGTTGCTGCTACTGATGGTGTTATGGCTCAGACAAGAGAGCACGTTCTTCTTGCTCGTCAGGTAGGTGTTCCTTACATCATCGTATTCATGAACAAGTGTGATATGGTTGACGATCCTGAACTTCTTGACCTCGTTGAGATGGAGATCAGAGACCTTCTTACAGAGTATGAGTTCCCTGGAGATGATATTCCGATCATCCGTGGTTCTGCACTTAAGGCTCTTGAGGATCCTAAGTGTGAGTGGGGCGACAAGATCATGGAGCTTATGGATACAGTTGATTCATATATTCCTGAACCTACTCGTGAGACAGATAAGCCTTTCCTTATGCCTGTTGAGGACGTATTCACAATCACAGGTCGTGGAACAGTTGCTACTGGCCGTGTAGAGAGAGGTCACCTCAATCTTAACGACGAAATCGAAATCGTTGGTATCAAGGAAGAGACAGCTAAGTCTGTATGTACTGGTATCGAGATGTTCCGTAAGACAATGGATTACTGCGAAGCTGGTGACAACGTTGGTCTTCTTCTTCGTGGTGTTGACCGTGATGGTATCCAGAGAGGTCAGTGTATCACAAAGCCCGGTTCTGTAACTTGCCACAAGAAGTTCACAGCAGAGGTTTACGTTCTTACAAAGGACGAGGGTGGACGTCATACACCTTTCTTCAACAACTACAGACCTCAGTTCTACTTCAGAACAACTGACGTTACAGGTGTTTGCAACCTTCCCGAGGGAACAGAGATGTGCATGCCTGGTGACCACGTAACAATGTCTATCGAGCTTATCCACCCCATCGCTATGGAGCAGGGTCTTAAGTTCGCTATCCGTGAGGGTGGTAGAACAGTTGGATCAGGTAAGGTTGCTACAATCGTAGAGTAATCTTTACTGAATAGGCTGACTATTAGTAATATAAAGGCTTCCGAGGATTTCCTCGGGAGCCTTTTTGCGTCTCTAAAGAAGAACTATTGTGAATGAGGAATGGTGAAGTATTTCAGCTTTTGTGCATATCTTTGTTTAATGTAAATATAGTATTTTTATTAAAATTTAATTGGATATCCTAAGATTTTTGCCAAATAATATAAATGTAGCAATATGGATATTTTTATGAGGGAAAATAAATGGATATTCATGAAAGACATATTTATGAAAGTAATCTTTTGGCATTTAGATTTGCGTGTGTAGTACAAGCTTTTGAAATGATCTCTACTGTAGTGTATGCAAGAGACAGAGTTGGTTTTATAAATACCGCTGGAATGCTGGTATTTCAGGTTATCGGGCTTATAATCACAATTGTAGCCTTTGCTGTTTACAGTAAAAGGACAAGAGGAAAATATATCCTAATGGCGGGTATGTGCTTTGGATATTTTTTCCTGATGCTTGGTATTGTGCATGTGCCGTATCTTTATGCATTCGGACTGGGACTAATGGTCCTTGTATTACTTTATAATGACAGAAGACTAACGTTAATTGTATGTGTATTTGTAGTGGCAATGAATTTTCTTTATATTCCTTTGTTCAGGACTTATTCCGAAGAGGTGGAAACCAGAATAAACAGTGTTATGACTGACGCAGTATTTTGTCTGCTTTTGGCTTTGATGGCAATATTATATGTGAGGTTAAATAGCAAACAGAATTCTGAAACGGTAGATGAAATCCAGACAGCTGCCAAGAGGCAGGAAGAGGATGCAGCAACTATGCTCAGGATTGGTGAGGAGATTGCTGCTAAACTTGTTGATGCCAATGAATCCATGGAAGCTCTTTCTGATAAAGTAATATCAAGTGCTGATTCTTCTGAACAGATTGCGGATTCTGTTACGCTGACTGCAGAGGCAATTCAGACTCAGACAGAGATGAATTCCAACATTACAAGCGCTTTGGAGGATATAGCACATCAATCACGTGCAATGAGATCAAATTCTGATGAGGTGTCGGATAACGTCAATGATGGTAACTCTCTTGTAAAACAGTTGAGAGCAAAATCTGAAGAATCCTCGACTATTAATGCTGAAACAGCAGAGATGACATCAAATCTTCAGCAGTCAGCAGGAACTGTAAAGGAAATTGTAGATACAATCTTAAGCATATCAGGACAGACTAACCTACTGGCGTTAAATGCTTCGATAGAAGCTGCAAGAGCAGGAGAAGCCGGAAAAGGCTTTGCAGTTGTTGCAGATGAGATAAGGGCTTTATCTGAACATACTAAGGAGTCTGCAGAACAGATAGCAGCGACAATTGATGACCTGATCAATAGGGTTAATACGGCATCTGACAATATGCAGCTTTGTGTAGATTCGGCTAATCAACAAAGTGAGATTATCGTTCAAACCGGTGAGAAATTTGAAACGATTCTTGAGAAGGTTACCGATTTGAATAAAAGAGCAGTTAAAATAGCAGAAAATGTCGAAGCATGTGTGGATGCTAATACAAAGGTAATGGATGCGATAAGTAATCTTTCGGCGACATCTGAAGAGGTGGCGGCATCATCGCAGTCCAGCATAGAGATTAGCAAGCAGTGTGAGCAGGATATGGAGAATACCAAAGAAATACTTCATGAAATACTAAAGATCAGTAATAGTACTAAAAAAAGAGACTGATGTTTACCTTGACAAGTCCTCGAAACAGTTGTAAATTTAATCGGTAAAGGCAAAGGCGTCTTGGAAGTGTGTTCCGAGACGCCTTTTTTCTATTTATACGATAGTAACCAGGAATTTCGAGAGCGAAATTCTATTTTAATTAATAAAAGAATAGTGAGGACGATATGGCTAGGATCAATGAGAATTATTTAAAGCTTCCCGGAAGCTATCTGTTTTCTACAATTGGTAAAAAGGTTAAGGAATATTCAGAGAATAATCCGGATGCAGAGATCATCAGACTTGGAATAGGCGATGTTACACAGCCGCTTGCTCCTGCAATTATTTCCACACTCCACAGTGCGGTTGAAGAAATGGGTGATGCAGCAAGATTTAAAGGCTATGCGCCTGACCTTGGATATGATTTCTTAAGAAATGCAATCTCAGAAAAGGATTATAAAGCACGCGGATGTGATATTAGTCCGGATGAAATATTCGTATCTGATGGAGCTAAGAGTGATTGTGGAAATATTCAGGAGATTTTCAGTACAGATAATAAGATAGCTGTATGTGACCCTGTATATCCTGTTTATGTTGACTCGAATGTAATGGCAGGAAGAACCGGTGAATATGATCCTCAGACTGAGCGTTTCCGTGATGTTATTTATATGAAGTGTACTAGGGAGAATGATTTTGCTCCTGACCTTCCCAGTGAAGTTCCGGATCTTATATATCTTTGCTTTCCGAATAATCCTACCGGAGCTGTGATGAATAAGGAAAGACTCCAGGAGTGGGTTGATTATGCGCGTAAAAACGGCTCAATAATTCTTTATGATTCAGCATATGAAGCATATATTTCTGATGATGATGTACCTCACAGCATTTATGAATGTGAAGGTGCAAAGGAATGTGCAATTGAGTTTAGGTCATTTTCAAAAACAGCCGGATTTACCGGATTAAGACTTGGATATACTGTAATACCCAAGGAAATAAAGGCAGAAGGGCAGTTACTGTGGCCTCTTTGGGCAAGAAGACATGGCACAAAGTATAACGGAGCACCTTATATTGTACAAAGGGCTGGTGAAGCTGTTTATTCCGAAGAAGGAAGAGCTCAGGTGACTGCACAGATTGCTTACTATATGGAAAATGCAAGAATAATCAAGGACGGCCTTAAGGATGCAGGATATGAGGTTTACGGTGGTGTAAATGCACCTTATATCTGGATGAGAACACCGGGCGATATGACTAGCTGGGAGTTCTTTGATCATCTGCTTGCGAAAGCAAATGTGGTTGGAACTCCGGGATCGGGATTTGGGCCTTCCGGTGAACATTATTTCAGATTGACAGCATTTGGAAACAGAGAAAATACAATAAAAGCAGTAGAGCGCTTTAAGAATCTTTGATTTTGAGAGAGAACATTAACGATACACCGATGATACAGTTCAGGCTGATACTTCGGTGTACTGTATTTTATGGAAGGGAGAGGATATGGCAAAGTACATTTTTGTAACAGGGGGAGTTGTTTCAGGACTTGGAAAAGGGATAACCGCTGCTTCGTTGGGCAGACTTTTAAAGGCAAGAGGTCTTAAGGTTGCAGCTCAGAAGCTTGATCCATATATCAATGTTGACCCTGGAACCATGAGTCCGTATCAGCATGGAGAGGTATATGTAACGGAGGATGGAGCAGAGACAGATTTGGATCTGGGACATTACGAAAGATTTATTGATGAGGATTTGAATAAGTATTCAAACCTTACATCAGGAAAAGTGTACTGGAATGTACTTAACAAGGAGAGACGCGGAGAGTATTTGGGATCTACAGTTCAGGTTATCCCTCATATAACGAATGAAATCAAAGATTTCGTTTATCGTGTGGGAAGAGAATCTGATGCGGATATCGTTATAACAGAGATTGGTGGAACAATCGGTGATATCGAGTCTCAGCCATTCCTAGAGGCGGTCAGACAGATATCTCTTGAAGTAGGCAGAGAAAACAGTCTTTTCATACATGTTACTCTCGTGCCTTATCTGCATGGTTCCGAGGAACATAAATCCAAGCCCACACAGCATTCTGTAAAGGAACTTCAGGGAATGGGCATAAATCCGGATATTATTGTTCTTAGATGTGATGAGCCCCTCGAGGAGAGTATTTTCCAGAAAATATCACTGTTTTGTAATGTTAAGCAGGACTGCGTAATTGAAAACCGCACTCTTGGAAGTCTCTACGAGGCACCACTTATGCTTGAACAGTCAAATTTCTCAGGCGTTGTATGCCGTGAGCTTGGCCTTGATGTTCCTGAACCGGAGCTTGATGAGTGGAAACAGATGGTCAGCATGATTAAGAACAGGAACAAGGAAGTTAACATTGGACTTGTTGGAAAATATGTAAAGCTTCATGATGCATATCTGTCTGTTGCGGAGGCACTTACTCATGCCGGATTTGCATGTAATGCGCATGTAAATATTTCTTGGATTGATTCAGAGGAACTCGATGACAGTAATTATGAGGAAAAGCTGAAGAATATAGATGGTATTATTGTACCCGGTGGCTTTGGAGACAGAGGAATAGGTGGAATGATCCTTGCAGCTAAGTATGCAAGAACCCACAATGTACCGTACTTTGGTATTTGTCTTGGAATGCAGATTGCAGTTATTGAGTTTGCCAGAAATGTTGCAGGTATTGAAGATGCCTGCTCGGGAGAATTTCAGCATGCATCAGAGCATAAGGTTATTGATTTTATGCCGGGACAGTCTGATGAGGTTGATAAGGGTGGTACGCTTCGTCTTGGAAGCTATCCCTGCTGCATTGTAGCCGGAACCCTGATGGAGAAATGTTATAAGGAGAGCCTTATAAACGAAAGACATCGCCACAGATACGAGTTCAATAATGATTATAGAGAGATTCTCGCGGGAGCAGGACTTTGCCTTTCCGGTTTTTCGCCGGATGAGAAGCTTGTTGAGACTGTGGAGATAAAGAATCATCCTTTCTATATCGGAGTTCAGTATCACCCTGAATTTAAGTCAAGACCTAACAGGCCACATCCTATCTTCAGAGAATTTATCAGAGCTTCACTTGAAGAAAAGTAAATATCTTGAAAAAAGCTTATCACTTTAATATAATTATTTTAACTATTTATCGTGATTCGCTTTTGGAGATATATATGGAAACTCATATTAGACAAAAAGAACATGAATCTGCGGAATCCTATATACTGCGCGCCGGTGCATTTGAACAGGAAGGCAGTAGCGTAGATGAGTATGCTGTTTTAATAGAGGGGCTCAGAGCTCACTATGATAATTATGAGTTGTATTTTATGCTTGGTCTGTATTACAGATATCGTAATGCAGATCAGGCATTTTTGTGCTTTGAAAACGCTATCAGGTACTGCGAAGAGCCGGAGGATGAGAAGATTATCCGTGATGCCATGGATGGCCTAAGAGATAGAGCGAGGGTTCGCGGAACGTCAATTGTGATAGTTTCCTACAATGATCTCGAACTATGCAGAGAATGCATCAGGTCAATCAGGAGATATACAAGTGAGGACCGCACGGAAATCATTGTTGTTGATAACGCTTCAACTGATGAGGAATTGCTTAGGTTCTTAAGAGAACAGAACGAAAAAAGTAAGGGCTTCAAACTGATAGAAAATAAGAAAAACGAAGGGTTTCCGGCAGGATGTAACGAGGGACTTGACGCTGCTAATCCGGATAATGATGTATTTTTCCTGAATAATGATGCTATTTTAATGCCTAATGCACTGTTCTGGCTGAAGATGGGGTTGTATGCGGATAAAAGAAATGGGGCTGCAGGTGCGGTGACAAATTGTGCGCCTTCACAGGAGGTCTCCATGGAATCACTTTCGCCGTACATGCAAAAAGCGCCTATGGACGAGGCCAGACCCCTATTTAGTATCAACGACGGAACGAAAGAAAAAAGATGGTGGAGAACGATCAGTCTTGATTCAGCGCTGGAGACGGCCAAAAGCTATGCCAAAGACCACAATGTACCTATGTGGAATCCCTATGAAGTCAGATGCAGACTTACAGGATTTGCGGTTCTTATGAGAAGAGAAGCAGTTAATGATGTAATAATGATGGGACGTGAGGCCGGCTTTGAGGGAAACAAGGCAAATCTTTTTGATGAGCGCTTTTCTCCGGGATACTTTGAAGATGATGATCTCGGCATTCGTCTTTGCCTTGGAGGCTGGAGGCAGATATTATGCCATAACGCTTTTATTTATCATCATGGCGGGGATGGTTTTGCTGAAAAGAATGATGCAATGGAGGTTTCCAGAGGAAAATTCAAAGAAAAATGGGGTTTTGATATCTGGAATTACATTCTTTTTGAAGATGAGAAGATGACTGCTCTTATGAATGCTATCTCTGAAGGGGATAAGAGAACGAAGCTTATTGCCGGTAAAGGAAAAGGTGAAAGCGAAGGCCTGATAGGAGAGAGTTCTTCTGAAGTTGATAATCCTGCAGGGAGACTAAAGCTTTATAACAGAGTTTTAAGAATACTTGATATTTGTGCCGGAATGGGTACGACGCTTTCTGCTATAAAATATCAGATGCCGGACAGTTTTACTGCGGGAATCACAAATGTTGACGTATTCGCAGGTCTGTCAAAGTATATGGCGGATGATATGATATCGGGAGATCCTGAATTGGTCACTTTTCCATGGCCCGAGCATAGCTTTGACTATATTATTGTGGGAGATGCAGCGACGTCAGCGGCAGATCCTGAGGGCCTGCTTAGGAAACTTAAAACATACTTAAAAGATGATGGCCAAATAGTTAACGTAATCTAGGAAACCGTATTTTTTCTAATACAAAATAGCGAAAAAATATTTCACACTATTTTCAAAAATTTGTATGTAATTTCGTTAAATATTTTGAAATTATCAAATTATTCTAAAAATACATTTCAGTTATTGTCGAATGAGAGAAATGTCAGAAACGAAAAAATGTGTATTGGTTTTATCTGGGCCACATCTAGTTCAGAATCTATGCACTTTTTGGCAACATGACCAAAAAACGCTGATAAATTTATTTAATTTTATCACAAGATTTAAGAAAAAAATAAGTGACGAAAAAACGTTCATACGTTATACTTGTAAATGCTACAGAAGTACGCAATTACATAAAAAGAAATGCTGCTCACTGTAGATGGGAGGGATTCCCGGATTTAAAAAGAAAGTAGATAGGAGGTATATGTGATGACTAAAGCTGAGATACTTAAGAGAGAAATTCTAGCACAGTATAAGAGCGTCAGACAATTTGCGATTGATATGTCGATTCCATATAGCACACTGGTAACAGCACTTGACAGAGGTATCGAGGGCATGGCCTATGGTACCGTTATTCGCATGTGCGATAAGCTTAATCTTAATCCTGTTGATTTCAGCACTCTTGAAAAGGGCACAGATTTAGGAAACAAAATCGTTGAGAACCGCGTAATGCAGCAATATGTCAAGCTGAATAAGGTAGGCCGCAAGAAGGTTCTTGATTATATGAGCGATATGACTGCACTTGAGAAATATCAGGCATAATGTCCTGTTATTTAAATATTGATGATGAAAACACAACCCGGAAGGTTTAGACTTCCGGGTTTCTATTTGTGCTTAAGTATGTTACTATTTCTATTGTGTTGGAACTGGAGCTATAAGCAGATTATAGGTGTGATAAAGCACTTTTGCTGTTGCGGATGGCTTGGCTCGGCACGTGGATTATATAGTTGGAGGGAAAAATGAAATACGATTATCTGGTAGTTGGAGCGGGTTTGTTTGGCTGTGTTTTTGCACATGAGATGGCAAGAGCAGGAAAAAATGTCCTGGTTATAGATAAAAGAGCTCATATAGGCGGAAATATATATACGGAAAACAGAATGGGAATTAACGTCCATATGTATGGCGCCCATATTTTTCATACATCTGATAAGAGGGTGTGGGAATATGTCAATCGTTTTGCGGAGTTTAATCAATATATAAACTCTCCTGTTGCTGTTTATCATGATGAGCTTTACAACCTGCCTTTTAATATGAATACATTCAGTAAGCTTTGGGGAATAAGAACACCCGATGAGGCCAGAGCAATTATAGACGAGCAGGCTAAAAAGGAAGTAAAGCGTATCCTTAAGGAACGCGCAGCTAATGGAGATGAGGATGCAGCGGAAGCACTCGATGTGGCTGCAGCCAGTGGCCAGGATATCCGCGAGGGCTTTGAGGCAGCTAACCTCGAAGAGCAGGGGCTTTCTCTTGCAGGAAGAGATGTATTCGAGAAACTTGTGAAGGGCTACACTGAAAAGCAGTGGGGTAAGGATTGTAAAGAGCTTCCTGCTTTTATTATAAGAAGACTTCCGTTCAGATTTATATATGATAACAATTATTTCAATGACAGATACCAGGGAATTCCCATGGGAGGATATACACAGATAATCAGCAAGCTCCTTCTTATGGAAAATGCTGATTCTGAGCTTGAAAAAAACATATCCGGAACAATAACGGTTAAAACCGAGACTGAATTCAAGGAATTTATGAAGATGGATGGAAATGTTCCGGCAAAACCTTTTGAGTCAATGGACGGAGATTGCTTTGATAAGATTCTTTTCACAGGTATGATTGATGAATTCTTTGGTTATAAGCTTGGCAATCTTGAGTACAGATCGCTGAAGTTTGAGACAAAGGATCTTCCGGATACAGATAATTATCAGGGTAATGCAGTAGTTAATTATACTGAGCGTGATATTCCATACACAAGAATTATCGAGCACAAGCATTTTGAGTTTGGCACCGGAAAGGGAACTATCATCACAAGAGAGTATCCTGCAGACTGGAAGCCCGGAGATGAGCCTTACTATCCGATGAACGATGAAAAGAACAACAAGCTTTTCGCGGACTATAAAGAGCTTGCGGATAATTTTGGAGATGTTCTTTTCGGTGGACGCCTCGGTCAGTACAAGTACTACAATATGGATCAGGTCATCGCCGCCGCCCTGGATATGGTTGACACGCTTTGAATTGCTGAATTTATAGAAATAACGTAAGTGAAAAAAATAAATAGACCGAATAAATCGATTATGTGTAGGCAACGAGATTTATTCGGTCTATTTTATTTTTGAACGTCTTATTCTATAAAAAGGTTCAGCAGTAATTGTTAAACATCATTCCGCTGTATTCACTTGTGATATATGGTGACGGTGCGTTTTGTCCATGCGGATCCTTGTAATTGAAAATCGGTCTTTCTACATATTTCATAGGATCTACAGATATTTCATCTGCTTTATCAAGCAGGTCCTTTGCAAACTCTTTAAGTGGAGTGATTGCCTCCTTGGGTGGTCCATCCGTGGATTTATCACGCAGCATACCGGCATTATAGTCGATATGGCCGTCTTCCTTAAGAGTAATTCCGTAATCATCTATCTTATTAATATGCTTCTCTGCTATAGAAACTGTTTCACCTACGAGCTTGGAACTCTTAAATCCGTCGTTGTGAACGTTGCTAACACTATCGATGAAATCATTGTAGCCGTTTATCAGTGAACGAACATTTTCTATAAGAGCATCACTCTCGTTTTCAATACTGATAGTTACGGGATTATCAGGTTCTGTAGCGGCTCGTAGCGTAATGTCAAATTCATTTCCTACTGTAAATCTGTTGGAAGAGGAGTTGTGCTCTGTTCCATTCAGATAGAAGTGTGCATTTTTGGGTTCCTGCGCTATAAGGTTAAGTCCAAAATAGGAAACGCTTTGAGGGTTCTCTGATGTAGGAGACTCACTTATTTCAAATCTGTGGGTCTGTCCGGGTTTTGTTCCCGTATCACTTGATCCAATGATTAGTGTACTTCTTCCGTCTGCATCTTCCTGCATTCCGGCTATGAGGCCGATTCCTGCTTTATTAATAAGGCGGGATAACTTGGCCTGAACATCATGATTTGTATTACCCTCTCTGATACTGTATTGGAATTCATAATCATGACCGTTAATTCCTACATTAAATGCATAACTTCCTTTAGGAAGAGATACTTCTTCGTCGGGTGCAAGAAAATGTCCGGCATTGATTTGACTTATTGCCAGATTATCAACTGCTATGGTAAACTCAGATGTGTTTCCCGAGCCTTTTCCTACATATTCTACTGAGATTTTATCGGGATCTGATGAAACAGCGGATTTTTTGCTGAGAGCAGAATCTTCTTCACCGTTTACTGCTTCGAGCTGACTGCGAAGTGTGCGGGCATGCTCTTTAATACCCACGGCCTCAGCCTGGGCATTATCATCCTGCTTTAAAACATGAAGAGGGGATTCTTTATTGATCTTAGCGATAGATTTGTAGACATTTTGCAGTTCGCTTTTTTTATGCTTGTCTACATGTGCATTTTCTTTTGCGACGTATGTTGATGCGAAATGATTATAAGCTTCATTGATGCTAATGCCTGCCATGTTGCCCCTCCTTTCTTCCTTGATGTCGTGCGAGTGCTCCTGCCATTCCTTTGGCAACCGACACGAGGGCATACAAAGACATGTTTTATTACCTTAACATTATCATTTACAAGTCAAGAGCGTCAATTAAATAAGTATAAACATATTATTAAATGTGAAGAAAAATCTTGACGTAGAAATTGACCTATGCTATATTATACAAGCGACAGAAATTTTAGGTCTTTTTTTTATGCCTTAAAACAGGCGGTAAACCTTATAGAACAACGCACGGAGGAATGAACAATGCGTACAAGAATCACACTTGCTTGCACAGAGTGCAAGAACCGTAACTATGACACAACAAAGGATAAGAAGACACATCCTGACAGAATGGAAATCAAGAAGTACTGCCCTTTCTGCAAGAAGCACACACCGCACAAGGAGACAAAGTAATCCTATTATAATAGGTAGATGATGTCCTTGAGTTGAAGGGAGTTTAGTTGATATGAGCGAAAATAATGCTGCAAAGAAAGCACAGGAAAGCAAATTATCCGCATTTATCACAGGGGTTAAGGCTGAGTTCAATAAGATCAAGTGGCCTTCCAGAGAAGATATTTACAAGCAGACAACTGCTGTGGTTATCATTTCTGTTATTGTTGGTGCGATTATTGCTGTGTTTGACTATGCTTTTGGTTATTTAGTTAACTTCATCACCAAGATTGGATAAAGGAGTGTTATGGCAGAAGAGATGCAGAATGAAAATGAACTCGATCTGACTATGGGCGCTGCTGAAGAGAGCAACAACGAAGTCGCTGAAGCTGATACTGAGGCTACAGAGACTGTAGATGTGGCTGCTCAGAGTAGTGAGGAATCCACAGAGGCTCCTATACATGAGAATGCCCATTGGTATGTTGTACATACATATTCAGGCTATGAGATGAAGGTAAAGGCAAACCTTGAGAAGACAATAGAGAACCGTCATCTGGAAAATCAGATTTTTGAAGTTCGTGTACCGCTTCAGGATGTAGTAGAAATGAAGAATGGTGCGCGTAAGACAGTAAGTCGCAAAATGTTTCCCGGTTATGTCCTTGTAAACATGGATATGAACGATGAGACATGGTATGTAGTACGTAATACCAGAGGTGTTACGGGCTTCGTTGGACCGGGGAGTAAGCCGGTACCGCTGTCAGATGCAGAGATTAAGCCTCTTGGAATCAAGACAGAGAATATGACTGTAGATTTCGCAGTAGGCGACGAAATAGCTGTTGTTGCCGGTGTATGGAACGGTACAGTAGGTATTGTTCAGCGTATGGACTTTGGTAAGCAGAGTGCAACTATCAATGTAAATCTCTTTGGTAGAGAGACACCTGTTGAGATAGGATTCTCAGAAGTTCGTAAGGTAACAAGCTGATTATTTGTGCTTGCACAATATAAATTTGTTAGGTATATCGTAGATTTATCTACTATATATAGATGGGTTGGAATTAGGATATTTCAATTCATGGGAACTGGAGTGGGAGCGTTCCTATAGGAATGCGCCTGACCACATTATTTCTAGGAGGTGCCATTATGGCAAAGAAAGTCGAAGGATACATTAAGTTACAGATCCAGGCTGGTAAAGCAACACCAGCACCCCCGGTTGGACCGGCACTTGGTCAGCATGGTGTAAACATCGTTGAATTCACAAAGCAGTTCAACGCTAAGACAGCTGACAAGGGTGATGTCATCATTCCTGTTGTCATCACAGTTTATGCAGACAGAAGTTTCACATTCATCACAAAGACTCCGCCTGCAGCAGTTCTTATCAAGAAGGCTTGCAACATTCAGAAGGGTTCTGGTGTTCCGAACAAGAACAAGGTTGCAACAATTTCTAAGGATAAGATCAGAGAAATTGCAGAGACAAAGATGCCTGACCTGAATGCAGTAGATATCGAAGGTGCTATGAGCATGATCGCTGGTACTGCACGCAGCATGGGTGTTGTAGTAGAAGACTGACGGAGGGCTAAGAGATGAAACACGGAAAGAAGTATGTTGAAGCTGCTAAGCTCATTGATAGAGCACAGCAGTATGAAGCTGCAGAAGCAATCTCTTTAGTAAAGAAGTCTGCTACTGCAAAATTTGATGAGACTGTTGAAGTACACATTCGTACAAGTTGCGACGGTCGTCATGCGGATCAGCAGATCCGTGGTGCGGTTGTTCTTCCGCACGGAACAGGTAAGACTGTAAAGGTTCTTGTATTTGCAAAGGGAACAAAGCTTGACGAGGCACAGGCTGCTGGCGCTGACCACGTAGGTGGCGAGGAGCTTATTCCTAAGATCCAGAACGAAGGATGGCTTGATTTTGACGTTGTAGTTGCTACACCTGACATGATGGGTGTTGTAGGACGTCTTGGTAAGGTTCTTGGACCTAAGGGTCTTATGCCTAACCCGAAGGCTGGTACAGTAACAATGGACGTTACTAAGGCTATCAACGATATCAAGGCTGGTAAGATTGAGTACCGTCTTGACAAGGCTAACATCATCCACTGCCCTATCGGAAAGGCATCTTTCTCAGAGGATCAGCTTGAGCAGAACTTCACAGCTCTTATGGATGCTATCGTTAAGGCTAAGCCTTCAACTGTTAAGGGTCAGTACCTTAAGAGCATCTCACTTGCTACAACAATGGGCCCTGGTGTCAAGGTTGTATCAAACAGATATTAATTTAAATATCAATATGATGTTATTAAAAGCACAAAATCGCAAGATTTTGTGCTTTTTTTCTGCTTTTTAAACTTAAATGTGATATTCTATAAACGAGGTGACTAGGCGGAAATAGGTTCTTTCCGCATTAAATTATGAAAAAAGAGCAGTATGATAGTAATAATAAAGGATTCTTTTCAGGTGTAAACAAAGCTGTAATAGCTTTTGTCTGCACTTTTCTTATAACTGTTTCTGTTGGAGCAGTTATACTTCTCGGGGTACAGTCGAGGAATGCTTCTCATGATGAAGTTGAAAATAATCAGGTTTCACAGGAAGAACAAGTCTCATCCAGGCTTCCGTTTTCAGAAAAAAATCCGGATTCAATCGGTGATACTTCAAGTCTGATCAGTTCTTCAGAAGAGGCCGGAGGTGATACAGATAGTTCCGACGCTGAAATGACAGGTGAGGAACAGGCGGAAGCTACCGAAGAAGACGCTGATGGTGCAGATAGTGAAGAAGCCGATGTGGATGCAAGTGAAGAAGGCGAGAGCGTCGAAGAAAGCGGTGAAACATATATATCCGGTGCAAATTGGGAATATAGTATCACGCCTGCCAGTGGTGATCATGTTTCTCTTGCGTTTGCGGGGGACATTCTGTTTGACCCGGGCTATGCAATAATGAATAAAATACGCCAGAACGGCGGAGGAATAGAGGGAGTTATTGGCGGAAGTCTTCTTTCATATATGAGAGATGCTGACATTATGGTTGTTAATAATGAGTTCCCTTACTCTAACAGAGGAACTCCGACTGAGGGTAAAACCTTTACCTTTAGAGCTGATCCGTCATCCGCTGCACTTCTTAATCAGATGGGAGTAGATGTTGCAACCCTTGCCAATAATCACGCTTATGACCACGGAGAGGTGGCTCTTCTTGATACATTAACTGCAATTGATAGTGTAGGAGTGGCCAGAATCGGAGCAGGAACCAATATCGAAGAAGCGTCTCATCCGGTTTACTATACGGCTGATAATGGGATAAAAATAGCGATTATAGCAGCAACAGAGATAGAGAGACTTGATAACCCCGATACCAAAGGGGCAACAGATACATCTCCCGGAGTTTTCAGATGTCTCGATATAACCAGATTACTCAGCAGAATAAGAGAGGCGAAGGCAACTGGGGCATATGTAATTGTATGTATCCACTGGGGAACAGAGAATGATGAGTCAATAGACTGGTGGCAGCAGAAACAGGGAGCTGAGATTGCTGATGCAGGTGCAGATTTGATCGTAGGTGCGCATCCACATATACTTCAGAAAATCGGCTACGTCAACGGCGTTCCTGTAATATATAGCTTGGGGAATTTTCTCTTTAACTCTAAGGATCTTGATACAGGTCTTTTGAGGGTGAATATTTATACTGATGGTCATACAGGGCTCCAGTTTATTCCATGCGTCCAGAGCGGCTGCACAGTATCTGAGGCAACAGGTGAACGTAAGGCATCGATACTTAATCATATGCGAGCCATGTCTGATGGAATAAGTATTGATGATGAGGGAAATGTTCAGTGAATATCATATTTATTGACACTATTGCGCTTTTTAAGTAATATATAAGTGACTAATTGTCGGTTTTTCGATGATTATTCATATATGAGTTATATGGTAAGTTGCAATTTTTCATGATTACTATATAAAAGATGATTTGGCGATAACTTTATAGTGGGATAGAAAAGAAATGATGAGGGGTTTTCTATGGTTACAGTAAGTTTATGCATGATCGTTAAGAATGAAGAAGACAAGCTGGCAACATGTCTTGATTGTGTTAAGGACCTGGTAGACGAAATGATAATTGTAGATACAGGGTCTACAGACAAGACTATTGAAATTGCCAAATCATATGGTGCAAAGGTATTTAACTTTGAATGGACCGGAAGCTTTTCGGATGCCAGAAACTATTCCTTTGAGCAGGCAACCTGTGATTTTATCTATTCGGCGGATGCAGACGAGACGATAGATGAAGAGAATCAGGAGCGGTTCAGGCAATTAAAAGAGGATATTGATGAGCTGAATATCGACGTAGTTCAGATGTATTATTGCAATCAGCTTAGTCATAATACCGTTTATAATTATGACCGTGAATTAAGGCCCAAGCTTTTCAGAAGAATCCGCAAGTATGTATGGCATGATCCGATTCATGAGATGATCAATCTGGATTCTACTATCTGCAACAGTGAAGTTGAAATAATGCATAATCCTACGGAGGATCACGGAGAAAGAGATCTGTCAGCTTTTAGAAGAGCCATCAGAGAGGGTGAGTACATCAGTAAGCGCCTGCATAATATGTATGCCAGAGAGCTTTTCATGGTTGGAACGGATGAGGATTTCATGCTGGCGAAGGAGTTCTTCGAGGAGTCCATAGAGGATAATGGTAGAGATCTTGATCAGATCAAGGAAGCAGCCTGTGTGCTTGCACATGTAGCGGTTATAGATGGAAAGACTGAGGAAATTTTAAAGTATTCCCTTAAGGACCTGACTACTATTCCTTCAAGTGAGATGTGCTTTGAACTGGGTAACTATTATAGGAACAAGGGCGATCTTGTTGAGGCGATTGTCTGGTACTATAATGCGGCATATGAGACTACTCCTATTTTGGATATCCATAGAGGCGGTGATATGCCACTTCATAAGATATCGGAATGTTATCGTGAGATGGGCAATCTGGAGCAGGCTGAGGATTATGAAAATGAAGCTAACCACTGGGTAGTTCCGGACCCTAACTGAGAATATGTGCCATGAGATGAAGCTTCATCTCATGGCTTCTAAAACTATCAATTATTGGTAAGCAATACGAATGAGGCTGCTGCAAGACGGCAGCTTTTATTTGTGTAAGCCAGGAAAGTGTTGTTAATGAGTAATAATAGAGCGACCAGGAATAATTACATAAAAAGAAAACTTCATAAGGCATTGTCTATGCTGTCAATGACTCTTATTGCGAGTGTATTAGTATTTGGAACTGCCGGATGCGGCATTAAAAATGGCGCGGGAGACGGAAATTCAGATGGGAGTAATTCTAAGAACTCCATATCTGGAACAAATGACACGGTGCAGGATTTTCATCCCGAGGACGGTTTCATCAGAGAGTCTGAGGATATAACCGCCAGCGGTGAAGGGAATATTCTAAACACCGAGTTTTCCCTAAGTGTACCAACATACGTCACAGAAATAGACGGTATGTGGTTTATTGTTGATTGTTATCACGATCAGATCATATACAGCGAGAATATGGGAGCACCTCTTAATGAGTGGAAGGTTCTTACGAAAGATGCCAAGCAGCCGCATACAATTGCCGGAGATGGGGAAGTGATCCTTGTGGATGATACCGAGAACAACAGAGTTCTTGTATTTGAAAAAAGTGAGCAGGGGTATGTGAACACACAGCTTTTCAGTGATATAGGTAAGAGGCCTCATTACACGGTTTATGATGAGAAGGATAAGGCCTTTTATGTCTGGAGCTCGACAACGGGAGAGATGTACATTTTCAGACATGAGACAGGATCTGCAAAAATGTATCTCACGGAGATAAGGGACGCTGGCACAAAGGATACATATATAAGGTCATTTTACATGGATGGGGATGAGATTTACTTTGTGTCAGGCATAGGTGCTGATGGTCAGTCATCTGGAATTCTTATCTGCGATAAACATACATTTGAGATAAAGGAAAAAATAGATGTTCCGGCAGAGCTTGCCGGAATGGTAGCTTTAAGGAAGGACGGAGGATATTATTATCTGACGATTTCCACAGATATAACAGGTAATCAGGATGCTGCAACCATGATAAGGACAAAGGATCTGCACAACCTTATAAAAAACGATTATGAGGACGTTTACGCAACTTATTTTGTAGGTGGTGGAACGCCTTACAATATAACTGAAGTTGATGGGACACTATATCTTACCGAACACCGGGTTCCGGGGCATTCTATTTGGAGTTACAGGATTGAAAATGACGGGATTGTGGATGTACAGGCTTTATATTGAGGTTTTCCGTAGTTTATGAATATTAGGGGTTGCACTTTAGCACATTAGCGTGATAATATGTTGAAGTAATTTGAAAATGACAATGTCCGTCAGAGTGAAATCTGCAGTGCATTGACCTCTGAGAAACAGCGTTTAATAGATGTGAATTATGGAGATAAGAATATGAGTTGGGAAAAAATAGTACGAAAAGTAAGTCCTTATGTTCCCGGTGAACAGCCTAAGGATAAGAATATAATTAAGCTTAATACAAATGAATGTCCTTACCCGCCGGCACCGGGAGTCAGAAAGCTTCTTGAGAATCTTAAATACGAGGATATGAGACTTTATCCTGATCCGGAAGCAAGTGTTCTGGTGGAGGCACTTTCAAAGTATTATAAGGTGCCTAAGGATCAGATATTTGTGGGAGTGGGGTCTGATGACGTGCTTTCTATGGCATATCTGACTTTCTTTAACTCGGATAAGCCAATCCTTTTTCCGGATATAACCTACTCATTCTATGATGTATGGGCAGAGCTTTATAAGGTGCCCTATGAGAGAATTCCGCTTGATAAAAACTTCAAAATTCGATTTGAGGATTACTATGAAAAGAATCATCCGAACGGAGGAGTGATCATTGCAAATCCTAATGCGCCGGTAGGTATATATGAGCCTGTGGACAAGCTGGAGCAGGTTGTTAAGAATAATCCTAATTCGGTTGTCATAATCGATGAGGCATATATTGATTTTGGCGGTGAGAGTGCACTTCCTCTTATTGGAAAGTATGACAATGTACTTGTGGTGCAGACATTTTCAAAATCAAGAGCGATGGCTGGAATGCGTATAGGCTATGCATTTGGATCAAAGAAACTCATTAAATACATGCAGGATGCGAAGTTTTCGTTTAACTCATACACCATGAACAGACCTTCACTTGAACTTGGTGTTGCAGCGATAGAAGACGATGAGTACTTTAAGGAGACTTGTGCAAAGATAATAGCTACAAGAGAGAGGGTAAAGAAGGAACTGTCAGAGCTTGGCTTCACTTTCCCTGATTCTAAGAGTAATTTCATTTTCGCTAAGCACAATACTGTCAGCGGAGAAGAGTTTTTTCTTGAGCTAAAAAAGGCAGGAATCTATGTCAGACACTGGAATGCGGACAGAATTAGTGATTACCTCCGGATAACCATAGGAACCGACGAGGAGATGGATAAACTCATTGAATTCTTAAGGAAATATTTAGCCGGATAAGCCCACTGCCTTTAGACGTTAAGCTTAACTTTTCAGTTGATTTGGATTATCACACAGATTAATTTTTCTTGAGAAAAAAGCGTTCTTCTGATAAAATGATGCCTTGTAGGCAATCACATAATGAGTTTTTTCAGAGAGGCTATATTAATGTTAAAGAAGTATTTATTTGTGTTTTTGTGGTCTATGGTTCCGCTTGTAGAGCTCAGAGGGGCAATTCCGATCGCACACGGTATCAAGGTAGCAGCGCCGGAGTTTAACCTGGTTTGGGCATATATAATAATTGCTATAGGTAATATGATCCCCATGCCTTTTATTTTCTTCTTCGCAAGAAAGGTTCTTGAATGGGGAAAGGACAAGCCTGTAATTGGTGGCTTTTTCAGATTCTGCCTTGAAAAGGGTGAAAAGGGCGGAGTTAAGCTTCAGGAGAAGGCCGGTAAGGGTCTTTACTGGGCATTACTACTGTTTGTAGGTATTCCTGTTCCCGGAACAGGTGCATGGACAGGCACACTGGCAGCAAGCATTCTTGATATGGATTTCAAGAAGAGCGTTCTTGCTGTTATCGGTGGAATTGCACTTGCAGGTACCATCGTAGGTCTTGTATGTCTTCTTGGATTTGGTGCCGTTCTTGGCATTGCAGGTTAATAAAATGATAAAGCTCCTTTGCTATGTTAGTCATAGTAAAGGAGCTTTTTTAATCATACGAGGAAAATTGCTTTTTCGTGATTAAAAAAATAGCGAAGCTTGTTAAGGTTGCGCTAAATAGATTAAATACTTAGAATAGGTATAGGGTTGTTCGTGTGAACTTTTTCGCATAGAGTTTATTACGTGAAAAAGCCGGACATTTATATCAGGAGATGCTAATGGAAGCCTATACCGATTTTGCAAAAGTTTATGATGAGTTTATGGATGAAACCCCATATCACGATTGGGCCGCGTATGTATCGCAGCTTATTGCCGGATATGGGATTTCTGTTCCTTGTAAGAAAATTGGTGACGATGTGGAGTCTGAAGTCCCCGAGGAAGATCAGGATGAGAGTGAAGAGGATCTTTTATTACAGGAGCAGAATCTGGTCGTTGAGCTTGGATGTGGAACAGGCAGCTTTACCGAGGAAATGGCAAAGCTTGGCTATGACATGATAGGAATAGATAATTCTGGTGATATGTTGGGCATAGCCAGGAAAAAGATGGAGGAGCAAGGACTCGACATTATGTACCTTGAGCAGGATATGTGTGAGCTTGACCTTTTCTGCACAGCGGGAACTATTGTAAGTGTCTGCGACAGCGTAAACTATCTTATAGAGGACGAGCAGATAAGGAAGGCCTTTACGAAGGTTAACAATTATCTCTATCCGGGAGGCCTTTTTCTGTTCGATTTTAATACGCTATATAAATACAGGGATGTTATAGGGAACACGACTATAGCTGAGAACCGTGAGGATTGCAGCTTTATATGGGAAAACTTCTTTGATGTTGATACCAATATAAATGAATATGATCTCACAATTTTCGTAAAGCAAAAGGAATCCGGTTCGGATGAGTTGTTTGTACGCTCGATGGAGACTCATCTTCAAAGAGGCTATACCTTAGATGAGATGAAAGCCTTTATAGAACAGGCTGGAATGACCTTTATAACCGCGATTGATGCGGAGACAAAGGAACAACCGACCGATGAGAGTGAGCGAATATATGTCCTTGCAAGAGAGCATGGAAAATCAATGAAATAGGATAATACGGGCAATAAAACGTGCTCAGATTATCATCAGGAGATTAAAGAATATGAAAGATGGATTTATCAAGGTGGCGGCTGCCACACCAAAAATCAGAGTTGCAGATCCTTTCTATAATGCTGACAGGATTATGGAGCAGATGGACGAGGCAGTTAAAAAGGGAGCGAAAATAGTTGTATTTCCGGAGCTTTGTATAACGGGCTATACCTGTGGAGATCTTTTTTTCCAGGAAGCACTTCTTAAAGGAGCACTGCAGGCTCTTGGAAAAATCGTTAAGCACAGCAGAAATAAGGATGCATTGTTCTTCGTTGGCCTTCCCTATGAATACGATGGAAAGCTCTATAACTGCGCGGCTGTTGTTAACGGAGGGGAGTTAAGTGCCTTGATTCCCAAGATCAACATCCCGAATCATGGAGAATTCTATGAAAAGAGATATTTTGAGAGCGGAAGTAACCTTGATGATTCCGTATTCTTATCAGCGGATAGTCTGTTTGTGAAAAGTAATTCCAAGAAAAAGTCTAGTGATGACGATGATGATGACGATGAATGCGAGTATTTCGATTTTGGCAGAGAGATTATTGACTTATCGGAAGTGATGCACGGACTTAAGATCGGATGTGAGATTTGTGAGGACCTGTGGGTTCCTGATACTCCAAGCACATCATATGCGTTGCAGGGAGCCACAATAATTGTAAATCTTTCAGCATCCAACGATCTTATTGGTAAGGAAAGTTATAGACGGAATCTGGTTCAGGCTACAAGCGGAAGACTTATAGCAGGATATATTTATGCCTCTGCAGGAGACGGTGAGTCCACACAGGACCTGGTCTTCGGAGGACACAATATTATAGCTGAAAACGGAACAATACTGGCGGAGCAGACGCTGTTTGAAAATGGTATTACTTATGCAGACATTGATGTAAACAGAATTCTTCATGAGAGACAAAAGACTACAACCTTTGTCACAAAGCATGGGGAGGATGATGTTTCTACAGTTGAATGTGAGATTAAAGTAACGGAAACAAAGCTTGAGAGAACATTCCCCAGAAAGCCCTTTGTGCCTTCATCTGAATTTGAGAGAGAAAGGCGCTGCGAGCAGATCCTTTCGATTCAGGCTATGGGACTTAAGAAGCGACTTGAGCATACGGGCTGCAAAACCGCAGTAATAGGAGTTTCAGGCGGACTTGATTCAACCCTGGCACTGCTTGTAACGGCAAGAGCATTCGATGCGCTTTCTCTTAAAAGAAGCGGTATCATAGCTGTGACAATGCCGTGCTTTGGAACAACAGACAGAACATATAACAACGCCTGCAGCCTCGCAGAGGCACTTGGCGCGACACTTAAGGAAGTGAATATCAAGAAGGCGGTAACACAGCATTTCAAGGATATTGGACAGAATCCTGACAAGCATGATGTCACCTATGAAAATAGTCAGGCCAGAGAGCGCACACAGGTGCTTATGGATATTGCGAATATGACAGGAGGTATGGTCATAGGAACAGGCGATCTTTCTGAGCTTGCACTTGGATGGGCAACCTACAACGGCGACCATATGTCTATGTATGGCGTTAATGCAGGTGTACCCAAAACCCTCGTAAGACATCTTGTCAAGTATTATGCTGACACATTTGCCGAAGCAGATGGTGAGGATGAAAAGAAAAAGCCCTCTAAAAAGACATCCTCAAAAAGTAAGAAGTCTGCGTCAGCTAAAGGGATGAATGTAAGGGACGTTCTTTTGGATGTCCTTGATACCCCTGTGAGTCCCGAGCTTCTTCCTCCTACAGACGGAAAGATTTCTCAGGAGACGGAGTCGATAGTAGGACCCTATGAGCTTCATGACTTTTTCCTGTACTACATGCTCAGATGGGGTTATTCAAAAGAGAAGATAAGACGAATCGCGTACCTTGCTTTTTCTGAGGATAAGAAGGCTGCTAAAAAGGGAAAGATATACGATCTCGAAAGTGATGAGGAAGTATATGATCATAAGACAATTGATAAGTGGCTTGATATTTTCTGCAAGCGTTTCTTCACGCAGCAGTTTAAGAGAAGCTGCCTGCCGGATGGACCAAAGGTAGGTTCTGTTGCGGTATCCCCGAGAGGCGATCTGAGAATGCCATCTGACGCAAGCTTTGCACTATGGATGTGAGAAAAATAGTCGTGGCCTAAGATTGGATTTGGAATATTTTAGTAATAAAAAAGACAGCTCTGCATAAGTAATACAGAGCTGTCTTTTGCTTTAATTGTTATACGTCGCCTTCAAAAACCGTAGTTGCAGGGCCTGTCATGTAGACTACGTTTTCTTCCCTGTCCCATCTGCAGTTTATGTCGCCGCCTCTTACATGCACAGTGATGTTGTCTGAGGTGTGGTCGTTCAGGACACATGCAACAACTGTTGCACAGCAGCCTGTACCGCAGGCGAGAGTTTCACCTGTTCCGCGTTCCCATACGCGCATATGGACGTTTTCCCTGTCGTCGATGGTAACAAATTCAGTATTGATTCCATTGGGGAAAAATGAGTGATGCTCAAATCTCGGTCCGATCTTTTCGAGGTCAAGTGAATCCAGATCTGTTCCCCTGTTTAAGAATACAACTGCATGAGGGTTACCCAT
Source organism: Butyrivibrio sp. VCD2006 (assembly GCF_000423925.1). Taxonomy (GTDB): domain Bacteria; phylum Bacillota; class Clostridia; order Lachnospirales; family Lachnospiraceae; genus Butyrivibrio. The sequence continues at coordinate 117,301 of NZ_AUIX01000002.1, forward strand.
TGAAACGCAGGTGACATTGTAATCGCGGTCAAGAACTCTGATGGGGTAGTTGATAACCTGCTTGCCTGCCATGACTTTTTCATCGGGAAAAGATACAGGAATCTCTGTGGGGGTTAAAATAGGAGCACCCATGTTGACCCTGACCTTGGTAACCATGCCGTCTTCAACCTTGAGGTCGAGATATTTTACCTTGCCGCCGCTCACAATACGGAGCTTTCTCTTGTCTGTAAGGCCTTTGTCATATACGAATTTTGCAACACATCTTATTCCGTTTCCACACATTTCGGAGTAAGAACCATCAGCGTTGTACATTTCCATTTCGAAGTCGGCGATGTCGCCTCCATCATTTATGAAAATGACACCGTCTCCGCCGATTCCAAAGTGTCTGTCACTTAGGAGCCTTATAAGTTCAGGCTTCTCTTCATCTGAAATATGTTCCTTGCTGCCATCGATATAAATATAATCGTTGCCGCAGCCGTGCATTTTAGTAAAGTGCATATACAAGTTCTCCAGTCAGTGTAATAATATAACTGATTATACGCGCATTTTTTTTTACATGTCAAAATGTGTTTACAAAAACTTTTTCGATTTAATCTGCGAAAGTGCTTGCTAATAAAAATCTTCTGTGATAATATCGTTCAAGGGCGCACAAATGTCCGCGCCACAAAAACACCATGAAGTAAGGAATTTTTTAATGAAAGAAGAAACAGGATACTACGTGCTTAAAAAGCAGGCTGTACCTGAGGTTCTGCTTAAGGTCTTAGAGGCTAAAAAGCTTATAGACACAGGTAAATGCAAGACTGTGAATGAGGCTGCAGAACGACTGGGAATCAGCCGTAGTTCTTTTTATAAATACAAAGATGATATCTATGAATTTCACGATAGTCTACAGGGTACCACTCTTACACTGAACCTGCAGGTGGATGATGAGCTCGGAGTTCTTTCCGATGTGCTTAAGATTATTTCTAAGTGCGGTGCGAACATCCTGACAATACATCAGGCGATACCTTATAACGGAGTCGCTGCATTGTCTGTAGGTATCCAGGTTTTACCAACCACAAGTGATATAGCGGCTATGCTTGCGAAGCTGGACCAGGCACCAAGAGTGCATAAGGTTCAGATTATCGGTAGAAGTACCGAAGTATAAAATATGATAACTTGGCGAGATAGTTTTGCATATAGTGTACTACTTTGTTCTGACGAAGGCTTAGGTCTTAGGAAGGACATCAACATGAGGATGAGAAAATTTATCGGGAGGAAGTCGAAATGGCAAAGATTGCAGTATTAGGTTATGGCACAGTTGGAAGTGGTGTCGCAGAGGTTTTGGATGTTAATACAGAATATGTAGAGGATAGTGCCGGCGAGAAAATTGAGATCAAATACATACTGGATCTTAGGGATTTTCCGGGAGATAAACACGAGAGCCAGGTTGTACATGATTTTGATGTAATACTCTCTGATCCCGAAATTGAGGTGATCTGTGAGACAATGGGAGGCATTGAGCCTGCTTTTACTTTTGAGAAGAAAGCACTTGAGAGTGGAAAGAGCGTCTGCACATCCAATAAGGAACTGGTTGCTGCACACGGACCTGAGCTTGTTGAACTTGCAAAAAAGAACAATGTGAGCTATCTCTTCGAGGCAAGCGTAGGTGGTGGAATTCCTGTTTTAAGATCCATGAATGACTCTATCAGACATGAGAGACTTGATTCGATTACAGGTATTCTTAATGGAACAACCAACTACATCCTGACCAAGATGGATCAGGAGGGTGCCGATTTTGATTCAGTACTCAAGGTTGCTCAGGACAAGGGTTATGCTGAGAGAAATCCCGTGGCAGATATCGAGGGACACGATGCCTGCAGAAAAACAGCTATCCTTGCGTCCATCATGAGCGGACAGTTCGTAAAATATGAAGATATCTATACCGAAGGAATCACAAAGATTACAGGTGAGGATTTTGAGTATGCAAGAGAGCTTGGCATGGCTATCAAGCTTCTTGGAAGCTGCAAGAGAGAGGATGGAAAGTTCTTCGCAATGGTTGCTCCGTTCCTTATTCCTTTTGATAATTCACTTTCAAGTGTTAACGGTGTATTCAATGCCATTGATGTTCACGGCAATATGCTTGGTGATGTTATGTACTATGGTAAGGGAGCAGGAAAAAAGGCTACTGCATCAGCAGTTGTGGCAGATGTGATAGATATCGTACGTCACAAGGGTAAGCACATTGACTGGAATCTTAGAAATGTTCCCGCAGAGGTTGCACCTATAAATGATGACATCAGAAACTTCTTCGTAAGATGCGATGAGGGCGGTGAGAGCAGTGCTAAGGAAATCTTCGGCGATGTTAAGGTAGTTAAGAGCAGCAAGGTAAGCGGAGAGTTCGCGTTTGTTACACCTGAGATTTCTGAGGGCGATTTTGCTGAAGGATTTAAGAAGCTTGAGGGTGCAAAGAGCTATTTGAGACTTTTATGATTTGTCCCCTCATCCGCCCTTCGGGCACCTTCCCCCCAAGGGGAAGGCAATAAAATAAGGCCTTCCCCCAAAAAAAGAGGAAGGCAATAAAATAAAGACTTCCCCCAAAAAAGAGGAAGGCCATAAAATAAAGCCTTCCCCCATTGGGGGAAGGTGTCAGCGAAGCTGACGGATGAGGGTCTTTTAATACAAGATGAGGAGATTTTGAAAAAATGAGCAAGGTTGTAAAATTCGGTGGCACTTCCTGTGCTGATGCAAAGCAGTTTCAGAAGGTTGCTGAGATAGTCAAAGCTGACAAGGAGCGCAGATATGTAGTTGTATCTGCACCCGGAAAAAGAACTAATCTTGATACAAAGGTTACTGATATGCTTTATCAGACCTATGAGCTTGCAGAAAAAGGTAAGGACTTTTCAAAAGAGCTTGAAGCTATCGAGGCCAGATTCAATGAGATCATCAAGGGTCTTAAGCTGAAGATGTCTTTGAAGGAAGAGTTTGCAGAGATTGAAAAGCAGTTCAAGAAGAAGGCTGGAAGCGATTATGCGGCTTCCAGAGGTGAGTTCTTAAATGGTAAGATCATGGCTCAGTACCTTGGGTTTGAGTATGTTGATCCTGCAGAGGTTGTTCTTTTTGATGAAGACGGTACCTTCGATGCGGAGATGACAAACAGACGCATGGCTAAGCGTCTTAAGGACGTTGAATATGCTGTTATCTCAGGTTTTTACGGAGCTTATGAGGATGGTAAGATCAAGACCTTCTCAAGAGGCGGATCAGATATTACAGGTTCAATCATAGCTAGAGCTATTCACGCTGATGTCTATGAAAACTGGACAGACGTTTCAGGATTCCTTGTAGCAGATCCCAGAATCATCGACAGACCTGCTCAGATTGAGACAATCACATACACAGAGCTTCGAGAGCTTGCATATATGGGTGCTTCGGTTCTTCATGAGGATGCAATTTTCCCTGTAAGAAAAGAAGGAATACCGATCAACATCAGAAATACAAACAGACCTGAGGATGCCGGAACATGGATCGTTGAATCTACAGCTAAGAAGTCAAGATTCACGATTACAGGTATTGCCGGAAAGAAAGGCTTCTGCTGCGTGAATATTTCAAAGGATATGATGAATGCAGAGGTTGGATTTGTAAGAAGAGTTCTTCAGGCATTCGAGGATCAGAATATTTCAATTGAGCATGTTCCTTCAGGAATTGATACCATGACAGTATTTGTTGCTCAGGATGAATTTGTTGATAAGGAGCAGGCAGTTGTATCTGAGATACACAGACTTGCTAAGCCTGATCTTCTTGAGATTGAATCAGATCTTGCTCTTATCGCGGTCGTTGGTCGAGGAATGAAGAGAACCCGTGGTACCGCTGCAAGAATCTTCTCTGCACTTGCTCACGTAAGTGTCAATGTTCGAATGATCGATCAGGGCTCATCCGAGCTTAACATCATCATCGGTGTTGAGAACAGAGATTTTGAAAAGGCTATCAAAGCAATCTACGATATATTTGTTGTAACACAGTTATAAAAAATAAGGCCACCGGTAAAACGCCGGTGGCTATAATTATTTTAGAAGGTAACGGATGAAATCAGCGCCTGTTTCGCTTCTTTCACTTGCAACGGCAAGGCCGATCACAGGTGTTGAGTACTGATAATATTCAAGAGCTTTAAGGTGCGGGTTATCACTTAAGATGATACCTACAGGAATCAGTTCGTGAGCTACATTTTCATCATCTTTATTGGTGTCGGAGGAATCCTGACCTTCAAGGTAGTCATCCCCGTTTCTGTAGTCAGCAGTATCAATATAGAAGATCCTGTCACCAAATGCATTCATTTCTTCGTCAGAGAAGTAATCTCTTAAATCCAAGAACATTTCATTTTTAGCATAGTTTTCAAAAACTTCCGTGTCTGCCATCATAACATCAAGGTCATGAGCGGCGATCATGCTGTAGATTCTTTCTGAATTGGCAATTGTGTAGCTGTCGGGATTCTGCAGATTGATCGATGATGTTGAGTCAATAGCTACGTTGTATTTTGTGGTGTCGATGCTTTCATATTCAGCAAATCCCGCCTCTAACGGAGAGGCATCGCTGATGCCGGCTGCATTTATTATGGTGATGTTGATTGCATCGGGCTTCTGCGTGAGTATATCCTTGGCCAGTGAAAAAATTCCAACAATAACAAGTATACCTACGATTACATGAACTTTATAGTAGTCCCAGAAATAATCCCAATGGGCTTTAAAGCCCATACCCTTTAAAGCCTGCCACTGGTTTCTTTTTTCTTCATTGATATTCATTTTTATTACTCCTATTAACATATACTCTCAAAATTTTTCAAATAAGTTTAATACAATTCTTGACGAGAGTTTACAGTTAATATATCATAACGTTTAAAAAATATGGAAGGAAAAGTGCAATAAAATGATGAACGACAACAGTTATGTAGAATGTTTGGTTGCCGGAAAAGCCAGACCATTAGTGGTTTTTCTTAAATATCTTATGATTCTTATGGCAGTTTTTTCTTTTATCCTGGGATTTCTTAGCGGAAATATCTTCTTCATGATTTTATTTGTTGCATGTGGCGTGGGCGTTTACTTCGCATCACTCAATGCTTCAATAGAGTATGAATATCAGTATTGCGAAAGAGAAGTTACAGTCGACAAAATTCTTAACAAGAGCAGAAGAAAAAAAGTAGCAACATTCGAAACAGGTAAGATCGAAGTATTTGCTCCGTCAAAGTCCTATCATCTGGACGAGTATCGTAATAAAGACAATTACAGAACCCTGGATTTTTCATCAGGTAATGAGGAGAATCCTACTTACACTATGTACTATGATGGCAGAGAAAAAGTTATTTTCGAGGCAAGCAAAGAGCTTGTTGATGCTATTAAAAATGTAGCACCCCGCAAAGTATTCATGGATTAAAAGGAGAGAAAAATGGGACAGATTATTGGTGAAGGCATTACATTTGATGACGTACTTTTGGTACCTGCTTATTCGCAGGTAGTACCTAACATGATTGATGTTAGTACAAACCTTACAAAGAAGCTCAGACTCAACATTCCTATGATGAGTGCAGGAATGGATACAGTAACAGAGCACCGCATGGCTATCGCGATGGCTCGTCAGGGTGGTATTGGTATCATCCACAAGAACATGTCAATCGAAGATCAGGCTGATGAGGTTGACAAGGTTAAGAGATCAGAGAACGGTGTCATCACAGATCCTTTTTCTCTTTCACCCGATCATACACTTGCTGATGCAGACGCACTTATGGCTAAGTTCCGCATTTCAGGTGTTCCGATCACAGAGGGCAGAAAGCTCGTTGGTATTATCACAAACCGTGACCTCAAGTTCGAGCAGAATTTCGATCAGAAGATTAGAGAGGTTATGACAAGTGAGAATCTTGTTACAGCTAAAGCAGGTATAACTCTTGAGGAGGCTAAGCAGATCCTTGCTAAATCCAAGAAGGAAAAGCTTCCTATCGTAGACGATGATTACAATCTCGTTGGACTTATCACTATTAAAGATATTGAAAAGACAATCAAATATCCTCTTGCTGCTAAGGATGATCAGGGCAGACTTCTTTGCGGAGCAGGTGTTGGTATCAGCGCTAATGTTCTTGACAGAGTAGGTGCACTTGTAGATGCGAAGGTTGACTGTGTAGTTCTTGATTCAGCACACGGACACTCTGAGAACGTTCTTAAGTGCCTTAGAATGATCAAGGAGAAATTTCCGGATCTTCAGGTTATTGCAGGTAACGTTGCAACAGCAGCAGCTACCAAGGCTCTTATCGAGTCAGGTGCAGATGCGGTTAAGGTTGGTATTGGACCCGGCTCTATCTGTACAACTCGTGTCGTAGCAGGTATCGGTGTACCTCAGGTATCAGCAATCATGGATTGCTATTCAGTTGCTAAGGATTATGGCATCCCGATCATTGCTGACGGTGGTATCAAGTACTCAGGAGATATCACAAAGGCAATCGCAGCAGGTGGTAGCATTGTAATGATGGGTTCAATGTTTGCAGGCTGTGATGAGGCTCCCGGTGAGTTCGAGCTTTTCCAGGGAAGAAAGTACAAGGTATACCGTGGCATGGGTTCAATCTCAGCTATGGAGAATGGTTCAAAGGATCGTTACTTCCAGGAAGGTGCTAAGAAGCTCGTTCCTGAAGGAGTTGAAGGTCGTGTAGCTTACAAGGGAACAGTTGAAGATACAGTATTCCAGCTTATCGGCGGTCTCAGAGCAGGTATGGGTTATTGCGGATGCGAGACCATTAAGGAGCTCAACGAGAACGGTAAATTCATCAAGATGACAAGCGCTGCACTTAAGGAGAGTCATCCTCATGATATTCATATCACTAAGGAAGCTCCTAACTACAGCGTAGATGAGTGAGCATTAAATTAGGAAAATCATTCTTATATATTCAAAGGACTTTTAAGTATAAAAGTATGTATTGCTCGATAAGCAGACTAATTTTATAAGCCTTCTCCCTTTGGGAGAAGGTGGCACGAAGTGCCGGATGAGGGCCCCTCATCTGTCAGCTTCGCTGACATCTTCCCCCGCAGGGGGAAGACTTTTTTTATTTTTGGAAATAGTGATATAATTACTTATCAGGGTAAGACAATTTAGAAGTCTTAGCTATGAATAATATTATTCTCAGGAGACAGCTTTTGGATAGCCAAAATCACAGAAATCCCGCTAATTTCATAAAGCTGAAGGAAAAGGAAATCCGCAAATGGCAGGATAGTTTTGCTGCTATGGCGGGTGTGTATTTGTGTTGCCTTGATCCTTCAGGGGAGAAAATTACCGAGTTTTCCGGTAGTCTCTTAGAGATTCCTACTATAAGAAAAGCTGTTGACGATATTCATATCCGGAATATTTTTCAGAGAGTCACAGAGGGTGACCTGGAGGATCAGGCTGTTGAGCGTACTTCCATACCAAATCTAAGGGTGGCAGCTGTCGCAGCAAAGCTTGATGGTAAGACACAGGCAGTATGGATTGTATGTGGCATACTCGAGGATGCTGAGTACGAGCCTGAGCTTTACACAGAGGAACCCATCACCGATTTTTCATATATAACAAATGAAAAGAAATTTTATAATTCCCTGGATTTTCTAAGGGTTACTTCGCTTGCGCTGGTGCGGGCACTTAAGTCTGAGAACCAGGCAGCGGCATCAACAGCGGAGAATTTTAAACGCTCAGAAGATTTCAAAGTCTCATTTCACAGAGCTGAACTCATGACTGAGATAGTATCACTTCTTGATAGTGATGATGAGATAGAGGATATCATGCTTCAGATTTTGCAGAAAATCTGTGAGTATCTTGATATCAGTAATTCACTTATCTGCCGCATGCATAACGATGACGATCTGATGGATGTGGTTGTCCAGTGGACCGGGCGTGATGTATTGAAATTATTTGAAGAGGAAAAAGATCTGGAGAGATGTTGGTTTATCGGACGTCCTCAGCTTATTGCGGTTTCTTCCAGCACTACCATGAATTCCGGCGAGAAGGAACAGCTGCAGGATCTTGGAATCAAAGCAGTGGTTTCAGTTCCGATAACGCTTATGGATCAGATTCCTTTTTACGTAATTTTTGCAGAGACCAGAGAGGATAATCGTGACAAGGACTGGCTTGTTGATGATATAAAGTTTATCAATGATTCGATTAAAATCTTACAAAATATCATCACTAAGAGAATACAAAGAAACTCTATCGCAAGCTCTTTTCAGTCTCTTGAAGCAGTGCTGGACAATGTGGGAAGTTCTATCTATGTCCGTTGTATGCAGACAGATGAACTGCTATTTGCCAACAGAAGTCTACGCAAGCACTTTGCAAGGGAGCTTCAGAAGAATGAGCTGAAGAACTTATTTGAGGGTAATATCCCTCCGCGCTCACACAGCGGAAATTACGAGATTTATTACGACGCAAAGGACAGATGGTATGACCTGTACTACACCAGGATCAAGTGGGTTGATGGCAGGCTTGTATCTCTTTGCGCAATTTATGAGATAACCGAGAAAAAGATATACCAAAAGAGAATCGAACAGCAGGCGTATACTGATTTCCTGACGGGACTCTACAACAGGCTTTGCTGTGAGAGAGACCTTGTCAAATATATTGAAGAAGCCAAAAAAGATAATTCAAAGGGTATGCTTATGTACCTTGATCTTGATGACTTCAAGAAGATCAATGATGGTCTTGGACATCAGTATGGTGATGTGCTTTTGCAGGATATTTCAACGGCGATAAAGAGCATCGAAGGTGTTCAGAATTCATGTTACCGAATGGGCGGAGATGAGTTTGTCATTATTGTTCCGCCTGAGAATTATAATAAACTGGAAGTTATTCTTGAGGAAATAAGAAGGGCATTTGCTACACCCTGGTATCTGAAGGACGGAGATTATTACTGCACCATGAGTATGGGTACCGTAGAGTTCCCCACGGAGGGAGATACGGTTGAAGAGCTCATAAGAAAATCCGATATCGCCATGTATGAGGCAAAGAAATCCGGTAAAAACAGGATTTCACAGTATTCGGAGAGTATAGATGCTTCAAGTATCAGACGTCTTGATATGGAAAAGGCTATGTACAAGGCTGTTGAGAATGGATGCAAAGAGTTTTCAATCCACTATCAGCCTATCATGGATATTCTGGAGGATGAGCCAAAGATTGTTGCGGCTGAAGCCTTTGTCAGATGGAACAGCACAATTCTGGGCCCTGTAAGTCCTGCTGAATTCATTTCGCTTGCAGAGTACCTTGGACTTATAAATCCTATCGGAGAATATGTATTCAGAGAGGCAGCTAAGTGCTGTGGTAAGTGGAGTAAGAAGCTCGGAAGAGATATAAACATTCATGTAAATATGTCAGTGGTACAGCTGATGCAGCCGGATATAGCCACTAAGCTAAAATCCGCCGTGAAGGCAGCGAAGATAAAGCCAAAGCAGCTTGTCCTTGATGTTACGGAAGCGCTGACTATGAATAATACAGAGCGTACAAAAGGCGCTATGGAAGCGATAAGTAAGATGGGAGTTCGCCTTTCACTGGATGATTTCGGAACGGGCTATAGCTCCATAAGCGGTCTTAGGGCTCATCCTTTTGCGTCGATTAAGGTAGACAGAACAATATCTGCGCAGCTTGAAAAGGCAGAATATGCAAGATCTCTTATTAAATCCGTTATGGATCTGTCAGGTGCGATCGGTGCGAGCGTCTGTGTAGAGGGAGTTGAGAAAAAAGCCCAGATCAAGATTTTAAAAGAAAGTGGCGTTCCACTTGCGCAGGGTGAGTATTTCGGAAGACCCATGGCCTCAGACGAGTTTGAGAAAAAATATATTTGATGGTAGAATATTGTTGCATGAGTCGCTTTAAGCTAAGTAACTCGTGCTATCAGTAAGGAGAAAACTTAGGGTTTTCTCTTAGTTACATACATAAATAGAAAGTTGGAAGAATTAAAAATGTCAGAAGAATCAAGGAATTTTATTGAGCAGGAGATCGACAAGGACCTGAAGGAGGGGGTATACGATCACGTAGTTACCAGATTTCCTCCGGAGCCAAACGGCTTTTTACATATAGGACACGCAAAGAGTATTCTCTTAAACTACGGACTTGCCAAGGAGTACAACGGTAAGTTCAATATGAGATTTGATGATACAAACCCCACCAAAGAGAAGTCAGAGTTCATGGACGCTATTATTGAGGATGTGAACTGGCTTGGTGCTGATTACGAGGACAGACTTTTTCATGCATCCGATTACTTTGATAAGATGTATGAGAATGCAGTAAAGCTTATTAAAAAGGGTAAGGCATATGTTTCTGAGCTCACTGCCGAGGAGATGCGTGAGTACAGAGGTACACTTACTGAACCCGGTAAAAATGATCCTAACAGGGACAGAAGTGTTGAAGAGAATTTAAGACTTTTTGAAGAGATGAAGAGCGGAAGCGTAGCTGATGGTGCGATGACTCTGAGAGCCAAGATTGATATGGCATCACCTAATATAAACATGCGTGATCCGATCATTTACAGAGTTGCACATATGACTCATGCCCGTACAGGTGATAAGTGGTGCATTTACCCGATGTATGACTTTGCTCATCCTATTGAGGATGCAGAGGAGGGAATTACACATTCTATCTGTACTCTTGAGTTCGAGGATCACAGACCGCTTTATGACTGGGTTAAAATCGAATGCGAATACGAGAATCCGCCGAGACAGATTGAGTTTGCAAAGCTCTATCTGCAGAATGTGGTAACCGGTAAGAGATATATCAAAAAGCTTGTTGAAGATGGCATAGTTGATGGATGGGATGATCCCAGACTTGTTTCAATAGCAGCACTTAGACGTCGTGGCTTTACACCTGAGTCTATTCAGAAATTTGTAGAGCTCTGCGGTATCAGTAAGGCTAATTCAACAGCTGATTATGCAATGCTTGAGTATTGCATCCGTGAAGATCTTAAGCCCAAGGCTAAGAGAATGATGGCGATACTTGATCCGGTTAAGCTTGTAATTGACAATTATCCGGAGGGTCAGGTTGAGATGCTTCCTATCGAGAATAACAAGGAGGCACCTGAGCTCGGAAACAGAGAGATTCCTTTTGGCAGAGAGCTTTGGATTGAGAGAGAGGACTTTATGGAGGAGCCTCCGAAGAAATACTTCAGACTTTTCCCCGGAAATGAAGTTCGTCTCATGAACGCATATTTCGTAACCTGCACAGGCTGTGTTAAGGATGAAAACGGTGTGGTTACTGAAATCCATTGTACATACGATCCTGAGACAAAGGGCGGAGACAGCCCGGATGGTAGAAAGGTCAAGGGAACGATCCATTGGGTATCCGCTGATAAGTGCGGAGAGGCAGAGGTTCGTCTCTATGAAAACATCATTGATGAGGAAAAGGGTGTATACAACGAGGACGGTTCACTGAACCTCAATCCCAATTCTATCACCGTGATTAAGAATGCGAAGTTTGAGCCTGAGCTCATGGAGTCTAAGGCTTATGATAAATTCCAATTTGTGAGAAATGGATTCTTCTGTGTTGACAGCAAGGACTCCAAGTATGGAGCACCTGTATTTAACAGAATAGTTTCTCTGAAGAGTTCTTTTGTACTGCCGAAAGCATAACACTGTAACTGTTGTTAGCAACATGATTTTATGACATATGAGGGGTATTATCATGGGATTTCTGGATGGTTTAAAGAAATTTGGACTTGGCGCATTAGAAGATGAAGAGCTTTATGAGGATCCTAAAAAGAAGGAAGTCAAGAAACAAGAAGAAAAAAAGCCTCCTGTAGTATTTAATGAGGAGACACTTCTTTTTGACAAGAAATATACCTGTCCTATCTGTGAGGCTGAGTTTAATGTGAAAACATTAAGATCAGGTAAGGTCAGAATGAAGAGTCAGGATGTTGATCTTAGACCGGTATATGCTGAGATGGATCCCAGTAAATATGAGGTTGTTACCTGCCCTGAATGTGGTTATTCAGTACTTGCTAAGTACTTCGGAAATCTTACCAAATTCCAGATTGATGAGGTTAAGAACAAGATAAGTGCTAACTACAAAAAGCAGGAATTTGGGGATAAGACCTATAGCTATGCGGAAGCCCGGATGCGCTATGAGCTTGCTATAGCTACCGCTATGGTCAAGAAATCCAAGAACTCAGAGAAGGCTTACATCTGTCTTAAGATGGCATGGCTTATAAGGGGAGAGACTGAGCATCTTGATCCGTCTGCTCCGGATTATGCCGAGAAGAAAAAGGCCAATGAGGCTGAGGAGAAGGAACTTTTACAGAAGGCTCTCGATGGATTTGTTATTGCCAGACAGAGTGAAACCCAGATTGCAGGAATGGATCAGACAACAACAGATTACCTCATGGCTGCTATCGGAATGGAAGTTGGAGACTACGATTTGGCTAATAGGATGATTTCTAATATCATCGGTTCCAGAGTTGCCAATTCCAGGATCAAGGATAAAGCAAAGGAATTGAAGGATATGGTTGCGGAAGCCAAGAAGAAGGCAGAAGCCTGAAGCACTTAGCGAGGTTTTAACGAGCTTAGTGCTTCAGAGTGTTCCGGCGAGCATAGCGAGAGCGGAACGTCCTTTAAAGTTAATAAAATAAAAAAGTGCCGAAGAAAAATCCGGCACTTTTGTTATTTTAGAAAACTTTAATAAATTAAAGAGCTCCATCAATTTTCTTGAGGTCGCCAATATCATCATCTTCGTCATCGTCAAAGAATTCCTCGGTTTTATCGGGAACGCTCTCATTTTCTTCTGTAGAAGCGGTGGTTTCAGACTCCTCTTCTGATCCGCTAAGGTTCACATAGCGGCGTTTAAAAGGACTTCCTGTGTCATCGTCCTCGAAATCGTCAAGTTCATCAAAATCGTCATAATCATCAAAATCATCAGCAAGAGCTGTGTCCTTCTGAGTAAGATAATAATAGACTCCGGCTGCAGCAGCACCGACAGCAGCTGCAAACAAAATAATTCTTCCAAAATGTTTAGACATTTTACCCTCCTCGCAAGAGAATTTCATATTGCAAAATTTATTTTAATACAAATCGTCTGATAAGAAAAGCATTTGACTGTAAAATGTTGTAAAAATAAGCCCAAAATGCTATATTTAAGTGGACTAGTCTGGTCAATTTTAGGAGACGCGTTTTTAATGAACGAGAAATTTTTTGACCTTAAGAAAGAAAAACAGGATCGTATTATCAACGCTGCGCTGAGAAGCTTTGCTCTCGGCGGTTATATCCATGCCAGTACGGATGATATTGTCAAATTGGCGGGTATAAGCAAGGGACTGATTTTTCATTACTTTGAAACTAAACTGGGGCTCTATCAGTTTGTCTATGACTACAGTATTCGTGTTATCAATTTGGAAATACGTGCTGCCATATCCGGTGACATCACCGATTTTTTCACCATAAGAGAGGAAATTGAAAAGGTATTATCAATCTGCATGCAGCAGTATCCCTACATTAAGCTGTTTTTATATAAGGCTCAGGCTGAGGATACGCCGGAAGCCGCTTCTGCTATTCTGCAGACCCGCGAAGGTTATGAAGCTATGATGCACAGCATTCTGGAAAGGGGAGATATCACCAGGTTTAAACCTGAAGCCAACTACCAGATTGTGGGTGACATGATAGAAATGATAAGCAAAGAAATATTGGAAAAAATGTTCCGGGAAGGGATTTTTCAACCGGAGGACTACTTTGAAGAGGTAATGAAGCATATGAATATGCTCCGCGCTGTGACTTATGATTGATTAAAATAAGGAGGCACACATGGGAAAATTCGTAGTAGCAGGTATCACACAGGTTGAGACAATTGTAAGAGTCAACAAGGTTCCGATTGAGTATGCACCGCTTACGACAGAGGTCAATTCAATTTATACGGGACTTGGAGGCGATGCTTACAATGAATCGCTTGCGCTCAGATGGCTTGGCGATGAGGTGGAATTCATGTCGATCATCGGAAGGGATAAGTCAGTTAGTGACCTGAACCCTCCGGGAACAAAGATAGAGCTTTCTACCAAGTATGTTGTCCAGATGATGGAAGAAACACCTAATTGTGTGATTCTCTATGACAAGGAGCGAAGGAGACAGATTTTTGAGGATATCAAGGACCTTCGAGATAAGGTCTATGATATGTCCATGTTTGCTCCTCTTGCCGGCTGGGCTGACATGGTGGTCCTTGCTAATGCTAATTTCTGCAGACCATTTGCGATAGCAGCTGCAGAGCATGGGAAAAAGGTTGCGGTTAACATCCGTAATTTCTGCAGGGAAAAGGAAAAGTATAACAGAGATTTCCTTGATGCGGCTTCAATTCTGTATTTCTCGGACGATCAGCTTGAAGAGGATCCCTATGACTTTATCAGAGGTATAAGTAAGACCTATGGCACGGAAATTATAATAATGGGCCGTGGCTCCAAGGGTGTTATTCTCTTTGATAAAAAGGGAGAGTTTATTGCTGATTACAAGACTGTAAAGACAAATGAAATTGTTAATACAGTCGGTGCAGGTAATGCGCTGTTTGCATGCTTCCTTCATTACTATCAGGAGACTGAGGATTCAGTTAATTCAATAAAAAATGCATTGCTGTTCTCATCCTACAAGATTGGCTATATGGGAACTTCAAACGGCTTCATGACCACAGAACAGGTTGCTCAGTGGCGTAATCTCATCTGGGGTATCCGAGATAACGGACTATGATAATTACTCAATTAGAGTATTGCTTTCGCCCGGAAAAATGTGCATAATCATATACTGTACACAGTGAAAACGTTTTCTACAAAAAATAGAAAAGGATATTTAAAGATGGCTAAGAAAGAACAGAGTAAAAGAAGATGTGGCGTGCTGATGCCTATATTCAGCTTACCGTCCAAGTATGGTATTGGTGCTTTTTCAAAGGAGGCCTACGAGTTTGTGGATTTTCTTGAAAAATCCGGTCAGAGCTACTGGCAGATACTGCCACTTGGCCCGACAAGCTATGGAGATTCGCCTTACCAGTCATTCTCTACTTATGCGGGAAATCCGTACTTTATAGATCTTGAGAAGCTTATAGAAATGGGCTTTTTGAAGAAGGAAGATGTTGATAAGGTAAACTTTGGTACTGATGAGGAGTACATCAACTATGAGCGACTTTTTAAGGCGCGTGATCTTGTGCTCTACACCGCATATGTAAACAGCGGACTTTCTGAGAACAGTAAGAAGAAGCCAAAGCCTGAGCTTAAGAAGGAGTTCGATGCTTTTGTTAAGAAACATTCAGACTGGCTTCCGGATTATGCTCTTTACATGGCACTTAAGAAGCGCTACGACGGACTTAGCTGGGTTGAGTGGCCGGAGGATATAAGACTTAGGAAAAAGGATGCCATGGAGGCTGCCAGAACAAAGCATGCTGACAGAATCGGGCTTTATGAGTTTGAACAGTTTATCTTCATGAAGCAGTGGTTTGAGCTTAAGGCTTATGCCAACAGCAAAAAGATAGATATTATCGGTGATATTCCGATATATGTTGCCTTTGACTCAGCTGACACCTGGGCAAATCCCAAGCTTTTCCAGCTGGATAAGAAGAACCTTCCGATAGCAGTTGCAGGTTGTCCTCCGGATTCCTTTGCAAGAACAGGACAGCTATGGGGCAATCCGCTTTATAAATGGGATTATCATGAAAAGACAGGCTTTAAATGGTGGATAAACCGAATAAAGAGCTGCTACGAGCTTTACGATGTTATAAGAATTGACCATTTCCGCGGTTTTGATGAATACTATTCAATACCTTTCGGTGAACCTACTGCGGAGAACGGACAGTGGGTAAAGGGCCCGGGATACAAGCTTTTTGATACAATGAAAAAAGAGCTTGGAACGTTGAGAGTTATCGCTGAGGATTTGGGATATCTCACACCTTCGGTTATAGCACTTGTAAAGAGAACCGGATTCCCGGGAATGAAAATTTTACAGTTTGCGTTTGATGCAAGGGAGGAGAGCGACTATCTGCCTCACAATTACGTGAAGAACAGTATAGTTTACACGGGGACGCATGACAATGACACTACTTTGGGATGGTTTAACACAATCCCGAGGGAGGATAAGCGTTTTGCGAAAAAGTACCTTAATATCAAGTCCAACAAAGGAATAGTATGGGAGTTTATCCGCGCTACAATGGCGAGTGTTTCGGATACTGCGATAATTCCTATTCAGGATTACCTTGAGCTTGGTAAAGAAGCGAGAATAAATATCCCTTCAACACTTGGAAAGAACTGGACCTGGAGAATGAAGAGCGGCGTGCTTACCGATGAACTGGCAGAAAGAATGCATGATATGGCGAAGACCTACGGTAGATGCGCTGACTGACGAGGATCTATTATGAGTAAATTATCCCGGGCTTTAAGCGTATTGTTAACAGCATCATTTTTGACGACATGTATAGGGTGTTCTGCTTTTGAGGATCAGAATGCCGGTGTAAATTCGTCGTCT
Organism: Butyrivibrio sp. VCD2006; assembly: GCF_000423925.1. Lineage (GTDB taxonomy): Bacteria > Bacillota > Clostridia > Lachnospirales > Lachnospiraceae > Butyrivibrio. Next base: position 133,743 of record NZ_AUIX01000002.1, read on the forward strand.
TTAGATGACCTCAACAGCATTACATGTATGGTGTGGGATCGTGGCAGTTTGCCTGAAGGATATACCGCTGATGACAATACGCTTGCGAACTGGATAAGAGGAAAAGTAAAGGAAGAGTGCGGGATAGACGTACATTTCGTTTCAGTCAGCAGATCAACTTCCGATGAGACCATAAAGAAGATGGTTGATGAGGGAATCGCTCCTGATATAATTTTTTCCTATTCTTCATCTGTGTTTGGCTATATGACTAAGCAGGGTAAGGTTGCTGACCTGACTGAGTCCCTGGAAAAATATGGGGATAATATTAAAGAATATACCGGTAGTATTCAGTACATGGGAAGCTACAACGACCTGCAGGTCGCTGTTATGAAAAGAAGAGGCTTTAAGGGACCGCGCCATGCAGCTTATATAAGAAAAGACTGGTGTGATGACTTAGGGCTTAGTGTCCCTAAGAATAAAGACGAGCTTATTGAGTTTCTCTATGCAGTCAAGGAAAAGAATCCCGGTAATGTTAATGGTGTAATTCCTTGGGGAATGGGCGGAGATGTTCATTCAGAGAGATTTTATCAGGGCTTTGTAAATTCCTATGTTGAGAATCTCTCCGAAAGGGATGCATATATTTACTCCGAAAGATATATGGTTGTTGCTGATGGAGCAGTGGAAGGTCTGAGAGAGCTGAACAGGCTATATAATGACGGAATCATTTCGCTTGATTTCACGGCGGATTCGGATAATTCAAAATATGTTGAAGATGTTGAGTCCGGGAAAGTAGGATTTATTGTGGACGAGGCTACTTCACCATTCACATATGTTTCGATGCTTAAAGAAAAAGATCCTACAATTGAGCTTGATCCTCTGATTTGTTTTGATCTCGAGGATGGCAGCTATAGGAATGTTGCGGAACCTGATTATGGAATGTATGTTATGGTTCCTGCAACCAGTAAGGGTAAAACAGATGCAGCAATTAAATATCTCAATTGGCTTGCGGATCCTAATAATGCAGAAATGGTAAATTTCACGCCTGATCATGATGAAACTGAATCGGGTGCAGCTATGACAATGTCAAAGGAGCAGCTTTTTGCCCTTGGATATCCCGGAAATCCGACAGATTATTGCATAGTAAACGAGCACTTTGATTTTGTTGATAAAAAAGAAGCGCTGGTATCTTTGTGGACAGAGAATTGTCCATGGGAAGAGCCTTCATGGTTTGAAGGATTCTATGATGTCTGTGTGACGGATCAGTTTGATTTTCCTACATCCAGTACAGTACTTGAGTCTGAGGTGAAATACTCCGTAGATCTGGATGTTGCACTGGTTGAGTATGCATATAATCTTATTTGCTGTCCCAGAGATGGCTTTGATAAATTGCAGAAGACCGAGTATAAGAGGTTGATTGATATGGGACTTCAGGAAGTGCTGGATGAAAGAGCAGAAGCATACGACAGCGGAAAGCTTAAGTTTGGCAATTGATTTTATGGTAAATGGCATTACCTGAGGAAAAAATGTTTTTATGAAAAGGAGTTTGAAATGGCAAATATAGCGATTTTTCTTGCAGATGGTTTCGAAGAGATCGAGGCACTTACTGTTGTTGATCTGTGCCGAAGAGCATCTCTTAACATAGATATGGTATCTGTTATGGGGAACCTTAGCGTTACAGGATCCCATGGCATTGAAGTGAAAGCAGATAAGCTTTTGGAAGATGTAAACTTTGATGAGATGGATATGCTGGTACTTCCGGGAGGAATGCCCGGAACCACTAATCTTGAGAAGACCGAAAAGCTGATGGAGCAGGTTCGTGCTTTTGATGCTGCAGGTAAGTTTATCAGTGCTATTTGCGCTGCTCCCGGAGTGTTTGGCAGAGCCGGACTTCTTCAGGGTAAAAAGGCTTGTGTTTTCCCGGGGCTTGAGGGTGAGCTTAAAGGCGCTGATGTTCAGATGTCAGAGACCACAATTGATGGACACATCCTCACAAGCCGTGGAATGGGTACAGCTATTCCTTTCGGTCTTGCAATCGTTGCCCGCTTCTGCGGGGAGGATGCTGCCACAGAACTTGGCAAGAAAATTGTCTTCCGGGTATAAGAATTACAGGTCCCTCACTTTGGTTGTATATAATAATTCGATCCATATTGCGTCTGACAGGTCTATATATGCAATATTTGCTCGCGTTGAACCGTACACTTCAATGAGCCCAAATCATCAATCCCTGCGTGCAAGGGCACTTGGGATTGATTGGTCTCATTTCCGTGGTTCATAGCTCGCAAAGTATTTCATATATAGTCCTGACATCCGCAATACGGATTCGAATATTACTTCTTCAGCCAAAGCGAGGGACTTACAATTTGTGATACACGTGATAGAATATGTTACTTGCAGCAATTGCGTGAATGGTACACATTGGTCGTTGCGGAATCTTCAGATAGGGAATGAGGTTTGTATGGGTTTAGAGATAGAGAGAAAGTTTACGGTTAAGAGGTTGCCGGAGAATTTGGAAGGTTATCCGGTACATATTATAGAGCAGGGATATCTTAACGTGGTGCCGGCAATAAGGGTGCGAAGAGAAGATGAGAAGTATTATATGACATATAAGAGCTTTAAAGATTTTGGCGCAGGATGTGAGGGAGATGGTCATGAAGGAAGCGGCGCAGACGGCGAGTTGTCAGATAATAGGGGGTCATCCGATATCGGTAAGATAGAATATAATCTTCCCCTTGATAAGGATTCCTATGAGCATCTTGTTGAGAAGGCAGATGGGAATGTGATACGAAAAAAGAGGTATCTGATTCCGTTAAATACAGATGCGTTTGATGAGGTATTTTTAAATGAGAATAATAAGCTTAAAGGTGCTGTTGATGATGGAGAGATTAAGATAGAGCTTGATGTTTTTGATGCGCCTTTTGAAGGAAGGGTATTGGCTGAGGTAGAGTTCCCTGATGAGGAGTCTGCGGCAGTATATAAGCCTGCAGAATGGTTTGATCAGGATGTTACCGGAGATACCAGGTGGAGTAATGCTCACATGAGCACTGAAGAGCTTTGATGATGACATGTAATAGCATTCGAAAGCTGAGAAAATAACTGCATAAAATTAATGTGGAAATAAATTATGACCTATGCTATAATCTTTAGGCGACTGTGCCGAGGTATATTAGCATGGGTCGTTTATTTTGCAGAGACACGCATATCGAGATTACTCAGTGCGAATGCGTGCCCGGTATCGAGCAGGTCATTCAGGTTTTTCCTGCGCGATCAGATAACAGCACAGAATAAATAATGTGTAACAGTTTACTTATAAGTAGTAATAGGAGGAAACATTTTAATGAGCGTATCAGTAGAAAAGCTCGAGAAGAGCATGGCTAAGCTTACAATCGAAGTTGCAGCTGAGAACTTTGATAAGGCTATCGACAAGGTTTACAACAAGCAGAAGGGTAAGATTCAGATTCCCGGATTCCGTAAGGGTAAGGCTCCCCGTCACATGATCGAGCGCATGTACGGCAAGGAAGTATTCTTCGAGGATGCAGCTAACGAAGTTATCAACGAGGAGTATCCTAAGGCTGTTGAAGAGTGCGGCGAGGACGTTGTTTCCAATCCCGATATCGATGTAACACAGCTTGAGGCAGGTAAGCCTTTCATCTTTACAGCTACTGTCGCTCTTAAGCCCGAGGTTAAACTTGGCAAATATAAGGGCGTTGAGGTTGAGAAGATGGACCTTGATGTAACAGATGAAGAAATCGATGCTGAGATCGATCAGGAGCGTAACAGAAACGCAAGAACAATCGAGGTTACAGATCGTGCAGTAGAGAAGGACGATATCGTAACTCTTGACTTCGAGGGATTCGTTGATGGTGTTGCTTTCGAAGGTGGTAAGGGTACAGATTATCCTCTTACAATCGGTTCAGGTTCATTCATTCCCGGATTTGAAGATCAGCTCATCGGATTTGAGATCGGCAAAGAAGGCGAAGTTAACGTAACATTCCCTGAGGATTATCACTCAGAGGATCTTGCAGGTAAGGCTGCAACATTCAAGTGCACAGTTAAGGCTATCAAGACTAAGGAGCTTCCTGAGCTTAATGATGAGTTCGCAAGTGATGTTTCTGAGTTCGAGACAGTTGCTGAGTACAAGGAAAATGTAAAGAATAAGATCGCTGAGCGCAAAGAGGCAGATGCTAAGGCTAAGCGTGAGGATGCAGCAGTTAAGGCTGTTATCGAGGATTCAGAGATGGAGCTTCCTGAGAAGATGATCGAGACTCAGCAGAAGCAGATCGTTAATGATTTCGCTCAGAGACTTCAGTATCAGGGCATGAACATGCAGCAGTATATGCAGTACACAGGCAACACTGTTGATCAGCTCCTTGAGCAGGTTAAGCCCCAGGCTATCGAGCGTATTCAGTCAAGACTTGTTCTTGAGGCAGTTGCTGCAGCTGAGAAGTTCGAGATTTCTGAGGATGAGATTCAGGAAGAGCTTGAGAAGATGGCTAAGCAGTATGGCATGGAAGCTGATAAGGTTAAGGAGCTCATGGGTAACCGTGAGATCAAGAGCCTTAAGGAAGATCTTCTTGTTCAGAAGGCAGCTAATTTCCTTGTAGAGAACGCTAAGGAAGTAGGTGCTAAGAAGACAACAAAGAAGGCAGCAGCTAAGAAGTCTGACGATGCAGCAGAGGAGAAGCCGAAGCGCACACGCAAGACTGTAGCTAAGAAGTCTGATGATGCAGCAGAGGAGAAGCCGAAGCGCACACGTAAGACAGCAGCTAAGAAGGACGAAGAGTAATTTTGAATTACACCTCCCTGAACTTATTTGTTCAGGGAGTTTTTTGTTTGATAAAATATTCCTTGAGCAGGATGAAAAATTTTTTGAAGATTTATGGATAACCTAAGTCCTTCTCGTTTAATAAGACATTCCTTGATTAAGCATGAATTCACTTTTTCAGCCTCATGGATAATTTATGTCTTTCTCGTTTAAAAAGATATTCCTTGATTAAGCATGAATTCCTTCTTTCAGCCTTATAGATAACTTAAGCCCGCAAATAAACAGAGCGATTAAATCGATTATGCGTAAGCAACGAGAGTTAATCGCACTGTTTATTAAAGGGCGCATTTTCCAAAGGTTGCGCAAAATGAATAAAATGCGGTATAATGATTTGGTATTATATACTAAATATAACAGAGAGGAAGCGATGAATATGAGTTTGATACCTTATGTAATAGAGCAGACAAGTCGCGGTGAGCGTTCATACGATATTTATTCCAGACTTTTGAAGGAGCGTATAGTATTCCTTGGTGAGGAGGTTAACTCCGTATCAGCCAGTGTTGTTGTTGCACAGCTCCTTTTCCTTGAAGCAGAGGATCCCAGTAAGGATATTCATATGTATATTAACAGCCCCGGTGGTGAGATCACATCCGGTATGGCTATCTACGATACAATGCATTATATCAAGTGTGATGTAAGCACAATCTGTATCGGTATGGCAGCAAGTATGGGTGCATTCCTTCTTGCAGGCGGTGCTAAGGGTAAGCGTATGGCTCTTCCCAATGCAGAGATCATGATCCACCAGCCCCTTGGAGGAACTCAGGGACAGGCTACTGAGATCGAGATTGCTGCTAAGCATATCATTCGTACAAAAGAAAAACTGAATACTCTTTTATCAGAGAATACAGGCAAGCCTTATGAGCAGATTGCGGCTGATACAGAGAGAGATAACTGGATGACAGCTAAGGAGGCTATGGAGTACGGACTTATCGATTCAGTAATTGAGTCAAGACCCAAGGAAGATAAGGACAATAAGTAATATAAATTAGCTCTTAGAGCTGATATTTAAATTTAAAAGGAATAATAAATTATGGCAGGAAAAAACAACGGCGAGATTCGTTGCTCATTTTGTAACAAGACACAGAACCAGGTAAAGAAGCTGATCGCAGGACCTGCAGGTGTATATATCTGTGATGAGTGCGTTGATATCTGTGCAGACATTATTGAGGAAGAATTTGAAGACGAGCCTGTGCAGCACGATGACAGAGATATCAATCTGCTCAAGCCTGTTGAGATCAAGAGCTTTCTTGATGATTATGTAATTGGTCAGGATGAGGCAAAAAAGGTTCTTTCGGTTGCGGTTTACAATCATTATAAGCGCGTTATGGCTCCTAAGGCTCATGGCGTAGATGATGAAGTTGAGCTTCAGAAGAGCAACATCATCATGGTTGGACCCACCGGTTCAGGTAAGACTTACCTTGCACAGACTCTTGCGAAGATTATTAACGTTCCTTTCGCAATCGCAGATGCCACAACTCTTACAGAGGCAGGCTATGTTGGTGAGGACGTTGAGAATATTCTTCTTAAGCTCATTCAGGCAGCTGATTATGATGTCGAGAGAGCACAGTACGGTATTGTTTACATTGATGAGATTGATAAGATAACCAAGAAGAGTGAGAACGTCTCTATCACACGTGATGTATCAGGTGAAGGCGTTCAGCAGGCACTTCTTAAGATAATCGAGGGTACAACAGCAAGTGTTCCTCCGCAGGGTGGACGTAAGCATCCTCATCAGGAGCTTATTCAGATTGATACATCGAACATTCTGTTTATCTGCGGCGGTGCTTTTGATGGCCTTGATAAGATCGTAGAGGCAAGACTTGATCGTAACTCAATCGGATTTAATGCAGAGATTGCTGATAAGAGCGAGAGAGAAATTGGTGAGGTATTAAAAGAGGTTACACCTCAGGATCTTACCAAGTTTGGACTTATCCCTGAATTTGTAGGTCGTGTTCCGATCTGCGTAACTCTTGAGGGACTTAACAAGGAAGCTCTTGTACGTATACTTACAGAGCCCAAGAATGCTCTTGTTAAGCAGTATCAGAAGCTCTTCGATTTTGATGATGTTAAGCTTTCCTTCGAGGATGATGCTGTTGATAAGATAGCAGAGCTTGCTCATGAGAGGAAGACAGGAGCCAGAGGCCTAAGATCCATTATGGAAAAGGCTATGATGGATGTTATGTACGAGATTCCTTCAGATGACAACATTTCAGAATGTGTTGTTACTGAGGAAGCTGTAAGCGGTACATCCAGTCCGCTTATCGTGTACAAGGATGAGGCTAAGAGACTTAAGCCTGCGAAGTAAATAATGGCATGAGCTGAAATTTAAGGCAGAGATGGATTTCATCCCTGCCTTTTAATAATTAAAATGCCTGGAAGAATCTGATTCGAAGGCGTGTATAAGATGGTATTAACTCGGTGAGGAATATATGGTAATTAAGAAGGTAAATTTAGAGACAGTAATCGGAATCACAAGTAAGCTTCCACAGAATGATAAGCCGGAGTTTGCTTTTGCGGGAAAGAGTAATGTGGGAAAGTCATCACTGATAAACGGACTAATGAACCGCAAGCATTTAGCAAGAGTCAGTCAGGAACCCGGTAAGACTCAGACTATCAATTACTACAACATAAACGATGAATTTTATCTTGTGGATCTTCCCGGATATGGTTTTGCAAAGGTTCCTGAATCTGTAAAAAAGCAGTGGGGTAAGATGATCGAGAATTATCTGAATAAATCCCGCATGCTTAAACAGGTTTTTCTGCTTATTGATATAAGACATGAGCCTTCTGCTAACGATAAGCTAATGTATGAATGGATCGTGGCTAATGGCGCTGATCCGATAATTATCGCAACCAAGTCTGACAAGATTAAACCCAGTCAGCATGAGAAACACATCAAAATGATAAAAGATACTCTTGGAATGCCTGAAGATGGCATCGTACTTCCTTTCTCTGCCCAGAGCAAAGCCGGAAGAGAAGAAATCTACGAGGTTATGGATCAAATTTTGGAGGCCTGCAAACCTGAGGAATCTGAGGAGTAGTGTAATTCCTGCGCTATTTACGGTATGTAGATAGAGCAGGAATTTTTATGGAAAAAAGAAATTAGCACTCTCTATTGACGAGTGCTAATAATCGTGTTATAACAGTTGTAGAACAGAAATTTGTTGAAGCGTTTCGCGGCTTTGTTGTGAGGTAATTGTTATGAAGATTGATAGATTTACACAGAAATCAATTGAGGCTGTCCAGAACATGGAGAAGGTAGCGGTTGACTATGGCAATCAGGAAATTGAACAGGAGCACCTTTTGTACAGCTTGTTGACGATACAGGATAGCATTATTCCTAAACTCATTGAGAAGATGGGAATTGAGATCAAGGTATTTCTTGCTAGAGTTGATGAAGCTCTTAATAAGCGCACCAAGGTACAAGGAGGAAGCCCCTATGTGGGAGCTGATCTTAATAAGGTGCTTTTAAAGAGCGAGGACGAGATGAGAGCAATGGGCGATGAGTATGTGTCTGTAGAGCACATATTCCTGGCGATGCTTCGTTTCCCTAACCGTGAGATCAAGAACATATTCCAGTATTTCAGAATAGACAGGAACAGATTCCTTCAGGCTCTTTCCGAAGTAAGAGGCAATCAGAAGGTTGTATCGGATAATCCTGAGGCAACATATGATACTCTTGAAAAGTATGGAACTGAACTGGTTGCTAAGGCAAAAGCTCAAAAGCTTGAACCTGTTATCGGAAGAGATGCAGAGATCAGAAATGTAATAAGAATACTATCCAGGAAGACCAAGAACAATCCTGTACTTATAGGTGAACCCGGCGTAGGTAAGACAGCAGTGGTTGAGGCTCTTGCCCAGAGAATTGCAGAGGGTGATGTGCCCCAGGGACTTGCTGATAAGAAGATATTTTCACTGGATATGGGTTCTCTGGTTGCAGGTGCTAAGTACAGAGGTGAGTTTGAGGAACGTCTGAAGGCTGTTTTACAGGACGTTAAGGAGTCTGATGGTGAGATCATTCTTTTCATAGATGAGCTACACACTATAGTGGGGGCAGGTAAAACTGATGGAGCACTGGATGCAGGTAATATGTTAAAACCCATGCTTGCAAGAGGCGAGCTTCATTGCATAGGTGCCACCACACTTAATGAGTACAGGCAGTATATTGAGAAGGATGCAGCGCTCGAGAGACGTTTTCAGCCCGTTATGGTTTCTGAACCCACAGTTGAGGATACTATCAGTATTCTTAGAGGACTTAAGGAGCGCTATGAGGTTTATCATGGTGTGAAGATCATGGACTCTGCGCTTGTAAGTGCCGCGATTTTGAGTAACAGATATATATCTGACAGATTCCTCCCGGATAAGGCTATTGATCTTGTGGATGAAGCATGCGCTCTTATTAAGACAGAGATGGATTCGATGCCTACAGAGTTGGATGAAATGAATCGTAAAATTATGCAGATGCAGATAGAAGAGGCTGCTCTGGTGAATGAGGACGATTCGTTAAGTAAGGAGAGGCTTGAAAATCTTCGTAAGGAGCTTGCTGACCTTAAGGACAAATTTGATACTCAGAAGGCACAGTGGACCAATGAGAAAGAGGCTGTAAACAGGCTTGCGATCCTTCGAGAGGAAATCGAGAAGGCGAATAATGAGTTCTCGATAGCTCAGAGAAGGGGCGATTTTGAGAAGGCCAGTGAGTTGCAGTACGGCAAAATTCCTGAACTGAAAAAGCAGCTTGAAATTGAGGAGCAGAAGGTTACTTCCAAGGATATCTCCCTTGTTCATGAGAAGGTATCGGATGAGGAGATTGCCAGAATTATTTCCAGATGGACAGGTATTCCTGTTGCAAAGCTCACAGAGAGTGAGAGAAATAAAACTCTTCACCTTGAGGACGAGCTCCACAAGAGAGTTATTGGGCAGAATGAAGCTGTGACCAAGGTTTCCGAGGCTATCATGAGATCCAAGGCAGGCATTAAGGATCCGGGAAAACCAATCGGTTCATTTATGTTCCTTGGCCCTACAGGTGTAGGTAAGACTGAGCTTGCCAAGAGCCTTGCTGCAGCACTTTTTGATGATGAAAATAACATTGTCAGAATCGATATGAGTGAGTATATGGAGAAGTTCAGTGTATCAAGATTGATCGGAGCGCCGCCCGGATATGTAGGCTATGAAGAGGGTGGTCAGCTTACTGAGGCTGTCCGCAGAAAGCCCTATGCGGTAGTGCTTTTTGATGAGGTGGAAAAGGCTCATCCCGACGTGTTCAATGTGCTTCTTCAGATTCTTGACGATGGTCGTGTGACGGATTCGCAGGGAAGGACTGTGGACTTTAAGAATACAATCCTCATTATGACTTCTAATATTGGTGCGCCATATCTTCTTGATGGAATTCAGGAGGACGGAAGTATCAGCAAGCAGGCTGAAGATATGGTCATGAACGAGCTCCATAGGTGTTTTAGACCTGAGTTCCTCAACAGACTTGATGAGATGATTCTCTTTAAACCGCTGACCAAAGATAATATTAGTGGCATTGTTAAGCTTATTGTTGATGATCTTAATAAGAGACTTGAGGACAGAGAGATCAGTATTCGCCTTACAGCTTCTGCAGAGCAGTTTGTGGCCGATAATGCCTATGATGCCAACTATGGTGCCAGACCTGTTAAGAGGTTTGTGCAGAAACATGTTGAGACCTTGTCAGCCAAGCTTATTCTTGAGGATAAGGTTATGCCACATGATGTGATAGAAATCGATGTTGACGGAGATAAACTTACAGCAAAGGCGGTGAGAGAATGATACCTAAGGATCCGGTAATGTTACTCAGTTATATAAATACTCAGCTTAGGGATAATTATGGGAGTCTTGAAGCTTTGGCTGAGGGGCTTGATTTAGGAAAAGATGAGCTGAATGAAATAGTCAAAAAGCTTGAGGGAATCGGTTATACATATAACGCGGATGCAAATAAGTTTGCATGAATTCCTGAAAATACAAGCGGAAGTATAGGCTGAAAATTAAATAATTATCTAAGAAAAAGAGGATGTCAGATATTGCCATCCTCTTTTCATTTGTTGCTAAGATGGTGGCAAAAACTGATAGTTTTAATAGCATTTACTGATAAGCTATTCGTCAATATATACATATATAATTAATCAACTTGTTGTGCAATATGGGGGATTGCACAAGTGACCGATTATTTAAAAGGAGGATGTATACGGTATGCACAAAAACTATTGGAGAGTGTCTTCTCTTCTGATGGCAGGTGCTATCACCATCTCGTCTGCCAATGCTGGCGCGTTAAATGTTAATGCGGCAACAGAGGAGGCAGTAGGTGATGCAGTTGTTCTGACAGAGGATGAAGCAAGTGATGTAGCTGCCCCTGAGGTAGCAGATGAAGCAGCTTCCAAGGAGGAAAGCGCTGAAGCTGTAGAAGAGAAGACAGCTGTAGGGGAAACAGCTGTAGAGAAGACAGCAGTAGCTGAGGAGGCTGCAGAAGAGACACCTTCTGAGCCAGCTCCTGAGACAACTCCTGAAACGGAAACACCTGAAGTTTCAGAGGAAGAAGACGAAGTAGATGAAAATGCTCCTGAATTCAGAGGTAGATGGAATCAGAGTGACGTTGCTAAGGGCAAGCTTACATTTGCTAAAATTTACGACGAGTATGTTTATGATCTTGGAGAGGCTGTGCCTGTAGATCAGATAAACAGTATTTCCGTAAAGGTTAAGAATCAGGGCGGAAACCTTTGCATCAAGTTTTATGAGTCACTTGAGCAGGATGGAGAGAAATTCCATGAGTACAATTGTAACGGTAAGGATGAATATAAATTCACACCTGATTATGAAGGCAGCGTAAGATATGTTGCAGTTATGGCAAACGATAACGATGAGTCACTTTATCCTTTAGGCGTTACAGTAACTGACGTTGTTGTAGACAAAGAGCAGGCTGAAAACAAGAACGAAAAGACACTTGTATTTGAGGGTGAGAACCTTAAGTTCAGCGAGCGACATGGTGGTGCTGAAGTAGAGGGACAGACACTTAAGTATGAGAAGGAGTGGGAAGAGTACTGGATGTCATTTGGAGAGACATTCCCTATTGATGATATCAAGTCAATCAAGATCACAACCTCTGAGGCAACAAAGACACTGTGCTTCAAGCTCTATGATGAAGCAAATACAGAGGTAACTCAGATCTATGGTCAGAGCGGCTCAAGCGAATATGTTTATCGTCCTTCTTCAACAGGTGAAGCATGCAGACTTGCAATTATGGCTATGAATGGTCAGGATGAGGCATTCCCGTTTGAAGTAACTGTTAAGAAGATAGAGGTAACTGTTGATGTTACTCCTGAGAGCGAGAGACCTAAGAAGGAAGTTGAGCAAGATATAGTTGATCTTCGTGATCCCGTTGCAGCTATCATGGGTGAGGACTTCATAATCGGAACAGCTGCAAGCTATGATGAATTCCGTGATCCGCTTGATATGGAACTTGCTACAAAGCACTTTAACGGTGTGACACTTGGTAATGAGCTTAAGCCTGAGACAATGCTCAAGGAAAGCGCTGAGATTAAGAAGCAGGAACTCAACGGTGAAGAGGTTGATTTCCCTGAGCTTGATTTCTCAATGCCTGATAGCAGACTTGATTACTTTGTTGATTGGAACAACGCACATCCTGAGAAGCAGATCAAGATCAGAGGTCATGTTCTTGTATGGCACTCACAGACTCCTGATTTCTTCTTCCATGAGGATTATGATACATCAAAGCCTTATGCAACACCTGAGGTTATGAATAAGCGTCTTGAGATTTATGTAAGAGAGGTTGCTAAGCACTATACAGCTGAAGGCAGCAAGTATGCCGGAATGTTCTATGGCTGGGATGTAGTTAACGAGGCAATAAGCGATTCAACAGGAACATATAGAACTGATAAGGATGGCCCCAGCTCAACATGGTGGAAGATTTATCAGTCACCTGAATTCATCAACAATGCATTCGTATATGCTAACAAGTATATGCCTGCAGAAATAGCTCTTTTCTACAATGACTACAATGATACAGTAACAAGCAAGGTTAAAGGTATCTGTCAGCTCATTGAGAATGTTAAGGCAACACCCGGAGCAAGAATTGATGGTATGGGTATGCAGGGTCACTATCAGGTTGCAGCCAATGATCCTTCTATGGAGCAGTTCAAGGCAGCAGCTCGCCAGTACGCTGCACTTGTTGACCAGGTTCAGATTACAGAGCTTGACTTCAAGGGAAGTGCAAGTGCAACAGATGAGAGACTTGCTCAGAGATATAAGGCAGTTTACGACACAATCAGAAGACTTAGAAATGAAGGCGTTAACTTCACAGGTATGACAATCTGGGGAATCACAGATAAGCATTCATGGCTTCAGACATCTAATAGCGTCGGTGGTTCAGCAGATGGTAGAACAAAGCAGTATCCTCTTCTCTTTGATGATTACTATCATGCAAAGAATGCATTCTATGCAATAGCTGAGGCTGGTGATCTTGAGCCTGAGATCAAGACAGTAACAATCGTGCAGAACGTAAATGACGACTACACAGTTGGAAATGCTTATGTTCTTGGCGAAGGAGAGTCAAAGGCTACATTTGTTCCTGTATGGAATGAGGATGGAATTTCTCTTAAGGTATCAGTAGATGATGCTACAGTAAATGATGCTGACAGCTTCACAATTTACACAGATGATGGTACAGGAATCAAGGCTACAACAGTAGCAAGAGCAGATGCAATTGCTACAGAGACAGGTTATGAGAAAATCGTAAAGATTGTTCTTGATAGCGAAGCTCTTACAACAAACAAGGTTAAGCTTGATGTAACTCTTACAGATAATGACAAGACATTTGCATTTGGTGATACAACACTTAAGCAGGCTGAGAGCAGCAAGTATTTCGCTGAGACAGTAATTAAGCCTCTTCTTGCAGTAAACAAGGGAACAGCTACTGTTGATGGAACAGCTGAAGAAGCATGGAATGATGCAGCTGAGGTTACACTTTCAATAAACGGTGGTGCTAAGGCAACTGCAAAGGCAAAGATTCTTTGGGATGAAGAGAAGCTCTATGTCCTTGCAAATGTTAAGGATGAAATCCTGAATAAGGATTCATCAGATGACTATCAGCAGGATTCACTTGAAGTATTCATCGATGAGAACAATGCTAAGACAAGCTCATATCAGGATGATGATAAGCAGTACAGAATCAACTATGAGAATAAGCAGAGCTTCAATGGTACCAAGTGTACAGCTGAAAACGTTGAATCCGCAGCAGTTGTTACAGATGATGGCTACGTGATCGAGGCAGCATTCAAGTGGACAGATATTGAAGCTAAGAGCAGCACACAGGTTGGTTTTGATCTCCAGATCAATGATGCTGATGATTCAGGTAAGAGACTTGGTACAATCAACTGGGCTGACAATACAGGTAACGGATGGACATCAACAGAGGGTCTTGGAACAATCGTACTTGTAGACCAGAATGAAACACCTGCAGAGACACCTACAGAAACACCTACAGACACGCCTGCAGAAACACCTACAGATACACCTTCTCAGAATCCTTCAGAGACAGTAGAAACTGCTAAAACAGTTGCTGCTCCTACAGGACTTACACTTAAGTACAATGGACAGGAACAGGTTGGTGTGGCTGAGGCTGAAGGCTTTACACTTACAGGCAACAAGGCAACAGATGCAGGCACTTACACAGCTGTAGCTAAGCTTAATAGCGGATACACATGGACTGATGGATCAGCTGCTGATAAGAACATTGAATGGAAGATCGAAAAAGCAGACAATACACTTAGTGTAAAGACTAAGAAGATTAGCGTTAGTGCTTCCAAGCTTGTTAAGAAATCAGCTAAGTTTGACGCTAAAAAGGCTGTTAAGGTAACTGATGCAAAGGGTGATGTAACTTACAAGAAGGTAAGCGGAAACAAGAAGATCAAGATCAGCAAGACCGGTAAGATCACTCTTAAGAAGGGCCTTAAGAAGGGTACATATAAGGTAAAGGTTGAGGTTACGGCAGCAGGCGATAAGAACTTTGCTGCAGCTACTAAGCCGCTTACTATCAAGATTAAAGTAAAGAAATAATAAGCATATAACCGTTTCGGAAGTATGTGACGAAAAAACGTATACCCCCGTTTGGATGAAAATCCAGACGGGGGTTTTACTATTCTGGCGAAGCTTGTTGATATACAAAACAACATGAAGTATAATATAAGTTGTATAAGTACAAGTTGTTGTAGGTGGGGAGCGCTTTTTCGTGGTACCTTCAATCGATATTCATTGTCATATATTACCGGGCGTTGATGACGGTTCTCCGAACATGGAAACAAGCCTTAAGATGCTGAAAACAGCGCTGTCTGAGGGCACTAAGGGCATGATACTTACGCCGCATCACAAGCCTATGCATCACAATGTGAGTCCGGAGCATTTGCCACTATATACGGCAGAGTTAATGGAACGGGCCCACGAGGCAGGTATAAAGGTACAACTTTTTCCGGGTAATGAGATATATTACAGTGATGCAACTGTAAGAGAGCTTGAAAAAGGGAAAGCGTCGACCCTGGCTGATTCAAACTATGTACTTATAGAGTTTCACCCGACTGACATGTATAAAACGATACACAATGCTCTGTATGCCGTTCAGTCTTCCGGTTACATGCCGATTCTTGCGCATGTTGAACGGTACGCAGATATGGTGAAGCATGTTAAGTACGTGGATGAACTTCTTGATATGGGAATTTATATACAGGTTAATGCTAATAGCGTCATGGGTAAATATGGTCTTGGAATAAGGCATTTTACCAGAGAATTATTAAAACGTCAGATGGTTCATTTTGTGGCAACCGATGCGCATGACAATGGCTCCAGAGCTCCACATCTACTTGATTGCAGGGACTATGTGGAAGAGAAGCTGGGAGAACAATATGCGCTGGAGATATTTCATGATAACGCAATGAAGATACTTCGCAATGAAGTGATTTGACGATGAGGGGTGTATGGGAAAAGACGATGTAATTGAAATTAATCTGGGGGAATTATTCGCAGTTCTTTTAGGAAGAGCATGGCTCATCTTAAGTGCAGGAGTGTTCTTTGCGCTTCTGTGTCTATTTATCAGTAGATTTGTAATGACTCCATTGTATTCCTCAACTACTAAAATTTATATTTTGAATAAGGAAGAGGGTGCGACCGTAACCTATTCGGATGTGCAGATATCTACGCAGCTGACTCAGGACTACGCGCAGCTTATTAAGAGCCGCTATGTGCTAGAGGAGGTAATTCAGACCTTAAGGCTCGACATTGACTATGATGAACTGAACAGTCTGGTATCAATAAGCACACCGGATGATACCCGTATTGTTGCGATAACTGTAAGGGATTCAGATCCCATGATGGCCATGAAAGAGGCCAACTGTGTTCGTGAGGTTGCATCCAAGCATATCCAGAATGTTATGGATATCGATGCCATCAATATTGCAGAGCTTGCAAATATGCCTACTGAAAAGTACAGCCCGAGCACCAAGAGGTGGACTATGATAGGCGGTATAGCTGCAGTTGTCATTGTTTCTGCTGTGATCATACTTAATTACCTTATGGATGATACGATTAAGAACAGTGATGATGTTGAGGCATATCTTGGGCTTAGCACGCTTGCCATGATACCGGCAATCACCGATGAACAGACGGCGAAGAAGAAAAGAAAGAAGTCAAAGAATAAGTAGTGATATGATTTTTAGCAAATGAGGGGCCTATGCAACAAACTACATTACATTTCAGCGATTCGGAAAACAACTACCAGATTAAGGAAGCCTACAAAACTCTCCGTAGTAACGTAGAGTTCAGTGGACAGGATGTGCGCGCTGTCTCTGTCACGAGCTGCACACCCGGCGAGGGAAAATCAAGTGTGTCCATGGCTTTGGCGAGAGCCTTTGCTGAAGCCGGAAAAAAGACTGTCCTTGTTGATGCGGATATGAGAAAATCCGTAATGGTTGGTCGTTATAAGACCGGCTCGGTTCGGCTTGGCCTCACACACTGCCTGGTAGGAAGAGAAAAGCTCTCAAATGTTATCTGTGAGACAGATACGCCTAATCTTTATGTCATTTTTTCGGGACCCATACCACCTAATCCCAGTGAGCTTCTTGGTGGTCAGATTTTCAGCAAAATACTTGATAATATGAAAAATGTCTTTGACTATATCATCGTTGATACACCTCCGCTTGGAAGTGTTATTGATGCTGCGGTTATAGCAAAGCAATGCGATGGCACAATAATGGTAATAGAAGATAATGCAATAAGTTATCGATTTGCACAGAAGGTAAAAGGGCAGCTTGACAAGGCCGGTGCAAAGATAATAGGTGCTGTTTTAAATAAGGTTGATATGAGTGGTGGTGTTTACGGTCATTACGGTAAGTACTACGGAAGATATTATGGAAAATACTACGGCAGATACTACGGAAGAGATGATTCCTATGGGGATAACAGCATGACAGGAGGAAGCCCGAAAAGAGTCCTGCAGCCGCAAAGTAAGAATGAAAGACCTGCCCCTGCAAGTTCATCAAAGGGGAACTTAGATGAGCTTGATTACATAGAGGGTGTTGTCAGAAAGGATTGAGGGAACCATAAGTGAAAAGTAATATTTTGGCATTCTTTTTTACAATCGGAAGTATTGTGATGGCTGTTTTCATAGTGTGGTTTTATAACATGTCTGACAGGGTAGAACCGGAGATGAGATTCTCATCATATGATCTCACATACAATGGTGATACCAGGGATATAGATCTTCTTAACGGTGTCGCTGCATATGATGCTGTTGATGGCGATATTACTGATCGCATAGTGGTTGAGAAAACTATTTTGAATGAAGAGCAGTCCTCGGCAGTAGTTTATTATGCGGTAAGCGATAGATCCGGAAATGTTACGAAGCAGTCCAGGGTTTTTCCTGCTGATATAGCAAGTATAAGAAGCAGTGATAATGTACTGTTTTCAACAAATCAAAGTATTGGAGAGTTTTCAGAAGATTTAGTAACTGACGGTAGTGAAAGTGGTTTTAGCACAGAGGGATTTGAAGTTACTAATGAGCTTCCGGATGATAATTCAGGAACGGAGAGCAGCTTAAATATCGGTAATGAGGGTGAAGACAATACTACATCCGGAGCACAGGAGAGCGAATCCACAGGTAATTGATTATGAGGAATCACAGAAGCCATAGAAATCGTACAAACAAAATTCTGATCATATGGTGTATAGTGGCAACATTTTTACTAATTGCCCTTGGGATTTTTGAGGCTACAAGGGTGATTGGTAAGTCTACTCTTTTTGCGAAAAATGCTGTATCTGCTCCTGTAACTAAGAGCACAGAGGTGCTGACCAAGACAGAGAGTGCTATGAAGTGGGAGGATGACTGGGTAAAGCATAATGGTGAAATATATGATTATAACGATGATATTATGACTTTCCTTATAATGGGCATAGATAAGTCGGATGAGGAAGTGTCTCCGGTGTACGGCGAGATAAACGGTGGGCAGGCGGATGCACTTTTTCTCATTGTTTTCAATCCGCACAATAAGACTACGAAGGTCATAGGCATTAATCGAAACACTATGACTGACATTGAACTGTACGATGAATATGGCAATTATGTGAATACTATAAAGGCCCAGATCACGCTGCAGCACGGATTTGGTGACGGGATGGAAAAATCCTGTGAACTACAGAAGAGAGCTGTCAGTGATCTGTTTTACAAGCTACCGATTCATGGGTACGCGGCCATAAATATGAGTGCTATTACGGCAATAAATGATGCTGTTGGAGGAGTTGATGTCACTCCTGCTTCTGACTTTGAGAGTGGTGATTATTATTTTAAGGCAGGAGAAACTGTTCATCTTGACGGAAAAGCTGCATATGCATTTTTGCGAAGCAGAGATATGACACAGTTTGGATCAGCCGACGATAGACTTGGCAGACAAAAGGTGTATATGACGGCTTTTATAAAGCAGGTTATTGAAAGAGCAGAGAGTCAGCCTACACTAGCGGTTGATATTTACAATACAATAAGTAAGCAGATGGTAACTGATGTTTCCGTAAATCAGCTCTCATACATAGCAACCACGGTTTCAGGATATGATTTTGGTCCTGACAGCTTATATCTCTTAGAAGGAAAGACTGTACTCGGGGAAGAGTTTGAGGAATTCTATCCTGACGAGGATGCAAAATATGAAATGTTTCTTGATATTTTTTATGAAAAACTTGATGTCAAGGGGTAAAGGAATATAAACAATGAGCCGATATAAAGAATGGACAGCTTTTACGAAGTTGAAAGCAGGGGGACTGTTTCTGATTGGTATGAGCGTGGCGGCATTTCTTGCGGCATGCCAAAATCAGGTGAATGATACAAAGGATAAAGCAGAGGAATTTCAGGAACTTGTGGATGAGAATCCTGATATTTTCGGATGGCTTGTTATTCCGGATACAAATGTGGAATATCCTATTGCTCAGAATATTGATGGTGATGATACATATTATCAGACTCATGATATTACCGGAAAAAAGAAGAGTGATAAGGGTGGAATTTATATTGAGTCCTGTAACATGAATGACATGTGCGATTTCAATACCGTTATCTATGGCTCTACCAATAAGGATGGTGATATGTTTTCTGAGCTGTGGAATTTTGCGGATGAGGACTATTTTAATGAGCACGAGAAGTTCATGATCGCTATTTCGGACAACATACTTACTTATGAAATCTGGACTGCTTATGCCAGGGATAATAACGATGTAATGAGGCAGTACGATTTCACTGAGGAGGAAGGTTGTCAGCAGTATCTTGATGATATGAAGAGGGACTGGACGACAGCTACCAATATCAGAAAGGATTGGGAAAGGGGAGCAACACCGGAGAATTTCCTGGTAAGCCTTGTGACAGTTGACCCAGAACATCCTGATAAGCAATGGGTGGTTGTAGGTTGTCTTGTGGATGATCAGAATGGAACCATAGATAGGGTGGATTTTGGGGCTGATAGTGATAATCAGCAAATACCAGATCTTCCTTCGGATTAATCGTAATTAAGTAAAAATAAAGCCAGTGTTCATGCAGAGTTTATAGTTTTTTAAGTAGTATATTATTCGTATTTTTGATAATATAAAATTAAGTTATCTTATGAGTATTATGTGCCAAACGGTGCAGAAAGGGGAATTGTTATGAAGAAGATAATAGCTTTATTGTTGGCGGGAGCACTTGTTATGTCAACCCCGATAATGGCAGGGGCTACAGTAATCAGATCGCCTAGAGCTGAAGAAGCTTATCAGCGCGGTAAAGCTGAAGGAGCTTATCAGGAAGCTCAGAAGACTAACGAATATCTTAAAAGCGAGATCACTGATCTTAAGTCTCAGATAAAGGATCTTTATCAAAAGATTTATGAGCTTCAGAATAAAAAGGTCGATGTCAATGTAACCGTCAAGGTGAAGGGGAATGGCAAGAAAAAGACTACGGTTAAGAAAACTGTAACTACAAATCAGGGCTATTCACCTGCATCAGAGCCTTTCATAAACACGGTTCTCAAGGCTCCCGGCCTTGATAATGTAATTCCGGTAGGACAGGGTGGAAAGCTTGTTATAGGCGGCACTAAGACAAGAGCAACCTTCGTTATGAGAGAGACCACATCAGGAAAGGTTGATTCAGCTAAGATTCTTGGAGCACAGATTGGCGGTTCTGTTAAGAACGTAGTTGAAACCTATGCACCAGGTGTTCGTTTCAGTACAGCACAGGTTGATTTCAAGGTTTATGGTGCTCATAACGGAGATATTTACAGAGTATTCCAGATGGTTTCAAAAGGAAACTGGCAGGAAGTACAGGTAGATGAAGTTAGAGAGGGACATGTTATCTGTACAGTAAATAAGGCAGGAACATTTGCTTTCTTTAAAATGAACTAATCTTCAGAATCAGGGATGAGGATAATAGGTAATAAGAGCCCCGGTGTTGGAATATACCGGGGCCCTTTATTGTTCAAGGTGCGCTTATTTGATTGTCTCTGAACGTATAATATCAAGATTATTATTGTTCAAAGTAGAGATATATAGAACTTTAAAACGACCTTCCGCGGAGAGCGGAAGGTCGTTTATATTATAGGTAGTTCCGGTTACCAGATATGATACTACGTAGTAGTTATCAGAACCTGCTTTTATATCTTCAACAAGGTTTTCTTCACGTGCTGCTTCAGCTGCAGCGAATTTTCCTATTTCTGATAACAGAGGATTATTAAGGTCCGCAATGTTCTGACCACAAACACTTTTATCATCTCTGTATGTAAGTACAAGTCCCTCTTCTGTTATCATCATGGCGCCGCCTGTTTCGTACAGCTCAACCCCGTTTAGTGCCTCCTGCGCCGTTGCAAGCATCAAGTCTGCTGCAAAGCATCCTTCGCGGCCATCTTTTAAATGAATATGTCTGATAACTGTTGCGCAAAGATCGCCGGTTACCTCATCAAAATATGGTTGATCGTAATAATAGAACCAGCTGTTGTCATAACTAAGAGCTTCCTTATACCAGGCTTTTTCGGTAATTCCTTCCAATTGGAAATCAGGCTGGCTCGGGAAAAGGAAGGACTCATCGTTAAGTGCCAGATAAGCTCCTGTAGGTATCATGGGATATCGTCCGACAGTTCCAGTCATATATTCCATGATTTCATCATTATTCTCATATGTGCCTTGTTCAACAGCATCTGCTACACCATTTAAATAGTAGAAGGTTGACATCAGTGCTTGATTCCGTTTTCATCAAGGAGTTTGCTAAGGCGGGTGACTTCATCTGACAGAGACTGGATTTTCTCATTCTGCTCAGCAAGTTTCCTTTGCTGAAATCGCTCATGTGCAATTGCATCCTCTCTTGCACGACACTTTTCCTGGATGATAAAGTCGGCATTTGACATATAAATAGATTCAGCTGTTGAATTCATTGAAGGGTTTTCATCTACGATCATCTTAATCTCCTCCCATGTTCTTGCTTTGAACAATTTTGCCCAACTATCAATGCCAAGTCGCTTATCATAGGCGGTTGCTTTATCTATGTTATTTAATTCTACCACATAGAGATTAAACTTGTCAGTATAGAGGAAACCATCCTCGGCGTTTCTTACCTGATATTTAGCAAAGAAATCAGGGTGTTCTTCAAATAGTGTATAGTCAAGAAATCCGATGTGGTACACGGGCTTTACTGATGAATATTCCTGACCGCGTGCTACATTGTCGAAACGTCTGCAAAGATAGGAAAGTGAACGCTCAGGCCAGTTTTCATAATTGACCACCTGCATTTCCAAATTGATGAAGGTGTTATTATTTAGCAGGACCAATATGTCAAGTTGATATTCCTTGTCATCAATAGAATCTCCGGGTTCAATTGGGTTCTGAATTTGTACATCCTTAATTATTTCTACCGGAATATCGAGCACCGAGCTTATCAGATTGATGAGTGTGTTCTTGTCCTTTTGCAGGACAATGCGAAACATGTAGTCATTTGTCATATTGTATTTGATCTTGCCGGTAGCATTGAGATACTCATAATGAACCTCCGGCGCGTTATTTATTTCTTCTTTAATTGGCATAAAACTCCTCCGAATTAAACATAAAAAGTGTTTCATAGTTGCATATGTTGTATTACTCAGGCCAAAGCAATAATAAATGGAAAATCCGAATGAATGAAATTCATATCGGCGCATCTGAAATGATGCTCGAATAAAATATCACATATGGAAATATAATGCAAGTACTATTTAATTTCTTAAGAAATTCTTATGAAATTGCCTGATTCTTAAGATTTCTTTAAAGGGCTTGTCATTCTTTTTGGGGAGTGATATTTTCTTTAATACGTCATTTCTTGGCGTGACCCGCTGTTATACAAACGGCAGGTGATATCCCGGGATAATTAAGAAAATAAAATATGTTATTAGACAGGAGGAATTTTTATATGAAAATTGAAAAAGCGGCCGGGGTGATAAAACGCTTGGCTGTATCTGTTGCTCTTTCAGGGGCAGTTTTTTTGTGGCTGCCGGTGACGCCGGCTTCCACTGTGCATGCAAAAAATTGCGAACACAAAGTATATGAATGGGTGGACATGATTAAGCCAACATGCAGTAAAGAGGGCAAAAGAGTCAGGATATGCCAGGACTGCGAAAAAATACTGGAGACAGAGAGCATAGAAAAAACAGAGCATAAAGGAAAGTGGGAAAAAACACTGGATCCTACTTGTGCTTTAGAAGGAGTCAAGTCTTATATATGTAAGAACTGTGGAGCAGTAATTGATACTGAAGAAATACCTAGGAAAAATCATACCTTTGTCTGGACCATTACTAAAAATGCTGCATGTAATGAAGAAGGAATAAAGCAGCAGCTGTGTAAAAATTGCGGCGCAGAAGGAGAGACAAAACCAATCCCTGCAAAGGAGCATAAAATGGTCAAGGTGAAAACTACGGCAGCAACATGCAAGTCACCAAAGACGATACAAAAGGAGTGTAGGCTTTGCGGAATGACAACCACGGAGCAGGAAGGAAGTAAGATTGATCACCGCTACAAATGGGCGACCACAAGGACGGCAACCTGTGCAGATGAGGGAATAAAGACAGGAACCTGCACAATGTGCAGTGCCACAAAAACGGAAGCTATCTCGCCTACGGGTAAGCACAAATATGGCAATTGGGCTATCAAATCAGCCTTCGCTAAGGGCAAAGTCATAAAGTTTAGCCAGATACGCACGTGCACGGTATGCAAAAAACATCAGCAGATTGCAACAGGAAAAACAGCAGCCTTTTCACAAAAGCATGATAGAAGGAAATACTACTACAAATTCACTCAGAAAACAGGAAAAGTAGTAATTATCTGCTCTGAATGCCATCAGTCAGTGACTGGCAAAATAGTCGGCGGGGCACTGAAATTCACCAAGCCCAAGAAGGATAACACAAAGATAACAGCGAAGGGTTGGAAGGTGCTGAATAGATAAAGGGATGAAATAGAATGAATAACAATAGCTTAAGGAGTTATTTTCCCATGATCAAAACAAAGACAAAGATTATGGATGAAATCAATAATGCTCCGCAATTACTCAGCCTTTTTAATTCGTGGGATGAGGACCAGAGAGAGTCCTTCCTGGATATTTGTACCGGTAACAAAGGCGTTAAGATGCTCTATGACAGCTATTTTAAGGAAATTCTTAATCCTGAATATACTCCGGATAGACTGTCTTATCTCCTTTCTGTTTTATTGAAAAGAAAAGCTACCGTAAAGCAGGTTCTTTCTAATGATAGTACCAGACTTGGAGATGAAATATCGCTTGTAATAACAGATATTGTTGTTGAATTGGAGGATAAATCAATAGCAAACATCGAGGTTCAGAGAGTTGGATTTGCATTTACAGGAGAAAGATCCTCATGCTACTCGGCAGATCTTCTGCTTCGCCAATATAAACGTCTCCGTGATAAGCACAAAAAGAAATTTACATACAAAGATGTATGTCCAGTTTACACCATTGTTTTCCTCGAAAAGAGTACGTATGCCTTTAAAGAATTTGATGATATTTATATCCATAATTTCACGACAGTATCAGATACTGGTTTAGAGCTAAATATGCTACAAAATTTTATATTTATTCCAGTTGATATTTTCCTGAAGCATCTCCATAATGAAGGTATAAAAGGTGAGCTAGAAGCATGGCTGACATTTCTTGGTTGCGATGAGACTGAATATATAGTTAAGCTGATTAGGCAGTATCCTTATTTCAAGCAATTGTATCAGGATCTGTATGAAATGTGCTCTAATATTGAGAGGATGATGAATATGTTTTCAAAAGAACTGCAGATTCTCGACCGTAATACCATAAAATATATGATAGATGAACTTCAAGAACAACTTGATGCTGCTAATGATGCTATTTCTGATAAGGACAAAACTATTGAGGATAAAGATAAAACAATCAGGGATAAAGACAAAACGATTGCAGACTTGAAAGCAGAGATAGATAAGTTAAAGAATAATAAATAATAGCTATAATGTAGAATGCCCGGCACGTACGACGTGCCGGGCATTCTAATAGTTTGAAGTCCATGAAAAGAAAAAATCATAAAATGCTTAATATTTTGAATCTTTTATCCGATATAAAAAATAAGCATCGAAAAAACGATAAATAATCTATACAATCTTCGGTTTATGGTACAATAAAAGAGACAATATTTTTTTATGAGTGGTAACTTGTATAGGGAAAATATTACAGTGTTACCAAAGCAGGGGGATAAAATTGAAGAGTAAGAGAGTCACACACACTGCCAAGGCATTAGTGATGCTTTGGAATATTGGCTTATTTTCAATTGTTTGGTGCGGGTATTATAACCTTCATGCATTTCAGACCTACTATGTGCTGGGTGGAATCATGTCTGTGATTATATTCGTATTTATTTATAATGGACTATGCAATTTATATAATGCGTTCAGAATAGCATCTTCGTCTATAGCTGAGATTGTTCTGTCTCAGGGAATTTCCTTTGGGCTGGCTGATTTAATACTTTACATAGAATGTAATCTGATTCGCAATAGGTATACCAGTTTCATCCCTGGACTTGCTATTTTTGTGTTGCAGGTACTTGGTACGATTTTGATTATCACCTTCTCTAAGAAATATTTTATGACATGTGTTCAACCGGCTAAGACACTACTTCTTCTGGGAAAATGGGTTTCTCCTGAGGAGTCTGAAAAATTCCGGGAGAGGATATTGAAAAAGTATAGTCATCTATTCGATTTTAAATATATTGAATATGAGACAATCAGTAATAAAACATTTGAGGAAAAGGTTGCAAATTGCTGCACGGTAATAATGTATGGGTTGTCAGTAGAACAGAGAAGAGTTTTCATGCAGCATTGTATTGATGAGCATAAAACCTTTTATTTCACGCCAAGAATAGAGGATATTATCCTTCAGGGATGCTCAACAAGGCATCTTCTGGATACACCTCTGATGAAGTATGATTATGTATACAAAGATCCCAAAAAACTTCATAGCAAAAGAATATTTGATCTTTGCTTTGGAGTGATCTTTGCAATAGCTTTTTCGCCTATTATGGTTATTATTGCTATAGCTATAAAAATTGAAGATCATGGACCGATATTTTTTAGGCAGAAAAGATGCACTCTTGACGGCGAAGTATTTAATATATTAAAGTTCCGCAGTATGGTTGTGGATGCAGAGGAAAAAGGACTTCAGCCTACAGTGAATTTTGATCCCAGAATTACAAAGGTTGGAAAAATAATAAGGAAATACAGATTGGATGAATTGCCACAGGTATTCAATATCTTATATGGAGATATGAGCTTTGTGGGACCAAGACCTGAAAGAGTTGAGCATGTTGAATTATATTTAAAGGAGCTTCCTGAGTTTAAATATCGCATGAAAGTCAAAGCCGGGCTTACCGGATATGCTCAGATCTTTGGGAAGTATAATACGTCAGCTTTCGATAAACTAAGACTTGATTTGATTTATATAGAGAATCAGTCATTTAGCCTGGATCTTCGACTGATAATGCTTACTGTAAAAGTGATGTTCCAGGGTGAGAGCACAGAGGGCTTCGAAAAAGAGATGGTAAGACTTATGAATAGAAAGGCCAGAAGAGCAGGCTGATAAAGTACTAAATGAGTTATGAAACTCCTTTGCTATAGCAGAGGAGTTTCGTTCTATATACTGAGATAAAGAGTATCACGGGTGCATACAGCTATGACTATCCATATATTTTGTTAGACAAGATTGGAAGCATATGATACTATTAACACCGTTGTTTGATTTGTATATTTCTAAATACACTTCTTTGAAGTGTTCTTTACAGGTTTTTCTGTGATGATTTCTCCCGAATTTACTAATTGACTTGAAAACGAATATTTGCAGATTTTATAATTATAGGAGAATTGCCAATGAAAAACTATGAAGAGTTGTGTTTTGCAGATGACTTTATGTTCTGCAAGATTTTGCAGGAAAATGAAGATCTTTGCAAAGAATTGACTGAGTTGATATTGAATCGTAAGGTAGGTAGTTTTGTTAAATCAGAGAAACAGAAGACGATTCAGATATCACCTAATAATCACGGTGTCAGATTTGATGTATATTTTGAAGATGATAAAAATAATGTTTATGATATCGAAATGCAGAAAGCAGTATAACAACAAGGATTGAGGAAAAGGTTCAGGAAGCGATTGAGCTTGGAAAGTGGAGGAAAGAATATATGACACTCCAGGAAATGATGCAGGAAGAGTTTAAACAAGGATTAGAGCAAGGAGAAGATAGGAAGCTTGTAAAACAGATATGCAAGAAATTGACAAAAGGTAAAGATGTCAAAACAATTGCAGATGAACTGGATGAAGATATAGAGCTAGTCAGTGGAATATGTGATGTTGCCAAGGACTATGCTCCGGAATATGATGCGGACAAGGTTTATGATGCCTGGAAGTCGAAGTGAAATGCTGCAGTCTGCTAAATACATGCCACCGCATATTAGCTCATTTTCAATGACAAATGCCCATATTTAGCGTATAATATCCCTATAGAGCTTGAATTACTCTATGGGGATTTTTCTTATGTGTAGCACCTGAATGAGGCGGGTGCATAAACTTTATGAAAAGAGTTTATAGTGGGGGCATTAATAACGATTTATTTGGCAGCAGCGCGTTGTGATGCTTCACGACGTGTATGCTGCTTTTTGTTTTTCTGGTGACATTGGGGAGTACCGGTAAATATGATGCATAGTGATGAATTATTGGTATCAATTATTACAGTTGTTTATAACGGCGAAAAAACTATTGCAAGAACTATAGAATCCGTCTTGAACCAGACATACGGAAATATTGAATATATTGTAGTTGATGGAGTAAGTAGTGACAAAACTCTAGATGTTATAAAACGATATAAAGACAGATTTCATGATGGAAAAAGAATAACTATCATTTCTGAATCAGATGATGGTATGTATGAAGCTCTTAATAAAGGTATACGCTTGGCACATGGATTTCTGATTGGCAATATAAACGCTGATGACTGGTATGAACCAGCTGCAGTTGAGGAGATGGTTCGTTTGTACAAATATGATGAATATGATATTGCATGGGCTGATTTGAGACTGTATAAGGATAATCGATTTTTTGTGAAAAAAGCGAAGGTTGGGCGTTTATTGACCACAGCACACTTTTGTCATCCATCGATGTTTGCGAAAAAAGAAGTACTCCTAAAATATCCATACCTAGAAAAGAATATGGATGATGATTTTGATATGGTTCTTCGAGCTAACAAAGGTGGTGCGAAAATTCTTACTCTAAACAAAGTAATAGCTAATTATTCCCTAGGTGGAATGAGCACACAGAAAAGTTTATCTAATATGTGTAAACGCATAAAAATGAAATATATAACTTATGTAAGAAATGGATATAGTTGCTTTTATTTGCTCTATTGTGTTGCAGTAGAAGGTGCAAAGTTTTTAGTTGGATAATATTTCTGTAAAAAATATTGTTACAGTTGAATTTGGATTTATTGTCACCTATCTTGCAGAGGACCTGATTAATATAGGATGCCAAGTGTACAATTTTGACACTTATCCACCTGAATCGAACAAATAGTGTATTTGCCATATAGAAATTATCGTTCTGATTTTTGAATATAAGGAGGTTAAATAGGCGATTACTATACAATATAATCGTAAATCTTAACAATGATATCGGTTTGCATGGCAACTTACAATGGAAGTATGTTTATAAAAGATCAGATAAATAGTATTTTAAATCAGTTATCTATGGAAGATGAGATAATCATTTCCGATGATAATTCATCAGATGACACAGTTAGTATAATAAAGGGAATCAATGATCCTAGGTTGAAATTATTAAGCCATAATCCGACAGGGTATTATACGTCAAATTTTGAGAATGCATTAAAATACGCAAGTGGAGAAATCATTTTTTTATCTGATCAGGATGATATATGGTGTGAGAACAAAGTCATGAAATGTGTGGAATATTTGAAGTCTTATGACTTTGTTATGACAAATGCTTATGTTGTTGATAATGATTTAAGAGTAAAGATAGAGTCAAGAAATCAATATTACAATGTAAGAACAGGGTTTATGCGTAATTTTATCAAGTCACGGTATTTGGGATGTTGTTTTGCTTTTAAAAGAAGTGTTTTAGAATATGCACTACCGTTCCCAAGAAATCATGACTTAGCTCATCATGATTCATGGATTTCGCTAGTAGCTGAAATGAATTTTAAATGTGTTGTACTAGATGAGAGACTTGTGATGTACAGAAGGCATAATGAGAATACTTCAACAGGAGGAGCTACATCAAGCAAACTGTCAAAAACTATTTTAATAAGGCTGTATCTTATTATGAATCTCCTAAGTAGAAAATTTGAGAGGTCATTACGGATATGAATATTGACAATGATATCAGAACAGTATGTGTGATGTTGTCTGCATTTAATGGTGAAGAATATATAGAACAGCAGATAGAAAGTATAGAGAATCAGCAGAACGTTAGAATAGTGTTGGTTATTAGAGATGATGGATCAGAAGATAAAACGGTTCAATTAGTGAGCAAAATGAAAAAAAAATACCAAAATATTGAATTGTTGACTGGCAGTAATTTAGGAGTTATCGGGAGCTTTATTAAGCTAGCTATATATGCTCAAAATATTGAAGCTGATTACTTTGCATTTTCTGATCAAGATGATATATGGTCAAATGAAAAATTATATTCTGCAACCAAGTGGCTGGAGATTGAGAATAATATTAGGCCTAATATATATTTTTGTAATCTCCTTCAAATCGATTCTGAAATGAATCCGTTGGGTAAAGTTTATAAATCCGACATTGTTATTTCAAAAAAAGGCGCATTAGTAAGAAACTACGCATTTGGCTGTACTATGGTCTTTAATCCTATAGCATTAGAACTGTTTATAAAAAAACCAAATGCTCGAATGTGGATGCATGATTATTGGCTATACTTAATAGGAGTGTTCGTGGGAAATATTAAATATGACCCAGTTGCACATATTATGTATAGGCAGCATGAAAGCAATACTATAGGTACCAAACATGGAATCAAGAAAACTTTAGAAATCAAGCTGAAAGCTGTAAGAAATATAGGTAATCATCAAAGAGAATTTATGGCGAAGGATTTTTTGGATACGTATGCTGATTTGCTGAGCGATGGAGATAAAGAGATAATTAACAAATTTTCTAATTATAGGAAAAATTTTTTTTGTCGCATTTCTTGTGCATTGGACAAAGACTATAGAGTTTATAGCGGATATCAATCTTTCTTTTTGATTCTAAGGTTTTTAATTGGAAATGTTTAAGGAGATATATTTAATTCGTGGGAAGAGTAATAAAGCAATTAGGAAATAATTATGTTTATGTATAAGGAAATGACATTAAAACTAAATATTTATGAAAGAATGATTTCCTATTGCTATTTCATAGCATTTTTCTTTGCAATTTATGCCCCTGCCACTATGGGATCAACGCTAGGTACTGAAAACTTTAGAATAATAGTGAGAGGTTTATTCTTTTTATTAGGCGGCATTGTTGCGATTTTTTGTGGTTATTATGGGAAATTAAAGCTTTCTATTAGTAAGTTGATTATCTGCTTATGGCCGTTTGTTTATTTAATATATGTTAGGACGTGGACTTACAACGGAGCTATTATTGGAGGTACCTCTTTTGCAATACTAGCTTCTCTTTTTGCTATACAAAATGACAATATTTGTACAAAGGTATTTATACTGAGCAAATATTTGATGATAGTAATATCGATAGTGGGGATTGTCTGCTTTGTCATGTATTTCGTTGGAATCGGAAAAGGTTTTTCGAAAGTGCATTACTACGCTGCTTATGATAACATGTACTATATTAATTACAAAATATCTTTTCTGGTGAAAAATCCATTATATACTAGGCTATGTGGACTGTTTAATGAACCAGGATGGATGGGAACATTTCTAGCTTTTTATTTATGTGCTGATGATTTAAATCTAAAGAAAAAGACGAACTGGTTATTCACTATAGCAGGCATTCTGACTTTTTCATTGGCGTTTGTATTTATAATAGCAATTTATTATTTAGGAAGATATGTTAAGACATATAAACAAAAGACTATATTTGTTGTAGTAGCCTTACTGTATTTTTTTGTACTACCCCAAGCTCATACAGGAATCAGATCAGTTGATTATATATTGTCAAGAATGGTTTTTTCGGAAGGGCGTTTGATTGGAGACAATAGGACAACTGCTCAATTTGATGCTGTTTTTAAGTCGTTCTTACAATCAGAAAATTTGCTCTTTGGAATGGGGGGTGGTTATTCGGACAGGATAAAAGGTGTTTTATCTATAAAAGATAATATTTTGGATTATGGTGTCATGGGTGTTTGCTTTTTATACGTACCATTATTTGGGGCGATTTGGCATAGAATTAGATTAAATTATAGAGCTAAATTATATTTGATTTGTATTATGGTCAGCATGTATCAGCGCCCAATGATATACGAGTTATCGAATTTCGTAATCATGCTGGCAGGAATAAGTTATATTGTAAATTTTAATAAAGAACTTGGAAAAACAAATGAAATGAGTAATAAGGAAAGCTGACAATTAGCTATGAAAATAGGAATCATGACGTTTTATTTTGCACATAATTATGGAGCAATGCTTCAGGCAATGGCACTACAAGAGTATTTAAAGAACGAAGGATTGAATGCTACAATAGTTCCGTATTATCCAGAGAAATTTAGAATACAATATAGTATAAACCCATTTACTCCTGGAATGAGGTTTAAAAGAAGAATTATTAATCTTTTACATTTTTTTCCAAAATACCAGCAGTATAGAGCCTTCGAAGAGTTTAAGTTAAAAACGATGATTTCAGAAAAAACAGCTGAGGTTAGAGAGAAAAAAAGATTTATAGACTTGATTGATAGTTTTGACATTGTTCTATATGGAAGTGATCAGATCTGGAACGTGGATCTGACTTATAAGGATTTTTTCTATTTTGGCGAGAGTACAAATGCTATAAAGATTTCTTTTGCTGCAAGCCTAGGGAGAAGCACAATCTCAACAGAGGATATCGATAAAATGGGAAAATGCTTAAGAGAATTTGCAGCGCTCTCAGTAAGGGAGCAAAGCAGTAGAGAGATTATTTCTGAAGTAACTCATAAAAGTGTTTTTGTTTCTTGTGATCCAGTATTTCTTAATGATGTAAACTGGTGGAAGAAATTTGAATGCTCGGTTCCTGGGATTAATCGATTTGTGTTGCTATACCTTCTTGAGTATGATGATAAGCTTATAGAATTGGCAAAAAAGTATTCGGGTAATGAGGCTATAAAGCTTGTATGTATACATCCGACTCTAGATATAAAGATTCCAGGCGTTGAATTACTTATTGGAATTGGACCTAAAGAATTCTTATATTTGATAGATAATGCTGAATGTGTATTCACGAATTCTTTTCATGCTGTATCTTTTTGCTCAATATTTAGGAAAAAAATGGTTCATAAACCCAATAATAAATCACCAGAGAGAACAATTGACTTACTATCAAGATGGAATCTTACTGATAATAGTGGAATATATGATGTGGATTTTTCTGAGCTCGATTATCGAATGGTTGATGCATTTGTTGAGGAATCCAAACGATTTTTGCTAAAAAATATAAGTTGCCAATAATTAGGGGGGTGCATTATGAATAATAATTCAAAAAGGCATTTTATTATCATGGTGCATTTTAGAAATCCTTATATAGAAGTGGCAGGAAGCGAAAGAGTAATTATATCGCAGGAAAGAAATATGCGTGCCAAAGGAGTAGAAACGATAATACTTTTTCCTATACAGAAGCAGATTTTGGAATGTCAGATTTATGGATGGGGAATAATTCATAATGCTAAACTTGTTTCAGTGACGACTGTTCGCGGTGTTATTAGGTATTTAAATAATATCAATGACGGAAATATATGTGATGGTTTGATAATTCATAATTTCCATGGAATCAATTTAGAGGATCTTGAAATGATTCTCAATGGGTTCAGCAGAATTATTATATTCGTTAATGATTTTTCATCTTGCTGTACTCAATTTAATCTTTGTTTTAATGATGATTATTATTGCGGAAATGCAGCAATTTATCAGGAAAAATGTAATGAATGTGTATATTATGATTCTGGAAAGCAATTGCAAAAAAAAGTTAAAAAGATGCTTTCAAATAATAAACAATTTATGGTCGTTGCACCGTCTGAAAGTGCCGCAAATATTTGGCATACAGCATATACATCGTTTGATATAAGAAGTATTAAAGTAGTACCTCTGCAGAAAGTCAACGAAAAAAAAAGATTAGTTGCTGGTGACGGAGCGTATTTGGATACAATACGAGTTGCGTACGTAGGAAATCCTCAAAAAATCAAAGGATGGAATGAGTGGATAAAACTGGTTGATTCGCTTCACGATATGGGTAAAGATTCAAATTATGAATTTTATCACCTTGGCAACTGCAATGTTGAGAGGAAATATATAAAACATATTCCGGTATCAATTAAGCGTGATGGTAATGAAGCAATGATAAAAGCTCTCAAAGAAAATAAAATAAACGTTGCATTGCTATTTTCGGGGTGGCCAGAAACATACAGCTATGTTTATTATGAGTGTTTGGCTGCAGATGTCTTTGTTGTGACAAGCAGTATAAGTGGGAATATTTGTAATCAAGTTTTGACAAATCGAAACGGAATAGTTTTGAATCCTGATTATAAAAGTCTATATTACTTCTTTAGTGATTACCCAAAAGTTGCAGATAGTCTAAAGAAATATTATATGTCTCAACGAGAAATACCGATGCTTTATGCTGATAATGATGAATATTTGGAATTGTTATCGGAATCCCCCTTTAATTCAACGTTCTCACGAGAGGACAGTATGGCAGAAATACTATCCTCTAAGCTGGCAAAATATCTATATTTTGCTAAACACTTTAGTGATTTGGCAAAGAAAAAGAGGGAGGACAAATGAAAAAGTATAAATTGGGGATTACATATAATGTCTTTAATGGAGAAGAGTTATTGAGGCAGTCAATACTAAGTATAAAGGACTGCGTAGATTATATCACTGTTGTTTGGCAGAGATTTTCATGGACAGGAAATCCAACTTCTTCTGATTTAGAAATAATACTTAGAGAACTTGTTCAGGATAAAATTATCGATAATTTAATTGAATTTAAGTTTGATGTTCTAGACGCGCCAAAGAATATTAGAAAATTACATCGCGATAAGGTAAACCTTGGAATCAAGGACTTGATTAAAGCTAATTGTACTCATTTTATGCTTATGGATTCAGATGAGTTCTATCGCAAAGATGAGTTTATTGCTGCTAAAGAATTCATCTATAAAAATAAGATTACTCATAGTGTCTGCTCTATTTATGATTATAGGGTGTCTCCAATATACAGAGAAATTGATGCGAGAGATTATTGTGTAGGTTTTATCTTTAGACTCCATTTTTTCACTCGTGTTATAGCCATTGGTAGGGTGAATAATATGCCTGTAAAGGTTGATCCATTTAGGGTTGTTCCATTTGTCCCCCTAATACATAAGTTCTATTATATGAATATGGTAAGTATGAGACACATGACAGGTATACGCAAAGATTATAGTAATAAACTAAAAAACTCCGAATCGAACTATAGTGAAAACGGTAGAATAGCGATAAAGAAATACGGATTGTTACAAAAAAAATTGGAGGGGCTAAATGAGGAAGACTTGCTAGAGCAAGGATATATAAAAGTAAAAGATGAATTTGGCCTAATAAAGGATTGGAACTTAAAGTGAGGATTATAAAAGCATATAAAAATAGCCCAACTCCTATTAAAGCAACATTTTGGTTTACGTTATGTGCATTTTTACAGAAAGCTTTTTCGATGGTTACTGTTCCAATATTTACCAGACTGATGACGACGGAACAGTATGGAGAGTTCTCTGTTTTTAATTCCGTCTTTGGAGTACTTGTTATAATTGCAACGATGAAAGTAGATGCAGTTCTTGCAACGAGAGGGCTTAGCAAATTCAAGGAAAGGCAGAATCTGTATATTTCAAACATACAGTGTATAAGCACTGTATGTGCTTTTTTTACGCTTGGAATTTATATAATTTTTAGGAAGAGCATAAATGCTGCTGTTGAGCTTAACACTATGGAGATGCTTGGCATGATGGGGCTCATTTTTGTGACTCCAGCATTTGACATTTGGTCGGCTAAAAAAAGATACGAGTATTCATACAAAAGTATAGCGTTATTAACAATAGTTTATTTATTAGTAAATACTATTGTAAGCATAATAGCTGTGGTTACTGCAACGAATAAAGGCGAAGCTAGAATAATGGCGCATTGTTTAGTTTCTTTCGTAATTTATGGCTTTTTATTTTTCAAAAATATGAGATTCTTTAGATATGATAGTCCTATGGTTAAGTATGCAGTAATGTTCAATTTACCATTGATACCGCAGGGATTAGCAAATCATATTTTAAATAAAAGTGATGTATTTATGATCCAGCACTATTTGGGACAATCTCAAGCAGGTGTTTATAGTTTGGGGTATAGTATTGCTATGATAGTGGTAATACTTACTACTAGCGTAAATAATGCATTTGTCCCATGGTTATATAAAAAATTGGATAATATGGAGTTGAAAAGAACAAAAGAAGTGTTTAATTGCATGGTTATGATTGTTTATAGCGGCGTAATTGGTGTGATGCTGATTGCCCCTGAAGTGGTAAAACTATTTGCACCGCCCAGTTATAGTGATGCAGTGTATATTGTTGCACCTGCGGTAGCAGGAATTGCATTCATGTTTATATATACATTTTTTGTTCAAATAGAAATGTATTATGAAAAGACAGTGGCAATAATGCTGGGTTCTTTTTGTGTGGCATTTTTAAATATTCTTCTTAATGCATTATTTATCCCTAAATATGGTTCTGTCGCAGCGGCTTATACAACGTTAGTATCATATGGATGTTATGCAGTAGTACATTTCTTTTTGGCATATAAACTTTGTAAGGAAAGAGTGAGAATTACAGAAATATATGATATTAAGAGGTTGATTGAATTATCAGTTATTCTTATTTTTATGGTAATTGTATCTCCTGCAATTTACCCGATTCTATTGATAAGAGTATTTCTTTTAGCAATGATAATTGTTTTTGGGGGAGTGATGATAAAACAATATATTGGTATTATAAAAACTTGAAAGGCTTAAGAATGAAGGTTCTAAATGATGTATTACTAAGCATGTATACTACCATCAAAATAGGTGGGAGAGTTAACGAAATGTATTTTCCTGAAAATGTTGAAGAGCTAATACAACTAATTAAAGAAGGAAAAGCAAAATATTGTATTGGCGGTGGATCCAATATTCTGGCATCTGATAGAACATTTGAAACGGTTATATCATTAAGTGAATTCAATAAAAAAATCGAGGATTTAGGTGCGGGGTGCTATAAAGTCGGCGCTTCGGTTAGGCTTCAAGAATTGATTAGGACGATCAATAAAGCAGGATATGGTGGAATAGAATATCTTATTTCTGTTCCGGGATTCGTTGGGGGAGCGACTGTAATGAATGCAGGAGGCAGTGCAGAGGAAGGAAACTCGATAAGTGATTTTATCCTATCTGTTGAGTGCATAAGAGATGGGGTGCTTAAAGATTTATCTAAAGAAGATTGTGACTTCTCTCATAGAAATTCAGTTTTTAAGAACAAAAAGAATTACATAGTAACTGCTGTTACATTTCATTTTAGAAAGCAAATGGAAAATCAGTCGTTGATGCTGCGAGAAAAAAGATTAGAATATTGCCGCCTGTATCAAGATAATTCAGCTGCTAATTTTGGAAGTGTGTTTAGCTGTTGCAATATGAGAATTATGAAAATAATAAAGGTTTTGCAGCTTGTAAAAAAAAGAGTCCATTTTTCATATAAGACCGAAAATTGGCTATGTAATGAAGGCGGAGGAACATTTAAAGAGGCAGAAAAGCTAATAAGGAGAGCTAGACTTTTACATAGGGCATTATTAAAACCTTGTTGTTTGGAGGTTATTATTTGGAAGTAACACATATAAAAAGTATCCCACAGATATGGCAGAGGGAAAAGATTTGAGGTCAGATAACATGCGCGATACAATCCAATCTAGTCAATGCCATTTAGTAAAAATTTAGTATCAGGGACTGTGAGTTAAGATTAGTGATAAAATGGTCAGTGAAATATGAAAATAACCGCATTCCATTACATGAGGACTTCAAAAACTATGCATTTCACCTATAACGACATCCTTACAAGATGGAAAGAAAAGAAAATAGATTCTACCGCTGACCTTGATGTAATGCTTGGCAATTTCAGGGTTTTATTTGCTTACAATTCTAATAGGATTGAGGGTTCGGAGCTGACTATCCATCAAACAAGAGAGATATTTGAGAATGGTAAAGTAATCGGTTATACCGGTGATCTTCGGGCGCTGTTTGAGGCTGAGAATCAAAGAGTTTGTTATGAGTATTTGAAGGACAAGATTGTTTCGAAAGAGATAATTTCAGAAAAACTGATACTGAGTATTCAAGAGAAACTCTGTCATGGTTGCTATGACGAAAGCAGATGGCAAAAGGGTGAAAGACCCGGGACCTACAAGAAGAATTATTATGGAGTTGGATTATCTGTGGGAGTTTTGCCTGAGGATGTTCCAGAAGAAGTGCGTTATATATGCGATGAGTTTAATGATCAGAAGCTTGATAATCCTGAGAAAATTCTGAAGGCAGCTGCGTGGTTTCATTGTAGTTTTGAGAGGATACATGCTTTTGCTGATGGAAACGGACGAGTTGGAAGGACTCTTCTTAACTACATCCTTATGATTAATAATCTTCCGCCTGTAATTATATTTGATGAAGATAAGGAAACATATTATATGGCATTGGAGGTTTTTGATCATACAGATAAAATTGATGGATTTGTGCAGTTTTTAAAGGAACAGTCTGTGAAGACCTGGACGAGGAGAAATCTAAGAGGGGAGGAATTTATCTGCATTTAGAAACGTGTAATGTTTCCCGTTTTGAAACAGTTAAACTCAAATAAATCGAGTGTGATTACATATGAAAATTCAGGATCTAAGAAGAAAATTAAGTGATGCCAGCAGAGAGGATTTGGAGAAAATAGCAGCAGAATTATATAAGCAGATTCTTAAGAAAAAGGGGTAGAATATAGTCCCAAGGAATTCTTTAAAGGAAACATATGAGGAGTTAAAAAATAATTTGGGAGAGAGAAAAAACTAATGAAATTTATTTTTGAAATAGATCTCATCGGGGGAGCTTACTTTGTTGATGGGGTAAAGAGAACAATTGAAATTGGCGGATCTTCAACACTTGATGACCTCTGCATAGCGATACTTAATTCTATTAATTTTGACGATGATCACCTCTATGATTTTGATATAAATGGTGTGATATATGAAAAAATGAAGTCGGAGTTTGGGAGTGGAAAGAAAACAAATGTGAAGATTTATTCAACAGGAATAAAGAAGGGATCTGTTTTCAGGCTTAATTATGACTATGGTGATGACTGGATTTTTCGTATAAAGGTAAAGGATGAAATTGATGAAAAAGGGTTTATTCCTGCAAAAGTCATAGACAGTAAAGGGGAAGTAGAGCAGTACCCTGATGAAGACTGGTATGAAGAGGATTATGAAGAGGATTATGCAGAGGGTAGTTTTTATGATGAATACTATAGAATAATCGATTGTGATGAAAATGGGGATTATCCTGCGGGGGAAAGAGAAGAGGCTACCTTAGAGGAATGGAAGCAGTTATATGAACTGGCTGCAGAATTTAAAAAGAAAAAGCCATGGACATATCTTATGAACTCGGATGTTGTCGAGGTTCGATTCGATGAGGAAGTTTTCGGAGATTTCATCATTCTTGGTAATGGCGGGATGGAGTATGGTTTTTCGCTATATCTTGGAGATGAAGGTTATAAGCAGATGCGAAAAATGGTTCTGACGGATCACTATAAGCTGGATGATTCTCATTTGATGCTGGATCAAAACAGCATAAATATGTGGCTCGACAATAAAGATGAAGTGCCGCCGGAACAGGAAGAGTTAATAAAGAACCTGGGGCTTAAGTTTAGAGGGAAGAATTCCTATATCTATTTTGAAAAGTATTCAGCAGGTTTTGCACCATATATCCTTGATGGAAAAGAAGTCAGAATCTGTACGGAGTTTTTGAGACTTTTATTGGAAACACTTGATAAGTGTAAGGAAAACATAAACGAAATCAGGGATAATTTTACTATTTTTTCATATGAGCTTAAGGGTGCGGAGTTTGAATTCGGAGTAAAGAAGTTGCCTGAAAAGGAACAACTTTTTAGTACGCCGCTTTTGGTGTTGGATAACAATACCAAAAAAATGAAGAAGTCAAAAAAGAATAATGAGACATGGGAGCTGGATATGCAGCCAATGGGTAGTTTTGTAGAAGATGAAAACTATTCGAAAATGTTGATGCCCGCGACCATTATGCTTGCATCAAGGAAGAATGAGCAGATTATAGCGCATTCCATAGTTGAGCCTCATTTGATAAAGGAAGAGGAAGCTTGTAGCCTTTTGGCTAATGCAGTAATGAATTATGGGAAACCCAAAACACTTGTAGTGAAGGATTACATGATTTTGTCTATGGTAGCCGATGTGTGTAAGGTATGTGGCATTGAGCTTGCGGTAGGGGAGACCGGAGTAGTTGATGAGTCCTATGAGTATGTAAACGACCCGGAAAATGATAAGGATGTCCAGAAAATGTTGGACGTACTGGGAATAGACATGGAGGAGGCTATTGCTGCTGCATCAAAATCCAAAGATGATTTTATGGAATATACAAACCAAAAGCTTGCTGATTATTTAATGCAGGGTGAGTTTGGTCCATTATCATTAAAAGAGGAAAAGCTGACTACTCAAAAGCAGAAAATTCAAAGAGTTTTGGATGCATTCGGTGAGGGCGAATATGACGAGGATACTCTTGAAGAGATTGGCGTAGTAATTACCTCTGAATGGGCAGATAGAACCAAAGACGTAGTATCTACATGTAGTAAGAAGACTCTTGAGAATATGGTGGAAACATTGGGCCTTCTGGTGAATAGCGGTGCGAAGAAAGAAACACTGGTGGACATTATTACGGACAGGTTTATACGTAAACCTCAGGAGATGGCTACATTTGTGAATGATAAAGAGAAGAAACTGCTTAAGACTTGTCTGCAACTTATAAAAAATGATGACTGTGAATTTCCTGATGAGTGCTCCTTTACTTCGGAAACAGTAATAGGGCTGATTGAAAAGGGCATGCTTGATGTTAAATGGAGAACCAGTAAGTATGAGATTCAGCTTGTGCTGTGTCCTTTAAAAGCAATGGAAAAGATCATAAGGAAATAGAGTAACATGAAATACCAATCCATCACCCCGGCAATTTTCATATCCCGTCCCAACAGGTTCATTGCGAAAGTAAATCTTAATGGCGATGAACTTTCTGTTCATGTGAAGAACACCGGAAGGTGCAAGGAGCTTCTGATTCCCGGGTGCAAGGTTTTCCTTGAGAAAGCATCCAATCCGGAGAGGAAGACGCCGTATGATCTGGTGGCAGTGGAGAAGAACGGCAGAATCATCAATATTGATTCCCAGGCACCAAATGCAGTGGTGAAGGAGTGGCTTCTTAAGAATAATAAGTATGACCTTGTGAAGCCGGAATTCAAATTCGGTGACTCACGGATCGATTTTTATATGGAAAAAGATGGCGAAAAGTATTTGATGGAAGTCAAAGGCTGCACACTTTTCGTAGATGGTATTGGATATTTTCCGGATGCACCTACAGAGCGTGGAGCAAAGCACCTTAGGGAGCTTGCCGCTTCAGTAGCAAAAGGCTATAATGCTGCGGTTGCGTTTGTGATCCAGGGCGAGGGCATACATGAAGTAAGACCCAACACAGCGACAGACCCTGAGTTTGCAAAGGCGTTTGATGAAGCCATAGCAGCAGGAGTCAGGGTGCTGTTTTATACCTGCAAAATTTCAGAAGATGGAATCGAGATTGCAGGCTGTGAATTTTTGCAGGCTTAAATTTACCGAAGCATTTTCATTTTATTATCTTGTACTTTTTCTTAAAGCACCTTATTGTATAGTAATAAAGGTGCTTTTTTTATGTTATGGAGGTCAGTTTTGAATCGGGGAAAAAATCTAATAATTAACAAATTTCTAATTCTATTTCTTTCAGTTTCAATTTTTTGTAATTATAATATCAGTGCTCAAGCAGCAGGCACGACGACTTATCAGGTAACAGGTAACTACCTTCAAACGTCAGCCAGGAATATGCTTGCTACGATTAATCAGCTTCGCACAAGCGGTAATGCCTGGGAGTATGATGAGAATAACAATAAGGTTAATATTGGTGTGAGGAGTGCACTTCAATATGACTACACTCTT
The DNA here is from genome assembly GCF_000423925.1 of Butyrivibrio sp. VCD2006. GTDB lineage: Bacteria > Bacillota > Clostridia > Lachnospirales > Lachnospiraceae > Butyrivibrio. Next base: position 175,079 of record NZ_AUIX01000002.1, read on the forward strand.
GAGAAAATTGCCATGCAGAGAGCCATGGAGATTTCGGTGAGGTATGGACATGAGAGACCTGATGGCACTCTTTGCAGTACTGCTTACCCTGCAGGACTTAATTCTTGGTGGGGTGAGAATATTCTGTGCGGATCATATGACATCGATACCTTGGAGGCCTTCAATATGTGGCTTGAAGAGAACGAGGATTATGACGGACAGGGACACCGCAGGAATATGCTGAGCAGTAATTTTGCAGCTATTGGAATTGGGCATGTTGAACGTGATGGCTGCCATTTCTGGGTTCAGGAGTTTTTGGGAAAAACTACAACTGCTGCAGCAACCGCTGCTCTTGATGGGCCTTCTACTGTTCCGGTGGAAGTAGACAATTCATACATAAGATTATTTATTTCTGACGAAGAGGGCTATAACAGAATAAATCTGACCTTTGGCGATTCCTATGATCTTTCCGGAATTAAGGAGTGCATAACAGCTGCAGTAACATCAATTGAGCCGCCGATAGTTAAAATACCTGCTTCAGCGGTTACATCATCGGATACTTCTATAGCTTCCATATCAGGTAATAGACTCGTAGCAAATAATGTGGGAACAACTACGCTGTCAGCTACATCCTCACTTGGAACGACCGCCAGCATAACGGTCAGGGTATCAGCTCGTTCATTATTTGGTGCTTCTATGACTTTTGATAGGACTTCATATCAGTATACAGGAAACCCTATCGTTCCGGTTATCACTCTTACCTGTGATGGAAGAACTTTGACTGAAGGAGTTGACTATACCGTTGCATTGAGTAATAACACAAGTGTTGGATACGGAATGGCTACTATCACGGGAATAGGCAACTATAGAGGCACTATGTCACGGTCATTTACTATTTCCAGAAATTCAAGCAGCGGAAATCAGAATGGTAATAATTCTGATGGTGTCGATAGTTCCTCCGGGCTTGACGAGATTCAGGATGATGACGATACCGTCGTTATAAATCATATTGGTTATACTATTAAGGGACAGAATGCAGAGGTAATTGGCTGCACCACCAATATTACATCTTATACGGCACCCAAATATATCACAGTTTCCGGCAAAAAATATAAGGTAACTTCAATTGGAAAATATGCATTTGCCGGTCTTTGCAGTTTAAAAAAGCTTGATCTGTCAAAATCCGAGATAACTAAAATTGGGGCGAACGCTTTTTACAGATGCTTTAATCTTCAGACAGTAAAACTTAACGCATCAAAGCAGAAAACAATTGGCAAAAATGCATTCAAAGATGCTGCGTACTACGGAAAATGTATCATCAAAGCGAAGAATAAGAGCGCATATAATAAGCTGGTCAAGAAATTAAAGAAGGCCGGCATGAAGTACACTAATTTTAAAAAGAAGTAATAGGAACAAAACAAATGAACTGGACCGACTATTTTGACAGTACAATCCTTAGCAGGGGGCATGACTACTATGAGCTTGGTAAGGTAAAGGGACTCACACAGACTGAAGATGGATGCATGGCGAGAGTACTTGGTACTCATGTTTATAACGTTCACATAATAGGGCTTAAGGCGGGATATCTTACATTTTATTGTGATTGCAAGTTTGCGAAAAAGGGTTATAACTGCAAGCATGAAGCAGCTGTTATGTTCCAGTGGGAGGAAGAAAACTCATCGCTTCTCGTAGAGGGAGAAGAGTTCGAATCTGACAAGGGGCAGACCTTTTTCAATGTGAGGAAGGTGATTGAAAACAGCAGGATAAGCTATGATACCCTTGAGAAGGGTCGCGAGCTGGTAAGGCTAGGGCAGGTAAAAATTACGGATTCGGATTTTTACTATCTTGGCAGATATAACTCCAATAAGGGTGAGCTCGCGATTACTTTTAATGGTGAGTACACGGATAAGAAGGGGAATGTATCTGATTTAGAAATTACGTTTAACAGAAGCACTATCATAAATTCTTCATGTACACACATGCACAAGAGACTAAGTCACTATGGATATTATTCTCCAATGTATGATGAAATCTGTGAGCACAGGGCTGCGCTTCTTTTTCTTGCTGATAAATATATTGCCAAGTACAATCCCGGTGATGATACGGATATAGTTGGTAGCAGAATTCTAAGCGGATATAAGAGAATCACCAGTGCCCAGAAAATTGAAGAGACGATAAGTCGTAACCCGGTGATCAGGCTTTTGCCAAGACTTCATCTGTCATATATGGACGAGCTTGAGCTTTCCTTCAAAATTGGAATAGAGAAGCTATTCGTGTTGAAAAGTCTTAGCGAGCTTATAGAGGCCAAGGAGTCCTATGGAAGCATGAAGTTTGGTAAGAGCACGATACTTTCATTTATGGACAATGATTTTGACGAAAAGTCGATGCAGTACTATTCAATCGTTGATGCCGCCAGGAAGGAAGAGGAATATTATCACGACAGGTACTATGGCAAAAATAATTATTGGGGAAATGATGTTGACCTTGGGGATAAGTTAGACCTTTCAGACGAAATTTTGGACAAGTTCTATGATGCTGCTTTTGGTGAGACTTTTGAGGTTAATGGATACTACAAAGAAGACGCCCCAAAGTTAACACGGCTGAAAATCGGAAAAAGTAAAGTGGCTGCAAATGTGTTTATAAGTCCTACAAATGATGACGATGGTCACTTTAGCGGCTTATACATAGAGGCTGAGCTTCCGGTTATGTATCATGGCAAGGAACATCTGTATTCTATTGATGAGTCCAAGGGTGTGCTGACAAGGCTTGAGAGTATTTCTCCTATGATGGAGCTACTTCTTGATAATGCGTTTGATGGCAGAGCTGAGTTCACTATTGGCAAGAAGAGAGTTGCAGAGTTTTACTATAGGATTCTGCCTCAGATGATGGAATGCAGTGATATAAATGTTATTGAGCCGGAGGACGGAAGCATTGCAGAGTCTATGCCTCCTGAATGCGAGCTTTCATTCTATATGGATGCCGAGGAGGATATTATCACAGGAAGAATCCTTGCCAAATACGGTGAAAATGAACTTTTTCTCCATAAGCTTCGTGATGAAGATTACCCACTTCCCGATTCAAGGGATATAAATTTTGAGCAGCTGGCAGTTCAGACGGTTATGAACTATCTCCCTAATGAGAGCGAAAGCGGTGAGACCTTTTACTGTGAAAAAGATGGTGAGAACACATTTAATCTGTTAAATGATGGCCTTAAGGATTTCATGGCACTTGGTGAGATAAGAGCCAGCAAGGATTTTGAGAGGCTTAAGATCCGCAAAGCGCCTTCTGTGAGGCTTGGCATTTCTGTTGAGAGCGGCATAATGAATCTGGATGTTTCGACAGATGATATGTCTGAGGATGAGCTTCTTGATCTTCTCGAGAGCTATCGTAAAAAGAAAAAGTTTTTCAGATTAAAGAGTGGCGAATTCATAAGGTTGGAGCAGGATGATGCTCTTGAGGAACTCATTGCAACCATGCAGGCCATGGGAGTATCCGCCAGGGAGTTTACGAAGGGTAAGCTTCACTTACCGCTTTATAGGGCTATTTATGTAAATAAGCTTCTTGAAGAGCATGATGAGATAGCTGCTGACAGAGATAAGAATTTCAAGAATCTTGTCAGGAACTTTAACACCATAAAGGATGCTGATGTAGAGGCTCCGGGCAGCCTTGAAAGAGTTCTTAGAGGATATCAGAAGTATGGCTTTAAGTGGCTTACCATGATTTCTGAGCTTGGCTTTGGAGGAATACTTGCTGATGATATGGGACTTGGAAAAACGCTTCAGGTTATAGCAATGCTTCAGTATAGGAAGGAGCAGGCTGAAGCTGAGAAGGCAGATAATATCACGTCGCTTATCGTGTGCCCCGCATCGCTTGTATACAACTGGGAGGAAGAGTTCAAGCGCTTTGCTCCTTCAATTGATGTTAAGACAGTAACGGGAACGCAGGCTGAGAGAAAGAAGCTCCTTTCAAGTAAGAAAAGGCCGGAAGTCCTTGTTACATCCTACGATCTTTTGAAAAGAGATATTGGATTATACGAAGACCTTGAATTCGATTACGAGATAATTGATGAAGCGCAGTATATAAAAAATGCGCAGGCAGCAGCATCTAAATCTGTAAAGGTTATAAAGAGCAGACACAGATTTGCTCTGACAGGAACACCTATTGAAAATCGCCTCAGTGAGCTCTGGAGTATTTTTGATTATCTGATGCCTGGATTTTTATATACATATGACAGATTCAGAGATGATTTTGAGACAGCCATTACCAAGTATAAGGATGAGGACGCCACAAAGCAGCTAAAGAACATGGTTGGTCCATTCATTCTAAGGCGCCTAAAGGGCGACGTACTAAAGGATCTTCCCGAGAAGATAGAGGAGATTCGTTTTTCAAAGTTTGATACTAAGCAGCGAAAGCTCTACGATGCGCAGGTTACGCATATGAAGAAGCTTCTTGAAAGCGAGGACTACAAATCCGGAAAGGACAAGCTAAAGGTTCTTGCTGAGCTCACGAGAATTAGGCAGATATGCTGCGATCCGGAGCTTATAACTGCAGGATACGAGGGTGAGTCGGCCAAGAGAAGCTCATGTCTTGAGCTGGTACAAAGTGCAATTGACGGAGGACATAAGGTTCTTCTGTTTTCACAGTTCACATCAATGCTGGAGCTTTTGGAAAAGGACTTAAAGCAGAATCATATCGAGTATTACAAGATAACCGGTCAGACCTCCAAGGAAGAGCGAATAAAACTTGTGCACAGCTTTAACGAAAATGAGGTTCCGTTATTTTTGATATCACTTAAGGCAGGCGGAACAGGACTTAATCTCACAGGCGCGGATGTTGTCATTCACTATGATCCCTGGTGGAATCTTGCAGCGCAGAATCAGGCCACAGACAGAGCGCACAGGATAGGACAGACCAGGAACGTGTCGGTTTTCAAGCTCATAGTGAAGGATACTATTGAGGAAAAAATAGTAGAGATGCAAAATGCAAAAAAGGACCTGGCTGATGCCATTCTTTCAGGTGATAACGAATCCATCACAAATATGACGAAGGAGCAGCTGCTGGAGCTTTTGGGATAAAGACTGTTTTCTCATATTTTGCGGATTCATAAGTCAAATTTATAGATATTTAATATCATTTTTTATCATAATATCGTATTATTTTAAGTATAAGAAAGCGTTTAGGAAGGTGGCGCTATGAGGGGAGTATACGATTATACGATTTATAGGGCAATGCGTGTGGGCAGGCGACTGCTCGCATTCGCAATTGCGCTTTTTTTAATTGTAAGCTTCTCCGGTGATGCTATTGCCGCTGAGATAAAAGCAGATGCTGAAAATGCTATAAGGCTTACAGGTGGTACAGGAACCATCACTGTCACAGACAGCAGGGGCAGGAAGTCGCAGGTATCAACGAAGATGAGACTGGAAAACGGAAGCCTTGTCACAACCTCAGCAAAGAGCTCAGCTACCGTGAAGCTTGACAACACCAAGTACATAAAGCTTGATTCTCTTACAAAAGCAGAAGTCAGAAGAGCAGGTGACAAAACCGAGGTCCTTCTTAATGCAGGATCGCTTTTCTTTAATGTTACTTCCAGCCTTGAGGATTCCGAGATTTTCAACATTCGTACTTCCGGGATGGTAATGGCCGTACGGGGTACATGCGGTCAGGTGGAAATATTGGATCCAAGGCACACCAGAGTATCATTGCTTGAAGGAAGCCTTCACTGCAAGGTGACGAATCTTAAATCCGGAGACAGCAAAACGGTTATTCTTCTTGCCGGACAGGCAGCAGATTTTTATCTCACGAAAGATGGCTCTGATGACTGCAAGATCGTCACCGAGGATATAGGCACAGATTCTATAAAGGGCTTCATCTTGGAAGAACTTTTAAATGATAAAAATCTAGCAAATAAGGTATTTCAGCAGAGCGGTCTTGATTTCAGGAACCTTACAAGCAGTATGGTGGATTCAAGAATGAAGAAGGATCAGAACGTAGCAAAAAATACCAAGGATAAGGCAAAGAAGAATTCTAAAAAGGCTATCGAAATGGACTTTTTGGAGGAGCATAACGAGGGCAGGATTTTTTATACAACCGAAGGTCTCGTGAGTATAGTTCCTGAGAATGTTAGCGAAGAGCAGATTGCAGGGAATGGTAGTGCAGGTTCGAGTGATCAGAACAATTCCGAAGGCTCCGATAACAGAAGACCACATACGAGGATTAAGGAAATATCCGGACGAACTGTGCCCTTTAGCCCCGATTACGACAGGTACAACAGGAAAATTCCAAGTCCTACAGCTGTTGTGGTATTCAATGATTATTCGAATGGGCTTTAATGGCTATGAAAATGAAACTGCCGGGTATTTCGAAATACCCGGCAGCTCTGCGTCACGAAATGTTTTCTTATGAGGGAGATAAGAGAATTATTTTCTTTTATCTTATGTCTAGATAATAAAATATAAATCGTAAAGATTCGTGACCGTAATGTGTTTAATCTGTGAATTAATTTTGCTTTATTTGTGAAATGCACATAGCGAGGGGATTCTGATATTGAAACCCCTTTAGATGTTTGTTAAATTTATATTGAGGAAATGCTTGCATTTTCAAACCTTTTGAATGGTAATTGCATTCAGATAACGAGGGGAATATCATGAAATATGCTATTACAACATTTGCACTGATAGTCACTTTGCTTGGGGGCTTTATCTTCGGTGCTTATTACATGTACAGAAAGAATAATCCACTTCCTGCAGAGCCGGTTAATGAGGCGCCATCTGAGGAAGATGCGCTTGATAACTCGGCTTATTATGACGAAAACGGGAACTGGATTTTTAAATATGGTGAGAGTGAAAGTGGATATGGCGGAAGCGGTCCTTTGGTTTCAACAGGAAAAGAGGCTTCGGAGAATATCGACTATCGCATCACAGGTACAACCTTTGTCTATGAGGATGATGGTCTTTATTCCGGATTTCATGCAGTCGTTACTATTGAGAATATTGGTAAGAGCAACCTTTATCTTGGAGATGAGTCTGTTTTTGATATAGAGGATCGCAATCTTGAAGTGGTTGATTCTTATGATTATGTCAGGGCAGTTCCTGATGTTATTGCACCCGGAGAGAAGGGATATTTCTACGTTCCTTATGGACAGATAAAAACAAGAGAAGATAGCGTGACCATTGAAGAGGGAGACCTTTCAGGAGATACACCTGATCCTTCAGAGGCGAACAGTGCAGAAGGAAATGTGAATGGTCAGGATTTTAATGCCATAGACATAGATGAGCTTGAGAAGGCTCTTGAGGAAGAGGGACTTACATCTTCTTCAATAAAGGATTTAGAGCGGGTAGCAGTTAATCCGGAAAAGCTCATGGCAGCAGCGGATACAGCAAGTGGGACCACTGTTGGTGATAAAGAAGATACAAGTGGTGGAACACAGCTTTTACCTGATAATGAAAGTGGACAGAATGCGTCAGGCGACCTGGGAAGTACTGCAGATGCTGCGGCTGAGAAAACCGATGGAGCATCATCTGAGGAAGGTATGACCGCGGAGGCAGGAGCCTCTGCAACTGAAGGAGCATCGGCCGCTGATAGCGCGTCTACTTCTGATGAAGGAGCAGCAGGGGATAGTTCCTCAGCTGATGATGCATCGACGGAAGGGACTTCATCAGAGGATGGCACTGCTCCTGAAGATGCCGGTGAGGTTACATCCGGAGATGCTGCAGGAACAGGTCCTGCAATTTCATCTTCATTTGGCAGCACAACTGAGGAGGAGACACCGAAGGTAGAATATCCCGGACTTTCTCTCTACAGAGTTCATGAGTACTTTATAATGCCAAATCTTGATGTTCAAAAATGCGTAAATGATCCTCGCGCCGATTTTGACATCAGTAACATTATGTACGGCAGTAATACAAGCGGTTATTTCACACTCTCAGCTGACGTGACCAATTATTCGGACAGGAATGTGGATTATATTCCCGTAACAGTAGTGGCATTGGACCGCAGAGGAAATGCTATTGCTGTGGGTAAGGATTCCATCACTGACTTTTATTCCGGTGCTGTAAGGAGCTTCGGAGTCAGCTATATCCTTACGAGAGAGCAGCGCTCAAACATAGTACAGTGCGTAGTTTATGCAAGGGAAGCAGTTAATAAGGAATGATTAACGAGATATTAAATAATGAAGAGCTCATCAAAATGGTAATATCCGATTTGATGGGTGTTACAAAATATATGAACGTAGGCATATTGATCGCCCTGGCATACGGGGCGGTCTATTTGTTCTATGTGATTGGCTGTAAATTTCTAAAAAAGGACAGAAAGCTTTCGACAGGCCATGCTATAGCGGTTTTTGCCCTTCTAATCTATCTGACTTCAATTCTGTTTATTGTGTTTGTCAGTAGAGAACCGGGACAGTTTGAGGGAGTAAATCTCGAACTCTGGTCATCCTGGGGGAAAACAACTCTCTGGAGAGCCATGTTCATTGAAAATATAATCATGTTCATCCCTATGGGTATCCTTCTTCCAGGGGCTTTTAGGAAATTCAGAAATCCGCTGATATGTGTTATTACCTGCGTTGCGTTGTCCATCATCATTGAAACGGTGCAGTATATCTTCAAACTTGGTATATTCGAGCTCGATGATGTAGTAACCAACACGCTTGGCGGGGGTATAGGATGGCTGATTTGGGCTGTTTTGTGGCTTGTTTACCTTGGTATAGGTAAAATATTCAGTAATTCCCGCAAGGAGAAGGATAAGTGAAATTATTACAAAAACTTGACGTGGGCGTAAAAAAAGAGTAATATCTCGAACTATGGGGAGCATTATAGCTCCCTTTATGTTTATCTATAATGATAATGATGCTGCTTTTTGTTTTGAGACCAGGGAGTAATTATTTTTCTTATGAAAAGAACAGGTTACAGAAACAACTATAGAAACAATTACAGAACATATTATAGAAAGCCTTCAAAGCCGGTTAACAGAATCGCAGTTGCGACGTCCATTCTTCTTATGGCTGTCTTTTTTACCCAGGTTGGATTTAATTGTATAGATGGTAAGAGTGTAGTCGAGGCTAAAAAGGAAACAGTAGAGGTTGTTGCCGACAATGCAGAAGGCGCAGCTGATTTCGTTGGTTGGACGGCACAGGCTATAGGTGATTTTGAAGCTATGGAGAACGCGGCAGCTTCTGATGTCGATGAAACTGAAGAAGATGAGAAGGCTGCGGATGATATTAAGACTACAGATCTTCCTGAGTCTGAAATTGTCGTTCCGGAGTATAGTATCACTGTTTACGATGAGGAAAAGAGCTATTATTCCAATGACCGTGTCAACATAAGGACAGGCGCGGGAACGGAATTTGACAGACTTGCCACCATCAAAAGGGATACCAAAGTCACAGTTCTTGGGGAGACTGACAATGGCTGGTATCAGGTTATGTACAATGATGAAGTTGGCTACATAATGGGTGATTACATCCAGGAGACGGAACCCGGTATTGAATATATTTTTGCGGGTGATTCCCGTACGGTTCAGATGAGCCAGGCTGTAAATAAGTCAGACTATGCATGGATCGCCAAGGTTGGCGAAGGTTATTCCTTCTTTTCAAATGAAGCCGTACCTCAGATCGATGCAGAAGCAGGCGATGGAAGTGTTATTATTATCAACTATGGTGTTAATGACCTTTACAATGCTGAAAAATATATTAAACTTATAAATAAGAAGGTCGATTCATGGATAGCCGCAGGTGCTACTGTTTTCTATGCAGCGGTTACTCCGGTCAGCAGTTATCCCACGATAACCAATTCCGATATTGAGGCATTTAACAGTGAGATGAGAAGTGGACTTGATAGCAGAATCGGATGGCTTGACGGTTATTCATTTCTTACGAATGTTGGATTTTCCACAGGAGATGGCCTTCATTATAATAACGACACCTATAAGACGCTGTACACATATTATATGAATCAGGTGGCAGCGCAGAAGGAAGCATAATCAATGGTATCCATTAAGGATGTGGCAAAAGAAGCGGGAGTTGCCATCTCAACAGTTTCTAAGGTATTAAATCATTACCCTAACATAAGTGAACAAACACAGAAGAAGGTTATGGACGCAGTTGAAAAATTGAACTTTGTCCCTAATCAGGTTGCGGCTGCGCTGTCCTCTAAACGATCAGGTAGGATAGCGCTTCTTTTAAAGCTTAATATGAAAACACAGGCGATAGACGAGATTGATATGCAGTATATATCCGGAGCACTGGCCATGGCGCAGGAAAAAAAGCTGGATGTTATCACTGTGTTCTATTCCGTTATTGCTGAAATGAATTTACAGGAGATGATCAGATATTTTTCATCTCAGAGTATCAGCGGAATAGTAATCTTCGGAATGAATGATGACGACAAGGTACTTCACCAGCTCATCGAGTCACAGACCTTCAAAATTGTTGTGGTAGATGGCGCTGAGACAAATGAGAGCACCTCTGTTGTAGGCGTTGATCATTATCAGGCCCAGTACGATGTGGCTCAGAAGACTATGCGTGAAAATATGTGCAGGTCAATTCTTTATATAGCCGGTATGCGCAACAGCTATGTTACCCACGAAAAAATCAGGGCGATGGAAGATCTTGCGAAAAAGCATAATGTTAAGCTTCTTATAAGGAATGGCGATTTTTCAGAATTAAAGGCAAGGAACATTGCTTTGAGATATGCCAAAAATAAAGACATCGTAGTCTGCGGTTCGGATCTTATGGCAATCGGAGCCATGAAAGCTCTTATAGATATGGATATTTTCAGACCTGTCTGCGGATTCGACGGAATCATTCTTATGGGATATGTAGGCAAACAGATGAATACTGTTAAGCAGAACTTCTTCAAGGTTGCATCAGAGAGTGTTTGCGAACTGAACAGACTGCTTAATGGATCATCGGGAAGAAAAGTAAGACTCCCGTACACACTTGTAAGACTTAAATATGAGGATATAATCTGCTAAAAGTATTTCCCTTGCGGGTAGATGTAGATGAATCTGAAAGATGTATGTTTAAAGTCTTCCCCCTGTGGGCAGATGTCGATGAATCTAAAAGATGTATGTTTAAAGTCTTCCCCCTGTAGGCAGATGTCGATGAATCTGAAAGATGTATACTTAAAGTCTTCCCCCTGTAGGCAGATGTCGATGAATCTAAAAGATGTATACTTAAAGTCTTCCCCCTGCGGGGGAAGATGTCAGCGAAGCTGACAGATGAGGGGACACCTCATCCGCCGGTTTCACCGGCACCTTCCCCTCAAGGGGAAGGCTTTTTTTTTATAAAACTTTAATATTGCGGAAAACGTTTTCGTATGTTATGATATTTAAGAATTTGGTGAAAACGTTTTCTTTGTTTTTTGCAAATCATCATGCTTCACCAAACCAATTTATGACTTGTAAATAATAGGCAAGAAGATATTGTATTGCTTTTTAAAGGAAGGGAGATTATATGAGCCAGCACAGTAATTTACAGCAGGACGTACTTGTGACCAATATGGAGGAAGCACTTACAGGTATAGCAAATGAGAAGTTTGGCAAGAGCATCAAGGACTTAACAGACAAGGAGACATATGTAGTTCTTCTTGAGTATTCTAACCGTCTTATGAATCTTGCACCGATTACAGGGAAAGAGAAGAAAATCTACTACATCTCAATGGAGTTCCTTATTGGTAAGCTTCTTTCAAATAACCTTATCAACTTAAGAGTATATGACAGAGTAAATGAGATTCTTGAAAAGAATGGTAAGAGCCTTGCTGCTATCGAGGAATGTGAGCCAGAACCTTCACTTGGAAACGGCGGTCTTGGAAGACTTGCTGCATGTTTCCTTGATTCTATCGCAACACTTGGACTTGCAGGAGAAGGAATCGGCCTTAACTATCACTATGGACTTTTTAAGCAGGTGTTCAAGGATAATCTTCAGACAGCTGAAAAGGATGAATGGATCGAGAATGAGTCCTGGCTTGAGAAGACAGATACCACCTTCGAAGTATCCTTTGGTAAAAAGAAGGTTGTTTCAAGACTCTATAACATGAACGTTGTTGGGTACGATACAGGTGTAAACAAGCTCAGACTTTTTGATATTGAGACAATTGATGAGAGCCTTGTAAAGAAGGGCATCACTTTTGATAAGGAAAAGATAGAGAAAAACCTCACACTTTTCCTCTATCCTGATGACTCTGATGAGGCCGGTAACCTCCTCAGAATTTATCAGGAGTATTTCCTTGTAAGCAATGCGGCTCAGCTCATTTTAAGAGAACAGAAGGAGCACCAGTATGACCTTCGCGAGCTTAATAAGCATGCTGTAATTCAGATAAACGACACACATCCTACAATGATCATACCTGAGCTTATCAGAATTCTTGTTGAGGATAAGGCATTTTCAATGGATGATGCAATTGATGTTGTATCTAAGACCTGTGCATATACTAACCATACTATCCTTGCAGAGGCACTTGAGACATGGCCTCTTAAGTATATCGAGAAGGTAGTTCCTCAGCTTGTTCCTTACATCAAGGAGCTTGATAAGAGAATCCGTGCTAAGGTTAAAGATCCCGCAGTTCAGATCATTGATAAGGATAAGAAGGTGCACATGGCGTTTATCGACATCCATTACGGCTTCTCCGTAAACGGTGTTGCTGCCATCCACACAGAAATATTGAAAAATTCAGAGCTTAACGATTTTTACAAGCTTTATCCTGAAAAATTCAACAATAAGACAAATGGCATAACCTTCAGAAGATGGCTCATGTCCTGTAACCATCCTCTCACTGAGTTTATCTCCGAGAAGATTGGTGACGGATTTAAGAAGGATGCGGACAAGCTTGAGGATCTTCTTAAGTTTATCGATGATCAGGAGACACTTGACAGACTTGATGCCATCAAGCATCAGAAGAAGGAAGAGCTCGCCGCTTACCTTAAGAAGAAGGAAAACGTTGAGGTTGATCCTGATTCCATCTTTGACATTCAGGTTAAGAGACTTCATGAGTATAAGCGCCAGCAGATGAATGCACTTTATATCATTCATAAGTACCTTGAGATCAAGGGCGGCAAGAAGCCTTCTCGTCCTATCACATTTATTTTCGGTGCGAAGGCAGCTCCTGCATATGTTATAGCAAGAGATATCATCCACCTGCTTCTCTGCCTCCAGGAGATCGTTAACAATGATCCCGATGTATCTCCTTACATGAAGGTTGTTATGGTCGAGAACTACAACGTAAGCTATGCTGAAAAGCTTATCCCTGCATGTGACGTATCCGAGCAGATCTCACTTGCAAGTAAGGAAGCATCCGGAACAGGTAACATGAAGTTCATGCTTAACGGTGCTGTAACTCTGGGAACAGATGATGGTGCTAACGTGGAAATCCACAATCTTGTAGGCGATGACAACATCTACATCTTCGGTCTTAGCGCAGATGAAGTTATCAAGCATTATGAAAAAGCGGACTATGTTTCAAAGGATTACTACAAGAAGAGCAAGGTTATCAAGGAAGCCGTTGATTTCATTACTTCCAAGCAGTGTCTTGCAGTAGGTCACAAAGAGAACCTCAAACGCCTTCAGGATGAGCTACTTAAGAAGGACTGGTTCATGACACTCATCGATCTTGAGGATTATATCCGTGAAAAGGATCTCATTTTCGCAGATTATGAAAACCGCGACAAGTGGAAGAAGATGATGCTCACCAACATTGCAAAGGCTGGCTTCTTTTCATCAGACCGTACCATCGAAGAGTACAATCGCGATATCTGGAAGCTGTAATAAATAAAATATACGCGACCCGGATGGGTTGCATAGTCGTTTCACTCTCGTTGCTAACGCATAATCGATTGAAACGACTATGCAACTCACCCGGGTCTTTTTCTTTAATTTGAACGTATGCTAACAGAATAATTCTATTTTCCAAAATCAGCCCTGCCTAAAAAATTTAGTGTCCGGCCTTCTGGAAACATAATGTCTACAATAACCAGCCCTGATCAAACCATATAGGGATTTCGAGCGATTATGCGTAAGCAACGAGCGCGAAATCCCTATATAGTTTGCGATAGGGCGACCTATATACACAATGAAACAGGGCGTCATATATACATATTGAGGCGGGACGTCACCTTTGGTAAAATTGAAGTAACTAATATTTTTCAAATTAAAGGAGGGTTATAAAAGTCATGGCACGAAAAGTAGTTTTGGCAGGAGCTTGTAGAACAGCAATTGGTGTTATGGGGGGTGCCCTTAAGGACATTCCGGCTCCGGATCTTGGAACAATAGTTATTAAAGAAGCATTAAAGCGTTCAGGTGTTAAACCTGAGCAGGTTGATGAAGTATATATGGGCTGCGTTATCCAAGCCGGCACAGGGCAGAACGTTGCCCGCCAGGCAGCAGTTAATGCAGGAATTCCTGTTGAAGTTCCGGCTACAACAATTAATGTACTTTGTGGCTCAGGACTCCACTGTGTAAACCTTGCAGCAAAGCTTATCTCCATGGGAGATGCTGATATTATCGTAGCAGGTGGTACAGAGAGTATGTCTCGTGCTCCTTATGCACTTCAGAATGCAAGATTTGGTTATCGTATGAACAACGGTGAACTCATCGATACAATGATCAAGGACGCTCTTACAGATGCATTTGGAGGCTTCCACATGGGTATCACAGCTGAGAATATCTGTGAGCAGTGGGGACTTACAAGAGAAGAGCTTGATGAGTTTGCAGCAAACAGCCAGCAGAAGTGCGAGAAGGCTCAGGCTGAGGGCAAGTTCGACGAGGAAATCGTTCCCGTTCCTGTTAAGGTTAAGAAGGAAACAGTTATGTTTGCGAAGGACGAAGGCCCCAGAGCAGGCGTCACAAAGGAGAATATCTCCAAGCTTCGCCCTGCATTCAAGCCTGATGGAATGGTTACAGCAGCTAACTCCTCAGGTATCAACGACGGTGCAGCAGCTATCGTTGTTATGAGTGAAGAAAAGGCTAAGGAACTTGGAATTAAGCCTATGGCTACATGGATCGCAGGTGAGCTTGCAGGTGTTGAGCCTCGCATCATGGGTATCGGACCTGTAGCAGCAACTAAAAAGACAATGGCTAAGGCCGGCTATCAGATTTCCGATTTTGATCTTATTGAGGCTAATGAAGCTTTCGCAGCTCAGTCAGTTGCAGTAGGTAAGGATCTTGGCTTTGACCTTTCAAAGCTCAATGTAAATGGTGGTGCTATCGCACTTGGACACCCTGTAGGATGTTCCGGCTGCCGTATTCTTGTAACACTTCTCTATGAGATGCAAAGACGCGACGCTAAGAAGGGCCTTGCTACACTTTGCGTCGGCGGAGGAATGGGTGCCGCTGCCATCGTAGAACGCGACTAAGATTTTGAAATAAAACAGTAAGCTGACAACAATCTATGCCTTCTCTTATTAGGGGAGGCGTAGATGATAGCAGATTATGCCTTCTCCTTCTAGGAGAAGGTGTCAGCGAAGCTGACGGATGAGGTCATATGAACGTTAATCTTGGAAAGGGCTTCGGGCCCCTTGACTTTGATGAAAATGGCAAAATGTTTTCTATTTTTCCGGAGAATCTTCCCTATGTGGATGATGACTTCGACGGAGACAGTGCGGACTTCACGGTCTATGTGGATGCTGAGCTTGTGGAAGCTGTGTGCAATGCCGGACTTGACTTTGAAGAGTTTCTTCGCGCTGATGAAGAAGAACGTGCAGAGATGCTAAAAGAAGCCGGAGTGGATCCTGAAGACTACGAACTTGACTTTGACAGAGACGTTCGCGACAGGCTTGAGGCTGAGGGTTACTACGACATGGAATATGACGGCGACTTCGAAGAGGAAGAGGATGACGAGTACGACTTCGAAGAAGACGATGATTATGACGAAGACGATGAAGAAGATGGCGATGAATACGAGGAGGAAGAGGGAGACGATTTCTTTGATGATCCAAGATATGCTGACGGCAAATTTGCGGATGATGAAGATTACGATGATGAAGACTACGAAGATGAAGATGATGACGATGACGAATATTATGATGGAAATGACCCCAAAAACGGGCGTGGAGGCGGAGATCCATTCTTTGGAAACATGTGATAAAACCTGCGGCTTTAGAAAAATTTCGAAAAATTTTATTTTTTCTCTTGCACATATTGTTAGCCTATGCTAATATAACTGTGTTAGCAAAAGCTAACCAATCAAAATAGTAAATACAGCCAATATTTACTGGATGGGTTAAGCAGGACTAACACATATGACATACATAGTCATAAGAAATCTCCTACCTGAAAAACCCGCGTCTTGCCAACGCGGGTTTTATTTCGTAGAGTGCCTAATTATTTTTTGTAGAGCACATGATTATTTTATTTAAGTTCATATGCCTTCATGAAGCTTCGAACTGCAAATTCAAGCTCAGGCATTAGTTCTTCAAGAGGCATGGGCTGTCCGTGAACGATTGAGCTGTAACCGGCAGAGCTGATCATTTCTACCAAAAGGAACATCATAAGCTCGGGATTACGATATTTAACTTCCGATTCCTCAAACATCGCTGTGATGATCTGAAGAAAATCCGTTTCGGCATCATCAGGGTCAGTGGCCATGGCTTCTTTGAAAAGAGCCCAGCTCAGATCCTTATAAATGAAGGAGAGGAGCATCGGATTATTGGAAAGCTCCTTTAGAATATGTTTCATCATGAAGATTATCTTATCTTCAATCGAATGAAGATCTTCTTTTAATAGCTCTTCATATGCAACAGTAAACAACTGATTAGACTTTCGGGCAATCAAACGATTCCTTATATCATATTTATCTTTGAAATATAGATAAAAGGTTCCCTTGGCAACTCCTGCCTTCTTTACTATGTCGGAGATAGAAGTCTGATTGATTCCCTGTGAAGTAAACAGCTCAAAGGAGGTGTTTAAGAGAGAATCCCGTTTCATTTTTTTATTAGCATCCCATTTTCCCATAACTTAATCCTATCACAATTACAGTTGAAAGGCTTGAAAAAATCTAGCTTCAAGTCTGGTTTATAAAATTTTCATTATTTTTCTTTCTTTAAAACTTGACCATCGGTCATTTTTGGAGTATAACATAAAATGTAAAAAATGACTAGTAGTCATAAAATAATTTTTGCGAGGAAAAAGTTATGAAATTATTGTCAAAGGCAATAGTAAAATCAAGGTTTTTCATACTGATTGCCAGCATCGCACTAATGATTCCGTGCGTTGCGGGAATGGCAGCGACGAGAGTTAATTATGATATTCTCTCATATCTGCCTGGTGAGATTGAGACCATGAAGGGGCAGGATATCCTCATGGATCAGTTCGGAACCGGAGCGTATTCGCTTTTTGTGGTTGAAGGTATGGCTGATAAGGACATATCATCTCTGAAGTCACAAATTGAGACGGTTGAACATGTAAAAAAGGTCATATGGTATGACACTTTTATGGATTACACGATCCCGAAGGAGATGCTTCCGGATGAGGTCACGGAGGCCTTGGGTACAGGAGATGCCCAGCTGATGTTTATCATATTTGATGACACCACCTCGGGCGACGGCACAATGGAGGCCATAACCAATATTAGAAAGATTGCTAATGAAAAGTGCTTCCTTTCAGGAATGGCAGCAATCGTTCTGGATACCAAGAATCTTACGGAAAAAGAAACACCTGTATATGTAGGAATGGCAGTGCTTTTAGCAGTGATAATTCTTTCGCTGACAATGGATTCCTACCTGATTCCTTTCTTCTTCCTTATGAGCATAGGAATTGCGATAATGTTTAATATGGGAACGAATATCTTCCTTGGACAGATTTCCTTCCTGACAAAATCGCTTAGCGCAGTTCTTCAGCTCGGTGTCACACTGGATTATTCAATTTTCCTGTGGCATAGCTACCAGGAGGAGCTTGAGAAGGGAGAAAATAGTAAAAAGGAAGCTATGGCAAATGCCATCAGTGCAACCTTCCAGTCAGTACTTGGTTCTTCCATTACAACAATAGCCGGATTCGTAGCTCTGTGTTTCATGAGCTTCACAATCGGACTTGACCTTGGAATAGTCATGGCGAAGGGAGTTATCTTCGGAGTTATCGCTTGCGTAACAGTTCTTCCCGCCATGATACTCATATTTGATAAGATAATTGAAAAGACGAAGCATAAGCCTATTGTTCAGGAATTTGTAAAAACTCCCAGATGGATTTCAAAACACGCCATCTTATTCGGATGCATTTTCCTTTGTCTGCTTCCTCCTGCAATTTATGGATACAAACATGCAGCAGTTTACTACGATCTGTCAGAGACACTGCCTGATAATCTTTCAAGCAGACAGGCAATGATAGAGCTTGATAAGCATTTTGAAACTAATACAACATATATGATCCTTGCTGATGCGAACCTTGATTCAGCAACTATGCAGGGCATGGTAAAAGAACTTAAAAATGTCAAAGGTGTTGACGGAGTGCTGGGACTTGAGGCACTTTTAGGACCAAGTCTTCCGAAGGATATGATTCCTGCAAAGCTTAGAGATGAGCTTTCCAGCGACGATTACCAGATGCTCATGGTAACAAGCCAGTATAAGACAGCATCGGATGAGGTTAACGCTCAGATAGATTCAATAAATGAGATTGTTAAGAGATATAGTCCCACAGCAATGGTTGTAGGTGAGGCACCCTGTACTAAGGATTTGATTACAATTACCGATAAAGATTTTAAGACAGTCAGTGTGGTTTCTATCGGCTGTGTATTTCTTATCATTGCATTTGTAATGAAGTCTATATCACTTCCGTTTATATTGGTTGCGGTTATAGAGTTTGCGATTTTCATTAACATGGGAATCCCCGGTTTTACCGGAACAGTAATACCGTTCATATCATCAGTTGTTATCGGAACGATTCAGCTTGGTGCAACTGTTGATTATGCGATCCTTATGACAACACGTTATTGTAAGGAGAGAAAAGAAGGCCAGAGCAAAAAACAGGCTACAAGAATTGCACTTTCGACCAGCATGAAATCGGTAATCGTAAGTGCGCTCAGCTTCTTTGCCGCAACCTTCGGTGTTGGACTTGTATCCAGCGTAGACATGATCGGATCCCTCTGCTTCCTTATGGCAAGAGGCGCATTGATCAGTATGGCAGTAGTTATCCTGGTGCTTCCTTCAATGTATATGATCTTTGATGGACTTATCATCAGAACCACTTATGGCATGAGAGATTGTATCAGAATGGATAAGGATAGAAAAAAAAACGGCAGCAATAAAAATGATAACATCACACCTATAAGACAAGCAGGTTGATTTATTTAATAGAATGCGTCTTATGGATGCGCAATAGAAGGAAATAGGAAAAGAGGAAACGTTATGTATAAGAAGAACTTACTTAAAGCTACATCAGTTTTAACTGCATTCGCGCTTGCATGTTCCACAATGGCCGGATGCGGAATTGGTAAGAAGACAGAAGATACAATACAGGTTCAGGATGTTACAGAGGAAAGCCCTGAGGCAGAAGAGCTTGTTGAGACCATGACAAAGACTGCTTTCACAGGAAGCAAGGAGAATGCTGAGAGCGGAAAAGAAGAGACGGTTTACGTTATGACAGATGCTAACGGTACGGTCGATGAAGTTGTGGTAAGCAACTGGTTAAAGAACGCTAACGGCGACAAAGCTCTTAAGGATACAACAAACCTTAAGGATATCGTTAATGTGAAGGGCGAAGAATCTTTCAAAGACAACGGCGATGGAACAGTTACCTGGGATGCAGAAGGATCAGATATCTACTATCAGGGAACACCTACTGAGGAAGTTCCTGTAGGAGTCAAGGTTACCTATGAGCTTGATGGTCAGCAGATGAAGGCTGAGGATATCGCAGGTAAGAGCGGAAGTGTAAAGATTCGTTTTGATTACACAAACTCACTTACAAAAGAGGTTGAGATCGACGGTGAGAAGGAGAATATAGATGTTCCTTTCACAATGATCTCAGGGACAATGCTTGATAATGAAAAGTTTGCAAACGTTAAGGTTTCAAACGGTAAGGTTATTTCAGATGCAAATAACTACGTTGTTGTGGGCGTTGCAATGCCCGGTTTAAAAGAGTCTCTTAAGCTTGATGATGAGAAGCTTGCTGAGAACGATATTGATACAGAAGATGTTGATATTCCGGATTACGTGGAAATCACAGCAGATGTTCAGGATTTTGAGCTTCCCATGACCGTATCAATGGCAAGTGCAAATGTTGTATCAGATCTTGGACTTGATAAGATCTACAACTCAGATAAGATCGATGATCTCAACGGCGATATGGATAAGCTTTCAGATGCTTCCACAGAACTTCGTGATGGTTCAGGCGAGCTCGCTGACGGTACAGAGAAGTTTGCTGATGGTACTTCTGAGCTTTATGATGGTACTGTTGAACTTAAGGATGGTACAGGTGAACTTAAGGACGGTGTCAGTGAGCTTAAGAATGGTGCCGGTGAACTCAAGAACGGCGCAGGCGAGCTTAAAGATGGCGCAGGCGAGCTCAAAGATGGTGCAGGCAAGCTTAATGATGGTACCAAAGATCTTAAGAGTGGTACAGGTGAGCTTAAGAGTGGTGCAGAGCAGCTGGCAACAGGAACCAAGAAGCTTGCAACAGGAGCTTCCAAGCTCAGTTCAGGTATCGGAACTTATACAGAGGCTGTAGGACAGATAGCAACCGGAGCTAAGAGTGTTGATGATGGAGTTGGAACTCTTCAGACAGGAGCAACTACTCTTGCAGGCGGTATTACATCCGCTAAGGATGGAGCAAAGAGCGTGTCTGACGGAGCAGCTCAGCTCAGCGCAGGAATCACTACTGCTGCAACTACAGTAAAACAGCAGATGGAAGCAGTAACCTCTGCAGCAAATACTTTTTATAATGAATACCGCGCAGTTATTGATTATGCATTAGGTAATAGCGGAGCAGCACAGCCGGCTGCACGTAATGCCGCAGGACCTTCTGCAAATAATGCCTCACTCAGTGCTCTTCTTGCAGAGGCAACTGAAAAGCTTGCAGGACTTGTAGCTATCGATGCAGGAAATGGTTACGATGTTTTGACTGTTGAGAAGCCGGTTGTCGTTGAGGTAGAGAAGGACAGTTCATCCAAAGAATCAGATGCTTCAGATAATAGTGAAGAGAACGTACAGCCTGAGAACAATGAACAGCAGGAACAGGCTGAGAATACACAGGATAATAATTCCGAAGACAACACTCAGGAAGACAATAATACACAGGATAATAATAGTGAACAGGATAATAATAGTGAACAGGATAATAACAGTGCTCCTGCACAGGAAAATGCTGTAACTCCCGATAATAGTGATGCTCAGACAGAAAGCACTCCTGATACTGCAAGCGATAATACAGCTGCAGATGAAGCTGCAGCTGATACTACAACTGATACTGCAGAGCAGACTGAGGAAACTGTTGCTCCTGAAGCTACAAGCGAAGAACAGTCAGAAGAAGCTCCCGCAGAGTCAGAAGAGGCTCCTGTAACTGTTGATGAAGCAGTGACACTTGGAGCAGAGTCTGTTGATGGAAATATTGATGAGTATTCCACTGAAGAAGATTGGGCATACATTCAGGCAAATACAGGCATCTCACATGCAGAGTGGACAGCAATGTACCAGGCAGTTGTTAATTCAATGCAGAACCAGCCGACAGAGAGCAGCCTTTTAGAGCAGTGCAAAAATATTCAGGCAGCAATGACTGCAGGTGATCCTTATTATACAGCAGCTCAGACTGCAGCCGCAGCAGCAAAAGAGGCTGAGGGTAAGGCTAAGGCAGCTAAAGAAGAAGCTGAAGCAGCTGTGGCAGCAGGAGATCTCGCAACTGCTCAGGCTAAGGGAGCTGAGGCAGAGGGCTACGCACAGACAGCTCAGGCTAAGGCAGCAGAGGCTCAAGCTGCAGCTGATGTGGCAACTCAGTACTATTCAGCAGCTGTAGAAGGTGTTGCGGACGCACTCACTCAGACTAAGGATGCAACCCAGTATGCTACCACAATTGCTTTGACATATAAGACACTTGCAACATCAGCAAGTACTCTGAGTGCACTTTACAACGGCACAGGCCAGGGTGGACTTAAGGATATCCAGACCGGTGCTTCACAGCTTGCAGTTGGTGCTAACAGCCTTTACACCGGAATGCAGAAGCTTGATGAAGGTGGTTCATCACTTACAACAGGTATCGGTAGTCTTAAGGAAGGTACTAATAAGCTTTACACCGGTGCAAACCAGCTTAACTCCAACAGCAAAACTTTAAACGATGGTGGCAAGGACCTTGCAAAGGGAGCAGGCGAGCTTAAGACAGGTACATCTAAACTTGCCGATGGAACAAAGACACTTGATGAGGGTGCTGGTAAGCTTGCTGATGGTGTGAACCAGCTCTATGAAGGCACAGGTAAGCTTTATGATGGAACAGGTAAGCTCTATGACGGAACAGGCGAGCTCTATGACGGAACAGGTAAGCTCTATGATGGAGCAGTTGAGCTTGATAACGGTGTAGGCAAGCTTAAGGATGGCGCAGGCGAACTTAAGGACGGCGCAGTAGAGCTTAATGACGGCGCAAGAAAGCTTGCAGACGGCATGGTAGAGTTCGATGAGGATGGAATCCAGAAGCTTACAAGCACAGTTGATGAGGATCTTCTTTCAGTAACAGACAGACTTAAGGCTGTAGATGAGGCTTCTCAGAGCTACACATCATTCTCAGGTGCTAACGATGACGAGCCCAGCTCAGTACAGTTCATTATCAGAACAGCTCCTGTTAAATCCGATAAGGATTGAGCAAAATAACATAATAGCATTATTTGAGCAGTATACATTCATTTGTGAAGAGTATACTGCTCTTTTTATTTGTATAATCTTGTATAATTAAAAGCTCGTTTTTTAAGAAGGTGATTCTATGAGTGGTAAAATAAGACGCGCTTTATGCATGGTAGTTGTAGCTTTTTCAGTGCTTCTGTTATGCACAGCTGTTTTTAGTCAGTATTTTTTCAAAAGCGCCGGTAAGGAGATATTAACAATGGAACAGGAGAAAACTTTTCAGGAAAATCCGATAATAAAATCTATCTATACAGCCGACCCTGCACCGATGGTTTATGGGGATACGCTTTACCTCTACACAACTCATGATGAGGATGAACTAATAAATGACTTCTACACCATGAAGGATTGGAGATGCTTTTCAACAAAGGATATGGTGAACTGGGAGGATCATGGCGCTATATTCTCGCTTGATGATATCAGCTGGGCTGATGACAGAGCCTGGGCACCTCAGGCTGTAGAGAGGAACGGCAAGTTCTATCTTTATTGTCCCGTGCACAAAAGAAATGGCGGTATGGCAATAGCTGTGGGTATTTCAGACAGTCCCACAGGACCCTTCAAGGATCTTGGACATCCGCTTGTTGACGAGGGCGACTGGAATGATATAGATCCTACGGTTTTCATTGACGATGATGGACAGGCGTATCTGTACTTCGGGAATCCGGAGCTGAGATATGTGCTCCTTAATGAGGATATGATAACCTACGACAAGGAAGTGGGAGTTGTGAAGATTCCCATGACTGAGGAAGCCTTTGCAAAGGGAAGCCACGACACAGGCACTTCCTATGGTGAGGGCCCCTGGTTTTATAAAAAGGACGGCCTTTACTACATGGTATATGCGGCCTTCGGAGTAGGAAAACAGAATGAGCATCTGGCTTACTCCACCTCAGTTTCGCCTACAGGTCCCTGGAAATATGGCGGAGTTCTTATGACAGAGGACGGCGGAGTGTTTACGAATCACCCCGGAATAGCCGATTTTAAAGGCCATTCATATCTCTTCTATCACACGGGAGATCTGCCGGGCGGAAGCCTCTTCCACAGAAGCGTTTGCGTGGCAGAGTTTAAATACAATGAGGATGGAACCATAGATACTATTGAGAAGTGTAATGGGGTCGATAGAGTTAAGTCGTTTACTATACAATAATAGCCGGAGTTTAAGACCCTCATCCGGCACTCCGTGCCACCTTCCCCCCAAAGGGGGAAGGCTAATGATTTGCTTAAAAAATACTTAATTACTGGACAGAATGTCGGTTGTTTTAGGATAGCCTGCCTTACTCACATGCATCTATGGCCAGCTTTATAGCACCCATGATTCCCTGATTGTCATTTAAACTTGCAGGAACGATATAATTATCAAGGTCATCCATTTCTTTTGTCAGGATATATCCGTTTACAAGCTCCTTGAACTTTTTTCTGACAAGCGAGAAAAGCTGTTCCTGATGCATTACACCGCCTCCAAGAATAATTTTCTTGGGACTGAGGATAAGGGCATAACTCATAAGGGCAGTTGCGATATATTCACTTTCAATTTCCCATACTTCGGGCTTGTCTGCGAGTTCTACTGCCGGTTTTCCCCAGCGTGCCTGTATTGAGGGACCTGCTGCGAGGCCTTCAAAGCAATTGTCATGGAAAGGGCATACACTTTTTCCGGGATCATTTTTTGCAAAAGGAAGACGTATGTGCCCGACTTCAGGATGAAGCATTCCATGGAGCAGTTTTCCGTTGGATATTACTCCGCCGCCAACACCGGTTCCGATGGTGAGGTAGATTGCGTCTGAGAGTCCCTTGGCACATCCCCAGGTAACCTCGCCGAGGAGTGAGCCGTTTACATCAGTATCAAAGCCTACAGGGATACCAAGGGCTTCCTTTGCGGCATTTACGATGTTATAGCCTGACCAACCTTTCTTCGGAGTGGAAGTGATACTTCCGTAGGTGGGTGACTCCTTAATTAAATCGATAGGACCAAAGCATGCAATTCCGAGGGCCTTGATATCTTTTCCCTTAAAATACTCAAAAATCTGAGGCATTGTAGTCTCGGGTATTTCTGTGGGGAACTTCACCTGTTCCAAAATCTCCCCGTTTTCATTGCCAATAGCGCAGACCATTTTTGTTCCGCCTGCTTCAAGTGCACCAAATAACATAGTAACCTCCTCGATAGTAAAGAAATAGTTGCTGATTGTGGTTAATCAATTGGAATAATTATATCATTTATAGTAGAATACTAATACTATGGATTTATTTGAGTATGCACGTGAAAAAAACTTAAAGAGCGAGTCTCCGCTTGCAGCGAGGATGCGTCCGAAGACCCTTGATGATGTTGTTGGACAGCAGCACATAATTGGTAAGGACAAGCTTCTTTACCGCGCAATTAAAGCGGATAAGATAAGCTCGATTATTTTATATGGACCGCCCGGAACGGGTAAGACTACACTTGCGAAGGTTATTGCTAACACGACTAAGGCAGAGTTTATGCAGCTGAATGCCACCGTCGCAGGAAAAAAGGATATGGAAGAGGTTGTGGCCAAAGCCAAGCAGAATCTCGGAGGATTCGGAAGGAAGACCATACTTTTCATAGATGAGATACACCGTTTCAATAAGGGGCAGCAGGATTACCTTCTTCCGTTTGTTGAGGATGGAACGGTCATTCTTATCGGTGCGACCACAGAGAACCCCTATTTCGAGGTTAACGGGGCTCTTATTTCAAGATCAGTTATTTTTGAACTCCAGCCACTTTCCGAGGACGATATCAAGACTCTTATGAGAAGAGCAGTAACGGATACTGTGAATGGAATGGGTTCCTATGATGCTGTTTTGGAGCCTGATGCCGAGGAGTTTCTTGCCGATATAGCAGGTGGTGACGCAAGACACGCTCTAAATGCGATAGAGCTTGGAATTCTTACTACCGAGAGAAGTTCTGATGGCAAGATACACATCACAAGAGAGGTTGCGCAGGAGTGCATTCAGAAGCGTGTGGCCAGATACGATAAGGACGGGGATAACCACTATGATACAATTTCCGCTTTTATCAAGAGCATGAGAGGTTCCGATCCCGATGCGGCCGTTTATTATCTCGCAAGAATGCTTAATGCGGGAGAGGACCCCAAGTTCATAGCAAGAAGAATGGTCATCTGTGCCTCTGAGGACGTGGGAAATGCTGATCCTCAGGCTCTTCAGGTGGCGGTTGCAGCTTTTCTTGCAACGGAGAGGATAGGTATGCCGGAGTGTCAGATCAACCTGTCACAGGCAGCGAGTTACATAGCGACAGCGCCTAAGAGCAATGCCGCAGTGGAGGCAATTTTTAACGCAATGGATACAGTGAAGAATACAGGCAATCTTCCTATACCGACACATCTTCAGGATGCGCACTATAAATCCGCAGCAAAACTGGGACATGGAATAGGCTATAAATATGCCCATGACTATCCCAACAATTATGTGGAACAGCAGTATCTGCCGTATGAATTAAACGGAAAAGAGTTCTATACTCCTTCCGGTAACGGTTATGAGGTAAAAATCAAGGAGCATATGAAGTTCTTGAAAGACCGGGCAAAGAAGCAGGATGAAAAGAACCTATAAAAAGATTAAAGAATTTATCAATAACAGAATAATTTTTTCCCGCAAAGGAACGCTTACTGTGCTTATCTGCTCAGTGCTTGCGGTACTCTTTGTGGTTGGGATTTTACTATACACAGAAGGCACATTTGACAAGAAACCTGAGGTGGTTGAGACCGTAGTCGAGGAACCTGTAAAAGAGGTTAAGGAAACACCTAAGGAAAAGAGCTATCTCGACGAAGATGCTTTAAAAGTAATAACGGATTCCGGAAACAGGGTAAAAATCGCCCTTGATGAGAGACCGAAGACGGTGGACATACCTGAGGATCAGCTCGCGGAATATGTAAGTCTTCAGAGCTGTATTATCGGTGAAAACGGCATGGTAGAGGTCACGGGAGCATCGGATGCAATCCCGACTTCTGATGATAAGTACTACTACTTATTTGATGCGGCGATGTATGAGGATAGCTTTGCTGAGGACGCAGAGCCGATTTCTAAGGTTTATAAAGATACAGAGATGACTCTGAAGGCTAGTCTTAAAAAGGGAGAATCCGGTTCAAGACTTTACAGGAAGTTCATCGTTGCAGTGAAAAAGGGAGACGAATATAAAACCGTATCCCACGCAAGCTATGTAACAAATCCCGAGGCTGTTGCGGCTTATAATTACGGAGGAATGCAGCAGAGTTCCAAGAAGGGACTATTGGTGGATCCATCGCGGCTTGACGCGGTGGGTGATCTGGGGGTAAATTACGCGACCTATAACATTCCGCTCAACAGGCTTCTTGCAACAAGTGCGGAAGGCTCTGTGGCTTACCCCTATAATGGTGTTACATATTATTTTAATGGCGCGATTCTGCATGAGTACGATTATCTTTTTACAACTCTTAATGCAAAGGGTGTGGATATCGCGGCAATCGTGCTGAATAATGTATCGCCATCGAATTTTCCAGAGGTTACACATCCAAGTGCAAGAAGCGGATCGACAGCACCTTATTACATGTTCAATGCATCCGATGAAGCCGGTGTAAATGCGCTTGCAGCGATAGGTTCATTCCTGGCAGGCAGGTATTCCGGTGCAGGGCATGGTAATGTAGCCATGTGGATTATAGGTAATGAGGTGAATGCGCGCAAAGAGTGGAACTATATGGCTTCCACTGACCTTGCAACATATTCGGCAGCTTATGCAAGGTCCTTTAGAGTTTTTTACA
The DNA here is from genome assembly GCF_000423925.1 of Butyrivibrio sp. VCD2006. GTDB lineage: Bacteria > Bacillota > Clostridia > Lachnospirales > Lachnospiraceae > Butyrivibrio. Next base: position 202,618 of record NZ_AUIX01000002.1, read on the forward strand.
ATGCGATAAAGAGCAATAATGCCGGTGCGCATGTTTATATTTCTTTGGACCAGCAGTGGGATAGAAATTTAAAGGGCAATCCCGACTATGACGGAAGGGACCTTCTGGACAGCTTTGCCGCTTCACTCAGGAGCTATGGCGATATAGGATGGGGACTTGCGCAGCATCCATACACTGTGCCGCTTACAGATGTGGCATTTTGGAACGGACACAAGCTTGTGACTGATTCTGCGGACACATCCTTTATCACGATGAAAAACATAAATGTGCTCACGAGCTATATGAACAGCGAAGCTATGCTGTATAATGGCAATGTCAGATCCATAATCCTTAGTGAAGTCGGTTACACTTCCTCAAAGGGAGATGCTCTGCAGGCGGCAGCCATAGCTTATGCATACAGTAAAGTCGCGGCTAACGGCAGTATTCATGCCATCATGTTTTCAAGGCAAACGGATGCGCCGGAGGAAATCGCGCACGATGGCCTTGCCATGGGACTTTGTACCACAGGCGGTGGGCATAAATATTCCTATGACGTGTTTAAATATATGGACACGCCACAGAGAGAGCAGTATATTTCTTTTGCGAGGGGAATTGTGGGGGTAAACTTTTGATATAATTTAGGCTTGTTGCCGGAGATGGCTTGTTATAAGAAATAGCATGTTGCCTGAGATAGCATGTTATTGGAGATATAGCCTGTTGTCTGATTTGAATTCTGACGATGAGCAGATATAAAAATTTATGGCGGTGACGCCAAATGAGGTCTTCATGAGTTCACAATACCTTACTTTATACAAGATGATCGTGCTGTATATGCTGAGGAAATCCGATGGACGTCTCAGTAAGGCACAGATTTATGATTTTATATTAGACAAAGAATATACCAATTTTCTGACGCTCCAGGAGGTATTCGGGGAGCTTGCGGAATCAGAGCTTATCACTGAAAAAAGTGAAGGCAGCAGGACTTTTCTCAAACTTACAGATGCTGGAAGTGAGACACTGGACTTTTTTGGCAATCGCATCAATCCTGCAATCAAGGAACAGATTGATACATTCTTTAAAGAAAACGGAATGAAAATTCGTGATGAGACATCGATTTCCGCTTTCTACAAGAAGACTGGAGAAAACGAGTACACCACATATCTCTCCGCGTCAGAAGGAAGCAGCACTCTTATAGATATCTCTATTCCTGTGTGGAATGAGGAGGCAGCTATGGCTATGTGCGACAACTGGAAAAAGAAGAATTCCGAGATATACCAGTATCTGATAAGAGAGTTGATGTGATTGAGCTTTGTGCATATGTGATTTGAAGTTGGAATTGTATATACTAAATTCCTTAGGCATAATGAGTAATAGCTAATACAATCGGTTAATTTCGGTGTGCTTTTTTCTGGTTGACAAGCACCTATGTGCTTGGTATTATATTCGTTGTGACTAACCATAAGTCACGGATTGCTGGCATAGCACAGTCGGTAGTGCGTCGCATTGGTAGTGCGGAGGTCACGGGTCCGATTCCCGTTGCCAGCTCGATAATTTAAAGTCCCTCAAGATTAGATAATATCTGGTCTTGGGGGATTTTTACTGTGACACACTTTTTTAGCTGTTGGTACCATTTTGGAGGCTATATGGGTATCAAAATCCAGTAAACTTTTACTATAGAGCCATTTTTTGTCTGTTGGTACTATAAAAATGACAATTAATGGGTACCAATGAAATCATTTTCATCATATAGTAAAAAATCATGTGTTTTTTCCTGTAAAACAAGCTAAAAAGGGTACCAATGGAGTGATTTCTCGCATATAATAAATTTTATTGTTTTTCTAGCCGGAACACACCTGAAATATGGCCTTGACTGGATTTTTAAATCCGGAGGCTTTATCTAGATTTTGGTAGGTAATTAAGGCTTGTTTACGAACAGTTTTAATGAGAATTTTAAATAGATGGACATAATATGAGATTTGTTAGGTGAATATTTCAAAAATGTACCTACCAAATTTAATCATTCACCTAACTATTTAAAAGAGCATTACTGAAGTACGGCAAAACAGGACAAAATAACTACCAAAACTCAGAAATCAGTCGAATATTTAAAACTACCCAAAACCGAGCATTTAAAATAAAAAAATGAGGATTGACTAAAAATGTCATTAAAAGTAGAACTTGTTGAAAACATCTTAAAACCTGAGGATTTTGTAAGGCTGCGCAACTCTACGGCTTTTGCGGATATTCCGATAGAGCATGCTAAAAGAGCGCTGGAGGGTGGACTCGTCAATGTCTCTGCGCTATATAACGGGGAACTTGTTGGTATGGGCAGACTTGTTGGTGATGGAGCTATGTACTGGTACCTCCAGGAGATAGTTGTTCTGCCTGAATACCAGAAGCAGGGTATCGGGACTCAGATCGTGAATTATCTGGTGGATTATGCGGTCAGAAACTCATATACAGGTAAATTTACTTCAATTGGTGGTGTCTCAGCCAAGGGAAAAGAGCCATTTTATGAGAAGCGCGGATTTGAGATAATTCCAAACGGAATAAGAAAAATGGTAGAGATAAAGTAAAGCATTGCGATAAACAGATTTGCACCAAACATAGTATAATATAGCTGACTATTTGGTAGTGCATTCTTGGTAAGAATATCAAAGGAGCATCATTTGTTGCATTTGTAGAAAAATTACCAACATGTTAGTTCGGGTGCTGATTTCCATGGCAAAACCGAAAAAGAAATGGCAATCACTATACTTGAAGCAGGTTTTATATAATTGAGGGATTTGATTTGAAGACAATGTCCGGCATCAGAAAATTCATACTTGTATTACTTACAATGGCCATCATTACTGGTGGCTTGTTTTTTGATGTTCGTGAGACAAGCGAAGTCTACAATAATATTGGAACCATGGCCGCAGTTTCCTCAAGAGTAGATGACAACGCACATAATAACTCCAGCATTATCAGTGCAAGGGACATATCTATAGTTGCTGCTCTTGAGATCAGAGATTTAAGGGCGGCAAGAGAAGTCGTAAACAGGCAGGAGCTGACAACAAGGGCTAAAAGAGTTGTCGTATTCAGTCTGATTCTATACATCCTATTATCCTTAGGAGCATTTTATGCTTCTGTATTACCGTCTATATTTCCATGGACATCTATAGTAATAAGCAGATTTATTGCTGTCAGCTACATCCATTTGAAGGATGGAAAGAAATAATCTTCAATTTTCCTAATACAACTGAATAAATAACGCATATTGCTGCGAGGGCGGCAAAGATTGGAGATTATTATGGCAATTATGTCAATCGCTATAGGCGTAATATGTACGGCGCTAATGTTCGGGGCCGTTATTTGGATACTCGTTTTAGAGCGCAGTGGAGATGATGATGAGTTTGAGCATTCAAAAGAAGATAACAGAAAGAATTCTGAAGAGAAGTCTAAGGAAGGCAAGCAGTAATATAAACAATAACGGAAAAACCAAATATGGCAAAAGATTAATGTAATCTGGAATCTCTGCGCAGGTATGAAAAATGCTTGCGCAGAGATTTTTGTTATAAACAGACGCTGTGTTATCATTAGAATATTATTTATCATATAAAAATGGCATTACTTCGATATACTGGCCGAAAAAGGATAGAAATAGAAAGGCTTTTACATGACAAACGGCGCGGCAGATTATATAGGAAAAGCGATAGAGGCTTTTTATAGTTAAGAAGAATAATTGAGTTGGAAAGCAGACCATTATCACAATACTTATGTGATTTTGGTCTGTTTTTTGCTGCGAGCTAATATATAATTACAGTTATGGATATAAACGAAGCATACCGCATTCTTGGTGCATCCAGGAGCGATGATGAAATCACAATAAAGAAAAAGTATAAACGACTCCTTTTTGTCCATCACCCTGATTCCAAAAGTCACAGGGGAGAGACTTCAGATGATGGCATGGCTGCTAAGATAATCGAAGCCTACAGGCTCATAAGGAAAGGCGAGGGTATAGAGGTAGAGCAGGCAGAAGCCTATGAATGGGAGGCTGTAGTTAATGAGATGGCTTTTAGTGAAAGGGCAGTCTATGTTCAGTACAAGATTTACGATGATGAGGATCTGCCACTTTCCAAAGTAGCCCAGGGAAAATATGTCTGGGACCCTGATCTTGAGGACTTTCCGTTTTTTACGAAAAGTGTAGTTGAAGCTGCAAGGGATGCTGTATCAGAGAATTGCACCAATTTTTCACAAAGCGTGCTGATGGAGGTGTTCCACCTTATGATGCAGGAGTACGTATTTCCTGCGGATTCAGCAAGAAAACTCGGAAAGCTTACAAAATCAGATCAGACTACTAAGGATTTTGAGTTTCCAGGTTATATAAAGATAAAGCCTGGAAATAAGGGAGAAGTTTTTCGTGAAGGAGAACCCATCGAGATTTATCTTTCAGATAACAAGGCGATGGCACAAAATCTTGTCACAGGGACTTTTCTTGGAGATATTTCTTTTGATGATGACAGCCTTTACTATGTGATTTTGCCACTCCTTGAAGAGCATGAAGTTAAAGTCACCGCGAGGATGCAGAAACTTATAAAGGCGGGTAGAAACAAAAATACCATCATGATTAGTTTAAAGCTCACAATACCGGATGAACTTCAGGATAGGAAGGTTTCATATAAAAATCAGATATTAAAAATACTTAAGGATGCGGACTGATTCATAAACAAAGGACTTGTGGATGGAAAAGTTGCCTGTGCGTTCATGCTTCAGTGGACGGATTCAGACTCGTCGGGGCAAAGGAAATAAAAGACATTTGCGGAGAAGATGCAGAAAGAATCCTTTATCTTGCATATGTTGGTGCGTGACAGAAGAAAAGAGAAGTTGGAGTTTTATGAAACCAAGTACTGAAATTATTGGAAAAAATGTCATATTACGTGAGCAGCGAACAACGGATGCAGAGTATTTTGCTCATTGGTTCAGCCAGCCGGATGTCATGTTTAAATGCGGCTTTACTGAGCCTACTGATGAGGAAACAGAGAAAAAGATCATCACATCCAATTACAAGAGTGAAGATTCCATTTGGTACACCATCACGGACTTAGATGGCAATATCGTAGGGGAGACAGGTTTACTTCGCATGTGGCCGGAGTGGCATTGCACGGACTTATCGATTATCCTCCCTGATCCCGAGACGCAGCATAAAGGGTACGGTTCAGAGGCAATAAAGATCATGCTTGATATGGCTTTTAAAGAGTATGACATGAACCGCGTTGCCATTGGTGTTGTAGGACTTAACACCAATGCGCTTTCATTCTATAGGAAAATCGGCTTCAAGCAGGAAGGTATTCAGGAACAGGGATATTACTATAATGGTGAGTATAGCGACTTTGTCATGATGAGAATCCTTCGTCAGGAATGGAAATGAACAGGTTGGAAAAAATGAATATACTGGATACTACAGGCAACATCCTGACTTTATATGAATCAGGGCATTTTAATACTGAAAAATGGAAAGCTTACATGGACACGTTCATACCCGGGGCAAAGGAGCTATGTCTTGCGGATATGCAGGATTGCCTGAGAGCAGGATTTACTTGGGAAAAAGATTACCTTCCGGTTCTTAATGCGGTCATAAAAAGCGAAGATAAGCTTGAAATGGCAATCAGTTCTTTTTACGAAGTTACCAGTCATTTGGAAGATAATATCATCACCAGATTCGGCAAGTCTGTGGAGGCAGACATTTATTTGTATCTGGGGCTCTGCAATGGCGCAGGATGGGTTACAACCATAGGTGGAAAAACCACCGTGCTTCTTGGAATCGAAAAAATACTGGAGCTTAACTGGTGCGGAGTAGATGATATGAATGGCCTTATCATACATGAACTGGGCCATGTGTACCATTCACAATACGGAAATGGAACAAAGAAAGCAGAGATACTTCCGGATAGGTTCCTTTGGCAGCTTTTCAGAGAAGGCGTTGCCATGGTGTTTGAGCAGGAGGTTCTTGGAGATCCGGAGTATTTCCATCAGGATAAAAATGGCTGGAAGAAATGGTGCGACAGTCATATTGATTTGATCAAAGAGTCCTTTTCCGGAGACTTGAAAACCATGACTCATGAGAATCAGAGATATTTTGGAGACTGGGTTAATTTTGAAGGGCATATTGATACAGGATATTATCTGGGAACGGAGTTTGTGCGATTTTTGCTTAAGTCTGATTCATTTGAGAACATTATTATGTATGACATAGATAAAGTAAAAAGCTGTATTGGAGCATTCAGATGAAAACCGAAGACTATATTATTTGAGGACGGAGTTATTTTGGTCCTATAACCCCGTCCCCAAGTAGTCAAAAAGACAGTGATGGCAATAAACAATAAATGCCATTTGCCGGTTTTTATAGCAGAGTTTTCATATCCCTCCGGTGAGATGTCCGGAGCCTTTGCGGGGTGGAACAAGAAGGCAAAGGGCTATGATAATACCGAAGAGGGACAGGCAGCAATCTACAGAGATGTGATTGCACAAATTTACAACAAAATTCACTTGGCTACAATAAACTGCAAGATAATCAGAGTATGGTTATATGGGAAGGAGTTATAGCAAAAATGAAATTATATGATCTTAGAATTGAATACGATAAGTATCCTATTGGACTAACCGTGGAAAGACCGCGGTTTTCATGGAAGATACAGTCCGATAAAGGGGACACGATGCAGACGGGGTATCGCATCATAGTAAAGAGAGCAGAGGATGAAAAAGTAGTCTGGGACAGCGGAGAAGTCATGAGCGATGCGTCTATACACATTGAGTATGATGGTGAAAAGCTCCTTGATGAAAGTGAGTATAGCGTACACATCAGCGTTACCGACAACCATGGGGAAAGCGCAGAGGCAGGGGCATATTTTGAAACAGGAGTGTTTGATGCCTGCTCCTTTGAAGCGAAGATGATCACTCACGATTTTGATGAGAGTAATACGGCATGCCCTGTTTTCTATAAGTTATTTAATATAGACAGGACCATAGCAAAAGCGGTTGCCTATGTCACAAGTCAGGGCGTATATGAGATGACAGTCAACGGGCAGAAGGCAGGGGATTACAGGATGGCTCCCGGATGGACTAGCTATCATAAAAGACTTCAGTACCAGACCTATGACATAACAGAGCTTTTGGGCGAGGAGAATAACATTGAGATAACTGTAGGAAATGGCTGGTACAAGGGAATATTCGGATTTGACTTAAGACCGAACCGCTATGGTGACAGAGTGGGAGCTTTCGCAGAGATTCACATTTTCTATGAGGATGGAGGCCGCGAAAAAATCTGTACGGACGAAACCTGGAGTGTCAGAGAAAGTGAAATTCTTTCAAGCGAGATTTATATGGGAGAGTCTGTCGACACGACGAAAAATAAAACTGTGGGTATGAGCAATTCTCTAGATACGACTGAACCTACAGAGAAAAATGCCAAAGAAGAAAAACATCAAACAAGCTGCAAAATCATAGTAAAGGACTTCGACAAGAGAACCCTCGTCTCTCAGGAAAATGAGCCTGTCCGCGTGACAGAAAGAATAAAAGCAAAGAAGGTCTTTGCTGATCCTGCAGGTAATGTCCTTGTGGATTTCGGGCAGAATCTCACCGGAGTGGTGGAGCTTAGCATAAAAGGAAGCAGAGGTCAGAAGGTAACAATAAGTCATGCTGAAACCCTTGATAAGAACGGGGTATTTTATCCGGACACCTTAAGAAAAGCGAAGTCGGTCGATGAATTTATTTTAAATGGTGAGGACCAGATCCTGTCTCCGACCTTCACCTTCCACGGCTTTAGATATGCGAAAATTGAGGGAATAGAGAATCCTGAGCCTTCGATGTTCACAGCACTTGTCCTTCATTCGGATATGGAGAATATAGGGACCTTTGAGTGCTCAAACAGAAAGGTCAATCAGCTTTACAGCAATATCACCTGGAGCTTTAGGGATAACTTCCTCGATGTGCCCACGGACTGTCCTCAGAGAGATGAGAGACTTGGCTGGATGGGAGATGCCCAGGTATTTAGCTGGACGGCATCGGAGATAAAAAATACCGCGCGTTTTTACAGCAAGTGGATGAAGGATGTGGCGGCTGACTCATCCCTTGAAAAGGGAGTGCCCCACGTTGTTCCTGATATCCTTGGGCAGTACAGCGCTTCAGCCTGGTCGGATGCGGCGGTTATCATTCCCTGGGTTGTCTATCAGACCTATGGCGATAAAAAGATTCTCGCTGATTCCTGGAAGTGTATGCATGAGTGGGTGGACTACATCAGGAACCACTGCGATGAGAATGGGCTGTGGCAGAGCGGCTTCCAGTATGGAGACTGGCTTGCTCTTGATAAGGAGGAAATGGTCGATAGGATAGGCGCCACTGACAGGTACATGATTGCCAACGCATATTATCTGTACGTGACGGATATTGTGAGAAAAACGGCAATTATTCTGGGCTACATGGATGCCGAGAAGGATTATTCAAACCTTTATACATATACACTCGAGGCCTTCAGAAATGAGTACTACACAAGGACCGGAAGAATTGTTAGCGAGACTCAGACAGGGGCAGTAATATCCCTTTACTTTGATCTTGCAAGAGAAAAGGATAGAAAGAGAATTCTTGAATCACTTGTAAACAACATAGCAGCTCATAAAAATCATCTGGTAACCGGATTCGTAGGATCCCCATACCTTTGTCATGTTTTATCGGAAAATGGTGAGCACGAGCTTGCTGCTACACTTTTCATGAGAGAGGACTACCCTTCGTGGCTGTATGCCGTAAACAAGGGTGCTACCACGATTTGGGAGAGGTGGAATTCAATCACGCCGGAGGGGGATTTTGATGAGTCGGGAATGAATTCATTAAATCACTACGCATATGGCTCTATCGGTGATTGGATGTTCAGAAGACTATGTGGAATCACGCAGCTCGAAGCGGGCTATAAGAGATTCAGAGTTCAGCCTATGCTGGTTAAGGGAATCCATGAAACTCACAGAACCTTTGAGTCGATGTATGGCACCATTGAAAGCCATGTCAGTTGCAGAGACGGCAGGATAAAGGTGAAGGTGGTTGTCCCCGCAAACACCACCGCGGAGATCATTTTACCCGAAAAGCAGGAGGTGATCAGCGTGGGCTCAGGAACCTATGAATATGAGTATGCTACGAGTACGGATCTCACAGTTGAGAAATATAGTATGGAGAGTACTCTTGGAGAGATTCTCCAGCAGCAGACAGCGGTTGATATGTTCAATCAGTTCGCTCCCGGAATGCTGGATAATCCGATGATAGGCTATGCAAAGGGAATGTCCCTCACAGAACTACTTACTCAGGCACCTGAGGCAAAGCCCATGTATGAAGCTGTAATAGCCGCACTCAATGTTCAGGAGAAGATTTTGATTGCCTGAATTCCTTGGGTGTCATACCATACTTTGCTTTGAAAACATTCTGGAAATAGCTCTGGGATGAAAAACATAAATATTCACTGATCTCACTTATGGTGCGATCGGAATGATGGAGGAGGCTTTTTGCTTCCTCCAGTTTTTTTCATTGAATGGTTTTTCATAAAATCCTCACTGATGATTCACAAACTTACAACAAAATTCACATAACTGCAATAATCTTAAGAGGCTTCTCCTTAAAATGTCAATAGTATTAAACGTACCATGTACACGGAGGAAAAACTAATGGCAAAAAAACAATTGGGTCTGGACAAATTTGGTGTCCGGAAGGTTATGAGAACAGGAGATTATTTTGCGGACTCCTTGGGACAGTTCGCACTTAACTCCATAGCCGGTCTTATCGGACAGCTGACTTACTTTTATACGGATAAAGTCGGCATGGCAGCAGGAGCTGTTGCGACAGCATTTTTCATCACAAAGATTATTGATGCATTCACTGATATCATAATGGGTCACATTGTGGATCACACCGAGCCCGGAAAAGAAAAATTCAGACCATGGATCTTAAGAATGGCACTACCTGCAGCAATAATAATCATTGCATTGTTTACGGTTCCATCAGGATTTTCGGATACCGCAAAGCTGGCATATATGTTTGTGACAAACATCCTTCTGACAGCTATCATCTACACGGCAATATGCATTCCCTACGCGTCAATAATGGTTGTGAGGACCAACAGCCAGGAGGAGCGAGGCGTGATGGGAACCTGGAGAGCCGCAGCAGGCTATGTCTCCGGAATGATCATCGCTGTTGGAATTATTCCGATTACCAATGCACTTGGCGGAAATCAGGATGCATGGGCTAAGTTTGGTATCGTATTTGCTCTGATGGTTGTGCTTGCACTTCTCATCTGCTGGCTTAGAGCGAAGGAAAATGCTGTAGAAACCGGAAAAGAAGATGCAGCGACAGAACAGATTACAAAAGAAGAGGAAGAGCCTATCCCTTTTGGAGAAGCTATCTCAAACCTTTTTCATAACAAGTATTGGGTTATAGTGCTGGCAGTATGCTTCATGACAAATGTTTCCTATGGTATAGGAGGAGCATCAGGAAGTTACTATTGCAAATGGATTTATGGAAATGACAACCTCACAGGTATTCTTGGTGCTGTTGGACTTGTTCCTACAATTCTGGGATTTATTCTTATCGGACCTATGATCAAAAAGCTTGGAGTAACAAAGACCTTAAAGGTATCATTCTTAATCGGCGCTGTTACTGCAGCTTTAAGACTTCTTGATCCCACAAACTTTGTTTATAACACAGTACTCGGTGCTTTCGGAACTTTTGCAAATATTCCCATGATGTGCCTTACAGGTGTTCTTACTGCAATGTCTATCGATTATAATGAATATAAGTATGGAAAGAGAATGGTGGCTACATCTCAGTCAGCATCAAGCTTTGGTAGTAAGATCGGAACAGGAATCGGTGCATCCGTGATCGGATGGTGCCTTGCATTTGCAAACTACGACGGTCTGGCAGAAGCAATCACACCTGCGGTTAGACAGGCAATCTACACATTTTCAATTTATATTCCGATCGTATTGTTTGCAGCTATGTTTATCCTGACATCAATGTTTGATCTTGAGGCTAAGCTTCCGGGTTACAGAGAAGAGATTGAAAAGAGAAAGACAGCGTAAAGGGAGTTAAAAATGCAGAACTACGAAAAAGATCATTTGAACATCGTTCTTTCAAACGCAGCTGAATGCACAGTACTTTTAAAGAGTAATGGCAAATTTCCGCTTAACGCCCCCGGAAAACTTGCGGCATTCGGAGCGGGACTGCGGTACACCGTCATGGGCGGAACCGGTTCAGGAGAAGTTAACAGCAGATTTTCATATACCATCGAAGAGGGACTTGAGCGGGAAGGCTTTACCATTACCACGAAAAACTGGCTAGATGAATATGACCGAACAAGAGAAGTGGCAAAGAAAGCTTTTTACAAACAGCTGAAACAAGAGGCTAAGGAAAAGCATGAGAACCCGATCATGTATACCATGGGAAAATCCATGAGTGAGCATGAGCATGGTATCCCGCTTGAAGGTGAGGGCGATGCTGCAATCTATGTGGTCAGCAGGAATTCCGGTGAGGGAAGTGACAGATCTCCGGAAAAGGGAGAAGTGAAGCTTGCGGATTCCGAGGTCCGCGATATCCTTGCGCTTAATAAAAAGTTCGAGCGCTTTATGCTGGTGCTGAATGTGGGCGGTGTTATTGATCTTTCTCCTGTTATGGAAGTGGGGAATATACTCCTGCTTTCTCAGCTTGGTGTGGACTGCGGGAAGGTTCTTTCTGATATTCTTACAGGAAAACAGAACCCTTCAGGAAAGCTCACAACAACCTGGGCGGCATGGGAGGATTACAGCAGCGAAGGAACCTTCGGTGATTGGAATGACACAAACTACAACGAAGGCATTTATGTAGGTTACAGATATTTTGATACCATGAAAAAGAAGCCGCTGTTTCCCTTTGGATATGGCCTTTCGTATACGAGTTTTTCATATACGACTGAGGACGTCAGCGTAGAAGGTGACCTTGTGACTGTCAGGGTGCAGGCGAAAAATGTAGGTGAGCTTCCCGGAAAAGAGGTAGTGCAGGTATACGTATCTCTTCCGGATGGCAGGCTTAACAAGGCTTATCAGGAGCTTGCAGGCTTTGCGAAGACAAAGGAGCTTAGCGCAGGGGATGCGGAAGTGCTTAGTATCAGCTTCAGGCTCTCAGACTTATCTTCCTATGATGCAGAGAACGAAGAATATATTCTGGAAAAAGGTGAGTATCTTGTGAGAGTTGGAAACAGCTCAGTAGATACAACTATTGCAGCGGTTCTTACCCTTGATAAAACTGTAGTTACTTTAAAGGCGAAGAACTGTCTTGGGGATCCCGGTTTTGATGATATTAATATCACCAGGAGGGAGGCTGAGGACATTCCTGCTGAGGCTAAAAGACTGGTGATTTCGGCCGATGATATAAAGCATTCAGAGGTTACATACGACTCTGAAACTGAGATAGATACAAGGGTAAAAGCGCTCTCTGATGAGCAACTGGCATTTCTTGGCATAGGGAACTTTAGCCCGGATCAGAAGGGACTTAGCATAATTGGAAATGCTGCAACCCATGTGGCGGGAGCAGCAGGTGAGACAACATCCCAGCTTGAAGGTAAGGGTATAAAGCCTCTTGTCATGGCAGATGGACCCGCGGGTCTTCGCTTTTCAAGGAACTATTATGAGGATAGCACGGGAGCTCATGATGCAAGCGGCGCCGGAATGATACCTGAGAGTATGCTTGAGATGATGAGTCCTTTTATCAGATTCTTAGCCAGAGTTGTTTTAGGAGGAAAAAAGCCGCCAAAGGGCGCTATTATAAAAGAGCACTATGCCACCAGAATTCCCATAGGAACTGCCATCGCACAGAGTTTTAACACAGAGCTTGCGAAAATGTTCGGTGATATCGTCGGAAGCGAAATGGAGCTGATGGGCGTAAATCTGTGGCTTGCGCCTGCTCTCAATATCCACAGGAGCATCCTCTGCGGAAGGAATTTTGAGTACTACTCTGAGGATCCGCTGGTATCCGGACTTATGGCAGCAGCTGTGACTGATGGAGTTCAGAAGCACAAGGGCTGTGGCACGACAATAAAGCACTATGCAGCAAACAATGCTGAGACCAACCGCTACTGCAACAACAGTCATGTAAGCGAGAGAGCGATGCGCGAGATTTACTTAAGAGGCTTTGGAATCTGCGTAAGGAATTCGCAGCCAAAGGCAGTCATGACAAGCTACAACCTTCTTAATGGAACCCACACTTCAGAGCACAGGGGCCTTATTGATGATATCCTGAGAGCTGAGTTTGGCTTTGAAGGAGTTGTTATGACAGACTGGGTGATAACAATGATGGACAGCAAAAAGTCCATTTACAGAAATGCTCTTTCAAATGAGGTTGCAAAGGCCGGAGGTGACCTTTTCATGCCGGGTTGTAAGAAGGATTACGACAATCTTTTAAACGCCTTGAAAGAGGGTAGCATCTCGAGAAAACAGCTTGAAATCAATGCTTCAAGGGTTGTGAAGGTGGTTGATTGGCTAGTGGATTTATAAGACAGGGGGACGGTTCTAGTGTCTCATTGGCCCCAATAAGACATAAGAACCGTCCTCGATGTCTTTTTTTTATTGTTGCAATACGTTCAGCTTTTTGTATTCTCTTGGCGAGCAGCCATATTTCTCTGAAAACTTTCTGTAAAAATAGGCGCTGTTTTCATAGCCTATGGCCTCGATGATCCGCTCTGTTGTAAGGGTGGTGTTCTCAAGGTAATAGGTTGCCTGCTGAAGCTTTCTTGTCTGAAGGAGCTGCTTGAAATTGCAGCCTGTGTTTTTCTTAAGGAGCCTGCTTAGGTAAGCTGTGGAATAACCTGTGCTTTCGGATAGTTCCTCCAGGGTTCCGTTTTTATAATTGTGATCTATGTATTCAAGGGCTTTGATGGTAATCTGCTGCGACTTTGAACTCATGTCTCTTAGCGTATCAGATGAGAGTGCAGACAGGTTCATCAGAATCAGGTCCATGGTTGAATTGACTATCTGGTTCATGCCCTTCGCGCCGCTACTTAAGGTCCAGATGAGGTTCTCCAAAAGGTTCTCAACAGTTATCATGCCCTTTGTGTGATAGATAAGATAATCGCTGTACCGCTTCTTCTCGGACAGGGATGAAATGATGAAGTCTCGAAGAATGTTTTCTCTGTCATAGGCGACATCGTTGCGTGAGAAAAATTCCGGGAGAATTATGATGTTTACGGCTATGTCATCTTTGCCGCAGGCCATGATCTCATGCTTTGCGTGACGGTTCATAAGAAGGATGTCACCCTCAGTAAGAAACAGTGTGTCGCCGTCCACAATTTTGGTGGTTAGCTGTCCCTTTATCATCACCAGCATTTCTATGTAGTTGTGCCTATGTACAGGAAAATAGGCGAATCTTGTGTGGGGCCTGATGGCGATGTATTTACCTTTTTCCAGTAGTCTTGCGCTGTCTACGATGAACTCGTCTTCTGAGGTGTACAGCTCTTTGGAAATATCTGATTTTCCGGCAAGGAGCTGCTCTTCCTCAGGAGTCAGTGCGCTTATTTTTTCTATGATTTCTTCTCTCATAATTTCCTTTAAACCCATTTCAGGGGGTATTAAATTCCATGTTGGACCTCATACTGGTCATAAAAATAATGTCAAATAAGGTTCCAAAACTAGAAGGTTATCGTTCTAGTTAATGCTCTTTTTTTTCAATATTATAGCACTATAAACAGTGGTTGTATTGGAGTTTCGATATGAATAAATATTATCTTGCAATTGATATTGGTGCATCCAGCGGACGTCACATCATCGGATGGGTAGAAAACGGGATGATGAAGTTAAAAGAGGTGCACCGCTTTGAAAACAGACAGCTGCATAAGAACGGGCATCTCGTCTGGGATATGGATAATCTTTGGAACGGAATCCTCGATGGGCTCAAGGCCTGTAAACAGGAGGGTATGATTCCGGAGACTGTCGGAATCGATACCTGGGCCGTAGACTATGTGCTCCTTGATAAAAACGGGGACATGATAGGAGATGCAGTTGCCTATAGGGATAGCAGAACTGAAGGAATTGAGAAGGAAGTGTTTGAGATCATTCCGGAAAAAGAATTATATGAAAGAACCGGAATTCAGAAGCAGCCCTTCAATACGATTTATCAGCTTTTTGCACTTAAAAAGGAAAGCCCTTCGGAGCTTGAAAATGCAAAAAGTCTTCTGATGATACCGGACTATTTTAACTATAAACTCACCGGAGTGAAGAAGCAGGAATACACCAACGCTACCAGCACAAATCTTGTGGATGCTTCCGAGAAAAAGTGGGATATGGAGCTGATAAAGAGACTTGGTTTTCCGGAAAAGCTTTTCGGAGAGCTGTCGGTTCCCGGAACTGTTGTGGGGGAATTTAGTAAGGAGATTTGTGAGGAGGTTGGCTTTAGTTCAAAGGTCATTCTTCCCGCAACCCATGATACGGGATCAGCATTTCTTGCAGTTCCCACAAAGGATGAGAGCTCGGTATTTTTATCAAGCGGAACCTGGAGCCTTCTTGGAATAGAAAATGAAACACCCATAACCTCGGATAAGGCAAGAGAGAATAATCTGACCAACGAGGGCGGCGCTTTTTACAGATACAGATTCCTTAAGAACATCATGGGCTTGTGGATTATTCAGTCCATAAGGCGTGAGCTCAATGGCACTGAGTATGTGGAAGGCGTTAAGAGCAGATATGCCACCGGAAGAACCTACAGCTTCCCTGACCTTATCGAAGAGGCCAGAAGGAGCGAGGATTTTGAGCCATTCATCGATGTAAATGATGAGGCTTTTCTCTCACCTGTCAGCATGATCGATGCCATAAAGGAGCATTGCAGAGTAAACGGAAGACCTGAGCCTCAGGCCATCGGCGAAATCATGCAGACAGTTTACAGAAGCCTTGCAAAGAGCTATGAGGAAGCCATTGGAGAAATCTCTGAGATTACAGGAAAACAGATAACCTCGGTACATGTAATCGGAGGTGGATGTCAGGATGCATATCTTAATGAGCTTACGGCAAAGGCTACAGGACTTCCTGTAATCGCAGGACCAATTGAAGGAACGGCAGTTGGCAATCTGGTGATTCAGATGATAGAGGCAGGTATTTTTAAGGACCTTGCTGAAGCCAGGAACTGCATCTTTGAGAGCTTTGATATTAAGAGGTTTGAGTAAGAAATTTCAGCACTACACAAGAATTGAAAGGAAAGAGATATGAGTTACGCAGAAGCAAAAGAAAAATATGCTGCAATTGGAATTGATACAGAGAAGGCAATTGAAAAGCTTAAGGAGGCTGAGATAGCCCTTCACTGTTGGCAGGGAGATGACGTAAGAGGTTTTGACACAGATCCTAATAAGCCGCTCACCGGAGGCATACAGACAACCGGTAACTATCCCGGAAGAGCAAGAACACCTAAGGAGCTTATGGCTGATATAGATGAGGTATTAAAGCTCATACCCGGAAAAGCGAAGATGAACCTTCACGCCAGCTATGCGATTTTCGATGATGAAAATGGCGGCTGGGTAGACAGAGATAAGCTGGAGCCTAAGCACTTTAAGAAGTGGGTGGATTTCTGTAAAGAGAGGAACCTGGGATGCGACTTTAATGCCACATTTTTCTCACACCCTAAGTGCGATCCGCTGACACTGTCATCCCCCGATGAGGAGACAAGAAAATTCTGGATCGAGCACGGAAAGGCATGCATCAGGATTTCCCAGTATTTTGCAGAGGAGCTTGGAGAAACCTGTGTTATGAATATCTGGACCGGTGACGGCTTCAAGGATATCCCCGCAGACCGCAAGGGACCTAGAGACAGATACAAAGATTCCATCGAGCAGATTCTTTCTGAGCCCTTCGATTTTGACAAGGTTAAGCCCTGTGTTGAGTCCAAGGTATTCGGCATCGGAGTTGAGTCATACACCGTTGGAAGTGCGGAGTTTACGCTTTCCTTTGCGGCGACTCACTCAGATAAGTGCATTCCCCTTATGGACAACGGACACTATCATCCTACAGAGGTTGTAAGTGACAAGATTCCTGCACTTTTATCTTTCTATCCCAACATCGCACTTCACATCACAAGACCTGTGCGCTGGGATTCAGATCACGTGGTTTTATTCGATGATGAGACAAAAGAGATAGCTAAGGAAATCGTTCGCTGCGGCGGACTTGATGGTTCGGTTTTCATGGCTCTTGATTATTTTGATGCATCGATCAACAGAATCGGAGCGTGGGTGACAGGCTTCAGAAACACGGAAAAAGCGCTGCTTAATGCACTTTTAGCACCACATGATGAGCTTAAGGATTTACAGGATAAGTCGAACTTTACAAAGCTTATGATCAAGCAGGAGGAGCTTAAGACCATGCCTTTCGGAGAGGTGTGGAACGAGTACTGCAGAAGATGCGGCGCGCCTGCTGATGGAGAGTGGTACTCAGAGATCGAGAGATATGAGAATGAAGTGCTTGCAAAGCGTGTGTGAAAAGAGAAAGAAGTATTAGTGATAGCTAATAGATTGTAATCAAATAGGAAATAGGAGAGAATTTTAGGAATGAGAGTATTAGATGCAGAGTTTACAAAGGGATTTATCCGTATGGCAAATGACGGATGGGAGCAGGGCTGGCATGAGAGAAATGGCGGCAACCTGTCCTACAGAATGAAGCCGGAAGAGTCAGCTTTAGTAGCAGATGACCTTAAGGCGGGAGACTGGCAGCCCATCGGAGCTTCTGTTCCGGACCTTGCAGGTGAGTTTTTCATGGTGACAGGATCAGGCAAGTATTTCAGAAATGTGATCATCGATCCTGAGGATAGCCTTTGCATCATTGAAGTTGATGACGCAGGTGAAAACTACAGAATAATGTGGGGACTTGTAAATGGCGGAAAGCCCACTTCCGAGCTTCCTTCACACCTTATGAACCATGAAGTGAAGAAGCGCGTGTCCGGCGGAAAGTACAGAGTTATCTACCATGCTCATACAACAAATGTAATCGCACTTACCTTTGTGCTGCCACTCACAGATGAAGCTTTCACAAGAGAGCTTTGGGAGATGGCAACTGAGTGCCCTGTTGTTTTCCCTGACGGAATCGGAGTTGTGCCCTGGATGGTTCCCGGCGGCCGTGAGATAGCCGTTGAGACCAGCAAGCTGATGGAGCAGTATGATGTTGCAATTTGGGCGCATCATGGCATGTTCGCAGCAGGAGAGGACTTTGATCTCACCTTCGGCCTTATGCATACAGTTGAGAAGTCCGCTGAGATTCTTGTGAAGACCCTCTCAATGACAGGAGCTAAGAGACAGACCATAACTCCTGATGATTTCAGGCATCTTGCCAAGGACTTTGGAGTAACTCTTCCCGAGAGATTTTTATTTGAGAAAATGTAAATAAAGCATGCGGAAATAGACGGTTTTGCATGCTACTATTTGAGAAAATGCAAATAATAGCATGCAGAAATAGCCGGCTTTGACTGCTACTATTTGGAGAAGTGCAAATAATAGCATGCGGAAATAGTCGATTTTGCATGCTACTATTTGAGAAAATGCAAATAATAGCATGCAGAAATAGCCGGCTTTGACTGCTACTATTTGGAGAAGTGCAAATAATAGCATGCAATAATAGACAGTTTTGACTGCTGCTATTTAAGAAAACGAGAATTTTAGCATGCACTTTACACTTAAAATGCATGCTGTAATTCTGAGATTTGCCAAAAAGAGCAGGAAAGTATTAGCCCACGGAAAGTATCTTTTACTTAAGACAACTATTTGTACTTTTTCACAGCTTTTTAATATATCTCGTCCCGGGATTAAATCAGTGTAAAACAGGCTGAATCGTGTGTAACGGTCAGCCTGCTTTTATTTACAAGGTAATTTAGTAAATATAAAATGCTCCGCTAAGGATGCTTAAAATATATCATGTTCACAAAGATAAGCGACTGATATAATGTGTCTAATCGTGAAAAAGTAAACGTGATTAGGACTATGGTTTATAGGTAGCAGAAGGGAGGAGTCTGTATGATCATTAAGGACATCGATAAAGGTAAGGCTTTTGACTGGGGAGAAACCTCCAAAGATTACGCGAAATACAGAGACATTTATCCGCAGGAATTCTATGATTACGTTTTGAATCTGGGACTATGCAAAGATGGTCAGAATGTGCTGGACATAGGAACCGGCACCGGCGTACTCCCCAGGAATATGTACAAGTATGGAGCAAAGTGGACTGGAACTGACATAGCTGAGAATCAGATAGAGCAGGCAAAAGTGCTTGCAGAGGAAGCCGGGATGGATATTGATTTCTTTGCTTCGAGAGCGGAAGAAGTGACTTTTCCTGATAATACCTTCGACGTTATAACAGCCTGCCAGTGCATCTGGTATTTCAACCATGACATAACCTCCGAGAGCTTTGCAAAAATGCTTAAGCCTGAGGGCAACTTCCTTATTCTCTACATGGGCTGGCTTCCTTACGAGGATCCTGTTGCAGGGAAAAGTGAGGAAATCATATTAAAGCACAATCCGGATTGGACAGCCTATGGGGACATGGTTCATCCTGTGTGGGTGCCGGATCAGTACCGCAAAAATTTTGAACTGCTGTCGCAGGAGGAATTCCGCGTAGACATTCCTTTTTCAAGGGATGGATGGCATGGAAGAATGCGTGCCAGCAGAGGTGTGGGTGCTTCAATGTCTCCGGAACAATTATCAGCATGGGATAAGGAGCATATGGAGATGCTTGAGAAAAACGCGCCTGAGAACTTCATGGTGAAGCATTATATTTCTATCGCGAGATTACAGGTGAAAAAGTAAGGCTTTAAGTTTGGAGCCAGAGACAAAAACATTTGAATATATCCCAAAGAGGTCAAGGCTTAGTACTCTTTTGGGTAGGGGGTAGAGATTTACATTTTAAAAAAATATTTCCTTTAGGGAGACTGACCATTCCGGCAGTCTCTTTGCTATAATACATAATTATGGTATGGGATAAGCTTCTTGTTACTTGGAGGAGGACCGGATGAAAAAGCTTATTGTTCCAAAGAAGCTAAGCGCTGGGGATACCGTGGCATTTATATCCTTGTCCGGCGGACGGGCGGGAGATACGGATATGCTGCCAAGGTATGAGACGGGGAAGCGGCGTTTTGAAGAGGCTTTTAATGTAAAAGTTATCGAGACTCCTAACGCACTTGCGGGGAGCGATTTTCTATATGAGCATCCTGAAAAACGAGCCGAGGATCTGATGTGGGCTCTTAAAAATGATGCGGTTCAAGGCATCGTCTGCAACATGGGCGGTGATGATTCTTACAGAGTACTTCCATTTATTGATACAAACGTTATACATGACAATCCCAAGGTTTTCATGGGATATTCGGATATTGCCACCTGGATGGCTGTTTTTGCATATGCTGCAAGTCACGGGGACGGTTCTTCTGACTTGATGGAGTGTTTATAGGAGGAGTGATAATGGCAAATTTAATTGTGGTATGCGGGCCTCAGGCAGTTGGGAAAATGGTGGTTGCCGAGAGCCTTAGAGATAAGCTTCATTACAATATGATGATGAATCATGACAGCATTGAAATGTCTGATAAAATCTTTGGTTTTAACACACCGGCGCAGCGGGAATTCAATGCAATTTTCCGAGAGAAAGCATTTGACCTGGCTGTGAAGCATAACGTGGATTTGATATTTACTTATGTCACTGCGTTTGAGATGCAGGAGGAGCATGATTACCTCATGGGGTTACACGACCTCTTTGTGAAAAATGGTGGGAATTTCTATTTTGTTGAGCTGAGTGCAGATCTTAAGACAAGACTTATGAGAAATGAAACACCCTACAGAATGGAGAGGAAGGCTTCCAAGAAGGATGTGGAGTGGAGCAGAAATAACCTTTTGAGAGATACGGAGAAGCACAGACTCAATTCCGATGAAGGTGAAGTGTGGTTTGAGAATCATCTAAAGATCGATAACACAGACCTTCTGCCGGATCAGGTTGCGGATATTGTCATCAAGGAATATGACTTGAAGGTGCTTGATAAAAGTGAGAAGGAGTACCGGTTCGGAGTGTAAGACACGGGGACGGTTCTTCTGTCTTTAAAGACACGGGGACGGTTCTTCTGACTCATGAATGAAACGAGTTCTGATAGTTTTGTAGGAGGAAAATAAATTGGGAAATTATGAATACATACTGTTTGACCTGGATGGGACACTGACAGATTCAGGCCCGGGCATCGTGAATGGCTTTGCTTATACCGTTGAGAAAATGGGAGGACAGGTTGAAGACAAAAATCAGTTTAAGAGATTTGTCGGACCACCGCTTAAGGAATCCTTTGGAGTTCTTGGATATCAGGGTGAGGAAATAGATAAGGCCATCACGATTTACAGAGAGTACTACAACGGCATGGGCGGATGCTTTGAGAACGAGGTTTATCCCGGGATTGAAGATACTCTGGCAAAGCTTAAGACAGCAGGCAAAAAGCTTATAGTTTGTACATCGAAGAACGCCCATGGAACCAAGACAGTACTTGAGCATTTTGGCCTTGATAAATATTTTGACTTTGTCGCAACTGCCAATGACACCGATAGACAGCATAAGATTGACGTTTTGAATTATGCCCTTGAGCAGGGTGGCGTGGCTGACCTTAAGAGAGCAGTTATGGTTGGAGACAGAATGTACGATATCGAGGCTTCAGCAGAAGTGGGTGTTGATTCGATAGGTGTGCTCTATGGTTATGGCAGCAAGAAAGAACTGACAAACGCAGGAGCTACTTATCTTGCGGAGACTGCGGATGATATAGTAGCGCTGATATTGTGAGTCAACGAGAACCGTCCCGGAGACTCATGTAGTAGCTCAGAAATATGATATCCCGCGAGATGGGATAACAAGCAGGTTGTCCACGAAGGTGATTATGTTTGTTGCGAGAAAAATAGTATTTCAATAATAGGATTAGAGAAACACTGAAAGAAGTGGGGAACATTTTATGGTAATTGAACACGTGGCAATGTATGTGAATAACTTAGAACAGGCAAGGGATTTCTTCGTGAAATACCTCGGTGCAAAATCCAACGACGGTTATCACAACGTAAAAACAGGCTTTAGATCATTCTTTGTCTCATTTGATGGCGGGGCAAGAATAGAAATCATGAATAAGCCTGAAATGGCGGACGACAATAAGGAGCTTAACCGAACAGGCTATGCGCATATCGCTTTTTCCGTTGGCTCAAAGGAGCGCGTAGACGAACTTACAGAGCAGATAAAGAATGCTGGCTACGAGGTTGTAAGCGGTCCCAGAACCACTGGTGATGGATATTATGAATCGTGTATTGTCGCAATCGAAGGAAATCAGATAGAACTTACGGTGTGATATATAAGGATAAGTCAATAGAATCGTCCCCCTGACTCATAAGAGGTGGAGCGGCGTGCTTTTACGGTGGCAAGATTCTTGAAGAGATACCTTCGGGTAAGCAGGATATACTTCTAATTAATGGATAGAAAAAGGAGGAGGCAGAAATGGTTGATGAAAAAGTTTATAACGCGCTTAAAGTCAAGGGCTTTGGTGATCGAATCACTGAGCATAAGGAAACTATAGACACAGTCGAGCATGCCGCGCAGCAGATAGGCTGCAGCGAAGCTGAGATTGCCAAGACACTCTCTTTTATTGTGGACGAAAAACCGGTTGTGGTAGTTATGGCCGGAGATGGCCGCGTGAACAGTTCGAAGTTCAAGGCGCAGTTTCACACCAAGCCCAGCATGGTTCCAAGGGACCGCGTTGAAGAGCTTATCGGCTTCCTCCCCGGCGGAGTATGTCCCTTTGGCGTAGATAAGAGCATTCCGGTTTGGCTGGACGTTTCCATGAAGAGATTTGACTACGTTCACCCGGCAGCAGGTAACGAGTTCACATCAGTGACACTGTCACCTGAAGAACTGCAAACTGCTTCGGATGCTATTGGCTGGTGCGATGTCTGTAAGGGATGGGAAGATGAGTCGAAGTAAGGCTATCATTTTTTATCTATCTGGCGCATTAGGGCAGATTGGCCTCGTATGTATGGCGGTGTTCTTACTTAGAATTAATGGCATAATAGTTGATTACACTACGCCCCTTGGAATGCTTGCCATTGCTGTCGGAGGCATATCTTCAGCGCTGTGGGGAACGATTTTTTCTATAAAATACAGGAACATAAAAGTAGCCAAGATACTTAAGGACTTCTTCAATATAGTGCAAAGTCCCAGATTTTATCTGATTGCATTTTTGTTCCTATTTTTGGACTTCTTTTCACTGCTTTGGGGAGGCGGTCTTAAAATCTCAACCTGGTATGTGCCGATTATCCTGTTTATGAAGGCGATTGTGTTCGGCGGAATTGAGGAGATTGGCTGGAGATACTTTTTTCAGCCGGCGCTGCAGGAGCGACTTGGCTATGTGGCTTCAACCCTGTGTACTTTTGTCGCGTGGGGGATTTGGCATTTTGTTTACTTTTACGTTGAAGGAACATTAGCGGTGGTAGACCCGGTTCCATTTTTAATAGGACTACTGGTCAACTGCTTTATATTGTCCACCATCTTCAATGTGTCAGGAAGCTTGTGGCTGTGCGTTATGACGCATGCGCTGATAAATGTGTTCTCACAGCTTGCAGTGGGTGGAAATGCATATGTTTCCTACGTTTGCAAGGTGGTGATTGTGGCTATTGCCATTGTGCTGAGCACGAAGAGGAATTTGGACAAAGTTGGTAGCCTACGGTGATATAGCTGGAAGCGACATATATTTATTATTTGAGAAAAATAGTGTAATTGGTACCCATTTTCCTCTAATATGAACGACTTTAGAATCCATTTTTTTATCAGAGAGCAGATATTTTATCATTGGTACCCATAATTATGCTAAATAGGGGTACCAATGAGTGAAAATGCCTATAACAGTAAAAATCATAAGAATTATCCAGCTAAAAACTGGCTAAAACCCACTTAAAAGGGTACCAATGAATAAAAACAGCCACTGCTGTAAAACATAGGAGGAGTCATGAAAAGAGTTATTGAAACAGAAAGACTTATTTTAAGGACGGTTACTGTAGACGATGCTGAGGCGGTTTACAAGTGGGCATCGGATCCGGATGTAAGCAAGTATATGATATATGCTCTTCACAAGAGTATAGATGATACGAAGGAATGGCTTAAATCCAGGGATATTGATGGCGAGGATGAATTCGATCTGGGATTTGTTTTAAAGGAAACAGGTGAACTTATAGGCCAGGGTGGAATCTTTTACAAGGAAGAGAATGATGCCTGGATGATCGGATACAACCTGCGAAAAGAGTACTGGGGACAGGGACTTGTTCCCGAGGCCATGAAGGCCATAATCGATTATGTAAATAAAGAAAAGGGCATCAAAAGAATAATTGGTGACTTTGCGATAGAAAACAGCAAGAGCAGGAGAGTTATGGAAAAGCTTGGAATGACCTATTGGAAGGATTACCAGTACACAAAGCTTGACGGTAGCGCTACCTTTGATGCCTACATGTATAAAAGAGAGTTTGATCAGACAGCGGCCGACATTTAAGAGAAGTAGGCTATTTAAAAAAAAGCAGGCTATTTAAGAAAGGTAGGCTATAAGAGATGAGGAGAATGAAAAATGGAAAAATTTGTTGTGAGTAAATGCGGGGATATTGATGCAATTAAGGAACTTTTCAAGGAGTATTCGACAATTAAAGGAGCAGAGAGCTGCTTTGTCTCCTTTGATAAAGAGCTTGCAGATTTAGAAGGCTTCTACAGTGGCGGCGCTCTTCTTTGCGGCTGCGAAGATGATAAGCCGGTTGCCTGCGTTGCAGTCAAAAAGGTTGATGATAAGACCTGTGAAGCTAAGCGACTTTTCATAAAGCCCGAGCACCGTGGAAAAGGCTATGCAAGGGTTATGCTGAACGCGATGCTTGATAAGGCAAGAGAACTAGGATTCGGCGAGGTTGTGTTTACAACTAAGCCTTCTGTGATGAAGATAGGATATGAGCTATATAAGCGCATGGGATTTGAAGAGACAGGAGAAGAGGATGGCGTTGTGAGCATGAGGATGGCGCTGTGAGAAAATCAATAGCGCTACGGTAATTATTGTAAGCGACGTTGTCACCTGAAGAACTGCAAACAGCTTCAGATGGTGCTAGCTGGTGCGATGTCTGCAAAGGATGGAAAGATGAATTTTAGAGAAATATGTAAAGCTGATGATGAAGCTCTTGCCCACATCATCAGAACCAACTTAAAAGCGCATAAACTTGATATTCCCGGAACTGTATATTTTGACAGTAACCTTGATCATCTAAGCGATTTTTATCTTGGAGACAAGACGGAAAGGTTTTACTTTATTGCGCTTGAAGATGAGGAAGTGGTTGGTGGTATCGGCCTTGCCAGGTTCGAATTCTTTGATGATTGTGCCGAACTTCAAAAGCTATACCTTGCCGATAGCGTTAAGGGCAGTGGAATTGGATATATCTTGATCAGCATGATCGAGGATAAGGCCAGGGAGCTTGGATATAAACAAATGTATCTTGAGACTCATACGAACCTTGCCACGGCCATTCATGTTTATGAGAAGAGTGGCTATAAAGAGATTGAGAAACCTGCAGGGGTAGTCCATGCAACAATGGACAGATTTTTTATCAAGAAATTATAAGCTGCAATTTTACGGACGGTAATTATGGGTTTATGAAAAAAGTTGATTCAGAAATAACATGTTGGGGATAGAGGATGAATATACAGGATATCAATTGCGTAGCACGGAGCTCCGAAGGTGAGCATAGCGATTATTATTCATGCGATAAATATGGACTAAAGATTGTATTATCCGATGAAAAGGATGATGCGAACGGTTTTTATACTGATGTGAAGGTGGGGATAACCAACACCTCAAAAGAAGATTTTAATGGGGTTATACACTTGAAATTTATGGCCGATGATGAGAACCCCAAGTTCTTTATGCCGGGATTAATGTACAACACCAATACCGCAGACAAGCCATCTTCCGGTCGAAAGGCGTTCCCTAGAATAAAAAGAAATCCCGAAGGAATGCCGGAATCTCAATACTTTATGACAAGGAGTGACAGGCTGGCTGAACCTGTAAGCCTGGTTTTTTCTTTGGGAAAAGTGAAAGGAATTGCCGCTCCTCCATACTGGGTATGTGAAAATGGTAAATCCGTTCCGGTATCATGTGAAGAGGGTGTGAAAAAAACTGAAGGCGCAGAATTCGTGCAGTATGGCGGTTTTAGCTGCAATATAAATGATAATGGAAAAGTGAGCGTGGGCTATACACTTGGCTACGAGGATGCTCCATGGCTTTTCGTTCAGACAGCAACTGTGCTTGAGAGGAGAGCAGTCGATAAAAAGAATTCATTTTGTATAAAGGCCGGTGAGACTATAGAATTTTCCATCATCATTTATGACTACGAGGGAGAGGATGAACGTGCGATATACAGGGCCTTGACGCATACTTATGAGTGCTTTCATGAAGCTCCAAGAACCATTAAGGGTATGGATAGCGAAAAGGCACTTACCCTTTTGAGCGGTGCCATAAGAGATAATGCGTGGCTTGAAGACGAGAAAATGTACTCGGGATTTGTATATGACAGGGAAGAACCAAGATATAACAAGATTGGATCTCTTTCCTGGACGAATGGATTATCTGTTGCTGTTCCAATGCTTTTTGCCGCAAACAGCATACAAGATGAAAAGGCCAGAAGACAGAGTCTTGAATTTATTGATAATGTGGTCCGGAACAGTTTTAATCCGAATTCTAATCTTCTGTATGATGCCGTGGATGATGGCAAATGGTCTGTTCGTGGATGGTGGTACAACGGAATGCACAGCGGCGGACACAGCGCATATTTAAACGGGCAGGCGGTTTACTATATTCTCAAAGCATATCTGTCAGAAAAGAATGAACACAATATAGTACATGATGACTGGATCACATTTGTTGTCCCCGTGATACGTAAAATGAATTCTGAAATGAATTCCGATCACGAATATCCCTTCTCTTTTTCAGAGAATACCGGCGCAGGTCTTGAATATGATTCGATGGGCGGCGCATGGTGTCTTACTGCAACGGCTCTATACGAATTTGTTACAGGGGATACGGAATATCTGGATGCTTTGAAGAAGAGTGAGCAGCACTATTATGATGCGTATGTAGTTAAGTGCGAATGTTATGGTGGGCCGCTCGATACTGATAAAGCTGTGGATGATGAAGGAATCCTGGCATATGTTCGCGCATTAAGAATACTTCATGAAATCACAAAAGAAGACTATCTTTTGGAACATATGAAATTTGCATTGTATTACGAATGCAGCTTTAAGCTTTCATACAATACGCCGGTTTCTGTGATGCCCTTAAGTAAGATTGGATGGTCTTCATGTGGCGGAAGTATTACCTCTACTGCCAATCCGCATATCCATCCAATGTCCAGCACGATCATACCGGAGATGAGATATTACGTTGATGCCTCAGGTGACAAATACATGAAGGAAAGGCTTGAAGATACAGTAAAATGGAGCCTTCAGACATTTAATACCTATGACAAAGAATACGGTTACGGAGAACCCGGATGGATGTCGGAGAGGTTCTGTTTCTGCCAGGGGCTTTTGACAGAGAAGTATCCTGACGGCTCTCCTGCTAGCACCTGGTTTGCACTGATGCCATGGGCTTCTGCAAGTATTATTGAGGGGCTGGCTTTTTAAAAAGTAAATCAGGAGTAAGGGGGAAATGTCATCACGACAGATATAGAGAGGAGGGAAATTATGGGGAATCCACCTGAAATATCAGAGTCAACAATTGAAGAGCGCAGAGAATATATAAAGAAAAGATTTCCATGCATTGCCGACTGTGACATGTGTGGTCTTTGCAAAGTTTTTCATGGGAAAGATGCTGAAACGGCCTATGCGGATTACATACAGGGGAACAGGTCGTTTTTGGAAGTTTCAGAAGACTATCGGAGGGTATGACAAATGATTAGTGTAATAGTTTTGGTAATGATATGTTTGGGGTTTCTTTTTGCTTCTATTATGGCAGGAAAAGCTGAGCCATCAGCTAAAACCAGGAAAGTAACTGATGGAATCAGAAAACTTTTATTAGCTGCTCCGGTCATAGTAGCTCTTATCTTCGCTGTGCTTTTTTGCACAGTCTTAAAAGGACGATTGATAGAGAGAACTTCGCATGCACTTATAGTTCTTTGCTTATGGCTTTATGGAAGCGCTTTTTATGTTAATGTCCTAAAATTCTTCAAAAACAAAAGCATATTGATTTTAAGTATCCTGTGGATGATCGTGTCAGTTGCATTTGCGATATTCCTTACACCTTTGGACAGATACTGCGATGTTATGTTTGCATCTATTCATGAGTTTACTTATGTTTTGGGCGGCGTAATGATCGCTCTTTGGTATTTTGCTATTGTTAGAAACCATGGGAGTCAAACCAGAGTGTGTGAATGAAGTTAAAGTTCAAAATTTACAAAAAGTCGTGCAGCCGGACAAGCTTCATAGAGTAAATGCTACACGACAAAGCTTGATATTTGTGAAAAGACGTGCAGCCGGACAAGCTTCATAGAGTAAATGCTACACGACAAAGCTTAATATTTGTGAAAAGACGTGTAGACGGACAAACTTTAGAGAGTAAAACCTACATGTCAAAATGAATAATTTGAAAAAAGACATGTAATCCTATATGCCCTATAAGAGGAATACTACTTGTCAAAGATAACAATCAGCAACAAGGCAAGTAGTTCGACACGCCCCATAAGAGGAATACTACTTGCCCAAAGATGAGAATCAGCAAAAAGACAAGTAGTCAGGCACGTCCCATAAGAGAAATACTACTTGTCCAAATTCAAACTTTATAGAAAGACAAGTAACCCACGAACTACAACATAGTTATTTAGAGGAAAATTGAAGAAACACCATGCTAGAAGATTCAATTTTTATAGAGGCAATTAAAAATGGCAATTTAGATGTAATTCGGCAATTCCCCAAGGCGGATCTTCATAATCACTTCGTCCTTGGCGGATGCAGAGAATTCATCCAATCTAAAACAGGCTATGAAATTAAACCTATATCAAAAACACTAAGCTCCATGAGCGAGATGGACGCCTGGAGTGCACAGTATATTGGCAATCGCTTTAACAGTACGGAGGGGCGAAGGCTCCTGATTGAGGCAACCTTCGAGCAGGCAAGAAAAGACGGAGTAACCATATTGGAAATCGGTGAAGACGTATGGGGACTTGGCGCTTTTTTCCATGACGATATAGAAGAGCTGATTGCGGCATTTCAGGAAGCAAACGCAAAAATCGCTTCTGAAATTGAATTGAGGTTACAGATCGGTCTATCCAGGCATTGCGGGATCGATTACCTGGAAGATTGCCTAAAGCACTTCTGGGGACATAAGGAGTTTTATTCCATTGACTTATATGGCGACGAAATGGCGCAGCCTATAGACAAGTTTATTCCAATCTATGAAAAGGCTGCTGAAAATGGCCTTGTTTTAAAGGCCCATGTAGGTGAATGGGGAACCGCGGAGGATGTAAGAACCGCTGTAGAATTGCTGCATTTACATGAAGTTCAACACGGCATAGCAGCAGTGCTGGATGAAAGTGTTATTGATTATCTTGCTGAGAAAAAAATCAGGTTAAATATTACTCCTACAAGCAATGTCCTCTTAGGCAGAGTTTCCGATATGAAGGACCATCCCATAGCACAGTTATACAGAAAAGGAGTAGACGTAACCATAAACTCAGACGATGTACTGATTTTTGATTCTGATGTTTCAAAGGAATATTTACGACTGTACCGGTCGGGGTGTTTGACAGCTGAGGAGCTGAACGACATTCGATTGAATGGACTTAAGGAAAGAGTGCTCGTATGAGTTAAAGATGAATGCCGGAAGAATTACGAGAATTAAAGAGGGAACAATATGGAAAAATGGAAACAATTGGGGCGGGAATACATTATAAACAACAAGTGGGTTAAGCTTGCTAAAGACAAAGTATTATTGCCGAATGGCCATAGCATGGATGATTTCTATGTTTTTGAAAAAAAGAATGTATCCATAATTGTGGCGATGGATGAGGACAATAATGTTCTGATTAAAAAGGAATATCGCTACCCTGTGGATGAATTTCTCTATGAGCTGCCGGGCGGAGTGATAGAGGATGGCAGTGCGCTTGATACTGCAAAAAGAGAGCTGCTTGAAGAAACAGGCTACGAATCTGACGATTGGACAAAGCTTCTTTCGGGATATGATTACCCCACCAAAGACACCAACATGGTAAACATATTTCTTGCAAGGAACATAAGAAAAGTGAGTTCCCAAAAGCTGGAAGAATCCGAGGACATTGAATTTAAACTTGTTCCGTTTGAAGAAGCAATTGATATGTGTATCTCAAACAAGATAAAAGTAAATGGGACAATTGCAGGACTTTTGCTGGCTGAAAAATGTATCGCCAAATAAGATTTTAGCCAAAAACAGAACAGATGATTATTTACAAAACTATGAGTTAGGAGGAGATGAATGAAAGCAAGGGAGTATTTGGATATTTTACATGTAGCTGAGAGATTAAAGGATACACCAAGGCATTGTACGACCACAAACCGCAGAACGGAGAGTGTTGCTGAACATAGCTGGCGTATTTCGCTTATGGCATTTCTTTTAAAACACGAGTTTTCGGATTTGGATATAGACAAGGTTGTGAGCATGTGTCTGATCCACGACCTTGGAGAATGCTTTACCGGAGATATTCCGACTTTTATAAAAACGGACAATGATAGAGAGGTCGAGGATTCCCTTCTGAATAAGTGGGTAAAATCTCTTCCTGAGGAATTATCAAAGGATATAGCTGAGTTATACGAGGAGATGGATGCACAGGAGACAAAAGAGGCAAAGCTTTACAAAGCTCTTGATAAGCTTGAAGCGCTCATTCAGCACAATGAATCTCCGCTTGATACATGGGCTGATAATGAGTATGAGCTCAACAAAACATACGCTTTTGATACAGTTGCGTTCTCCGACTGGCTCACAGAGCTGAGAAAAGAAATCTTGGATGATACGCTCAAAAAGATTGAAGCTGAAAAATAAATACACGATGGATAGAGGTTCAAAAATGGATGAGATAAAGCTTGCAGAGCCTACCGCTGAATATGCAGATGATTTGTGGGAATTCAGACAGGAAATTATAGAAGCTGATGCGGATAGCGATGATCTGTCTGAGATACCTGCTGTGATAAGGGATGCTGAGAGTTGCGGAAAATAATTTGAACATAATAATATACTCCCATGGTATTGAAACTGTAACCAGTGATTTGAAAATGAAAAGAGGTTGGGAAATGCAATCCTTCATAAGGCTAACGGATTTTAAGAAAGATGAACTGCTACAGATTTTCAAAATAGCGGACAATATCGAAGAGTATAGAGGCTCTCTCGAAGGAAAAACAATAGTGATGTTTTTCCCCGCAAGCAGCATAAGAACAAGAGTTACCTTTGAAAAAGGCATATATCTTCTTGGTGGTCAGACAATACTTTTTGACCCTTCGACTTTAGACAAGAAGGAAGATATCAAAGATGTATGCGGGTATCTTCAAAACTGGGCTGACGCTGTTATCGTGCGGTACAAGGACATCAATATGCTTGAAAAGATGTCCGCTGCCATGAATGTTCCCGTTATAAATGCCATGACTGACGACAATCATCCCTGCGAGATGATGTCTGATCTCTATGCTCTGTCGAAGCGGAGAACAAGCTATCTTGACGATGAATACTTGTTTGTCGGACCTTCGGGGAATATAGGAAAGGCATGGAAGGAAGCATCAGAAGTCTTCGGCTTTTCTCTATCCCAGTGCAGCCCTGACGAATACGCGGTTCCGGGTGTAAGGCACAGTAACTCTTTACAAGAGGCCATTATAGGAAAAGATGTAGTCTGCACAGACTCCCTTTCTCAGGCCATCCTTAATGATTTTGAAGATTATCAGATTACGAAGGGCGTCTTAGAGCAGGCAAACAAAGGAGCAATCCTTAATCCATGTCCGCCCTTCTATCGCGGCGAAGAAGTATCCGCAGACGCAATTGATTCTGACTTTTTTGTTGGATATGAGTTTAAAGATAGTCTTTTGAAGGTGCAGCAGGCAATACTTATTTATTGCATGTCAAAATAGCTTTAACCAAATGGCCGTTTGGTTTTCAATTTGGTTATGAAAAAGTTATGGAATTATCATAAAATACAGGTTTTCGATAAATTATAATTAACGTGTAACACTATGCGAAAGGAAACATATAGTTACAATGGATTTAGATCTTATCGAAAACGTCATAATGCTGATGGCGGCAATCATAGGATTGCTGCTTACTTTATATAAGTATCTAAAGATTCCTAAGCGCGGATGGTTCTACATTTCCGTGTTTTTCATGATGCACTTTTTAAGTGACTATTACTGGACTATTTATACCCTTGTTATTGGCAATAATCCGGATGTATCTGAGTTCATGGCCTATTTTGGCTGGAATGTGGGATATGCTGTTCTGTTGGTTGCGGTGCTAAATATGCGCCTTCCTGAGGTTAAGGGCTATTTTCATCCTCTGATGCTTATCCCTATTCCGATAAATTTTATTCAATTTCTGATATATATTCCCTATGGCGGACTGATTAATAATATCTGGGAGGGTGGTCTTGCGACAGCCATAGCCTGCACTTGTATGCAGTCTTTGCTTTACTGGTACACTCACAGAAAAGATGGCTTCAGTTTCCCCTGGACTCACGGAGCAGGCCTTCTTTTTATCACATTCGAATATGGAATGTGGACCTCGTCATGCTTTGACTGGCCATTTCTTCCTTTCAGCATGTATTACATTTTTGCATTGTGCGAATCAGTTGTTCTTGTGCTCATTTCAAGGGCGATTTCCAAAGACTATGAAAATCGGGGGCTTCTTAACTATGAGAAAAGTGCTCTTGAAGCAAAACTCCAGCGGTATCTTCAGATAATTGTTTCCTCGATTGTACTTTTTGGGTCAATCGGCGGCTATAATGTGGCTCTTCTTATGAAAAGAGCGTTTCCTGAGGGTGGTGGCGATAAGAATATCTATGGTTCGATTGCCATTACACTTTTTGGTATATCTATTCTTCTTGTCTCGCTGATTTTCATAGTGATAGTCATGACAGCAATGAAATACAAGAGGGATGAGGATCCGGCTAAGCACAATTCTGCTATAGGAAAAATGCGCAGTAGGTTTGATTTTGTTTTCACCATACTTATAACGCTGGGGTTGATGATTTTTTCCGTGATATATACTTCAAGGCTTTTCTATAGTGTCTCAGTTGATGGGCTTATAGAGGATGGAGAATCAAAGGCCGGATCAATCGCTACGGATTTGGAAAACTATGTCGGAGTGGCCAGATCTGTTCTATGGGTTACAGCGGATACCGTTGAGCTTATGGTGAAAAACGGTCTGTCCAATGAGGAGATACTCGATTATATTGTCAGGCAGACGCAAAATCAGTCCGAGCAGTTCGACGAGAATTTTACAGGACTTTATGCGTATATAGACGGCGAATATATGGATGGCTCAGGATGGATACCACCTGATGACTACAATGTTGAAGTTAGGGACTGGTATAAATCTGCAGTAGATGCAAAGGGTGAGACCATCATTGTTTCGCCATATGTTGATGCCCAGACTCATTCAGTTGTATTAACAATATGTAAGCTTCTTGACGATGGAGGAAAAGAGGGAGACTACCATAAAAGGCAGGTTGTGGCTCTTGACCTTGTGGTAAATCACGTTCAGGAAATTACAGATAATATCAATATAAGCGGAAAAGGCTATGGAATGGTTGTAGGAAGTGATGGCATGATAATTTCCCATCATGACCACGAAAACAATGGCCAGAACATAATAGATAAATATGGAGAGGATCTGTTTAACTTGATCTCCGGCGCTGACAATGCTTCCGTGGAGGCTTCATTTGAAGGTGAGGCATATACTCTTTTCATACATGATGTCATAGGGCAGTGGTATGTAGTTATAGTCGTAAGTGATGCTGAGTTATATAAAGAGGTCTACTCACAGCTTGCAGTGAATATTGTTGTTTCACTGA
Organism: Butyrivibrio sp. VCD2006; assembly: GCF_000423925.1. Taxonomy (GTDB): domain Bacteria; phylum Bacillota; class Clostridia; order Lachnospirales; family Lachnospiraceae; genus Butyrivibrio. The sequence continues at coordinate 236,696 of NZ_AUIX01000002.1, forward strand.
TCATTTTCGTACTCATTTCATTCTTCTATTATCTGAGCTATAAAACCGAGCAGATAAACAGCATAAAGGTGGAAGAGCTTAACAGAAACAGGCAAAAGCAGGAATATGAAGCGCAGGTTCTGATGCTTGAAAAGCAGTCGGCAGATGAGGCCAATAAGGCTAAGAGTCGTTTCCTTGCGGACATGTCCCATGAAATCCGCACACCGATAAATGCAATACTTGGCATGAATGAGATGGTGCTGCGACAGGCAAGAGATAAGAGTATCGTTAATTATTCCAGAAATATCAGAATCTCAGGAAACAATCTGCTGCAGATAATAAACAGCATTCTCGATTTTTCCAAAATCGAAGACGGCAAAATGGAAATCATTCCGGTTCCTTATAGCCTTGGAAAAGAGATAATCTATTTAGAGAGCTCAATTCGTGAAAGAGCAGAGGGAAAAGGACTGGAATTTATAGTTGATGTGGATCCTTCACTCCCAAAGATGCTTTACGGAGATGACGCAAGAGTAAATCAGATCATCATGAATTTACTTACCAATGCTGTGAAATACACGCATGAGGGATCTGTCAGATTCTCTGTCAGCTCCAGGAAAATTGAGGGAGACAACATACTTCTATATGTTGAAGTCAGGGATACCGGTATTGGAATCAAAGAAAGCGATATGGGTAAGCTGTTTGAATCCTTCGAGCGTCTTGACCAGGTTAAAAACCGCAATATCGAGGGCACTGGCCTTGGAATGCCTATTACTACGAGCCTTCTTAAACTCATGGGAAGTGAGCTTAAGGTTGAGAGCGTATATGGAGAGGGCTCGGTTTTCAGTTTTGAATTATGGCAGAAAATCGAGGATGCTGCGCCTCTTGGCGATTACACTATCGCGGTAGTGGATGTGGCAGAGGATTTTGAGGAAGAGGATTATCTCTATGCACCTGATGCACGTATTCTCGTGGTGGATGATACCAGGATGAACCTGCTCGTGGTGACAAGTCTTCTCGAGCGTACAGGTATTGCTATTGATACTGCAATCAGTGGAAAGGATGCTATAGCGCTTGCAGATAAGAACAGGTATGATTTGATCATTCTTGACCAGCGCATGCCTGTAATGGATGGAACCCAGACCCTCGCTGCCATACGCTCCTTAGAAAATCATATGAATCTGGAGACACCTGTTGTCTGCTTCACCGCAGACGCTATAAGAGGTGCAAAGGAACGCATTCTTGCGGATGGTTTCCAGGATTATCTGTCCAAGCCTGTAAAGGGAATAGATCTTGAAAATATGATCCGCAAATATCTTCCTTCAGAGTTTATCAAGAGTCCGCCTGTGACAGAAGAAAATGATGAAGCCGTTATCGAGTTTGCCGGATCAACATCTATGGTTGAAAAACTGTCCGAAGCTGGCTGTGATACTGAAAATGCAATGGATTTTTGCGGCGGTGAAGAGGAGTTCTATCGTGAGATACTTGAAGACTATTTGAATTCTGCAGATGAACGCAAGGAAAAGATAGCTGAGGCTTACAAAGCAAAAGATTGGAAAAACTATTCCATATACATTCATGCGCTAAAGAGTTCCTCCAGGACTATCGGTTTTAACAGGCTTTCCGAATTCGCAAAGGAGCTCGAAGCTGCCGCAACTGCTAATGATGAAGATGAGATTAACAGGCAGCATGATACTGTAATGGCAATGTTTGATGAGGTTTTAGCTGTTATACATGATTGTTGTTATGACGATGCGGCATCTGATAAACTTAGATAGAACGTATCGCGATGATCGTATCTATCGTATTTGGCAGGACTAAGGAAGATATGAAACTGCGTTTATGGAGGAGGGAAAATGAAAAAGGAAGAATTGACGATAAACGTCAGAATTACAGGGGTTAACGAAGTAAAAGGACATGTGGGAACCGCAAGGATGATACTCTTTGACGGGGATGTCGACTGCGATAATTTTAAAGGGAAAATCCTTCCCGGAGGCGTAGACACTCAGAAAGAGATACCTGGAGAGACCTTTAAACTATCTGCAAGATATGTTCTTGAGGGCACCGATTTTGAAGGAAAGGAATGCCATATTTTTATAGAAAATAACGGCGAGCTTGGCGAAGACGGAAGCCTTCACACAGTTCCTAAAGTGTTTACAGACAGTGAAGCTCTTTCGTACCTTGAGAATAAGGATCTTTTCGGAACAATTGAGGATATTGAAGGTGGCGTGAGGATTCACATCTTTTCTGAGGGGTAAGAGTTAATAAGATTTATCTGGTAAGCAGGATTTATGAGATAGTTTGGATTTTAAGGTAAATTTTGCATATTTAGAGTTGACTAATTTACGTATTTTTGATAATTTTAATTTTGTGTTACAAATCTAAAAGAAAGCGAGGTTAATCAAGATGTTTGGTGTAGCAAATAGAAATTCAAATGAATACAGTATGATGACCTCGGTTTGTGCTTTCTGATTTTAGATTTTGATAAGCTGTCTTTAACCGTGGCTGATTGGCTGCGGTTTTTTTATCGGTTTTGATGCAGTCCTCAAGGGATAACTACTCTGTGAGTTAGTGCATTTTCTTTTAAGACAAAATCCCACAACTTAAGGTTCCCATACAAAGCAATAGGCCGATTACGGCATTAATACAATTTTTTGGAGGTGACAAAATGGCAAAAATAATATTCGTTTCAGGAGCTTGCGGCACCGGTAAATCAACATTTACGGATGCCTATGCAAGACACCTGGTAAATCAAGATAGAAAAACCGCATATGTGATTCATGGAGATGATTTCCATGCGGGATTTGTTGAGGTCGAAGATAAGGACGATTTCTTTGTGAACGGAGAGGCTTCCGATCAGGTGCAGTGGGAGGATATTCTTAAGTTCAACTGGGATTGCATAATTGCAACAGCTGACAGGGCACTTAAGGACGGGATGGATGTCCTGATTGACTATGTGATTGAGAACGAATTTTCCAGAGTTAAGGCACTTGCTGAATCGAACAATGCAGAGCTCTACTACATTGTCATTACTGCTGATGAAGACGAGCTTGAAAGAAGAATCCGCATCCGTGGTGATCTGGACATGATCGAGAGAGCTAAGTTTTTAAAAAGAGAACTTGATGCAATGCCGGAAAACGCAGGCCACATTTATGACAACACAGAGAAATCCACGGAGGATATGATTAAAGAAATTGAGCTGAAGAAATATAAAATTGTTTAATAATGCTCATCCGACAATATTGAAAAGATCTTAATGAATCACAGTTAATAGCATAAGAAATGAAAAATTCTAAACAAAAATAATTAGCACACAAGAATTACTTGGAGGAATTGATGAGTTATAACTGGATTAATGCAAAAGATTATAATATGAACTGCTTTTTATTATTTGACCGCTGGGCTTTAAAATGGATATTTACAGATTGTGGAGCAAACGAGTGGTTCTCCTATGGAGACAGAGACTATAAGCTGGACATGGCGAAGGCGCTTCACATGTATCCTCATGTGGAGTGGTATGTGAGAAATAAGGCGCCCGAATGCACAGTCTTTCTTGATGAGATTAGCAAGATCCCTTATGGAAACTGGACTGAGGCTGAGATGAAGGAAGCTGAGGCTGCCATACTTCAGGCCCACGAGACATTTGTGGTTTATGCTTTCCCTGAAGTTATGAATGAGGTTAATTATATTCGCAACTGGGATGAGAAATATTTGTATGAACTGGTTGACCTGACTGACAAGATCGTTCTGGACGTTGGTTCCGGTACGGGGCGCCTTGCCTTTGCCGCAGCGAAGAAAGCAAAGAGAGTCTACGCCAGCGAGCCCTGCGATTGCCTCAGGGAATACATGAGAGATAGGATAAAGGCTGAAGAAATCTCTAATGTTAAGGTACTGGACGGAGAGGTTTTGAGCCTACCTTATGAAAATGACACCTTCGATGTTGTTCTTAGCGGACATGTAATTGGCGATTTTTATGAGGAAGAAATTGCTGAGATTACCCGCATCACGAAGGACGGCGGCTGGCTTGTTATCTGCAATGGTGATGATGAGTTTAAGCGAAGCGGTCCTGATAGCGAACTGACATCAAGAGGCTTCGAATGGTTCTGCCATGAGAGCGTTGAAGGCGGGATTATCTACAACTACAGGAAGCAGGTAAATAAGAAGTAAATGCAATGAGCTATTGTGGCATGGGGAGTAATTGAATTAAATGCAACGAACGATTGGGGAAGGGGGACTTTTAATGAACTATTTTGTGGAAGGACTTCAGGGAAGCGGAAAGAGCACACTTGTAAGAAATCTGTCGGAAAAATATCCGGATTATAAAGCTGTATGTGAAGGCGATTATTCTCCGGTGGAGCTTGCCTGGTGCGCTTATGTGAACAAAGAGACCTACAATGCTATTCTTGAAAAATACAATGACATCAGGGATGAAATCGAGGAAAAAAGCTTTGCGGAAGATGACCACATGATTATCTGCTATACAAAGATTATTACGGACATTCCGGGATTTCATAAGGATCTTGAGAAGTACGAAATCTATAACGGGAATCTCTCGCCGGAAACTTTTAAGGAGATTATCCTAAGGAGACTTCGAAATTGGAACGGAGATAAGAATATTTTTGAGTGTTCCATTTTCCAAAATATTGTTGAAGATATGATCCTGTTCCAAAATTGCAGCGATGAGCAGATTGTAGATTTCTACAGAGAAGTAAGAAAAGCGCTCACAGGAAAAAAGTATCAGATAATGTATCTTCAGGCAGATGATGTCGCATCCAATATTGATGTCATAAGAAAAGAGCGGTCGGATGACAAAGGAAACGAGATGTGGTTTCCGATGATGATGCAATACTTTGACAACTCTCCTTATGCAAAAGAAAAAGGAGTGTCAGGCAGTGCGAGCCTTATTGAGCACTTCAGGCACAGACAGGAACTGGAGCTAAGGATCTGCAAGGAGATATTTGCCGGAAAATATACACTGCTTAAGTCGAAGAATTACAGTTTGTGAATTTCCTGGAAAATTTCAGCTTATAGAAAACTTGGGAAAAGGACAAATATACTACACTACACAATAGTCACAAATCTGCCGGATTGAATGTTTTCATGCTAAAATAACCTGTGAATCAATTCGAAGAAATTTGCGAGATGAGGAGCAGAGATGAAAAGCTTTGAAATTAATACCGGGAGGTTGACGCTAAAGCCTCTTGGCAGGGAATATCTTGAGACAACAAATGCGTATGCCCTCGACAGAGAAAGCGTAAAATACATGGAGTTTTTGCCCTACGATGATTCGAATGAAACGCTGGAATTCTTAAAGAGGGCTGAGGCAGAGTGGGCCAAGGATGTTCCGAATACCTATGAATTTGCCATAATCCATGAGGGCAGACACATAGGTGGGCTTAGCGTTTACTACTTGGGCGACATTGTGGAGCTTGGATGGATTTTGAATAAGGAAAGCAAGGGCCATGGATTTGCCGCCGAAGCCGCGCTTGGAGCAATAGATTATTTTTCAAAAAGCAGAGGAACAACTCACTTTATTGCCAGTTGCGATATAAGAAATGCCGCGTCCTACAAGACAATGGAAAAGATCGGAATGACAAGGAAGTGCCGTTATGAGGGAAGAAAAAACAGAGCCTCTGACGAAATCGCCTCCGGTTACAAGTATGAACTTATTTTGAATTAAGAATATGGGACCTTCAAAAGTCGCACTAAAAGCTGACTTTTGGAGGTCTCATTTTTTTCTGCAAGGCTACACGTCCTTTTAAGATTTAAGCCTTTTGCCGTGTATTGTTTTCTTCCAGAATTGGCCAAGGATACACGACCTTTTATAGAATTAAGCCATATGACGTGTATTGCTTCACCTTCAGAAAGGGCCTGTGATACACGGTCTTTATGGATTTTGACTATATGACGTGCCATACTCCTCTTCAGAATGAGCCGAGGCTACACGACTTTTATGGATTTGAAGCTTATGACGTGCCATACTATAAAAAATACCTGTCTACTTGCCTTTATGTTGATTCATTCCTTTGGACAAGTAGGAATCCCATTACAAATCTGTCTAGTTTACTTGCTTTTGCATTGATTTTTACCTTTGTATAAGTAGGAATCCCCTAAAAAATCAACCTAATCTACTTGTCTTTTCATTGATTTATGCATTTCGATAAGTAAAAATCCGCATAAATACTTGACTCTTCACTTGGTTCATAGTTTAGATTCATCGGTATAGAGAGCAAAATGACAGGAAAAAAAGTCATGAATAAGCCAAAAAGCAAAATACAAATCTTCGCACAAGATGACAAAAAACTATGATAAGGAAGGTACAAAAATGTTTGATCTGATTTGGGGAAAAAGAAATAATGCGGATACATTTGGAAAGGATCCGACTAAGGACGCAGTTCATTATATGAGGAAGGAGCGACTTAAGCAGATTGCAATTTACCACAACAGGATAGGTGAGGGTACATGCATCGACGACATAACCTGGAATGATCTTGATATGGATGATGTTTTCTTCAGGATAAATAATACGAAAAGCTTCATCGGAGAGCAGGTCTTATATCACCGACTCCATTTTATTGATGAATCCCATTTGAAGCCTTCTTCGGAAGATGCAAAAATAGATAATACAAAAAAGGATAATGCAAATCTTTACACACAAAATTCCAATGAAATAAGTAACCTGAAAAAACTCGAAAAATGGCTGATTTCCTAACTCTGAACCAGGTGCAGAGATGTGAAATAGAGAAAAAACTACGTAATATAGGCAAAAAGCAGACGGCATATTATATGATGCAGTTGATGTCATATTTTGAACCGTTTGGCAAATATCAGGTCCTTCTTTTTAAGATTCTGCAGCTGACACTTGTGGCATCACTGATCGGATGGCTAATTACGATGTCAGATATGCTGATGATTCTATTTATTACAACAGCCTGCGTGAACCTCGTCATCTATATGTTTGAGAAAAGTAGAGCTGAGGCCATGGTCGGTTGTCTTGAGGAAATCTGCATCCTTCTCGAGACCTGTGACAGCTTTAAGAATAAGGAAATTATTCCCGGGGACTGGATGAGTAAGGATGCGCTTATAGATATGAAGAACCTTCGGAGCCTTAGATTTTTCGCAGGGAGATTTGTATCAAAAAAGCTCGGCGCAGAACTTGGCTTTGAAGCAATGCTTGGTGATTATCTTCTTGGAGTAACGCTGTGGGACCTGACTTCATATAACAAAATAGTGAGACTAATCAAGGAAGATGAAGCCGCAATAACAAGACTCTTTGAGTTTGTGGGCGAGATTGACATGGCAATTTCCGTCGCGTCCTTCAGACAGAGCCTGGAAGTGTGGTGCCGTCCGACATTTGCAGAGGGCAAAGATAAAGCTTCATTTGAAAACAAATCCATGGAAATTCAGGGCCTTATCCATCCGCTCGTATCGGGAGCTGTTCCCAATTCGATTTTACTGGATCGCAATTCCTTCATCATGGGGGCCAATGCTTCGGGGAAATCGACCTTTATCAAAGCCGTAGCAATTAACATAATCCTGGCACAGACAATACACACCTGTACGGCAGAGAGTTTTGTGCTACCGCGAATGAAGGTCATGACTTCAATGGCAGTGCGAGATGATGTTCAAAGCGGAGAAAGCTACTATGTCAGAGAGGTTAAGTACTTAAAGCGCATGCTGGATGTGGCAGCCGATGACATGCCGGTGTTTTGCGCAGTCGATGAGATTTTAAAGGGGACCAACAAGAATGAACGACTGGCAGCATCGGAGGCTGTTCTGAGATATCTCTCTGATAAAAATTGTATAGTAATGGTCGCAACTCATGACTATGAGCTTATTGAAAGACTTCAGGGAGAATTCGACTGCTATCATTTCAGATGTATCCTTTCTGACGATGGCGTAGAATTTGAATACCTTATTCATGAAGGCATCGGCGGGGAAACTAACGCGGTAGCGCTGCTTGATTATTACGATTTTCCCAAATGTGTGGTAAACTTTGCAAAGAAAAAAATTATTGTTTAATGAGGAGAATTTAGGGTATGACAATAAGTGAAGTGGCGAATCTTTTAAATATAGATCAGAGTACGGTACGTTTTTATGAGAGAAAGGGACTGATAAATCCCGCAAGAAGAGAGGACAGTAAATATCGCGATTACTCAGGAGAAGATGTAATGAAGCTAAAGCACATCATGCTTTATCGCAAGCTGGATTTTTCAATCGAAGATATACAGACACTTCTCTCTGAGGACGCAGATGTTCAGGTAATGCTGATGGAACGCAAACAGAAGCTCGAAGACCTTAAGGAGCAGATTATGGGCTCTCTTGCTCTGTGTGAAAAAATGATAGCCGATAGTGCCGACGCGGACATGGAAGTTGATTATTACCTTTCCTACGTTCACGAGGAGGAGGAAAAGGGTCAGATCTTCCCGGAGATTGTGTCTACGATTGACCTGATTGCGGATAACATGAACATGGAGCGCTATCTGGGACTGCCTTTTGTGTCCTGGATGCTGCAGCATGATACCGTAAGAAGAATCATTGTTGTGGTGGCAATTTTAATTCTTGTGGTTTTCCATGTGGTCAATATTGTAAGGAGCATTATAGAAGTCGCAGCGGGAAGTGGCAGTGTTGCGAAGCTTATAATATGGTGCATTTATGGAGTGGCAATGGTTTCAGTATTTTTAGGACTCACAAGAAAGAATAGGACTTAAGAATAAGCCTGTATAGCTAAAAATTCATACAAGTAATTTATCAAATTATCATCGTGTCAGTACACTGATAATAGACGGAAGTAGTTAGCGGATAAGCTGATTGCTTCCGTTTTTTGTTTATATTTTTTTTATTTAAGGTTTATAAGTGGTTTTCTATTTGACACCCCTTTTTATGGGATAATAATTATTGTTTATGGGTTTCCTATAATGACAGATTTTTACGATTGCAAGGAAAAACTAAAACACATTTTTTATGAAAAGGGGAGAATGATGAACGAAAAAAGACAAACATCAACACTGGAAGTAATTACTATTATTTTGATTATCCTGATCGTGGTGGTTGGAAGTATTTACACCATAGCGATCAATCCGGTAAAACCTCAGCAGTCTGCTGCAACAAAGGCTTTCAAACAAGGAAACGGGGATCCGCTATCTTATTGGACTGATGATTCGGAGACCAAGAAGCAGCTGCTGTCTTATATGGAAGCTATTACGGATGAGAGCAGTCCGGACTTTATTCCTGTTGAGCGAAGGGTCGCAACCTTTGATCTGGACGGAACACTGTTTGGTGAGACGAATCCGATCTATTTTGATCACAGTCTGTTGCTGTATCGTGTACTTCAGGATCCTGATTATATTGACAAGGCTTCGGATACCGAGAAGGAGACCTGCTATGAGATGCTCGAGGGTATCCGCGAAGACACTTATCCTGAAGGAATGGATATAAAGCACGGACAGGGAGTTGCTTCTGCTTTTGCGGGAATGACAGTGGATGAGTTCGTTGATTATTGCGAGGAATTCAGAAAGCAGCCCGCACCGGGATATGACAATCTTCTGAGAGAGGATATGTTCTACAAGCCTATGCTGCAGATCGTCGAGTTCCTGCAGGCCTATGACTTTACAGTATATGTAGTCAGCGGAACTGACAGACTTATCCTCAGGGGAATTGTTGATGGAAAAATTGACATCCCTTACAGTCAGGTAAAAGGATCCTGTGAAACTTTAGTTGCGACGAACCAGAATGGCGAAGACGGACTTTCCTATGTATTTACAGGCGATGATCAGGTCATCCTTGGTGGTGATTTCATCATCAAGAATCTTAAGATGAACAAGGTTTCTCTCATCGTACAGGAGATTGGCGTTCAGCCTGTTCTTGCCTTCGGAAACAGCAGCGGCGATACCAGCATGCTCAACTATGCAGTATTTAACAACGATTACAAGTCAATGTCCTTCGCACTTTGCTGCGACGATCTTGACAGAGAGTACGGAAACCTTAAAAAGGCTGAAAAAATGCTCGATCTTTGCAATCAGTACGGATGGACTCCGATTTCCATGAAAAATGACTGGAGCACCATATACGGCGAAGACGTTAAGAAGAATCCCGATAATGGCCTTGATTTCTACTATGATTACGAGATAGATGAAGCGCTTGATGACGTTGCTGATGCAAGCTGAATTAAGAAAAGAGGGTTGATTTTTTCAGAATATGGATTAAAATATTTTTCAAATGCTAAGAACAGAAATAGTAGGTATCTTGAGACCTTCAGAGAGGAGCCGGTTGGTGAGAGGCTTCGGTTTTCGGATATTGAACCCGTCTGGGAGCAGCAGAAGGGGAAGCTGATTTTTATCAGAAAACTTCTGACGGAGGTCACCGTGATCATAGACATGTGAGTGCTGGCTCACAATGAGGTGCAGGCTTTTATGATAGCCTGAATTTAGGTGGTAACGCGGATATTATTATTCGTCCTAAGTATACAAAATAGTATGCTTAGGACGTTTTTATTTGCGTGAAAAGCAGAGTCATGCAGATTCAATTATCAATATGCTTGCTTAATTTGATAATCCTTAGCATACATAACCTCATTATTATTTCGAAAGGAGCTATGTATTATGAAACTTAGCAAATTAGTAGGAGTGAGATTTAAGGAAAAGCCCGCTTACTGCGTAATCGACAGCCACGCCTTCAGTCTTCGTGGCGGTTATGTAAAGCGTGTATCAAACGGTATTTTTTCACTTTACACTCCCATGAAAAAGGTTACTCAGAACATTGAGAAAATCTTAAGAGAGGAAATGGATGCTGTAGACTGTCAGGAAGTAATGTTTCCTGTAGTTCTTCCCGGTTCACTTTGGGAGGAGTCAGGACGCTATACAAGTGTCGGTGAGGAGCTCCTTAGATTCAAGGATCGTAATGATACACCCATGGTACTTGGTATGACTCATGAGGAAGCAGCTGTTCATCTTGCAAGAGAGTATGGCAGCACCTATGCAAACTATCCGTTTTCAATTTTCCAGATTCAGACAAAGTATCGTGATGAAGCTCGTCCGAGAGCAGGTCTTATCAGAGTGCGCGAGTTCACTATGAAGGATGCTTATTCCTTCCACACTTCTCAGGAAGACCTTGAGCAGTACTACGACAGAATGGCAAGAGCTTATGACAGAATTTTCGAGCGCGCAGGTGTTCCTGATGTTATCTCAGTTAAGTCTGACTCAGGTATGATCGGCGGTAGCGTATCTCACGAGTATATGCTTCTTACAGATGCAGGTGAGGACTCAATCGTTCTTTGCGATGACTGCGGATACAGCGCAAACATGGAAGCTGCCGACACTACAGTTGACAATTCCGGATGCACACCCGCTGCTGAGCTTAAGAAGGTTCACACTCCCGGCTGCAAGACCATCGAAGAGGTTTGTGCATTCCTTCACAGCAAGGTTGAGGAATCCTGCAAGGCAGTTGTTTACCAGATCAATGCTACAGATGAGTTCGTAGTAGTGTTCATTCGCGGTGACTATGAAGTAAACGAGACAAAGCTCACTAACTATCTTCACGAGGAGGTTCACCCCGGCGAGATCACTGAGGACTGCGGTCTTGTTGCAGGTTACTGTGGACCTTATCAGCAGAATGCTAAGTGCAGGATAATTTACGATAAGTCACTTGAGGGAATTGAGAACCTTTGCTGCGGTGGTAACGAGACTGACTACCACTACACAGGCCTCAACATTAAGAGAGATATCGGAGATGTTGAATACGTTGATGTCAGCAAGATCCGTGATGGCGATATCTGCCCCTGCTGCGGTAAGAAGACAATCAGAATCAGCCGTGGTATTGAGGTTGGTAACATTTTCCAGCTTGGTACAAAGTACTCAAAGAGCATGGAAATGACTTATACAGATGAAGATGGAACATCCAAGACTCCTATCATGGGTTGCTACGGTATCGGCGTTGGACGTCTTGCAGCAAGTATCATGGAAGCAAGTCACGATGAAAAGGGACCTATCTGGCCCATCACTGTTGCTCCCTGGAAGGTACACGTTTGCTGCATGAGAAGAGACGATGATGCCTGCAGAGAAGCTGCTGATAAGATCTACGAAGAGCTTACAAACATGGGGGTAGACGTCCTCTATGATGACAGAGATGTCCGCGCAGGTGTAATGTTTGCTGATGCTGACCTCCTTGGTGTTCCCGTTCGTGTGATCGTTGGACCCAAGGCCCTCGCAAATGGTGAGATCGAGCTTTGCACAAGAGACAAGAGCGTACAGCTTTCCGTTAAGAAGGAAGACATCATCGCTGAGACCAAGAAGCTGATGGATTCTCTTTATGAGGAGATTAACTCTAAGGTGAAGAGCAGAATTTAATTTGTGTTCATGTAACACTTATGAAGAAGAGCCCTGGCTTTCACTAATACTGCGAAAGTCAGGGCTCTTTTTATTTAATAAGAAATTCCTATTTTTATGGAATGCACTTCTGTACTGGATATCTTGTGAAAGGGGGATTTTTTGAAGGCTTGTTTGGGGTTATCACAATTTAATCTTTTGTTGACAATTCTTGGATTTGATAATATAGTGTTCGTTAGCCTTTAAGGCATTCTTGATTTATTCAATACGACATATGAAGTTTGATTTCGTCGTGAATTTCCATTATTTGTGAACTATGGCTGCTAGGTTGATTAGGGGAGAAGGAGCCTTGGTTTGCTATTTTACTTATGCTGTTGTGTACGCATAAACCTTGCTGTTATTTGTGCGCTAATCTGTAATGTCATGCAGATAGTGTGCGTAATATTCTGCTGGTTTGTAGTGAAGTGAACTGACTTATAGTCTGCTGGCTTGTTAAAGTCCGTTGGTTTGTGGAGAAGAAAGTTGGTTTGTGAAGAAAGTAGGTCGGTTTGTGAAGAAATCTGTTGGTTTGTGACGTGAAATCAATACCTGATAATTTAATTTGGGAAGGATTTGATTGGGATTTGATCAGGATACTGAATTAAGCGGGTAGAGAGCTAGGATTGCACGACAAAAGCAGGAAATTGTAAAAAGACGTGTATCCATGAGCAGTTCATGAGCTTAGGTTGATGCAAGGGATACACGGCATATGACGGAAAATTATAAAAGGACGTGTATTCATGAGCAGGTCAAGAGCTTAGGTTAATGCAAGGAATACACGGCATATGATGAAAAATTATAAAAGGACGTGTATCCATGAGCAGGTCATGAGCGTAGCGTGATACAAGGGATACACGGCATATGATGAAAAATTATAAAAAGACGTGTATCCATGAGCAAGTCAAGATCATAGCAGGATACAAGGAATACACGGCAAATAAAGGGAAATAGTAAAAGACGTGTAATTCCTATCAAGAACAAAAACGAAAATAGAAGAAAAACAATAAAAGTAATGAATTAAAGGAATGAAGTATAGGATATGGAGAATTATAAAGAAAAAATCGGCAACCAATTAAAGGAAGTAAACCAGTTAATTGTCAAGTCTGATAGGCGTTTAGCCAAACTAAAAGATCTTCCGGATCAGAGGATTATAACATGCAAGAGGGGCAATGGAAGTGATCAATATTACTGGATAGATAAAGCTTCTAAAAAACGAAGATATGCCAAGGTAAGTGAGATAGCCACGTTAAAGAAAATAGCTCAGAGAGACTATGATCAGAAGGTCAATGCTAAATTAAAGCAAATCAAAAAGAATCTCGAGAGCCTCTCAATGCAGGATGATATTTCAGAAATAGAAATGATATTCAAAAACATGGCAGAAGGCAGGAAAAAGCTTGTAGTCCCAATAATTGAAACAGATGAGCAGTTTGTAAAAAGATGGAAAGAAGTAGAGTATGAACCTATGGGATTCAAGGATGGCGCAGCAGAGTTCTGTTCGGATAATGGAATTTGGGTAAGATCAAAATCAGAACTGATGATAGCAAATGCGTTGGAAAAAGCAGGAATACCGTTCAGATATGAGTATCCGATCAAGCTTAAAAGTATAGGAAATGTCAGACCTGATTTCATGTGCCTCAATGTTAGGACAAGAAAAGAGATATTTTGGGAGCATTTTGGAAGAATGGATGATGAGGGTTATGTAAACAGGAATGTTCCGAAGATTGCTGATTATGCACATAGTGGATATTTTCAGGGAGAAAATATGATCATGACATTCGAGACTTCTCAGCATCCGCTCAGTTCCCGTACAATAAAACTTATGATAGAGCACTATCTTTATTAGTGATCGTGACATATTAGTAGCGGAATAATGAGCAAAACATGATATAATTTAGTTTGTTTTATATTGTGAGGCGAGGATTGGCTATTACGTATAAAAAGCCGATTAATTGCACTCGAATTGTTGGGAGGATAAATGTTAGATAATAAAGGTTTTAATTTGTGGGCAGATGAATATGACAAGGAAGTAGGTCTGTCAGAGGAGGATAACAGCTATCCATTCGCCGGATATAAAGACGTACTTGGTGGGATTTTCTCCGAGATAATGCAAAAGAAAAATGCCACAGTGCTCGACATAGGATTCGGTACGGGAACTCTTACTACCAAGCTCTACGAAAATGGATGCACGGTCTATGGACAGGATTTTTCGGAGAGAATGATTGAGCTTGCTTCAAAAAAGATGCCCGGTGCACAGCTCTATCAGGGCGATTTTTCGAAAGGTCTTGCGGAGCCGCTGACTCACAACACCTATGATTTCATCACGGCGACTTACTCGATACATCATCTAAATAATGAGCAGAAAGTGGTATTCCTGAATGAGCTTATGGCTCACTTGAATGATGGTGGCAAGATTCTCATAGGTGACGTTGCCTTTGAGACCAGAACGGAGCTTGAAAAGTGCGCTCAGTCCGAGGGTGATGACTGGGATGATGAAGAGATTTACTGCGTTGCAGAGGAACTTAGAAAAGAGTTTCCGCAGGTAAGCTTTAAGCAGATTACATATTGCTCCGGAATTATTGAGATTCCGAAAAAGTGATGCGCCTAATAGAGATTGCATGAGGAGATCATTAGGGTCTACCTTTGAGGAGGATTAGTATGAAAAATTTTGATGCTGTAGTTTTTGACATGGACGGAGTTATTTTCGACTCCGAGAGAGCAACGATGGATTGCTGGCTGGAGCTGGCTAAAAAGTATAACATTGAGAATCTTGAAGAGCCGTTTCTTGCCTGCACCGGCACAACCAATCAGAGAACAAGAGAGATAATGATGGAGGCCTATGGCGAGGATTTCCCTTATGATACTTTCGCAAAGGAAGCTTCAGTAATGTTCCATGAAAAATATGATGGCGGCAAGCTCCCTATGAAGAGCGGTGTTCATGCACTTCTTGACTATCTGCAGTATCAGGGAAAAAAGATTGCCCTGGCGTCATCAACTAAGAAGCAGACTGTAGTTAACGAGCTTAGAGATGCAGGAATCCTCGACTATTTTGATGAGATTGTAACAGGTGACATGGTTACGCACAGTAAGCCGCATCCTGAGATTTTCCTTCTTGCCTGCGAGAAGATTGGAGTGAAGCCAGAAAATGCCTACGCTATAGAGGACTCTTATAACGGAATAAGATCAGCAAATGCCGGCGGACTTCGTCCAATAATGGTGCCTGACCTTCGTCCCGCAGACGATGAGATGAAAGAACTTGCTGAGGTCGTTCTGAAGAGTTTGGATGAAGTAGTGAAGTACTTTGATGAGTGAAGTTTTGGATGAAGTGAGATGTATCTAAGATGCGGAAATTGGATGAAGTGAGATGTACCTAAGATGTGGCAATTAGGATAAAAACAAGATGTAACTGAGCTGTGAAAATTATAAAAAAGAAGCAGGCTCATTATGCCAAGTGTATAGTGTTTTCTTGTGGGAAATGAGAAATTATATAGATATGGGGGATATTGTATGGATTTTAGTTTAAGAAAAATCACAGATGCTGATGAGAAGAAAGCTATCGTGCGCCATGTACTTGAGGCGCTTCCTGATTGGTTCGGGGTTCCTGAATCAAGAGAGAACTACATTGCTGAGAGCGTTGAAGAGATAATGGTTGCAGCTGAGGTTGATATTACCGAGTCAGGCTCAGACAATACATCTGCTACAAATGATAATGCTCCGTATATAACAACTACCGGCAAAAAGGCAGCAGGCTTTCTATGCCTTAAGGAGACCGGCAAGGCCACAGTTGAAATCGCTGTCATGGGCGTTCTTATGGAATATCATCGCAGCGGAATGGGACGCGCGTTGTTTGAGGAGGTCCGCAGGATTGCGATTGAAAGCGGTTACGAATTCATGCAGGTGAAAACTGTTGAGATGGGTCATTACGATGACTATGATGCAACGAACAGATTTTATCAAAGTCTTGGCTTCAAGGAGCTTGAGGTCTTCCCGCTCCTTTGGGATGAGCTTAATCCTTGCCAGATTTATATTATGTCATTGAAATGATGGGGACTGAAATGGAATTTAGAAAATTGGCAGGGCAGGATCTACAGTCACTTCTTGAATTATACAAACAGCTTCAACCGGATGATGACTTTTCGTCTGTAGAAAACAGTCAAATCATCTGGCAGGAAATTGAGAATAATTCGGATATTCAGTATTTTGGAGCGATTGATAATGGTAAGGTGGTATCTACTTGCTTTGCAGTATACATACCGAACCTTACAAGAAACAATCATGGTATCTGTTTTATTGAAAATGTAGTAACAGATAAGGATTACAGGAATCAGGGATTGGCCTCAAAAGTTATTGATATGGCAATATCTTTCGCGAGAGAAAAAGGCTGCTATAAAGCTATTCTTCAAAGCGGTAAATCGCGAACGGAGGCCCATCGGTTTTACGAAAACAAAGGATTTGACGGGGATTCAAAAAAGGCATTTGATATGCGTCTGATTTGATAAAGCTATGAGAATTGTAAAAACTGCCGAGGAAAGAAAAAACGAAATACTGGATGTCGCTGAGGAGCTTTTTGCTGAAAAGGGGTATGATAACGCGAGCACAAACGATATCATAGCCAGGATCGGCATCGCTCGAGGGACGCTGTACCATCACTTTGGTTCAAAGGAAGAAATCCTGGATGCGATAGTTGACAGGATGACCAGAGAGGGGATAAACAGCGCCAAAGGCATTGTAAAAGACAGTAGTCGTCCCATCCTTGAGAGGCTCACAGGTGTGCTTGGTTGCCTGCAAGCAAAAAGTAGCGGTAAAGAAGCAGTAATGGAGCAGATGCATAAGCCTCAGAATGCTCTTTTACATCAAAAGATGCAGGAACGCCTGATAAATGGTGTTGTCCCACTTATCACCCAACTGATTATTGAAGGAAACGAGAGTGGCATCTTTGACACAAAGTATCCAAACGAAGCTGCTGAGATGATCATGGTATATGGGAATATCGCCTTCGATGATAATGAAAATCTCACACCGAGGCAGAAGAAACAAAAGGGCAAAGCATTCATTTATAATATGGAAAAAATGCTTGGAGCAAAGTCAGGAAGTCTTGAAAAAACACTGCTGCAATTTTTCTAGGTAAAGACAACATCCGTGCATAATCACACCTTATAAGTGTAACGAGAGGAGCACAAAAACCAAATATGTATTATAGAGTCAGGTAACAAGTGGGACTTACAGGCAAAAAGGTAGGTCCCAATTATTTGATAATTCAACCGACAATCTGTCGGTAAGGAGGGATCGAATGGAAAAGCAAGTAAAAAGGTATGTAGCCCTGAGCTATATTGTGTTCTGGTTTATGGTGCTGGGACTTTGCGGAACGGCGAGTATGGTGTTTCACTGTCCGCCGGTTGTAATGAGGATTTTGTCGAATGTCTGCGCATGGGCACCGACATTTGTGCTGCTTGCAGGATTCAAATATTTTTGCAAAGGTCAGACAATCGTAGGCTTTTACAAAAAAGCCTTTGGCGGAAGAGTCAGCTTTGTGACTCTCGCAGCTGCAGCAATTATAACTCTCTGCGCGACACTTATAACGGTGCTTATACTGTCCTTGCTTCAGGGAAAACCATATGCCGAATACTGGAGCCTTGGAGCTTATCCATTCTGGGCATCATTTCTTTTCTCAATAACAACAGGACCTACAGGAGAGGAATCCGGCTGGAGAGGGTACCTTCGTCCGCACCTTAATGAAAAGTACACCTTTTTTAAAGCATCTGTGATCCAGGGAGTTATATGGGCATTCTGGCATACAGTACTCTGGTTTGTGGATTCTGATTACATGGGAATCCAGATGATACCCTATGTCTTGTCCAATGTCATTGTAATGACGGGACTTTGCTTTATCATGAACTATTTTATGGAAAAGAATGACAACCTGATTTATGGCATAGTGATCCATTTCTGTTTTAATTTCCTGTATTGCTTTTTGCAGGTTGACATATGGTTCTACGTCGTTTTGTCAGCTATTTACATTTTGATAATTGCATTGATTACTTTAATAAAGAAAACTGAGAGAGGTCATGATGAACATTGAAGAAAAAATTGAAATATTCAAAAAGGAGCTTATCAGCCTTCTTTCGGAAACTGAGGAAATTTGCGGCATTGGTCAGACCGGTGATATATGAAGATGCGATCGAAGCTTCTATATTGGAATTACGTGCTTTGGCGGAGGAACTTAAGTCCTGCTGGAAAAGTAAACCTGTGTAAAACTAAGTGACTTTAGTGTAAATGCGCATAGTCTTTATTTTGTATGATATCTTGAATGTCAAAATAGGAATCCGTATTGGCTGCGGGTTTCGCAAGAAAATGATTGAGAATGCAATTATTTTTAGAAGGAAAAACTTTATAATTTTATGGTAGGAGGCTTATGATGAAAGAACTGATAGCGTATTGTGGACTGGACTGCGGGGCCTGTGAAGCCCGCAAAGCAACTCTTGAAAGTGATGACGAGCTGCGAAGCAAGGTTGCAAAGGAGTGGACTGAACTCAACCAGGTTGAAATCACTCCTGAGATGATCAACTGCACGGGCTGCCGCGTTGCAGGAGCTAAGACACCGTTTTGCGATAAGCTCTGTCCTATAAGACAGTGTGCAATGGGAAAAGGCTATGAAACCTGCGGTGATTGCAGTGAGATGGAAGGCTGTGAGAAGCTTTCAATGATTACAGGCAATAATGCAGAGGCTAAGAATAATTTGAAGAAATAAAAAATTTATAATTTTTCCCAACACTTTCATGATCTCAAACGTTATATATTCAGAAGCGCGTATTTAACGGTATACAGAATGAACTGATAACCACGCTGCGCTTTTAAGAAGTGTGGAGGAGAGGGCTGCTGAGCTGGGCCGGAACTTAAATGTACAGGGAAATTTCAGATTTATATGAAAAACTGAATGATGAACTGATCCGTTGGTGCAGCTACATGACAGGAGACCGATATGCGGCTGAGGAGCTTGTCCAGGAAGGGTTTGTCAGGGCGATGAAAAATGAGGATACGCTCAAAACCATGGATGATGCCAGGAAGAGAGCGTGGATGTATCAGACAATCAAGCATCTTTTCATCGATAAAACAAGAAAAGAGAAGCATGAAAATCTGACGGATGAAGCACCTGATTCCGGAAAGCTTGTACAGGAATATACAGAGGCCGAGTGGATTCAGCTTATTAATTCACTTCCAAAGGATGAGGGAAAAGTGCTTGTCCTAAGATACTTGGAAGACATGACCTCGGGGCAAATAAGTCAGATTTTAGGAATGCCACCGGGGACAGTCAGGAGCAAGCTTCACGACGCACGAAAACACCTGCGGGAACTTCTCGAATAAGTATACGAAACACCTCGGGAACTTCTTGAATAGGTATGCGAAAACACATTCTTGAACTTCTCGAATAAACACGCGAAACGTCTGAAAAATGAAAGGGGAAAATTATGAGATTAAAGATCAACTGTGATACATGTGATGCCAGAAAAATAAATGAAGACAACTACAAGGGATACGAGGAAATCATCGTTAATGCTGACGAGATGATCGTGGATGAGCGAAGCAAGAACATACTACACAGACTGCCCTTCAGCATTAAGGCCGATGAGGTCAGAACTGTGGAGCTTGGTGATACAGTTAAAAATGTACAGAGCATTAACGGAGTTTATGAAATCGGTCCTGAAACGATGGTTCAGGAAGGAACAGTTCTTAGCATTAATGGTTTTCTCAAGATAGCTCCGAATTCGGATGAGGTACTGAAGAGATTCGAGAAAATCAACATCAACGGCGTTATACTTTGTCCCAAGAGCCTTGCGGGAAGGCTTCCCATGGATAAGATTTCAATGAACGGTATGACCAAGGCTTATCCGGACGATTATGTGCTTCTCGACAACAGATACAATCTGGACAGATATTTTCCCTTTAGGGCAGTTGAGAACAAGGGCTATTTTGCTGCATCCTGCATCTATGATGTGGACTTGGAGACAGATTTTGGAAAGCTCATGGAGAAGAATGTAAAGCTTTATACAGATAAGTTTTATGTGAGAAAAGAGCACCTTGAAAAGGCACTTCCTATAGTGAACATCGAGGCGAAAATTGTGGAGATACCGGATGAGTGTGCACTTATTGTAAAGGATCTTTGCGAGCTTAATGAGTCACTGATTACAAACTACGGTGATAAGCTTTATGTGACCGGTGTCACTGTGATCAAGAAGGAGAACCTTTCTGCACTGGAGAAAGTAAAGACACTTGTTGTTGATGGTATGGTCAGAATCGACAGAGAATGTGTTGATAAGTTTAACGAGATAAATGCCGCATGCGACCAGCTTGTAGTTATGGAAGGTCACACTATCACAGACCAGACATTCGCAACAATCGACAGGGAAACTCTTGAGAACCACCCGGAGGGTGTGAGTGTAAGAGATGTCGCTATGCTTAATATAAGTGCTGATGTTCCGCCTGCACTTATCCGCGAAAGGCTTAAGATAACTGACTGTGCAAAGATCAGTTGCTCGGAACAGCAGAAGGCAGCATTATCAGAGGTTTCCACAGATGTTGCTTTGATCGGAAGCTCAACTCTTAAGAATGTATTTGGTTCACTTTTTGGAAAAATTGGAGATAGTGATAACGGCTCATATGGTGATACAAAGTTTGTAAATGCCGACTATTATGAACTATAAGATAGAAAAAACTGTTGACGATATTTAGTTAGGATGATAAAAAGGAATAGTGCTTTGTTTTAACGTATAAGTTTTGGAGGTTAAGGGGAATGAGTAATAGGTGATATTGATTCAGATGCATAATTACAACCAGAGGGGTTGAATCTGCGTTACGTTTTTTCGTAAGGTTTATTTGGTGGCGTGATTTTGCCGGACATTAAGCTTTATGGAATGATGAATCATATCAATCTATAGCATTTCGGTATGAAACTTATACTGACATAATATATGCTTGCCATGAGTTAATTTATGCTATCGTGGCTCTAATAGATTGTAGGATCCGTCTGTGTAACGCAGGCGGATTTTTTCTTTACCGGGTTTGGAAAACTATAATAAAGGATGACAAGTTTATGAGAAGTATATTTATTAAAGGAGAGCCTTAAAAACTGTAGCATTTATAGCACAGTAAATTTTGATAGTATCCCGAAGGATGGGAGTTTAAATGACAGTTTTTGGAGGACATCATGGAAGAGAGAACAACTAAAAATCCCTTATGGACCAGGGATTTTACAATAATTACACTTGGCACGGTGGTTTCCATGTTTGGAAACAGCATGGCCGGTTTTGCCATGAGCCTTATGGTTCTGGACTATACAGGTTCGACGGTTTTGTATGCGATATATCTTATGACATACACAGTTCCGCAGCTCATTGTGCCTATCATTTCAGGTGCGTTGCTTGATAGATTTTCAAGAAAAAAGATGATATATACGCTGGATTATTTCATGGGTGCACTGTATCTTTTTGTGGGAATAATGATGACTACAGGGTGGTTTAGTTTCCCTATTTTCGCGCTGTTTACTTTGACGATGGGAACTGTATCCAGCATTTATATGGTTGCATATGACAGCTTTTATCCGCTTCTGATCACAGAGGGGAATTATTCCAAGGCGTATTCGATAGCCAGCGTACTTGAGACCATGTCGATGATGATGGTCCCTGTTGCGACCTTCCTCTATAACCATTTTGGAATCGCACCGCTTATGTTTGTAAACGCTGTATGCTTTATTATTGCAGCGACCTTGGAAAGCATGATCCGCAAGGAAGAGGACTATATCGATAAGCAGAAGAAGAGCATCGAAGGAGAAAATATGGGACGCTTAGGCCGAATGGTCACCGATATAAAAGAGGGCTTTATGTATCTTGCGTCAGAGAAGGGACTTCTGGCTGTAGCCATCTATTTCTTCTTCAGCGCCATGGCAGGCGGTGCTTCAAATGTAATATGCCTGCCCTATTATAAGAGTAACTTTGAAAACGGCGAATATCTTGTACAGCTTGTGTTTGGAATGGCATTTATCGGACGAGCTGTTGGCGGATATTTTCATTACAGAAGAAAGCTTCCGACAAAATTCAAATACTACATTGCAATCGGAGTGTACGTAATTATCGGAGTGTTTGAGGGACTATATCTCTACGTTCCTGTTGGCACAGCTATGAAGCTTGCGTTTATTGTGGGAATAGGCGGAGTTACCAGCTACACCATCAGAATTTCTTCGACCCAGAGCTATGTCCCCGATGAGAAAAAAGGAAGATTCAACGGTGCTTTCCAGGTGCTTAGCACATCGGGAACCCTTGTGGCTGAGCTTCTTGCCGGAGCGTTGGCTACGCATTTTGACGAGAGGGCGGTTTTGCTTGCGTTTGAACTACTGGCAGTGTGCTCTGCGCTTATTATCATCGGCGGAAACAAAAAGTATGTTAAGCCTCTTTACAACAGAGAGATGTAATTTGTTGAAATGTCTCCATGGGTCGGCTAGTATAGAATATACAAGCTTTGAGCGATTTAACTGATTTTTAGCGAGACTAAGGAGGAAAATGATATGCCATTTATTGATTCTAAGGTAAGCGTAAAGACAACTCCCGAGCAGAGAAAAGAGCTTAAGGAGAGACTCGGACAGGCGATTGCACTTATCCCCGGAAAGAGTGAGAGCTGGCTCATGCTGGACATTGAGGATGAGCACAACATGTATTTCAGAGGCGAAAATGATCAGCCTACAGCGTTTATAGCAGTTAATGTCTATGGAGATCCAAACCCTGCTGCATTCAGTAAGATGACAGCTGAGGTTACCAAGATCTATGGCGAAGTACTTGGCATCGCTCCTGATCACATGTATATCAGATATGCTGCTACAAAAGACTGGGGCTGGAACGGAAGCAACTTTTAAATATATGCCCGGTTTCTGTATTTTAGTAGGTATTTTGGCATGTTACAGAAGGATTTTGAGGCAAGTTTTTAAATTAATAGCTGATTAAACAGATTTGGTAGGTACTTTTCATAAAAAGATACCTACCAAATTTTATATTATGGATGTTTATTTATTTTTGTTTTTCTCTAAATTCTTTTCCTTTGCATCAAGCATCATTTCTTCCGTAACTTTGATGCTCTCATCCCATGAGCTGTAGCGCTCATCACCTCTGTGATCTTCAATTCTGTCACTATATCTCTCAAAAAGCTGAGCGGCAAAAAACTCTGTAAACTTGCAGCTTCCTTCATAATTTAAGTGAGAGTAGTCATTGAAATCAGTTTCAAAATCAAGTCCTATGTCATCGTAATTGAAATTCATGTTCATGAATTCAATCCCATTTTCATCAGCAATCTGGCTGATTCTGTTGTAGGTCAGCATGTCCTTATCATCTGCGATATACGGTGCGACTATGAAAAAAAGCTCAACATCGTTTTTCTTTGCTAGGTCGATGATCTTCATAAGATATTTTTCTGACTTAGGTGTGAGGTCATCGGCGATGGTTTCGGTGAGCACAGGTCTGTCCTGGGGGAGAACTGCGCAGTAAGGTGTGTAGCCCTTAAAGGATGCGAGGTCTTCCTTTCCAAATAACGCCGCAAAATCTTCATCTGTAAGCTCTTCATATCTGTTGTGATAGGTGAAAAAATCAGGAGTGTAATCATCCATCCGGCCAATGGCACAGCTTGTCACAAAGAGCTTAAGCTTGTTTAGCGAAGGGCGAAGTCCCTGCAGATTCTCATATAAAAAGTCGTACTGGTAGTCATCCTTATAGCGGGCAACAGAGTAAAAATCCAGAACAGCAACCTTGGGTTTCTGGGTTTTCAATGCTTCCCTGAAGTAGTAATAGGTCTGCCACATGGTCTGCTCGGCAGCGCTGAAATCAAATGTCGCCATGCCATAGTTTTCCCACAAAAGCGCAGTGTTCACATCGCAGTGAATATGGCTTGAGCCGAGCATGAGGACATCAATGGAATCCTTTGGCTGCTCGTAGAAGCTCCTTGCCTGATTGATGCCGTGTATGGACTTTTCTGAAAGCAGTCTGTCAAGAAACACCATGGTGATGATGAAGAGGATGACAAACGCTGCATAGGTTAGTATTTTTTTCATTATGGTTAAAACCTCAAAATTCGTTATGAAAAGCACAAGCAGTTTAGGCCGGTGCAAACCTTACAGATAGTACAAATCAAATAAATCAGAAATCCATATACATGAATCCGATTACCTGCTCCGACGATCCGTAAACACCGTATACGAGAAGCAGTACAAGCAGAACGTAAAATAAGAGGAGTCTTATAGGAAGTGATAAGTTTGCCAGAAGCACCGGGAAATCCTGCTTTTTAACACTTGAAAATACATCCATGACTATCATGACGATTACGGCAATGATCATTATATATAGCTGGAAATTGCTCATTTCAAGAAGCTCCAGCTCTTTAGTCCAGCTGTAATCAATGTCGTTTCCAAGGAACATGTACTTTATATATCTAAGTGCACTTGAGAGACTTCCTGAACCGAACAGAACCCAGGCCAATGAAACGCTGCAGAAAACCAGAATCCTTCTGACTATTTTCATTACCCTGGCATCCCATACATGGAATGTGTCTAAAAGGTTATCAGCAACCGAGAGGAAACCGTGCATTAGTCCCCATGCCACAAAATTAAGACCATTTCCATGCCAAAGTCCGCAGACAAGGAAAACCACCACGGTGTTTAAGTGCTTCCGCAGAGTACCTTTTCTGTTTCCGCCAAGAGGAATGTAGATATAATCCTTCAGCCAGTTGCTAAGAGAAATGTGCCATCTTCGCCAAAAGTCAGACATACTTTTTGCTGTGTAAGGCGCTTTGAAATTCTGCGTGAGTTTTATTCCAAACAGTGATGCGAAACCGATAGCAATTGAAGAATATCCTGCAAAGTCAGTGTAGATCTGCAGGGTATACATGAGACTTCCAAAAAGGAGTGCTTTTCTTGAATGAAAGTCGGGATTCTCAAGAAGTATAGCGGTATATTTTGCAAATCTGTTTGCGAGAATAAGCTTCATACAAAATCCGTAGAGGATGTAGGAAAAGCTGAGGGTCAGACTTTCCTCATTTATAAATTTCCTGTTACATACATACTCTTTTTGTGAAAAGAAGTCTTCAGCCCTTTCGATAGGTCCGCTGATAAATTTCATGAAAAGTGACTGGTAAATAATGAAATCCACAGGAGAAGGAAAATGCTTAACTTTTCCTGTTTTTACATCAACTATGAAGCTGATTGACTGAAAAACGTAGTATGAAAAACCAAGAGGGAGTACCAGAAAGAAAAGACTTCCGGGGAGCTTGCCTCTTGCATTTAAGAGATCTCCGAATTTGAAAACAGTAAGAGACAGTGCACAAACAAGCACTCCGAAAACTGTAAGAGCAAGGGAAAGCTTACTGTTTTTTTCTCGATTAGAGTGGATAACTTTGCCAATGATATAAGCAAAAGCTGAAGTGGCAAGCATTACTGCGGCAGCAAAACCGCTGATATGTGTCACATAGAAAAGGCTTACGAAAGCGAGGACCAGGGGCCTTAGCTTTGGCGTAGCAAGATAAAAAAGTATAAGTGAACCTACTAGAAACACAAGCGTTGTGAATTCAAATGTCATACCATCTCCCCAAACATTTTTGTGACTTTAAGTATATAAAGTAGCTGCAAGTTTGTTTGAATATGCCTCCCCCAAAAAAGGATTACTTTCTGCGTTTGTTTGTCTTGGTGCTTTTTCGTGCAGTAGGCGCCTTTTTTGATCCGGATTGCTTTTGGGTTCTGGATGCTTTTGAAGCTTTAGTGGCTTTTGCTGCGGACTTCACTTTTTTATCTGAAGCTTTCTTTTTCGCTACGCTGTAGCCGAATTTTCCAAGCTTTTCACCCAGTGAGAAATACTCGCCGTGGGAGTATGCGATAAGGTCGGCCTTCTTAAGGTCGAATCTATTCCTTTCGTCCAAATATCTGTCATCGACATCGACACACATTACCTCTGCGATGAACAAGTCGTGAGTTCCAAGTTCAACTATCTGCTTTACCTTGCACTCTATATTTACAGGGCTCTCGAGAATTCCGGGTGCACTGATCTTATTTGACTTCTGAGGTGTGAGATTCATCTCTTTGAATTTGTCAAAATCTCTGCCGGATCTGACACCGCACCAGTCAGTAGCTTTCACAAGTTTTCTGTTTGTGAGGTTTACAACAAATTCACCTGTCTCCTTTATGATGTCATAAGAATAGCGCTCTTTTCGTACGGAAATAGAAAGCATGGCCGGAGAACTGCAGATGTTACCTGCCCATGCAACTGTTATGATATTTGGAACTTCACCTTCCCTTTGGCAGCTTACCATCACTGCGGGAATGGGATAGAGCATGTTTCCGGGTTGCCATATTTCTTTTGCCATGATTACTCCTGTCTTATTTCTCATAAAGTTGAAACAGGGTTCAATAGATAATCGTTTTTTACTGATAGAATGAACCGCTGTACTAACAAATATACCATTTCTTGACACCATAAGGAAAGGAAAAATCTGCTGTGGTCACGGAGCACCTCATAATAGCTTTTTTGGTTGCTTTTAGGGCTAAAAACCTTTAAAATTAAAGTGTTTTAGTTTTGCTTTTTGTATTCTTTATGAGGGATTTGTTTTGAAGGGGCATATATTAGAAAAAATAAGCAGTACAGCTGTGATACTCAGTATCATTACGGCTACCGTTACAGCAAGTGCGGCAGACATTTTGCCTGCATGTGCAATGGAGGTATCTTCTGGGGATTCTGAAAGTCAATTTGAAACTCCGGAGGAAGAGATTGCAAGCGAGCCTGTGAGTGCTGAGGTCGATGAAGTGAAGACGGAAGTTGAGACAGCTTCTGAGACGCAGACAGAGATTGTTGCGGATTCTCCCAGGGAAGCCGAAGCACCAACAGAAGCAGAAACACCGGCAGAAGTCGAAGCACCGGCAGAAGCAGAAACACCGGCAGAAGTTGAAGCGCCTGCAGAAGCAGAAACACCTGCAGAATCCGAAGCACAACCGGATGTGCAGATTGCTTCGCCTGTAATCGTTTCAGCAATCAATGTCACGGGTACAACTTCACCCGTCGTTTATGACGGACAGGAGCACAGCTTTGTGGTGACACTTGCTACTGAGGGCGCGGATGCTGATGGAAAAGTCTATAGTATTTCCGGAGCTGAAGGTGCTGCAACTGTAAGCGTTACTGCTAAAAATGTATCTCAGAACACTTTTGAGATCACTGATTTAACAGGAATAACTGTGACTTCGGATGGGACAACAGCGGTTACTCCTGCATCGCTTATTGTAAGTGCTGACGTCATCACTAAGAGAGACGTCACATTACAGTCAATGAACCTTGTAAAAACATACGATGGAAACCCGCTTGAGAATGGAGAGACTCCACTGGCAGATGAGACCGGATGGGTCAGTGGTGAAGGCGCTTATTACACCTTTACAGGCAGCAGAACAGCCATCGGAACAGGAATAAATGAGTTTACGATCGTCTCTGCAAAAGAGGGTACCGATCTTAACAACTACAATATCAATTACATCTTCGGCGCGATCACTGTTGTTGAGAGACTTGATGCTCAGAAATACATCATCACGGTCGAGGCAGTGAGCACTACGGCCAAGTACTCGGGAAAAGATCAGACAGTCACAGGATACGTCCTTGAAGGAAGAAGTGATTCCGAGTTTCGGGTAAACGGAAGCGGAGATGCCTCACAGGTTCTCTCTGTAATAATCGGCAATGCGACCTTTACGGTAACCGGCATTGCTGCAACTGCTACCGGTAAAAACGCCGGGACGTATTCGGTTAATATAACAGGGACACCTGTAATCAGAGATGCTGAGGGCAATGATGTTACAAACCAGTTTGTGTTTGAATTTAAGCCCGGCAAATTTGAGATTGAAAAGAGACATGTAATTCTCACTTCTGCAAGCCTTACTAAGAAGTATCACAATAAGACAATCAAGAAGCACAGCGTTACCGTTTCAGGTGACGGCTTTGCTGAAGGGGAAGGCGCGACCTACGAGTTTACAGGAAAACAGAAAGAAGTAGGACAGAGCTACAATTATTTCACATACAAGCTTAATGAAGGTACACTCGCAGATAACTACGATATTGAGAAGGTTCCCGGAATTCTTAAGGTTAAGAAGCCTGATGATATAGCTATAAATGAGACAGGTAATAATAATTCTTCAGGCAATGGTAGCAGTAATGAGTCACAGGCCTCTAATAATACGCAGACTACAGAATCTGAAAATAATAATGCTGCAGGCACAAATCATGTGACTGACAGTAGTTCGGCAGCAAGTAGTGCTTCAGGTGGAAATGCAGCTGTTTTACCTACTCCTGCATCCACTATAGAAGGCGCTGGTCAGGCTGACGGACAGAGCGTTCTCGGTGCCAAAAGAGGTGATGTTACAGTAGATATTGCCAATCCTCAAAAAGAATCCGTTCTTGGAGCCAGAAGGGCATCTACGGATGATGAGACTAATATTGAAGGCCACATAATGATATTTGCCGCTGCAATAGCTTTTATGGCAGCGCTAAAAATAAAAAGGAACAAGAGAATTAAAAGATGACTGATTCAGAATCACGTATTTATGGGAAAAATTTAATTTGTGTATGTGTCAATGAAGCATCGGAGAGAGATATAAACGGTGTTTTATGGACACCCTATGAAGAGGATCCGCTTCCGTTTGCCAGCGGCTTTGAAATGATAATGCTGATGGACAGACTCTATGACAACTGGGACTTTCCGCAGCGTACTACCTCTTACAGAACCTTTGGACAGAAGGACAAGACGAGGGATTATCACAATCCCAACTCTATCAGAAAGAGAGAACCGATAAGAAGCCTTAAAACATACAGAGGCGAGAAGGCTACATTTTTAGTACAGGTTAAGTTCAGACAAAACAGTACCTGGCAGGGTCAGATATTGTGGTCTGAAAAGAAGAAGAACGTTCATTTCAGAAGCGCACTTGAGCTGTTAAAGCTTATGAACAGTGCACTTGAACAGGTTGGGGAATAAGAATTAGTCCGGGAGGCTTTTGCTTTTCGGACTTTTTGGTGTGTGTTTAATGACGAAAAAACAACTTGCCCTTGAAGTAATTGAGAGATTGAAAAAAGAATATCCGGATGCGGACTGTACGCTCGACTATAGTGAGGCATGGCAGCTACTTGTGAGTGTAAGACTGGCAGCACAGTGCACTGATGCCAGAGTCGATCAGACAACTCCTCTTTTGTATGAAAAATTTCCCACGGTCGAGGCTCTTGCAGCTGCAGATCCAAGTGAGATAGAGGAAATCGTCCGTCCCTGCGGCCTTGGCAAATCCAAGGCAAGGGACATAAGTGCGTGCATGAAGGTGCTGCATGAGAAATATAACGACAATGTCCCGGATAATATGGAAGAGCTTCTTGCACTTCCGGGAGTTGGCAGGAAAAGTGCCAACCTTGTACTTGGTGATGTTTTCGGAAAACCGGCTATTGTCACGGACACCCATTGCATAAGACTGTGCAATATGATCGGACTTGTTAATGACTTAAAGGACCCGGCCAAGGTAGAAAAGGAACTTTGGAAAATAATTCCTCCTGAGGAAGGAAACAGCCTTTGCCACAGATTTGTGTGGCATGGCAGAGCCGTATGTGTTGCCAGAAGACCTGCATGTGACAAGTGCTGTCTCAAGGATATCTGCAAGTACGGTAAAAAGATATAGGAGCTATTTTATGTTTATTAGTAAGCTATTTATTGAATTTATGGTATTTAGCTTTGTGGGATGGATATATGAGTGCATCTACTGCACTGTCAAAGAGGGACACTGGAGAAACAGAGGATTTTTATTCGGGCCTCTGTGTCCTATTTATGGGACAGGTTCTGTAGCATGTGAGCTTGTATTTGGATATCTTCCGATTTTCAGAGATACACCTTATAACATGATTCCACTCTGGAAGATATTCCTGATATGTGCAGTCGGTAGTGTTTTTCTTGAGTATGGAACATCATATTTTCTTGAAAAAAGATTTCACGCAGTCTGGTGGGAATATAATGACATACCGCTTAACATTAACGGACGTGTATGTCTCCCGGCAACTCTCGGCTTTGGCGTGGCGGGTATCATGGTTACAAGATTTGTACTGCCTGCAGCCGATACAGTAAAGGCGATGATTCATCCTCTGGTTGCGGAGGTTATAGCGCTTCTGCTCATGGCTTATCTTGCAGCGGATATTGTTCTTACTGTTTCAAGTCTTGTTCACCTTCTCGATATTGTTGAGGGTGCAATGACTCAGTTTGATGAGAGAATGGAAGATGTCTATATGACCGCGGCGGCAACACCTGCCAAGGCGAAGGAAGCAATCACATCCATGCCTTTGAAGGCGAAAGAAGCTATCACGACAACGCCGCCTATAAAGGCTATAGCCCAAGCGGCAGAATTACTTGATATCAGGCAGAAATATCAGCTTATCAATATTAAGAATTTCAGGTTCAAGAGACCTGTACTTCGAGGTGGCAAGAGCCTCAACACTGAAAGAATGTCAGAGTTCTATAAAGGACTTCAGGATAGAATAAGGACAGGAAAGTAAGAAGGTAAAGAGTTATGAAAAAATCAGTAAAAGGCTTAACGGATTTTATATGGAAGAGCCCGACGGCATATCACGCAGTCGACAACTTAAGAGCAAGACTTCTCGATGAAGGTTTTACGGAGCTTTCCGAGAATGAAAACTGGAAACTTAAAAAGGGCGGGAACTATTTTGTGACAAGAGGAGGTTCCTCAATCATTTCTTTTAAACTTCCGAAGGATGATTACAAGGGATTCTACATGATCGCCAGCCACAGTGATTCTCCGTCATTTAAGATAAAGGAGAACCCTGAGATAGAATCAGCGGGAGCATATGTCACGCTCAACGTCGAAAAATATGGCGGCATGCTTTGTGCACCTTGGTTCGACAGACCGCTCTCAGTAGCAGGAAGAGTTATTGTAAAAAAGAATTCTAAGGATGGAGCAATCGGATTTGACTCCAAGCTTGTTGATGTAGGAAGGAATCTTGTGATGCTTCCCTCACTTGCCATTCATATGGACAGAGAGGCAAACGACGGTCATAAGTATAACGCCCAGAAGGACATGCTTCCTATTTTCGGCGATGAGAAGAGCAAGGATAAGTTCATGACCCTCATTGCAAAGGCAGCAGGAGTTAAGGAAAAGGATATCATTTCTCATGATCTTTTCCTGTATAACAGAGTAGAGCCCACAGTGTGGGGCGCAGCAGACGAGTACGTATCAGCCGGAAGACTCGATGACCTTGAATGCTGTTATGGCTCCTTCGAAGGTTTTATTGGTGCTGAGAACAAAAAGAATGTTATAATGCACGTTGTATTTGATAACGAAGAAGTGGGAAGCACTACAAGACAGGGTGCTGCTTCCACCTTCCTTAAGGATACACTTGAGAGAATCAGTGAGAGCTTTTCAAAAACAAAAGAAGACTACCTTGTTTCAATAGCAAATAGCTTTATGGTATCTGCTGACAATGCTCACGCGGTTCATCCCAATTACGTGGAAAAAGCCGACCCCGTGAACAGACCTCAGATGAACAAGGGTATTGTGATCAAGTATAACGCTAATCAGAAATACACCACAGATGCTGTATCGGGTGCTATTTGCAAGATGGTTTGCGAGAAGGCAGGCGTTCCTTATCAGACCTTTACAAACAGATCTGATGTTGCAGGCGGTTCAACACTTGGCAACATTTCAGGAACACAGGTCGCGTTAAGAACAGTGGATATAGGTATGGCACAGCTTGCAATGCACTCACCCTATGAGACTGCAGGAGTGCAGGATGTTGATTATCTTATCGACTTTTCAAAAGAATTTTATTCAAGTGATTTACAGTAATTTGACAACAATATCCGCCTTCCCCTTGGGGGGAAGGTGTCGCCAAAGGTGACGGATGAGGGGAATTATCAGATTGGAGATTTAGCAATGGGACTTTTTAACTTTTTAGGCGGAAAGAAAAACAAGGAAGACGAGGCGGCTCTTCTTGAACAGCAGGAGGCTGAGAGAAAAGAGCAGGTGATAGCTGAGCTTAAGGAAAAGCACAAGGGGCTTGGCTGGCCTGTTCCCGGAAGACTCAATCCTATTAAGATTGATGGAATGGAAGAGATGGTCTTTGAAGATCCTATTTCCGAAGAGAGAAAAGATGAGATAGGTGAACTTATCTACGAGGAGGATTTAAGCCTCGAGACTTTAAAATTCCTTTCACTTCAGGAGCTTTTATTCCTTCTTACAGTGCAGGAAAGATTCCAGAAGGAAGCACCTATCCCCGGTTACGAAGCTAACCACAGAAAGGTATATAACGAGATCCTTTCAAGGGTTCGTGATGCAAAAACACTTTATGTATTATTTGATCTAAATACCGGTTATCCTTTCATCGATCACGGATACATCAATATTTACTCATGCGAGGAGTATGCGCAGGAAGCAGTTAAGGTTTTTGAAAAGCAGTTCAGAAAGCTTCAGGTGCGCCCCTGCAAGGCAGATAACGAAGCAGAATCTGCCAGTGAGAGAAGAACATTTTTCGACTATCTCTACTACCTTGGAATTGAGAATTTCATAGTTGATAACGGATATTACAGAGCTCACTTCAAGAGAAACGAGATCGTTGCAGCTCCCGGAGACTGGGGCGGAGCAGGCGATAAGTCACCCAAGAATCCTGCTCTTGTATTCGCTATGCTTGATTTCCTGGGTGAGGCAAGATGGCCTGTTAAGTATGAGAAGAGAGAACAGGTTCTTACAGTAAAAGAGATGCGCATGGCACAGGCAGCACAGGCTGCAAAGTATATCGTACCCATGCAGCATGAGGGTCCTGTTGAGGTTCTCGACGACGGAAGATTTAAGTTTACTGCAGATACAAAGATTCGCTTCCCTGAAATAAAGAGCTCTGATGAAAAACACTTCCTTCCTATTTTTACGGACGGCGTGGAGTTTTCAAAGATGTTCAGAAATTCAGAGTACAGAGGAGCAGTGTTCGGCTTTAGTGATATCTTGAAATTCGTAGGAGATAAGCACGGTGTTATCATCAATCCTGCGGGTCAGAAGATCATGATCCCCAGAGAGAGAATGCTGGCGCTTCACATGGCTTCTCAGGTAGCAGCTGCCAAGAACGGCACAAATAAGCCTCAGAAGAGAAAGCTTTCCGAGACAGAGGCTGCTGTACAGTCAGCTATGAGCGGAAAGGGAATCGCAGCTAAGAATACTGAAGAGGAATAATATAACGCAAAATATTTGCGGCATTTAATAGTCTTGTGATATATCGTGTAAATTATAATTGTGGTATCATGTATATAGCGTGATTTTATTTTCTTGAATCATAGATACTTTTGTTTCCATAATTATGGAGGATTATTATGTTTGACCGAATCATTGGAAAGTACTTGCTTGATAAGGGCAGACTTACAAAGGATCAGTTGTCGGCAGTTTATGACGTCCAGGAAT
The DNA here is from genome assembly GCF_000423925.1 of Butyrivibrio sp. VCD2006. GTDB lineage: Bacteria > Bacillota > Clostridia > Lachnospirales > Lachnospiraceae > Butyrivibrio. The sequence continues at coordinate 270,512 of NZ_AUIX01000002.1, forward strand.
CAAAACGTGCTAAGCTCGGGGTTATAGCTGTTAGTGAAAAGCTGATGACCGTTGCGCAGGCTGAGGAGATAAATGCTCTTCAGGCTACAATGGACAAACGCTTTGGAGATTTGGCAATTGAGCGTGGATATATCACAGAGATACAGCTTGGATATCTGCTTTCTCTTCAGCTTAATGAGTTTATGACCTTTACTTCCGCTCTTGTGGAGAAGGGGCTTATGACTCTTGAGGAAGTGGACGTCATGATAAAGGAATATCAGCAGGAGAAGCAGTTTACCGATGATCAGATGACTATTCTTAAAAACTGCGATGTAGACCTGATAGTTCCTCTTTTCACCGGCTCAGATGATGAAGAGTATAATGCGATTTTCAGATATGGAATAAAAAACATATACCGATTAGTGGATGCACATCTTTATATAGGTAATGTTTATACCGTCAGGAATATTAAAGAAAAGTGCATTGCGTATCAGTCCTTCGAAGGCGACATTAAGGCTACAGTTGCTCTTTTGGGTAAGGATGTTGATCTGCAGAAAATGGCCAAGAGCTATACCAAGGAAGAATTCATTGAAACTGAGGAAGATGCTCTTGATGCTATGTGCGAGCTTATCAATTGTATAAATGGGTTGTATGCAACAGACAGGAGCAAGAAAGGCAAGAAAATCGACCTTGAGCCTCCATACTTTATAACGAAGTTTGGAGAGATAGCCGGTCAGGAAATAAGAGTCATGCCTATTTATTGTTCCGGAGCGGAAGTACTTCTTGTTGTTTCAGTGGGTAGTGACGTTACTGTAAAGTAATCACAGCACAGTGCTTATGAGGAGAGGGAAAATGGCAAACATACTTATTGTTGATGATTCAAGAACTTCCAGACGTGTTTTGAGAGACATGCTTGAAAAGCACGGTCATGTTATTGTAGATGAAGCTACGAACGGCCAGGAGGGATTTGACGATTATGGCAAGTTGAATCCTGACATTGTAACTATGGATATTACTATGCCGGTTATGGATGGAATTGAGAGCCTTAAGCTTATCCATAAGGCATATCCTGAATCAAAGGTAATAATGATAACCGCTGCGGGGCAGAATGAAAAGGTGAAGGAAGCACTTGAGAATGGTGCGACCGAATTCATTACAAAGCCTCTTGATGAAGATAAGGTAATATCTGCAATCGAGAAAGTAATGAAAAAGTAATACCGGAAATGAGGAATTATGTTTAATGATATTAAGATAGGTCCTGTTACATTACACATGTATGGGCTTATGATTGCTGTGGGGTTTCTCACAGCACTCATGATTGTACTTAAGAGAGGAAAAAAGAAGGGCCTGTCGGAGGATACCATTTATGGTATTTTCTATTGCGCAATTATCGGAGGCCTGCTTGGATGCAGGCTTCTGTTTTATATTGTGGAGATACCCAATATAATGAAGGATCCTTCAATATTATGGGATTTCAGAAATGGCTATGTCGTATACGGCGGAATTATAGGCGGTATTCTTACAAGTTTTATTTACGTAAAGACAAGGCATGAGGAGTATGGAAGATATTTCGATGTCGTTATGCCTGCAGTTGCAATAGCACAGGGCTTTGGCAGAATAGGATGCTTTTGTGCCGGATGCTGCTACGGAGCAGAGACGACAAGTCCTTTTCATGTAGTGTTCACGCACTCTGATTTTGCACCAAACGGCGTTCCGCTTTTGCCGACACAGCTAATGTCGTCAGCAGGTGATTTCCTTATCGGAATTTTCCTTATATGGTTTTCCGGTAAGACCGAGGTAAAATACAGAACCGGTGCGATGTACCTGATGCTCTACGGCGTTGGAAGATTTATCATCGAGTTCTTCCGTGCGGATTATAGAGGAAGCATTGGAGCTTTCTCAACATCACAGATTATTTCAATGGTGATGGTAGCTATTGGAGCCTGCATGTTTGCTATCGCTCCAAAGTTTGATATGAAGTTTTAAGAAGTATACGATCTTGAAGCTTTGAACCAACAATGTTTGTTTAGTTAAAAAACGGTGGCTTATATAAAGCCACCGTCAATTGTTATTATCTGACCTGTAAGGTATTTAGGGGACGTCGCAAGACTAAGAGCAAGCTCTGCTACTTCTTCAGGTCGTCCTAATCTGTCAGCGGGAATTTCGGAAGCAAGTTCTTTTAGCTCATCCTCGGACAGATGTGCTGAATTCATTTCAGTATCTATTACGCCACATGAGATGGCATTTACAGGTATTCCACTCGGAGCCAGTTCCTTAGCCAGGGCTTTGGTAAAAGCATTGACGCCGCCCTTCGACGCTGAGTAAGCTACTTCACACGAGGCTCCGACATTTCCCCATATCGAGGAGATATTTATTATTCGTCCCTCACCTTTTTTAACCATATAAGGAACGGCATTTTTACATATATAAAAAACAGAATCAAGATTGGTGCCGATAAGACTGTGCCATTCGTCTGCCGACATATCGGTCATAAGACCATACCAGGCAATGCCTGCATTATTTATAACAATGCTTGGGCTATTTCCCGGCAAGGCTGCTATTTCTTTAAACATTGAGATGACGCTATTTTCATCTGAAACGTCGCATGCAAAGGCTTTGGCGCTTATACCGTTTTCCTTAGAAAGCTCATCTGAAAAGGCTCGCAGGGAATCAATATTTGTTTTGCAGCACAGATAAAGGTCATAACCTTCCTTTGCAAAGGCAGTAGCTATAGCTTTTCCTATACCTCTTGATGCTCCTGTAATAAGTACCGGACCTTTGTGTGAACTCATGTAAGACTCCTTATGTCGGCTATCAGCCTGAACTCCTTTAATATGAATAATCGGGTACAGACAGATCAGTTAATTGTTTTTTTAATATTATATTAGCATAAAAGGTATTTACAAACCGAAATGAACGGATTATTATTTAGAATAAATAAAGATTGCACACAATTTAATTTTAGATACCAATTCTGAATAGGAGGTTATTAACATGAAAGATCTTATTATTGTAGGTTCCGGCCCTGCAGGCCTTTCTGCAGCAGTATATGCAAAGAGAGCAGGACTTGATACTCTCGTAATTGAAAAGGACCCTGTATCAGGGGGACAGATACTTATAACATATGAAGTAGACAATTACCTTGGACTTCCCGGAATCAACGGATTTGATATGGGAATGAAGTTCCGTGAGCATGCTGACAAGCTCGGTGTTGAGTTTGCAGAAGGATGTGTTTCTTCTATATTAAGGGAAAAAGAAGGAAGTGACACAGAGACTCCTGTATTCAAAATCGTTACAGATCAGGGAGAATATGAAACAAAATCAGTGATCCTTGCAACAGGTGCCGCTCACAATAAGCTTGGCATTAAGGGTGAAGAGGAATTCACAGGACGTGGTGTTTCATACTGTGCTACCTGTGATGGAGCATTTTTCAGAAATAAAGTTGCCGTTGTTAACGGCGGCGGAGATGTTGCAGTTGAAGATGCAATTTTCCTTGCAAGAGGATGCAGCAAGGTTTATCTAGTTCACAGAAGAGATGAGCTCAGAGCTGCCAAGATTCTTCAGGATGAACTGTTTGCCCTTGATAATGTAGAAATGATCTGGGACAGTGTTATCGAAGAAGTTAAGGGAGATAACAAAGTTTCTTCAGTTTTGGTTAAGAATGTTAAGACAGGAGAAACAAAGGACGTAGAAACTGATGCACTTTTTGTAGCAATTGGTATACATCCCCTCACCGAGAGTTTTGCCGGACTCTGTGATATGGACGATAGCGGATATATTATAGCTGATGAGGGCGGAGCGACATCCACACCCGGTGTTTTTGTAGCCGGAGATTCCAGAAAAAAGAGACTCAGACAGATCGTTACTGCAGTAGCTGATGGAGCAAATGCCGTAACATCAGTTCAGGATTTTTTCGTTGGAAAAAAATGATTTGGAAACGGACTGAAAAAATCCGAGTATCCGCATAAATACTGGGTTCGCGGGCATCGGTAAAATGACTTAATAAATTGCGCAATTCCAAAAATGGCTTATTTAAGCCTTGCAATTTTACTCTTAAAACTTCAAGAAAGGTTGACAAAACAAGCCTGACAGAGTATATTGTTAAAAGATGTAACAAATTTGTAACAAATGATTTGGAGGTTTGTTTTGCGAAAGACTAAAATGCAGCTCATAGCGATGGGGATTGCTGCTGCCGTAACTGTTGGAGGAAATGGTATTGATGTAAGTGCTTCAGCATCCAAGGTGACGAATGTATTGCCTTCCGCAGGTATCAGCTACGCGCTTACAGGAGATTCAGTATCTCTCTCCAATCTTGCAGGTGATAGTACAGATGATAAGGTTGCAGAGAGTGAAATTAAAGATTCTGCAGTAACTATAACAGAGACAACTCCTCTTGCATCTACATTGCAGGAGAACATTCTTAACGATATTCAGAGGGCTACGGGAGCTACAATTCCCGCTGAGGAACCCGGAACAGGAACACCTGAACCCACACCGGAGGAACAGGAAGAGGAACGTTTTAGATCACTCGTTATCGCTCAGGTTAATGATTACGTAAATGTTCGTGATAACCCGAGTGAAGAGGATGGCGAGATCATCGGTAAGCTTTATGATGATTCTGTAGGAACATTTATTGAAGAGACTGACGGATGGTATAAGATCAAATCCGGAAGAGTTGAAGGTTATGTTAAGGCTGAGTACTGTGTAACAGGTGAAGATGCCGTAGAACTTGCTAAGCAGGTTGGTAAGCGTATCGCTACTGTTACAACAACAACTCTTAAAGTAAGAAGTGGCCCCAGTACTGATGATGAAGTACTCGGACTTGTACCGATAGAGGACGAACTTGTAGTAACCGAAGAGCTTGATGGCTGGGTTAAGGTAAGCATCGAGGAAGGTGACGGTTACGTATCAATGGATTATGTAGAGCTTTCTACAGAGTTCGTTGAGGCTGAGTCCAAGGAAGAAGAGGAAGCACGTCTTAAGAAGGAAGAGGAAGCACGTCTTGCTGCTCTTGCTCAGGCTAAGAAGGGAACTAAGAAGTCATCAGATGGTGGTTCAAGTTCCAAGAGCTACAATTCAGCAGGAAGTTATACAACACAGTCAAGTTCAATCGGATCTGCAGTTGCATCCTTTGCAACACAGTTCGTTGGTAATCCGTATGTATATGGTGGATCCAGTCTTACAAACGGAACAGACTGCTCAGGTTTCGTTATGAGTGTATACGCTAATTTCGGTGTTAGCCTGCCTCACTCAAGTGGTGCTGACAGAAGCGTTGGTGCAGCTGTTGACGGTCTTGCTAATGCACAGCCCGGTGATATCGTATGTTACTCTGGTCACGTAGGTATCTACATCGGTGGCGGACAGATCGTACATGCATCTACAGCTAAGACAGGTATCAAGATTTCTGATGCAAGCTACAGACAGGTCCTTGCAGTAAGGAGAGTATTCTAACCTGAGAGCCAAGCGAATAAGAATTTAAAAGGTCAGCGGAATGCTTGCATTCCGGCTGACCTTTTTAAATTCTTATTCATTCGGCGAACAGCCGAAACGAGGAAATGCGTTAGCATTTTCGAGTCTGGCTCTCAGGGTTCCAATGTTTTTGATTTTCTTGTAGCGAAGCGATGTGCAGGTCACCTGACGAGGTATTTTCGAGTCTGGTGAAATGTCATACAGAGTAGAGCGGAACTTCATTGTGAAAAGTGGATTGACACATAAAAGGTCAGCGGAATGCTTGCATTCCGGCTGACCTTTTTCATTTTACGTGGTCAAATAAATGAGATGGCAACAAATTTGTTTGTGGGTAACATTTTTGTTGCCGACAACGTTAAAATGGGTAACCTGAAATCAGTCTAAACACAGGAACATAGCCTCGCAATATGCGGCGACAAGTCCGCAATAAAGTGACTTGACTGGTATACAAGCATATACGGTATACTAGATATATCGGTATATGTGGATTCTCAAGTGACTTCGCACAAAGAGATAGATGCTTTGGGCTTAGCGAAATGGTTGGTTCAACACGTGCAAATAATTCGTATTTAACGAGACAAAAACATATATTGACGATTGAGTAGACAGACAACTGAGAGGGAAACATCATTATGAAACAGGTAGAAAGACTTGCTACTGAGACAGCAAGAGAATATGCCTTCCGGGCAATCATGGAAAATATTATTTCACTTGATCTGGCACCGGGAACTGCTATCAGTGAGAATGAGATAGCGGGATTCCTTGGAATCAGTAGAACACCTGTGAGAGAGGCTATACAGGAACTTCACAAGGTTGCAATAATTGAGATTTATCCCCAAAGAGGAAGCTATATTTCACTTATAGATTCTAAGTTCGTTGAGGAAGCGGTTTTTCTCAGAAGAGTTCTGGATGTGGCTGTTATTGAAGAAGCCTGTGATCTGGCAACTGATGAGGACATTATGAAGATGGAGGAGAACCTGGCACTTCAAGAGTTTTACCTTCAAAACATGGCTACGGAGAAGATATATGAGCTCGATAATGAATTTCATCGCATCATATATGTGGCCGCCAGAAAAGAGACAATACACAAGATGCGAGGAACAATGATGATCCATTTTGACAGAGTAAGAGCGCTTTCAATGCTCACTGTCAAGGATACTAATATAGTAGGTGATCATAGGGAGATGCTTGAAGCAATTAAAAATAAGGATAAGGAAGAAGCCGGAAGGCTCGTTGAGAAGCATCTTAAGAGATACAAGATAGATCATGATGCACTGCTTGAAGCTCATCCCGAATATTTTAAGACAGATAATTAAGAATGGTTTCATTCAAGATGTCACAAATTGTTAAGAAAATATGACCAAATTCGCACCTGCGAATTTGGTTGTTTTTTTGTGTGGACAGGGCTGGACAAATATTCTAATATACTTGTATACAAGTAGAGAAGCTAAAGCGACTTACGGCACCTAAAAATAGAAAACAAACATGGGTGTCTATTATAGAAACAAGTATAGGAGAGTTTTAGATATGGAAATGACATTTAGATGGTTTGGAACAGGATTTGATACTGTAAGCTTGAAGCAGATCAGACAGATTCCCGGAGTGACAGGAGTTATTACTACTCTTTATGACACCACTCCCGGTGAGGTTTGGTCAAGAGAGAGAATCCGTGCACTCAAGGATGAGGTAGAAAGTGCAGGACTGCATATTGCAGGTATCGAATCTGTAAATATACATGATGCTATTAAAATAGGAAGCCCCGACAGAGATCAGTATATTGATAACTACATTGAGACTCTTAAAAATCTGGGCGAAGAGGATATTCATCTTGTATGCTACAACTTCATGCCGGTTTTTGACTGGACGAGAACTGAGCTTGCAAGAGTAAGACCTGACGGATCAACAGTACTTGCTTACACTCAGGCTGCAATTGATGCACTTGATCCTGAGGCTATGTTTGATTCAATAAGCAAGGATGCCAACGGTGCAGTACTTCCCGGATGGGAGCCTGAGCGTATGGCTATTATAAAGGAACTCTTTGAAAAGTATAAAGATGTAGATGAGGAGAAGCTCTTTGATAACCTCAAGTATTTCCTTGAGAAGATCATGCCTGTCTGCGATGAATATGATATCAATATGGCTATTCATCCTGATGATCCTGCATGGTCAGTATTTGGACTTCCTCGTATCATCATCAACTTAGAGAATATTCAGCGCATGATGAAGATGGTAGATAACCCGCACAATGGTGTTACATTCTGCGCAGGTTCCTATGGTACCAACAGAGAGAACGATCTTCCCGGAATGATCAGAGCACTTAAGGGTCGTATTCATTTTGCACACGTAAGAAACCTTAAGTTCCATTCTGATGACAACTTCGAAGAGGCTGCTCATCTTTCCAGTGATGGTGATTTCGATATGTACGAGATCATGAAGGCACTTTATGACATCGACTTTACCGGCCCTATCCGTCCTGACCATGGTCGTATGATCTGGGATGAAGTGGCAATGCCCGGATATGGTCTTTATGACAGAGCTCTTGGAGCAACCTACCTCAATGGATTATGGGAAGCAATTAAGAAAAATGCAGAAAGGAACTGATGACCTATGTGGACACAGTGTTGGCTAGATTATAAGGAAGGAAAAGAGAAGGCAGCAGAGTTTGAAAAGCTTTTTAGTGGTGTAGCTCTGCCGGAATCTTCTGAGGTCACAGCCGCTTTTGACGAAATAAATAAGGTATCCCGAATTTGGTTTGATAAGGATGTAAGGAAAGCTGATGAGAAGGACGCAGCAATAGTTCTTAAGCTTATATCAAAAGACGAATTTGCCGGATATGTAAATAAAGAAGGAACAGACCTCCAAAAGAAGAGCGTTGAGGATGCGGACATTTTAAGGGACTCCTATCGCATAAGCTATGATGACAATAGACTGGTAGTTGAGGCTACTTCCAGAGAGGGGCTTATTTTCGGTACCTTCAGGATGATAGCACTTATGAGGCTTGGCAAGCTCGAGGAAGGAAAGAGCTGCCTTGAAGTACCTTCAAATCCCATACGTATGCTTGATCATTGGGATAACATGGATGGCTCTATTGAGAGAGGCTATTCAGGCAGATCATTTTTCTATGTTAATAATGAAATCATTATTGATGACAGAACCAGAGACTATGCAAGATTACTTGCTTCAATGGGCATAAATGCAGTAGCTATAAATAACGTTAATGTTAAGGATGCTGCATGTGAGCTTATTGGTGACAGATTCCTTTCAAAGGTTAAGGAACTTACTGATCTCTTCGATTTTTATGGCGTTAAGATGTATGTGTGCATCAACTTCGCGAGTCCTATAGATACGCCTATCGGCTCCGCAGATCCTCTCAATGAGGAAGTGCAGGCTTGGTGGAACGCCAAGGCAAAGGAAGTTTATGACAGGATTCCTAATCTTGGCGGATTCCTTGTTAAGGCAGATTCTGAGGGAAGACCGGGTCCTATGACCTATGGCAGGACTCAGGCTGACGGCGCCAATATGCTGGCGAAGGCTCTGGCACCTTTTAATGCAACAGTTATTTGGAGATGCTTTGTATACAACTGTCAGCAGGACTGGAGAGATCTCACTACAGACCGCGCCAAGGCAGGATATGACTACTTTAGTCAGTTGGATGGCAGCTTTGCTGATAACGTAATTTTACAGATAAAAAACGGTCCCATGGATTTTCAGGTAAGAGAACCTGTATCACCGCTTTTCGGTGGTCTGTCTAAAACCAGACAGATGCTTGAGGTACAGATAGCTCAGGAGTATACAGGACATCAAATTGATCTTTGCTATCTCATGCCGTGGTTTAAGGAGATACTTTCTTTTGAGACATACCTTCCTGATGTGGAGGATTCCACTGTTGCCGGAATTATAAGCGGAAGAGCTGATAAGAAGCTTCGTGGTGGTATGGTAGCCGTAACCAATACAGGTAATGATGAAAACTGGACAGGAAATGATCTTGCAGCTGCAAACCTTTATGGATTTGGAAGACTTGCTTGGAATACAGAGCTTTCAGCAGAAGAAATCGTAGAGGAGTGGTCTGAGCTTACATATCCTATGATAAGTGCTGAGGACCAGAAGACTATATGCGACCTTGAGCTTGGATCCTGGAGAACCTATGAGAATTATACTTCTCCTCTTGGAATCGGCTGGATGGTAACTCCTCATGACCATTATGGTCCCTGTGTTGACGGATATGAGTATGACAGATGGGGAACATATCACCGCGCTGACTGGCAGGGAATAGGTGTTGAGAGAGGTCCTGAGGGAACAGGTTTTGCACTTCAGTATCGCTCGCCCAATAAAGAGAATTTCTCTGATCCTGCTACTACACCTGAGGAGCTCCTTCTGTTTTTCCATAAGACACCTTATACACATGTATTGTCATCCGGAAAAACCGTGATACAGCATATATACGATACTCACTTTGCAGGCTATGAAGAGGCAAAGGAGATGCTAAAAAAGTGGGAAAGCCTCAAGGGTAAGGTTCCCGCACGCGTTTATGATAATGTGTCTGAGAGATTTGAAAGACAGGTAAGAAATGCGAGAGAGTGGTGTGATATCGTAAACAGCTATTTCTATCGCAAGTGTGGAATTCCTGATGATCAGGGCAGAACTATATATTAAAATAATAATCAGAGAAGAGCATTAAAATAATAATCAGAGAAGAATATATTTATGCCTTCCCCCTTTTAGGGGGAAGGTGTCAGCGAAGCTGACGGATGAGGGAAATATAAAAGGCCGCCATTTGGCGGCCTTTACTGCGCTTATTCTTCCGGCTCGATCAAGCCATAGGTATTTCCTTTTCTCTTATAGACTACGTTAGGCTGGTCTGTCTCAGCATTGATGAATACGAAGAAGTTGTGTCCGAGAAGCTCCATCTGAATTGCTGCATCCTCAACATACATGGGTTTAAGATCAAACTTCTTAACACGCTCGATTTTGATTTCCTCATCATCGAAGTCTTCGTTCTCGATATATTCCTTCTTGAAGTTGCTGATCTCAGTCTGATGCTTGTTTACAAGCTTACTTCTGTATTTTTTCAGCTGGCGTTCAATGATCTCCTCCACCAGATCTATTGAAACATACATGTCGTTACTGACCTGTTCGGATCTGATGATCTTACCCTTAACGGGAATTGTAACCTCGATCTTATGGCGATCCTTGTCAGCGGTTAATGTTACATTGACGTTAGTCTCGGGTGTGAAGTACTTTTCAAGCTTTCCGATTTTCTCCTCCACAGCGGATTTAAGTCCGGGTGTTACATCGATGTTTTTTCCAATAATAGTGAATTTCATGCGATCATCCCCTTTGCAGTTTATTAACATTAGAATTTTGTCAGACAAAATTCTAAATTTATTAAACAAATTATATCATTCTTATGTTCGAATGTGCAATTTAATAAAAGGTTGTTTACAAATCTTTAACTTTTGTGAAAGTCGCACAAAAAATATGTTCACTTTAAATGGTGGAAAAATAATTTTTTGGTGTGGATTAATGTGGATGATGTGGATAACTTCGTGCATAACTGTCTGTTGAGCCATTTTATTTTCAAAAATTGTGGATAACTTTTTAAAACTTTCTTAATAATCAATGAATTTTTTATATTGACTTTTCAATTTATGTGCAATTAGAACAGCTTTATTAAAAATTCTAAAAAATATATATATTGACAGTGCTTTTCCTTGCAATAAAAATCGCACACATGCTATAATATATTCGTTGTGACAAAAAAATAACAAGCAACAGAAAACATAAAATTTGCGGACATAAAAGTCCCGAAACGGAGGTAGCATCTATGGCACAAAAGGTAGTATTAGCAGGCGCTTGCAGAACTGCAATCGGCAAGATGGGCGGAGCCCTTTCTAACACACCGGCAGCAGAGCTTGGATCAATTGTAATCAAGGAAGCACTTAACAGAGCAGGCGTTAAGCCTGAACAGGTAGACGAGGTTCTCATGGGCTGCGTTATTCAGGCAGGTCTTGGACAGAACGTAGCACGTCAGGCATCAATCAAGGCAGGTCTTCCTGTTGAGGTACCGGCAGTTACTATCAACGTAGTTTGCGGCTCAGGTCTTAACTGCGTAAACATGGCTGCTGAGAAGATTCTTTCAGGCAGCGCTGATATCGTTGTTGCTGGTGGTATGGAGAACATGTCTATGGCTCCTTTCGCACTTGATAAGGCACGTTTCGGTTATCGTATGAATAATGGCGTATTAAAGGATTGCATGGTTAACGATGCTCTTTGGGATGCATTCAATGACTATCACATGATCAAGACTGCTGATAACGTAGCAGAGCAGTGGAAGCTCACAAGAGAAGAGCTTGATGAGTTCGCACTCAAGAGCCAGCAGAAGTGCGAGGCAGCACAGAATGCAGGAAAGTTCAAGGATGAGATCGTTCCTGTACCTGTAAAGGTTAAGAAGGAAACAGTTATGTTCGATACAGACGAGGGTCCTCGTCCGGGTTCTACAATCGAAGGTCTTGCAAAGCTTCGTCCTATCAACGCTGATGGCGTAACAACAGCAGGTAACGCTTCAGGTATCAACGACGGTGCTGCAGCTATCGTTGTTATGAGCGAAGAGAAGGCTAAGGAACTTGGCATCACACCTATGGCTACATGGGTTGCAGGTGCTCTTGGCGGCGTTGATCCTTCAATCATGGGTGTTGGCCCTGTTGCTGCAACTAAGAAGGTTCTTGACCGCACAGGTCTTAAAATCGAGGATTTCGATATCTACGAAGCAAACGAAGCTTTCGCAGCTCAGTCTGTAGCAGTAGGTAAGGATCTTGGCTTCGACCTTGACAAACTTAATGTAAACGGTGGTGCAATTGCACTTGGACACCCTGTAGGAGCTTCAGGATGCCGTATTCTTGTTACTCTCCTTCATGAGATGCAGAGATCTGACAAGAAGCGTGGTCTTGCTACTCTTTGTATCGGTGGCGGCATGGGTTGTGCAACTATCGTTGAGCGCTAAAACTAAATGCAAAAAGGAAACGGTTTGTACCGTTTCCTTTTTATAACGAAAAAAGAATAAAAGGTATTTAGTTTTGCTTAAGCATTTACTGATACCTTTATTATAGAAACGAACAAGGAGGCAAAGAAAATGGGATTTGTAAATGTTGAAGTTAAGGATAAAATTGCTGTCCTTACAATCAACCGCCCTGAGGCACTCAATGCTCTTAACAGCCAGGTTCTTGACGACCTTAGCGCTGCTCTTGACAGCATTGATGTTAACACAGTAAGAGCTCTCGTTCTTACAGGTGCAGGGGAGAAGTCATTCGTAGCAGGTGCTGACATCGGAGAGATGAGCACACTTACCAAGGCTGAAGGTGAGGCTTTTGGTAAGAAGGGAAATGATGTATTCAGAAAACTGGAGACATTCCCTATTCCTACAATCGCAGCAGTTAACGGCTTTGCTCTTGGTGGCGGCTGCGAGATTTCCATGAGCTGTGATATTCGTATCTGCTCAGATAACGCTATGTTTGGTCAGCCTGAGGTTGGTCTTGGAATCACTCCCGGCTTCGGCGGCACACAGAGACTTGCTCGTCTCATCGGCGCTGGAATGGCTAAGCAGCTTATCTACACAGCACGCAATATCAAGGCAGACGAGGCTTTCAGAATCGGTCTTGTAAATGCAGTTTATACTCAGGAAGAGCTTCTTCCTGCAGCTGAGAAGATGGCAAACACAATTGCAGCACAGGCTCCTATCGCAGTTCGTGCATGCAAGAAGGCTATCAACGATGGACTTCAGCTTGATATCGATAAGGCAATTGAGCTTGAGGAGAAGATCTTCGGTGATTGCTTCGAGACAGAGGATCAGCGTGAAGGTATGGCAAACTTCCTTCGCAAGAAAGATGATCCGAAGAAGGTTAAGGTTGTAGACTTCCAGAATAAGTAATTCAGATAATTAGTTTTGAATAATCGATTTTTTGGATAGTTAGATTTGAATAATCGATATTTGGATAATTGATTGAAAAAAGTATAACATGATCCCTGCCTTCCCCTTGGGGGGAGGTGGCGCAAAGTATAACATAATCCCTGCCTTCCCCCTGGGGGGAAGGTGTCAGCGAAGCTGACGGATGAGGGGTAATAAATAGGAGGAATTAAAATGAAAGTAGCAGTTATTGGTGCCGGAACAATGGGCGCAGGCATCGCGCAGACATTTGCACAGGCAGATACAGTTGATAAGGTATATCTCTGTGATATTAAGACAGAGTTCGCTGAGGGCGGCTTTGCAAAGATTAAGAAGAGCATCGACAAGATGGTTTCTAAAGGAAAGATCGATCAGGCTAAGGCTGATGTTATCATCGGCAAGATCCAGACAGGTCTTAACGACATCTGTACAGATGCTGATCTTGTAGTTGAGGCAGCTCTTGAGGTTATGGATATCAAGAAGAACCTCTTCAAGGAACTCGAGGAGAACATCGTAAAGAATCCTGATTGCATTTTTGCATCTAACACATCATCTCTTTCAATCACAGAGATCGGTGCAGGTCTTCCTAAGCCGGTTATCGGTATGCACTTCTTCAATCCCGCTCCTGTTATGAAGCTGGTTGAGGTTATCCAGGGTGCTAACACACCTGAGTCTGACGTTGAGAAGATCAAGAAGATTTCTGAGGATCTTGGCAAGACTCCCGTTCAGGTTAACGAGGCAGCTGGTTTCGTTGTAAACCGTATCCTTGTTCCTATGATCAACGAAGGTATCTTCGTATATTCAGAAGGCGTTTCCGATATCCAGGGCGTAGACACAGCTATGAAGCTTGGCTGCAACCATCCTATGGGACCCCTTGAACTCGGTGACTACATCGGACTTGATATCGTTCTTGCAATCATGGACGTTCTTTACAAGGAGACAGGCGATTCCAAGTATCGTGCTTGCCCTCTTCTTCGTAAGATGGTTCGTGGTAAGAAGCTTGGTGTTAAGACTGGTATCGGTTTCTACGATTACAGCGACGGCGGCAAGGTGCCCACAGACAAAAAGTAATCACTTGGCGGCGTCCTTTGGCGCCTAGTGTACTACTTTGTTCGATCGAACGAAGTGAGAAGTCGAACTTCCTTTTTAAGGAATAAAAAATGCCCATATAAAGCCTTCTCCCTTTAGGGAGAAGGTGTCAGCGAAGCTGACGGATGAGGACTTTAAGAATACGAATGGAGGATTTTTTTCATGGATTTTCAGTTAGATCAGCAACATGAAATGGCGAGAGCTCTTTTCAAAGAGTTCGCAGAAAAAGAAGTTAAGCCCCACGCAATTGACGTGGATGAGACAGAGGTATTCCCGATGGAGACCGTTAAGAAAATGCAGAAGTACGGCTTCATGGGTATCCCGATTCCGAAGGAATACGGCGGACAGGGATGTGATCCTCTTACATATGCTATGTGCGTAGAGGAGCTTGCAAAGGTTTGCGGAACAACAGCAGTTATCGTTTCCGCTCATACATCACTTTGCTGTGATCCTATTCTTACATACGGTACAGAGGAGCAGAAGCAGAAGTTCCTCGTTCCCCTTGCAAAGGGTGAGAAGCTCGGTGCTTTCGGTCTTACAGAGCCCATGGCTGGTACAGATGCTCAGGGCGTTCAGACCAAGGCTGTTCTTACAGAAGATGGTAAAGAGTGGGTTCTTAACGGATCTAAGTGCTTCATCACAAACGGTGAGGTAGCTGATACTTATATCATCATTGCTTACACAGATATCGTTGAGGATAAGAGAGGCAGAAAGACAAAGAAGTTCTCAGCATTTATCGTGGAGAAGGGAACACCCGGATTCACATTCGGTACTAAGGAAAACAAGATGGGTATCCGTGGATCATCCACATACGAGCTCATTTTCCAGGATTGCCACATTCCTGCTGAGAACCTTCTTGGCGCTAGAGGAAAGGGCTTCCCGATCGCTATGCACACACTTGATGGTGGACGTATCGGTATCGCTGCACAGGCTCTTGGTATTGCTGAGGGTGCTCTTGATCGTACAGTTGAGTACGTTAAGGAGAGAAAGCAGTTCGGTCGTTCAATCGGTCAGTTCCAGAATACACAGTTCCAGCTTGCTAACATGGCTACTCAGTGTGAAGCAGCTAAGATGCTTGTTTATGCAGCAGCTGATGCTAAGAAGAACAAGGATCGTTACTCTGTAGAAGCAGCTAAGGCTAAGCTTTTCGCAGCAGAAGTTGCTATGGACGTAACAACAAAGGCTGTTCAGCTTCACGGTGGTTATGGTTACATCAGAGAGTACGAAGTAGAGAGAATGATGCGTGACGCTAAGATCACAGAGATCTACGAGGGTACATCTGAAGTTCAGAGAATGGTTATCTCTGGTGCTTTATTAAGCTAAGCTTATTAGCAATAATTATTAAACTTAGCGGATTAGCACGTTCTGCAAAAGTCGAAAGACGATTAGCAGAACTTCCTAAATGATCATTTACATTTTGTAAAAGGAGAATACAAATGAAAGTAGTAGTTTGCATAAAGCAGGTGCCCGATACAAAGGGCGGGGTTAAGTTTAAACCCGATGGAACACTCGACAGAGGAGCAATGCTTGCAATCATGAACCCTGATGACAAAGCAGGTCTCGAGGCAGCTCTTCGTCTTAAAGATGAATACGGCGCAGAAGTTACTGTTGTAACCATGGGTCTTCCCAAGGCTGAAGCAGTTCTTCGTGAGGCTATGGCTATGGGTGCTGACAAGGCAATTCTTGTTACAGACCGCGTACTTGGTGGTGCTGACACATGGGCAACATCTTCAACAATCGCAGGCGCACTTAGAAACCTTGAGTATGATCTCGTAATCACAGGCCGTCAGGCTATCGATGGTGATACAGCTCAGGTTGGTCCTCAGATTTCTGAGCACCTTGGTCTTCCTGTAATCTCTTACGCTGAAGAGATCAAGGTTGACGAGAAGGCTAAGACAGTTGTTGTTAAGCGTCAGTTCGAGGATCGTTATCACATGGTAGAGGCTAAGATGCCGTGCCTTATCACAGCTCTTGCAGAGCTCGGCGAGCCCAGATACATGACACCCGGCGGAATCTTCGATGCATTCGATAAGGAAGTTACCGTTTGGGGAAGAGCAGACCTTAAGGATGTTGAGGATTCTAACCTTGGTCTTAAGGGATCACCTACTCAGATCGCTAAGGCATCTGATAAGGTTAAGAAGGGCGCTGGTGAGAAGATCGTTGCTGATTCAGCTGACGAAGCAGTTGATTATCTGTTTGGTAAGCTCGAAGAGAAGCATGTAATCTGAGAACCTGCGAGCCGCGCAGTAATTTTTTGAAAGACAAAATTCTGTGCTTGCACAAAGAATTTTGGATTGAGAAAAATTGATATGTGGCGAACAGCCACAACGAGGAAATGCGTAGCATTTTCGAGTCTGCGCGTTCCAAGATGTGAATTAATAGATTAAAAGGAGAACAAAACATGTCTTTAGAAGAATATAAGGGTGTATTTATATTTGCTCAGCAGGTAGACAATGAGCTCTCAGGTATCGCACTTGAGCTCCTGGGCAAAGCAAAAGATCTTGCAAATGATCTTGATGAGAAAAAAGTTACAGCAGTTCTGCTTGGTGACAAGGTTGGTAACCTCGTAGACACACTTGCTGAGTACGGCGCTGACCGTGTCATCGTTGTTGATGATCCTGAGCTTAAGGATTATCGTACAGAGCCTTACACACACGCACTTGCATCAGTTATCAATGAGTTCAAGCCTGAAATCCTTCTGGTTGGTGCTACAGCTATCGGTCGTGACCTTGGTCCTCGTGTATCTTCACGTGTTCACACAGGTCTTACAGCTGACTGTACACAGCTTGATATAGGTGATTTCCCGCTTAACGCTGTTGAGGGTCAGGAGCAGAAGCATAAGCAGCTCCTTATGACTCGTCCTGCATTCGGTGGTAACACAATCGCTACTATCGCTTGCCCTGATTTCCGTCCTCAGATGGCAACAGTTCGTCCCGGCGTTATGCAGAAGATCGCTCCTGTAAAGGGCGCTAAGGCTGAGGTTGTTGAGTTCAATCCCGGCTTCGAGGAGAATGCTTGCTATACAAAGATCCTTGAGATCGTTAAGGCGGTTTCAGAGGTTGAGGATATCCAGGAAGCTAAGATCCTTGTATCTGGCGGACGTGGTGTTGGAAGCCCTGAGAACTTCAAGATCCTTGAGGACCTTGCTAAGGTTCTTCATGGAACAGTATCTTGCTCACGTGCAGTTGTAGATTCAGGCTGGAAGCCGAAGGATCTTCAGGTAGGTCAGACAGGTAAGACTGTTCGTCCTAAGGTTTACTTCGCAATCGGTATCAGCGGAGCTATCCAGCACGTTGCAGGTATGGAAGAGTCAGATCTCATCATCGCTATCAACAAGGATGAGAACGCTCCTATCTTCGACGTAGCAGATTACGGTGTAGTAGGCGACCTTAACAAGATCGTTCCTGCACTTACAAAGAAGCTCGAGGCTGCTCTTGCTGAAAAGTAATCACTAATTAAGGTCTTTAGAGCCCGGAGTATTTATATTCCGGGCTCTTTTTAGTTTGCGCGCCATGGGCGCACTCTAACAGGTGAAAGTCCTGAACACGCCCAGATAGTGGGAAGTGTATAGCCGAACAGCAAGGGTGTCCATCGCGAGATGGAATCTGAAGGAAGCTGTAAGCAAATCTCTGGTCCGACGGACAGAAATCACATATAAGGCTAGGCTACGAGAGATAAGTTGGCTAAAAGCAACGAAGTCTTATAACTATCACCTTTGTAGTAGCAGAGTAAATGTGGCGGATATATGGAGAGAAAGAGCGTGCACCTTAAGCGTGGAGGTCTCACAGAGGTTTCATTAGCCTAGTAACAACGAACTGTGAGAAG
>NZ_AUIX01000003.1 GCF_000423925.1 Butyrivibrio sp. VCD2006
ATATATGATCTTGGTGACAAGTATGGGACTGAAGAAATCTTTGATTTCATCAGAGATTTCAGAGTAGCTCAAATATCCGAAAGGAAATATATAAACCTTACAAGGAATTCTGAGTTTATTAATGCTCTGGCGTCAGAAACAAGTCTTCCATTGACATCATATTTTCTTAATAACGAAGAAATAAAAAAAGTACTAAACCACAGATTTTAACATGTGGTTTAGCACTATAATTTTGCTTCAACTCCGAAAGACAGGTATCAGATGTATCATATTTGATAATCAGGAAAAAAAATACCGCCAAAAGTAGGTAATTTTGAAAAAAATTTTCGCATACTTACTTTTGCGGTATTTTAAATATATTAATACTTCATATAGATTTATAATCTCATTTTAAAATCATTGTAGCCAAAGGTTTTGACTACTTCACATTTTCCATCCACGCGGCGAATTGCTATATCTGGAAGCGGCATACCGTTGAAGGTATTATTCTTTACCATACTGTAGATAGCCATATCCTCAAATGTGAGTCTGTCTCCTATTTTAATTTCCTTAGCAAAGCTGTAATCACCTATCACATCTCCTGCAAGGCAGGTTCTGGATGATAATCTGTAGTTATATGCTTTTTCATTTAGCTCGCCGCTATCCTTAAGTGGCGGTCTGTAGGGCATCTCCAGAACATCCGGCATATGACAGGCTGCAGAAGTGTCGAGAATAAGCACCGGTAATCTGTCGGTTTTCACTATATCCATTACCGTTGTTATGAGATATCCGGCATCCAGTGCGATTGCTTCTCCAGGTTCCAGATAAACCTCAACAGCGTATGTATCTTTGATATATTTTATAAGCTTTATTAGACCTTCCCTGTCATAGTCAGGCTTAGTAATATGATGCCCACCGCCAAGATTTATCCATTTTAAAGCTGATTTATTTTCATGATCATTCTTATCCGGAAGGAATCTTTCGAACTTTTTCTCAAAGAATTCAAAGGTTTCCTTTAATGGTTCAAAGCCCTGTTCACAGAGAGTATGAAAATGAATTCCCTCAACGCCTTCGGGAAGCCTATCCGGCATGTCACATAATCTAATACCAAGTCTTGATCCTGGAGCACAGGGATCGTAGATCTCATGACCATCCTGCGTAGAGAATTCAGGATTTACCCTAAGACCTACAGATAGCTGACCTTTTGATACAGCCTTCTCCCATGTATGTCTATGATGCTCAAGCTGATTAAGTGAATTAAAAACTATATGATCTGCAATTTCACACAGCTCTATCATCTCTTCATCATGAAAAGCAGGCTCAAAAACGTGTACTTCCGGCTTATTTGAAGCTTCATTTTTTCTATGGAACTCTTCATATGCAAGTTTTGCCTCGTACAATCCTGATGCAGTAGTACCCAAAAGATACTCAGCAATTAGTGGATATGTGCTGTATGCTGAAAAAGCTTTCTGAGCAAGTAAAATGCGTGCTCCTGATCTGTCCTGTACACTTTTTAAAATTTCACAGTTCTCCCGCAGTTTCTTTTCATCTATCACGTAAACAGGTGTTTTTAAGTTGTTCATTTTATGTATTCCTCATTAACTAAAAGATTAAATTATTCAGCGATCAAATCACGTACAACTTCGCTGGCAATAACAAGACCGCAGGCAGCAGGTGTAAATGCTGTACTTCCGGGTGTTGATCTTCGTGAAGAATCACCTGAAGTATTTACCATATTGTCATTTTTTATTGGTTCCTCCTCAGAGTAAACCACTTTCAGTTCATCGATATTTCTTTTTTTCAGTTCTCTTCGCATTACTCTGCACAAAGGGCAGACCTTAGTATCATAAATATCAGCTACGCTGAACTTTGAAGGATCAAGCTTATTACCTGCACCCATGGCACTAATTACAGGAATGCCTATTTCCTTCGCTCTCATTATGATTTCAATTTTGGCGGTTACTGTATCAACAGCGTCAACAATGTAGTCATACTGGCTAAAATCGAAGTCATCCGCATTCTCGGGAAGATAAAAGCATCGGTGAACATTAACTGACACCTCCGGATTTATATCAAGCATTCTATCCCTCATAACATCCACTTTATATTTATCAATTGTGCTGTGAAGAGCTATTATCTGCCTGTTAAGATTACTTGTTGCAACTGTGTCGCTGTCAACAATATCAAATGTACCTATTCCGCTTCTAACTAAAGCTTCACATACATATCCTCCAACGCCGCCAACACCAAAAATGGCAACTCGTGATTTCTTAAGTTTTTCTACTGCAGCTTCTCCTATCAAAAGCTCAGTTCTCGAGAATTGTTCTTCCATATTCCAGTTCTTTCTTCATAATTGATTTTATTTTTTATTTATAGAATTGTAAGTCTTTTTTATTGGATATTGCCCAAATTTATTGTCATAATATTTATGTGAAATAGTTTTTAATACTAAAACAATAAAGAATTCCTATGCGGGGGTTATTATGCGTAAACGAATCCTTATAGCAGATGATACTACATTTATGAGAGAAATGCTAAAGTCAGCTTTGGACAAAGAAAAATATGAAATTGTAGGTGAGGCTACAACAGGAAAACAGGCTGTAGATCAGTTCAAGGAGAAAAAGCCTGATCTTCTCATACTTGACATTAATATGCCGGTTATGAACGGTATAGATGCGCTTACAGAAGTAATTGAATTTGATCCGAAAGCTAATGTCATCATGTGCTCTGATCAGAAACAAGAACCGATGATCGTGCTTGCCCTAAAAAGGGGAGCAAAGGATTTTGTAGTTAAGCCTTTCATGGCAAGTGATGTTGTCAGAGCCCTGGCAAAGGTTTTCAAAGAATAATTCTTTCCAGAACATAATTAAATCCTTAATTATATTTATATAAAAACAGAGAGTTGGTAATTTTACCACTCTCTGTTTTTCTATGTCATATTCAGTCGATCAGAGTAGGATTCTCTTCCACAACCCAAGGAAGTCCATACTCATTAAGCATCTCCATATATGGATCGGGATCGAACTCATCTGTAGTAAATACTCCGGGCTTCTTCCACTGTCCTGTTACAACAAGAGCTGTTCCTATCATTGCAGGAACACCGGTTGTATAGCTTATTGCCTGACTTCCAAGCTCTTTATAGCATTCCTGATGATCACATACATTATAAATGTATATTGTTCTCTCTTTACCATCCTTGATTCCGCGGAAAATACATCCAATATTGGTTTTTCCTACAGTTCTGGGGCCAAGGCTTGCGGGATCCGGAAGCAGAGCCTTTAAGAACTGAATGGGAACAATCTCTCTTCCCTCAAACATTACAGGGCTTGTTGAGAGCATTCCAACATCTTCAAGACATCTCATATGATCAAGATAGCTCTGGCCGAAGGTCATAAAGAAACGAATTCTCTTTACCTCAGGGAAATTTCTGCCAAGAGCTTCGATTTCCTCGTGATGAAGAAGGTACATATCCTTCTTACCTACCTGCGCAAAATCGTACTCTCTCTTGATTTCCATGGGCTTTGTCTCAACCCAGTGTCCATCCTCCCAATAGCTTCCGTTTGCAGAAACCTCACGAAGATTGATTTCAGGATTAAAATTGGTTGCAAAAGCATAACCATGATCGCCACCATTACAATCCATGATATCTATGTAATGAATTTCATCAAAATAGTGCTTTTTAGCATAGGCTGTAAATACGGATGTTACTCCGGGATCAAAGCCTGTTCCAAGAAGAGCGGTAAGTCCTGCTTCCTTGAATTTATCGAAATAAGCCCACTGCCAACTGTAATCAAAGTATGCAGTAAAGCCCTTCTCCTTACAGCGCTTCTCATAAATTTTTCTCCATTCGGGATCATCTGTATCCTCAGGCTCATAGTTAGCTGTATCGATGTAATCTACCTTGCACTCAAGACAAGCATCCATGATAGTGAGGTCCTGATAAGGAAGTGCCACATTCAAAACAGCATCCGGCTTATAATTCTCAATTACTCTTTTGATGTCTGCAACATCATCAGCATTTACAGTATCAGTAGTGATTTTAACGGTAGTTCCGGCCTTCTCAAGCTTTTCCTTAAGTGCATCACACTTGCTTACTGTTCGCGATGCTATGCACATCTCTGTGAAAACCTTATTGTTCTGTGCACACTTCTGAATTGCAACCTGTGCTACGCCACCGCAGCCAATTACTAATAATCTGCTCATTTTTTATCCTCCTTTAACCCTCATCCGTCAGCTTCGCTGACACCTTCCCCCTAAGGGGGAAGGCTTTAATATACTTGACTTCCCCCAGAGAAGGAAGACTTTAATTTACTTGCCTTCCCCCAGAGAAGGAAGACTTTAATTTACTTGCCTTCCCCCAAGAGAAGGAAGACTTTAATTTTCTTGCCTTCCCCCAGAGAAGGAAGACTTTAATTTTCTTGCCTTCCCCCAGAGAAGGAAGACTTTAATTTACTTGCCTTCCCCCTCTGGGGGAAGGTGCCCGAAGGGCGGATGAGGGGTTACCTCGACATTGCTTCTTCTTCCTGCAACAAATCCTCAACATACTTAGGAAGCATAAATGCTCCTTTGTGAAGGTGTGTTGTATAATACCAGGTTTTTATATTTCTCTCATCCCATCTGTCAGGATTAAAGTCCTTAAGCGGGTGATATTTCTTACTTGCAAATCCAAAGAGCCAATAACCGGCAGGACATGTAGGAATATGTGCCTGGTAAACTCTGTTTATAGGGAAAACCCTATAAGCCTTACGATGCATTGCTCTGCAGCTCTCTTCGTCCTCATCGTAGAAAGGACTACCATGCTGGTAAACCATGATTCCGTCATCATGAAGGGCCTTGTAGCAGCTGCCATAAAATTCCTTAGTGAAAAGTCCGGCCTCGTGTCCTAAAGGCTCAGTAACATCATTGATTATGAGGTCATACATATCATCACATTTACGGAGATATTTAAGTCCGTCCTGATAATAAATATGAACTCTGTCATCATCAAGACCACATGCATTGTCCGGAAAATACTGTTTGCAGACTTCCACAAACATGCTATCCGGCTCTACTACATCAATAACCTTAATCTCATCATAGTGGCTTAGCTCTCTGGCAACACCGCCATCGCCACCGCCAAGGACAAGTACTCTTTGTACCTTGGGATGAACAGCCATGGGAACATGAACTATCATCTCATCATATGTGAACTCATCCTTCTCGGAAAATATAATATTACCGTCTGAAGCAAGAAATTTACCAAACTCAGGAGAATCAAAAACATCAATCCTCTGAAACTCACTTGACCCTGAAAACAACTGCTTAGAAAGACGAATGCTTATCTTAACATTCTTGGTGTGCATATCACTGAACCAATAATCCATTTCAGCCATATCAAACCTCCTATTTTCAGATGGCTAATCCGCCATAATAATTTATTTAAGTACCTGAAGCTCTGATATATCCTCACTTTCAGGGCCCTGCATGGAGCAGCCCTTTTCCTTGGCTGTCTGGATATAATCAAGTATCTCTTTGGTAACTACTTCACCTGGAGAAATAATCGGTATTCCCGGAGGATAGCACATTACGGATTCAGCAGATATTCTTCCTACTGTTTCAATAATAGGAAGTGATTCCTTCTCGGCATAAAAAGCTTCCTGCGGCGTAGCTTTAACTATAGGAGTCACATATTCTGCTGAGAAAAAGCTCTGCTCAGGCTTTGCATAAAGTCTTCTGATATCTGCAAGAGCACCTGCAAGTCTCTCTATATCCTGAAGTCTGTCACCTATTGAAATATATGCCATGACATTTGACAGGTCCCCGAACTCCATCTGAATATCATATTCATCTCTTAAAAGATCATATACTTCTATTCCGGTGAGTCCTACACCTCTTACATTGACAACAAGCTTCGTCTCATCAAAATCGTAAATGCTACCGCCATTAATAAGTTCATGTCCGTATGCATAGTAACCGGGAATCTCATTTATCTCTTCTCTGGCATACTTGGCCATTCCTGTGACCTTCTCAAAGCTGTCTTTTCCGTGAAGAGCAAGATTCCTTCTGGAGATATCAAGGCTTGCTATAAGCAGATAGCTTGCACTTGTAGTCTGAGTCAGATTAACAATTCTGCTGATATATCCTATATTAGCATTTTTACCACAAAGCAGGATGGAGCTTTGTGTAAGGCTTCCACCTGATTTATGCATACTGATTGCAGCCATATCCGCTCCGGCCTTCATGCCGCAAAGGGGCAAATTGGGTCCGAAATACAGATGCGTACCATGAGCCTCATCAACCAAAGCCTTCATTCCATTCGCATGGGCAAGATCGACTATTGCCTGCAGATTTGAACAAATTCCATAATACGAAGGATTATTTATTAAAATTGCCTTCGCATCAGGATTCTCTTTTATAGCGGCTTCAACATCCGAAAGCTCCATGCCAAGTGGTATTCCAAGCTTTGTATCAACCTTAGGATCAATATATACAGGAACAGCTCCGCAAAGAATAAGAGCATTTATAGCACTTTTATGGACATTTCTTGGCATAATGATCTTCTCACCGTGCTTAACCGATGACAAAACCATAGCCTGAACGGCACTGGTAGTACCATTGACCATTAAAAACGCATGCTCGGCACCAAAGGCATCAGCCGTAAGTTCCTCCGCTTCCTTAATAACAGATACCGGATGACACAAATTATCAAGCGGCTTCATGGAATTAACATCTATTCCGACACATTGCTCCCCAAGAAAACGCACTAGTTCTGCATTTCCGCGTCCTCTCTTATGTCCGGGCACGTCAAAGGGCACAACTCTTTGTTTTCTAAATCTTTCAAGCGCCTCATAAACCGGCGCCTTTCTCTGACGATCCAGATCCAATTATCCATCCTCCGAATAAATATATAATGATAATAAAAGGGTGGTATGCTCATTCAGCATACTACCCTCTTTTCCATGCTTTTCAGGCACAATTATCTTATCATTAATGGGGGCAAAGTCAAGCAAAACACCACATGTATTTGCAACACTTTTTAAGCCCAAAACTTATTTTTTAACTCTAAGTTTTTTGCCCTCGTCATCACTGTTTATTTCTGTTGTTATTATTGTGTCATTTTCAGTAATTCCGTTTGTAATTATTGTATATCCGTTATCGGTTGTACCGGTTGTTACTATTCTCTTTTCTGCCATCCCATCATTTAAGACATAAACATATTCACTTTTATCATCTGAATGAACAGCCTTCTCTGATATGCTCAGTGTTGTCTTTTTAATATTGGACATAATTTCAATCTGTGCACCAATTCCGATTGTAGGATTTGCATTTTCATCATCAAGCGAGACAACAACCCTGACTCTAGGCTCGCCTTCCGAATCTGAGCTTGCAATCTGACCTATATCAGAAACCTGTCCATTGTAGGATTTATCTCCTATTTTTACCTTTGCTTTCTGTCCTGCCTTTACTCTGTCGAGTTCTTCTCTTGATAATAGAATTGAAGCTTTATATCCACTACTTGGCTGAATGACGAACAGAGGTGTTCCCATCTCGGTCACAGCTCCTTTATCAACCAATTTATCAATAATAGTCCCGCTAATCGAAGCCTTTATACCCTGTCTTGCTATTTCAAGATCTTTTTGTGCTGATTCCTGTTCTGCTTTTGCAAGAGCAGCTGAATCTTCATACTGCTTAAGCTTTGTATCACTAAGTATTTTATCTTCAGCAGCCTTCTGCTCTTCAAGGCTGGCATCCCATTCATTGTTAATTACATCAAGCTCCTTAGAGAGCTTCATATACTCTTCATATTGCTGACTCATGGTAGCTTGAAGCGACGTCGATGAAAGCACCTTCTTTTTATCAGCAAGATCGGTCTCAAGGCCTTCAACAGAACCTTCTGTTGTTTCTTTATTAGCTATCGTCTGATCAATTTGAAGTTCAAGATTTTCTTTTTCTCCCTTTTTCTCGTCCCTTTCATTCTTCAGTGATGTAAGGTTCTTCTTTTCACTCTCCATCAAAACCTTATAGCTTGAATATGCAGGAGAATCGGATCCGCATTTAGCCATCTCATCCTGATAGGATTCAATAAGTTCCTTTGATTCTTCAATTTTTACATTAAGGGAATCAATATCAGTTCCTAAATTTTCAAGCTTTTTCTGAGACTCCTCATAGTTTGTTGCTTCATTTGCAAGCTTTGAAGACTCAGAAGAAAGATTTTTTTCGATATTGCTAATCTCGCCTTCAATCTTTTGAATGCTCTGATTAAGGGTGCTTCTGTTAGCATTATAGGCTGCACTGATTTCATTCATTCTGTCAACAATCTCATCATATTTTACATTAAGACTGTTCGACTCACTTTTGGCATTCTCTGCTTTTTCTATATAATCTTCATTTTCCTTTAAAGCAGCAATATAACCGTCTTCATAATATGCTGCATTTAATTCGGCTTTATTATATCTTTCCTCAGCATCAGCAAGATCATACATTGCAAGAATATCTCCGGTATTAATAACATCATTTACACCGGATGTCACCTGTGCCAATTTACCTGAAATAGGCGCATAAACAGTTACAGGTTCATCTGCTTCGATCAAACCTGACTCTGTAATATTCTGACTTATTTCTTTTTTTACTACTTGTTCTACTTCAACGGGATTTGGCAGCATACTCAAGCCAAGAACACTTCCGGCAGCTGCAAGAACTATTGCCCCAGCAATTATATTTTTCATTACCCTCTTCATAAGCTTAATTCCCCATATCTCAAAAGATAAAAAAATTTTATCACAACAGACTGATATTGCAATAGATAAAAGGCTGTTATCCTTGAAATAACAGCCTTTTTATTGATGCCAATATAAATTATTCAGCTATAGCGTGAATGAATAAACCACTTAGAAGTTTAGGTTCAAACCAGGTGGATTTCGGAGGCATAAGCCTTCCCGCATCCGCAACCGCAAATAATTCATGAATATCTGTCGGATACATCGAAAAAGCCAGGACGCAATCTTTGCCACATCTCTTTTCAAGCTCTGAAAGTCCACGGATTCCACCGACAAAGTCTATTCTGGGATCATTCTTGGGATCACTGATATTAAGCAGCGGAGTAAGTACCTGATTCTGAAGTATGCTTACATCAAGACCATCTACCGCATCATTGCTGATAATATCATCATGGGCATTTAGTCTGTACCATTTATTGCCAAGAAGCATACCTATTTCGCATTTCTTCGAAGGCTTTACTGCTTCGGTTTCTTTAGCAACATCGAACTTCTCGGATATCTTTTGAAGGAATTCGTCCTCGCTCATCCCACCAAGATCCTTAATCACACGGTTATAATCCATGATCATAAGCTCACTATCAGGGAAAAGTACAGATAAGAAGAAATCATACTCCTTATTACCTGTTGCAGAAGGATCCTCAGCTCTTCTCTTCTTTGCTACCTTAACAGCTGAAGCGCATCTGTGATGACCATCAGCAATATAAATGCTGTCCATAGTACCGAAAGCATCAGCAATTGCTTTTATCTCATCGTCTCTGTTAACAACGAAAACTCTGCTCTTAATGCCTTCCTTTGTAACAAAGTCATATACAGGCTTCTCTTCTGCCTTAACTCTGTTTATGACACTTCTTATTGCATCATTTTCTCTATAGCAAAGGAAAATCGGTCCTGTCTGTGCATCACAGGAATCGACATGATGAATTCTGTCAGCTTCCTTCTTGGCAAGGGTGTTCTCATGCTTTTTTATTATGTTATTGTCATAGTCATCTACAGAGCTGCAAGCTACAATACCGGTCTGAACTCTGCCATCCATTGTCTGCTCATAAAGATAGTAACAAGGCTTATCTTCATGAATAAAGGTGCCGTTCTCAATTTTCTCCCAGAGCATATCATGTGCCTTCTGATAAACTTCCTCGGCGTACATGTCATAATCCTCAGGAAACTGCGTCTCCGGTCTGTCTATTGCAAGGAATGATAAAGGTTCACGTAAAACCTCGACCCTTGCCTCCTCTCTGTTATATACATCATAGGGAAGCGCAGCCACCCTTGATGCGACATCACTACCCGGACGATAGGCAGCAAAAGCCCTCACATCAGCCATAAATATTAACCTCTTTATACGTCTTTTCTTACTACGCGGACTCTGATTACACCATCGATCTTGCTTACATTTGAAACCAGCTCATCTGAAATTGCTGTTTCAACGTCGATGATTGTATAAGCATAGTCACCTCTTGATTTATTTGTCATGTTAGAAATATTGTAACCTGCATTTGCAAGAACCTGAGTAAACTGGCCGATCATACCTGAAACATTCTTGTGAATGATAGCAAGACGAGGTCCTGTGCAGATTCCCTGCTCGCAGCGAGGCATATTTACAGAGTTAACAATGTTACCATTCTCAAGGAAGTCCTTCATCTGAAGAACAGCCTTAACAGCACAGTTGTCCTCTGACTCCTCTGTTGATGCACCAAGGTGAGGAATTACGATACATCCGTCGTGACCTGCTGTTACAGTATTCGGGAAGTCAGTAACATACTTTCTGATCTTGCCGGAGTTAATTCCTGAAAGAACATCAGCCTCATTGCAAAGGATGTCTCTTGCAAGGTTGATAAGGATAACACCCTTCTTCATCTTAGCGATTGCTTCAGCATTAACCATGCCCTTTGTGCTGTCAAGAGCAGGAACATGGATTGTGATAATGTCACACTTTGAGAAGATATCATCAACATTAGTTACATGCTTAACATCAGAAGAGAGGCTCCAAGCAGCATCAACTGAAAGGTAAGGATCATATCCGTATACATCCATACCAAGATTTCTTGCAGCATTAGCAACTCTTACACCTATTGCTCCAAGACCGATGATACCAAGCTTCTTACCTGCAATCTCAGTACCTGCAAACTTCTTTTTTGTCTTCTCTGTGAGCTTTGCAATCTCAGGATCACCTGCATTTGCACTTACCCACTGAACACCACCGATGATGTCACGGGATGCGATAAGCATAGCAGCGATAACCATCTCCTTAACACCATTAGCATTAGCACCGGGAGTATTGAATACAACAATACCTTCATCTGCACATCTATCTACGGGGATGTTGTTTACACCGGCACCTGCTCTTGCAATTGCAAGAAGGTTATCTGAAAACTCCATCTCGTTCATGTTTGCACTTCTTACAAGAACACCATCAGCATCATCGATATTCTCAACTGCTTCGTAATCCTTTGTGAAATTATTAAGACCAACCTTTGCGATAGGGTTGAGGCACTTGTATTTAAACATTTTTATTCTCCTTATATATTCCCCTCATCAGTCAGCTTCGCTGACACCTTCTCCCCAAGGAGAAGGCTTGGATGTCAGTAATCTTTTTTATCAACCGTTAGTTTTCTCAAAGCTCTCCATGAAATCAACAAGCTTCTGAACGCCTTCCTTAGGCATAGCGTTGTAAATGCTTGCGCGCATACCGCCTACTGATCTGTGTCCCTTAAGGCTTACAAGACCATTTGCTGTCGCCTCAGCTATGAACTTAGCATTGAGCTCATCACTGTCAGTTACAAAAGGAACGTTCATAAGTGATCTGTCCTCAGGTCTTACAGTACCCTTGAACATCTTGCTGTTATCAAGGAAATCGTAAAGGATTGCAGCCTTCTCCTCATTTCTCTTCTTCATTTCTACAAGGCCGCCCTGCTCCTTAAGCCACTTAAATACAAGACCACACATGTAGATAGCCCAGCAGTTAGGTGTATTGTAAAGAGAACCGTTGTCAGCCTGAGTCTTCCACTTGAGCATGGTAGGAACGAAATCAGGAACATCATCTCTTATAAGGTCTTCTCTGATGATGCTGATTACAAGGCCTGCAGGACCTACGTTCTTCTGAACACCACCGTAGATTACGCCATAATCATTTACATTAACGGGCTCGGATAAGAAGCATGAAGAAACGTCTGATACAAGAATATGTCCCTTAGTATTGGGAAGCTTCTTAAACTTTGTTCCATAAATTGTATTGTTCTCACAGATGTATACATAATCTGCATCCTCAGGGATATCAAGATCAGAACAATCAGGAATATATGAGAAAGTTTTATCTGCACTTGATGCAACTTCTACAGCATCTCCGTACTTTTTAGCCTCAGCAAGAGCCTTCTTAGCCCACTGACCGGTAACAATATAAGCTGCCTTTTTATTCTGCATAAGGTTCATGGGAACTGCTGCAAACTGCTGACTTGCGCCTCCCTGAAGGAATAAAACTTTATAATTATCAGGAATATTCATAAGATCTCTGATATCCTGCTCAGCTGTCTGGATAACCTGATCGAATGTTTTTGATCTGTGACTCATCTCATTGATAGACATTCCGCAGCCGTTATAATCAAGCATTTCTGCTGCAGCCTGCTTTAAAACCTCTTCCGGAAGTACTGCCGGACCAGCACTAAAATTGTAAACTCTAGACACCACTTTTTCCTCCTGAACTTTTTCAAAAACCTCAAAAATATTTTTCCAGTTTTTGAATTTCGATTTTCAAATTGTTAATACCATTCTAACTACAAAATATTTTTTGTCAACTATATATTCCATAATTGATGTTATTTAATTATTTTACAAAAAAAATTGATGTTCTAAGACATCAATTTTATCTTTTAAAAACGAATCTCCTATTAAACTGATAAGCAACAAAAAATAGTACAAAGTCAGTAGGTATCTTGATTAGCACCTCTTCTCCGCCGACATATCTATGTATTGTGGAAACCAGAATCGCACTTATAAGCATTTGACAACCGGCCACAATAACGAACCTTTTAAATGTCTCTTTTTTACCATGTTTCTTTTTAAAAACAAAGCGATAATTAAAATTATACGACATTGTTGCTGATATTATTCTGGCAATTATAGTTGATATGTATATATAAATTTGGTGTCTGCCAAGTAAACTAAATCGTCCCAAAACAGTACACAGCAATGTGAATAAAATTATATCAACCAGTGTGGCCCATATTGATATCAGCATATATGTAGCGAAATTCACATATATGAAAAAGCTTTCACGCAAGGTTCTGTACTTTTCGGTCTTTTTGCGACTAGAAAAGGATGTCTCAAGGTCCGTTTCAATGACATCAATATGATAATTCTTTGTATATACAATTATATTTGTATCAAAGGAATAACCTTCTCCTATTACCTTAAGAAGCTTCTTCATGTATTTGGCGGGTATTCCTTTTAATATTGATTGAGAATCATTGACAGTGAGACCAAAAAGAAATCTGTATGAATATGTAAAAATAGTATTCGTGATCTTATTGGAAAGTTTAATTTCACTTTGAGATTTATCTCTGTTGGTTAATATCAAAGATTCCGGATTATCAGCAAGTAGTCTTGCACATTTACATATATCAGAAATCTTATAGATACCATTACAGTCACTTATAATGCATCCCTTTAAATCATCACAATTCAGAAGCGCATGATTAAAAGCTGTCTTTAAGCTTCTACCATAACCAAGATTGACGCTGTGATGGAGTATGGTGGCATTGAATTTTTGCTCAATATGCTCAAAAAAGCCTGCCATTTGCGGTCCATTACCATCATCAACAATAATAATCTTACTAAATCCATTTTCACTTAGATCACTTACCAGATTTATCAGATTATCATTTGGTTTATAAGCCGGTATTATTACCGGAATATCATTAAATATCATTCTATAGCTTTCCCGCATAAAAAAATTAATAATATAAAAGAACCGGTACCCCAACGTCTACAAGTTCGTAAAGGCGCTCCATCAGATCCAGAGGAGAATTGATACATCCATGGGAACCGGAGTGTTTATATATCTCGCCACCGAATTCCTTCCTCCAGGTTGCATCATGTATGCCAATGCCCTTGTTAACGCCAAGCCAGTAGTTTACATAAGAAGCATAATCAACACCTCTCAATATTGTGTGATATCTCTTATTGTAAACATGATAAAGGCCAACAGGTGTACCACGACCAAGAGATGTGTTGCCCGTAACAATATCGTACTGAATTGTAAGCTTACCATTCTTGTAATATCTGAGTTTTTGATTTCCCATGTCTACAAGAATGTACTCATCTCCAAGTTCATTTCCATCTACTGTAAACGACTTATTTGGTAATGCAATCTCATTCTCGGATGGTCCGATTCCTTCGATTGAATTGATAAAATCCTCGAACTCTTTCTTCTCATCAGCAAGCTTTCCATCTTTGCTTCCGCTTACGTAGATTGTCGCCTCTCCATCTTTCTGAAACTTTTCGATACAATTATTCGTATCAAGCTCTTCAAGACAGCCGTTTACAAAATCATATATTTGGGAACAGCTAAGGAGAATATTACCATCCTTATCCGTTACAAAGTTTTCTTCAATTTTATAATCTTTTGGAAATTGTATAGTCTTATTACCGGCAAGAAATAATCCTTCTCCAGGATTTTCTTCAGATAATTCCTCATCTTGTGCTTCACCAAGCTCATCTAAAGTGACCATCCATTCAGCAAAATCCTCAGATGCAGCAGCGAATTTCTTTTCGCCAATAACAAGAGCTGCCTGTATATTCTGAACTTCATCCACCTTATCATATACAGCTTTAAGCTCTTTATCACTTTCTGTAAGTGTCCTTATGTCATAGAACTGAATATCCTGGCTTAAATCAATCTCATACTCTTTATTTGATATAGCATTTTTGGCACAATCAAGGAATTTATTAAAATTTGGGATGGTTCGATCATCAACCTCAAGATAATATCCTTCTTCATTTCTCTTTAGCTCATAACAGTCACTGTTATCTTCATCGAATATTTTCCATTCCGCAAGAAGATTTCCGAGCTTTTCTTCATTAAAGGTAGGATTTCCCTGTATCTGTCGACTTCGCGAAGTCAAAAGATTGAGTCCCCATGCAAATGGGTTCTGTGACTCAAGCATATCCTTTAATTCATCATAATAATCGACTTTGAAATCGATATCATTGG
Organism: Butyrivibrio sp. VCD2006; assembly: GCF_000423925.1. Classification (GTDB taxonomy): domain Bacteria; phylum Bacillota; class Clostridia; order Lachnospirales; family Lachnospiraceae; genus Butyrivibrio. The sequence goes on from NZ_AUIX01000003.1 coordinate 14,941, forward strand.
CATCGATGAAACACTTTTGACCTTCCGCAGCAGTAATGAGCAAACCGCTGTAATATGAGTTTTTAACAAGGTCTCTATTAGCTTCTTCCGCTGTTTTACCTGTGCAGTAAATGTTATTGATCCAGGTTCCATAGGCAAAAGTGCCATTGTAATAAAAGCCCAGCATCAGATAAACTGCTACAAGCATACAGACGGAAAACGCCAATATAAGATATAGAATTCCCCTCTTTTTCATACCATTCCTCGGACAAATATTAAGCTCTGTCCTTACCCTCTAAATCTTTCTCATCAAAAGCTTCACTTATGGATCCACCGGGTGAAACCATAGGGAATACCTTTTCATCAGGATCCACGGCTATATCTATAAGAACCGGTCCTTTTGCAGCGAGCGCTTTCTTAAGCGCAGGTTCAACCTCATCTCTCTTCTTCACTCTGATTGCCGTACATCCAAGACCTTCAGCAACCTTACAATAATCAACCTTATCAGTAAGCACTGTATTTGAATAATGCTGATTATAATAAAGATTCTGCCACTGTCTTACCATTCCCAGAACCTGGTTGTTTATAACAATTTCTATTACATGAATATTATACCTGCTGGCTGTAGCAAGTTCATTCATATTCATTCTAAAGCATCCATCTCCGGCAATATTAACGACAGTTTTATCAGGCATACCAACCTTAGCACCGATTGCAGCTCCAAGTCCGTAACCCATAGTTCCAAGGCCACCGGAGGTAAGGAACATTCTAGGGCGCTTAAATCTGTAAAACTGAGCTGTCCACATCTGATGCTGTCCTACGTCGGTAGAAACAATAGCCTCACCATTTGTCAGCTTATCAAGAGTTTCGATAACATAAGGGCAGGTAAGTCCCTTCTTATCATAGCTCAGAGGGAACTTCTTCTCATATTCCTTTATATGAGCAATCCATTCTGAATGATTCTGCTGGGTAAGCTTATCATTGATCTTTGAAAGAACCTCTTTCAGATCACCAACTATAGAATAATCTGTTCTGATATTCTTGTTGATTTCAGCTGCATCAATATCAATCTGAAGGATTTTAGCCTTCTTAGCGAATGTCTTTGCATTACCGATAACTCTGTCTGAGAATCTTGCTCCAAGAGTAATAAGAAGGTCACACTCGCTGACACCGAAATTAGAAGTCTTAGTTCCATGCATACCGATCATGCCGGTGTAAAGACTGTGATGTCCGTTAAAAGCACCCTTTCCCATAAGTGTATCGCAAACAGGTGCCTGTATTCTCTCTGCAAGTGTAAGAAGTTCTTCATCAGCACCTGAAATAACTGCGCCGCCACCAACATAAATAAATGGCTTTTTAGCGTGCTCAATCATCTTTACAGCTGTTTTTATATCATCCTCTGTATACTTTACAGGCTTTTCCTTATGAATGGGCTTCTGTGGCTTATAATCGCATTTATTAGCGGTAACATCCTTTGTAATATCAACGATTACAGGGCCGGGTCTTCCGCTTCTTGCAATATCAAATGCTTTTCTAATAGTATCAGCAAGAGTCTTAACGTCCTTTACGATATAACCATGCTTTGTAATAGGCATAGTAATACCAGCAATATCGACCTCCTGGAAAGTGTCTTTTCCTAAAAGAGGCAGATTTACGTTACAGGTAATTGCTACCATCGGTACTGAATCCATATAGGCCGTAGCAATTCCGGTAACAAGATTAGTTGAACCGGGACCACTTGTTGCAAGACATACTCCAACCTTGCCTGTAGCTCTTGCATAGCCATCGGCTGCGTGCGAAGCGCCCTGTTCATGTGAGGTCAGAATGTGCTTAATCTGATCCTGCTGTTTGTAAAGTTCATCATATACGTTAAGGATTGTTCCTCCCGGATATCCAAAGACAGTATCTACTCCCTGCTCTTTAAGACACTCAAGAACAATCTGTGCTCCTGTAAGCTGCATAAAAAACTCCTTCTAACCCTTTTTAATTATTTTATTTCAAGTATTGCTCCCGTATTTCCGCTTGTAACCATCTTTTCATATCTTGCAAGATATCCTGTTGTTACCTTCGGCTGTCTGGGCTTCCATTCTGCCTTTCTCTTAGCAAGCTCCTCATCAGAAACCTTCATATCGAGCTTGTTGTTATTGATATCAATTGAGATGATATCTCCCTCTTTTACAAGTGCGATAGGTCCACCTACAGCTGCCTCAGGTGATACATGGCCTATAGAAGCACCACGGCTCGCTCCTGAAAAACGGCCGTCTGTAATAAGAGCAACTGAAGAACCAAGTCCCATACCGGCTATTGCAGATGTAGGATTAAGCATCTCTCTCATACCGGGGCCACCCTTAGGACCTTCATATCTGATAACAACAACGTCTCCTGAAACGATCTTACCGCCAAGAATAGCTGCGATAGCATCCTCTTCACAATCAAAGACTCTTGCAGGGCCTTCATGAACCATCATCTCAGGCACAACTGCTGATCTCTTTACAATACCTGTATCAGGTGCAAGATTTCCCTTAAGAACAGCAATACCACCATTAGGCATGTAAGGATTCTCAATAGGTCTTATAACCTCAGGATCAAGGTTATGAACACCTGCGATATTCTCTCCTACAGTCTTACCTGTGCATGTTATAAGATCTGTATGAAGAAGATTTTTCTTGGAAAGCTCGTTCATAACGGCATAGATACCGCCAGCTTCATTGAGATCCTCCATGTATGTAGGACCTGCAGGTGCAAGGTGGCAAAGGTTAGGAGTACGATCTGAAATCTCGTTTGCCATTTCCATATTTATCTCTATACCTGCTTCATGGGCAATTGCCGGAATATGAAGCATTGTATTAGTTGAGCATCCAAGAGCCATGTCCATAGCAAGGGCATTTTCAAATGCCTTCTCTGTCATGATATCTCTGGGACGAATGTTATTCTTAATAAGCTCCATTATCTGGTAGCCGGCTTTCTTGGCAAGTCTGATTCTTGCTGAATAAACAGCCGGAATAGTTCCGTTACCTCTAAGACCCATTCCGATTGCCTCTGTCAGACAGTTCATTGAATTAGCTGTGTACATACCTGAGCATGATCCACAGGTAGGACAAACCTTCTCCTCAAATTCAATAAGCTCATCATCAGTCATTTTTCCTGCAGATACGCTTCCTACTGCCTCGAACATTGAACTAAGTGAGCGCTTTTTACCATTAACGCGTCCTGCCATCATAGGACCACCGGAACAGAAAATGGTAGGAATATTAATTCTTGCGGCAGCCATAAGCATACCGGGAACACTCTTATCACAGTTAGGTATCATTACCATACCGTCAAAAGCGTGTGCCATAGCAAGACACTCTGTGCTGTCAGCAACAAGGTCTCTCGTTACGAGTGAATACTTCATTCCAATATGTCCCATAGCAATTCCATCGCAAACTGCAATTGCAGGAACAATAACGGGCATACCGCCGGCTTCAGCAACACCAAGCTTTACTGCCTGAGCAATTCTATCAAGTTCCATATGTCCGGGAACAATATCACTCTGTGAGCTAATAATACCAATAAGAGGCTTTTTCCTCTCCTCGGCTGTAAATCCAAGAGCATTAAAAAGGCTTCTGTGAGGGGCCTGTTGAAGTCCTTCCATTACGCGATCACTGTTCATAATAACCTCCTATCTTTTGTATAGAACAAAGTCTTCATTTTCATAAAAAATGTAGTAATTTGAATTTATATAATCCCAAGGGATTGTTTCATAAGTTACGTAAAATTTCCAACTGTCTTCTCCCGCAAAATCATCTGACATCATATCTCTGTCAACAAGAATATAATCACAGTCGGTCACATCTGTATTTTCACACTCAATATTCCAGCCAAATTTAAGCAAATACTGTTGATCACAATCCAGAACACATAAATGCTTCTTAGGCGAAGGATGGGCAATATAGAGAGCATTATAACAATTGGTCTCACGCTGTCCATATTGACTGTGATAATCAGGTCTTATCATCATAGAAGCTGAAAATATCAAAACAAATATGATAGGTACCCATTTTAAAAACATCAATAAAAAAGAGGCTTTTTCATGTCTTCTAAGCAAAAATCTTATCATTGCACTTACATGCCCGATGACATATGCATATGATATTGCAATAAGTACTCCCACATAAGAAAAAACTTTATAATATGGGAGTTTTGCCTGAATGATCATCATTATGGGATATCCCATTATGCTAAGGATCATCATTAAATTAAATATCGTTCTGCTATTTTCAAAGTGCCTTATACATTCGGTAATAAATAAAATAAGTACACTGATTGTAACAAATAAGGAAAGCGGAGCAAAACCCGGATACATCAGTCCGCTAAGGGCTTTTGCCCAGGAAACAAAATCAGCCAGATATGAAGTTCTGTTTACACCCTGAGCTGTTGACTTTGTAATCATATATGTGAAGCCTTTTGATAACGCCATGAATGGATGCGATATAATCAGCTTCAAATGTGGCATACCATAAAACGCACCTGCTTCATCCTTAACAATAAGATTTGCTCCTATAGCAAACCATATTATCAGGTATAAGCCAAGAAGAATAACCCCCGAAATGATTGCCGTTACAATGCAATTCTTCAGTCTTTTGAAATATCTGGTTTTCCAGATTGAATCACGGAAATCATAGGTTCTGTATCCATTTACCAAAAGGAATATAGCTGCTGCGAGGCATGCAGGAAATACCCAGTAAATGCTTGACGGTAATGTATATAATCCTAGAATAACTGCAACGCTTAAAGCGATATAATCATTAAGCTTGAAATCTTCTGATCTGCAAATGATTATCAGCTGCCTGAAAGTGATAATAAAGCATGTACATGCGAGGGTATAACCTCGTCCCTGAATTGACAGGTCATTTACAAGCATGCAGGAAAAATATAGCAGCATCGCACAATAGGCATACAAATCCTCAAGGAATCTCCTGCTCAATCTGTAAACAAGAAAAGGATTGAAAACAGCGCAAAGGAATGAGATTCCGCGAAGCCCAACATACGAATTGCCAAATGAATTGATAAGCGAGGATAAAACCGAATATCCTACATGATTATTTGCAAGCGGCCAGTGAATAGCTGAATATATCGGTCCCCTACTGATGAAATAGTAGTAAGTATATAATTCATCATACCAGGGTGTAAGATATGTCGCTCTCCAGATATAGTAAAACGCCATTGCTATGACCGTTAGCACGACAATCATATCTATCGGTTCCTGCGGCAGATAATCATATAAAGTTTTGTCTTCCGATTCAGTTGATTCTCGATGCAATTATATCTCCCATCTTAGAGCATCCGCATTTTTTATCTTCATCAATGCTCTCACTGGGGCGGATGAGATCTGTTGTGCGGTAGCCATCTTCAAGAGCTTTCTTTACAGCATTCTCAATACTGTCAGCTTCTTTTTCAAGCTTAAAGGTATATCTGAGCATCATAGCAGCAGAAAGAATTGTAGCAATAGGATTAGCTATATCCATTCCGGCTATATCAGGTGCACTTCCATGACTTGGCTCATATAGTCCAAAGGTTGATTCATTGAGAGAAGCACTGGGTAGCATACCAATTGAACCTGTGACCATGCTTGCTTCATCAGAAAGAATATCACCAAACATATTTTCAGTGAGAACCACATCAAATTGAGAAGGGTCCTTCACAAGCTGCATTGCACAGTTATCAACCAGCATATGTGAAAGCTCTACTTCAGGATAATCGGCAGCCACTTCCTCAACCACTTTTCTCCATAATCTTGAAGAATCAAGAACATTAGCCTTATCAACACTGATCACCTTCTTGGATCTTAACATTGCTACATCGAAGGCTTTAATTGCAATTCTTCTGATCTCACTCTCTTTATAAACAAGTGTATCAGTTGCAACAAGCTCACCATCTACTTCTTTAGTAAATCTGTCTCCAAAATAGAGACCACCGGTAAGTTCACGCATTATTAAGAGATCAAAGCCCTTTTCAGAGGTCTCTGATTTAAGAGGACATGCATCGCGAAGTTCCGGATACAAAAAAGCAGGTCTTAAATTAGCAAATAAATTCAAGGATTTACGGAGCCTAAGAAGTCCGGCCTCCGGTCTAAGAGATGGCTCAAGCTTATACCATGGTGAAGTGGAAGTATTTCCTCCTATTGAACCCATGAGAACAGCGTCAGCCTTTTTACACATTTCGATAGTTTCGTCAGTAAGTGGCGTGCCATAAGCATCGATAGAAGCACCACCCATTAAGACATCTGTGAATACAAATTCATGACCATATACAGAAGAAACCTTATTCAGAACCTTTTTAGCTTCTGCAACGATCTCCGGGCCTATTCCATCACCCGGAATACATGTGATCCCCATTTTCATAATTTTCTCCTCATATAATGATAGCCGGCAAAAATTAATGTTCCGCCGGCTGCCACTTTATAATGCAGACTTTAACAACAGTCTTCTTGTTTACTTGGACTTTTCTTCCTTAGTATTGTCCTTTACAGCATCCTCAGGCTTCTCAACTTCAACGATTGCTTCCTTAACCATGGGAATGCGGCAATTCTTGTTGTTACCGAACTCAACGATAACTGTTGATGACTCGTCATCAATATCGATAACTGTTCCGATAAAACCACCTGTTGTGCGAACGCTATCGCCAACAGCAAGCTGTGCGAGAAGCTGAGCTTTCTGCTTCTGCTCCTTTCTCTGAGGACGGAGCATAATAAAATACAGAACCGCAAAAATAGCAACATAAACGAGTATGATTAACATACCGCTTCCTCCGGTTGCTGCCCCAGTACTTTCAAGAGCCATAGTGTTAGCAAAACTCATATCAACCTCCAAATTTCCTTTTTAAACATATGAATAATCTTACAATTAATACAACTTTAAAACAAGTACAGTTTTTAACCCTTTTTCCATCCTTTAGCGATATCATAGCGCTCTATGGGCTCGTCCTTGTCAAATTCCTTCATGGAATCAAGCATTTCTTCTTTGAATTTCTTAAATCTGCCCTCATCCAGAGCTGTTCTGATATCCTCCATAAGATGATTGTAAAAATACAGATTATGAAGTACGCAAAGTCTCATTCCAAGCATCTCTCCTGACTTAAGAAGATGCCTTATGTAGCTTCGTGAATATCTTCTGCAGGCAGGACACTGACAGCCTTCTTCAATCGGTCTGTCATCAAGCTCATATCTGGCATTTAAAAGATTTATATGTCCGCGCTTTGTATAAAGATGACCATGTCTTCCGTTTCTGCTTGGATAAACGCAATCAAAGAAATCTATTCCTCTGTCTACAGCCTCGAGAATGTTGGCAGGTGTTCCAACCCCCATGAGATACGTAGGCTTATCCTTCGGAAGATGCTCTGTAACTATATCAAGAACATGATACATCTCTTCATGAGTCTCACCTACGGCAAGTCCACCTACAGCATAGCCGTCAAGATTCATTTCTGATATTCTCTTTGCATGCTCTATTCTCAGATCATCAAAAATAGCTCCCTGATTTATTCCGAACAGAAGCTGATTTTTATTAATAGTATCCGGAAGTGAATTAAGTCTGTTCATCTCCTTCTGGCATCTTTCAAGCCATCTAGTTGTTCTGTCAACAGACATCTTCACGTAATCATGATCTGCACGAGCAGAAGGACATTCATCAAAAGCCATTGCTATTGTGGATGCAATATGAGATTGAATTCTCATACTCTCCTCAGGTCCCATGAAAAGCTTATGTCCATCTATATGGGATCTGAAATATACGCCCTCTTCCTTAATTCTTCTGTTTTCAGAAAGTGAAAATACCTGAAATCCACCGGAATCAGTCAAAATAGGCTTATTGCAATTCATAAACTTATGAAGGCCGCCCATCTTATAAATAATATCATCACCGGGACGCAGATGAAGGTGATAGGTGTTTGATAAAACCACCTGAGTTCCTATCTGTTCAAGATCCTCTGTAGAAACAGCCCCCTTTATTGCAGCCACCGTAGCAACATTCATAAAAACCGGTGTTTCAATTTTTCCATGAACGGTTTCAAATGTGGCTCTTTTAGCCATTCCTTCCTGTTTTAATAATTTATACATTTAAATCCTCTCCAAATATTCTTAGATAACAAAAATGTGCTGTTGCATAATAATAATGCAACAGCACCAAATAATCAATCATATAAATACATATCCCAGAATTCTTCCAGACAAAGATTCTGTTCATACATTACTGTAGCTGCATCGATTCCTACAAATCTAAAATGCCAGGGCTCGTATTCAATTCCGGTAATATTTTCCTTACCTGCAAGATATCTGACAACAAAGCCATATTTGTAGCTATTCTCTGCAAGCCACTTACCTGCCTTAGTATCTCCAAAGCCCTCATCAAGACTGTAGTAAGAGCCACAGACAATATCAAAAGCAAGGCCTATCTGATGCTCTGAAGCACCGGGAACAGTAACAGCCTGAGAAGTAATATTATAAGCATCCTTATAGGAAAGTCCTGCATCCAGATAATTTTTTATCTTTCTGGAGAATAATCCCTCCTGACGCTCATCATTTCTATAAGGTGAGCAAATAGCAAGATTTATGCCATTATCGGCTGCATCCTTAAGCATAGTTTTTAAAGGTGCAAGCACCCTCTTATCGCAACGCATCGATTCATTTATATCACCAAAAGGAAATTCATATCCTTCGGGAATCGGATGCTGTTTGTTTACAAGAATAAGTTTCCAGTCCGTTTTATCAAAAGTTATGTCGCTTGATTCTTCGGTCTCATTATCTTCATCAACAGACTCACCAATATCTTCAATATCATCTGCGAGAACGAAACCTTCAGCAAGCTCCTGGTCTTCCGATACGCCTGTCTCTTCCTCTTCAATAATCTTATTCTTATCTACAGGAGTTATAGTAGCAAGCTGAGCCTCGGATGCGGTTGAAACAGCTTCGAGTGAATCTGAGGTATAATACTCTTCTGGCTCTTCTGATTTTTCAAAATCAGACACAAAGCTGACATTTAAAGTCAATGCCTCAGGATATGTAAAACTGCTACTTGAAATAAAGAAGAATAGTATGCTTGCAAGACATGTATACCTCTTAACATTGTGACAGAAATGCAGTCCGATGTTATAGAAGAACAAAACAACCATTGCATATAGCATTCCAAAAAACTTCAACTTCTTGTGCTTCCTGTTGAAAGAACGAACCCTATCCATCAGTTTGTCTCTGAAGGTGGGACCCATCTGCAAACTATTTGCACGCATTACAACTTAACCTCATAAAAAAAAATTTCATTTATATTTTATCACTTTTGAACTATTATTGCACAAAAAATTAAGAATAAATTAAGAATTACACATTTTTGTAATAAAATCAAGGTTTTTCGTTTGTAAACTTACGGAATCTGTGTAAAAATAGTGCTTAACATATTGACAAAATTAGAAAGGCATTAACTATATGAGCGGATCAGTATTTGGCAAGAACATTACCATGACAACCTGGGGAGAATCTCACGGAGCGGCTTTAGGAGTTGTCTTAGACGGCTTCCCTGCTGGACTTGAGCTTTCCGAATGTGACATTCAGATTTTTCTAGATAGAAGAAAACCGGGCTCCTCAAAAGTAACTACTCCCAGAAAAGAAGATGATTCAGTCAGAATTCTTTCCGGAGTATTTGAAGGGAAAACAACCGGAACTCCTATTTCACTTCTTGTTGAAAACACTTCACAGATTTCTTCGGATTATTCGGAAATCGCATCCTATTACAGACCGGGACACGCAGATTTCGGTTTTGATGAAAAATATGGTTTCAGAGATTACCGCGGTGGTGGCAGATCCTCAGGCCGTGAAACTATCGGCAGAGTTGCTGCCGGTGCTATCTGTCACAAGCTCCTTTCTCAGATGGGCATTGAGGTATGCGCTTATACAAGATCCATCGGAGATATAACCATTGATGATTCAAAATTTGATAATGATCAGATTCTGTCTTCAATAACAGCAATGCCCGATGCCGAGGCAGATAAAAAAGCAACTGATCTTATTGTTAAATGCCGTGAAAACGGTGATTCGATAGGCGGCGTTATAGAATGTAAGGTAACAGGTATGCCTGCAGGAATTGGCGAGCCTGTATTTGATAAGCTTGATGCTGTTCTTTCACAGGCCATCATGAGTATTGGAGCTGTAAAAGCTGTAGAAATAGGTGATGGAATTAAAGCCTCCACCTCGCTTGGTTCTGAAAACAATGATGCATTCGTAATGAGCGATGATAAAACTGTTTCCAAAAAGACAAATCACTCAGGCGGTATATTGGGCGGCATGAGTGACGGCTCAAAAATTGTTTTAAGAGCGCATGTTAAGCCAACACCGAGCATTTCTTCTACTCAGCAGACTGTAAACAAAAACGGCGAGAATATTGATATTAACATAAAGGGAAGACATGACCCTGTTGTAGTTCCCAGAGCTGTCGTAGTAGTTGAGTGCATGACTGCTTTTACAATTCTTGATCTCCTGATCTCGAATATGTCTGCTCGCGCGTCATACATAATGGATTTCTATAGTGAAAAACACTGAGTAATATAAAAAAGATCCCCGCTCATTTATTTGAGCGGGGATTTTTGTATGACATATTTTATTATCTTACTTTAATTCTTTCTCCAAGCTTATGGAAGACGATACAGTTAGGTCTGTCCACCTTCATCTCCGGTCCATTCATTACCAGAGTATTATTATCGAAGTTAATGTTGAAGAATGTCATTGTGCTTGATTCCTGGTTCAATGAAACAAGGTGCTTATTGTCAGGGAAAAGGCAGGCATCCTTCGGATATTCTCCGGAAATAGGAAGCTCAATCTTCTTAGTAAGAAGTCCGGTCTCCTTATCAACCTTATAAACAATAACGTTGTTCTCGCCTGCAACTGAGCTTACGAGATAATTGTAGTCATCTGAGAATTTTAAAGCACTACTTGCAACACCGATAGTATCCTGCTCATCGGAGTTCTGAACAGACTGGATTTCCTCAAATGAAGGAAGTCCCTTCTCCTCATTGTACTGATAAACATTGATACTGCACTGCTGCTCGAATACTACATAGAGGAATTTTCCGTCCTCGGAAAACTGCATATGTCTGGGAGAAGATTCCTGATCGCAATGAATCACATCAATATCGGAAATCTTACCATTCTCAGTATCAAACCTGTAAACATTTACGCGGTCCATACCAAGATCAGCTGCCAGAAGGTACTTGTTGTCCTTAGTAACCTTGATGCACTGAACATGAGGAGTATGGTTTCTTCCTGCTATGGTGCCAAGTCCCTTATGGAACTTTTCATCAGTTATGTCACCAATACTTCCATCCTTATTGAGCCTTAAGATAGTAACCTTACCATCATGATATCCGGCACATACAAGGAACTTGTCATGCTGATCCATATTTATATAACAACCACGCATGCCGTTGATTGATGCCTTATTAAGAATTGTAAGACTACCATCATCTTCTATATGATAAGCCTCAACACCTGCATCAGTGATTGAATATAATGTCTCTCTGCTGTGTGACAGAACAATATAAGAGGAGTTAGTTATTTTAACTTTTTCCTTCTCTGTCAGCCTACCGTTCTTCATATCTACATCGTAGATACGAATTCCGTAATTGTCTTTAGAACCTGAAGTATAACTCGCAACGTAAGCTACGTACGAATTACTTTTTGTTTCCTTCGCCATAACCTGTCACCTCGTGAATTTTTTATATATTAATATAATACATATCACTTTACCGATTTTGCAAGGACACTATAATTCTTTCTGTAGTTTCTGTTCATCTTGAAACAATCCTTCAAAGAGATGAATCTTCCTTCACCAAAACGTGTCACGGCAAGGTGAGCAATGCATCCCTTATCGAGCACGATAGCCGCTGATTTAGCGTCTTCTTCGGTATCTCCGAGACAATATGCTCCATCATTATATGCAAAAACAGTATTGATTTTTTTCTTCACAACAAGAGGTGCACCCTCCGCAGTTGGAATTCTGACACTGGTTCCGATTATCTGAGCAAAGTCATCAAGAAGTGGTCTCATATGATTTACTCTTCTGGAAATCGTCATGACTGCTTCCGACTTATTGTGGAAAATGCAGTGTACATCAGGCCTTTTGGCATATATCGTCTGATGAATAAGCTTAACTCTCTCCGGAGTATCGTTTCTTAGGTAAACTATTTTACCCTCTTCCAGTTTACTGCTAAATCCTTCTAAAATTTCATTTGAAGCATCAGTTTTGCATATATTGAAAATATATTTCTTTGCAGCCTTTTCAAGTTTAATGGCTTCCTTGACTGCCTCCTCGGCATTATGACCAAAGCATACAGCACCGTGATTGGCCATTATGATGCTTCGAGTCTCACTGTTCTTAGCTGCTGCACTCTTAACATTATCAGCAAGTGCTTTTGTTCCGGGGAGTGCATAATCAGCAACAGGGAAAATTATCTTTTTCTCCTTGTGTTCTGCCTTTAGCCTCTTTTTGCCAAGTGCACCGACACAAGTAGCATAAACCTGATGCGTATGAACAATAAACTCAGCATCATTTCTGGTTTTATATATTGCAGTATGAACCATAAACTCACTTGAGGGCTTATATTCACCCTCATATGAACCATCCTCTATAGAAACCAGAGGCAGCATATCTGGTTTTAAGTCCTCGTAACGAATACCGCTTGGTGTTATTAGATAATGTTTATCATCAATTTTTGCACTAATATTTCCCCAGGTTCTGACGATCAGCCCACTTTCCAACAGTGAAAGTGATACATCAATTATCTCTTCTCTAAGTTTCTGAATTTCTTCCTTTGTTTTCATTTCAGGTTATTCTTTCTATTATTTTATTTTCTTATCTGACCATCACCTGTGATATTGAATTTGTATGATGTCAGCTCCTTTAGTCCCATCGGGCCTCTTGCATGCAGCTTCTGTGTGCTTATTCCGATTTCTGCGCCAAATCCGAACTGGAAACCATCAGTAAATCTAGTTGAAGCATTGAGATAAACGCAAGCAGCATCAACACCTTTAAGGAATTTATCCGCAGCTTCCTTATCCTCAGTTATGATTGCTTCCGAGTGCTTTGTATTATATTTGTTAATATGCGCAATGGCTTCTTCCACGCTTTTTACTGTTTTTACAGAAAGAATATAATCAAGATATTCAGTGCCGAAATCTTCCTCAGTTGCGCTCTTAGCACCGGGTAAAAGCTTTATTGAAGCCTCATCAGCCCTGAGCTCAACACTGTTTTCTTTCATCGCTTCACTTAATCTTGGCAAAAAAGCATCCTTTATATCCTCATGAACAACCAGTGATTCGGCAGCATTACAAACTCCGATTCTCTGAGTTTTTGCATTTATGATAATGGTAATTGCCTTTTCAATGTCAGCGGCTTTATCTACATAAATGTGACAATTTCCACTGCCAGTTTCAATCACAGGGATTCTACTGTTTTCACAGACCATTCTGATAAGTCCGGCACTTCCTCTGGGAATCACAACATCGATGTACTCACGAAGAGAAAGCATCTCCTTAACAGCACTTCTGTCCGTAAAAGGAATAAGCTGAATAGCATTAGGATCAATGCCCTCATTTTCAAGTGCTTCTCTTATGACATCAGTAATTACCATATTGGAATTAATAGCATCGGAACCGCCTTTTAGAATAACGGCATTACCGGTTTTAAAAGTAAGACTGAATGCATCAGCTGTCACGTTCGGTCTTGACTCATAAATGATTCCTATTACGCCAAGAGGAACGCTTATTTTCTTTATATTAAGGCCATTCTCAAGATTCCAGTCATCAAGAACGGTTCCTATGGGATCAGGTAATGACGCAACCTGTCTGATTCCCTCAGCCATATCATTAATTCTTCCGGTCGTAAGACGAAGCCTGTCAAGAAGCCCTTCATGCATTCCTTTTTCTTCACCGCTTTTTATGTCTATGTCATTCGCTTTAAGAATTCTTTCAGCGGATGAAGTAAGTGCATCAGCAACCTTTAAGAGTACTTCATTTTTCTTATTCTCAGAGAGGCTTTGCAAATCAAACTTAACATTGTATGCATTTTGCCCCATTGCCCTAATAGTTTCACCTATGTTCATGTTGTCGTTAGTCATAATCTCTCCTGCCCTTGTCAGTAATAATACTGGACACTTTTCTATCCATGCCGTTCATATACTCCGACAAATCTTCTGAAATTATCTGTAAATCAAATCCAATTGCTACAGATTTAATAGTATCATCCAAAAGCTCTTTTTTAAAGTCCTCCATGAATCTGTCATAGAAGCCTCCGCCGTAACCTATTCTGTTGCCGGTCTTGTCAAAAATAAGCCCCGGAAGAATTAGCAACGTATTGCCATTACCTCCTTCATATATTTTCGAAGAAGGATCTATAACAGGCTCTAAAATTCCAAATTTACCAGGTTTTAATTCTCTTTTAGATTCTATCTTTACGAATTTCATTACTCTGTTCTTTGTATCTGTAACGACAGGGCAGAAAACTTCCTTTTTATCTTCAAGTGCTCTATTGATTATGCCGTCTGTAGAAGCTTCACTTCCCATGCTGCAATATATAAGTAGCTTGTCTGATTTCTGATATTCAATAGATGAAAACAGATTCTCCGCGATCTTTTCAGAAAGCTGTTCTCTTTCCGCCTCAGATATCAAGTCTCTTTTTTCCAGCATCAGCTTTCGATAAAAAGCTTTCGGGCTTCTATAATGAATAGCTATCTGTTCAGCTACCCTTATTCCATCCATGGCAGCCGAAGTTATTCCACCTGCATAGCCTGCGCCTTCACCGCATGGATAAAGCCCCTTTATCCCGATTGCTTCCAGTTCATCATCACGGTTAATTCTTACAGGGGAAGAAGTCCTTGCTTCTACACCTGAAAAAATGACTTCGTCATTATCAAAGCCCTTAATCATCCTTCCAAACTGTTCCATTCCCTGAACGATTGAATTGTTTATATCATCAGGAAGGATTTCATGAACGGGCGCAAACTGCCAAAGCCCTTTAATGCAGGGAGTATTTCTGTTTTCTTTCTTTTTACTTTTGACAGGTTCCTTTAATACAGCACTTTTAAAATCATCAAAATATTCTACAGGAACTTTACCGTCGCCAACTTCATAAGCCTTCTCTTCTAACCTTCTCTGGAATTCGACACCTGATAAAACGTCTGAGCCTCCAAAATCCTTAGGCTCGACAGACACAACAATTGCGCTGTTAGCATTTTTTCCGTCACGTCCGGAATAGCTCATTCCATTAACGCAAAGTCTGTTGTCTTCAGATGAAGCATTAACAACATATCCGCCGGGGCACATACAGAAGGAATAAACACCTCTTCCGTCAGAGCTTCTCGCGGTAACCTTGTAGGGTGACGGCGGAAGCGACTTAGGATTCTCAATGCCATACTGAGACTTGTTTATCAAAGCCTGCGGATGTTCGACGCGAAGTCCTACAGCAAATGCTTTAGGTTCCATATCAAGTCCCTGGTCCTTTAAGGCATAAAATGTATCTCTTGCACTATGTCCTATGGCAAGAACAACCACATCTGATGAAAAGGTTTTACCATCCTCACATTTTACGCCCTTAATACTTCCATCTGAAACTATCAGCTCAGTGACTTTTGTCTCAAAATAAAAACTGCCGCCAAGCCTTATTATCTCATTTCGAATATTTTTAATTACTTTTCTAAGTACATCTGTCCCTATATGCGGTTTTGATTCATAGAGGATATCCTCATCTGCCCCAAATTCATAAAAAATATTGAGGCATTCATAGCCAAGTCCTTTTTTGTCCTTGACCATGGTATTAAGCTTTCCGTCAGAAAAAGTACCCGCACCGCCTTCTCCAAATTGGACATTACCCTTAGGCATGAGTTCTCCACCCTTCCAAAAGGCAGAAACTGCATCATGTCTTTTATCAATGTCCATGCCTCGCTCAAGTACGATAGGGCAATATCCGGCTTTTGCCAGTTCATATGCGCAAAAAAGACCGGCCGGACCCGAACCAATGATTATCGGTCTCCTTGGAGTCATGCCATGATCTCTTTTTAATTCTTCATCTTCTTTTCTGTTATTTGGAAATCTGTATTTCTTTTCTGAAACCAGAGCAGCCGTCTTACAGCCTGATTTTTTAATTACTGCCTCTTCTGATATCCTTTTTTCAAGTAGAATATCAACTACAAAAACATCAAATATCTCAGGCTTTTTTCTGGCATCGATAGAATGCTTTCTTATAATGACTTCTGAAATCTGTGAAGGATTTATTCGTAAAAGCTTAGCCGCCTTATTTTTCAGCTTCGCTTTTAGGACATTTATTCTATTGTCCCCACATAATTCATCAACAAAACCATTATTTATAATTTTTATGGAATTCAATCTAATCATAAGGAACCTGCAGCCTCCCCTGCAATATAGCCGCTAGTCCAAGCCCACTGAAGATTATAGCCGCCGCATCTGCCGTCCACATCGCATAGTTCACCAACTACAAAAACACCCTCGGCACTTTTAGCTTCAAGCTTATCGGTTAAATCCCCAAGGCTTATTCCGCCTCTTGTAACCTGAGCCTTTTTATAATCAGCTGTCCCGGAAATCTCAACCCTTATATCTCTGTATTTATACAGAATACATGAAAGCATAGAGCTTCCTACATTCTTAAGCTTCATTCCTCTGCTGATCTTCATTCTCTTTAAGACCATCTCATTAATGTGAGAATTACAAAATCCATCGAGAAGTTCTCCGAGCTTTCTATCATCAGAAAGATTCATCAGTCTGTTAACCAGCTCTTCAAATTCGTTTTCACTGTATCCGGGGAAGAAATCGATTGAGCAGGTAATAGGTCTTCCTTTCGCCAGGTGCTCAGCCACAACGCCTGAAGCCTGCATTACAGGAATTCCCGAAATACCATTTCGAGTTATCTGGACCTCTCCATATTCTGTCGCAATCTCACCTTCACCGATCATAAATGTAATTCTTGCGATAGACCTTACTCCACTCTCCGAAGGAAGAGTCTCATCTTCTGAAAGAAGTGGCACAAGCGCAGGAAAAGTATCCTTCTTTGACATCCCAAGCTGCTCGCAGATATAGTATCCATCACCGGTTGAGCCTGTTGTTTTAGGACCTGCCAATCCGCCTGTAGCAAGGATCACTGCTTTGCAGTTATATTCATTCTTATCCGTTTTAACAGTGTATGCGCGGTCATCATTTTTTATTATTCTCTTTACCTGTTCATTATAGGTAAACTCAACACCAAGTCTCTGGCATTCATTCATAAGAACCGATACCACAGAACCTGCCTGCCCTGAGATAGGATAAAGATATCCGTCCTCACTTACTATAACCAAACCTAATGAAGCAAAGAATTCGGCTACCCTATCAACACCGAATTCTTCAAGCCAATTCTTCATTCTGTTTCTTGAACGTTCATTATAATCGTCAGAAGATACATTCAGATTAGCAAGATTACATCTGCCGTTTCCAGTCATGGAAAGCTTTTTTCCACATGTATCATTTTTCTCAATAACATTTACTGTTGCACCTTTTCTTGCAGCTGCTATGGCAGCACACAAACCGGAAGCACCGCCACCGGCAACTATTACATGATTATTCAAAGACACTTTTTAATCCCTTCCACCGTTAACCTTGTCGGATACAAGCGCAAAATAGTCTCCGAGAGGCATTTTCTCAACCTCGTAACGGTTAACACTTCTTAATAATATCAAAAGAATCATGTAAATTACAAAAGCAACAATAATGCATATCAAAAAAGTCAATATTTCGCCTATCAAATTCACAAAAATCTTATTGAGCAATAATGCAACGAGCCCTGATAAAACCGCAGCGACAAGTGGCATCAAAATATTCCTGATCATCTGCAGCTTTACATCCAACATAACCTTTATTTCAAATAAGCCAAGTATAGCCTGAACAATAAACATTGCTGCAAAAGCGGCAATAGAAGCATGTATACCATAGCCACCAATATACGACATAGCAAGCAGCACTGCGATATGCGTTATTACTCCAACCACCAGATTCATTCCCATAATAAGCTTGTTCTTTAACTGCTTTAACAGGAATGATTGGAACACTATAACAGCTCCGGGGATAACTACCGGTATAGCCAGAATAACCATATCAACTCCTGCTTCATTGCTTTTACCAAATACTACAGTATTAAATGTATTTGCAAGCAGCATCAGCCATATTACCACAGGAAAAATAAGCATAGCCTCAAAATGAACAAGACTCTGCAATCTCATTCTTGCTGACTTGAAATCCTTTTTTACAATGCTTACGTGAACTCCATACCATGACTTGATAAAAGGTAGTGAAGTTATAAACACGAAGAACACAACCACCGCAACGCATTGTCCTATATAAATCCCCCAGTTATCGATGTTATCTTCCATTGGATGTATCTTATGTGCCACGTCAAGGTAAACACACTCATCTATGAAAACAAGAATCCCGCAGGTTGCTGCAATCAGGCAATTGATTACCAGGTCCTGAACACATTCATTCTTATGAGTATTGTTAACCGGGATACTCTCATCAGCAATTTCCTGAAGCTCATTTTTCTTTATAAGAAACATGATTGTTACAAAAATAAAACTGATTAGCGAGCTTACTGTTATTCCAAGCGCTGCTCCCAAAGCTCCGTAAGCGGGCGCAATGTCATCAACATGCATCAGTTTATCGACCTTTTTTCCATAATCATATACGGCATTTGATAAAACAACTGTTGAAATAACGGTAATAAGTGTGAGAATTGCATCAGATATTATTGAAACAACGGCATATCCCGAACCACTTAAATATCCTCTAAGTACTCCCTGTATGCTCAGAAACAGAAATACAGGAGAAACAAGCAAAAGAACATAAAAGCTTCTGGGAGAATGAAAAACAAAATTAGCGAGAATTATTGAAGCACCTGCGCAAAGAAGTGAACAGAATAATCCTATACAGAAGCTTATTATCATCAACTGTCTTACATTTTTCTTTGCTGATAGCATCTGACTTCTGTGAATTCTATTCTTAACCATCTCTCTTGTGGTGGTTTCAAATGCACATATAAATACACAATATGCGATCATAAAAAGAGCAATCGGAGCTGCAAGAAAACCAACTCCGTCAGCACCAGTCATATCGAAGAAAACAACAAGCAGAGCCATAATGGCCATAATAAAGATCATTCCGGATGACAGTACAACATCCGGCCTTATTCTTAACTTTTTACTCATACCACTCACCCTCTGTCACTTAATCTCTTGTAATATTAAGAAACTGCAAAACCTTTTCCTGTTTTTCCTCCATAACCGCAGCTTCATCCGGCTCCATATGGTCATACCCGCATAAGTGAAGCATAGAATGTGCTATCAGGAAAGCAAATTCTCTAAGCTCACTATGTCCAAATTCCTTGGCCTGACTTCTGACACGGTTCTCATTTATAACAATATCACCGAAAACGATAAGTCCGCTCTCCGGATCCGTTACATCTATTTTCTGTTCTCCAAGAGCAGCTGAAAAGTCTCCCGGTGTTTCGTAGCTGATATTTGGGAAAGACAAAACATCCGTGGGAGAATCAATCTCTCTGAATTCGGAATTAATTTGTCTTATTCCTTCATCATCAGTTATAAGGAGACTTAACTGAACATCAAATGGACAATTCTCGCTTTCAAGAACTGCCTCTGCAACCTTTTTTGCAGTTTCCTCAATATCAAATGAAAAACTAGCCTCAACTTCATTATCAACGAAGAAAATCATAATATAGCTTCTCCTTTTTCATAAGCTGTTTCATTCTATCTATTTCATATAGCGAAATATCGTAATTATAAAGCTCTTTATTATCTATCTTATGCATGAAAATCTTATCAATAAGATCATCATAATTTATCTTGGTATTACTATCCTTTTCAAAAAGATATGTTATTGAATCAATAAGCGTCTCGCACATGTAAATAATGGCAGCTTCCTTCGACTGATGCTTAGACCTGTCGTTTGAAATATACTCCTTAAGGTATTCAATAGCTTCACCCGGGAAGTTGTTCTCAATATAAAAATGTTTTACCTCATCCCATGTCTTGGAGCCATCAATTAATCCGATTTTGTAATAGTATGACATGGTCTTAACGGCTCTTGCATTTAGTCCTAAATCAAGTGCAATTCTCTCAGCCAGATATGCTATATGAATTGCTCTGAAATATGCAGCTTTATCCTTCTCCTTAAGCTGCACAAGAAGCGGAAACTCCGTATCATTAATATCCATGTACCTGTCATTACTCTTTCTGATAACATAGAGTCCGAAAATATTCAGAAGGATCATCATAAGTATCAGGTTTATTATGATATTTACGAGAGGTACAATAAACATTGTCGGCACAAGATTCTTGTTCTGGAAAAGAATGTCATATGCAACAATCAAAGCAAACAGGAGTGATAGCGATATAAAAATCGGAACTCCTATCTTTGTTGTCTCGTTAAGGTCGCGCAAAAGAACAAGTACTACTGCTCCTGCAATGAAATATATAAAGAATTCGGAATAGCTTCCCTCTTTTTCAAGCAGAACCGAGAACATAACAAGCATGGAGCCTGAAAAAAGCCCGATCTCGTTTGTCGAAAAAAGTCCAAGTAATAAGAATATAAATACATAAGGCCATACTTCAACCGTTACCATAGGAAGGGCAACGGAAATAGCAAGGCCCGCATAATATGCCACAACAAACCGGTTTCTTTTTTGACCATTATCGTATGCAAAAAGGCCTCTGGTACTGGCATCACTTATCATGTAGATTAAAATACCTCCACAGAGAAAGCCTGTGAAAGTATTTCTAATTATATCCTCAACTTTTAAATCATAAACAATTGAAAACGCAAGAAGTATCAGACCGGTTACAAAAAATATCGAACCGAAGAGAAATCTGATAGGCCCCTCACCCTTATCAAATACAGAAGTCAAAACTGCATTATCATTACTGACATGCTTTGACTTGTCTGTTGTCTCTTTTGTTTCTGTTATTCCATTTGTTGCTGCCATAATTTAGTGTCTTTCCCGCCTCTTAATTGCTCTTTTTTTATCTTCATTGGCTTTTGATTTTTCAAAATCCTCATAAGCCTTAACGATCTGCTGAACCAAAGGATGTCTGACAACATCTCTGCTGGTAAGATTACAGAATTCAATGTCATCTATCTTCTTAAGAACAGCAGATGCCACATCAAGTCCGGATTTGGTATCAGCCGGAAGGTCCTTTTGTGTGGAATCTCCCGTTATAATAACCTTTGATCCAAAGCCTATTCGTGTAAGGAACATCTTCATCTGTGCAGGAGTCGTATTTTGCGCTTCATCAAGAATAATAAAAGAATTATCAAGTGTTCTGCCTCGCATATAAGCAAGAGGTGCCACCTCAATAAGTCCCTTTTCCATATTTTTTACAAAATTATCTGCACCCATAATCTGATATAAAGCATCATATAAAGGTCTAAGATAAGGATCAACCTTGCTCTGAAGATCTCCAGGCAAAAATCCAAGCTTTTCACCTGCTTCAATGGCCGGTCTTGTAAGAATTATGCGTTCAACCTCTCCCTTTTGGAATGCGGTTATAGCCATAGCCATTCCAAGATAGGTCTTACCGGTACCTGCAGGTCCAAGTCCGAAAACTATCATATTCTTTCTGATAGCATCTACATATTTTTTCTGTCCAAGAGTCTTAGGCTTAATGGGCTTACCGTTAATAGTATGGCATATAACGTCACCATCTATTTTCGTAAGTACATTTCCCTCAGCATTAGCTTCATCCTCAGTGGGATCATTACTTATCTGTATAGCATAATTGACGCTCTGCTCCTCGATTTCAGCACCGGTTACGGATAATCCTGCAAGCTCACTTATTATATCGTAAGCCTTTTTGACGCTGTCGCTAGTACCAATAATGTGAAGCTCACCACTTCTGTCAATTATTTCAACCTTCAGATTATCTTCAATTTTCCTGATATATTTATCATGCTGACCAAATATGCTCTGCATCTCCTCAATTCCAAGATGCATGGTCTTTTCAGTAATAGTACTCATTTATGGTATGGTTCTCCATTAATTATTCTGTGTGCGCGATATATCTGTTCAAGCAAAATAACGCGCATCATCTGATGAGGAAAAGTCATATCCGAAAAACTGATTTTCCTGTCACAGTTTCTCAAAACCTCATCAGAAAGTCCAAGGGACCCACCAATTATAAACTGTATTCTGCTTACTCCCATGGTGCTCTCATCCTTTATTACATCTGCAAATCCGGTGGATGAATATCTTTTGCCGTCAATCGCAAGTGCAAATTTGAGCGCCTTAGGATCCATATACTTTAGAAGCTTTTCGCCCTCTTTGTTTTTTATCTGCATTTCTATCGCAGGAGGGGCATTATCAGGTGTTTTTTCATCCTGTACTTCTATAATATCAAGCTTACAGTATCTTGAAAGTCTCTTGGCATATTCTGAAATAGCATCATTCCAATATTTCTCTTTAATCTTTCCAACACAGAGAATATCTATAGCTATCAATTTTCATCTCCAAATATCTTGTCGTAAAATCCGTCAATAAAGGTATCAATAAGTTCTTCACTGACATTTACGTATTTTTTCAATATTACTTTTTTAATAAATTCTGTTCTCTTAAAAAACAGACTTTCCTTATCTGTTAAAGTCTCATATTCTTCGTCATCATCATACATATGAGCATCGATATACTCGGCTGTCAGCTCAGCTTCGCAAAACTCTCTGATTTTCTCAAGAACAGTATCCTCTTCAGCTGCCTTCTCACTGAAAATTTTGTAGCTTCTTACTGCAAGAATGCCCATAACAAAAAACAGCACAAAAAGAGCGCCCATGACACCGCAGGTAAGATATTTATTAAACATAGGCATGTTAAGTGGATTTTTTACAAGAAAGAATATATCCCCAATTAGACCTATTGCTCCCACGGTAATGAGCATGACTCCTGATGACTGATTGTCCTCAGCTTTCTGTGCACTGCTCTGATATACCATATGAAATCCCCCAAATATCCCTCATCCGTCAGCTTCGCTGACACCTTCCCCCTAAAGGGGGAAGGCTTTATATTAGGACGTCTCCCTTTAGCGGGAAGACTTTATATTAGGCCGTCTCCCTTTAGCGGGAAGACTTTATATTAAGCCGTCTCCCTTTAGCGGGAAGGCTTTATATTAAGCCTTCTCCCTTGGGAGAAGGTGGCACGAAGTGCCGGATGAGGGTAATAATTACTTACTTAAATATTCATCAATGCCCTTAGCTGCAGCCTTACCTGCACCCATAGCAAGAATAACAGTAGCTGCACCGGTAACAGCGTCACCACCGGCAAATACGCCATCCTTAGATGTCTTACCGTTCTCTTCATCAGCTACGATACATTTTCTTCTGTTTACCTCAAGTCCCTCTGTAGTACTTGAAATAAGCGGATTCGGGCTTGTTCCGAGAGACATGATAACTGCATCACACTCAATCTCGAACTCAGAGCCAGCAACCTCTACAGGGCTTCTTCTTCCACTCTCATCAGGCTCGCCAAGTTCCATTCTGATGCACTTGCAGCCCTTAACCCATCCATCCTCATTCTCAAGGATTTCAACAGGATTGCAGAGAAGATCAAAGATGATACCCTCCTGCTTAGCATGCTCAACTTCTTCTCTTCTTGCAGGAAGCTCTTCCTCGCCTCTTCTGTAGACGATATGAACCTCAGCGCCAAGACGAAGTGCTGTACGTGCGGCATCCATTGCAACGTTACCACCACCAACTACTACGCACTTCTTAGGTCTCATGATAGGTGTTGTGCTATCCTCAGAGAAAGCCTTCATAAGATTGCTTCTTGTAAGGAACTCGTTAGCAGAGAATACACCAAGAGCCTGCTCACCGGGGATATTCATGAATCTGGGAAGACCTGCACCTGAACCTACAAATACAGCTTCAAATCCCTCATCCTTCATAAGAGAATCAATTGTTACGGACTTACCGATAACAACGTCCTTCTCGATCTTAACACCAAGAGACTCAACGTTCTCGATTTCTTTCTTAACTACAGCTTCCTTAGGAAGACGGAATTCAGGAATACCATAAACAAGTACACCGCCTGCCTCATGAAGTGCTTCAAAAATGGTTACATCATAACCCATTCTTGCAAGATCACCTGCGCATGTAAGACCTGCAGGACCTGAACCGATAACAGCAACCTTCTTGCCCTTCTTCTCCTTTGCGCCCTGGGGCTTAATGCCTCTTTCTCTGGCTGTATCAGCAACAAATCTCTCGAGCTTGCCGATAGAAACTGCGTCGCCCTTAACTCCGCGAACACACTTACCTTCACACTGGCTCTCCTGAGGGCATACACGTCCACATACTGCGGGAAGCGCGCTGGACTCACTAATTGTCTGATAAGCCTTCTCTACATCGCCTTCCTTAAGCTCCTGAATGAACTTAGGAATGTTAATTGAAACAGGACAGCCCTTTACACACTGGGGATTAGGGCAATTAAGGCATCTCTCAGCCTCAGCTATAGCTTCCTGTTCGTTGTATCCCAAACAAACTTCTTCAAAATTGGTTGCACGAACCTTTGCGTCCTGCTCGCGAACCGGGACTCTTGTCCAAACATCTTGTGCCATCTTTATCTCCATTCTCTAATTATCGTTAGTTTTCACAATGAAGTTATTACTCACTCCGTTCGTAGTAACACGCTCGAACCAGGTTCAAAAGTACTTCACCAAGTTCTCGCAGCTTAGTTGCAGTGGCCGCAACCGCCGTGATGAGTATCACCTTCCTGCTCCTTAAGTGCAAGGCGGCCTTCTTCAGTCTGATATAGTCTCATGCGCTTCATAGCCTGATCGAAATCAACCTCATGTCCGTCAAACTCAGGTCCGTCTACACATGCAAACTTAACCTGTCCCCCAACAGTAAGACGACATGCTCCACACATACCTGTTCCATCTACCATGATTGTATTCATGCTGACAATTGTGGGAATTCCAAGCTCTTTTGTAAGCTTGCAAACGAATTTCATCATGATCATGGGTCCAATGGCAACGCAGTGATCATAGCGCTTTCCTTCATCATAAAGGTCCTGGAGACACTTAGTTACCATACCTTCTCTGCCATATGATCCATCATCAGTTGTTACATAAAGATTGCAAACAGATTTGAATCTCTCCTCAAGAATAACAAGATCCTTGTTCTTTGCACCGATAATTACATCGCACTCAACACCCTGTTCCTTGAGCCATTTAGCCTGAGGATAAACAGGAGCAGTACCAACGCCACCTGCGATAAAAACTATCTTCTTCTTTTTGAGATCTTCGATGCTTTCGCTGCAAAGATCAGATGCATTTCCAAGCGGTCCTACTACATCTGCAAGACAGTCGCCTGCTTTCTTGCGACAAATTTTTCTTGACTCAGCACCAAGAGCCTGAACAACAAGCTCTACTGTTCCCTTTTCTCTGTCATAATCACAGATGGTAAGCGGAATACGCTCTCCATCCTCTTCGGCACGGACAATAAGGAACTGTCCGGGCAAACAAGTGCCGGCCACGCGGGGAGCTTCTACGATAAGCTGATGAATATTCGTAGCGAGCTCATTAGCCTCCAATACTTTAAACATTGCTCTCCTCCTGAATTATATAGTTAAAATATTGTTTCAATGATAATTGATGCGCTTAATATTTTCAAGCTTTAATCCTTTAAAGTATTAAAATAATTTATCAGATACAATTATCACCACATTAAACACTTATCTATTCGAAATAGTTATAAGTGTATAATTTCCACTTGAATCATATCCAAGCCTGTTAACCTTACCATCATGGGTATTTACTGCATATAACAGACCTGTATCACTAGTATGTCCGTCATTATATACATGTGTTTCAACGAATTTATAGTAGACTCCGGAACCGGCAATCTCTATGTCTCCGTCGTAAACATAGTCATAATGGCCTTCTTCACCCCTGACACTTCCATTTGCATCAAGCAGTATATCGAGCTTAAGTAAAATCGAAATAATACTCTGCTTTGCCTGAT
Source organism: Butyrivibrio sp. VCD2006 (assembly GCF_000423925.1). GTDB lineage: Bacteria > Bacillota > Clostridia > Lachnospirales > Lachnospiraceae > Butyrivibrio. The sequence goes on from NZ_AUIX01000003.1 coordinate 40,997, forward strand.
CAACAGATACCATTGTTGTGTAAGAGAGGTGATAATTTTTTTCAACTACAGGACTCATCTTACCCTCAGAATCAATGGTGATAAATTTGTAGGTACTCGTTCCGACGGGCATCGGTATCGGAGCCGTGTATTCATTGGACTCCTCAGTTGGATCAGTACCATCAGAAGTATATAATATCCTGCATCCCGGATCACAGACTGCCACAATCATTGTGGCCTGCGAATAATCTCCGCTATCCTCCATTATTACAGGTTCTTCAGGTCCAATGTTTTCCAAGTGAAAAAAGCTTTTTGAAATTTCACTCTTTAATCCGTATTTATTTATAAAAACCGCTCTGATGTTATAGTCTCCCTCTTCTTCAAGAACGAGCTCATCATCATAATGAATGCTGTTTTCATCAGGATCATTGCCATTAATCGTATAGTAAATATCACCTGATTCGGCATCGGTAATCCTCACATAAACTGTTTCGTCGAAATCGCCTCCGTCGGGAGCTATTTCAGGCGCATAAGGAATATACATTGAATACTTATCCTTCACGGATTGTATTGAAGTTTTCTTTAAAAGCTCATATATCCCGTTATAGTCCTCGGATTCCTCATAATATAGTATCATCTGCTCGGTAGCAGTAGCTACTGTTACTTCATCAAAAGTATCCGCATCTGTGAGCTCATTTAAAGTAGCTATAGCATCCTCAGATAATCCTGCTTCCTTCTGATATCCATATTTTTTAAAAAGAAGCTCAGACTTCTTTTCAGAATCACCCTCCTGAAGATTCAGTATCGCGCTATCAATAGCAGAAATCGCCTCCGGCAATTTTCCTTGAACATAATAGCTTTCAGCCTGCTCCTCAAGATTAAGCGTAGAATTTCTTCCATCCTTCATAAAGAGGAGAACAACGATAACAGCTACAATTATGCCTATACCGGTAATAAGAGGCAAAACAAACGGCTTAAGTTCAGCCTTATTTGCAACCATTCCCGGAAGCTTTTTTGTATAAAAGATGCTCTCATCCTTCAGATCATCTGCAACTCCGGATAGAGATTCATTTATTTTGTTTTCAACTTCAGGGTCAAACTCCGGTACGAAGTTAATCTCTTTGCCACAAATTCCACAGTAAAGATGTCCCTCCGGAATTTTGTTCCCACAATTAGGACACTTCATATTTTTATTCACCGGCCTTACGTAAAGCTGACTCCAGACAATTGTTCATTAGCATTGCGATAGTCATAGGACCAACGCCACCCGGAACAGGTGTTATAGCGCTGCATTTAGGCGCTACATTATCATAATCCACATCGCCGCAGAGTTTATTTGTCTCCGCATTTCTGTTAATACCTACATCAATAACCACTGCACCGTCTTTTACATAGTCTTCAGTGATCATCTTTGCCTTACCCACTGCAGCAATTAAAATATCTGCTCTTCTGCATACTTCAGCTAAATCCTTTGTTCGTGAGTGAGCCACAGTAACTGTAGCATTCTCTCGAAGCATCAAAAGAGCCATCGGTTTACCAACTATATTACTTCTTCCGACTATAACGCACTCTTTACCATTAATATCAATGTCAGAACGCTTCAAAAGCTGAATAATACCCGCCGGTGTACATGAAACAAAGCCGGGTTCACCAATACAGAGCGCACCTACATTCATAGGATGGAAACCATCAACATCCTTCTCAGGTGAGATGGCATCTATTACAGTTTTCTCATCAATCTGCTTTGGTACAGGCATTTGAACAAGAATACCGTGAACCGAATCGTCTTTATTTAATTTATCGATCAGCTCAAGAAGTTCCTCCTGCGAAGTATCACCCGGAAGTTCATAAGACAATGATTTAAATCCGACATATTCGCATGCCTTTTTCTTATTTCGTACATAAACCTGTGAAGCCGGATCCTCTCCAACAAGTATAACAGCAAGACATACTTCAATACCTTTTTCAGCCTTGAGCTTTGCTGTTTTTTCCTTTACTTCTTCTTTAACCTGCGCGGAAATAACTTTTCCATCAATGATTTTCATTATCTCTGATTCCTTCCAGTGTAATAGTATATTTAGAATAGTCCGATTATATTTCCATTATCATCAACGTCAATATCAAAAGCAGCGGGCTTTTTAGGAAGTCCGGGCATAGTCATAATATTTCCGGTAAGAGCAACTATAAAGCCTGCTCCCGCTGAAACATATGCATCGCGTACTGTTATCTCAAATCCTGTCGGTCTGCCGAGAAGAGACGGATCATCGGAAAGTGAATACTGAGTTTTAGCCATGCATACAGGAAGCTTACCATAACCCATATCAACAATCTTCTTAAGCTGCTTCTTAGCTGCAGGTGCATAAATTACACCATCCGCTCCATATATTTTCTTCGCTACTGTTTCGATCTTCTCTTCAGGAGATAGATCGTCGCTATATATTGGAGCATAGTTTGATGTTTTATTTTCCAGAGTATTAAGCACAGCTTTAGCCAGGTCCTCTCCTCCCTTGCCGCCATTTGCCCACACATCGGAAATAGCAAAATCACAGTTTTTGCTCTCACAGAAGTCCTTAACAACCTTAATTTCAGCCTCTGTGTCTGTAATGAAACCGTTGAGAGTCACAACAACAGGCACGCCGTACTGCTGGAGATTTTCAATATGCTTTTCAAGATTTACCATTCCTTTTTTAAGAGCATCTACATTCTCCTCGGAAAGGCTATCCTTTGCAATTCCTCCGTTATATTTAAGAGCTCTGATAGTAGCTACAAGTACAATTGCATCAGGCTTAAGACCATGCATTCTGCATTTGATATCGAGGAATTTCTCAGCGCCAAGGTCTGCGCCAAAGCCTGCCTCAGTTATCGTAATATCTGACATGTGAAGTGCTGCTTCTGTGGCTCTTATAGAGTTACAGCCATGCGCGATATTAGCGAAAGGTCCACCATGAACAATTGCAGGTGTATGTTCTAATGTCTGAACAAGATTAGGCTTCATGGCGTCCTTAAGCAGTGCAGCCATAGCTCCTACAGCTTTAAGGTCACCTGCTGTGACCGGATCTCCATTGTAATTATAGGCAACTACTATTCTGGAGAGGCGATCCTTCAAATCCTTCATATCCTTTGCAAGGCAGAGGATAGCCATAATTTCTGTAGCAACAGTAATAACAAAGTGATCTTCCCTTACTACGCCGTCCATCTTGCTTCCAAGACCGATAACGATATTTCGAAGTGCTCTGTCATTCATATCTTCACATCTCTTGAAGATAACCTGTCTGGTATCAATCTGCAGTTCATTCCCCTGCTGGATATGATTATCCAAAAGTGCTGCAAGCAGGTTATTAGCAGATGTTATTGCATGGAAATCTCCCGTAAAATGGAGATTCATATCATCCATAGGAACAACCTGTGCGTAACCGCCACCTGCGGCTCCACCCTTAATGCCAAAGCATGGTCCGAGTGAAGGCTCACGCAGAGCAATAACAGTCTTTTTGCCAAGTCTTTTAAGAGCATCTCCAAGGCCGATACTTGTTGTGGTCTTTCCTTCGCCTGCAGGTGTAGGATTGATTGCTGTTACGAGGACAAGCTTTGCCTTTTTATTGTTCTTAATCTTTTGCAGATATTCCTCGGATAGTTTAGCCTTATACTTTCCATAAAGCTCAAGATCATCCTCTTCGATGCCAATGCTTTCAGCGACCTTCTTTATAGGCCACAGCTCGGCTTCTCTTGCAATTTCAATATCAGATTTTACTGCCATAATCTTTACCTCCAGAATTGAAGTGCTCCTATAAGTTTAAGAAGCGTTATCTATCAACTGTTCAAATTCCTCTTTTGTCATAAGAATGCGTCTTGGCTTTGTTCCTTCTTCAGGGCCAACAACACCGGCATCACTTAATTGATCCATGATCCTTGCCGCTCTGTTGAAGCCTATCTTGTATAATCTCTGAAGCATTCCTATGGATGCCTTCTCTTTTTCAATAATTGCAGCACCTGCCTGTGCAAACAGAGGATCAAGATCAGATGCACCATCCGATGAATCGCCCACAGAAGCGCTCTGTGATGACTTCGTAGCAACCTCCATGCTTGATATCTCCTCTGATACGTTATGTCCGTATCCTGTTTCAACACCCTGCGTCTTAACAAAATCCGTAACAGACTGAACTTCATCATCAGATACAAAGCATCCCTGAACTCTGGCAGGCTTGTTGTATCCTCTGGGGAAGAACAACATGTCGCCCTTTCCGATAAGCTTCTCTGCACCGTAACTGTCAAGTATAGTTCTTGAATCAACACCACTTGAAACCGCAAAAGCAATTCGGCTTGGTATGTTGGCCTTAATTAGTCCTGTTATAACATCTACAGAGGGCCTTTGTGTAGCAATAATCAGATAAATACCTGCTGCTCTTGCAAGCTGTGTAAGTCTTACAATCGAATCCTCAACCTCATTTTTAAACTGCATCATGAGATCAGCAAGCTCATCGACGATTACAACTATCTCAGGCATCTTCTGATAATCAGGATCATCATTATGTTCGCAAAGAGCATTGTAACCCTTAAGATCACGAACCTTTGCATTAGCAAACTTCTTATATCTTGTAGTCATTTCTGATACAGCCCAGTTAAGCGCTGCAGCAGCCTTCTTGGGATCTGTCACTACAGGTATTAGCAAATGCGGTATGCCATTGTAGACCGAAAGCTCAACAATTTTGGGATCTATCATTATAAGTCTTACATCCTCAGGAGAAGCCTTATAAATGATGCTCATGATTATTGTGTTTATGCAAACCGATTTACCGGAGCCTGTAGCACCTGCAATAAGAAGGTGAGGCATCTTAGAAATATCAGTTATTACGAGCTTACCTGCGATGTCCTTACCGATTGCAACAGAAAGCTTTGATTTCGATTTCTGGAATTCCTCACTCTCAATGAGGTCACGCAGTGCAACTGTTGAGTTTTCCTTATTCGGAACTTCAATTCCGACCGCGGATTTTCCGGGTATAGGAGCCTCTATTCTTATGTCAGTAGCTGCAAGATGCATCTTTATATCATCTGCAAGATCTACAATTTTTCTTACTTTAACTCCTGCCTCCGGCTGAAGCTCATAACGAGTAACAGATGGTCCCTGGCTGATATCTGTTACTGTCGCATTAACATGGAACATCTGAAGGGTATCCTGAAGTGTTCTTGCTGTATCCTTAAGATGTTTTGCAGAATCTCCCTTACCCTTTGTTCCCTTTTTAAGCAGATTAAAAGGAGGAAACTCATATTCCATAACAGGTCTCTTTACAATTGCCTGTTCCTGTTTCTTCTCAGCTGCTACGCGATTCTTACTGGTTGTAATGTAATCGGTACTGTGAACAGCGTATTCTCCGTTATAGTCAGGAGCTATGTTCTCGGAATGAATCGGAATATCATCCAAATCATCCATAGGAGCTTCCTCTTTAAGCCTTGCTACAGGCCTGTGATTCTTGACAGCCATAAGTGCCTCTAGTGCAGCACTGTCGTCTTCATCCTCTGAATAAGTATCATCCACGGGAGAATAATCATCACTTAATGTAATATGATGATTGTCATTTGAAGGCTCCTGCTTCTTCTCAGTCTTCATTACGTACTGGCCATCAGGCTGCGGCTCTGTTGTAAGAGACGGCTTGAATCTGATCTCATGAATATCATCACGAATATTCTCTTCCGGAATATAAGCATTGATATCATCAGCATCATCTTCCTCGAAATCGAGTCCGTGAATTCGAAATTCCTGATCCTTTACTTCTTCGATTATTTCTTCTTTTATCTCATCATCCGGATTCTCATCGGAATCATCAGCATCAAGAAGCGTATCCATGCTGACACCCGAAACCTTTTTATCCATTCTGAGTATCTTGGCATCTTCCTTCTGCTCAAGCAAAAGCTGACGTTCCTCTTCGATTCGCGCCCTCTCTTCCTCACGATACCTTGCTCGCTCATCCATGCGTTCTCTGTAAAGCTCAGCTTCCTGTCTTGTTCTCTCAAGGACCTGCTTACCGCCTTTTTTCACTCCCTTGAGCATTGATTTCTGAGTAAACAGAGATATTCCGGTAAATCCGGCAACCATCATGACAATTAATGTTCCGGCCAAAGAGAGATTATGATATATAGCATAAGTCACGCTTCCGGCAATAAAGCCTCCACCATTACGCGCATCCCTGGCTCCGCTATAGATATCAGCTGCCTTATAAACATCCATTGCCTGAACACGGCCCGTTATAAGTTCAAACAGCATTGATAAAACAAGCAGAATAAGAAGTCCGGAAAAAATCTTCCTAAGTGCTGCCGGGCTCGGTCCGTTTGACAAAAGCAGTGCGCCTGCCGCAAAAAACACAAGTGGCATAACATAAGCAGCCAGCCCGAAAATACCGAATAAAATATCACTTACTGCGTTGCCTATCGTTCCACAGATTTTAAAATTGCATAAAAATAAAAAGATCGCTAGCGCCGCAAAGAGAATAAGAGAAATCTCGCTCTTTACTGCATAATCAAGTGTATCCTCCTCATATCTCGTGGAAGGTCTTCTTTGTGCTGATGCCGATCTTTTCCTTGTATTAGTTGTTCTGCTCCCTGAGGAGCGTTTTCTTGAATTACTTGTAGCCATAATCACCCATTACTTTTTTCAAAACTCATCCCGATATGCGCTTCTGATAAAGGGCGCACACCTTGAAATAGTATACCATTTTTGAAGTCTTTGTGCTATACTTAACACGCTTAGTTAACGCTTTTCTATTTTTGGAGGAAATTAAATATATGGAATTCAAACAGGAACTTGAAACCGGTATACTTAAACAGATTGGTAATACCGAAACTGAACTCAAAATCAGAGATGTTGCTTCAAAATGTCGTCTTTTAAAAACTGAGAACGGACTTAAAGTTGAGCTCTCATATACCGGCCCCAATGCCAGCAAATATCTTCAGTATGTTGAAAAACACCGCGAGGAGCTTACAAACTATCTCCAGCATCCCGATGATGCTGATTTATATGAATGGATGGAGGAAAGTCATCAGACAAGCCTTACTCTTAAAAAGCACGAGAAGGAAAAACTCATCATCTATGTTAATTATGATCCCGAAACAATGGTTCTTAAAACCGGTATCGCTGATGAGAACGTAACCATGAAGCTTGGTACTCCTCTTATGAAAATCAACATTAAAAACATGACTCGTAATGAATTCAAGCTTGCTATTTTTGATATGCTTCTTCTTGCTGATGAGATTGCAATTGCAATGGATAATCCGGAGCTCAAGAAAATGGCTAATATCGAAATGGTAAAAGTATACCTCAAAGAGATCTATGATAAGTTCCATGAAGGTACACCTGATTTCTGATTATCCTGATTTTTACGTAAAATAATTAACAGCCCTTAGAATTTTTCTTAGGGCTGTTTAGTACCATAAAAGTGTAGTTGTTAGAGAGTAATTAACTCTGACATCTGCACTTATTTTTTTATAATAAGGGGAGTAATTGGTCTGACGTGGGCTTTTTTGGATCATTGCATCCGTCAATAAAACTGTTAACCACCCCCTTATTATAAGCATTCGCTTAAGCAGGTAGGGAGAAACACCCGTGTAACCAACTAAACTGAATGGTAATAAGTGTGGCTGGAACAATTACTATTTACAGTTGGAGGAGGTTCAGAATGATTAGTGTTGGAATTGATGTATCAAAAGGAAAAAGCACTGTCTGCATACTTAAGCCGTATGGAGAAATAGTGTGCAGTCCTTTTGAAATGCAACATGTAGAGAAGGGGCTAGACGGGCTCGATAGTATTCTCCAGAAGTTAGATGGTGAAATACGTATAGTCATGGAAGCAACGGGCGTCTATCACTTGCCAGTATTGACTTATCTTACAGAGAAAGGCTATTTCGTATCTGTAGTAAATCCTTTTGTGATGAAGTCATTCGCAAAGGATAACAACTTTAGGGGTGTAAAAACTGACAAACTTGATTCGATCATGATTGCTAATTATGGAATTGAAAAGTGGTTTAAGCTCCAAAAGTATGAAGGTGCCGAAGAGGTATATGCTGAGTTGAAGCTGCTAGGGCGCAGATATAGGTACTATATGGAACTCCATGTTAAGGCTTTACAAGAATTAACTCATATCCTCGATTATGTCATGCCTGGAATCAAGAAAAAGTTTAATAGCTGGAACGAATCAAGCAACAAGGACAAGTTAAGCGATTTTGTGGAAAAGTTCTGGCATTATGATGTAATTACTTCCATGAGTCTTGAAAAGTTCACAGATGAGTACCTTCTCTGGGCAGAAGAAAAGAAATATCACCGGAGCAGATCCAAAGCTGAAGAAGTCTATGAATTAGCATCCGGTGGTATTCCTACACTATCTTCCAGTACCCCATCGACCAAAATGTTAGTACAGGAAGCAGTATCAGTATTAAGGGCTATAGATAGCTCCTTGGCTACTATATTAGCACGAATGCAGATTCTTGCTAAGTCCTTACCAGAATACTCTACAGTTAGAGAAATGGGTGGTGTTGGAGATGTGCTAGCGCCAAAACTAATTGCAGAAATAGGAGATGTAAGAAAACTTCATAGTGCAAAAGCTCTCATTGCCTGTGCCGGTATAGATCCACCACCTTACGAGTCAGGACAATTTGTGGGCACAAATCGAAGGATGACAAAGAGAGGGTCATCAACTTTACGAAAAGTAGGATATGAAGTAATGAGGGTACTTAAGAGTCATCCGGCGCCCAAAGATGCTGCTGTATATAATTATATAATCAAGAAAGAAAATGAGGGAAAGTGCAAAAAACACGCTAAAATAGCGGGATTGAATAAATTTCTACGTATATATTATGCAAGAGTAACCGCGGTCTACAAATAAGTATCCACAGGTTATAAGAAGGCTGGACTATTCATCCAGCCCTTTTGTGATGCTTAAAATGGTGAAATTGAAAACACTTAAAAATAAGCCGTTTCTCTATTGACATTTGTTAGCAGGTTTTATTTTAAAAAATCAAATTAATGATCAGCAAAATATTCCTCAGCGCTGATAGCCATCATGTTTTCGTTGTAGTATTCCTTAAGCATAGAATTAAAAAGGTTCTCATTTCTATGATGAAATGTGAGACCGCATTTTTCAATTACACGCTTAGATTTCTCATTCCCATCAAAAAAACCGCACCATACTTTACTGAGACCGATTTCAACAAAACTATATCTGATAAGCTCAGAAAGTGCTTCAGGCGCATAACCATGCCCCCAATAATCCTTTCCTATCCAGTAGCCTATCTCAGCCTCGTCCTCCCGAAATATCCCACGCTTTTTCGAACTTCCGATTTCCATTCCGATACTTCCAATCGGTATATCCAAACCATTTGCAAGCGTTATTGCATAGTCACATTCACCTGAAAGTACCGTTCGTATTATCGCCTTGGAATAATCAGAATCCTTGTGAGGAATCCAACCGGCTCCCTTCCCAATTTCAGGGTCTCTTGCAAGCTTATATAAAATATCAGCGTCTTTCTCCTTCCATTTACGAAGGATAAGACGCTCAGTTTTTAGTATCTGATTCAAAGTCAGTTGCTCTCCTTTGCAACAAACAATGTTCCTACATGCTTTTTGTCGATAATATCGTATAAATTATCGGTATTGCTTCCATTTGTTATAAGAACATCAACACCTCTGGCTGTAGCAAATTCAGCAGCCTGAAGTTTTGTGACCATACCGCCTGTTCCTCTGTTTGAGCCGCTGCCATCCGCAAGATCATAAAGTGTATCATCTATATGTTCTACTCTGCTTATAAGCTTGGCATCAGGATATTTTGCAGGGTTCTTATCATAAAAGCCATCTATATCAGACAAAATGATAAGTTTGCATGCCCCACAAAAGGCAGCAACCAATGCCGAAAGCATATCATTATCTGAAAAAAGCTTCTGATCAGATTCAATCTCTGCATGGCTGACAGAGTCATTCTCATTAACAATAGGAATAATATGGTTTTCCAGCAGCGCATCAAATGTATTCTTTAGATTCTCTCTTCTGATGGGATTCTCAATATCATCATTGTCGAGAAGAATCTGGCCACACAGTCTACCATATTCTCCAAAAAGCTTGTCATAAAGATGCATCAGTTCACTCTGACCCACAGCAGCAGCTGCCTGCTTTAGCCTTAAATCCTTGGGCTTTTGCTTAAGACGCATCTTGTTTGCTCCGACGGCAATAGCGCCGGAGCTTACAAGTACAAGATCATATCCTTGATTTTCAATTGCTGAAAGTGCTCTGCATAGGAGGTCAATCTGACGTATATTGATCCCACCATTATCATTAGTGATAGTAGAAGTACCAACCTTTACAACTATGCGCTCTTTTCTGATTTTCTTAGGGCTCATGGTCATTTCCTTTTTTAATTAGTTGTCGTCATCTACTATTCTGTTAAGATAATAATCAACGCAACCTGTTGTGTTGTTCTTAAGATACTTATAATTTACACGAAGGATTGTTGTAGAATACATGCTATCCTCTGTAACGTCGCCGTCTTCATATACAGTAACCTGCTTCTCGCCACTAAGCTGAACCTTCTTGTTATTCTTAACATTTGTCCAGTAAAGAACAGGCTCAACCTTGTTACCGGAACCGCTATTCTTGTACTTTCCAACCTGAATAGATTCAAGAGCATAGTTCTTTGACATTTTTACGTTAAACTTACCGCTCTTAAGATCTGTTACATAATTTGAAGTACCAAGACCGCTCTTTGTAGAGAGATCAATTCCTGCAAAGGTTGCCTTCTCAACAGGTGTTGTGGCATTTATATAAACACTATAGTCCTGTCCATCAACATTGAATTTGAACTTGTAGAGTTTGCTTTCCTTTGTGAAGAAAGAAAATCTGTAGATTGTCTTTCCATTCTCATCATCATATTTTCTATATGATTTCTTATATCTGAGTTTCTTGTTGCACTTAATGTTTTTAATCCTGCCATCTTCATCATTGATTGCAACTGTAAGAACATTCTTAGCAAATGTTCCGGGAGTGATGGTAACCATGCTGTTACCTGTCTCCTTGTAGATAAGAGCACCTCTCTTGTTGATAGCCTGTGTAGTTTCGCTGATATCCACCTTTGCAGCATTAGCTGAAATAGAACTTACGGGAACTGCAGTTACAATAAAAGTTGCAGCCAGAACCGAAGCTAAAATCCCCTTTAAGTTTTTAATACCTCTTTTCATGTAAACCTCCTTATGTATATACATTTTGTACATAATGAATATTCTAACCACAATAATTTGTAATTGCAACACAATTTGACCTATTTAATAAAAGATGTCGTTCGACTCCCCTCTAACCCATAAAAAAAAGACCTATATAGGTCTTTTTTTATGGATTAGAGGGGAGTCGAACCCCTGTCCAAAAACCCGTCCCCTGTCCTTCTACTGTCATAGCTGGCTATTGTGGCAAAGCCATTTCCCTCCCATAACCGGAAGCCCGCGCCCTAATATGAGAAGTAGCTCCTTATACGGCCATGACTACGGAGCAATCATCACGTCGTTTCCTGCATAGTCGACGCAGGTTACTGAATGTGCAGGTGCACTCAGGCCTACGCGCTGCACTTAGGCAGCGAGTGCTAAATTATCTTCAGCGTTTATATTTAATTTGAGGTTTAACGCACCATCCTACGGACAGCTTCTCCAGCTTCAGAATCCCTGTCGAAACCTTTACTAACCCTTATTTAATTTGAAATGTGCTTTATTAGTATAAATACATTTTATAATAAAATCAACTGATCTTAAATAAACCGGTAGTTTAATTTTCGTTTTTTATTTTCAATCAAACTACCGGTACCTTACTATCTAAGACTTACCTTGTAGTCCCTCATTGCCTCTCTTTGCTGATCGCGCTTCGCGGTGGTTTCCCTCTTATCATAGAGTTTTTTACCCTTTGCAAGTCCGATCTGAACCTTAACCTTACCGCGCTTAAAGTACACCTCCAAAGGAACAAGTGTATATCCCTGAACCTGAGATGCCTGATCAAGTTTTCTTATTTCTGTCTTATGCAAAAGGAGCTTACGAACGCGAAGCGGATCCTTGTTAAAAATATTACCCTTTTCATAAGGACTAATATTCATTCCGCAAATATAAGCTTCGCCCTTATCTATACTCACCCACGCTTCTTTAATGCTGCATTTGCCTTGTCTGAGAGACTTTACTTCTGTTCCTGCCAGAGAGATTCCGGCTTCATACTTCTCCTCTATGAAATAATCATGAAAAGCTTTTTTATTATTTGCTATTAATTTTATGCTATCTTCAGCCACAATTATTAACCCCTATCCTTATTTTTTGCGTCTTTTGCCCTGGCTGCTTCTTGCCGCCTTGGAAGTTGCGGATTTTTTATACTTATGTACTTTATATACTTTTCTTCCGCTTTCTTTTTCTTCCCCTTCACCGGACTTTTTGCCGGACTTTTTAGCCTTAAGCTTACTGATTTTCTTAAGCTTGGAGGCCTCCTTTAAAATCTCCTTTTTCTTCTTATCGGAAACCTTGCTCTTTTTCTTATCAGATTTATCCTTATGAGTCTTTTTTCTAGAAGACTTCTTATCAAAATCATCTGCTTCAGATGACTCTGTATCAAGTGAAAGTCTGGAAATCTTTGCAGCTCGCAGCTTTGCGGGAGTTTTCCTCTCAGTCTTATCTTTCTTTAATTTCTTTGCTGATACTTTTTTACCTGCTTTACTCTTTTTCTTTTTTCCGCTTACAAATTGAAGATGCCCATTCTCATCCTCTTCATAATAGTCTTCTTCATAATCATCATATTCATCGTAACTAGAGAAATTAAGCCCATCATCTTCTGAAACAATTCTAAAGTCGATTGTTTTTGCAAGCCTGTCAGTATCATGAACCTTTACTTTAACAGTTTGTCCAAGGGAATAAACCTTTCCGGTTCTTTCGCCTACCAGTCTGTAATTATTTTCATCAAATATATAATAATCATCTTCCATTGTAACAGCAGGCACCATACCTTCACAGGTATTAGGAAGTTCTACAAACATTCCCCAGCCTGTAACACCTGAAACAACGCCTTCAAAGGTTTCGCCAATGTGAGATTCCATAAACTGGGCTTTCTTTAGCTTTTCTGTCTCACGTTCTGCTTCTTCAGCCCTTCTCTCGGTATCTGATGAATGCTTTGCTACATCTTCAAGAATGTCTCTGTAATGCTTAAGCTTATCATCATCCATTCTTCCCCTTAAGTAATCCTTGATTATTCTATGAATCTGTAAATCAGGATATCTTCTTATAGGTGATGTGAAATGACAATAATATTTGCATGCAAGGCCATAATGCCCGAGGCACTCCGTGCTGTACTTAGCCTGCATCATACTCCTAAGAGCAATTCTGCTGATAACAGCTTCTTCCTCAGTTCCTTCGATTTTCTCAAGGAGTCTTTGGATTTCAGCCGGCTTAATCTCTTCAGACTTAATATTCAGATGAAGTCCCAGTCTTGAAATGAATGCGTTAAGATTAGCTATTTTTTCAAGATCCGGCTGCTCATGTACACGATATACAAAGGGAGCCTGCATCCAGAAAAAGTGCTCCGCAACTGTCTCGTTGGCAGCAAGCATAAAGCTCTCTATAAGAGTAGTTGCTGTATTAGCTACTCTTACATTAATTTCCAAAGGATTGCCATCTTTATCAAGACTGATCTTTGCCTCAGGAAAATCGAAATCGATAGCACCTCTTGTCTTTCTCTTTTTCTTGAGTATTTCAGAAAGCTCTGCCATCTTTTCGAACATGGGCACAAGATCACTGTATCTTTCTATTTCTTTAGTATCATGGTCCTCCAAAATCGCAGCAACAGAAGTATATGTCATTCTTTCATTAACGTTAATTACCGTTTCAGCGATCTGATGTGATAAAACAGCTCCATTGCAGTCAATATCCATAAGACAACTGAGTGCAAGTCTGTCCTCACCATGATTTAACGAGCATATTCCGTTACTAAGCTTATGAGGAAGCATTGGAATAACTCTATCTACAAGATATACACTGGTCCCGCGTTTTAAAGCCTCTCGGTCTAGTGCAGAGCCTTCCTGCACATAATTGGTGACATCAGCGATATGTACTCCGAGATGATAGATTCCATCTTCATATGTAAGTGAAACAGCATCATCCAAGTCTTTAGCATCTTCGCCATCAATTGTTACCATAGTGACATCTCTAAGGTCTAAACGTCCCTGAAAATCGCCTTCTATAAGATGGTCCTTACATTTTTCCGCCTGATTCATAACCTTCTCAGGGAAAACGCTTGGTATATCGTAACCTTCAACAATAGACAGAATATCCACACCGGGATCATTGATATTACCGATGATCTCAGTGACTTTACCTTCCGGTTTTCTTCCCTTCTTAGAATCGCCATAGTCCGTGATAGCGACAACTACCTTATCACCGGACACAGCTCCCCTTGTATGCTCCTTAAGCACAAATATATCCTGTGTAAATCTAAGGTTATCCGGAATAACAAAGCCATATGTATGACCATCCTGAAAAGTACCGACAACCTTTTCAACTGCTCTTACGAGGACTCCGGTAACTCTTCCTTCATCTCGCATTCCACCGTTCTTATTTTTGTCCGAAGTAATTACTACCTCAACGGTATCGCCTTGAAAAGCACCGCCGGTATATTCCTCAGGAATAAATATATCTTCATCCCTACCTTCAACCTCGACAAAGCCAAAACCTCTTTGATTTGAAATGAAAGTACCTACAATATTCTCTTTTTTACGAAGTATCTTTTTAGCCATGAATAATCCTTTTTAAAGAGCTGTTTTGAAAAAATAAGTTTAAACAAAAAGGGCACTCATTAACGAGTGCCCTTTTAAATCAATTCTGATTAAAATACAGTCATGTTAAGTACGATGCTGAGAACTATAAAAAGCACTGAAAGCGCAACCGTAACCTTCTTGAGAACTCCCTCTCTTGAGCGTCCCTTTATCTGGCCCCAGTAAGTAGTCTCTGCAAATCCCTGGATTGAACCAAGTCCCTGAGTCTTACCTTCCTGTGCAAGAACAAGTGTTACAAGTGCGATACAATCAATAATAAAAATAATTGCCAAAACAATTTTTAATGCTGCCACGAAATAATCCCTCCTAAATATTTCACAAATACTTGTCTAAGATACCATAAATATCATTAAAAATCAACAAGTTTGTGAGAACAGCTTACTTCTTGATAAGAAGTGATTTTCCTGTCATCTCAGCAGGCTGCTCATATCCCATACACTCAATAAGTGTGGGAATGATATCTGCAAGACATCCACCCTCACGAAGAGTATATGCAGGATCATAGTTAACAAGAATGAAAGGAACAGGGTTTGTTGTATGAGCTGTGAAAGGCTCGCCTGTCTCGTAATCGATCATCATATCAGCGTTACCGTGATCTGCGCAGATGAACATTGTTCCATTCTTGGCCTTAACAGCTTCTACGATCTTGCCAACGCAGGAATCAACAGTCTCAACAGCCTTAACAGCAGCATCGATAACACCTGTGTGTCCAACCATGTCAGGGTTAGCAAAGTTTGTAACAACAACATCATACTTATCTGAATTGATAGCTTCAAGAACTCTGTCACATACTTCAGGAGCGCTCATCTGAGGCTTAAGGTCATATGTAGGAACATCCTTAGGGCTGTTTACAAGGATTCTGTCCTCGCCCTCATTGGGTTCCTCAACACCACCATTGAAGAAGAATGTAACATGAGCATACTTCTCTGTCTCTGCAATACGAGCCTGCTTCATTCCCTTAGCTGCAAGCCACTCACCAAATGTGTTGTTAAGAAGAACCTTCTTGAATGCGATCTCCTTGTTAGGAATAAGCGGATCATAATCAGTGAAGCAAACATATGTAGTCTTGATACGTGCTCCTCTGTCAAACTTATCAAAATCATCATCACAGAAGCAGTGTGTAATTTCTCTTGCTCTGTCAGGACGGAAGTTATAGAAAATGATTGAATCATTGTCCTTGATAGTAGCTGTGGGAGCGCCATCCTTCATGATAACTGTAGGGATAACGAACTCATCTGTCTTGCCATCCTTGTATGTCTGAACCATGCACTCATGAGCACTGTCTGCCTTGTTGCCTTCGCCCTTGGTCATTGCATCATAAGCAATCTTAACGCGGTCATAGTTGTTATCTCTGTCCATCGCATAGTATCTGCCGGAAATAGTAGCAACTTCACCTACGCCAAGCTCCTTCATCTTATCCTCGAGCTGCTGAACAAAATCAATTCCTGATTCCGGAGGTGTGTCACGACCATCAAGGAAGCAGTGAACATATACCTTGGAGAGGCCATTTCTCTTAGCAAGCTCAAGAAGGCCATAGATATGTGTGATGTGACTGTGTACACCACCATCACTAACAAGACCATACATGTGAAGTGCTGAATCATTCTTCTTGCAGTTATCAATTGCAGCCATAAGGCCTTCGTTTGTGAAGAAATCGCCATCCTCAATTGACTTAGTGATTCTTGTAAGCTCCTGGTAAACGATACGGCCGGCACCCATATTCATGTGTCCAACCTCGGAGTTACCCATCTGTCCGTCAGGAAGACCTACAGCAAGACCACTTGCATTACCTCTAACATAAGGATAGTCCTTCATAAGACCATCAAGAACGGGTGTGTTTGCCATAGCAATGGCATTTCCCTTCGGATTATCGTTAATTCCGAATCCGTCCATAATTAATAAAACTGTTGGTTTAGAACCCTGCATATTATTGCCTCCATTGTATAAATATAATGCTTATAATGTAGAAAAATAAGCGATTAATCGGTTTCCACAAAGTAGTATACCCATAAATCGCTTGTTTTTCAAATAAACTTTTTATATTAATTCACATTATATCTAGTTTAGCGTTTTCTCTAATCTCTCAATATGCTCCCTTACAGCATTCCTCTCATCTTCTGTCATCCTCTTCCTGTTTCCTCCGATGACATTGTATTCCACAACCTTAATCAGCTGTGAACTTCCGCTATTTAGTCCTTCATCGATTTCAAGCTCATTTTGAAGTGACAAAATAGCGATAACAGAGTTTAGAACATTGCCATTTTCATCAGCAGCCTTATATAAGAAATCACGGACAGGCTTTTTAACCTCTTCCGAATATGTATCCTCAGAATCAAGCATAATTTCAGCTGCCACAAGCAGAAGCATGCTCTCTTCTATAAGGTCACCGCCACCATATGAGAGACGTTTTGACATATCACTAAGTCTTAGCTTATATCTCTTCTGTCTGGACATCTTCTGCGGCATTCCTGCCATAAGAGAATGGTCGTAGGCATTTCTTATATCCTTATCTGTTTTCAAAAGCTCGGTAAATGCAAGCATAAGCGCGGTAACTGTTTTGCTGCTAAGATCATCGTCCCTGCTGCTCATTCTGATTACGCTATCTCTCTCATTTGTATCATCATTTTCATCATCAGCCTCCTTAAACTGACGTGATATAAGGAAATGAGCAGCGTCAAGTGCTGCGTGCATAATATCTCTTGAAAATACCGGATCAAGATTCTCGTATACTCTGGATCCAATACACATTACAGCCGAAAATACCGCAATTTCAAAGATGGACTCATCATAAACACCCTTATCAATATTATTCATAAGGCCAAGTTCTCTGTTTTCATAATCCCGGTACATTTTTTCCAGAACATGACTTGTGGATTCGACCATATTCCTGATATTTTCGATATCACCATAACTCGTATTTTTTTCAGATAATAATTCAAACTCATAAAGTCTGAATGCAGTACCAAGATCAGCAGACTCGTTTTGAAGAGCCATAGCTCTCTCAATAAATTTATTCTCTATAATCTCGTTTTTCATCATGCGTACTATTGTAGTTTAAAGTTCAAAACTTCGTCAAATGAATCCTTATCTGCTGTAATCTTTGTTTCATTTCCTGTGGTAGCTACAGCCGCATTTTTCAAGACATTTTCAAAACACTGTGCTGCTTCTTCCTGCAAACCGATATCGGTATTTCTTATGTCATTAACAGCCTCAATATAGCCGGTTTCATCAAGCCCTAAGATATCTCTGTGAATCCTCTTTACAACATCATTCCAAATGCCACTCGTGTTGGCAGCATCACCATAAGCTCTAAGAACATAGCCCCGGTAGTCCTCTTCGTCAAATTCAGAAGTTTTAATATATTCCGGTATCTCCATAAGGGCATCTATTGATTCTTTTACATTTGGATCCGAGTATGTATACCCGATAAATTGGTCGCAACTCATGGCTGCTTTACAAGCCGCTGAATAAGCACCCATTTGAAATCTAATCTTTGGTGTTACATACTTATCACTTGCTGCGTAAATAAATGGTATATATGCTCCTCTGAAGTTTTCGTCAGTTTTAAAATCTCCATCAATAGAAGTATAATACTGAGAATCCTCAACAATGATTCCGGTCTTGAGTGCATGCACAGGAAGCTCATAACTATTTTCACCGACTTCACTCTCAGGAAGTTCACCAAATTTTGTTGCTGCGGTTTTAATAACTTCTTCATTCTCTGTTTTATCTGCAGCGGATGCGAATATAAGATTTGTCTTTGTTAAAGCCTTTTTCCTTACAGCATCTATATCTGATACCAAGGCTTCAAAAGCATCATCGGAATCAATGTTTTCATCGATATCTGAGATATTCTCATAAAAACCGGGATCATAAATATCAAGCGAAAACCTTTCCGTATCAGCTAATAACGTCGTTCCGGCTGCCTGAGAATAGGACCTGGCCAGGGTAAACGCATCAAACTTTGCAGGATTATAGTTCTCGCGATTTTGTGATATAACATGCTTGATATTTGCTTTGTCACTCAAATCGGTATCACAAATGACATTCATAACCAGATCCAGTGACTTATCAAAATCTTCGTTTAATCCTCTCCAAAGAACATCAAGTATTGGTCTGTGATTTTCCTTTGCCTCCTCATTAGGATAAAAGAGGCTCAAAGAAAATCCATTCAAATATTCGCTTTCAAGTAGTGTTAGCTCGTCTGTATTATATTTTGAAGTATTTACTTCAAAGAAGAAGTCTGTATAAAGCATCAGTGTTCTGATTTCTTCTTTTGATAAATTACTTAAATCAAAGTATATTTCATAATATCCGCCCCTTGATGCATCAACATCTCCCAAATAATATGTAATTCCATCCTCCTGTCTTTTTTCAAATGTCGCCGTCTCAAATTCCGGCAAATCTTTAATATCAATCAAAAAGTCATTATTAGAAAGCTCTTCTTCATTCCATTCATTAAACTCTTTTGTCTTCTGTACTAATTCCTGAATCTCTTCATCTGACATCTGTTCCTTCATGTTTTTCAGGTAATCAGCTAATTCTTTATCGTGTTCCTCTGCCAGCCCGGGCTTAGGTATGCATGCAATAAGCGCACTCCTTCTGGGTGTCAATGCCTCCTTTGCAAGCTTTTTAAATGAAAGCTGATCCTCATCTGCAATAAGCTCATCAAGGATTCTTTCATATTCTTCATAATAGTCGGTTCTTCCGGTTCTTCCCCAATATGTGTTATAAACACCGCTTAAGTTAACTCCCACATTTGAAGCGTCTCTAATGAAAATCGTACTTAACTCTGATTCCTTGACATCTGCTTCAAATATCTCCTTTGGAATTCCGTTCTCAGCTATCTCCGTTAAGGTATACTCTGCTATTTCCTTAAGTGTCTGCATTTGATCTTCGTTAGCATATTGCATCGAAAATAGAAGCATTGGCTTTGCCACATCCGTTCCGACAGCAGCGTAGACAGGATTTGAAATGCCTTCTTCTATAAGCTTCTTATTCATACATGACGCATTATTGTTTATAAGTGTTGTCAAAAAATCAAGCTGAATAAGTTCATCGGGAGTAGCATCCTCCGCATCAATACCATAGTAAATTACACCACTGTTCTCTACAGAGTCGCCTTCATATGCCGGGATATATTCAACCTTCTCAACATATCCATCCTCTGCATGAGGATCTTCATATTTACTAAGATCTGTTCCATAAACATCGTATTTTGAAAGATACTCTGTGTCGAGGAATTCCAAAAATCTATCAATATCAAGATCTCCATAAAGTGAGATCAGACTATTGTCAAAATGATAGCATCTTTCATAAGTTTCAACCGTATGTTCATATGTAAGATCATCATAATGATGTTCAGCTCTGCCGATCATATTAGATGCAATCTGACCGGGGAACAAAGCATCCAAAATCGCATTTATACCCTCATCGCCAATGTCAGTTAAAAATCCATAATCCTCAGCATAAACAGTTCCGTTAATACTGATATCACCTTCAGGATCATCAAGCTCAAATCTTATTGCTTCTCTGTCAAATATTTTTTCATTTTTCAAAATATCAGGATCAACCATACAACTCATGTATGCATCCATCATTGTCATGAGCTGATCCTGACTCATGGATGAAACAGGATAATATGTTGTAAGCAGATTAGTATGTGCATTTACATAGGTATTATAGGATTTATTGATAACATCAAAGAAAAGGTCCTTAGAAGGATATTTAGCAGAGGACGCAATTATTGCATGCTCAAATACATGATTAGTATCGGTTTCGTCAATATAGGGAGTCCTATATGCGATACAAAATGACACTTCCGGGTCTGAATTCTTGGTGTAAACCAGATCTGCTCCGCTTTTTTCATGCTTGAAGGAATAGATATCTGAACTAAGAAAACGGCTACTATATAGATCATTTAATTTAAATCCGTGATAAGTCTCACCAACAGTCATTTCACCTGCGGCCTCATCACCGGCATCATTTGCTTCATCAACATTTTCTGTTTCTTCATCTGAATTTTCATAAGCCGTTTCATCGACACTACTAGCTTCTTCAGAAGAATTCTCTATTTCTTCATCCTTACTACTTTCTTTTGCACT
Organism: Butyrivibrio sp. VCD2006; assembly: GCF_000423925.1. Lineage (GTDB taxonomy): Bacteria > Bacillota > Clostridia > Lachnospirales > Lachnospiraceae > Butyrivibrio. Next base: position 61,896 of record NZ_AUIX01000003.1, read on the forward strand.
GTCCGAAGCCTCAGTAGTCTGTGAATCCTGCTTGTTCGCATTATTATTAGTCGTTTGCGCACTACCGCATCCGGCAAGCAGACATGATGTAAGTATTATTGCTATTATTTTCTTTTTCATTCTAATCCCTCCAACGTTTTTCGTTTTCAGTTCGTTATCTGGAAAATTGAATACTTCTCCACATTAATCGCAATCACCTACATTTTAACTTCACTAAAAATCGCTCTCAATTAAATGTCTATTAACTTTTTCTTACATTAAAATAAGCAAACATGCGAAAAAAAGCTTCATGGAATTCTCTTCCACGAAGCCTTTTAGCAATCTATAATTTAGTTTTCTCTTCTTGCACCAAGCTTTTCTGTTTTAGGTCTTGTATTTCTTCTAAATTTATCACCTGATGCCTTCTTGTGAAGTCCCTTAGGATCATTGATACGTCTGCTGTCATGTCCGTATCTGGAATCGCGGCGTCCCTTGCCGTCTCCTCTGCCTCTTCCGTCTCTTGATCCATGGCCATTTCTACCATCGCGGCCATCACGTTCGTCTCTTCCGTAGCGTCCGCCATTTCTATTTCTGGCATCTCTGCTCTTCTGGCCTCTGTAAATATCGCGCTTTCTCGGTTTAAGATCGAGCTCTTCAGGAGCCTTACCCATCTTGAGTCTCATAAGACCTGCTGCGAGCTGTTCGATTGTATACTCATCCTCAGCAACCTTATCATTTAAAAACTCAAGGCAATCTGTGATCTCACCTGCCTCAATAAGATCAATAACCTCTGAAAAAAGTGTTCTGGCCTTTGCTCTTGTTATTTCCTTTACTGAAGGAACCTCTCCTTCTTCGATCTTAGTATGGCAGATTCTCTCAATATCTCTGAGCTTATACATCTCTCTCGGAGAAACGAGTGAAAATGACTGGCCGCTTTTTCCTGCACGTCCTGTACGTCCGATTCTGTGAACATAATACTCAATGTCCTCAGGAATATCGTAGTTGAATACAGCAGTTACTCCGCTTACATCAATTCCTCTTGCAGCAACATCAGTCGCAATAAGGAAATCAGCCTGTCCGAATCTGAAAAGGTTCATAACTGTATCTCTCTGATACTGTGAAAGATCTCCATGAAGTCCCTCAGCTCTGTAGCCCTTATTCTTTAAGTTGCTTGTAAGCTCATCAACCTTTCTCTTGGTATTGCAGAATATAAGACTTCTCTTAGGCTGATGATACTCGATAAGTCTTGTGAGTACTTCCTCTTTATAATTGGAGGGAACCACATAATAGTACTGCTCAATAGACTTAACAGTGATTTCCTTGGGAGTCATCTTTATGTACTCAGCATCATGCTGATACTTTCTTGTGATCTGAAGAATAGGCTCAGGCATTGTAGCAGAGAAAAGCGCTGTCTGTCTCTCCTCGGGCATACCCTCAAGGATGGTCTCAATGTCATCCCTAAAGCCCATATCAAGCATCTCATCTGCTTCATCCAAGACAAGTACGCGCACGTCTGCCATTTTCATGGTATGACGTCTCATATGATCCATAACACGTCCGGGTGTTCCAACCACAACCTGAACTCCTGATGAAAGCGCTCTGATCTGTCTGGAAATATCCTGTCCGCCGTATACCGGAAGCACCTTAATACCATGCATGTACTTACCAAAGCTTCTAAGATCATCAGCAGCCTGCATAGCAAGCTCTCTTGTAGGGCAAAGAACAACAGCCTGAAGGTGTCTGTTATCAGGGTCTATCTGCTGAAGAAGCGGAATACCGAAAGCTGCTGTCTTACCTGTTCCAGTCTGAGCCTGTCCGATAATATCAACGCCCTTCATCATCACAGGAATAGCTGCCTTCTGAATAGGTGACATATACTCAAAGCCCATCTCAGTGATAGCTCTCAGAATCCTTGAGTCGATACCCTCTGCCTCCTCATATCGAGCCTTCTCCTCGCTATGAGGAGCAGCTTTTACCTTCTCCTTGGAGGCGGTAACAGCCTCAGATATTCCTTCAATGTTTTTCTTGATCTCGTCTAAAATATTCGACATAAAAATCCTTTCGTTTTATAAAATAAAAAGGGGACAGCATAAAATGTTGTCCCCAAAGTAAACATATACACAAATTGAAACTATAGCACGAAATTAAATAATGTACAAGTGCGAATTACATGTCTCCACTCATAACATCTTTGTTCTTAATGATGTAATCAAGAAGTGAAATGATTGTAAGTGCAAGTGCGATGTACATGATAATTGTAGTAATAAGACGAAGCTGCGGAATATTAACTATCATCAGAATTACCATAAACATCTGGAAAGTAGTCTTAAACTTCCCCCAATAGCTTGCTGCGATAACGCGTCCGTTCTCTGCTGCAATAAGTCTGAATCCGCTAATAATAAACTCTCTCGCGATGATTATTACTACGATCCAGGAAGGAATCTGTCCAAGTTCTATAAGGCAGATCATTGCACTGCAAACAAGAAGTTTATCCGCAAGTGGATCCATAAATTTACCAAAATCAGTTACAAGATTATATTTTCTTGCTATCTTACCATCTGCAAGATCAGTCAGTGAAGCAATTATAAATATTGCAAGTGCTATCCACTTATCTGCCGGTCCAAAAATATTAGCCAGCAAGAAAATCACAAAAAAAGGAACTAAAATTACTCTCAGTACTGTAAGCTTATTCGGTAAATTCATTTTCATCTTCTTTCCCCTCCATTAACTCCCCAATCAGGTCATAGTCATTTGAACCGGTAATAAGTACATCGACAAACTGTCCGCTCATGAGATCATATGGAACATTCATGATAAAAAGATATCCATCAACATCAGGAGCATCCATATATGTTCTGGCTACATAAGTACTGCCTTCGTATTCATCATCGTCATCATCAGCAATCCTGCCTTCAATAACAGCACTTACAACCTGTCCAACTCTGTTTTTTGCAGCGGCAAATGCAATTTCCTGCTGCGCTTCCATTATATCATCTCTTCGCTTATTCTTCACCTCTTCTGAAAGCTGATTTGGCATTTCTCCGGCAACAGTTTCTTCCTCCTGAGAATAAGAAAAGCATCCGAGTCTGTCGAATTTCATTTCCTTTATAAAGGAAAGCGATTCGGCGTGATCCTCCTCTGTTTCACCGGGGAAACCGGCGATAAGAGTAGTTCTGATACAAATATCCGGAATCTGTGATCTTAAATAGCTTATCCTTTCAGCAATATCGGCTCTTGTGGTAGCTCTCCCCATTTGCTTTAGGATGTGATCAGATCCGCTCTGAAGCGGAATATCCAGATAATTGCAAACCTTAGGCTCATTTTTTATAGTCTCAATAAGCTCGTTGGTGATTTCCTCCGGATAGCAGTACATAATACGTATCCATTTTAAATCCTCAATCTCAGCAAGCCTGTGAAGCAGCTCAGGAAGCGACTTTTTCCCATATAGATCAATTCCATATAAGGTTGTTTCCTGTGCAACAAGAATTATCTCTGTAACTCCCTGATTCACAAGTGCCTTCGCTTCTTCGATAAGCTCTTCCATAGGAACACTTCTGTATTTTCCCCTTACCTTGGGGATTACACAGTAGGTACAGTTCTTATTGCAGCCCTCTGCAATTTTTAAATAATTGTACTGACCACCAGTGGTCTGTACTCTTTTAAAATTACCCTTAGGCTTCATATCGAGGCTATCAAGAAATATTCTTCTGATCGATGAAGTATTGGCGCACTCAGGTCCATCATCCTGGCTTTTCAATATATCGCTATCACCATTTTCAGCAAGGACGCTGTCAAGCGCCTCAACAATGTGCTCTACAGATGCGGTACCAAGAATCCTGTCAACTTCCGGAATCTCTTTTAGTACTTCCCCGCGATATCTCTCAGCAAGACATCCTGTAACAATAAGAGCTTTGTACTTACCGCTTTTTCTGTACTCACCAAGCTCTATGATGGTATTTATACTTTCTTCCTTCGCATCACCAATAAAGCAGCATGTGTTGACCACTGCTGCTTCTGCTATTTCTTCATCATCTGTAAATTCATGCCCCCGCTGTGACAGCATTCCGAGCATGACCTCAGAGTCAACACGGTTTTTGTCACAGCCGAGAGATACAAATAATATTTTCATATAGGTTACCTGAAAGAATTACTCTTCACTTGTTTCCTCTTCGTTAACATCAAGAAGAGCTTCCTTCTCCTCGTCAGAAAGAATTCTGAGTTTATCAGCGTTGAGCTCATCAACAGCGATTGAAAGGAACTTCTCCCTATCCTTAACTCTTACCATAGGCTCATCACCTGCAATAAGCTGTCTTGCTCTCTTAGCTGTTGCCATGACGATGGAATATCTTGAGCTGATGATAGGCTCATTTCCTTCTTCAACGTCCTTATTAACTACCTTCATAAGATCAACATATGACGGATGTATCATGTTAGTCCTCCATTATTAAAAAATTACTTTAGCTCTGACAGCTGCGCTCTTATTCCCTCTATGAATTCCTTGTTACGGGAAGGAGCAAAATGTGCTGCCTGTATTATCTCATGCATCTGCTTAACGCAGGTGTCAAGATCGTCATTGATTACTATATTATCATACTCGTCAATACCCTGTCCCTCTTCTTTTGCTCTGAGCATTCTTCCGTGTATGACTTCATCTGTTTCCGTGCCTCTTCCGCGAAGTCTTTTCTCGAGTTCTTCAACAGAAGGAGGTGTTACGAAAAGAAGCAGCGCCTCGGGGAATTTCTTCTTTATCTGAAGCGCACCCTGTATCTCAATTTCAAGAATTACATCTTTACCTGCATCAAGCTTTTCCTGGACAAATTTCTTGGGAGTCCCATAGTAATTGCCAACGTAGCATGCATGCTCGTAAAGCCCGTCCTCTGCAATCAGCTTCTCAAATTCTTCCTTTGACATAAAGAAGTATTCTCTGCCGTTTTCTTCACCGGGTCTGGGACTTCTCGTGGTAGCTGATATCGACAATGCATAATTGTCATATCTGTTTATAAGCTCCTTCATCAAAGTTCCCTTGCCGGCTCCTGAAAAACCGGAAACAACAACTATAATACCTTTGTTATTCATTTAGTCTATCTTCCTATCTTACTCAATATTCTGAATCTGTTCACGCACCTTCTCAACATCAGTCTTAAGACTGATTCCTCTGTCAGATATCTCAAGGTCCGTAGATTTTGACAAGATAGTATTGGACTCTCTGTTCATCTCCTGTGCAAGGAAGTCCAGCTTACGGCCAATTCCTTCCTTATCATCGCCCTTATTAAGAGCATCCCTCATTGCCTTCACATGACTGCGAAGTCTGACAAGCTCCTCATCAACGGAAACCTTATCAGCGTATAAAGTAACCTCCATGATAAGTCTGTTCTCATCAACCGCCTTATCCTCAAGGAGTTCCTTAACCTTATCCCTTAATCTGTTTCTGTACTCCTCGATGATAACAGGAGATCTCTCGGTGATGAAATCAACACTCTCAAGCATTCCTTCAAGCTTCTCATCGAGATCCTTATGAAGGAATTCTCCTTCCTTCTGCCTTGCAGCCAGGAACTCTTCACCGGCCTTATCAATGGCCTTTTTAAGAGTCTCCCACATCTCCTCTTCGTCAAGCTCTGCATCTTCCATACTGAAAACATCAGGATATTTTGACAAAGAAGAAACTCGGATATCATTATCGATACCAAAGTCCTTAGACATCTGCTTGAGATACTCAAGATATTCAGCAGCGATCTCCTTATTGTATCTTACTCTGGTATCTGTCTCGGAAAAGTCCTCATATGTTATGAAAACATCAACCTTTCCTCTTTTAACAAATTGCTTAAGTTCATTTCTGATCTTAGATTCAAGTGCGTTAAACTTCTTAGGCATCTTGATGTTAATGTCGAGATACCTGTTGTTTACGGACTTCATCTCTACCGTAAACTTGTGCTTCTCATCGGCCACCTCACTGCGTCCGTAGCCAGTCATGCTGCAAACCATAAGTTCCTCCTAAGGATTGTAAATTGACGTTCCACGGATTTCTATTTTCTCTCAAGCTATAATAGAAATACCTCTTTTAATAATATGTGAGAACACAGTAATAGTCAATGTTGAAAGCGGTTTTATAGTTCTTTGTTGGTAATACTTATTAATACAACAAAATCTTTCAATGATAACACGCGTGTTCTTGCGTTTTATTTTTATCATTTTAACTATTTTTTATTCAACTTCCTTCAAAGCTGAAATATCCGTACTGATTACCATTGAATAATTTGTGTAATAAACCACAAATCCTGGCTTTGCGCCGCCGGGTTTTTTAACGTCCTTGCGCTTAAGGTAGTCGATCTCAACCTTATCCTGATCCTTGCCCTTGGAGTAGTATGCAGCAAGTGAAGCAGCTTCCTCAAAGGTTCTGTCAGGAACTTCCTTGCCTTCGGTTATGAGAACAACGTGCGATCCCGGTATCCCCTTTGCATGGAACCACCAGTCACCACCGTTTGCCATCTTGAAGGTCAGCTCATCATTCTGGTAATTATTTTTGCCGACATAGATGTGGAAGCCATCACTGCTTATGTAATGGAAGGGCTTACTCTTTGATCTTTGGTTTCTCTGATTCTTGCCGTTTTTGCCCTTGCCACTTATTCTGTCAGCTGCGCTGCCCTTGATATAGCCGCCTTCAATGAGCTCTCGCCTGATATCCGTGAGGTCTTCTTCCTGTCTTGCTATATCCAGTGACGCAGCAATCGATTCAAGATGTGAAACTGTCTCACTTACTTCTTTCATCTGAACCTCGAGAGCCTCAGCAGTTCTCTTCATCTTGGTATATTTATCAAAGTACTTCTTAGCGTTCTGAGCTATTGTGAGCGTGGGATCAAGTGTTATCTTTACATCTTTTCCTGTATTGTAGTCATTTACAGTAATGGACTTAGCATCAGGCTCAGCATTATAGCCGTAAACCGTAAGGAGTTCACCGTAAATCCTGTATTTATCCTTCTTCTCCGTATCCCTAAGCTGATTGGTCTGAAGGTCCAGGGTTCTGATATTCCTCTCAAGAGCTGTGGCAACAACCTTTCTAAGATCAGATGATTTCTGACGTATCCTTGTTACAGTATTTTTCTCTGAATAAAAATCCAAAAGAAGCGATGATATTTCGTCGTACTCCTTGTACGAAGAATCGTCTCCGGAATGGAACATTGTAAGCGGAATCGCCGCATATTCCTTAGGCTTATCGTTTATATATATAAGCTCAGGAGAAAACTCATCATTCCTTATCTGCTCCATCATCTCATTAAAAGCATCCCACAATCTAACAGATTCACCATTTTCCAAAGCAATAGCAGACTTATCAGAGTCAATGTCAGCTCTATAGCATATCTCTCTTGATATCACAGGTGAAAGTCCAGTAAAGCTCTCATACAAAGCCTTGAAAACAGGCTGCCCTTTAGAAGGCACAAGGCTCATGAACTCATCCTTTGTAGCCTTTATCGGATTGATCTTATCCTGCGCTGTCGGTACAAAATAGTCTCTTCCCGGAAGCACCTCACGAACTGAGCTCACTGAAGAAGGGATATGCTTAATTGAATCAATTATCTTATTATCCTCATCAACAAAAATAATATTGCTGTATTTTCCCATAAGCTCCATCAAAAGTGTCTTATGGCGAAGGTCTCCCATCTCATCGAGGTGCTCGATCTCAATTCTTATAATTCTCTCAAATTCAGGCTGATAAACATCTATAATCTTGCCGTTCTGAATGTGCTTTCTAAGAAGCATGCAGAAATTAGGCGCTGTCATAGGGCTCTGCTTATTCTCATCCGTCATGTAAACAAGAGGAAGCGAAGCATCAGAAGACATAAAAAGTCTTCTCTGTCCTCCGCCGTTTTCTACTGCCTTGCGGACAGTTATGAGAAGCTCATCCTTCTCTGTCTGTGCAATCTTATAGATTCGTCCGCCCTTTAGTTCTTTTTTTATGTCGCGCACAATGTTCGCAACTGTAATTCCATCAAATGCCATGTTACCCTCATCCGTCAGCTTCGCTGACACCTGTCTTCGCTCCGCTTCGGTCCGCGCAAAACCGACATCCCCCGGATGTCGTGCGCCCCCAAAGGGGGAAGGCATATATTATTTTGTCACCCCACATAGGAGGATGTTTAATATCTTCTACATTCCTTATCCAGAAGATCAAAATTTACATAATCGGCAATTCTGCCGTTTGAATTGTTTACAACGGCAAAATGTAAGCCTTTTCTTTCGATCATGATATTGTCACCATTAATCTTAAGCATGAAATCCTTATCATTAAAGCTGTCCCAGCTTCCCTTAAGGTGATAAGAAAGGTTTTCATTCACTTTTCCCTTTACATTCACGCTATCCTTTGTAGCATAGCTGTCATTAAGCTCGCTATTAATTGCAGCGACAAGTGTAATATCCTGTCCCTTAGGAATATCACCGTTTATTCCAAGTGCTTTTAGTGCTTCAATGTTTTCGCCGGTCAGCCTCATGGCACCGCTCTTTCTTGTTGTGATGAAAACAGTATAATCACCGCTATCTGCATAAGATTTAAGTGCCTCCAGATATTCCTGAAAATCTGTCTGCTTAAGGTTCATATCCCCTCTTTGCGTAAACAGATTTATGTCAGAGCCCAGTGCTCCTCTGCAATATACATTAAACTCTGTGTCCTTTGGATTAATATCTTCCAATGGAATCTCAGCTACGTAATCGCCATCAGAATTTTGTTCCATCACATAGGTCCTTTGATTATCACTATTACCCTCGACATTTACAACAACGTCTATGCTTTGAATTTTCTCTACAACGCCCTTTATATTACTTACGACTACTCTTACAACATCTCCGTCAATAGTTATGTCGGTATCTGCAGATGCACCTTCATAATTCTGCTCCATTGCCATTTCATCAGTGATGCCTGCAAGCTCATTCATGAAATGTGACTTCCTGTTAAGCTCACTTGTCATGGTATCCATCTCATTTATTTCAAGAAGAGTTTTCTCAGAAGAAAACAGATTTGTTCCAAGTCCCAGTCTGTCACCTTCTATCTTTGCACCAAGAGATGCAATTGTGGTGGGGTACATATCAAAGGTTGTATATGCTCTCTTTTCGCCAAGCTGTTTCGATACTCCTGGATTTATAAAGCAGGTATATACAGTTCTTGTGTAGTCCTCTGGAATCATCGCACAAAAATCCGCATCCATTGTAGGATGGTCACCTACAAGAACAATAGTTGTGTTTTCATAAAAATCCTGTTCCTGTATCCAATTAACGAATTCAACAGCCTGTCTGCTTGCACATGAAAATACATTTGAATACTGGTCATCAAATTCATCCTCACAAAGTCTGCATACATAACCGTCTTCAAAGTGTGTATCAACGGTTAGAAGAGTCAGGTTAAAGGGCTCATCGCTTTTTGAGAGCTCAGTCAGCCTGTTCTTTGCGTATTCATAAAGCTTTTCATCTTCAAAGCCCCACCATACTCCGTAATCCTCAGGAATCCATCCCTGAGCCTTAGCATAAGGATAGTCAACGATATCAAAATCTCCGTGAGTCTTAAAGAAAAGCTCTCTTCCTCCAAAGGTAGCATTGGATCCACACAGGTATTCCTGATGATAGCCTTCGTCCTTAAGTACATCACCAAGTGCCCTAACAGTAGGGAAAAATGTCTCCTGCTCGGACATACTGTTAGCATCGATACTTATCTGTAGGGGAAGTCCTGATGACTGTGCAAAAATAGCACCCATAGTCCAGTCAGTACCAGGCATGGAATAACCGCCGTTTAACTTATCCGTTCCTTCTCCAAAGAACTCATTTTGGAGCGCAAGATCAGTCAACTCCGGGATTCTGCTCTTTTCAAATCCGCCGCCATGCTCTTTGTCGGTGTCAGTTACCTCTGTAGATTCCAGATAAATGTAAACAAGGTTCCTCTTCTTTTCAGGGAATTCAATTTTTACTTCATGAGGATCAGCATAATTGTCCTTGATAAAGGTCGATGCATGAAGCTGCTGATCGATATAGGAACTCATATCAAGCTGTATCCATGTGTAAGTAAGAGCAGCTATAAGTGCAGCTACCGAAGCAGCAATTGCAATCAAAACTCTTTTCCCACCAAGTGCTTCTTTTTTCACAAAAGTAAGAAATAAGAAAAGCACCAATGCAGCAACACATGTTGGCAAGAAAGCTCTCATAATAAATAGCTTAATCATCGCATGAGATGCTCCAGAAAGAGACATCTTGACGTTGAACATAAGCTCATTAACAGTCATAGTATTCCAGGTATTGAAAAACCACAGCGATGTAAACATTAATAAAAATGGAATAGCCAGTATTATTGTTAAAATGAGATTTTTAATTATATTTCTTTTCTTCACGATTGTTCCTTAAATGTTATAATTATTTTTGGTTTTACCAAACTAGATTATTTTAGCATAACAGACAAAAGCATAAAAGCAATAACGCCCTATTATTCCAATGCCGGCGCCAAATATTATTCTTTTATCAGGGAATTTGTTCAAATGAAAATAAGACCTCTTAAAAACTTCACAAGTCTAGCAGTTCTTGGTACTCTGCTTTTTTGCATTTCTTTTATTTGCGGATGCGGCAATACCGTTCCGGATAACATCAATGCTATGCGCAGCACCTTTTCAGAAAATAAATATATAATTCATGCCTGCGGATTTATAAATGATGATGAGGGTAATGAATACGATTACACAAACTCAAAGGAAGCTCTTGAAAGAAGTCTTTCTGTAGGAAACAGAATTATAGAAATAGATTTCCACTACACAAGCGACCATGCTCTTGTTTGCGGAAAAGCCTGGGGAGATCTCTATCTTAACGGAAAACAAATGACACCGGGAGAACCGCCTACTCTTTCAGAATATTTGCAGTGCAAAATATTAGATAAATTTACTGTCCTCACCTTTGATGATATAGCGCAGTATATGCGAGAGTACAAGGACATGATAGTCGTTACGGATACAAAGGAGACAGACATCGATACCTATAAAATGATTGCCTCTGACTATCCTGATATTGCAGACAGATTTGTAGTTCAGATATACCACGCTACCGAATATGATGCAGTAAAAAAAGCAGGCTTCCCTTATATTATCTATACATTATATGAAACCGAGAATTCCGAGCGTACTAAAGAAGCTCTTTTAAAAGCAGCAAAAAAGCCTCTTGTCGGTTTCACTTTTCATATTGATCTAACTAACGACTCGGAATTTATGGATGTAATGAAAAAGTCAGATACGCCTCTATTTGTTCATACCGAAAACGATGAATCAAAAATAAAGGAATATCTGACTGATGGTATTTCATGTATATACACAGATAGGATTGACCTAAAATAAAGCAAATTCCCTCTTAAAATGCCAAGGTATAGCGTACGCCCATTCCCTCATCGGATTGCTCTTCATACATATCACTGGAGTAATTCTGATATATCATGCATTCATAATATGAGCTTTTTTAAGAATACCAACAATTTTACTACCTTTAGGGAACGACAGTAATTCTTCTTCTGTCACGCCCTTCATCTTAACCATTCCTACAGCATATATTAGAACTGCCACAAACATTGCTACAAGTACAGCAATGAGATTTGCAAAATACTCTCTTGGTAATATCATTCCAATAAGGAATTTGAACAGCATATGTACTCCAAATGCAGCGCCTCCCATAAGTACTGAAACAAGTACCGGGATAATATACATTTTCAGCACATCCTGTTTAACATCAAGATATCGAGAAATAGACCATTCGTTTAGCACACACATCATGAGTGAATAAATTATAGCTGTGATGGCCAAAGCTTTGTTCCCAATATTGGTAAACAGCAAAAGCAGTACAAGTGCCACAGTCTGAACAATTAACGCTATAGCAGCATTAATAACCGGGATATTAACCTTTCCGATTCCCTGAAGTATAGCGTTACTTACAGTAGAAAGTGAATAAAACACAACAGTCACAGCCAATATCTGCATCAGAACACCTGCTTCATGTAGCGATGACTTCTGCGGGAAAAGAAGCATTATTATTGGCTCTGACAAAGCAAAGAGTCCCGCCGCAGATGGTATTGCAATCATGTTAATAAGGGTATATACCCTGACAACCATCTGAGAAGTTTTCTTATAATTCTTCTGCGCAAAGTATGTTGAAATGTTCGGTATGATAGCAGCTGCCGCAGCTGCAGCAATTCTTATAGGAAAATTACTTATTACCACCGATTTTCTTGTATAGACACCGAATCTGGTAATGACCTCATTATGCGGTATTCCTCTATAGCCAGTCATAAGCTTGGTAAACAGTGTCTGATTAAGTGTCGTTGGAAGCTGATAAATAAATGTACTGAAAATAAAAGGCGTTACTATCATGATTATCATTCTGAATATTTCATTGTATGTCATATCCTCATGATGATCATGAATGACTTTTCTTTTTATATAGTCCCTATTTATGTTATAAACAAAAAACATAAATATTAAAGCTATAACCACACCTGAGCCGGTACCAAGCGCACTTCCTATAGCACCATACATCGCTCTTGTGTGCTCATCGTACCCTCTCGAAACAGCAAGTCTTACAAGCAAAAGTGCCATACCAACTGAAACAATAGCATTTAAAATCTGTTCGACCAGCTGGGATACACTGGTTGGAACCATTGTCCTGTGAGCCTGAAAATATCCTCTGAGAACACCTAGCGGTCCAAATATAAATATTATGGGTGCAAACACTCTGACTACAGGAATCGAATTACCTGAAACAATCAGAGGCGCACCAAATAATAAAAAGATGCTTCCTAGTCCGCCCACTATGCACACATAAATAAGCGCACAGTGAAATATCCGCTGTGCGTTGCGATATTCGTGAACAGCAAGCTTCTGCGATAAGATTTTACTCATCGCAGAAGGTATGCTATATGACGAAATAAGCAATACAATATTATAGATATTATAAGCTGTACTGTAGTAGCCATTACCCTCATCACCAATAATTCCGGTAAGAGGTCCCTGATATAACAGACCAATTATGCTGCATATCAGTCCAGCCATTGCAAGGATTCCGCCTTGCACAATTACATTTTTCTTTTTACTCATCTTTTAGGGTCTAAGCCAGTCGTACATCTCCTGATATTTGGATGCTGATACTTCCCATGAGAAGTCTGCAGCCATTGCACGATCGATCATCTTGTTCCATTCACGCTTGTTGTCATAGTAAACTCTCTCAGCTTCGCGTACAGTACGCATCATCTCATGCGCATTGTAATTGAGGAAGCCAAAGCCTGTTCCCTTACTCTCATATTGGTTGTAAGGTTCAACAGTATCTGAAAGACCACCTGTCTGTCTCACAATCGGTACAGAACCGTATCTGAGCGCCATCAACTGTGAAAGTCCGCAAGGCTCGAAAAGTGAAGGCATAAGGAATGCATCAGAAGCTGCATAAATCTTATGTGATAAAGGATTGGAATAATAAATATTCGCTGAAACCTTATCCGGGAACTTCCATGCAAAATGACGGAACATGTTCTCGTACTGTTCCTCACCTGTTCCAAGAACAACTATCTGAATTGCATCCTGGCAAAGCTCATCAAGAACATAAGCAATAAGATCAAATCCCTTCTGATCAGTAAGTCTTGAAATAATACCGATCATCATGATCTTATCATCCTCAGGGAGACCAAGCTCTCTTTGAAGTGCTCTCTTGTTCTTAACCTTTTCTTTACGGAAGTTAATAGCATTATAAGGATAGTCGAGGAATTTATCTGTCTCAGGATTGAACTCAGTATAATCTATACCGTTAACAATTCCTCTAAGGTCATGATTTCTTGCTCTGAGAAGTCCATCAAGTCCCTCGCCATAAAACTCGGTCTTAATCTCCTCAGCATAGGTGCTACTAACAGTTGTAATAGCATCTGCATAAACGATACCACCCTTTAAGAGGTTAGCATCCTTATAATATCCAAGCTTATCGGGTGTAAAGTAATAATCCGGAAGTCCGGTAATATCCTGTACATCCTTAGCATCCCATTTACCCTGGAACTTAAGATTATGAATAGTCATTATTGACTTTATACCACGGAAAAATTCATTTCCCTGGAATCTCTCCTTAAGGTAAACAGGAATAAGTCCTGTCTGCCAGTCATGACAATGAATAATGTCAGGTCTGAAGCCTATTACAGGAAGAATAGAAAGTGCTGCCTTACTGAAATAAGCAAACTTTTCAATCTCCCAGATTACATCTCCGCCATAGGGAGCGCTTCCACCAAAGAAGTATTCATTATCAATAAAGTAATACTTAATACCGTCAACCTCGGCATAGAAGATTCCCACATATTCACTCTTCCAGTGGAAATCCATGTAAAAATTGGAAACATATTCCAATTTATCTCTCATCTCCTGTGACATGCAGGTGTACTTTGGAAGGATAACTCTTACATCAAAGTATTTCTTGTCAATATCCTTAGGCAAAGATCCAACTACATCTGCGAGTCCGCCGGTTTTAATAAATGGTACGCCTTCTGATGCAACAAATAGAATGTTCTTCATTTCGTGCCTCCATCATTGGAAGATTATTTTATTTCAGGTTATCAATCCTCTGTAACCTGATATTTTGCAGACTGCATAGCTATGAGCTCATCATCTGAGAAGTAATCGATTCTCATAGCCTTCTTAACATCACTTAAGGTCTTGGCTGCAACCTCTTCTGCAACCTCAGAGCCCTTCTTAATGACATCGTATACATAAGGAATATCCTTCTGGAATTCCTCTCTGCGCTTTCTGATAGGCTCAAGCTCTGTCTGAAGGACGTTGTTAAGGAACTTCTTCACCTTAACATCTCCAAGACCGCCTCTCTTATAGTGAGCCTTCATCTCCTCAAGATTTGCATAATCAGGAGCAAATTCAGCAAAATGTTCATCTTTTGCAAAAGCATCAAGATAGATGAATACAGGGTTATTCTCGACTTCACCCGGATCCTCAACACGAAGATGATTAGGATCTGTAAACATGCCCATTACTTTTTTCTTAATTGATTCCGGTGATTCGGAAAGATAAATGCAGTTGCCAAGTGACTTACTCATCTTAGCGGTACCGTCTGTACCGGGAAGTCTAAGGCATGCCTTGTTATCAGGAAGAAGAATATTAGGCTCGACAAGTGCCTCACCGTAAACTGAATTAAACTTTCTGACAATCTCTCTGCACTGCTCGATCATAGGCTCCTGGTCCTCTCCAACCGGAACGGTTGTTGCCTTGAATGCAGTAATATCAGCAGCCTGGCTGATAGGATAAGTGAAAAATCCAACAGGAATACTTGTCTCGAAATTACGCATCTGGATCTCAGCCTTAACTGTAGGATTTCTCTGAAGACGGGATACTGTGACAAGATTCATGTAATAAAACGAAAGCTCTGTGAGCTCCGGTATCTGTGACTGTACGAAAAGAGTGCTCTTTGCAGGATCAAGACCCACTGCAAGATAATCAAGAGCAACCTCAATAACATTCTGTCTTACCTTCTCAGGATTCTCAGCATTGTCTGTAAGCGCCTGAGCATCGGCAATCATAATAAAAATATCATCAAACTCACCTGAGTTCTGAAGCTCTACTCTTCTTCTGAGTGAACCGACATAATGACCGACATGAAGCTTCCCTGTCGGGCGATCGCCGGTTAGTATAACTTTGCGCATAACTTTTTTCATCTCCTTATATTTGTTCCAGAACCAAGATTCATTATACCAGGCTCTAAATATTGATTATATCAAAATTCCACACTTTTTTATATATAAACAAGCCGCTTATATCAATCCCAAATCAACATTCAATAATTGAAAAATCGTACAAACCTCTCTGAATCTTTGATTTTGAAACAAAAGTGGTTTTTTGAACACTGAATCATATAGAAATAGTATACCATGTTTTGCTCAAAGTCGCTTCATTATTGGAGAAATCTTTTATATATATTCCAAATTAAAATCACAGAATATTCTAAATCTCGTTTGTGATTAGATATAATTTCGAATTATTTTATATTTAGTTTATGATTTGTCCATATTCTGTACAAATTTAAACCTTACTATATATTTAACAGGAGTTAGAACTTCTGACTCCCCCAACAAAACTTTTTTCATACCGGGTTGTCGGGTTCCCCACCTGACAACCCCTCCTCCCAAAGATTACACGCTACGGCGTGTTTTTTTTTGGATAAATACGGTCAGAAATTGGATATACCAGTCTTAAACCTCCAATTGCAAAAAACGCACAATCGGTTTAAGACTGGTATATCCGATTTCTGACCTTACATATCGATAAAATAAAAAAACAAAACACTCTCTGCGTTTTTTCAAAGAAAAAGACCGAAGACTTATTCAAATCTCCGGTCTTTCTTTATCAATATCTGGCTATCTGTTTTTCAACCATGCGTACAAATTCTGTGTTGGTGCGTGTTTTTGCGAACATGTTGATACACTGGTCAACTGCTTCGTCTGCCTTCATGCCGTTAAAGCCCTTTCTGAGTGCGTTAACTGCGGCAAGCTCATCACGCTTAAGAAGAAGATCTTCTCTTCTGGTACTGGACTTAGGAATATTGATTGCAGGGAATATTCTTTTCTCCTGCATCTTTCTGTCAAGAACCATTTCCATGTTACCTGTACCCTTGAATTCCTCGTAGATAACATCATCCATCTTGGAGCCTGTCTCAACAAGTGCAGTTGCGAGAATCGTAAGACTTCCGCCCTGTCTCATTTTTCTTGCAGCACCAAAGAATCTCTTCGGCATATGAAGTGCTGCGGGGTCAAGACCACCTGAAAGTGTTCTTCCTGACGGAGGAACAACTATGTTATATGCTCTTGTAAGTCTTGTGATTGAATCAAGGAGTATCATAACGTCTTTGTTGTGCTCAACAAGGCGCTTAGCTCTTTCAATTACCATTTCTGATACTCTTTTATGATGCTCAGGAAGTTCATCAAATGTTGAATAGATTACTTCTGCGTTAGGTCCTTCAATACTCTCCTTGATATCTGTTACTTCCTCAGGTCTCTCGTCGATAAGAAGAACTATAAGGTGTATATCAGGATTATTCCTTCTTACTGAAAGTGCCACATCTTTGAGAAGTGTTGTCTTACCTGCCTTAGGCGGTGATACGATCATACCACGCTGACCTTTTCCTATAGGTGAGATAAGATCCATGATTCTCATGGAAATAGGGCATCCGGGATGCTCTAAGACAATCTGCTCTTCAGGGAAAATGGGAGTCATCTGCTCAAAATTCCATCTGCCCATAGCAACTTCCGGTTTGTATCCATTTATAGAATTAAGCTGAAGCAAAGCTCCAAACTTATCGTTTTCTTTCTTCTGTCTTGCTATTCCTTTAAGAATATCTCCGGTCTTAAGGTTATATTTTCTGATCATTCCGGGAGCGACATATACATCATTCTCACCGGGAAGATAGTTTTCGCAACGGATAAAACCAAATCCATCCTGCATAACCTCAAGAATACCGTCAGCCTCAATTCCGTTTGCAATTTCAGCTTCATCGGCAGGTGTTTCCTTCTTTGCATAGGAATCCTGACCATCTGAACTACTCTTCTGTTCCTGCTGCTTATTCTCTATGGTTTTATTATCTGAAACAGGCTTTCCTGCAGGCTTATTATCAGCCTGTGGCTTACCAGAAGGTTTACCTTCCGTCTGTGCCTTTGCAGTAGGCTTATTTTCAGCTGGTGACTTTCCGGAAGGCTTGTTCTCGGAATTACTTTGACTCTTGTCGTTTATAATAACCTTCTTTTTAAGCACCTTCTTTACGGGTGCTTTCTCAGCATCCGATGAAGTCTTTACTGCCTTCTTTTCAGGCTCTTCCTTCTCAGAATCTGTCTTATCACTTGCCTTACTTTTAGCCTCCTCTGCCTGCTGCTTTTCATAGAGCTCTAAAAGTGCATCAATAAGATCTGACTTTTTCATAGTAGTAACGCTCTTAATGCCATTACGCTTTGCGAGGTCACGCAGTGAAGCCAGTGTGAGTGTTTCTAATTTTTCTCTCAAAATATATTCCTTTCTACAAAATAAATTAAATTAAGTTATGTAAAATACAATTGGAAAAGTAATCGAAAACTTATTAAACCTAAGTCTGATTGTCGATAAGCTAATGCTTCAAGATTAAACTACCTTCGACTAATGTTCACATTACATCATAAAAGAATAAATATCAATAGAATTTTTTTTAAGAATTTATTAAATATAAGGGGAATTTAAGATTCCCCTTATATTATCAGTTTTACAACTTACTTGGAAACAATTTCCTTTAATGACTCTGCAAGACCTGCAACCCCTGCAATATTACTGGGAACAATGATCTTTGTTGCCTGTCCGTTAGCAGCCTTTTCAAATGCTTCAAGGCTCTTGATAGTAAGAACAGATTCATCTGCACCTGCTTCCTTAAGCATTGCAATACCATCAGCATTAGCCTTCTGGACACTTCTTATAGCCTCTGCTCTACCTTCAGCCTCTCTTATCTGTTTTTCCTTTTCAGCTTCTGCCTTAAGGATTGTTGCCTGCTTGTCAGCTTCTGCCTGAAGAATTTTACTCTGCTTCTCACCTTCTGCAACTGTGATAGCTGACTGCTTCTCACCTTCTGCAAAGAGAATCTTCTCTCTCTTTTCACGCTCAGCCTTCATCTGTTTCTCCATGGCGTCACGAATCTGCTCCGGAGGATTGATGTTCTTAAGCTCAACTCTTGTGATCTTGATTCCCCAGGGATCAGTTGCTATATCAAGAGCATCCTGCATCTGTGCGTTAATCTGATCACGACTTGTGAGAGTCTCATCAAGTGTAAGTGAACCGATAACATTACGAAGTGTTGTTGCTGTAAGATTCTCAATTGCTCCGATCGGATTTCTCACGCCATAAGCATAAGCCTTAGGATCAGATATTCTGAAGAAAACAATTGAATCAATCTGCATTGTTACGTTATCCTGCGTAATTACAGGCTGAGGCGGGAAATCACAATACTGTTCCTTAAGGTCAACCTTTCTGGCGATTCTGTCAATAAACGGAACCATAAAGTGCAGACCAACATCCCATGTCTCTTTGTACGCGCCAAGACGTTCAACAATGAATGAATGTGCCTGTGGAACGATTTTGATGTTAAGTGCAATAAGAATCAGAATTAGAACAATAGCGACGAAAATATACATATCTTCTCCTCCTTCATACCTTTTATGCTCTCTTTACGATGAGCTTATTTCCCTCAACTCTTTCGATAATAACCGTTTCGCCGGATGTTATGGCAATATCATCAGCACTTCGCGCATTCCAGGTAGTACCATCAAGTACTACAGCGCCGGTTTCTTTGATGTTATCAATATTCTTACTTACTGTAACCTTACGCCCAACCAGAGCATCAATATTGGTTTTCACTATTTTCCCTGAAAGGAGCTTTACCGATATGGGCCTTACCAGTAGCAGCATCAAAATTGATACCAGAATGAAGATCACTATTTGCAGCGGTAGGTTTCCACCGGCCACGGCTACTATAAATGCAGCCAGTGCACCGATGGCAAACCATATCGTAGAAAGTCCCTGTGTCAGGATTTCAAAAACAGCCATAATTACTGCCAGTATCAGCCAAAAGAACGTAGGCGACACCCCAAACAACGTATTATACATGCCAGTCACCTCTTCCCCAAATTAAGTAAGCAGACAGTTATCAGCTAATCTCATTTACATAGATCTGAACACGGCTCTGAATAATATCAGCAACTTCCTTTGCAGACTTCTGTCCGCTGAAATAAGCGGCAGCTTCTTCAGCAATGATATTAGCTACTTCATTATTTGCATTACCAACCTGATCAATGCTGTTAATAAAGTCAAGAATCTCATTAACTTCATCATCAGTCATAGGATCAACGATAACCTCCTGATCACCAACGTACCAGGTATCATCATACTCAATTTCCTTACCGTCCTCATCAATATAGGTCGGCTTTTTCTTGATTTTCTCAGCAAGCTCATTAACCTTATTCATGTTAACAGGCCATGCACCATCAATAGTTTTCTGATACTCATCAGAGAGGAAGAATCTCATAAACTCCCAACAACCGTCCTTAACCTTAGAAGTTGCACTCATTGTGAGCTGAAGGTTAGGATAAAGGGCTGAACCACTACCATTATCAGACGGGAATCCTACTGCCTTAACAGGCTGACCAAAGGTACCCTTCGCTTCGTAGTTGTAATCTGAGAAGGTATAAAGATAAAGTCTCTCAGCAAGTGCCATTCCTCTTCTGTAATATGAAGATGTCTCATAGCCATAGTCATCTTCCTCAAGCTCCTCAGGGAACTCATTTACAAATTCAAGAAGATGAATAAATGCGTCAGAATCATAGCTGCATGTAAGTGTTGACCAGTCAATATACTGTGAACCTGAAAGACTAAGTGCCATCTCCAGAACATCATCTCTTGTTAAAGGTCCGAAGATATTCTTATGCTCAATATTCTTCTCCTTTACAAGCTTCTCAAGCTCATCAATTGTCCATGTGTAATCATCATCGCCAACATCGCTCTTCGGAGCAACTACAGTCTCAACATAGAAGCTGGGAATCAGCTTATACATCTTACCATCAGTCTTAAATGCTTCCATAACATGATCCATGTACTGAATCTTACTAAGCTCGGGATCATTCTTGAAGTAATTAGTCATATCTTCAAACAGGCCCTTGGAAATATAAGAATCTACAGGCATATCTGAATCAAGCACAAGAATATCAGGAGCATTTCCTGAAACAATATCTGTATTTAGCTTATTTGCTCCTCCTGACATATCACTGTCGGAGTCAAACTTAGAATAATCACTTATTACAACACGATATTCATCATTCTGCTTATTAAACTTGATAATCTGAGCTCTTACATCATAGTCAATGTAGTTACATCCCAAAATGATCTGCTTTCTTTCGCTTACAGTCTTAGGATCAACCTTTGTAAGATATGTAAGGTTATAGTTCATATCCTCTGTAGGAATCAGAGCCACAAACTCAGTATCAGAAATCGGTGCAAGCTGAGAAACGCCATAGGTATCGATATCTGAATCAACGAAATTAAGGAGCATCTTTACCTGAGGATCTCCAAGCTTATATGAATAGATACCCTCTGATCCTGATGCAAAGAGATCATTTTTACCTGCTCCTGAATAGAAAGTGTATTCATAGAAAGTTGTATCAACAGCTCCAACCTCAGTCGCTTTATCAGACTTTAGATCAAGCTTGTAAAATGTCTGCTCGTTACCATTTACAAATGCTGTAAAGCTGCCGTCACCAAGCTTGTAAACTGAAGCCGAAAAGCCATATTCATCGTCAACATTTTCAAAAGCAATGTCAGACTGCTTTGTACCGTCAGCAGTACTGTATTTATGAATACCCAAGGTATCTGAAACAAGAAGTGTTTCATTATCAGCTACAACAAAAGAATTCACGTAATAATATGACTCGGTAGTAGTATCGAGCTCCTGTCTCCATACCTCTGTACCATTATTATCATATTTAGTCATATAATACTTATCAGAATCTTCTGAACTACCAAAATCTACCTGAGAAGGCTCTTCTATCGGAAGAGTAACATCTCCCTGACCACCTTCGGCAGGTTCAGCAACAACCTTCTCTTCAGCCTCTGAGTTTGAGGTCTCAGAACTTGTATCATCAGCCTCTGTGCTTGTCTCTTCAGCATCTTCGTCTACATCTTCTGAAGCCTCATCTTCAGCTGAGTACTGAATTACATCGCCCTCAACCTCACCATCACCATCACCTTCAAGTTCAATACCACCATCGTCTAATAAGATCTCTGAGGTAGGTCCATCTACACCCTCAATACCATAGTCACCGAAATAATAACCGGCATACTTGACCTCTAAAGTGTATACAGATCCATCATCAGAAAGCACAGTATTATACAGCGTAAGATTTTCTTTATTAGCAAGCTCAATAGTCTCTAAGTTACTGCCATCCTTATCAAATGTATAAACGCATGTCTTGTTGCTTCCATCGTCATTTATTACATTTGCGACAGCATAAATTTTATCACCATATGTACCAAGTGATGATATGTTTGAAACATCAACATTTGCTCCCAGATTTATCGGATTATCCTTGAACACATATGCACTGGCATCATGACTTGCCTGATCTTCAGGAGCCACTTCCTTCTTCTTTCCGCATCCACAGCCAACCATCGTCACAGCCATAACTGCAGCAAGAGATGCGCTCAGGATTCTCTTTAGATAAATTCTCTTCATTAAATATCCTCCTTATTTACGTACAAACCAACTGAATAAACGTTAAAAATATTTCCATTTTTCGTTATGATATTTCATGTTTGATTCAAGATTGTACTTCCAGTCAGCGGCCTTTTCAACGAGCTGCGAAACGGTCCACTTCCTGTGTCTATAGGCCTGAATCACAATAATAGCAACCATAATAAAGATTATTATCTGGCATATTATCTGAATCAGAAAAATAACAGCAAGAATGTTTTCATAAGCTCTGGCATTATTCTCCCAATATGGGTAAATTACCGGCTTAGTCTGCATTCCCCTGGTATTAAACTTACCAATAAGATCAAGCAGATGCCTGTCTTCAAACCTGGCTGAATTGTCAACTACCTCAACCTGAGTTGTATTAAGCCCAAGCTTATCGATAACAAAATTTGCAGCATAGTTGTCTACTGTGTTGGGCATAACTACTTCCATACATACAATGCCCTTTGCCTGGGTATCAACATCTGAGGTTCCTGCTTCTGCCTCTTCATCATTCTTTGACGCTACAGTGAACTTACCAAGTGTTCCATCAGTTGAAAGTACGGAAGCATCAATCTTACCATATGTCGCAAGAGACTCAAAGGACATAAAAATTGTAGGAAAAACCATACCGGATGCCTTGACATATTTTCCGCTGTCTTTTTTTACAACTCCGGCAATATAATGAGGCACTCCTCCAAGGATGATGCTTTCACCAACTATATCATTTGATCCAAAAAGCTGCCATGCAAGCTCTTCATCCAATATGACATAGTCCTTCATAACTATATCGCCCGTGAAATAGTTACCACTCATGACCTGCATAGGATGAAATTGGAAAAAGTCTCCGCCAACACCAATAGCGACAGCAGTTACAGATTTCAAACCCCTGGTTATTTCAATACTGCCAACACCGCTGAAGCAATAATTCCAGACAGCATTGCCACCCTGGGTACTTGCATCAGCCTCCTGAAAGCCGTCTGCTATGAGGCCTTTATTTATCTTGTAAGCATACTCACTAACAGTATCGGCATTTACTCCCTGTGCCTCAGAAAAGAACATGCTGACCTGCCCGCATCTTGTCTCATCTGACCATCTTTTTCCCATCATCTGATCATATTGATGATTCGCAGTGTAATTCCTATATGCATCAAGACCCAAAACAATGAGAAAAAGTATCAGTATAACTGAAAAGTATATGATCTGCTTTAAGCGCAGATTTTTGAAAAAATTCGTAATGTTATCTTTTATCTTTATCATTGATTATTAGCCAGTCTTACCTGATCACCTGATTTAATGGGGCTTGTTGCCGTTGTGATCACATATTCATCTCCCTCTAAGCTACCGTTAATAGCTGCTGTTGTATCATCTGAAGCAAGAACTTCAACGTCAACACGCGAAGCTATATATCTGTTACCAAGAGGACTGGACTTAGACTTAACGATAAGGATAAATTTACCGTTTGAATCTTCTCTTACTGCTCCTGCAGGAATAGTAAGATCATAATTATCAGACTTCTCACCGATCTGAAGGCTTACAGACTGACCATTTTGCACTTCCGGACTCTCAATTGAGAATGTAAGAAGCTTCTTTGTGTTGGGGTTCTGCTGGTCAGCAGTAATTGACTTAAGTGTTGCCTTAAAGTCTGTGTAGTACCATGCATTCTGAGGCTCTGCAATGTCACCGACCTTAAGCCTCTTAGCCTGATCTATTGTAACTGAAAAGCTTGTCTGCATTCCCTTGCCATCAATCTGGATTCTTGCAACCGGATTCTCAGCACTTGTGGTCTCACCGGCCTTCATATAAAGCTCAGCAATAAGACCGTCAACAGGAGCTGTAATTGTAGCTCCAACGGATTCCTTTTCAAGCTTTTCAACTGTTTCCTTCTGTTCCTCTATCGCATCTCTCTGCGAATCAAGCTCAATCTCTTTTGAAATTTCAGTAATGAGCTCTGTTTTATCAGTAGAAGCTCTTTCAAGTTCAAGAGAGGTTTTATTCTTAATATCCTGAAGTGTTGCAGACTGTCTCTGGTAATCACTATCTACCTGACCTGCCTGAGTAGTGATCTGTGATACGTCTTTAGTACCATTAGCCTGCTCAAGCTGAAGCTGGTTTTTCTCTTCTTCTAACGTTGCAATATATTCTTCAGCAGCAGCTTTCTGAATTTTTAGCTGTTCCAACTTCTTTTCTGCATTTTTCAGTTTCTTTTTAGCATCTTTATATTCCTGAGAATCTGTACCATAATTCTTCTTTGCATTGTCTCTTGCAGTCTCAGCTTTATCTACAGCACTTTCAGCACTAGTAGTATCAATATCTGATTTAGCAGACTCCAAAAGCTGATCAATCTCTGTGATTCTATATGTAATCTCAGCTTCTCTGTACTGAGGTGTAGCCTCATCGTAGTTATACTGTGCAGCTGTATATGACTGCGACTGAGAGTGCTCATCAATTGCAGCCTGTGCCTGCTCATCAGCAAGCTTTGCAGCGTCATATCTGTCAGTAGCAGATTTGAGTTTTGCCTGGAACTGATCCATTGTAAGTGTCTGACCGTTTCTTATACGATTAATGGCTTCATTTGAAAGATCTCCAGAAAACAGGGCTGTCTCATAGGTCTGCAGAAGATCATCAAGCTTTTGTCTTGCATCAACAAGCTCTGTTGATTCCTTATCCTCAAGATAGTAAATTGTATCACCCTTCTTTACCTGTGCTCCAACCTCTACGGCTACGCTCTTAATTACGCGCTCCTGGCTGACCTTAACTTCATAAGGATCCTTTGCCTCGACCGTACCTGTTCCTCTGATTACAGGTGAAATTGTTCCATCCTGAATCTGCTGAATAGCAACTTCAGGAAGTGAATAATTCATGATTGTGTTGGAGAAAAAAGTAAGTAATAGAAGGATTGCCAAAAAGGCAATTGTAATATCCTTTATTATGTCCTTTCTACTCTTCCTTGGTCTTTCATTTCTTACTTCAGACATACCTTTAATTCCTCTTCCCTTAAATCTAATTCGCGCCTGCCGTTTTACTCCTTTATATTTAATGCAGGCTATAACACAAAATACAGTGACACTCTATCCTTTCAATCCGCCCTGATATGATATACCTTCAATCAGATACTCTTCCCCATATAAGAAAATCAAAAGCGGAGGCACAAGGTAAATAACCGCAACCGCAAATGCAAGGCTTATCTCACCGGTATTTATCTTAGACAAGAATACCGACAGCGGATGAAGCTCATCATTATTAAGCAAAATAAGCGGCTGTTCAACCATATTCCAATAATCTATGAATACAAGAATGGCAATGGATATAAGTCCGCTTTTACAAAGCGGCGCGCATATCTGTGTGAATATCTGCCATTCACTTGCACCATCTATCGATGCAGCTTCCATAACTTCTGAAGGAATTCTTCTTATAAACTTCGTAAGAAGATAAACTGCAAAGGGTGAAAAGAATCCCGGAAGCCATATAGCCCATCTGGTATCAAGTATTCCCAACCATGAAGTTACAAGATAATTCGGAACCAGTGTTACCTGATAAGGCATCAGCATCATAATGATATACAGGAAAAATATTATTTCTCTGACTTTACCTTTGTATCTTGCAAACCCATAGGATGCGAGCATTGCGATAAGTAGCTGCACTGTAAGGATCGGTACAACATATATCATACTATTCCAAAACTTCAGCAGATATTCCGGCGATTTAAACAGTACAGTATAGTATTGGTCAAACGTAACTATATCCGGAATAAACTTAAGGTTTACAGTTTTGGAGATGAATACCTTTCCTCCTGTTTCGGTAGTCTGAAAGACCGCGCCGTAATTGGCACTTATTTCAGATGAACTCATGAAGGAATTAGTTATTGTAAGTATTATCGGAAGCAGGAATAATACTGCAAAGATTGCGCATATAATTGTTCCTGCAACAATACCGTATTTATATATCTTTTTCTTTCTTCGTGCCTTCCGTATGGCTTTTTCATAAAATGCCACTTCACCGGTTGGCAGAGTCAGTCCCGCCATATCAGCCTTCTATATCCTTTCCGTACCGGTTTTCAGTATTAAACATAATAAGCATCAGAATAACGATCACCAGAGCCATTATGATAGCTGAAGCTGAGAGTTTCTGATAATCGACGGAAGCAAATGTATTATTCATAAAATGCTGCATCATATAGAGCGTCTTATATGGATAATCTCCGGTCATTAAGTATATCTCTCTAAATACCTTGAATGAATTTATAAGAGACATTATTGTTACAAAAAGTATTGTTGATGAAAGATATCTCATCTTGATGGTCCAGAATATCTGACTGTCAGTAGCACTCTCCAGTCTTGCAACCTCTATCAGATCCTTAGGCACACTGGAAAGCGCAGCCATAAACAGGATCATGTTATATCCCAGGTTTTTCCACAGGAACAAAACCACAATAACTATCTGAGCCTTATCAGATTTAAGCCAGTCTATCTTTGGTCCGCCAAAGTACATACCTACCACATTTACTATTCCGTTAAAGTGGAACAGAACCTGCCAGATAAGCACTATTGAAGCAATCGGAACCATCATAGGGCTCAGGAAAAAGCTTCTGAACTGGCTCTTGAATGGTATTCCGGATTCCATGACAACAGCTAGGAATAGTGATAACCCAACTGCCAAAGGAACCGCAATTATAGAAAACATAAAAGTATTATATGCTGCCTGTTTAAAGGCATTGTTAGTAAATACTCTGACAAAATTAGAAAAACCAACAAATTCCTTCTGAATCGGGTTGTTTACTACAGAATAGAAAACAACCACACAGAAAGGAAGCACAAAGAATGTAAGAACTCCCATCAAGCTGGGTAAAAGAAACGCCCAGGAAACAAGTGTCTCTCTGATTGTCTTTTTGGTGTTTCTATTTTTCTTAACAGGACGAGGCTTGTGTTCATTAGTCTGACCTGCAGCGTTTCTTCTCAGATATCTATTTAATTTTTCTGATAATCCCGAAACCTTTTCGGGAATCTTTTTAATTTTATCCATAGAATCAGTTTTTAAAGCTATGTATAGGAGCCGGTATCCTTCCTCCTCTGTTTACGAATTCATCACATGAAAATGTATTAACACTCATAATCGGACCAAAGCCTAAAAGTCCGCCAAAATCAACTGTCTCACCGGCCTTCTTGCCAATTACGGGAATAAGTCGTACTGCCGTAGTCTTCTGATTGATCATACCGATAGCCATCTCATCTGCGATGATTCCGGAAATAGTAGTACTCTTTGTATCACCGGGAATAGCTATCATATCAAGACCAACTGAGCATACGCAGGTCATTGCCTCCAATTTCTCAAGTGTGAGAGCTCCGGCATTTACAGCGTTGATCATGCCCTGATCCTCACTCACAGGAATAAACGCTCCTGATAAGCCTCCGACATATGAGGAAGCCATTGCGCCACCCTTCTTAACCTGGTCATTCAAAAGCGCAAGTGCAGCTGTTGTTCCGGGAGCACCTGCATGCTCAACTCCGATTTCGTGAAGAATATCAGCAACACTATCACCGATTGCAGGTGTAGGTGCAAGCGAAAGATCAACAATTCCAAAAGGAACGCCAAGTCTCTCGGACGCTTCCTTTGCTACAAGCTGACCTACTCTTGTTACCTTGAACGCAGTCTTTTTAATTGTCTCACAGAGGATTTCAAAATTCTCTCCTCTAACCTTCTCAAGAGCAGTCTTAACAACTCCGGGACCACTTACGCCGACGTTAATAATTCTGTCAGCCTCTGTCACACCATGAAAAGCTCCTGCCATGAAGGGATTATCGTCAGGGGCATTGCAGAATACAACAAGCTTTGTACATCCTGCGCTATCGTTATCCTTAGTAGCTTCAGCTGTTTTTACTATAACGTCACCAAGAAGTCTTACAGCGTCCATGTTAATACCGGTCTTAGTTGAACCGACATTTACTGATGAACAAACAACGTCTGTTGATGACAAAGCCATAGGAATAGACTCTATAAGAAGTCTGTCAGCCTCTGTCATACCCTTGCTAACAAGAGCACTGTAACCGCCAAGGAAATTTACGCCAACGTCTTTGCCGACCTTATCAAGTGTCTTGGCAATAGTAACGAAATCCTCCGGTGTCTTACATGCAGCAGCACCAATAAGAGCAATGGGAGTAACTGAAATTCTCTTATTGACTATCGGAATACCGAATTCTTTTGCAATATCCTCACCGGTCTGAACAAGGTCCTTGGCTGAACCGTATATCTTTTCATAAATATTCTTATTAAGTGTATTTAGATCTGAACTAATGCAATCCAAAAGGCTGATACCCATAGTAATGGTTCTGACATCCAGGTTTTCCTTTTCGATCATCTCATTAGTTTCAGAGACTTCGTTTATATTTATCATGATATCTCCTTAGAGTCTGTTTTAATGTTAAGCATCATATCTTTTGACTTAAATCTTCTATGTATTGATCAGATTCTATGCATAGAATCAAAGATTTCTTCTCTCTGACACTTTATAACTACTCCAATCTCTTCTCCAAGACTGTCAAGTGTATCAGAAACCTCCATAAAGTCAACTTTGCTCTTTGACATGTCAACAATCATCATCATATTAAAATATCCTGATACGATTGTCTGTGAGATATCAAGAATATTTATCCCGTTTTCTGCTAAAAAAGTACATACCTTGGCAATAATGCCAACAGTATCTTTACCGACTACAGTAATGATAATTTTGTTCATAATAGTTTACTCCCTTTTATTTTTTTCATACTTCGATAACAGGAGAAAGCTCGTTTCTCGCAGCCACCATTATCGGAAAATCATTTCCATGGTACGGGTTCTCACCCATTTCTATTTCAACCCTCACTGTCTCATATGCAAGCTCGGGAAGATTGTTTTCTTTACTCAGGTGTCCCAGGAGAATTCCTTTAAGATCATCGTGCAGGATCCTGCACAGAAGTTCCCCACTTTTTTCATTGGACAAATGTCCCTTTTCCCCAAGTATTCGTCTTTTTAATTGATAAGGATACGGCCCTGACTGAAGCATTCTGACATCATGGTTTGCTTCTATCAGTATGGCATCCATTCCTTTAAGGTTTTCAACTGTATAATCATTGAAGCAGCCAAGATCGGTTGCAACACCGATTTTCTTTTTTCCGCATGAAATTCTGTAAGCCACAGGCTCCAAAGCATCATGCATTATAGTAATCGGATTGATTATAAGATCCTTCAAAGGCACCTTTTCATCCGCACGAATCTCGTGAAATTCAGAAGACAGCATTTCACCCTTCTTATCGCTTAATCGTATTCCCTGAATGGTTCCCTTTGTTGCGAAAACCGGAATATCGTATTTTTTTAGGATAGTGTGAAGTCCTGCTATATGATCCGAGTGTTCATGCGTGACAAAGATTGCATCTATGTCGGCCAATGAAAGGTCAAGCTTTGATAAACCTTCTTCTATTCTTTTCTTACTACATCCCGTATCTACAAGGATGTTCGTGGTATCGGAACCTACGTAAATACTGTTCCCACTACTACCACTTGAGAGGCTGGCAAGTCTCATCTAATGCAATCTCCGTTTCCATACTAAATATAAACTGTGAAAAATATGTGTCTATTCAGTTAAAAAAGTATTTTCTACTTCCAATAGACTTCTATACGATCTCCCTCATGTATAGCCTGCATATAATCAGGAGTTCCACCATTTAGGGTCGTAACTATTGATCTTCCGTTAGGTCTCTTTAGATCAAAATCTATGACATCGAATATATCTACAAAAATATAATCCGATTTTCCATGAAGTACAATAGGCTCATTATTAACTGTTACATGAAGATCATGTGTTATTACACGTCTTGCAGGCGCTGAAGCCCTTGGAGGTGCTGTGGTTGTCACTCCGCCACTTATGCTTACACTTCCGTCTTCATTTTCTTCGAGGTCAAAATCTGCGTCAGCATCATAAGAAGACTCTTCGTTCTCCTGCTCGATGGCAACCTCATCTGCATCCGGGAAGTTAGCATAGTAATCCATGATAGCATCTGCCCCGGTCTTAAACTCAACCTTGAAGTTCTCATAGACAGGTGTATCACCGTTTGCTACTTCATTATTAACAGTAATTACCATATCTTCGGACAGATCAATATCAAGCAGCTCAGCTATCTGCGCAGCTGTCTCATAATCCAGAATCTTGATCTCATCGCCGGACTGAATATTGTAGTAGCCTGTCTGGACTTCACCATTAACCTCAGCAGTTCTCGGTACATCGATACTCTTTCCGTCAACCGTTATATTAAAGGTTCCGCCAAATTCAGGAATATCACTTATTTCACTCTTACCGGGTTTACCTACTGTTGAACTGGTTACCTCGATAATGTCATTTGCATGAATCTTGGTATGAATATCAGCAGGTGATCCATTTAGTGTTATAATTGCAGGTTCACCGGGCTCACCTCTTACCATTCTCTCCTGTCCGTTGACTGAAAATCTAAGCTCCTCGCCTCGTTTCGGGAAGAGATCCTCATTAGGAAAATCTGCCTGCATTGCTGCATCTACGATAGCAAGCTTACCGTTGTCATATATCTTGGTCTGTTGTCCGTTGAAGGAAACAAATACAAAGTTATTGGACTGCTCATAGAAGCTTATGCAAATTCCAAGAGGTGTGACCATAAGAGAATCACGTTCAATGCTGTCATCATCATTGAGGAAGCGTATGCTCTTCATAACTTCCTCGCCTCGAAGTGCAACACGCTCTTCAGGAATCTTCATCTCCTTAGCAAGAGCTTTTGTGTAGCCCGGAACACAGCCGCCGCCACCTACAACAAAGACAGCACTTACAGACTTATTGCCGTTGAGCTGCTTAATCTGCTGAGTTACCATCCTAGACATTTTCTCAACAAGGGGCTTGATCATCTTGCCGATTTCTTTTGCAGAGATTGTCTTTTCAAGGCCCATGATGTCAACATATTTAACCTGATCCATGTGACTTGCGTCTATTTTTATCTGATCTGCGGTATTAAAATCAACAAGGCAATGCTGAGCAATTATCTCAGTAATTGAATCGCCCGCGATAGGAAGCATTCCGTATGAGGTAATAGTTCCATCGTCAGTAATACAAATATCGGATGTACCTGCACCAACATCAACGAGGGCGAGGTTCAGCATTCTGAACTGCGGAGGAATAGCAACCATCATCGCAGCTATAGGCTCCAGAGTCATGTTAGCAACCTTAAGGTCTGCTCTTTCGCAGGCTTTATAAAGACCATCAACACAGTCATCCGGAAGGAAGGTTGCTATAAGATCGATGGCAACTCTGCCGGCATTATGTCCCTCCAGATTAGCTATCTGATAATCATCCAGATAATAATGCATTACAGAATATCCAACCAGATAAAACTTCATGTCTGACTGGTTCTGTGCAAGGAATTCCTGATATGCCTTCTCAACAGCCTTAGACTCCAGGTTATAAATTTCTTCCTGAGTCAGCTCTCTGTTATCAGTGAACTCTTCCTCGAAGTTTGTCTTCATTGTTCGAAGCACACGACCAGCGGCAGCTATACACACATCTGTCAGATGAATCTCTGTCTTCTGTTCAAGCTTTTCCTTTACACGCTTTATAGTAGCTCCAACCTTGCCGATGTCATGGATCTGTCCATCAAGCATAGCTCTGGTTTCATGCTTTTCTACGCACTGAGCAATGACATTGAAGATTTCATCCTCCATGTAGCCTACTGTGCCCACCACGCTTCTTGTTCCGATATCAAGACCGAAAACTACATTTTTTTCAGATTGTTCTACCATCTCAGCCATTAGTTTTCCCCCAGCTTTAAATCAATTTGCCTTTTAGTGTCATTTTCATCGCCGCTATTATCTATTACAAAATCCGCATATTTGCGAAATTCTTCATCACGTAGCTGCCCCTTTAAAATGTCATCGATTTTCTCATCAGAATAGCCTCTTGAAGCTTTAAGACGTGCTCGTCTGACATCCTCATCAGCATATATATACCAAAGTTCATCGACTACTTTGTCATAGCCGTTTTCTATAAGAAGTGCTGCTTCTATAAAAAGATAATCCAGTATCTTCCTGCTTTTTTCCTTCTCTATTTCACCGAAGATGTAATTGTTCACCGCAGGATGAAGTATCTCATTTACCTGCTTTAAAAGCTTTTCATCCGAGAATATCTTTGCTGCCATTTTCTTTTTGTCTATCTCTCCGTCTTCCCCAAGTATTTCATCGGAAAGAAGCTCGACAATAGGCTCGTAGCAGCTTTGCCCCTTTAGCTTAATATCATTTGCCACCTGATCGGAAAAAATGATACGACAATTGCAGCTTTCTTGTATGTAATTAAGTACTGTGCTTTTACCGGCTCCGACTCCGCCGGTTACCCCGATTACCTTCACTTTATTTTGCCTCAAACCAATCGGAACCAGTGTGGCATTCTGCCTCGAGCGGCACAAGAAGATCTGCTGAATTTGTCATCTCTTCTTCAAGAATGGCCTTAACCTTAGCTTCCTCTTCAATCTTAGTTTCTATCAAAAGTTCATCGTGTATCTGCAGAATCATTCTGGAAGATAGCTGTTCCTTCCTGATTCTTCTCCATACACGGATCATCGCAATTTTCATTATGTCAGCGGCAGTTCCCTGAATCGGCGCATTCATTGCGACTCTCTCTCCAAACTGTCTCTGCATAAAGTTGCCTGACTTAAGCTCAGGCATCGGACGCCTTCTGTTATAGAGTGTTACTGCGTAGCCTTTTTCTTTGGCATCTGCTACAGCACCATCCTGGTAAGCCTTAACTCCGGGATATGTGGCAAGATAATCCTCCATATACTTTTTAGCATCGGATCTTGAGATATTAAGGTCCTCACTAAGACCGAAGGCACTTATTCCATAGACGATACCAAAGTTTACAGCCTTAGCATTTCTTCTCTGTATATCAGTAACATCTTCAAAAGGTATGCCAAATACCTTGGATGCTGTAATTCTGTGAATATCTCTGCCTTCATGATATGCATCAATAAGGCCCTTATCCCCTGACATATGTGCAAGGATTCTGAGCTCAATCTGTGAGTAATCCGCATCAGCAAAAATATATCCGTCCTTAGGAACAAATACTTTTCTGATAGCTCTGCCAAGCTCAGTCCTCATGGGAATGTTCTGAAGATTAGGCTCTGTGGAGCTTATTCTTCCCGTAGCTGTTATTGTCTGGTTGAAGCTTGTATGTATTCTCTCGTCAGCTTCGATATAAGCCGCAAGTCCGTCCGCATATGTGCTCTTAAGCTTTGTAAGTCCTCTGTATTCAAGAATATCCTTAACGATAGGATTCTCAGGAGCCAGCTTTTCAAGCACATCTGCAGCAGTAGAATAACCGGTCTTGGTCTTCTTACCACCCTTAAGTCCCATTTTTTCAAACAGAATCTCTCCAAGCTGCTTGGGAGAATTTATGTTAAACTCCTCACCGGCCTCGGTATGGATACTTTTTTCAAGTTCATCGATCCTACCTGTTAGGCGCTTGCCATAGAGCTTTAATTCCTCGCGCTTAACAAGGATTCCCTCTCTCTCCATATCATATAAGATATAGCTAAGAGGCATCTCTATTTCATTCATAAGAGAAAGCATCTGTGAATCATCAAGCTTCTTCTCTATGAGAGGCGCGGCCTTGAAAGCAACATAGGAAAGATATCCTGTGTACTCTTTTCTAAGCTGCTTATCAGCGTTTGCAGGATTCTCTTTTCCAAAAATCTGAGCCTTCGATCTAATGGTCATCTGAAGATATTCAGAAGCAATATCCTCAGGCATATAATCATTTTTAAGAGGATTGTTTAAATAAGCTCCTATAAGGACATCAAAGGAGCCTTCCTTCTTGTCCTCATAATGATCCACTTCGTATGGAGTAAAGTATCTGTAGGCATGCTTTATATCGTAAAAAGAAAGCCTGCAATCCTTAGAAAGCCCGGATAGCTTTTCTTCCACGAAAGCCGCCGTTATTTCATCATTAAGTTCAAAATACGAAACATTATCATCAGCAAAGCAAATACTTACACCGAGAAGATCAGTTGTTTCCGCCGGTTCCTCAAAAAGTGAGAGCTGACCGATTTTTTCAGCCTTTTTCACACCCTGAGAATCAGAAATAATACCGATTCCTATAAATTTGCTACTGTCACCCGAAGCGTATTTTGCTGCAGCCTTAAATACATCTTCAGCTTCTGCCTTAGTATTTATCTCTTTGAAATCGATCTTAACCTCTGTCTTAGTTACATTGCCGTCAAATTTAGAGAGTAGATTCCTGAAATTGAGCCTCTTAAACATTTCATAGGCTTCGCGATTAAAGATGTCATCTATTGTGGCATTTTCAAAAGCATAGTCAAACTCAGCGTTGACATCGATGGTAGCGAGCACCTTACTTAAGTCGCATAGATCTCTGTTTGCTGCAAGTGACTCACGTATCGATTTCTTTGAAATGTTATCAAGGTTATTGTAAATATTTTCAATTGAGCCATAGGTTGTCATGAGCTCAATCGCTGTCTTCTCTCCGACCTTGGGAACCCCCGGAATGTTATCGGAAGAATCTCCCATTAGTGCTTTTAATTCGATAAACTGTATAGGATTTACCTTATATAGTTCCTCTACATCCTTGGCAAAATAGTTTTCAATTTCTGTTTTGCCGGCCTTAGTCTTGGGTATCCTTACACAGATGTGCTCTGTTGCAATCTGGAGTAGATCTCTGTCACCTGATACAAGCCTTACCTCCATGCCCTCTCTCTCACCGCGCTTCGCGATAGTGCCAAGGATATCATCAGCTTCAAGTCCGGGCTTCTCCATGCGGCAGATATTCATGCTATCGAGAACTTCCTTCATAAGAGGTACCTGTTCTCTAAGCTCCTCAGGCATTGCCTTTCTTGTTCCTTTATATTCAGGATATATCTTATGTCTAAAAGTGGGTTCATGGACGTCAAAAGCAACAGTCAGATAATCAGGCTGCTCCTCATCCATTAGTCTGAATAGAATATTCAAGAATCCATAGACGGCTCCTGTATGCAGTCCCTCTGAGTTTGTGAGATCAGGGAGACCATAGAAAGCTCTGTTCAATATACTATGTCCGTCTATAAGTAATAATTTTTTCCCCATTAAAATATTCCCCGGTTAAACTTTTATCTAAGTGCTATTGAAAGTGCTATTGCAGCTATAATTTCAAGAACGACCATAACCTGCAAAAAATATGCAGTCTTCAAAAGCCGCTTTCTGAGCCTGAGTCTTGTCCAGGCATCATTCATAGTGGATTGTAGTTCGTTTGATAAATTAAAGGTACTACCATCCTCAAGTCTCTGAATACCTGTTTCAATCAAAAACTGTATCGTAAGCTCTTCTTTGCAGCTCTTGCAAGAGTCTATATGATTTAAAAATGATTCAAGAGAATAGTTATCCAGCTCATCACCTAAAAAGTCCGGTATCATTCTCTGAAATTCCTTACAATCCATAGTATCGCTAACCCCAATATCTTGTATGAACATAATATCGCAAAGCATACTACTAAACAATATATAGCATACACCAAAACTGTCCACTTTACAATGTCATTGGGCCAAGCGTGGGGGATTTATAAAAGTGACGCTGATATTGTAAATATCTGATTCTCAGACCTCTGATTGCTTACGCAAAATCGGTCTGAGAATCAGATTTTTTTATATCAGCTGGATGTTCATATAGGCCACGCTGTGGGAATGATATTTTGGTGTGGAGTATTGGTTAGTGCAAGGTCAAGGTAGAAATAAAAAGGCCCAATGAATTGTTTTATTCATTGGGTCTTTTGTTTTGGTTAAATATTATTTGTTAAGCTGCTTTTTTGGTTTTTTTTAGTTCGTCGATCTTGCCAAGGATCATTTTTTCATTGTACATGAGGAATAGTGTTGCTCCGACAAGGCAGGTTACTGTGGCGATGACAGCTGTCATGCGGTATGATGCTGCTGTCTTTGCAACGGTTACGGATGTGAACACAACCATTGCAATTGCCTGACCCATCTTGAATGCAAAGGTTCTTGCTGCAAAGAACATTCCGCTTCTGTCCTCACCTGTCTCAAGTCTGTTCCACTCAGCAACATCTGCAACACATGCCTGAGGAAGAATACCAAGAATAGCCATGGGAATTGCTGCAGTAATCGCAATAATAAAGCCCCATGCAAGGCCCTTACCGCAAAGGGATGTGATAAGGAATACGAAGGAATAAGCAAAGAAACCTGTCACAATCAGTCTCTTCTTACCAACCTTAGGCGCAAGCTTATTAACCACAGGGTACAGAAGTACGCTGATAAATGTCATTGTAGCAGTAAGTGCAAAGGTCCATGTATCCTCAATCTCCATGAGCTGTGTCTCATAAAACGCAAGACCTGTCTGGAAAAGAGTAAGTGCAAAGAAATAAATCACATCACTGTAAACGAATCTTCTGAACTGTCCGTTAGAGAATGTTTTAAGCAGTGAGCTAAATGCCTTTGTCTGACTGGGCTTACTATCGATATAATCTCTTTCCTTTATATAGAAAGAAGGAATGAGCATTGCGATGCATGCTATTGTTGCCATTATTGCAACAGCAAGTCTTACAGAACCTGCCTGACCTGCAACACCTTCAAGCATTGAAGCAACATTGGGAAGCATGAAGGATATACTCTGTCCAACAATAAAAGTAAATGAAATGTATGTTGATACATTTATTCTATGTTCCTGTGTATCACCGAGCTCTGCAATAAGTGCATTGTATGGTGTGCAGAATATTGTCATGAACAGATAGAAAACCATAAGAAGTGCAAAAAGCACAACATCATTCACAACAACACTTCCTGTCTGAGGAAGTACAAAGAGACCGATAGTTGCAATCGCAAAAGGAATTGCAACCGTTCTCATGAAAGGAATTCTCCTTCCTCCCCTGTAGTTACTTCCATCTGACCATCCGGCGATAAGCGGATCTGTAATCGCATCAAAGATTCTTCCAACTGCAAGAACCAAACCAAAAAGTGTAAGTTTAAAAAGAATCGGGACCTGTGTTATACCCGTAGCAAAAATACCTGTGTTAGGATTTGTCGCGCTGGGGCTACCTGTATAATAGTAAACCATCCAGTTTGAAACCACACCGGACAGCAGGCTCCATCCGAACTGTCCAATGGCAAAAATCCATAGTAACCCATTAGTTATCTGCTTCTTATTCATTTGTAATACCCTCCCGCGTTCGTTTTCCCTAACAAACGCCCAATACATTAAATCATTTTCTGCTGGCAATTTCAGCAGTAATTTCCTCTATCTTTTCATCAGTTAAGACATATCTCTTCTTAAACCAGAAAATCGCAAAAATTATTCCAACAACCGGAATAGCTGTCATAGTCATTCGAAGCCCCATCTTCTGCATATTACTTACTCCGGCTGCATAGTTGATTGAAGCAGCATCAGCTGCTGTATCATTACTAAGTGAAAGTACCTGAAGTGCAAGCGCTGCTATAAACGCTGATATACCTGATGCAAGCTTTACAACAAAGGTCTGCATTGAAAAAATAACCGACTCATCACGTCTATTATTCTTAAGTTCGCCATAATCTACAGTATTAGCAAGAAATACTGTTGTAATTACAGAGAGCATTCCATTTGCTGAAAAAATGAAAAATGCAGGTATAAACAGAATATAAACATTATCCATTGATGTAGATGCAAGTATCAAAAGTGAAATATATCCTGCTATAGCCATTCCCATGCTGATAAAATAAATCTTTATGGAAGTGAAGAATTTTCTAAGCAGCGGATAAAGTATCATCATTGCAAGTATCTGTATTCCGCCACCAAAGGTAGAAAACAGAGTATATGCATCTCTCCATTTAATTCCACCGAAATCGTATTTAAAGAAATAAATAACAAGATTTGATGTAATATAAATCGAGCAGTTTACGATTACTATTGCCACAACGACAGCCATTGCCTGATCATTCTGTATTAGCGCTCTGAACATTTCTCCGACTGATGCTGTTTTCATATCAACTGTAGATTTTTCTTTTACGTTAATGCAGCAGATAACAGTGAAAATCACAAACAAAACAGCGATTATTGCTGAAAAATATGAAAATCCAACTCTTTCAATCTCTCTATCTGATACCAACTGTGGACCAAATACTCTTCCAAGAGCTGCAACAGACATTACTGTAACTATAGTAATGATTGCTGAACCCACTCCTGCACAGGAACGGGCAAGA
The DNA here is from genome assembly GCF_000423925.1 of Butyrivibrio sp. VCD2006. Classification (GTDB taxonomy): domain Bacteria; phylum Bacillota; class Clostridia; order Lachnospirales; family Lachnospiraceae; genus Butyrivibrio. The sequence goes on from NZ_AUIX01000003.1 coordinate 100,361, forward strand.
GTTGTGAGACCTTCTCTCTCCTTACCACCTTCTGTAAATGCAGGAATCATTGACCAATAGGGGATATCCATCATGGTATAAGTAACGCCCCAGAGAATATATGTAACCGCAGCATAGGTCACAAGGCCGCTTCCGCTTAATGTGGGCGGCGCTGTAAACATCAAATACAGAACAATTGCATTAGTGATGGTTCCTATAAGCAGCCATGGTCTGAATTTCCCCCATCTTGTTTTGGTCTTTCCGACAATAGCGCCCATTATAGGATCGTTAAATGCATCAAATACACGGGCCACCATAAGGATTACGCCCATTGCTGCAGCACTTACTCCAAGAATATCCTGGAAATAATATAAAACGTATGAAGCAGAAAGCATGTAAACCATATCTTTTCCTACAGCCCCAAGGCCATATGATACCTTTGCTGCTCCTGATAATTTATTATTTTCACTCATATCACATTACTCTCCCTTTTTCATTCCCATGGCAAGTTCTACTACTTTGTATGCTCCATCGTAAAGCCCTGCCTTTTTATTCTCTATAATGTTCTCACACATCTCATCAAGAAGCGGTGTTGTAAGGAACTGATCCAGCATCTGAACCGTATGAGGTATGTCTCTGCACTCAAGAGTGCCGTCTCCCACCTCAGCTGAATGTATTGCGCCCCACATTTCATGCTTTCCAACTCTCTTGATAAATAGCTTGGGAACAGGATAAAATGCCAGTTCACTTGGCTTGGTAACAAGTACATCACAGCTTCTCATAAGAAGATTTGTGCAATAAACTGCCTCAAAAATATTTTCATGCCAAAATCCATGAATTCCGCTTATATCATTTGAAAGATCAAGCGCACACTCAGCAAATTTTTCAGTGTCCTTAAAGTCTCCAAGATGCTCGGTAACATGCTCTTTCATCTCAGGAATCTCATTTTTAAGATCTTCCCAAACCTGTTTGTAATCTCCAACATTTACATAAAGAGCAGCCTCTTTTGCTCCGATTTTAGGAAGCAGGTATTTGATTATAGCTGCGAAGATTTCCTTCTGAGCACCGGCTCCACCTATTGTAAGAAGGAATCTCATGGGCTTTTTGTCTTTTCTTCTGGCAGTTCTTGCAGCGCAGTCGCTCTCAATATTTGCTACAAGCTCATGATCGATATAGTGTCCTGTATAAACCAGATCCTTCTGCGGCATAGGCTTGCAGATTTCTTTTTTGTTCATACCGTTAAGAATTCTGTATCCCATATATGCATTCCTGCACTGGATTGTATGAACTGAGCCTTCCGAAAAATGAAGAGCCATCGGCCAGTTGTCCGGAACCGCATTCACAACATGCTTCATTCCTGCATGGATAGCGGCCTGCGCAGGCCATACATGAGTTGCAATAACCGGTATATCCTTTGGAACGTTTTTATAAACAGGTGCCATAAGCTCTGCATTTGCCTGATCTGCAGCATTATAAGAAAGTGCCCTGAAGCCCTCATAGTTTACAGGCTCCCATACAAGCTTATTAAATATCGGGTTCTTTGAAAGTCTTGACCCCAAGGAATAAAGGTCATTTTGGGCACTTATTACCTTAGTACAGGTTGTGTGGGGATAAGAGTTAAGATCCATCCAATAAGGTGTATACCCCAGGTGCTTTGCACAGGAAGCCATAGCCATGCTGATTCTGTAATGACCGAAGCCCATTCTGATGTTACCGACTATAAGTCCTTTTTCCTCATCAAAAGGAAGTGTTCCTTTTACATCGCTTCCTTCAGGCATAACTTCAACATTCTTAACTCCGAGGCTTTCACCTATATAAGCATTTTCCTTAATATTGATCGGATAATTGGCGTTTCTGTCATCTCCGAACTTCTTAATATTTTTATCTCTTGTTTTAATTGCCTTTCTATATACACTTTCAGGCATCTCATTTCCAAATATTACCCTGGATTTTTCAGACATTACCACTTATCCTTTCGTTAATCTTAAAATCTATTTCCTTCTTTATTTTTTCACCACCGGCTCTTAGGTTAATAGTCAATTTTCCTGTTGAGCCATGGTGCCTCTTGGATTTTACATAAGTGCCTGCCATACCACCCCTCATAGGAACAGTTCTCGGACCAATTATTTCAATTGCACCTTCAGCCTTAAGCTTCGCAGGCTCTGCAAAGAACGGAAGAACATTACCGTTCTGGTCAACAACCCTGATTCTTACAGCAGCTACGTCATAGGATCTGTTCTCCATAAGCTCCGTATGACTGACTGTTATTTCAAGGTCTACTCCTTTTACAGTCTCTTTTATTATTGTTGCAGCAACTTCTCCGTTCCTTATTGCTTCAAATTTGAATGAAGTTGCCTTTCCGCCCCAATCTCCGATGTATTTCTGGTAAATATCCACGATATCTTTAACCGACATTCTGTGGAAAGCCATCATTTCAAATCCCGTAATCTTATCTGATAAAGATAGATTGTTCATTCCATATCTGGCTGCAGTATTGAGTGCTTTTGTCACTCTTTTTGCAAATCCTTTGGAAAACTTTTCATTTTCCGCAAGGCTTTCCCCGATAAAATCGTCTACGAGTATCGGGCCATGATGGAGTTTTTTAAACGGAGTGTTTTTCGGATAGTACTCCTTAATAAACACGTCGTTTTTATACATCTTCACTGAATCAGCATTCGTAAATAGCCATATATCACCACGTATGCATTCGGGATGCTCTCCTATATCCATAGATGATGACAGCTCAAGAACAGTCTTATCATCTCCCTGCATCGCATAACTCATTGCTGCAAGCTTGGGATTTCTGAACATATCCATTACGCCGTGATAGCAGATCCTATCTCCCGATCCAAAGTCTTTGTGTGTGTTGTAGTCAAACATACACCAGCCAATGCCGCCTGCTATATCATTCTCACCGGCGATTGCATCCATGACTCTGATATGTCTTATGGCATGCTCAACCCTTGTGTCTTCACAGTCAAAGGCCTTGGTAGGATACATATGTCCGTTGTATTCCGTAACCATATATGCCTTATTCATATCAGGAGTAGCCTTACTCTTTTTTATACATCCCGGAGTCTTACCATTATGTGAAAAGTCGTTTAATGTGTATACATCCTCGAGAAGATTCATCTTGGTAGCTGCTCTGACACCGCCTGTCGCCCTTGAAGGATCAAGCTCATGAGAAATATGATTTGTCTTATCATAAAACTCATCATCATCGGCTGATTCATTTATCCTGACACCCCAAATGAATATGGAAGGATGATTTCTGTACTGTTTTATCATCTCTCTTTCATTCTCAAAGGCCTGTTTCTTCCATTCCTCATCACCGATGTGCTGCCATCCAGGCATCTCAGTAAAGACAAGTATTCCCATCCTGTCACAGGCATCAATAAAATCCTGTGACTGCGGATAATGCGAGGTTCTAACTGCATTAAGACATAATTCCTCTTTTATTATCCTTGCATCCTCTATTTGCATTGAAGCCGGCATTGCATAGCCAACATAGGGATATGACTGATGCCTATTAAGTCCTCTTAGCTTTAGCTTTCTTCCATTTAAGAAAAATCCGTCAGACTTAAAGGATGCGTTTCTAAAACCGAACTTGACTACCTTTTCATCAATTAAGACATCTGATCTGTACACGCGAACAACAAACTCATATTGTGCAGGATTCTTGATATCCCAGAGGACTACAGGAAGGGTATGATAATCAAGCTTCATTCTCTTCTCCGCAGCAACCCTGTTCAGCTCGGATTCATTTATATATTCGTCCTTGACAGTATCCGGAACTACTCCGGAAGCACGTCTAAGTGATTCTGTGACAGTGCACCCTTCCAGAGATCCATCTAACTTGATTCTCGCATGAAGGAAGGAACCTATCGCTCTTGGAACAACCTCGTCCTCACTTAAATCCGCAGCAAACACCTCCGGAACCTCTGTATAAACAAAAGCATCCTTAACATAAGTCTTATCAGATACCTCCAGATAAACATCTCTGTAAATTCCGCCGTAAGTCATGTAATCCACAACAAATCCAAAGGGCGGCACATTGAGATTTTCTCTGCTATCAAGCCTTACAACAATGGTGTTTGGCGAATCATATTTGATCTTATCTGAGATATCAAACTCAAATGCTGTATATCCGCAGGAGTGCTTACCGAGTAATTCTCCGTTAAAATAGATCGTCGCTTCATGAGCTGCACCCTCGAAATGAAGTGCCACTCTTTTTTCCTTCCAGATGTGGTCTGCTCTAAAGGTCTTACGATAGCAGCTCACCATCTGATAAACAGAATCATCAAAATAGTTAAAAGCTGTTTCCGCAACAGTATGCGGAAGCCTTACGTTTAAAAGAGCTGTATCCTGATAATCAGGCTTTATCATCTCTTCACTGAATTCATTCTTAAATTTCCACTCATTGTTTAAATAGAGTTTTTTTCTCATTTTCGATCCTCTGCTAATCCAGGAAACGTAGCGCAACATACACGTTTCCGTCAATTTATAGTAACATTCTGTGCCAATACTTACAAGAAACGAAATGCTCAAATCTCGTTTCCCTATTTTGTGCAATTGTACAATAAAAAATGGAATTAATTGAGAAAGGCGCTCAGGTTAATACCTGAACGCCATAATAATCGTGCCGGTGGTGGGACTTGAACCCACACGCCCGTGAGGACAACAGATTTTGAGTCTGCATCGTCTGCCATTCCGACACACCGGCCTGTCATAAGAATGGATCTCTATTGCGAAATCCTAATGCGCGAGCGGTGTTGCGAAGCAATTAATACCTCTCAGCAAGCTGCGACTCACCTATGTTAACATATCAAAATTGGATATTCAAGCACCAATAAAATATATTATGAATTAAACACAAAATAATTTTCTGTTTGTTTTAAAAATGAGCAATCAACCGTCCCATTCCTCATATTCAAAGGTGCATTCTTTCCTGCCGGCTTTTTTACCCAAAAGATAAAATACGCCTGCTATCACAATAACCCCAATAAATACTGATAATCCAATGATAATCATGTTCTTTTTATCATTATCAAGATCATCAAAGCGCTCACAAGCATATCCATATGCATCCTTTGCCTTAGTCCCCGTAAAAGCAAGAACCTTCTCTGCGCTTTTTTTCAGATCATCGATATCAATATCCTGCAAAGTTTTATCAAATAAACCAGCCATAATAATCCCCCTTATGCATGGTTAATCCATGTTTTCTTGTATAAATGATATCATTTCCTTGCCGGCTTTAACAACCTCTTTTCCATAAAAAACATGCCCTGCATCTGTTATCTGAATAATTTTCGCCGCCGGAAATTTCTTTCTTGCATCAAGGCTGTATGACATAGGAACAACCTGGTCTATATTGCCATGAAGAATAAGCACATTTCTGTCATATTTCTTCATGCAATCGCTAATATCAAGTGAAAAAGCGTCTTCATAATATTTTCTGCCAACCGGAAGACCAAATACCATGGAAATATCTTCAATCATATCCTTATGGGGATATTTGTTTTTAGCATCATCAAAAAGAACATACGCAGGATACAGAAGTACCATTGCTCTTATTTCTTTCGGAGCCTTTGAAGCAGCTATAGTAGAGGCAACGCCTCCCTGACTTTCGCCCATCAAAAAAATATTCTTCCTGTCCGCAAACGGAGCTTTCCTGATGTTTTCGATTACAGCCTGAATGTCATCACTCTCAGTAAGAACAGACATATCAGTCATCTTTCCATCACTTTTTGATAATAGTCCCCCGCCACAAAAATCAAATATGTAACAGCCGATACCTTCCCTTACCAGTAATTCCGCATAAGGTCTTGTTCCTTCCCGACTGCCACCGAACCCATGAGCCATTATTACAATGGGATACCTTCCCTTGGCATCGTCCGGTAAATATAGTTCCCCAGAAATGTGATACCCGTCTCTCTCCACTATATATGTCTTTTGCATATCAGCCTCACATATAATACAGAACGACATTTTTCCGATAACTATTTTATCAAAATACGATATTATTAACAAGTTTTGGACTATCTATAAACGGTTAAAAAAACATAAAAATAATCTTCATTTTTTCGAAAGAAATCTATTGAATTAATTTCATTATGTAATACAATATATAGTAGTTGAGGAGAAATACTATCAACAACATGTATGAATACTATTATTGAGTTTATATGGGGGTTCTTATGTCAGCTGTTTTAGCACAAGAATTTGATATTGATCTGCAGAGCGATAATAAAATTGATTATATGCTTATCAGACATATGCTTCGTTCCATAGGTCTTAATCATTGGTCTGTTTCCAAGGCAATGGATGAATATGACGTACCTGAAGAACAGCGCGAGATTTATATGGAGACAATTGCTGACAAGTTTTTTGTCAGTTAATCAAGATAGTTAAACCCTATTCCATAAGATGTAAAAATGGACATTATATAATGTCCATTTTTGCTGTACTTATTTCTTTTCATAAAAGCATACGACTCTATTTTACAGTAACCTTGCAGGTTGCTTTCTTTTTGCCATCCTTTGTGGACACAGTAATTGTGCATTTCCCTTTACCCTTGGCTTTAACAACGCCTTTGTTGGTAATCTTGGCAACCTTTTTATTACTGCTCTTCCATACGAGCACAGTATCCTTAGCACCCGTTGGCGTTATTGTGGCAACGAGAGTGAATTTCTTTCCTTTTTTTATCTTAAGCTTTTTCTTATTAAGCTTAATTGATTTTACACTTGTATCTCCGCCTGTGACAGTTACATAGCAGGTTTCCTTCTTTCCATCCGGCGCAGAAACCGTAACCGTACAGGTTCCGGCAGAAACACCTTTGACTTTTCCGGATGAATCTACAGAAGCTATCTCCTTATCACTGCTCTTCCATGTAAGATTTGACTCAAATTTTGCAGGCTTAACCGTGGCCTTTAGTTGGCTTGTGGATCCCGCCTTAATAGTGAGTTTATCCTTACTTATTTCAAGAGACTTAACTGAAATGAAGGAGCCGACTGTTCCGGTATTATAACTGGCCTGACTCATAGGATGAGCAGATGTAAATGACGTATCCAAGTACTGAGACCATCTTGTATGGTCATCAAAATCCTTATCGCTCTTCATAAAGTAAGAATACTTTTCTTCATCTTTTCCCGCATCCCATGTCGCATCAATGTTATAGTAATAGCTACCTACTCGCACGATATTCCATCCATGGCCTCCGGTACTGGTATTCCCCGCAACAAATCTGCAATCCACACCGGCATCGTTAAGAAGTCTGTACACCAGTAGTGAGTATCCCTGGCATACAGCACTATTGTTGATAGCCGCTGAATAGCAGGTATACTTAATAGTCTGTGAGCTATTATCATACCTGACGTTATCGCAAACATAATTGTAAACAGCAAGGATTTTATCATATTCTCCCTTTGAAGCAAGAGAAAGACTATTTGAAATCTGTTTTACCTTTGCATTTACAGACTGTTCCTGAGCAGCAGTCGTATAGTAGGTCATATAAAAGGTGAATGTTCCACTGGTTTTACCATCTTTTTTGTTATAGGCTATCTGCATTCCCATGCCGCTATAGCCCCATTTCAGATAATCGCCCTCATCTCCCTTACCGGTATGCTGCATTGCCATATTAAAAGCACTGCTTTCCATCGATACCATTGTCGCAGCATCATAGTTTGTCCCGGGAAGTTCAAAATAAACATAGACATTCTTGTCCTTATTCTTAAGCTTTTCTCTAATTACAGCAGCAGCCTCACCAACAGTGCTGACCTTATTCTCCGCATTAAGTACAGCCTTCTCTGTAACCTTGAGCTCACCGGCATGATAAAGATCGTTTACCGAAACCAGTCCCGCATACAAAGGATTCACAAAATAAACTGCATCTGTTGTAGGAAGATACTGTTCATTTTCCAGATTTTCTTCTGCTGATGAAATAATTGGATTTTGCGCCGAAAAACTCACGAAAAGAAAGGCTATCAGAGCGATAGCAATGAACCTTACTTTATCCCTCATAAAGAAATTTTTCATTAAATAACCCTCAATAACGAAAAAATGTTACTGAGGGTATTATAACACATTTTGGAATTGTTGACATTTACATAGTGATAACTGATTTTATTATTGCCGAAGAGCTTCAACAATAGTAGGAAGAAGCTGCTTTTTCCTTGAAACCACACCTTTAAGCAGAGCAATATTATCACTTCCTGCAACAACATGGAATCCGGCATCTATTATACTTTCAGCCTTATTTCCTTCAAAAGCCACAATTGATGATTCACTGATAATATTCGTCATCATAAAGAAGATCATATCAAGTCCATCACTTTGCATAATATTCTTAAGCTCCGGAAGTACTCTGTCCTTTATCTCGGCGAGTTCCTCTGCGCTCATGGAATTAACCTGTCCGATACCGATTGTCTTATCCTCAACAGTGAACTTTTTAAAGTCCTGATGAACAATCTGGCTTGGTGTCTTGCTACCCATGTTAGAGCCTGCACGGAACATCTCTCTTGCGAATTCCTCAACATCTATCTCTGCAATGGCAGCCAGTTCATTTCCCGCCTGCTTGTCTATCTCAGTGCATGTAGGCGATCTGTACATAAGAGTATCAGAAATTATTGCAGACAACATAAGTGAAGCCATTGTCTTGTCCACCTCTATGCCTGATTCCTTGTACATGGAATAGATAATCGTGCATGACGAGCCAAGAGGCTGATTTCTGAAAAATACCGGATTAGCAGTTTCTATCGATGTACCAAGTCTGTGGTGGTCTATAATCTCGAGAATTTCCGCACTATCCGCACCATCTACAGTCTGGCTCTTCTCATTGTGATCAACAAGCACCAGCTGCTTTTTTCTTGCCCCCAATAAGTTACGGCGTGAAATCATGCCCACATAATTATCATTCTCATCGAGTACCGGAAAATATCTGTGCCTTACCTGTGCCATAGTCTGCTGAATATCTTCGATAAAATCATTCATATGAAAAGAAACAAGCTTTTCTCTTTTCATGATGGAACCAACCGGCGCACTTTCATTTATAAGTCTTGCAACCGTGAAGGTATCATAAGGCGTTGTTATAATTCTGCAGCCTCTCTCTTCGGCCAGTTTCTTAATAGTATTGGTAACCTTAGCATCAATACACACAACAATACAAGCCGCTTCATTCTCAATAGCAACAAGCTGTGTCTCGTATCTGTTTCCACAGATTACTATATCTCCGGGATCTATTACCTCTTCCATAATTTCAGGAGATGCTGTAGCGATAAGGACCTTACCCGTTGTTATCTGTTCAGACATATCTCCCACAAGCATATTGCCATCAAGAGTATCAACAATGTTGCCATAATAGGTCTTGGTTTCAGAAAGTATTGTAGCATCATGAACCTCCATGCATGTTTCCATTATGTCATTGGTCGTAATAAGACCTGTAAGCTTGCCATTTTCAGTCACGCAAAGAGTAACTACGTTCTCTTCCTTCATTCTCTCCCATGCGCGTTTAAGGGAAATATGATCATCTTCCGCATGGAGATCACGTATCTCCATATCACAGACCTGAGTTCTGACATCCTTAGTATAAATCGGAGACTGAATTCCAAATCTGCCTAGAACGAACTGTGTCTCCTCATTCAAGTGTCCGCAGCGTCTTGCTTCGTATTTGTCCTCTCCCGCGATCTTATTCTTGAGATTTGCATAGCAAATGGCCGCACATATTGAATCTGTATCTGGGTTTTTGTGTCCGATTACGTATACCGGTCTCTTCTTCATAAATATCTCCTGAAAATTGTAAGTGATACCATTTATAGGAATATGTAATTTATCATAAAACAAAAGGACAGTAAATACTGCCCTTTTATTTTAACTCATTTTATAAAATTATTTTACTTTTTTTACACGAAGCTGAACAGGAATGTTGTCACCATAAGATGCATTACTAAACTTAATATAGTATTTCTTTCCTTTTTTAAGCTTGATTGTCTTGGATTTTGCCCAGCCCGAACCTGCCGACAGCGTTGCTTCAAATCTGTCATCTTTCTTTGTCTTTGACTTAAATCCTTCTACCTTTGCAAATGAGTAGCCTGAGGTCTGCGTATTAACTGCCGAAAATTTATATTTTCCGGTACTTGGTGCTTTAAATACGTACCAGTCAACATCGGAATCCGTATCGCAAACAGCTCCGTTATATGTTTTATTTAACTTAATCTTCGTTGCATTTGAAGCGTAATTATTGCTTTCCTTCTCAAGATTTCCCGGGTCTTTGAAGTAAACCTTAAAGACAACATCAAGCTCTTCATCATTGAAGAAAGGCGAATAAGTCAGCGTAGCAGTCTGTCCGGGTTTAAAGACAAACCATGCCGAATAACGCTTTCCATCTCCCGGATATATGGAGTCCGAATAGTAATTGCGATAGTCTACTGTAAGCACAGCCTTAAGTGGTGAATATTGATCCCTACCTTCAACCGCAGTCTCTACGATTGTCATAGCATCGCTAGGTGTCGAAAATGTGAATGACTGCGCTTTACCATCGGAAATCTTAATTCTGTATTCCTGATTACCATTTATTACTTCAGCTGCTCTAACCTCATATGTATTTACAGTAAATGCACCTAAAGCAATAGCTGCAGACAGCACTATCCCCGTGAGTCTTTTTAAAACTTTTTTCATATCATATTTCCCCTTTTCTTTTATTTCTGTGCAAAGCACAGCCGTTCCCCCTGATACATCGTGATACCGTTTTTCCGGTAAGCGATGCAATAAGTTCCGTTTTTACAAACAGAACTTTGTTATTATAACATAAATCAGATAATGAGAAAACACAGAATTATTGCTCAAACTGGCTTCTGTAAAGCTCTGAATAGAATCCTCCTTTTTCAAGAAGCGAGTTGTGATCTCCCTGTTCTATTATGCGGCCATCCTTCATGACCAGAATTCTGTCAGCTTCCCTGATAGTCGAAAGTCTGTGAGCTACAATAAAGCTTGTTCTTCCAATCATCATCTTCTGAAAAGCACGCTGAATTCTCATCTCAGTTCTGGTATCGATAGAGCTCGTTGCCTCATCAAGAATCAGCATAGGCGGAACATTAAGCATAATTCTTGTAATACATAAAAGCTGCTTTTGTCCTTGTGATAAAAGTCCGCCATCTTCTCCGATTACAGTATCATAGCCATTAGGAAGCCTTTTAATAAAGCTATGAGCATGTGATTTCTTCGCTGCTTCAATCACCTCTTCATCAGAGTAGCCTGCTCTTCCGAGAGTTATATTATCTCTTATAGTCCCTGTGCGAAGCCATGTCTCCTGGAGCACCATACCATAGTTCTCTCTAAGGTTTTCCCTCTTTAAGTCTCTGATATTTTTATTCTCAACTATTATGCTTCCCTTATCGACATCATAGAAACGCATGAGCAGATTTATGATTGTCGTCTTACCGCTTCCTGTAGGACCGACTATTGCAACTCTCTGTCCCTCTTTAACGGACAAGGTAAGATTTTTTATAAGCTCTTTTTCCTTGTCATAAGAAAAGAAGACATCATCTATCTCAATATTTCCTTTTACATCTTCAAGTTTTTCAGGTGCATTGGTATCTGAGATTTCAGGTGTTTCATCAATGAGATCAAAAACTCTCTTAGCACATGCAAGCGCATTTTGAAGCTCTGTAACAACTCCGGAAATCTCGTTGAAGGGCTTTGTATACTGAGTCGCATAGCTCAGGAAAATTGTAAGTTCACCAACGCTCATTAAAGATCCGACACACACGAAAGCACCAAATAGTGCAACAAAAGCATAAACAATGTTGTTAACTACTCTTGTGCTTGGATTTGTAAGCGAAGATATAAACGTTGCCTTAAGGCTTGTTGCAGCAAGTCTGTCGTTAATTTCATTGAAAACTGTCTCATTTTCCGCTTCATGCCCAAATGCTTTGACAACCTTAAGGCTACCTATCATTTCGTCAATAAGGGCAGTCTGCTCAGCTCGTGCCTTTGATTGTTCGCCAAAAAGCTTATATGATCTTGTGGCGATAAATCTTGCAACAAGCAGTGAAACAGGTGTAAGTACAACTACAACAAACGCAATCTGCCACTGAAGGTAAAACATAAAGGCAAGTGTACCAAGTATTGTCACAACTCCGGTAAAGAGCTGGGTAAATCCCATTAGTAGTCCATCAGCAAACTGGTCCACATCAGCAATTATCCTACTTACCACTTCACCCTGTGGATGGGAATCAAGATACTCAAACGGAAGTATCTGCAGCTTATCAAAAGCATCATTTCTCACGTCTCTTACAACACCGAAAGTAATCTTGTTGTTTACGCCGTACATAAACCACTGGCATAGTGCAGATACAATAACAACTATCCCCATTCTGATAAGAAGCTGTCTTACAAGGTCAAAATCAACGTCACCTTTTCCTATTATGCAATCCACTACCTGTCCTGCAATGATTGGTGCGTAAAGTGCTAGTATAGCCGATACAACAGCAAATAGTATGGAAAAGAAAATCAAAACTCTATATGCGGCTGCATATTTCAGGACTCTTTTAAGTTCACGCATTTGCAGCCTCCTTTCCAAACTGAGACTCATAGATTTCTCTATAGGTCTCACTGTTCTTAAGGAGTTCTTCATGGGTGCCGATGCCGTCTACGTGACCATCATCTAGAACAATTATCTTGTCGCAGAATCTTATGGATGCTGCTCTCTGGGAAACAATAAACGTAACCGGTTTATAAGGAAGCTTTGCTATAGCATTTCTAAGATTTTTATCTGTCATATTATCAAGAGCAGATGAACTGTCATCGAGAATAAGTACCTCCGGCTTTTTCACAAGTGCTCTTGCTATTGTCAGGCGCTGCTTCTGACCTCCGGAAAGATTTCTTCCTCCCTGTGTTATTTCAGCCAGAAGGCCTCCCTTCTTTTCTTTGACTACTTCTGATGCCTGAGCCGCATTTAGCGCATCCCACATTTCCTCATCACTGGCATTTTGGTTACCCCAGAGAAGGTTATCTCTGACCGTTCCCTTAAAGAGGACTGCTTTCTGAGGGACAATTCCTATTATTTCCCTAAGTGATTTAACACTAAGCTCTCTTACGTCCCTGCCCTTGAATCTGACAGTTCCCTCAGATGCATCATAAAATCTTGGGATGAGATTTATAAGCGTTGTTTTTCCGGAACCGGTTCCACCGATAACGCCGATTGATTCACCTTTCATAGCCGTAAACGAAACACCTGAAAGAGAATCCTCACTGTCCCCCGTGTATCTGGCGCATACATTCTCAAAAGAAATAACCGGCTCACCATCGGAAATCACAATGCTCTTTGCATCCAAGCTGCCATCTTCCATGGAGCCTTTTTTCTCAAGCATAAGCTGAACTCTGTTTCCGCATGCAAATGATCTTGTGATGTTTATAATTAGATTGGCAAGCTTAACAAGCTCAACAAGAATCTGTGACATATAGTTATAAAGAGCCACAACTGCGCCTGTTGAGAGAGCCCCGACATACACCTTATCCGCGCCCTGCTTTAAGAGGATTATTATTGCAAAATTAAGAACAACATAGGTTATCGGGTTCATTAAAGCAGAAATTCTTCCAACGTATTCCTGGAGCTTTGTAAGCTTCTCGTTTTTCTCCTTGAAAACTGTCGCCTCTTCATTCTCAAGTCCAAAAGCTCTAATCACTCTTACTCCGGAGAGATTCTCCCTTGTACGTCCAAGGACTTTATCAAGGAGTTCCTGCACCATCTTATATCTTGGTATTCCCCAAAGCATGATTCCAAATACAACAACAGAAAGAACCAGAATGGTTATAAGAAAAATAAGTGCCTGCTGAAAGTCGATCGTAAATGCCATGACCATAGCACCAAATACTACAAAGGGTGATCTTAGGAGCAATCTTAATGTAAGATTGACACCTGATTGTATCTGGTTAATGTCGCTGGTCATTCTTGTTATAAGCGTAGTTGTTCCAAGAGTATCTATCTGTTCATATGATAGTCCCTGTATATTCTTGAAAAGAACCTTCTTTATCGAAGCTGCAAAGTATGCAGAGGCCTTAGCAGCAAAATACTGAGCTGTGACAGAGCAAATATATCCAACAACTGCCAGCATTATCAGAACAAGACTCATCCTGATGATGTACGGTTTGTCACTGTTTCTGATTCCATTATCGATTATCGCAGCAACCACAAGCGGAACAATCAGTTCAAAGCTTGCCTCTAACAATTTGAAAAGCGGTCCCATGGCCGCTTCCAAAGTGTATTTCTTTATATATTTAAGTAGCTTAATCATGTATAAATTCTAAGTCCTTTCGGATAATGATTTTTAAAAATGCCCCCTGCATATTTAGCCCATCCAAGGCTATATCCCGCTGTTGTAACAAGATACCATCCGTTTTGCATGTCCGCTTCCCTAAAGCTCATACCACCTATAAACTGCATGGACTTTTCGGAAAGTTCGTATGTAAGCTTTACGTTCTCTTTAGAAAGTGTAAGAGCAAGAGCATGTGAAGGCTCAAATCTGCCGTTCTTAATTGTTCCAAGATGAAGTCCGGGACGCATTACAGAAAGGCCATTTATTCCCGGCATACCTTCTGGCGCAAGATAAAGCTGTTCGCCAAACATAAACGGAGTACCACTAAATACTCCCTCAATTCTTACTAAAGACTTGGCTCCTCTTTGGCCTTTTTTACCGGACTTATTCTTTTTATCACCTTTAGAATCATCAGATCTTTTCGCAGTTTCCTCAGCAAAAGATACATCTACAAGAAATTCATTGGCAAACTCGATAAATGACTTAATGTCATCACTATTTACAGTTTTAAGCTTACCATTAATCCCATAGAGTCCTTTATTTAAAGTGATATCGCCAGCCTTTTCAAATGCAGCAAGAAAATGGCCTTCGCCGCTTATTCTATGAGGCCATAATCTGACTGAGCATTTTGAAAGACTTGAATCAAGTAAATCTTTATCAATGTTTTCCAAGGAATTATTTTCATCTTGAGGATGACTAATTGCACTAAGTGCACCATCATTTAATATACTTTCAAGGTATCTGGCCTTTCCACGTTCCATGCCATCAAAGAGCTGTATATCTAATGGCTTTAGCCCCATCGATATCAAATTATGTACCTGAAGTTCATCCTCTTCAGGTGCAAAGGTACAGGTCGAATAAACAAGCCGCCCACCCGGAGCAAGCATTTTCACAGCTTCTATCAGAATGTCCTTTTGCCTTTTTGCGCATAAAGCAACATTTTCAAGGCTCCAGTTATCAATCGCCTCATCATTTTTCCTGAACATACCCTCACCGGAACAAGGTGCATCCACAAGTATCTTGTCAAAATATCCCTCGAAAATCTCCGAGAGTTTTTCAGGTCTCATATTAGTAACAAGTGCATTTCTTATTCCAAGTCGTTCAATATTCAGCGAAAGAATCTGTGCTCTCTTTTTATCTATCTCATTAGTAACAAGAATACCTTCTCCATTCATTCTGCAAGCAATCTGTGTACTCTTGCCACCAGGAGCTGCGCAAAGATCAAGTATCTTCTCACCAGGCTTTGGATCAAGATAATGCACCGGCGCCATAGCACTGGGCTCCTGAATATAATATAATCCGGCCTCATGAAAGGGGTGCTTTCCGGGAGCTCCATCGGAATATACCCTGGCATTCTTTTCCCAATCGACCTCGTTAGTTATTCTGATATCAGCGTTTTTTAGGTCATCCAAAACCTCATTTTTTAAGCCCGTTACTTTAAATGGGTTAATTCTTAACGCAGATATCTTCTCTCCCGAAATAGCTTTCTCAAAATCAGGATAATCTTCTAAAAGTAATGCTCTAATTCTATTTTCAAAGTTAATATCAAAGCTCATCTTTATGCTCTTTTATAAATTTCTTTATTCCTTTAAAGGTCTCAGGACTAATAATATGCTCGATTCTGCAAGCATCGTTTTCAGCAATTTCAGGGCTGACCTTAGCTGTAAGCATAAGGAACTTGGTAAGATTTGTATGTCTGTCATAGACACTTTTAGCCTTCTTTAAGCCATCTTCCGTAAGCTCAAGCTCACCATCATCAGCTACTGTTATATAACCGTTTTCCTTTAATATTCCAACTGCTCTTGAGACACTGGGTCTTGAAAACCCAAGTTCATTAGCAACATCTATTGATCTAACATATCCATTTTTCTTCTTTAAGAGATATATTGTTTCGATATAGTCTTCACCGGATTCCTGCATGATAACCTCCTTAAATCTGAAATATTCTGAGTAATAGTATATTATAAACTGTTAGCATCATCAAACAGAAACTTAAAGAAATATAAGTGTTTACGGCATGAAAATACCCTCATTACTGTTATCCAATAATGAGGGTATATATCTGTCTCTTCTGTAGTTACAGCGTAATTACTTCGCGTAATCAGTTGCTCTGCTCTCACGAATAATATTAACCTTGATCTGTCCGGGATATTCCATCTCGTTCTCAATCTTCTTAGCAATATCTCTTGCCATTAATACCATATCGGAGTCGCTTATCTGCTCGGGAACAACCATTACTCTGACTTCTCTTCCGGCCTGAATAGCAAATGAGTGATCAACGCCCTTAAAGCTTCCTGTGATCTCCTCGAGTTCTTTTAATCTGCTGGTATAAGTTTCCAGTGTCTCTCTTCTAGCTCCGGGTCTAGCAGCTGAAATTGTATCAGCGGCCTGAACCAATACTGCTATGAGTGACTGAGGCTCAACATCACCATGATGTGCCTCAACTGCATTGATGACGGTTGCAGACTCTTTATACTTCTTACAAATATCAACACCAAGTGAAATATGTGAGCCTTCCATTTCATGATCAACAGCCTTACCGATATCATGAAGAAGACCTGCTCTCTTAGCTATACGTACATCAAGCTCCAATTCTGAAGCCATAAGTCCACAAAGCTGTGATACTTCAACTGAATGCTTAAGTGCGTTCTGACCATAACTTGTACGGAAACGCATACGACCAAGAAGTTTGATAATTTCAGGATGAAGTCCGTGAACACCTGCTTCAAGTGCGGCATTCTCACCCTCTTCTTTAATCTTGTTGGCAACTTCCTTCTGTGCCTTCTCAACCATCTCTTCAATTCTTGCAGGATGGATTCTTCCATCTACAATAAGTTTCTCAAGAGCAATTCTTGCAACTTCTCTTCTGATAGGATCAAATCCTGAGATAACAACTGCCTCAGGTGTATCGTCAATAATAAGATCTACACCTGTCATTGTCTCGAGAGTTCTGATATTTCTACCCTCACGACCGATAATGCGTCCCTTCATCTCATCATTGGGAAGCTGAACAACTGAAATAGTTGTTTCGGAAACATGATCAGCGGCACATCTCTGAATCGCATTAACTACGATTTCCTTAGCACGCTTGTCTGCTTCTTCCTTTGCCTCCGCTTCCATGTTCTTAATCATGACTGCGGATTCATGTTTTACGTCATCTTCAACAATTTTTAAAAGATACTCTTTTGCCTGCTCGGAGGTTAAGCCTGAGATTTTCTCAAGTTCCTGTCTTCTCTGCTCATCCAGCTTTGCAACCTCTTGCGTTTTCTTGTTCAATGCATCTTCACGTGCATTTAAACTGGCCTCTTTCTTCTCAATTGCTTCTGATCTTTTCTCGACATTTTCTTCTTTCTGCTGAACTCTACGTTCTGAACGTTGAACCTCTGCTCTCCTATCCCTCACTTCTTTTTCAAGCTCATTTCTAGCCTTAAGTGATTCTTCTTTTACTTCCAGGAGTTTTTCGCGCTTCGATTCATCGGCAGCTCTTACAGCATCGTCGATGATTTTTCTTGCCCTTTCCTCTGCGGTTCCGATCTTACTCTCATTCTCCGCGTCAATTTTCTTTTGACGGAAGGTCATGATCAATGCGGTTACCAGTACTGAAATGACAAGAGTTGCTGCTACTGCTACAAGTATAATTGTAAGCATACAGGAGCACCTCCTTATTCAATTTTCATTGTACGATATTTTGTATAAAACGAATTAAAAATGCATTATTTCATACAATATAACAACATATTAAGTTTAAACTTAGATGGTGCTTGTGTCAAGAGATAACGCTTTGCCGATAACGTCATTACTAAAGCCTTTTCGATACAAAAAAGCCATCAGTTTTTGTTTCTCTTCAAATGTTATTGAATCAGGATCGTAGTGCTTCTTCTTTAGAAGACTTACACACAGTGCCAGTTCAGGATCATTGTCTTCCTCGGTATAGGCTTCACTTAAGAGTCTTTCAATAATATCCGATGAAACACCTTTTTGAATCAGATCATGTTTTATCCTGTTTCTGCTTCTAAGATTCATCTGATATGCTATATAATCTCTTGCAAATCGTTCGTCATCGATATACTTATATGATTTAAGATAAGAAATTGCATCGTCTATTACCTCTTCCGTATACATCCCTTCTCTTAACTTATCTCTAAGCTTGCGTTCAGTATAATCTCGCTTCTGCAAAAGATTCATTGCTCTAAGTTTAGCTCTCTTTGGAATTACCGTTTGGGTTATTTCATTAAAAACAGGCGAAGAAATCTCTTCGCCTGTATGCAAACCATAACCTCTAATCTCTCCCCTGTACAGGATAAATGCGAATTCACCATCTATAAATACTTTAGATCGCTTATTATCTAACGCTACTATATCCGTTACAGTCATAAATGTTATGCCTCTTCTGTTTTTGATGTCTTAGTCTTTTTTCCTGTGGCTACAGGCTCTTCTCCCTTAGCCTCTTCGCCACCTTCAAGACCATAATGCGCTCTTACCTTAGCAGCGATCTCTTCAAGAACCTCGGGGTGCTCTGCAAGATATGTCTTTGCATTCTCACGTCCCTGTCCGATCTTATCACTGCCGTACTGATACCATGCTCCGCTCTTGTTAACAATATCAACTGCTGCAGCAAGATCAAGAACATCTCCTGTATAAGAAATTCCCTTGCCATACATGATATCGAATTCTGCCTCTTTAAACGGCGGTGCAATCTTATTCTTAACAATCTTGACTCTGGTGCGGTTACCGATAGATTCACCACTCTGCTTAAGAGTCTCAATTCTTCTGACATCCATTCTGACTGATGAATAGAACTTAAGGGCACGTCCGCCGGTTGTGGTCTCCGGATTACCGAACATAACGCCAACCTTCTCACGAAGCTGATTTATAAATATAACTGTACAGTTGGATTTGCTGATAACAGCTGTAAGCTTACGAAGAGCCTGTGACATAAGTCTCGCCTGAAGACCAACATGAGAATCACCCATATCTCCATCAATCTCTGCCTTGGGAACAAGCGCTGCTACAGAGTCTACAACAACTATATCGATAGCGCCTGAGCGTACCATTGTCTCACAGATCTCCAGTGCCTGCTCACCTGAATCAGGCTGAGAAATATAAAGATTATCAACATCAACACCGATGTTCTTAGCATATACCGGATCAAGAGCATGCTCAGCATCAATGAATCCTGCAATGCCGCCTCTCTTCTGAACCTCTGCGATCATGTGAAGTGTAACTGTGGTCTTACCACTGGATTCCGGTCCATAAATCTCAACAATACGTCCCTTAGGAATACCTCCAAGACCAAGTGCTATATCAAGGCTAAGTGAACCTGTGGGAGTAGTCTCCACGCTCATCTGTGCTGAAGGATCACCAAGCTTCATAACTGCACCCTTACCAAATTGCTTCTCAATCTGACCAAGTGCTGCCTCTAATGCTTTCTGCTTATCTTCTCTTTCCATACTGATCTTCTCCTTTTCTTTCAGAACAAGCGTTCTGTAATGATAATAAAACAAATGTTCGTTTGTGTCAACATAAAAAAACTCAAATTTTTACCTATAAACAAATAAAAAATGGAAAAATTGGCGACACGCCATAATTAAGACTTTTGTATATTACACATACAAAATGGAAAAGTCAACAAGAAATATTTATCTTCCACCTATCACACTGAGAACGCAAACAAAGCAAGCTTAGAGATTACAAGCTCCCTTACGATCATTCCTGCTTTTTCCTTCTCTTCTGCAGAAATAGCAGCAAATTCATTCATGGTATAGATTTTTTCCTGATAATGATCAGCTTTGCCTTTTCTCAACTGACTGACTCTGATCTTGGACTTAAGCTGCTTATATACGCGGAACTCATAGTCCTCCTCAGTGATATAGTAGAGATGACTTTCCAGGGTTGTTGAGGGATCCATATCTTTTATAATGTATCTCTCAACAATAGTCTTAAACTTGAACGGTGCCATTTCATCCGCGAGGATATCCTTATAGCTGAGTCTTGCTCCAAAATAATATCTTGAAACATCCTGCATCATGTATTTAAAATCATCCTCGTTTACAATGTTATACAAGCACTTATCCCCTTTGCTCTAAACTGATATTATCATTTTCGGTGTCCAATATTTGCCACACCTGTCATAATTTTTGCCGGCTAACAAAAACAGCCGGCATTTTTATAATCTCATCAACAAAATTATTTCAATTTTCACTAATGATTAAATTATTTATTTTCAGGAGTATAACTAATATCCTCTATCTGATTACCGCATGCCTTTATAGCTTCGAGTATCTTTGATTTCTCCCAGCCTGTCTCTTCTGCAAGTTCATCAACCGTGCAGCTTCTTCTAAGTTCATCGGCAAGTTCCTTGGCCTTGTCCGCTACCTCCTGAACAAGCCGAACTGCTTTCTGTGCCCTTGCGGTTTCAGCAGCATCATCTTCAATCAGATTTTCCATGGCATCCATTACCATCTGTGCCAGATAAGCATCACATTCCTTATGGTCATCAACTGAAGAAAGATCATTTGACGCCTTCATAAGAGCGATATTCCCTTCCCCAATAAGGTCCTCCAGTAAAACGCCCTGCTCAGCATAGAGCTTAGCAACATCAACGACCATAGGGAGACTGAGCTCAACAAGTCTTTTCTTTGCATCTGCTTCACCGGCCATCGCAGCTATAGTTATAGCCTCTTTTTCACCATCCGAAACAGTTTCAAGCATAGAGAGCTCCTCAAGATATTCCGAGAGATAGCCCGTCTCCTCTTCGCTTAAATATTCTGTTGAATCAATTGCTTCACCCACACCAATATTGTGTGCTTTTAAGTAATCATAAATAAGGCTGTACTGTGCATCACTAAGTTCGAGTGCCTCAAATGCATCCCTTATTTCATCTTCCGTAACAGTTCCACCCTGTCTCCTTGCATGCTTTGTAAGCTCAGACAAGGTCTTGGCAAATTCCTGTTCTTTATTATCAAGATTAGACATATAAATCCCCTTTGTAATTCAGTTCTTTCTCAGGCTAGTTAAAATCAGCCTTATTACGAATACACTATTTAATCACTTTACATGAGTATGTGTAAACAAATGCTCCTGGCAATACTCATAATTGCCATTGCACTTAGAGCAGAATCTGAATTCCAGAGTCGGATCATCATTCTCAGATCTGCCGCATACTGCGCATTTATGCTTAGTTATGCCTGGAGGTGTTATCTTCACTGAACGCTTAAAGTCATTCCTTCTCTTAACCTCCTTGGGACGAAGGTGCATAAGACGGCCACCTGAAAACCAGAAAATCGCAAATGTAAGAAGTGAGGCTGTAATTGCAAAGAACAGATAGATATTACCACCTAAAAATGCCGAAATTGCTTCAAATGCAAGCCAACAGCCATAAACTATTCCAAGCCACTTCATCTTGAGCGGAATTATAAACATAAAAAGTACGACATTGTCAGGGAAGGTCGCTGCAAATGCAAGCAGAATCGACATATTTATATAATATGTGCTGAAAACATATGAAATTGTCTGCATAAGCATGGATATTTCCGTGCTACCAAGATCTGAACCATACATGATCATTACATATGCATAAGATAAAAATGATGCAATGATCATCAAAAGAAGTCCTGTGAATATATAGAGATTATACTTATATTCTCCCCAAACTCTCTCCATCGTAGTACCAATGGAATAGTAAAAGTACAGCATAATCAGCACGAAAAACAGATTACTCTCTGACGGTGGTACGATTATCCAGGTCACAAGTCTCCATACCTGTCCATGAAGAATAGCATATGGATTCAGAGTCAGGTAATTTAATAATCCCGACAAAACAGGCGCAAATCTTAAAATATAGCCTATGATATAACAAATTATCAGAATCAAAGTCAGATTCCTTATAGCATATTTTCCAAATTTCTTCTCAAATTCGCTCATAATACTCCAATCAAATCCCTTTTTAAAGGTTCAATTTTATTGCGCAGAATACGCATTTCTTTAAGAGTTTATCACACTTTTGGGCCTTTTGCACCTCAGTTTGCATAATTGATTTTTAAAGTTTCTTAGATTATAATGTAGCGTAATGCGCTTTTTATTAGCAATATAAATATAAGTAGTTACAGTACACATTTTAAAGTTTTAAGGTTCAGAGGTTTTTATTTATGATTTCAAAGGACTACACGCTTGGTATTGATATAGGTTCTACGACTGTCAAAATCGCACTTATGGATGCTGACAGAAATATTGTCTTTTCAGATTATAAGAGACATTTTGCCAACATTCAGGAGACCCTTTTATCACTTCTTCAGGATGCAGCTAAGGTAAGCGGTAATGTCACTCTTCATCCGGTTATAACAGGATCTGGCGGACTGACTCTTGCCAGCCACCTTGAAGTTCCTTTTGTTCAGGAAGTTATATCCGTATCTACCGCACTTAAGGCTCTTGCTCCGAAAACTGATGTAGCAATTGAGCTTGGTGGTGAAGATGCCAAGATTATTTACTTTGAAGACGGTAATGTTGAGCAGCGAATGAATGGTATCTGTGCAGGTGGTACAGGCTCCTTTATTGACCAAATGGCATCTCTTCTTCAGACAGATGCATCGGGTCTTAATGACTATGCCAAGAATTATCAGTCACTCTACACCATAGCTGCACGCTGCGGTGTATTTGCAAAATCAGATATTCAGCCTCTTATCAACGAAGGTGCGACTAAGGAAGATCTCGCTGCTTCAATTTTCCAGGCAGTTGTTAATCAGACTATCAGCGGACTTGCCTGCGGTAAGCCTATCCGCGGTCATATCGCTTTCCTTGGTGGTCCTCTTCATTTCCTTTCCGAGCTTAAGGAAGCTTTTATCCGCACATTGAAGCTTGATGATGAGCATATTATAGATACAGACAATTCTCATCTGTTTGCTGCAATCGGTTCAGCTATGAACGCAAAGGAAGATTGCTTCTATTCAATGGTTGATATGATTGGCAAGCTCAGTCACAAGATAACTATGGCTGCCGAAGTTTCTCGACTCGAGCCTCTTTTTGAATCTGAGGACGAGTATAAGGAGTTCTTAGACCGTCAGAACAATTATCGCGTAAAAACGGCTAAGCTTGATAACTATAGAGGCAATGCTTTTCTCGGAATTGACGCAGGTTCAACCACAACAAAATGCGCACTGGTATCAGAAGACGGTGATCTTTTATATTCATTTTATTCAAGCAATAACGGAAGTCCTTTAAAAACTGCTATCAGCTCCATCCAGGAGATATATAAGCTTATGCCTGAAGGCGTTAACATTGCCCGCTCCTGCTCTACAGGTTATGGAGAGGCTTTGCTAAAATCCGCTCTTATGCTTGATGATGGTGAGGTAGAGACAATAGCTCACTACAATGCTGCTGCATTCTTTGATCCTGAGGTTGATTGTATTCTTGATATCGGCGGTCAGGATATGAAATGCATTCATATAAAAAACGAGACTGTAGACAGTGTTCAGCTTAATGAAGCATGCTCTTCAGGTTGCGGAAGCTTTATTGAGACCTTCGCAAAGTCCCTTAATTATAGTGTTCAGGATTTTGCAAAGATCGCTCTTTTTGCTGAAGCTCCCATAGATCTCGGAACACGTTGTACTGTATTCATGAATTCACGAGTTAAGCAGGCACAGAAGGAAGGTGCTTCTGTCGCTGATATTTCAGCAGGTCTTGCATACTCTGTTATTAAGAATGCTCTTTTCAAGGTTATCAAGGTTTCTGACGCAAAAGAACTCGGAGACCATATTGTAGTACAGGGTGGAACATTCTATAACGATGCTGTACTCAAGGCTTTTGAGAAGATTTCAGGTGCCCAGGTTACTCGTCCTGATATCGCAGGAATCATGGGTGCGTTCGGTGCTGCTCTTATAGCAAGAAACAGATTCCATGAGAAAAACAGCTCTAAGACCACCATGCTTACTATTGATCAGATCAATAAACTTGAGTATTCAACAAGCATGACAACCTGTCAGGGATGTACAAACCACTGCCGCCTCACTATCAACAAATTCACAGGCGGACGTCAGCACATTTCCGGTAATCGCTGTGAGCGCGGTATCGGTAAAGTTAAAAATGCTGCAGGTATCCCTAATCTTTTTGATTATAAATATAAGAGAATTTTCGATTACAAGCCGCTTAATGAAGTCGAGGCAAAGCGCGGAACAGTTGGTATACCCAGAGTGCTTAATTTCTATGAAAATTATCCTTTCTGGTTTACATTCTTCACCAAGCTTGGATATCGCGTTGTTTTGTCACCCAGATCAACACATCAGATCTATGAGCTCGGTATTGAATCTATTCCCAGTGAATCAGAATGCTACCCTGCTAAGATCTCTCACGGACATATTGAATGGCTTATCAGAAATAACGTGGACTTTATCTTCTATCCCGGACTTTTCTATGAGAGAGATGAGGTAGAAGGTGCAACAAACCACTACAACTGCCCTATTGTTACCTCTTATTCCGAGAACATCAAGAATAATGTTGAATCAATAACAGAAGGCAAAGTAAAGCTCAGAAACCCCTTCATGTCATTTACAAGTCTTAAAACTGCAACCGACGCTCTCGTTAAGGAGTTTTCAGAAATTCCTGCCGGCGAGATCATAAGCGCTGCAAAGGATGGCTGGCATGAAATGGAAATAGCCAGAGACGATATCCGTAAAAAGGGTGAAGAGACTCTTCGCTGGATGAAGGAAAATAATAAGCACGGTATCGTTGTTGCCGGTCGTCCCTATCATGTGGATCCCGAGATCAACCACGGTATACCTGATATGATCTGCTCCTATGGTGTAGCAGTCCTTACTGAGGATTCCGTATCCCATCTTGGAACACCTGAGAGACCGCTTATCGTATCTGACCAGTGGATGTACCACTCACGTCTGTATGCTGCAGCAAGCTTTGTCCGCACCAGAGATGACCTTGATCTCATTCAGCTCAATTCCTTCGGATGCGGTCTTGACGCTGTAACAACTGATCAGGTTAACGATATCCTTTCAGGTTCTGATAAGATTTATACCTGCCTAAAGATCGATGAGGTCAACAATTTAGGTAGTGCCAGAATAAGAGTACGTTCACTCCTTGCTGCTATTCGCGTAAGAGCTCAGAAGGAAAACCGTGAGCGTCAGATCGGCTCAACAGCCATTAACAGGAAGCTTTTCACAGAGGAAATGAGACAGAATTACACAATCCTCGTACCGCAGATGTCTCCTATTCACTTCGACATCATAGAGCCTGCCATGGCTGCCTGCGGCTACAATATTGTTGTAATGCAAAACGACAATAAGCATGCTATCGACATGGGTCTTAAATATGTAAACAATGATGCATGCTATCCTTCACTCTGGGTTGTAGGTCAGATTATGGATGAGCTTCATTCAGGCAAATATGACCTTAACAAAACTGCAGTACTTATGAGTCAGACAGGTGGTGGTTGCCGTGCTACTAACTATGTTGGTTTTATCAGACGTGCTCTTAGAAAAGCCGGCATGGAGCAGGTACCGGTTATCTCTGCTAACCTTAGTAAACTCGAGGCTAACCCCGGCTTCCATATTAACTTAGAGCTTCTTCAGAGAGCTGCTTATGGTGCTGTATTTGGAGATATATTCATGAGATGCGTATATCGTATGCGTCCTTATGAGAAGGTACCCGGATCTGTTAATGCTCTTCACGAAAAATGGAAGAAGAAATGCATAAGCTTCGTATCCGAAAAGCATATGAGTTTCTTTAAGTTCCAGCGCATGTGCAAAGAGATTGTTGAGGACTTTGATAAAATCGAGATAACGGATGAAATCAAACCTAGAGTTGGTGTTGTTGGTGAGATCCTTGTTAAGTTTGCACCGGCTGCCAATAATCATCTTGTAGAGTTGTTGGAATCAGAAGGTGCCGAGGCAGTAGTTCCTGATCTTTTGGACTTCATGCTCTACTGCTTCTACAATCAGATATACAAGGCTGATCACCTCGGAACAAGTGCTAAGACAAAGGCTTTTTGCAGAGCAGGAATCTGGGCTCTTGAAAGACTCCGCGGTGGTGCAACAAAAGCATTTGAAAAGAGTGTTCACTTCGATGCTCCCACAAGCATCTACAAGCTCGTTGAATATGCAAAGCCTATAGTTTCAATCGGTAACCAGACCGGTGAAGGATGGTTCCTCACTGGTGAGATGGTTGAGCTCATTAAGGAAGGTGCTTCCAATATCGTCTGCACACAGCCCTTTGGATGTCTCCCAAACCACGTAGTAGGTAAGGGTGTTATCAAGCAGATGAGAAAGCTTTATCCCGGCTGCAACATTGTAGCAATTGACTACGATCCGGGTGCCAGTGAAGTAAATCAGCTTAACAGAATCAAGCTTATGCTCTCTACTGCTCATACCAAAGCACAAGAGGAAGTAAGACTGGAAGAAGCAAAGGCAATTTCATAATAGTTTATAAAGCAGTAACAGCCGGTGCAATTGCACCGGCTGTAATAATGTTCTAATTTATTTAGCTTTATCCTTAAGCTTATCTATGTCATCCTGAAGACGCTCCATAGCAAACTCATTAGACCTAAGAGCTAAATGAGCTTTTAGTGAACGGTTGTGTACATCATTCCTCTTCTTAAAATAATCAAGAAGACCTTCATCTTCAATTTTTAAATATCCGTCAGCTATGGCTCCGGGAAGAACGAACTTCTTTACCACATCAGAAAACTCAACTTCGATGTATTTGCCTTCCTGCTTAACAATGGTTCCCTTACCAAACTTCTCATGGCTGATTTTTAAATCCAGCGCATCTTTATCTCCAAGAGCTGCTGCTTCTTTATCGAGATCATCAATCTCTTTTTCCATATTGGCATGCTCAGCCTTAAGTTCTTCCATCTTCTTAGCATTTTCTTCAAGAAGTTCTTTGGTTCTCTTGGTTCTGGTCTTAGTTGTGGTCTTAACTTCCTTCTCTTCCTCTTCAAGATCTAAACCCATCGCATACCCCTTTTCCGCAGACGTAAATCTGCATTGATAAACATAATCGATATATAACATTTTACCTTATTTACTAGCGTTTGCGGTGGATATTAGTCTTTTTTCATAAAACTTTTATGTTTTATAAAGTCAATTCTTACTATTTTCTTCAGTCAGAATTTTCGTTGCCTTAAGCTTTCTCTCCTCATTGAGTATCTGTCCCCACTGATATGGAGTTGCCTGATATACATAATAATCAAGCCAGTTTGAGTAAAGATTGTTACAGTGTGATCTCCATGTGAGTCTGGGAGTATTATCCGGATCATCATCGGGATAATAGTTTTCAGGTATATGAATAGGCAGATCCTTACTGAGATCACGAATGTATTCGTTATGAAGAGTCAATCTGTCATACTCAGCATGTCCCATTACGAAGATGTTCTTTCCATCACGGCTCATGCACAGGAAAACTCCTGCTACTGTAGATTCGGCTAAAACCACCAGATCCTTGCAGGCATGAATATCAGCTGAAGGCGATTCAGTATGTCTTGAATGTGGCATTAAGAAAACATCATCAAATCCTCTTACAAGCGGCACCTTTCTATTCTGAACAGTATGCTCAAAAAGTCCGAAAAGCTTCTCCTGCAGTGGTCTTTTTTGTATTCCATAATGATAATATAGTCCAGCCTGAGCTCCCCAACAAATATGGAAGGTTGATGTTACATTAGTTTTGGACCACTCAAAAATATCACAGAGTTCATTCCAATAATCAACCTCTTCGAACTCCATCTGCTCTACCGGTGCGCCGGTAATAATAAGACCATCATAGGTATTTTCCTTAAGTTCATCAAAGGTATGATAGAACCTGTTAAGATGGTTGGGTGAAGTATTGAGCGATTTATGGCTCGAAACCCTCATAAATGATACGTCAATCTGAAGAGGCGTATTTGATAAGGATCTTAAGAGCTGAAGCTCAGTATCCTCTTTTAAGGGCATCAGATTCAATATACAAATATTCAAAGAACGAATATCCTGATGCATAGCGCGGTTCTCATCCACAACAAAGATGTTCTCTTTTTCAAGTATTCCCCGCACCGGGAGATCATTCATAATCTTAATAGGCATTTCATATCCTCCCCTGACCTTATGAATATAGGTAGATTCCTACAAGGTCTGTATATTATTTTATCATTTCCAAAAACTCAGCTTCACTGATTATTTTTATACCAAGATCCTGAGCCTTAGTCAGTTTACTTCCTGCAGCTTCTCCTGCAAGAACCATTGAAGTCTTTTTCGATACACTTCCTGCAGCCTTACCACCATTTTTCGTTATGAGTTCCTCAGCTTCTTTACGTCCAAGAGTCGGCAATGTACCTGTTACTACAATAGTCATACCACTCAGCTTATCGGAAGCCCCCTCATCCTCTGTAACAGTCATATTAACGCCGGCTTCCTTCATTCTAAGTATAAGCTGCTCATTCTCCTCATTATGGAAAAACTCGTACAAGTCATTTGCTGTAGTCTCTCCAATATCTGGCATGGATAAGAATCCATCCACTGTTATTTTGAAAAGATCCGTCAGATCAGAAACATGCTTCATGATCTCTCTTGCTGTAGCCTTGCCGACATTTCTTATTGCAAGTCCCGTAAGCAGCATAACCGGATCATTTGTCTTGGACTTTTCAATCTCTGCCAAAAGCTTATCCGTATTCTTTTCCTTACCGATTATACCTTTTTCAATCATCTCATCACGATATTTATAAAGCTCATAAATATCGGCATAATTCTTGAGGTATCCATCCTTTGTAAGTGCTTCTATTAAGGTATCGCCAAGTCCCATAATGTTCATGGCATCCCTCGATGTAAAATACGCTATAGTTCTTGTAACCTGAGCAGGGCAAGTCGGATTAACGCATCTTATATCCGCAGTATCCTCCTCCCGCACAAGCTTGTGGCCACATACAGGACAATTCTCCGGAGCCATGTAAATCTCTGAAGGCTCTTCAACGCATCCGTTCAGCTTAGGTATAATCTCTCCTGACTTAAAGAGCTTATATGCACCGCCTATACCAATCTTCATATCCCTTATATAGTCCTGATTATGAAGAGTTGCCCTTGAAACAGAAGTGCCGCAAAGTCTTGCCGGCTTTCCGGTCTCTCTGTCATGAAAGCTTCCTGTAAATGTAAGCTTACCTGTTCTTCCCACATCTACAATAATCTCATCCATAACTACTATTTTTTCTTCAGGCGGATACTTATAAGCGATATGTCCGCTGGAATATTTGCTGCCAGCCGGGAAGTCATCTCTCCATGCTGTTCGGTCAACCTTAATTACTGCCCCGTCAAGGTCAAAGGTAAGATCAAATCTCTCTTCGCCAATAGCATCAATAGCTGCAAGAACATCTTCCGCACTGCTACATAATCTGTGCCTTACCACCGGTATTCCTAAGCCTTCAAGAGTATCAAGTGCTCTGCAATGGCTCTCCATAAGCTCAGCAGGTCCATCCTGAACATTGAATACAAACATTCTAAGGCCACGTTCTTTTGTAACTGCACTATCAAGCTGCCTTAAAGTACCTGCAGCAAGGTTTCTGGGATTTGCTGCGAGCTTTTTCCCAAGCTTTTCCTGTTGCTCATTGAATCTGTCGAAATCCTCGTGAGACATGTAGACTTCCCCTCGAAGTTCAAGATACTCGGCATCATATTTGATTTCTTTTTGAACATCAGGAATAACAAGCGCGTTTATGGTAACATCCTCACCTATTCTTCCGTCTCCCCTGGTCTCAGCCATAACAAGCTTCATATAGCCCTGTTTATCCGGATCTGCCTCATATCTGAGGGTCATGCTAAGTCCATCAATTTTTTGTTCAACGGAAAACTCCGCTCCGGGATGCTTCTCATGGACCTTATTAATCCAGGAAGTCACATCTTCCTTGTCAAACACATCCTCTATTGAAAGCATAGGCACATTATGCGTTACCTTAACTCCCGCCTCTCTTTTAGCAGTGCCTCCAATGATCTGGCTGGGAGAATCCTTTGTAATAAGCTCAGGATACTCCTTCTCCATTTTCTTGAGTTCCTGCATCATCTGATCATACTCATAATCAGATATCTCAGGCGCATCCTGGTTGTAGTAAAGATCCATATTATGCCTGATCCTGTCGGCAAGCTCTTTATATCTGTTTTGTATTTCTAAATCCGCCATTAAAAATCTCCCCAATAATATTTGCCCACTTGTTCGAGCGTTTTTTCATATTCTCGTAAAAAGAAATGCCAGTTTCTTTTACTTAATTCCGACTATTTTGTATAAGTCCAAAAGCTCCTTGCCATCAAGAATCCTGTACTCAGAATATTTAAGCCCTCCAAGCTCAATATTGCATATCCTGACTCTTTTTAGCTTAATAACTTCGTAGCCGAAAGCCGCACACATTCTCCTGATCTGTCTGTTTAGCCCTTGCGTCAATATTATACGAAAACATGTGTCCGATATTTTTCCCGCCTTACATGGCTTTGTTGTCTGATCAAGGTCACTTAGATATACACCTTTTTCCATATCCTGTAAAAACCTGTCAGTGATTTTTTTATCCACCTCGACAAGATATTCTTTTTCATGACCGTTCCTTGATCGCATCATAGCCTGTATAAGGTCCCCGTCATCGGTAAGGATCATTAGTCCTTCGGATTCCTTATCAAGGCGCCCGGCGTAGGTCACACGCCTGTCAAATTTGAGATCTTCGATAATTGTTCTCTCTGCGTGTTCATCCTTTTCGGTACACACTACTCCAACAGGCTTATTATATGCAATTACTACTTTATCGCTGCTAAGCTTAAGTCTCTTTCCATCAAAAATCACTTCGTCATTTTCAGTGACTTTCATGCCCTGCGTAGCCCTTTGCCCACCTACGGTTATCTTCCCCTCGTCAATCAGCTTATCCGCTTCACGCCTGGAACACACTCCGCACATCGCGATAAATTTATTTAATCTAATCTCTTCCATATCACCAGATATATTCTTAAATCACTTTTTATGCGAAAAACGGAACGTCCTTCATTGGAAGTCGTCCCGTTTGGTAACTCTAAATTTATAAATACAGTGGTCCTTCTTCGAAAGTTATAAACTGCGGAGTCTCTCAATAGCGTCTCCGCTAAGTACTGTATCAAAGCTCTCATCCATGTGGCAGATAATAGTATCCTTCGTTGTAACAAACTTTCCGAATTCATAGCACACAGAGAAAATAGCTGCAAAGGTCTTTGCATTCTCATTTTTCCTGTCAAATACCATGTAAAAACTGTTATTGGAAGGGTTTCTATATAAGGAGCTTCCCATAACAACATAATCCGGGATCTGCTTACTTAGCAAAATCGCGGTACGAAGGTCTTTGATTTCAAATACAAAGGTCTTGAATCCAATTTTTTCGAGTTCATTTGTATTTCTGCTCTTATCCTCAGATTCAATTTTGGAACGTCTGACAGGATTCTTCTTTTTAACAGGAATCGTATCGCCTCCATTGTCCTTCATATCCTCACCGGTCTTCTCCACCATGTTCTTAACAGAATTGGTGAAATCCTTAAGACTCTGGAGATACTCACTGAGCTTGGGAATTCTGTCTTCCTCCGGTACATCGCCAAGTTCCTCAAGGAAATTCTTAGGGAATCTGAGACCGGCTTTCTCCGTAAGGTTCTTAAGCATATCCGCAAAAGCACCCTCTGTATTTTCAGAAAGAGTAAGGGAAATCGAATGATCCGGAAGAACTGTTATCTGCATGGGGGTGAATGCACCCTGAGGTTTATAGTCAACCTCAACTGCAGCCTTCTCCATTACACCATGAAGGAAATCCATGGCCTCCTGACTCTTATCAAAGAGATCCTCAAGACGAAGTCCCTGCTCATCCATATCATCTTCAGTAATTATGCAGTTAACTGTATCCTTATTTACTCTGGTAAATTTCATAATACTACTCCAAAATATGCATTACACTAGAACCAATAATAGATATTAGTTACTTATAAACACAACATATAGTGCATTATAACACAGTACCTTCAAATTAAAAAGAAAAGAATAAGGCACCCATCAACAGATTCTCGGTAATCCTTCTCCGTAAAGAGGTCCGATGAGTCTTGTTCCTCCAATTGCGGTATGAAGTACTACACCAGAATTATCGTCTTTTTTTACCTCTCCGATAATAGCAGCATTCTCACCATATTTGGATTTTCTTATTATGCTTAATGCTCTGTCAGCATCTTCCCCTGCAACCACGCTTATCATTTTGCCTTCATTTCCCATATATACAGGGTCAAGACCGAGCATTTTACAAAAATCTCTCACTTCATTACTTACCGGAAGCTTATCCTGATAAATATGTATTTCACAATCAGAAGCGCCTGAGAACTCATGTAACACCGTTCCAAGGCCTCCACGAGTGACATCACGCATAGCATGTACTTTTATGCCTTCGTCGATGAGACCTCTGCTCATCTCTACGAGCGGAGCATTATCAGATACAATACTGTTCTTTATGTTCATTCTGCCTGACAAAATGGCTGCATGATGATCTCCCAGATTACCGGAAACAATTATCACATCTCCGTCTTTGCAACCTGAGGGTGATAATGAAACTCCCTTAGGCATAAAGCCGACGCCGGAAGTATTTATCATTATTCCGCCAAAATCTCCACGTTTTTCAACAACCTTGGTATCACCGGTTACAACTACCACTCCGGCTTCTTTGGCAGTATTCGCCATTGACTCGATTATCTTATCAAGATCATCAAGATCCATACCTTCTTCAAGGATGCATCCACAGGTAATGTACTTTGGAACAGCTCCGCTCATAAGAAGGTCGTTTACAGTGCCGCATACCGAGAGCCTTCCTATATCTCCACCCGGAAAAAAGTAGGGCGTAACAACAAAACTATCCGTTGTAACAGCAAGTCTCTCATGCCCCGGAACAACAGCTGAATCCTCAAGCTGATCCAGGTATTCGTTTTTGAAATGCTTTGCAAATATATTTTCAATTAGCTCAGTAGTAGAAGCTCCGCCGCTTCCATGTGCCATAGTAACTTTCATTTAAATTTATTCCTTATCTCTTTTTCCTTCCGGAAATATAGTAGTTATAGCAGCTTCCCTCAGTAGAAACCATACATGCACCATGAGCATCCTCAGGCGTACATTTTTTGCCAAACAAAGGGCACTCTTCCGGTGAGATTTCGCCTGTTAAGACTCTCGCACAGCTGCATCCGGGAGGCATATGATCCTCATCGAGTCCATAGCTTCCGGCATCATATTCTCCGTACTTTTCTTTAAGTCTCATTCCGGAACCGGGTATCATTCCCATCCCGCGCCAAGAAGCATCGCAGGGTTCAAAAAACTCTTCGACCGCTTCTCTTGCTGATTCATTTCCATTTTCTGAAACAGCACTCTTGTAAACGTTCTTTAATCCGGGCTTATCTCTCATTCCGCAAAGTGCATAAACAGCAGCTAAAAGTCCCGGCCCGTCAAAGCCTGCTACCACAAACGGAAGTCCTGTTTCCTCGGAAAGCTGTTTAAACAGGTCAGAGCCTGTTATGACGCTGACATGCCCGGGAGCAAGAAAACCATCTATATTGTCGGTATTTTTACAAACCCACCTTATGACCTCGGGCATCGTCTTAAGCGACGTCAAAAGCTTTAAATTATGAACATCCTGCGCAATAATCTCTTTTAAAACCATTGCATAAACAGGGGTTGTTGTCTCAAACCCTATAGCAGCAAACACATAATTTCTGTCAGGATTTTTTGCTGCCATTTTAACCGCATCCATGGGGGAATAAAGCATTTCGACACGTCCGCCCATGGCTCTTGCATCAGCAAGGCTCATCTTTGAGCCTCTTACTCTGATAAGATCACCAAATGTAAGAACTGTTGTGTTCTCAGTAAGTGAAAGCTCGGTAAGCCGGTCAATAACTGCAGTAACTGTTACACAGACAGGACAACCGGGTCCTGAAATAAGATGTATTTTCGGAGAAATCATTCCATGGATTCCGTTCTCGGAAATTGCAGCGGTATGTGTCCCGCATACTTCCATGAATCTGAGTTCCTCTCCATCATAGTCCTTTAGTTTTTCTTTAATCAGTTCTAATTTGTTCATATCTTAAATCTGAATATCCTCGATTTCACGGAAAAGCTCTTCCATTTCATCTGCCTCATCATCGCTCATTGTCTGGATGATGCAGCCTGCATGAACAAGAACTCTGTCTCCAATTTTAACCTTTACAAGTCCGGCTTCTGCCTCAACTGTATTTCCCGAGAAATCTACAGTTGCCTTTGTTCCGTTAAGTTCTACAATGCGACCCGGTATTGCTACGCACATATTTATATCCTTTCTAAACTCATAAATCAGCCAGATATATCTGACCTACACTAATTCCCTGATCATTAGTAGGAAAAACGCGGTTATAGTATACCACAAAACCTTCTTTTACAAGTAACCTTTCACATAATCCCAAAAGAAGTCTGTTTGTAAACACACCACCCGAGAGGCATATATCTCGGATTCCGCATTTTTCACTTATTCGAATGCATAAATCTTTGGTGATCTCTGCAAGGGCATAATGAAATGCATACGCAAGTCTACCTGTATTCTCGCTTGCCAAGTTACAAACCATATACTCTAACACCCTACTTATATCAGGGATGAGCCTTCCATCCTTTTCATTTAGAACTACCATATCCGAAAAAATGCGCTCTTCGATGTATTCCCCGCAAAGGATGTCCTCTGATGTCTTATCATAAAAGCTATAGTTTCCAGATACTTTATCCAGATACTCCTCGGCAGCATTTTGAAGTCTTATTGCACATTCACCTTCATACGAATTATAATCGCATACACCTAAAATACAGCTTACAGCATCAAATAAGCGCCCCATACCGGAATTAGGATGGGCATTTATGTTATTCTCTAGTGCTGATTTCAAAAGCTGAAGCTCTGAATCCTTAAGCATTTTTGCCGGAATATCAAGTCCTGCATCGTAAAGATAACAGGCAGCGGAAACCCTGGCATTTTTCATAGCCTCGTCCTGTCCGACTATTCTTACAGGCTTAAAGTGTGCCGCTCTCTCAAATTCTCCGCCTCTGCAGATGAGGAACTCACTTCCCCATATCGTCTTATCAGTTCCAAAGCCTGTTCCATCAAATGCGACTCCTATGCAATCCTTAAGTCCATGCTCAGCCATGACGGATCCAATATGTGCATGATGATGCTGAATTTGCTTAAATTCAATATCCTGATGTTTGTCTGCTAATATCTCTTCAGACTCTTTAGTATAGTCTTTTGCAATAGCTGTTGAATGATATCCCGGATGTAAATCTGCAATAATGATTTTTCTGTCCGCCTTTAAGTTGGCTGTCTTGAAAATCCTTTCAAAATCAGATAATTCCTTCTTCTGAAGCTTAAGGATACTATAATCCTCCATATCTCCGAAAAACTGACTTTGAATTATCTTATCTCCAAATCCGATTGCAAAAGCATTTTTAAGATCCGCACCAAAAGCTTCATATATCGCATTTTCTTTAAG
This sequence comes from Butyrivibrio sp. VCD2006, assembly GCF_000423925.1. Taxonomy (GTDB): domain Bacteria; phylum Bacillota; class Clostridia; order Lachnospirales; family Lachnospiraceae; genus Butyrivibrio. Next base: position 136,137 of record NZ_AUIX01000003.1, read on the forward strand.
AGTTTTCTCCAAAAAAAGAGGAAGTGGCACGTATCCTCTTGCTCTTCTTACAAACCTCGGAGATTCTTTTCCCTTACAATTCTTTATAATCTGAATAACAGAGTCATCAAGCGGCCTTAGAATCTCTCTTTCATTAAAAAGTACACCGTCTATCTTATCGAAGAATTTGAGGTTAAATTCCTCATCTGATATGATCATCGGCTCACCGGAGATATTACCACTTGTAACTATGAGTTCCTTAAATACTTTAGTAATAAGCTTATGAACTCCTGTAGATGGCAAGAAAGCTCCTATCTGTCTTGAATATCCACAGACATTTTCAGCGAAAGGATCCTCTTTTTTATCAAGAAGAACAATAGGTCTTGCAGATGATAAAAGATAGTCCTTTTCCATTTCCGATACATTACATATTTTTGCAATATCAGATAAATCATCGAACATAATAGCAAAGGGCTTTTGCTCACGGCCTTTAATTTCACGGAGCCTTTGCACAGTCTCAAAATTATAAGGACTTGCAACGAGCTGATATCCACCGATGCCCTTTAATCCGATTATTCCACCATTTTGTAGGATTTCAATTGCTCTAATGATGGCTTCATCGCCTTCACGAGTTTCTATATTTTCCTCGCATTCATGTTCATTACATTTCACCTTAGATGCATTGGACTTTTCTTGTAAGATCACTTGAGGTCCGCATTTGTGACAGGAAATTGTCTGTGCGTGCCTTCTTCTTCCCTCACCATATTCCAAACTGCATTCATTGCACATTGAAAAGACGTCCATTGTGGTCGTCTCTCTGTCATAGGGAAGTTCTTTTAATATAGTAAATCTCGGTCCGCAAGAAGCACAGCTTATCAATGGATATCTATATCGCCTGTCCTTTTTATCTAACAACTCTTTCATACAGTCAGGACATATTCCAATATCCGGTGGAAATACAGGGAGATATGTTTCATCAAATTCTCCGCTACTTCCTACAATACGAAAACCGGAATGTCTGCTCAGACTTTCCGGTTCACTACTTTTAAGATAATCCAATGATACATGTAAAACTATGCTTCCGGAAGGCGAAGAGTTTTTTAGTTCATTAACAAATGAACTGATTTTTTCTTCGTCTCCCTCGGCAATTATCTGGGCAATACCACCAAGATTTTTCACTTCTCCACTGAGCTCATATTTATTTGCAAGCTCTGCTACATACGGTCTGTATCCAACTCCCTGGACAGCACCGGTAACACGGATAAGTGCTTTCATTATCATTCATCCTTTTTCTCTGCTGCAGGTGCCTCTGCCTTAGGTGCTGCTGCATTTGCTGCGGGTGCTGCTGCATTTGCTGCAGGCGCATTACCTGCTGCAGCTGCCTTAGCTGCTGCTGCGGCTGCCGCACGTTCCTTAGCTGCCTTCATAAGAGCTTCCTGAGCTGCTATAGCCTTCTCAGACTGCTTGAAGGTCTTTGTAACCTTCTCTGATCCGGGCTCGGTAAAATGTGTGTCCATTGAAAGACATTTCTTAGGACAGTTATCTACACAGCATCTGCACTGAATGCAGCTCATAGGTCTTATTGACCATGTCTTTTCAGTCTTATCTACTGAGATAGCATGTGTAGGGCACTTAATAGAGCAAAGTCCGCAAAGTATGCACACGTCCATATCATTTTGTACATGACCGCGGGTACGCTCAGGATAAACCTTGGGCTCGAAAGGATATTTACGAGTCGCAGGCTTTGAGAACAGATTTTTAATTACTGTTGTATTAAAATTTATAAGACTCAAATCTTCCTACCTTCTTTCCCTAGTGTTAATTAGCGTTCTGTACAACTGATACAAGGATCAATAGTAAGTACAAGGATCGGTACATCTGCGAAGTCACAACCTGCAAGAATATCAACAAGTGCAGGAATGTTAGCAAATGTAGGTGTTCTAACTCTCATACGGTCAATAAACTTTGATCCGTTAGCCTTTACATAATAGAGAGCCTCACCTCTGGGCTGCTCAATTCTAGCCATATATTCACCGTTAGGGAACTGATTCGGCTTAACCGGAACATCAACAGCGCCTGCAGGCATCTTATCTATGCACTGACGCATGATGTCGATTGACTGATAAAGTTCCTTAATACGAACCACAGTACGAGCATATGAATCACAATCTGTGCTGATGATAGGCTCAAATTCAATCTTGTCATAAGCACAATATCCTGTGGATCTGATGTCTCTTGCAATACCGCTGGCACGAAGGAAAGGTCCTGCTGTTCCAAGAAGGTCAGCCTTCTCGGGAGTAAGGATACCAACACCAACAAGTCTGTTCTTAACAGCAACGTCATCAAAGAAAGGCTTGCTAACCATCTTAAGGCCCTCTTCGATACTATCAAGTCTCTGTCTGAAATCTCTAAGCATATCATCGGGAATATCACGACGAAGTCCGCCAATCTTCATTATTGAAAAGATTACACGGCCACCTGTAGCCATTTCAAACATATCAAGAATCTCTTCACGGATTCTCCAGCACTCCATATAAAGTGACTCAAATCCAAATGCATCTGCAAGAAGACCAAGCCAAAGCATATGTGAATGCATTCTTGAGAGCTCTGAAAGCATAGTTCTTAAAAACTTAGCTCTATCAGGCACTTCGAGGTCCATTATATGCTCAACAGCGTCACAGTAACCAAGTCCGTGACCAAGTGAACAGATACCGCAGATACGCTCTGCTACATAGACCATCTCATGAAAATCTTTTTTATCTACAAGCTTTTCCAGACCACGATGGATAAATCCAATGGAAGGAATAGCCTGAACAACCTTCTCATCCTCAAGTACCAGATCAAGGTGAATCGGCTCCGGCAAAACGGGATGCTGAGGTCCAAAAGGAATTACACTTCTAGTTGACATAAGTTCTCCTTATCAAATAATTATTTAAATGGTGTCTCAATCGCTGTGCGATAGAACTTTCCTTTGTAGTCAAGACTGATCATCTGGATATCAATTCCAAACAGATCATGCATCTCGTTTTCATACAGAAAAGCACAAGGGAATACATGGCTAATACTGTTTATCGGCTGTCCATCAGTAAGAATGATCTTTACCTGTAAAACATCAAGGGCCTTACCAAAGCTGTAAACAAGTTCATAGCCATCTGCTGTTCTTGTGGAGCACTGCTGCATAAGATGGTATCCGTCAAACTTAAGCCTCTGCGCCTCGTCGATGATTTCCTCCGCCTTAACAATCTTAAATTCAGTATTCATCAGGCGTTTCCTCCTTCATCTTTTTTAGGTGCAGCAGGAGCTGCGTTTGCAGGTGCCTTAGCCTGTGCTGCTGCAGGAGCTGCCGGCTTCGGTGCGGGCTTAGCTGTCTGTGCGATCTTAGCCTCAGCCTGCTCTCTTAAAGCCTCTTCTGTCAAAACTGCATCGTACTGGGTAGCCGGATCATAATCATCAGCCTTCATACGAACTGCAATCTTACTATAATCAACTGTGCAGTAGCCCTGCTTCATTGATTCCTTAACCTTTACTCTCTTTTCCTCGAGGATAGCAAGTGCCTTAACCACACCATCAATAAGTGCTTCAGGTCTTACTGCACATCCGGGAACATATACATCAACCGGAACTACCTTATCGGAACCTCCAAGTATGTTATAGCACTCCTTGAAAATACCGCCATCACAGGAGCAGATACCACAAGCGATAACAACCTTGGGATCAGGCATCTGATTGTAAAGCTGTCTGACAACCGGAGCTGTCTGTGCATTGATTCCGCCTGTAAGAAGGAGAATGTCAGCATGCTTGGGATTTCCTGTATTTATAATTCCGAATCTCTCAACGTCATAAAGGGGTGTCATTGTTGCAAGAACCTCAATATCACATCCGTTGCAACTGGATCCATCATAATGTAACACCCAGGGTGATTTTGAAATTTTCATAGTTTCTCCTTTTATTTAATAACACTTAAGATAAGCAGATTTGTTCCTGCTGTAACAAGGATTACAACCCAGCTTGAAACAAGCATCACCATGTATTTAACACGGGGGAATATGTTATCTATCAGTGTCTCCATAAGATAGAAAATAACGCATGCGATAAGAGCCCATACAATACTGATAGGATTATTGTAGATAAAGAACATAGCAACAATACCCATCATAAGAACTTCATCGTACCACTCTGCGATCTCATATAAAGCAAGGTTGGTACCGGAAATATCTGATGTAAGACCCTTAACCATCTCCTGGTGTGCGTGATGAGAAGTACTCATATCAAAAGGAGATTTTCTGAACTTAATTGTAAGTATGAACAAAAAGCCTAAGAGCATTCCGGGAATCTTGATAATTGCAGGTGCATTTGCCTGTGCAAGATCATTCACCATAAAGCTTCCGTTTGCTTCATAAAAGCCAATAGCAACAAGAAGGATCATGGGCTCATAGCACATCATCTGCATAAGCTCACGGTTTGCACCAAGTGCACTGTAAGGTCCGTTTGTTGAATATGCAGCAAGTACCATCATAACCTCTGACATAGACAGAGCGAAGAATACAAGCAGCATATCGCCGCCACCAAAGAAAAGTGCGCCTGTGAAAATAGTAAATATTGTGTAAGCGATCACAAAGAGAACCTGGATACTGTTAACAACAGTAGTCTGCTTTGCAAGAAGCTTAAATACATCATAAAAAGGCTGAAAAAGCGGCGGTCCCTGTCTTCTCTGCATTCTTGCTGATACTATACGATCGATTCCTTCCATAAGGCCGCCAAGTATCGGAGCAAGTAAAATATAAAGAACAACCTTAATAACTGTCATAATCATCAGATAGCACCTCCGCAAACTATAATCAGCATTACGATTACGATTATTGCAGAAATCACAATACTGGGTCCAAGAAGCTTATCCTCGCCGAAGTACTCAGTCATGTACCAGTTGGACATGTAAAGAGGTCTCTCATTGCCGAAAGAGTCAATATAATTACGGTCATCACCCGCATTAACTCCGGCTACATAGGACATAGTCATCTTACTCTTCTTACCGATGGCAAGAATTCTGCTTCCAATAGGAATAGCAAATATCATAGCTACCATGATCATCATGATGATGACATCGGAGCCACCGATTACATTAGGAATATTCTTGTGGAATGCTTCATTAAGAACAGGCTGTACCATAATGTCTGACATCTTAGGGAAAGCAAAACACATAATAACGATCAGCATTGTAAGCGGAACAAGAGAAATCTTCTCACTGTTGGGAGTGATATCCTCAAGCTCATATGACTGGTGAATTACTGTACAAATCTTACCAAGCCACTTTGCCCAATAGAAAAGTGTTGATCCTGAACCGAATACAAGGAAAAGTACCAGCCATACTGAGTTAGAATCAACGAAGGACTTAAGAGCTGCCCACTTTGAAACAAGCATTCCGAAGGGTGCCATGAACATTCCGCAGATACCGATGATCATGATAAATGCAAGCTTAGGAAGCTTAATGATAAGACCATGCATATCCTCGATATCACGGCTATGCATGCAGTTCTCAATATCACCGACTGTCTGGAACAGAAGTGACTTGGATACTGCGTGGAAAAGGATCAGCATTGTAGCTGCCCAAACACCCTCTGTAGTACCTGTGCCTGCGCAGGCTGTGATAAGACCAAGGTTTGAAATTGTTGAATAAGCAAGCACCTTTTTACCATCACTAACAGTGATTGCAAGAAGAGATGCTGCAAAGAATGTAAATCCACCGATAACAGTGATCATGATTCCTGTAAATGTTCCGTTAAGCATGGGTGAAAGTCTGATAAGCATGTACACACCAATCTTAACCATGGTTGCTGAGTGCAAAAGCGCACTACTGGGTGTAGGTGCAACCATCGCACCAAGGAGCCATCTTGAGAACGGGAACTGTGCACTCTTTGTAAGAGCAGCGAATGCTATAAGAGTAACAGGTACCATTACAAACATATTATCTCTAGGAACAAGTCCTGTGAGCTGACTCAAGTTGGAAATGCCAAGAACGAGATTGCAGATAAGAAGAGCCGCTCCAAATCCGCATCCTCCAAGAAGGTTCATCCACAGAGCTCTAAAGCTGTTATTAACAGCTTCTTCTGTTCTGGTATAGCCAATAAGAAGGAATGAACATACACTTGTGATTTCCCAGAAGAAATAAATCCAGCCGAGATTATCAGAAACAATAAGACCAAACATCGCACCTACGAATACAAACAAAAGTGCAAGGAAATAGTTTGATCTGTCATCAACATCTGTATGGTGATTGTGATAATCCTTCATATATCCCACAGCATAGATGCAAATAAGGATACCAACAATACCAACGATAAGAATCATAACTGCAGAAAGGAAATCCACTCTCAAATGAGGAGCTCCCTCAACAGCATATCCTGAGAGTTCCATTGCAAGAACAGGTATAGTTCCGATCATGGACAAAAGTATCGCATAATACTTTTTATATTTTATACTCAGGAAAATAACCACTGCCATGAGAAGTAACTCTCCGCCCATGATAATGTGGTCGTGCGGAGCAGTTGCAGTCAGATATGTATTGCGAGTAGTTCCCTTCATTGAAAGAACTCTTATGCCCACCATAATAGCGGTAGCCATAACGCTGAATCCTCCTACAATTGCAACGAAATTGCGCAGTAGTGATGAATTCTTAATGCAGAACATGAGAACTGCAATTACAAATGGAAAAAGAATCAGGAAACTTACTGCCTTTAAAATTGAAATAGTCAAAGATTCTCCACCCCTTTCAGGATAATATTTTGGGCATACTTCTAGTGCTGTTCTCGAAATGTGCCCTACATATACTACCACAAAACCCTAAGTTTTTCATAAAAAATTGTTATAAAAAAAACAAATTATTTATAAAAAATTTAGCGAACATTTGAAATTATCAGATAGAGCAATCTATAAAGTTCCTTAGCATCTTCAGGACTAAGTTTTACGCAGCTTCCAATCTTTTCCGGAATCACTTTTGCTTTGTCCTTAAGGGCCTCACCCTCCTCAGTTATTGAGACTAAAAGATTTCTCTCATCCGTCTTGGATCTTGTTCTTTTAATATATCCTTTGCTTTCGAGCTTTTTAAGAACAGGTGTAAGAGTACCTGAATCAAGGTAAAGACATTCTCCAAGACTCTTTACATTCATCTCCTTCTTATCCCAAAGTACCATCATAGTGATATATTGCGTATAAGTTAAATCTACCTCATCCAAAAACGGCTTATACGCTCTAATGATTTCTTTTGAACACGCATAAAGCGGAAAACACAACTGATTCTCAAGCTTTAATGCATCAAAATTCTCTTTACTCATTTTTCCCTCCGAAACAAAAAATTAAATTGCAAGCAATTATACTGCTTATTTATCATAGCATAATACTAGATAAAATCAAGTTTTTTAATAAATATATAATCAAAATTTAAATCAATTATTACAAAATTAAAGGATGCTTTAGCACCCTTTACATTTTTTATCCTTCAATATTATGCTTCATGTGCCTTATAGGAATATTTGCATATAATGCAGGTACAGTTTTACCGTCCGTATCTGCCCCCTCTGTTTCCATCTGAGTAAACTTTATATCAAGTCCTGTCTGGTCAACCTCTGCATACTTGGAAAGAACTTCAAGTATATCATTCTTTATTCGTTCCATAAGTTCAGGCGAGCAACTTTGTCTGTCAGAGACAAGAACAAGCTTTAAACGATCCTTAGCGGCCTGACTTGAAGTTTTTTTCTTAAAAATATCTGTCAGTTTCATGGCGAATCCCCCTTATCACCTAAGAAAAACGCTTGCAATAGCTGCAAACAAACCTTTCCTCTCTTCCAACTTAAGGAAAGGAACTGACTCACCAAGAATCCTTCGGCAAATATTCATATATGCCTGACCGGAAAGCGAATTATCACCTGCAAGAGGTTCTCCATTATTTGTCGCAATAACAATACTCTCATCATCGGGTACAACACCCAGAAGTTCAACGGCAAGAATATCTACAACATCATCAGCGCTCATCATATCTCCGCGCTTAACCATTTCAGGACGAATCCGGTTTACTACAAGCTGTGTCTTACCTATTTCATTTGCTTCAAGTAGTCCAATTATTCTGTCAGCATCCCTGACAGCTGAAACTTCGGGAGTAGTAACAACTATGGCACGCTCAGCACCTGCTATCGCATTCTTAAATCCCTGCTCGATTCCTGCAGGACAATCCATGATAACATAGTCAAAATCCTGCTTAAGTTCCTCCGACAGCTTTTTCATCTGGTCCGGAGTCACACTTGTTTTATCCTTAGTCTGTGCTGCGGGCAGGAGAAACAGGGTATCATATCTCTTATCCCTGATCATAGCCTGTTTAACCTTGCAACTACCCTCCACAACATCAACCAGATTATAAACAATGCGGTTTTCAAGCCCCATTACCACATCCAGGTTTCTTAGTCCTATATCAGTATCAATAAGAACAACCTTCTTATTCAGCTTCGCCAAAGCTGTACCGATATTAGCAGTGGTAGTTGTTTTTCCGACACCACCCTTGCCGGAAGTCACTACTATTACTTCACCCATAAAAAACCATCCCTCCAAAAAACTATTGTATAAAACGATTATCGCGCAAAAACGCTGAATCGTAAACCTCTTTTATGATATGTCCATCTAAAATATAGGCAACTTCGGTTTTCTTTTCAGGTTCACTCTTTTTAAAGCCCTTAAATTTGAGCTTCGGCCCTTCGTCCGAATCCGGTGATATCGCGATTTTATCAGCAATCCTGATCTGTAAAGGATCAAGTTCAAGTGCCATTACAAAAGTATCTTCATCACCTGACGCTCCGGAAAAGGCACTTCCCCTTAATGAGCCAAGCACAAAAATATTACCATCCGAAGTAACTGATGCTCCGGGCTTAACATCACCCATAATTACAATACTTTTCTCAGAGACTAATGTTCTGCCGGAACGAAGTGTACCGTAGTGAACAATAGCTTGTTCCTTAAGATTTTCCAATACTTCATCAATGTCAGGCTCTTGCTCAGCGGTTTTTTCTTCATTTTGTTGTAGTTCCGGTTGTTTTACATAGCTTGCGAAAATCCTGTCTGTATCAGGATCGTCTCTTAATACACAACAAACATTTATATTACAATTAGCTGAAATAACATCAAGAATTTCGTTCTCTTCTTTGTCGCATATATTTCTGCCTCTAATTATCATCCCCATAGAGGCTCTTCCAAGAAAAGATTTAGATTCTCTAAACTTCTTTGCTATCTCATCTATTAAGACATCAAATGATGCTGAAGAATTAAGTTCCAGAATTATTCCTGTTCCTGTACCTTTGAGATTAACCAACCCCATCTGCAATAACTCCTCCAAAAAACATTTTTCATTAAAATTCAGAAAAAAGCCCCTGCCGTTTAATAACGGCAAGGGCAATCAATTTTTATAATTGATAGGAATTACTGCATTCCTGCCTGCTTAGCAACTTCTTCTGCGAAGTTCTCTTCTCTCTTCTCGATGCCTTCACCGGTCTCAAAACGAATGAAACGCTTAATTGAAAGATTAGCACCATTCTCCTTAGCAACCTGTGCTACATACTGAGCAACAGTCTGCTTTCCATCTTCAGCCTTAACAAATACCTGCTGATTAAGGCAGATCTCCTTAAGCTCTTTCTGAAGACGACCCTCGAGCATCTTCTCGATGATCTGCTGAGGCTTTCTCTTTCCTTCAGGAAGCTCTTCGTTCTCCTTTGTAGCCTGAGCAAGAAGGATCTCCTTCTCGTGGTTTCTGAACTCCTCAGAAACATCATTCATATCAACATACTTAGGATTAAGAGCTGCAATCTGCATTGCGATGTTCTTGATAGCTTCCTTGATGTTATCGTTAACAACATCTGTATCAGCCTCAACAAGAACTGAAATTCTTCCGCCACCGTGAACGTAAGGAATTACGATTCCGTTCTCAGCTGTAACCTTCTCGAAACGACGAATGCTGAGCTTCTCTGAGATAACTGCTGTGATCTCGATAAGTGCTTCCTGAACAGTCTTAGAAGCATCTGCATTCCACTTCTCAGCCATGAAGCTATCCATATCCTTAGAATCAGATTCTACAGCCTGCTTAGCAACTGCCTCAACGAATGACTGGAACTGCTCGTTCTTAGCAACGAAGTCTGTCTCTGAGTTAACCTCTACAACTGCTGCTGTCTTGTCATCCTTAACAGCGATTCTTGTAAGACCCTCAGCTGCGATTCTGCTAGCCTTCTTCTCAGCCTTAGCCTGACCGTTCTTTCTAAGGAACTCAACTGCTGCATCCATATCTCCGTTTGTCTCGGTAAGTGCCTTCTTGCACTCCATCATACCTGCGCCGGTAGACTCACGTAACTCTTTAACCATTGCTGCTGTGATAGCCATGTATTTATCCTCCAAGATATTTGATTTTATCACCCTCATCCGTCAGCTTCGCTGACACCTTCTCCCTAAAAGGCGAAGGCTTTATATCTTCAACGAAAAAAGATTGATGAGTACATAATGATTTATATCACTAATATATTTCTAACAGAATTACTCTTCAGTAGCCTCAGCTGCCTCTTCCTCAACAGCATCCTCAGATGTGAGGTTCTCAGCACCCTGGTTAGCCTCGATAACTGCATCAGCCATCTTACCAACAAGAAGCTTTACTGCACGGATAGCATCATCATTACCAGGAATGATGAAGTCAAGCTCGTCGGGATCGCAGTTTGTATCGCCGATACCGATAAGTGTGATTCCAAGTGCCTCTGCCTCCTGAATGCAGATTCTCTCCTTCTTAGGATCTACTACGAAGATTGCATCAGGGATTCTCTTCATGTCGCGGATTCCGCCAAGAACCTTGTCAAGCTTCTCATATTCCTTCTTGAGCTGTGCAACTTCCTTCTTGGGAAGAACATCGAATGTTCCATCTTCCTGCATCTTCTCAAGCTTCTTAAGACGCTCGATTCTGCTCTGGATTGTACGGAAGTTGGTGAGCATACCACCAAGCCATCTCTCGTTTACATAGTACATACCGCAACGCTCAGCCTCAGACTTAACTGCATCCTGTGCCTGCTTCTTAGTACCAACAAAAAGAACTGTACCACCCTGTGAAGCGATCTCAAATACTGCCTTGTAAGCCTCGTCAACCTTAACGACTGACTTCTGAAGATCGATAATGTGGATACCATTTCTCTCTGTGAAGATGTAAGGAGCCATCTTAGGGTTCCATCTTCTTGTCTGGTGACCAAAGTGTACACCTGCTTCAAGTAACTGTTTCATAGATACAACGCTCATGTTATTACCTCCATTTGGTTAATCTTCCGCATATCTTTGCCTTTTGACCCGAAGGGGCGTTAGTTCCTTCGGAAGGTTCTCATCCTATCCATAAAGGACACCGGATGAAATCTGGAAATGCGTGTTTATTTGCAACACTGCCTGCAAAAAGGGCATAAAAAAGCCCAAATGCTCACAGCTTCATAAGAATACCATGATTTTGGGCTTTTGACAAGACATTTTTACCTTGTAATTATAGAAGCAATCTCTTCAAAAGATGCGCCTCTCGGAATCTGCTTGGTACCTGAGCGAACTGATCTGTCCTTTCCGGTACTAATAAGATATTTATTGAATGATACTCCGTCAGTTATAACTCCTGATTCTCTTAAGATTCTGGCACAGTCATCAGAATCACTACCGCTCGGAAGCACAACTACAATGTAGTTTGTATCTTCTGTCTGAGGCTGTGAAGCTTCCGGTTGTGAAGCTGCCGGTTGCTCAGCTGCTGGCTCTTCAACTTCAGACTGATTATTCACTACTTCTTCAGCTTTAGGCTGTTCTGTTTCTGCTTCTGCCTCTGGCTGCTTTGCGGTGCTATTATTTGCAGCTGCATTATCACTAACAGTTTCTTCCACGGTTGAATCCGCTGTTGCCTGATCATCAATTACTGTTTCTGTTTTTTCTGCTTCAATCGTTTTAGTAGAAGCCATTTCAGCGGCATCATCAGAAGCGAGCTTAACATCTTCTTCGGATTCAATGCTTTCACTGTTTTCTCCACTCTGCTCGCTTTTTTTCGACGCTTCATCCATTTCAGGAATTGGTTCACTTGGCGAAGGCTCGGTTTCGTTGATTTCTTCAAATATTTCTTTTCCTTCTTTATCCATTTCCGTATTGGATGTAGTGTTATTCGCTTCATCTGTAACCTCCGGATTCTTTATTGTCTCCGAATAACTCGACAAAGTACTTTCAGCCTCTACCATTCCAAGCTGCTTTGCTCTCTTGATTATCTCCTCATCGCTCATCTTGCTGCCGGGATTACCAAGAACAATTCCCATTATCACAGCGGTGAGGACAGTTCCTAGTCCAAGTCCTCTTAAATAGTATTTTAGTTTCATAATTAGTTTTTATTCCCCCCAAAATCGCTTTTTAAATTATGGAACTGCGATTTTTCTTATGCTTTCCCGCAAGGTCTATTACCAGTTTTACCTCTCCTATCCCAAGTCTCAGTTCTCTTGCTATCACAACTGCGGATTTACCTTGTTTATGCATATCAAGGATTTTCTGATTCCTTGAAGCGGGATCACTAATTATTTCATTATTATTAGCCGGTTCGTCAGTATTTATCTTTTTTCTTGAAGCATCCGAGATTGAAACAACCTTCGCAGGTTTCTCAGTAACTTCATCAGCTGTATCATCGACGAAATCCTCTTCATTAGAATCCGGCCAGTATTTTGCATGAAGCTCTAAAGGCTCATCCTCACCAAAATACTCATTATCAAACATAGCCATGTCCTGCATCTCAGACTGTGATCTGATAACCCTGTTCTGAGTCTTTTGCGCTGTTGCTTCATCCGCTCTCTCTAAAATATCTGCCAAAGACGAGAATTTCACATCTGTCTGATTCTTAGTCGCGGCATCGAATTCAGCCTGCATTCTGGCTTGCATTTCAGCATTCATTCCTGCTGCTTCTTCAACTTCAGCAAATCTCCTTGAAGCCTCTTCGACCTCAGCTTTTCTTCTTGCTTCTTCCTCGGCTGCAGCCTTCATTCTTGCTTCTTCCTCAGCTGCCGCTTTTCTTCTTGCCTCTTCCTCGGCTGCAGCTCTTCTTGCAGCTTCCGCCTCAGCCTCAGCTTTTCTTCTTGCTTCCTCAGCTTCGGCTCTTCTTTGTTCTTCGGCTTTTCTTCTTGCTTCTGCCTCTAATTCAGCCTTTCTTCTGGCTTCAGCCTCCTGCTCAGCTCTTCTTCTCTCTTCAGCTTCACGAAGAGCCTTCTCCCTGGCTTTTGCCTGAAGCTCAGACTGCCTTTTAGCTTCTTCTTCAAGCAGTGCCAGTCTCCTTGCCTCAGCATCTTTCACTTCTTTAGCAGCACGATTAGCCTCAGAAACAGTGTTTTTGAGGTTCTTGTGCTTGTCATTAAGCATATCATACATGAAAACTACTTCATCATGATTTTTATGGATATCATTCATGACAGTATCTGAATATTCACTTATGGCAGACATCTTCTCATTAGTGACCCTGTCCAAAGCACGTTCTGCTTTATTAATAGCCTCTTCAAGACTATCATCAAGCATCTCATCAATATTACTCTGAGAATTCTTAACGGCCTTCGACACCATGTCATTAATCTTCTGATTTGTTCTGTCAAAATCAAAACCTGAAGATTCTTTGCCCCCCGGAATAAGATACCCTATTATAACCGCAAGGATCCCTGCGGCGATCAAAATTATTTCCGTAACACTTATCATAATATCCCCACTCTAACCCAAGTATTCCGCTCCCATCAGAATATACTCTCTAGTATTATAAAGTGTTCAGATTTTGAAGTCAAACCCCGAAGAAATATGCATATCCAAAGGTTTTCCGTCCGCTCCTATGAGGGTTTCGGAAAGCTTTTCAAGCTCCTCCGGTGATTTGTACTGATGCTTGCCTTTACCGCCATTTCCAAAGTATTCATTCTTACCTTTTTCTTTGGCGTCATGCTTTTCCTTTTCCTGCTGAGAGGCATTTTCCTTCCTTGTTACAGAATTGGCCTTCTGATCAGTTTCCTTATTGAATTCTGTTTGGAAAGCATTCTGATCAGAGAAGACTTTATTGTCTTCATTTTGCTTAATCTGCGAAACATCATTGGTTCTTAGCATGTTTCCGTTAAAATCAATTCTGCTTATAGACATAAATACCTCCCTTCTCCCGCGATTTTTCTCCTCCTTATATAATAATTATATCGTATAAAAACTTGATTTTCATTAGATTGGACCCGATTTAACTATGCCATCTTTTAGAAAAAATTTACAATAAGTAGATTCTGTTTTTAAAATTAAATGCTGGTCAGCAATATTGATTGTTATACCGGGATAAGCAGTTCCTTCAACTACAACATAAGCCTCCTTGGAATCGGCAAGCTTTTGTTGAAGTGTCTCAAGTTCCGAACTGTTCTTTTCAATCTGAGTTACCAGAACTTTGTTCATGGTAATTAGTTGCTGCGCCTGTCTCGTCTGGTCGGGTGACAGCTGTGCTCCGGAGCGCAGCCTCTTTGTAATGGATTCAACTGTTGGCTTTATTGTCTCTAGTCTTTTGGTCGAATCCGAAATTGCTTTATTCAGTTCTCTGATTCTTACTTTAAGCTTAGGATCTGCACCTACTTCAATAATCGTAGTAGCTCCCATATCACTACCAAGATCCTTAGCTATTATTCTATCCGTAGCAGTAACTCTTCCTCCGGCAATGAAACCCTTTTTTCCCTTAACAGTTATTTCAGTTCCGGATGCCACATTAGAATGAAGGATACTTTCACTGGTAATGCTTCCCTTTGCCGTAACATTCGCATTCTCAATAAATTTGGTAATGATATTGCCTCCGGCTTTGATCTCGCCCTTACCCATGCCGTTTATTCCACGCTCAAGAATAATGTCACTTCCGGCATTAAGACTTGCACCTTCGACAACTCCCTTTACATGGATATTGGCTCCGGCTTTAATAGAAAAACCGGCTGCAACTGTTCCTTTTACTTCCACACTGCCATCGTAATTGATATTTCCTGTAGAAACATCAACATTTTCAAACGCTATAACATTACTTACAGTGACCTTGTTGTCCTTAATTGTTACATGACCATCAATAGCAGCAAACAGCGCAAGACCATCATCCGAAAGATAAGTATTTTTTCCGCCGGCCAGCCTCAGTGGCTTTACGGGATGAGGACGCAGTACCTCTCCGTAAATATTCTGTCCGGGGTCACCCGGATCTTCCGGAGTTAATACAGCAAGCTGTGTGTCCTTCTTTACGTGATTGATAATATTCAGATTAAAATAGTCTACGCTTCCATCCTCATGCATTGTAGGTGTTGCGCGCAGATTAGTCTTGAAAAGGTACTCGATTTTTGCATTACTGCCTTCTCTTGTTTTTTTACCTTTTGCTACAACAAACTCTTTGCAATATTCTCTATCAGAAAAATATTGTGTAATCGCTTCGGAATCTATACCAAAAACTACGTTCTTGAAGGTCAGATCTTCTATGAACTCTCTTGGTGACATATTCTCAGCACCTTCTGAAGGAGCATAAAAAAATACCGAGGCCTCCATACGATCACGCGAAATAGTGAGCCTGTAGCTCTCCCTTTCGGGGAAGGTGGGATTGTCGTTTAATACGACAATCTCTCCATTCGCTTCCGTAACAGCCTCGTTCAATACAGGAGGTCTATAACTAATAGATCTTTCATCAAGATATGCTTTTACAACGTCATACTGAAGAGCTTCCCCATCATCAGTAGGCGCAAAAACTTTAATGCCGGTCGAGTTGGGCATAGTGATTAGCTGAAAATAACCGTTCATTTATACCCTCCTGCAGTTTAGAATACTTAACCAAGCTGCGTAAGAATTCCCATGTACTTTCCGAGTTTCTCCCTCATCTTCTGAAGTGCTCTTGTGTGAAGCTGCGAAACTCTGGATTCAGAAACTTCAAGTACATTACTTATTTCTTTAAGTGTTAATTCTTCATAATAGTACAAAAGAATAACTTTTTTCTCTTTATCAGTCAGAAGGGCAAGACTCTCTGCAAGCATCTTCTTAAGCTCTTCTTTTTCTATTGCTTCTTCTGGTTTCTCAAAGCTGGATGCAAGATTATTAGTATCCTCAGGCACATCGCTTCCCTGCTCCATAAACTCGTTAAGGGAAACCACGCCTGTAACCTTCATCTGATTTTGCCAGTTTACATACTCATCATCAGAAATACCGAGTTTGGACGCGATCTCTGTATCAGTTGCAGGATGTCCCTGTTCCTTTTCGATCTCATGTATTGCAGCCTCGATTTTTTTCTGCTTCTGACGTATTGTTCTGGGAATCCAGTCCATCTTTCTGATCTGGTCCAGAATAGCACCTCTGATACGAACACTTGCATAGGTCTCAAATTTGACATCCTTCATAAGATCAAACTTATCAATCGCGTCAATAAGACCGAAAATGCCGTAGCCTACAAGATCGTCATACTCAACGTTGAAGCCCAGGTACATGGAAAGTCGCCCCGCTACAAGCTTAACAAGCGGAGCATACTCTAAAATAAGCTTCTCTCTGAGTTCAGGCGCTTTATTCTTATGATATTCGTTCCAAAGCTTACTTCTTCCCGCCTCATCCATACGTTAACAGTCCTTATTAAAATCCTGAAAGGTCATCTCCGATTTCAAAATCGTTGATATTGTCGTATGAATAGTCTTCATCCGACAGACCATCATTCTCTGCTTCCATCGCTTCACGAGCAGCGGCTTCTTCAGCCGCCAGTCGCTGCGCTTCAGCAGCCGCTTCGGCAGCCGCCAGTTCGTCAGCCTCTCTTTGAGCAATAGCCTCTTCCTGTGCCAAAATGGCATTCTCTTTAGCCTTATTGAGGTCATCAAAATGAGTAACTAAAAACTCAAAAAGTCTGCCAACGATAAAGAATATTACCAGTGAAATAAAAAGGGTTCTGATCCAGGCACCGATTTCGTAATGCTGCAGCATTGTATATATTGCCATAAATCCACTTCCTGCAAGCATAACGAAAGCGGTTATCAGCCTGACCTTCGGAGCCTCAGTTATTACTATGGTCTCCGTGTGAAATTTTCTCTCTTTTTTCTCTTCCGGAACCTCTTCGGTTCCTTCTGCCAGATTTTCTCCGGATTCTTCTCCGGTCTCATCAACTGGCTTTTCTTCGCTGGTTTTTTCTACTTTTTCTTCAGTATTCTCTTCAGCACTCATATCGTCTTTTCCGGCTTCCCCACAGCTCTTATAACAAAGTTACCATTTTCAGGATAGAAAATAACAGTACGTCCATAAGAATCTCCGGTATCCTGCGCTAAAATCGGGATACCAAGTTCCTTAAGCTTTTTAATCGTAGCTGCCACATTCCGCTCACCTACACGCATGGTCGCATTGCCAGAATTAAATGCAAACATCTGTGCACCACCGGCAATCTTTGCTACAAGACGTGATTTATTAGCACCTTTGGCCACAACCTGCCTGATAAGCTCATCAATTCCCGTATCCGCAAATTTGGGGATATTGGAATTATTCTTGATCTCCGTCGAGTCAGGAAGCATAATATGTGCCAAACCGCCTATTTTAGTAACCGGATCCCTTACAGCAATCCCTACACAGGAGCCAAGTCCAAGTGTCGTGATTCCGTCAGGAGAGACGCAAATATTAAGATCGGCCATACCAACCTTGATTATTTGACTCATTCACTTAGCTCCTTATCCACTAATGGTTACATCTCCCATTCCAAGAGATGAAAGTATCTTAGCGTAACCTTCCATATCCGGCAGCAGAATGAAATATCCACTTAAGGTCTCAGTATCAAAAAAGCTTGTCTCAATAAGCAGAATCTTATCGCCCATCATACCGAATTCGATAGCCGGTACCGATAATATAGCTCCGGCCATATCTATTGCGACAAAAGGTACTGAAGGTAAAAGTTTTAGATTGGTGATCATAGAAAGGGAATTCAGGTATGAACCTGTTATAATATTTCCAACTTCCTTGATTGCTGAAAGTTCAGTATCATCAAACGGGTCATTTTCATCCTTATCCTTATTTCCCATCAGCATATTGACCAGGTGTCTGGCAGCCTTCATTCCAAGAAGGAACATAATGCTACCATTAATATCTCCTTCAACACTCAGATATATACCGGTCATTATCTGCTCTGCACCACCCATCAGGTCCCCGACATCCTTGAAATCAAGAAGTCTTACCTGTGGAACAGACATATCCACCTTAGTGTTAAGCATTTGTGCAAGCGCCGTAGTCGCATTACCAGCACCAATGTTTCCAAGTTCCTTTAAAACATCAAAATACTGACTGGAAACATTTTCCAAACTCATCTCACTCAAAGGTTTTCCTCCTTAAAATACGCTTAAGCTTTAGCCTTATCCTCTTCCATCTCTACCATTCCAAGATCAAGAATAGAAACAAGTCCACCTTCATATTTTCCAACGCCACTTATAAAACTGTTAAGCTTCTTGCCCTTATCGGCACTGTAGGTTACTTTCTCGATACTCTTTGCCCCAAGAGTGAGAACCTGATTAACCTGATCAACAATTATGCCAATAAGAGTATCCTCTTCAGCCTTAAGAATGATGATACGGCTCTTGTCCGTAATCTCATCCTCCTCCATGTCCATCTTGAGTCTCAAACTCATTACAGGAACAATGACACCACGGATGTTAATAACACCCTTAAGGTAGTGCGCAACCTGCGGAACTCTGGTGATCTGCTGCATACGCACGATGTTATCAATGTACTTTATATCAATTCCATACTGTTCGTCGCCGAGTCTGATGATAATATACTGAATCAGTTCGCCGACATCCTGTGTATCTCTTAATTCGTTCATAATGTCATCCTTTCTTCAATTTGGAAGTTTGCGTTATGCTAACTGATTTGTATCAAGGATCAGGGCTATCTCACCATCTCCAAGGATAGTAGCACCGCTGATCATACGGCACTTATTCATGTATCTGCCAAGAGGCTTGATAACGATTTCCTGCTGGCCCATCAGTTCATCAATTACAAGGCCAAACTGCTGGTCGCCCTTTCTTGTAATAACTACTACAAGATCTTCGTCCTCAGCCTTCGTACTCTCTGTATCAAGAGCTCTGCTTACACGAATAATAGGAGTTACGCTTCCGCGAAGATTGATGACTTCCTTATTCTCAACTGTCTTAATGTCTGTCGGTGCTACATCTTCAATACTCTGGATGGAATCAAGAGGAATAGCATACTTTTCATTTCCTACAACAACCATCAGAGCCTGAATAATAGCAAGTGTAAGAGGAAGTCTTATCTGCCAGGTACTTCCTTCACCGAGCTTTGTCTTAACACTAACTTCACCGGAAAGGGATTCAATCTTTGACTTAACTACGTCAAGACCAACACCTCTTCCTGAAACTTCTGTAACCTGTTTTGCAGTTGAAAATCCGGGATGGAAAAGGAAATCTATGCACTGCTGTTCTGTAAGAGTAGCTGCCTCATCTGAAGTAACAATACCCTTTTCAATAGCCTTATTCTTTACGATCTCAGCATCAATACCATTACCATCATCACCGACCTCGATAACAACGCTGTTACCATCCTGGAACGCATGCAGGAAAATATGACCTTCTTCAGTCTTACCTCTTTCTGCACGGAGTTCAGCAGATTCAATACCATGGTCAGCACTGTTTCGCAGCAAGTGCATCAAAGGATCACCAATTTCATCTACAACGGTACGATCCATTTCAGTATCTTCACCAGTCATGGTAAGTTCCATGTTCTTACCAAGCTGCTTATTAAGATCTCTGATCATACGAGGGAATTTCTGGAGTACGCTTTCGATAGGTACCATTCGAACTTTCATGACAGATTCATGAAGATTGGTAGTAACGCTCTCCAGATATTCAATCTGTTCGTTTACGTTGCCGCTTACAATTCCTGCGGAATTAGCAGCTGAGATCAAAGAGTTCTTCGCAATGATAAGCTCACTTACAAGATTCATCAGGACATCCAGTTTATCGATATCCACACGAACTGTACGATTAACAACGGGCTTACCAACAGGTTTCTTTCCTCCTGCATCCTTTGCAGGCGCTGCCTTCTCGGCAGGTTTAGGTGCAGGTGCTGCAGGTGCCTGTGCCGCAGGTGCCTGTGCTGCAGGTGCTGCCGCTGCAGGTGCTGCCGCTGCAGGTGCTGCTTCTTCTGTGCTTGCGGATGCGCTTGGATCATAATCACCAATTTCGCAATCCTCAATCTCAGAAACGCTCTTTACGATTTCCTTAATCTTTTCCTTATCTTCTTCGTCTGTTGAAATAATTAGACTAAAATTGAATTCAAATTTCTCATCCTCAATATCCGAAGTAGAGGGCTCCGATGTCATAAGTTCACCGATTTCCTCAATACCCTTGAATACAAGGAATGCTCTGGCTGCTTTAAGAATGCAGCTCTCCTGGATCTTTACGTTAAGGCCATAAAGCTTCTTACCCTGTCCCTTAAGGTCTTCAAGATTAGCCTTGGTATCAGGATCAAGCTTAATTGCTCTATAGTCCTTGGTAGGATCTGCATCAGGTGCAGGTCCGTTTGCTGTGGGTGCTGCCGCTGCAGGCGCTGCTTCAGCCGCAGGTGCTGCAGGTGCTGCTTCAGCTGCAGGTTTAGCTGCGGGCGCAGCTCCACCGCCTGAAGCTCCTGCTCTAATATCAGCAAGCGCTTTTATAATGTTAGCATTTTCCTCAGTTCCTTCATCCTGTGACTCAGTGATATTATCCACATAAGCCTGAATAGCATCCAGACACTGGAACAGTGTATCGATCATGCTAGAATCGATTTTGAGTGTGCCGTTACGCACATCAGAAAATACATCTTCCATATCATGGGTCAGATTCTGCATATTCTTATAACCCATTGTTCCTGCCATTCCCTTCATGGAATGGGCAGAACGGAAGATTTCGTTAATACAATCCTCGTTCTCCGGATCCTGCTCCAACTGCATGATGCTGTCATTCAGTGTTTGCAGATGCTCCTTTGCCTCGTCAAGAAAGACGCCTAGATACTGAGAAACATCCATAATCCCTTTACCTCCATAAGAAAACGTCACGTTTACGTTAAGTAAAAGGACTGGAACCAGTAAAGATAATCACTTAACGCCAACGTTCATAATGATTTCCTGGGCTACGTCATCAAGTGTAACGACCTGATTAACAAGACCAGCTGTTGCCAACGCCTTAGGCATGCCATAAACTGTGCAGGATGCTTCATCCTGACCGATGACATGAACCTTCTTAACTGATTTCAGGTTTTTAATTCCCTCAGTGCCATCCGCACCCATTCCGGTAAGTACTACGCAGCAGATGCTGTCATAATCGGAATCCATAAGAGACTCATACATAAAGTTAGCGCAAGGTCTCACGCCTTCTCTTGTGGGTCCGTCCACATAATGGATGGTATGCTTTCCACCGGATGTGAGTACATGCATGTGCTTACCGCCTCTTGCAATATAGACGGTACCTGCCTGAAGAACATCTCCTTCTGCAGCTTCCTTAACATGAACCTCTGAAAGAGAATCCAGTCTCTCAGCAAGTGAAGCTGTAAACCCTTCCGGCATATGTTGTACAAGTACAACCGGTGTTTTAAGATTCTTGGGAAGTTTGGGAATAACCGCTTGAAGCGCACGAGGCCCACCCGTAGAACTGGCAATCGCAACGATACGATTTCCTGTGACCTTGTCTGCATGCTTAGCGACAATATCCACCATCTTACGAGAGGCTTTGATCTCATCGATTGAAAAAGCCTTCGCACTAACCGGCGCTTTGGACTCGCAAACAGCTGCTAATGTCCTTGTAAGCGAACTGGTGAAATCATCGCCACGGCAATCCGAGGCGCGATCCGGTTTATGAATAAAATCAAGGGCTCCCAGTTCCAGGGAATCGAGGGTAACCTTTGCTCCTTCTTTAGTATCTGTACTACACATCATTACCTTCGCCCTTATTTTATTTTTATTGATTTCCTTGAGTAATGTTATTCCATCCATACGCGGCATATTAACGTCCAAAATTACTGCATCGTATGAATTTTTCTTGAGAAGCTCAAGGGCTTCAACTCCGTCTTTAGCCTTATCTACAACCTGAAATCTAGAATCTGAGTTAATAATATCACTAAGGACGGTTCTCATAAGTGCAGAGTCATCAACTAACAAAATTTTTTTCGACATTTAGTTTTGCTTCTTTCTGATTTTTCGTTCTTCCTCGAAAATAAAATGGATAATATCTTCTCTGGAAGTCTCATCAATGTAGGTGTACTGTATGCGGTGCTCATACAGCCCTGGCCTGTTTTCAAGTTCCTGTACCCGAAGTACGGTGCACACCATCTCGTACTCCACATTATTAATGTTTCCGGGCAAACGATATGAACAGTAAATTGTACTGCCCTCATCATACTGGAAATTAGCGACAAACCTTAAGCCGCCTCCACTAATATCCACTATAACGCTCCGCTGAAGAGGTTTATTTGTTCCTAAAAGAAGTCCCCAATTACGTCTGATGGCTTCAACTTCCTCCTCAGAGAATATCCTTGATCTCAGTTCCAACGCACAACTAAATCTGTAATACTCTCTTCTTTGTAACCTCTGAAGGTTGCTTAGTAAATCCAGGACAAGAATATAAACATTATTGCTTCGATATCTGTCTATAATCCTTCCGTAGCACTGAAAAAGTCCCCTGGCGCTGTAAAAACACAGGCTGTATTCACCGTCAACGGGAAGAAGCACAAGCTTCCCCTTATCCATTGGCATTAATACTTCAATCCTGTCCTCCGACAAAACATCTGTAATCTTACTCAGGTGAATTTTCTTCGTGCGGCTGTCATCGTCCATCCAAACCTTGCCGATGGCCTTCAGTTCAATTTTATTGCCTGGCGCAATGTAGTCCGCAAGCATGTAGGTACCCCTCTTACCTTTTTTATTACTGTCCGGAAGCCTTATCTCCGGTATTCTTCTCTGAGTTTAATTTACGACCGGTTATTATATGTGAGAAAAATGCTGCCATTCCCCTTGGCTTATACTCATTATCCACATCTTTATTTACAAGAGATCTGGCAATCTGCTCAAATGCCTTAGAAGACTTGGAATTAGGGTACTGTATTGAAACCGGTGACTGCTGCATTACCCCTCTCGCAAGCATCTGATCCTGAGGAATTGCCCCAAGATATGTAAGCGGTAGCTTCAAATATCTTGCAACAACAGCATTTAATTTGTTGAAAAGCTGCTGTCCCTCTTCTGCTGATGCAACCCTGTTCGATGCGACTTTAATTTTCGTGCTGTCCCTTAAAAACCTGGGTTGCTGATTAAGTGCCTTAAGAAGTGAATACGAGTCTGTTATGGAAGTAGGCTCTGGGGTGGTCACAAGAATGATCTCACCACTGGCAACCAGAAAATCCATTACCGCACTCGAAATACCGGCACCCGTATCAATTATTATAGTATCTGCAATGGCATCAAGTTCTGCCAAATTAACAATTATATATTCAAGGTAATTCCTGCTAAGGTTATACATTCCTGAAATTCCTGATCCGCCGGATATAAATCCTACTCCCTCAGGTCCCCAGGTAATAATATCCTTTATATTCTTACCCTGATAGATAAGGTCACTCAGATTGTGCTTAGGTATAGTACCAAACATGATCTCAATATTAGCAAGTCCAAAGTCCGCGTCCAGAATGATAACTCTCTGTCCCATTCTGCGAAACTGTATGGCAAGGTTGATCGCAACATTGGATTTTCCAACTCCACCCTTGCCACTGGTTACCGTAATAATCCTCGCAAGTGGCCTTTTCTTTGTATTTCCTGCTTTTATAATACGTCTTAGCTGTTCAGCCTGATCCATAAAAATAATCCTGTCTCTATTCTATCAAAATATGTAAAAATCATCTACTATTTTCCGCCAAGAAGACCTTTTACACTTCTCTGTGCATCAAACACCGCTATATCGCTTGGAACATTCTGTCCATTAGTGATATATGACATAGGTGCTCCCGTATGCATATGTATATTATAAAGGTTTCCAGCGGATCTGGTTTCATCCATTTTTGTAAAAATCAGCTTGTACTTAACGAGTTCCGAATATCCATCAGCTATCTCGATAAGATCTCTGTATTTGGTTGTCGCTGAAAGTACCAGATAATTCTCAGTTTCACAGCATTCCTCAAGAGCCTTAATGAAGCCGATCATTGTAGCCTTCTGCTCCTCATTGTGAAGGCTGTGACCTGCAGTATCCACCATAAGATAATCATAGTCCTTAAAGTCTTCTGCAGCCTGTTTCATCTCTTCAACAGAATAAATAACTCTGAAAGGAATATCCATGATAGTAGCATAAGTTTTAAGCTGTTCAGCAGCTGCTATTCTGTATGTATCTACCGTAAGCAAAGCAACCTTCTTTTTTCTATTGATACAAAGATCCGACGCAAGCTTGGCTATTGTAGTTGTCTTGCCGACACCTGTAGGTCCTATAAATATCTCAGCAATGGGTCCGTCAGGGTTTTCCTTGATTCTGCTGGCAGGTCCGAATTTGAGGACCATTTTCTGATATACATTCGCAAGCACATATTCCATAGGAATGTTAGGCTTACTTACCTTCTCGACCTCATCGGTGAGCTGGTTCGCATAAATCTCATCCACTTCATTTTCAATCAGTGTGTTGTAAAGAACACGCACAAAGGATAACGTCTCTTCAGAAACAGTATTTTTCACTTCCGAATTGTCAGCAAAAGAATCAAGAGTTTCACTTCTCACATCATCTTTTTCACTCTTAAGATTCTGCTCAATGAGATCATGAAGGCTGTCGAGCTTCTCCTCAATAGCGCTGCTCTCTTCCTGCTGCGGAATGTATTCCTTTGCAACTTCGTTTTTGGAAGGTGCAGAAGGTGTAGAAGAGACCTTGAGAGGCGGTATCTCACCGTCTGCCTGTGCTTTCAAAAGCTTATCTGCCATTGATGTAGGTCTGCCAGAAGGCTTGCCTCCTCTTCCCTGATCTTTAACAGGTTTTACAGGTCGAATCGTCTTTGAAGGTTCGTCCTCAAGCGCCACTGTAACCTCAATCTTTGAGGGTGCGAACAATGCAAAAAAGCCGCTCTTTTTTACAGGCCTGACATTCATTATTACAATGTTGTCGCCCAGCTCCTTCTTTGCATACTCTGTAGCTTCTGATTCAGTTTTTCCGGTAAATTTTTTAATAATCATATTATGCCGCTACCATTCCTACAGATTGCATCTCAACATTGGGTTCTACTTCATTATATGAAAGAACTATGAGATCCTTGTAATAATCCTCAGTCATTTTCTTGAAGTACATACGCACTATAGGTGAGGTCATGATTATAGGTATCATACCTGCATCCTCAAGCTTCTTAGCCTGCTCACCCACTGACTTGAGAATTGCTTTCGTCCTTGTGGGATCCAGAGTAAGATATGCCCCTGTCTCTGTCTGTTTAACAGACTGCATTATCTCCTGCTCTATCTTGGGATCAAGCGTAATAACACTTGTGGTCTCTCCGGGATAAAAGTATTTATTGGAAATAGCACGTCTTAGGCTCTGTCTTACATATTCGGTCAATATGTCACTATCATGGGTCGAAGGTGCATAATCTGCAAGAGTCTCGAAAATCGTCACAAGATCTCTTATGGAAATACCCTCCGAAAGAAGATTCTGAAGAACCTTCTCAATCTCACCAAGACTCATGAGCTTAGGCACAAGCTCGTCCACCAGTGCAGGATTGTTCTCCTGCAGGTTGTTGACAAGATTCTGTACATCCTGCCTCGTAAGGAGCTCTGCGATATGGTTCCTGATAACCTCTGTGAGGTGTGTCGCTATTATAGAAGGCGGATCTACAACGGTATATCCCAATGACTCCGCACGTTCTCTCTGACTTTCAGTAATCCAGGTAGCCGGCAGATGGAAGGAAGGCTCAAAGGTAGGAATACCGGTGATTTCCTCCTCAACATTACCGGGATTCATTGCCATATAGTGATCAAAGAGAATTTCACCATCACTTACCTGAATACCCTTAATTTTTATAATGTACTGATTGGGATTTAGCTGAATATTATCACGAAGTCTGATAATAGGTACTACAGTACCAAGCTCCAAGGCTATCTGCCTACGTATCATAACAACTCGGTCCAGAAGGTCACCGCCCTGATTCACATCGGCAAGAGGAATTATTCCATAACCGAACTCAAGCTCGATAGGGTCCACCTGAAGAAGACTGGTAACGTTCTCAGGCTGTCTTATTTCTTCAGCCTGCTGCTCCTCCTCAGCCATAACTTCTTCCTCTGTGTGTGCGATCTTCTTTTCTCTGTCCATAAGGAATCCCAGACCGGCAATCAATCCTCCAAGAGGTATATATAGTATATTGGGCAAAGGTGTGAGAATACCTAACGCGGCCACTACAGCACCAACTAGGTAGAGAGTCTTGGACATGGAAAAAAGCTGCCCGATAAGAGCAGGTCCAAAATCTGCTTCCTTACCACCCTTGGTTACAAGGATACCGGTGCTAAGTGAAACCAAAAGAGAAGGTATAGAACTTACAAGTCCATCACCCATGGTAAGAATCGAATATTTATCAAGGGCATCAGTGACAGCCATATCCTGTCTTAACACACCCATCAAGATACCGCCGACAAGGTTAATAACAGTTATGATTAGACCTGCAAGAGAATCTCCCTTAACATACTTCGTAGCACCATCCATTGCTCCGAAGAAGCTGGCCTCGTTCTGAATCTTCTCTCGTCTCTCCTTAGCTTCCTGATCAGTTATGGCACCAGTATTAAGATCGGCGTCAATCGCCATCTGCTTACCTGGCATAGCATCCAATGTAAAACGTGCCGATACTTCAGCAACACGTTCAGAACCTTTGTTGATAACCATGAACTGAACAAGGATGAGCATGCCATACACGATAGCACCAATGATAAGATCTCCGGCACCAACGAAGGAACCGAACACCTCAATAACTCTACCGGCGTCTCCTCCTGTCAGAATGAGACGGGTAGATGATACGTTCAAAGCAATACGGAAAATAGTCGTGAACAAAAGGATAGTCGGGAAGAATGACATATCCAATACTTCCTTTGAAAACATGGCAGTGAAAAGTATTACAAAGGAAAGTGACATATCAAATGCCAAAAGAACATCCATTAACCATGTCGGTATACGGATAATGAGCATCATTACGGCCGCAACAAAATAGAGTGCCACACCATAATCGAAAGCACGTTTTCTGATAATCTCGAGCATTTTATCCCCCCTTCCCCATTTTTTCACAACTATACATATTCAGTATAGCGCATACCATATATTGTGTTCAAGAGGAAAATAAGGCACAAGACCACCATCAGGACATTTTTATAATCACACTTATACTTTGCCCTGTAAATGATAGACAAATGCAAGAACTTCAGCGACTGCCTGATATAATTCAGGCGGAACAAATTCACCGACTTCAACATTTGCATACAGCATCCTGGCAAGAGGCTTATTCTCAACGATTTCTATACCATTTTCTTTAGCCACATCCTTGATTCTCTGTGCGAGATAATCTTCACCCTTGGCAACAACCTTAGGTGCATCATAAAGCTCAGCATCATACTTAATGGCAACAGCATAATGAGTCGGGTTCGTGATGACAACGTCCGCCTGCGGGAGTTCTTGCATCATTCGCCTCTGAGAAGCCTGCATCATTCGTCTTCTCTGCTGACCCTTGATCTGAGGGTCTCCTTCAGTATTCTTATACTCATCCTTCACTTCCTGCTTGGTCATTCTCATATCCTTTTTGAATTTCCTTCGCTGGAAGATTACATCCGCAGCTGCAATTACAACGTATATTGCAGCAATTCTTATACCCACATCTATTATCATAGATCCCATCAGACCTATAGCCTGTTTTAAAGGCATATCATAAAGAGTAAATAAGGATGCTGTAACTCCGGTAAAATAGTTATATACAACAAAACTTATAATTGCTATCTTGGCAAGCGACTTAATGAGCTCAAAGAGAGACCTGGATGAAAATATCTTTTTAAATCCACTGATAGGATTCAGTTTGCTAAATTTTGGCTGCAACGGTTTGGTAGTCACCTTCCAACCAACCTGAGCTATATTGGCAGTAAGACCTATCAGTATTGCCACAGCAAAAAAAGGCAATGCTGTCAAAAACATGACAATTACCGCATGCTTCATCATTGCCTGAATATCCTGAAAAGGAGTATAGCCCTCATACATGATAATTGTAGTTGGAATCTGATTGTATACATACCTGAACATTCCGGAGAAATTATCGCCCATGTATCCATACAGGAATCTGATCATGAGAAAGAGCGCCAGTAGTCCCGCTGCATTTCCAACCTCTCTGCTATTTGCAACCTGTCCTTCATTTCTGGCATCCTGGAGCTTTTTGGCGGTAGGCTCTTCAGTCTTCTCACCACCCGGTCCATCAGCAAAGAACTGCAGATCATAAGAGATCATAAAATCACTATGCAATTTTCCATAATCTTCACACAAGGTCATTTATAAACTCCGTCATCATCTGCCGCATATTTGAGAAAATAAAGTCCGAGGCATTATATAAAAGCGTACTTGTTATATACATAATAAGAAGCCCCACGATAAGCTTAAGCTGCATACCTACTGCGAACATATTCATCTGAGGTGCAACTCTCGCAAGCACACCAAGTATTACGTTCATCATAAATGTAACAATAAAAATCGGCAGGCATATTCTAAATCCTATGATCATATATGCACTCAAAAACTTAACAATAGAATTAAGAAGCTTATCTGAATCAAAAATCGCTCCATTCACAGGGATCAGTCTGAAAGAATCAGCAAGAGCAGAAACAAAATATCTGTAAAGTCCGCTGACAAGCATCATTCCCAAAAATGTGTACTGATACAAAGCACCTGTCACAGGAACCTGTTCTCTGCTGTTAGGGCTCATTACCTGCACCATTGACAAGCCAACCTGCATATCCGAAATCTGACCAGCAAGTGATGCAATCGTCGTACATACCTGCGCAGAGTATCCGATTATCAGCCCGGTGAAAAACTCCTTAATGACTATAATCGTATAGCCAAGAATGGTGTTATATTCAATTGTATTAACCGGTGCAAATCCATACAAAAGTATGCTAAGGAAAATCGAAAACCCGATTTTCACTCTTTGAGGAGTACTTGGTGTACTAAAAAAGGGCGCAATATAAACAAACATTGTCACCCTCACCAGTATCAGCAAAAAAACCTCAAGGTCACCATAGGAGAACGAATAATCTATCAAATCGTCTTCCTCCGCTAATGAATATACAGGGAGAAGTCTGACCAAATTTTTATTACATAGTTCGAAAGCTCAGTAAGCATCCAGTTTCCAAGAAGCATGAGAGCAAGGAATGTAATAATGATTTTAGGAACAAAGGTCAGTGTCTGATCCTGAATTGATGTAACTGTCTGAAAAATCGAAACCGAAAGTCCGACTATGAGCGATACAAGAAGTACGGGTACAGCTATTTTTATAACCATAAAAAGGCCGTTACTCATTATGCTTGTTACGTCATCTACTGACATAGTGCTCTCCTTTCTTAATTCCCCTCATCCGGCCCTGCGGGCCACCTTCCCCCAAAGGGGGGAAGGCTTTTTTACTTTGCCTTCTCCCTTTGGGAAGGCTTTTTTACTCTGCCTTCCCTTTTTGGAAAGGCTTTTTTACTCTGCCTTCCTTTTTTGGGAAGGCTTTTTTACTTTGCCTTCCCCCTTTGGGGGAAGGTGCCCGAAGGGCGGATGAGGGTTTAATAAAACGTCTTAACAAGACTACCAATTATCAAATTCCATCCATCTGCCAATACAAACAACAGAATCTTAAACGGCATCGAAATCGTCGTAGGCGGTAGCATCATCATACCCATACTCATAAGTACCGAAGCCACAACCATATCGATGACTATGAACGGAATATATATCAGGAAACCAATAATAAATGCTGTCCTAAGCTCACTGATTACAAAGCTCGGTATAAGTACCGCATTGGGAATACTGTCAAGCTCGCCATCCCATTCGATATCATCTATTTCCATAAAGAGACGAACATCTTTAGTCTGAGTCTGTCCATACATAAACTCTCTTATAGGAATCATTGCAGTATCAAAGAATTCCTGTTGATCAATCTCTCCCTTATCAAACGGAACAACCGCCGTCTCATAAACCTGTGTAAGAGTGGGCTGCATAATGAAAAATGTAAGGAAAAGTGCAAGCCCCATCAGAACCTGGTTAGGCGGTGCCGTCTGAGTAGC
Source organism: Butyrivibrio sp. VCD2006 (assembly GCF_000423925.1). GTDB lineage: Bacteria > Bacillota > Clostridia > Lachnospirales > Lachnospiraceae > Butyrivibrio. The sequence goes on from NZ_AUIX01000003.1 coordinate 166,435, forward strand.
TATCGCAGTTCTTGTGAAATGAAGTACAATGATGATTCTGGTAAAACAGGTCATCATTATAAGTAAAAACGGCGCCAGCGAAATAAGAGTCAACGTAATAAGGATTCTTAGAGCACCATTGATGGTACCGTTGCCATTGTCATAGGTCACGGTTACCGTATTTGCTATATTTAGTTCCTTCAGATCATCTGCATCTTTGGCAGAACCGGGCTTAGTAATATTAGTCCTCTCGCTATCCGTTCCTGTCAGATTCGTTTCTCTGTCAACAGTAGGATCTGTTGGGTGCGTATCATCGACGTATGAAGTTGATGCGTGAATCGTCACCGAACCACTGTTAAAAATACAAAAAGCCATAACGAAAGAAAGGCATATCAAAGAAATGCCTTTCATTAGTAATGGCTTTAAATCATTTACTCCCCTGAAAATTTTCATACCTTTACTTCTTCTTAAACCGCTCCAATACTTTTTCGAATTCTTTGGAAAAATCCATAGGATCATTCCCCTTTATTGCAGGCGGTTCATACTCATCCTCCGAAAGCTCGGACAACAATGTAACCGTATCCTTACAAACAGAGATTACCAGATACTTATTCACTACTCTCACAATCTGGAGATATTTATTTGTGGAAATCCTACAGGTCTCCATAACCTCCATATTGGAAGTGAAGATGGATTGCTTTTGATATTTGGCAATCCACTTTGTTACATAATAGGTCGCAGCCAAAACCAGTATAAATATTATCAGTACAGTAACCAGCTGCGCTACTGATGAAACACTCATTTTATTGACCTTCCAATAATCACTGAACTATTTCTGTTACACGAACGCCAAAGCTCTCCTCAATAACTACAACCTCGCCCTTGGCAACAAACTTACCGTTAACAAGAACATCAACAGGTTCACCGGCTACCTTTTCAAGCTCTATGATGGTACCCGGGGCAAAATCAAGAATATCTGATATCGCTTTAGCTGTTCTTCCAAGCTCAACAGTAACCTCAAGAGGCACATCCTTGATAAGACCAATATTCTCTCCGGCCGCCATCATCGGGTTGCCTGCTGCAAAGCTCTGGAACTGAGCAGGCTGTACATTCGCGCCCATCATCTGCGGCTGCATCATAGGCATTCCCATTGGCATCATAGGCATTCCCATCTGAGGCATTCCCATCTGAGGCATTCCCTGCATCATGGACGGATCCATACCGGGCATAGCTCCTGGCATAGCAGCTCCTGCATCGGGCATAGGCATTCCCATATCCGGTGCTGCAGGTGCCGGTGCCGGCGCAGGTGCCGGTGCTGCTTCCTCAGCAGGCGCTTCAGTACTTATAGTATCCTTCAGACTCTTAGCAAAGTCGATAGGATACAACTGCATAAGTGTAGAGTCGACAAGCTCACCGATCTGCAGCTTAAATGTTACGCGGCAGAAAGTACCTGTCAGGAACTCGGAAATCTCACTGGGATCGTCATCGATCATATCGAGAAGGGTTGCCTCCGGCGGGCTGATATCTACCTTCTCTCCGATCATAGTTGAAAGTGATGTTGCCGCAGCACCCATCATCTGGTTCATCGCTTCTGAAATAGCGGAAAGCTGCAGTTCTCCAACCTCACCCTCTGTATTGGTTCCGTCACCACCCATCATAAGGTCGGTGATAACCATAACATCGTGCTCTTTCAAAATAAGAATATTGGTACCTTCAAGACCAACAGTATACTTAATCTGAATAAATACGCAGGGCTTTTCATAATTTTGCAGAACTGTATTCCAGTTTGCCAACTCAACCTGAGGCGTAGTGATATTAACCTTCTGATTGACGAGTGAATACAGGGTTGTCGCAGAGGAACCCATACTGATATTGGCCACCTCTCCAATCGCATCCTTCTCCTCATCATTCAAAAGGCTCTCATCGATTTCACCGGCTACAAAGCCGCCGCCACCGCCTGAAGGAGCCTCTGCAGCCGGAGCATCCCCACCTGCGTCTGCAGCCGGAGCATCTCCGCCACCGGCGTCGCCACCTCCTGACGAATCCATACCGGCGAGCAGTGCATTTATTTCTTCCTGTGAAAGCATTCCATCCATGCTGCTACTCTTCCTCCTCTCTTATTACCGACGTTATTCTGACGGCGTACTTATCTTTTGCGGTTCCGGGCAGAGCTGTGAATTTATATATATCACCAACATATACCTGAAGCTCGCTGTTTACCTGACTCTCAAGTCTGATTATGTCACCCCGTTGGAGCTGAACAAAATCACTGACTGAAACATTGCATCTTCCAAGAATAGCCTTAACCGGTACATCCACATGTCTCACAAGAGACTCAAGATGCTCACCGTAAGTATCATCATCATGCTTCTGCATAGTTGAAAACCAGAACTTGGTATTCAACTTATCCATGACACTCTCCAACGTGAAGTATGGCAGACAGATGTTCATAAGTCCTTCGACATCACCTATCTTAATGTTAAGTGTCACGATCGCGATCATATCTGTAGGTGAGATAACCTGCGCAAACTGTGGGTTGGTTTCTATTCTCTCCATAATGGGATTGATCGCAAGAACGTTCTCCCATGGTTCAACCATAAGCTGCATACATATGGTTATCAGCTTCTCGATAAGAGGCATCTCTATATCGGTAAATGGTCTTGTCTTATCCAGTCCAACACCTTCGCCTCCAAGCATTCTGTCTATGAAAGCAAAACCGATATTAGCCTGAAGCTCCAAAATTATTGTTCCCTGCAGTGGCAGGAAATTGATAATTCCCAGAATTACCGGGTTACTCAGAGCATTACTAAACTCTGAGTACGTAACAGTTTCCGAGTTAGCAACAGAAACCTGTACGTTTTTTCTTAGATAAAGCGGAAGCGTTGTTGACAACAGTCTTCCATAATGTTCATAGATCATCTCGAGGGTTCTTAGATGTTCTTTAGAGAACTTCGCCGGACGTTTAAAGTCGTAATCCTTGACCTTTTTCTCGTCCGCAGCAGACATCTGATCTACGTCAAGTTCACCGGTATTAAGAGCCGCCAGTAGATTATCTATCTCATTCTGTGATAATACTTCACTCAAGCGTAGATCACCTCACTTTTACGGTAAAAAACCTTATTCATAATAAACTCTTTTCATACTCCCCATATATTACTGATATACGCTACCTGAGAAACTAACCTCATATATGAATCCCGAGTTGAACAGCTCCTGGATTCTCTCAAGCAGAGCTTCTTTAGCCTCATCCTCATGCGTTCTTATCTCATCAAGTGTATACGCACCAACTACCTCCGTGATAATTGACTTAATCTTATCCTGATAGGTGGCAAATGTTGTGCCATCCGCACCGTAATAGGTCTCATAGTCCTCATTGGATTTATCAAGGGATAAAACTATAGTCGTAAGCATATAATGTGACTTGCCGCTTCCATCCTCCTTAAGTGAAATGGTCATATCAGCTATTGAATAAGGAACCATATTGCTGATATCAACATTGCCGGTAGCCGATCCGGAAAATCCCTGTCCGTTCTCGCCTCCATTGGCCTCAATCTGAAGGGCTGCAGCTATGTCACCGATCAGAGCAACTGCCTGATTATTTGTTGTCATGACAGTCAGCATCATGAAGCCTGTCATAGCGGTATTAACAAGAAGTAATGCCAAAATAATAATTGCAAGCAGGTTCTTTTTCATGTTTTGTTCTCCCTCATAATTAGTACATAGGACTTAGTGGATTGTATATTCTTATCTCAACTCGCCTGTTCCTTGCTCTGCCCTCAGGGGTAGAATTGTCGGCAACAGGTTCATACTCTCCTCTTCCCGAATGCTTAAGCTTAGAAGGATCAAGAGATGTATTCTCGATAAAGTAATAGAATACCGAAAGTGCTCTTGCATCGCTAAGCTCATCGTTATTGGAAATCTTGCCACCTTTTCGGTTCATCGGAACATTATCAGTATGTCCCTCAATCTCTATGGTACCTCCGGCATATCGCTCAAGGACTGATCCAACCTTATCAAGTATGGCATCAGCACCCGGCTTAAGATCAGCATTACCGGTATCAAACAGGATAGCTCCCTGCAATGTAAGCTGTACGAATTGACTGGTAAAATTAACATCCACCTGATTAGTGATATCCATTGCATCCAGCTGTTCCTGAACCTGTGCGGCGAGAGATTCTGAAGCCTTGAGCTGTTCCGCTTCTGCAGCCTCCTGAGTTTCCTCAGTGGTAGGCTCAGCCTCTACCGGTGTACTCTCCTGCTGTTCATCAGTTACTTCACCCTCAGAACCCGTTCCCTTGGAACCGCCTTCGAGTCCGGAACTGATTCCACCTGATCCCTCTCTTATTCCTTCGGTTTCGCCGTCCTGAGTAACACCTGCACCGCCACTCTCACTGGCATCTGTTCCCTCGGAATCTGTCAGGTCTTCTTCCTGAGATCCGCTTTGGGCAATACCCATGGAAATAATATAATTTGACAGCTGATTAAGCTGTGAAATACCGTCTCCTACCAGTGCTCCCTGACCAAGCGCTGCTTCACCACCCTGAAAAATACCAAATGCAGAGCTGAAAGATGCTGCTACCTCTTCAAACTTTGCTGCGTCCATTGTCGCCATTGAGAACAGTAGCACGAAGAAACACAGCAGCAGATTCATCAGGTCACCGAAAGTACCCTGCCACGCAGGCAAGCCCGGCTTTATCTCTTCTGGTTTCTTAGCCATTACTCTCCTCCGCCTCCATCGCCTGAACCATTCTCTGCTTCATATGCTGCTCTGTTGGCAGGTGACAGGAATGACTTCAGCTTTTCCTCAGTAACACGCGGATTTTCACCTGCCTGAATAGACAAAAGTCCTTCAATAATAATACTTTTAAGTGTGTATTCAGCGTTATCCCTGGCCTTAAGCTTATTCTCAGCCGGGTAACAGAACCAGTTAGCCAAAACCGAACCATAGAATGTAGTGATCAAGGCAACGGCCATGGACGGTCCGATTGATGAAGGGTCTGACATGTTCTGTAGCATAAGAACCAGTCCGAGCAGTGTACCGATCATTCCCCAGGAAGGTCCCATGCCGGCAACATCGGCAAAGAATGAATAATTCTCCTTATGTCTCTCTGACATGGCATCTATTTCGGCCTCAAGAATAGCCTTAACAAGTTCAGGCTCAGTACCATCAACGATAAGACCTACACCCTTTTTCATGAACGGATCTTCGATATTACTTGCTGCTTCCTCCAGTGCCAGTAGTCCTTCCTTACGAGCAGTATTAGATAGATCAATGATCTGCTTGATAACACCCTTAGCATCATCATTAGGCATTTTAAAGATAAGCGTGTAGGACTTAAGTCCGCTTATAAAGCTGGGCATAGTTCTGGAAGCAAGAACCGCCATAAAAGCTCCACCAAATGTGATCATCGCGGAAGGCGCGTCCACGAAATATTTAACACCGGTGATACCGGCACCAAATACGATACTCAAAATCATGAAAACGAAACAAAGTAATACACCAAGTAATGACGCAATATCCACTTAGTTTTCTCCTCTCATAAGAAATTTAGCAAAAGGGATTAATGCAATGCTTCATGCACACGAACCGTCTTCGCTTCCTGACTGCTTGATACAAGCGGCGCTCCTGTTTGAATCCCCCATCTGTCGTTACATCTCTTCATGACTTCAACCAGTGACTCCTGAACAATGAATTTCCTCCCGTTAGCCATAATAACTACTGTATCGGGAGTAGATTCAACGGTTTCTATCAGATTCTCATTGACCAGTATTGTCCGGCCATCCATTCTGGTAATCTCTATCAATTCTATTTACTCCGTTTTTTGTAAAAAGTTTTCAAGCGTAAGCAGTACTACAATATCAAATTTTCATATGTAAATTTAATTAAGACAATTTTAACACGATTTTTTAATATAATGTGTTAACAAAAGTAGCAAAAACACAGCATTTGAATTTTTATTTCAAATATTATTGATTATTTTAAAATTTTATTACATGCTATATCTTGTGCATACTTTAGAATCTATTATACAATATCTCGTGATTTTATGGAACAATTTCTTAGGCTTTTGGAAAGAATTTAAATGCGCTCACAAGTTTAATGTTTTTTTGGAGTTTGTTAATCTGGATTTTATATATTTGACTCTTCAATACTATTTAGTTATGTAATAAATTTTCATATCAAAAGGAATATTTTGAAATTTTATTACAATCATTCTATGCTCACCATCTACTCTCAATCAAAATTCCACCCATAGTGATTGAACAGTGAACTGCTTCTATATACAAATAAATAATTAAATAAACAGATACATAAAAGAGCGCTTTACCTAGCGCTCTTTTATGTATTATTCACTTATCTCCCCCGATCTAAGTGATTATTATCTCTTCAGATTTGTAAGCTCCTCAAGAAGTGTATCTGATACTGTAATGATTCGGCTGTTAGCCTGGAATCCACGCTGTGTTGTGATCATGCTTGTGAATTCACTTGAAAGATCTACGTTTGACATTTCCAGAACACCGGTTGAGATGTAGCCACCGTCTGTTGTTACATCCTGGATTGTTGCTTCACCGGAGTTAAGTGTCTGAGTGTAGAGGTTGTCACCGTTTTTCTCGAGACCTGATGCGTTAGCAAACTCTGCTGTTGCGATCTGGCCAAGGAGCTTGGTCTGTCCATTTGAATAGGTTGCGTAAATTGTTCCGTCCTTGCTGACTGTTACACCGTTCATCTCACCAACGGAACGACCTGTCTTAAGACTGTCCTTATCACCCTTTACTGCTCCAACTGTAGATGTTGCCATGGTGTTGTAGTTAGTTGTTGTGGAAAGATCCAGGTTAACATTTGTGAATCCGCCCATGAGGTCAACACCGTTTTCAATAAGGCTTTCCTTAACGAAACGAAGAGGTATCTTTTCTGTAGGAGTTTCAATAGCACCGGTCTTTTCGTTATAGGTCATGGTAATTGAGTTATTAACAACCTGTAATGTGCCGTCTTCCAAGATGTGATATGTAAGGTTCTCATAATTTGTAGCTCCGGGATCCGGTGTATAGTTGTAAACATCTGAGAAGAAATCCTTTGTCAGTGTAGCATCATAGATTTCTGATACATATCCGGTTCTCGGAATATTCTCATACAGAGTTGAATCATCGATATTATTGGTAAACGTAGCTGTGGTTGGAGTCAGAGTAAATGAAGTATCTAAATCTACTTCTCTTGTTGATTCTGTGATTGAGAAAGGCCCTGAGAAGTCTGCTGTATTTCTTGTTCCAACTGTAAGCGAGCTTCCATTTCCTGTAAGTGAATATGTAACATCATCATCTGTAGGAACAAATCCGAAAACTTCTTCCAATACAGTCTTCATTGCTGCTGTAAGAGAGCTTGTTGTTCCACTTGTCTCGATTGTGGTAGCTTTTCCTGTCTTAAGATTTATGTAGGAAATCTTACCCTGTGCAGCGCTCTTTGCATCAATAGCATATTTCTTGTCATTCTCATAAGATTCCTTATCGGCAGTGATTGGTTCCTTAACAGTAACTGTACCGCCCTCGGGATCAATTGTGTAGGTTGCGGAAGCAGAAGTTACAGTGGCAAAACCTAATGCAGTTTTCATATCAGCACTAAGGCTTGTGACCAAACCTGAGGTTGTAATTGTGTCGCTCTCACCTGTAGCAGTTGTAACTTTAACCTTGCTATTACCGGATTTTGCCAGTGTAATTCCTAAAGTAGCTGCTGTTTTAGTAGTAACCTGATATGGAGTAAAGGTAATTTTGCTAACGCCATCGTTTGAAATAGTGTAGGTTGGCTCTTTTCCACTATCAACCATTGCCTGTATGGTCGCTTCATCTATTCCAAACATGCTCACCAGCGCTGACTTCTTATCAGCATCAAGGGCATCCCAGGTTCCATTTTTAGGAACTACTATAGGTGTACCACCATCAGGCTTATAGTAAGAAATGTTCACTTCTGTTGAGCCTGATACATAGTAAGGAGCAACTGTTCCTGCTTCAGGGGTACCGGATGTAACAGGGTAAATTGTAAGATTTCCATCATTATCAATCTCATAATAATCCGTAGCGGTTGCTCCTGCAGCATCATTTCCATAAACATTTACAAGAAGTGACGGGAAGTCTTCGTTTAATGTTGAAATAACTCCGGTTGTAGGGACCTTACTATACGCTGTTGCACCTGCTGCATTCTTAAAGGTTGTATACTGTGCACCTACTACCGCTGAATAATTTACAGTTGTAATCTCTTTTGTCCAGGGCTCACGAAGCTTATATGTCTCTTCTGTATAGTCAGGATTATCTGTGAAAATAACACGGCTCATCTTATCTGCGCCTATTGTATTTCCTTTAGAATCAAGGATGTCCTCGAGAGTCATGGTGTATGCATGTTCAACATCATCGATATCGCGAACAGCAAATTTTGCTGTGTAAAGATAACCAAGATTGTCGTAGAATTCCAGCGTAACTGTTTTTCCGTTATCGCTTGTTATGTTGGTATCGTGGGCGTCAATGTTTCCGCTTACAACTGCCTCAGTTGTTCCTTCCGGAGGATATGTCATGTTTTCGGCATTCATAATCATGAGCTTGCCAATACCGCCGTTAGTATTTACTGAAATCTCTCCGGTCTCAGGATCTTCCTGAGCTGACCAGCCGTATACGAAGTATCCGGTTGACTGCATTGCGAGGTTACCTGCACCATCTACATAAAAGGAACCATCTCTTGTAAACATTGTCTGATTACCATTGTTTACAACATAGAACGCATCTCCGGTAATACGCATATCAAAGGGATTATTTGTTGTCTCTGTTGCACCCTGTTGTGTGATTGCAGTTGCAATTGCGCCTGATTTCGCACCAAGACCAATCTGACGAGAATTGGTACCACCGGTTCTCTCGGTAGCTCTGGATGCACGCTGTGTAGTCTGGTACATCAAATCACTAAAGGTGATGGACTGTGATTTGAAGGATGTAGTGTTAACGTTAGCGATATTATTACCGATAACATCCATCTTGACCTGGTGGGTCTTAAGTCCAGCTACACCGGAAAAAAGTGATCTCATCATAAGGCATGTCCTCCTGATTAAACTAGAGGGGGACGGCACACATATTCTATTCTTTTGCGGAAATAAAAAGACATTTGGAAACGTAATTTGAATTCCTTCTGTCGGTCGGGAATTCGTGACCTCCTTAGACGCTCACCTTTTTTGTGAGTTTACGGGTATTATGCGAAATACCCTCGGTCCGGTCATTTTCTCTTTTTACTTACCACTTAAGTTTAGGGCTTATGCGATTACCGCTCCGTCTATATTGGTAAAAATGTTGCTGCCAGTTTCATGGCTATCCATCGCTGTCACTACTGTATTGCTCTTTACATTAACGATGAAGGCAAGCTGATCTACCAGGATGAGTGATTCGTTTATTCCTTTCGCATTGGCCTGATTCCTTGCGTTATTCAGGCGGTTCATCTGATCCTGTGTAAGCTCAATGTTACGGTCACTTAGTCTGTTGGAAGCGTGCTTTGAAAATCTGACACCTTCCCTGCTTTCTTCGATCTGAGAGAGGATTTTGCCAAAGCTTGCATTCTGCACTCCGGCACCGCCTCTGATCTTTTCGCCCTGACCAAGATACTGGTTCTGAACCTGTTCAATTGAAAGGAATCCGCTTGTATTATCTATTCTCACGGCTTACTCCTTTTCATAAACAAACACTAAGCCTAATTGCTTTGCCGATATATATTTCGGTTGCCTAATCAAATATTTAAGCTATTTTCACATTTTTTCTAAAATTTAATAATTTGTTATTCTTTCGTTTATTCGGCGGTCTCCGGATCACCTGCATCAGGATCATTTGTAATCTCATCGATCTTTGCTTCCTGATCTGCCTCCTGCTGTTTCTCATAGTCAGCCTGATTCTGTGCTGCTTCCTGAACAAGTTCCTGTGCTCTTGCATAATACTTTTCAAGCTTATCAATATCTGCCTGTTCCAGTAGAGCAATTGCATCCGCATCCATATTCTCGTAGAAGCTGTATGCTTTATAAATTGCTTCAGCATCCGTGAATACCATGTTTTCATAAACAGGGAACTTATCCATAAGTGCCGTAAGATCATCAACCTGATCGTGGATCTCAACAAAGTGGCTGTCTGCAACTGAGCTGACATCTTCCATCTTGTAATCGGTGCCATCGATATTGAGGTATGCTTCGCCGCTCTTATAGGTCACATAATCAACCTTGCCCTGTACCTGCTGTCCTGCTTCGTTAGAAACGATAACAGTTTTTCCTACAAGATCTGATGCTCTTGACATTGAGAACGCTTCAGCCATATTGGACAGCTGCTCAACCTGTGTGAAAGTAGCATACTGATTGATATATTCCGTGTTTGAAGTCGGCTCAAGCGGATCCTGGTATTTCATCTGCGCACAGAGAATATTCATAAAAGCATTTTTATCATATCCCTGATTGGCTGCCGCTTTTGTATCGCTTGTCTTAGCTTTTGTATCAACTAGTTTACCGTTTTCAACTACTGCATTTACACTCATTTAGTTACCTCCGCCTCATGTTACGCTGAGAAGTCTACTGAGTTACCGTTTATTGCCATCATTTCAGCTGTAAGCTTATCTTCTTCCTCGATTTCGCCAAGCTCTTCAAGTGCAAGATCATCAAGTCTTATTCTTCTCATTGGCTTTCTGATGGATTCCTGTGCATCAGCATCATCTTCTCTCTGGCTCTGGCTGTCATTAAGGGCCTGATCAAAAGCTCCTGCATTAACTGTAACTTCTACTGCCGTAACCTTTACGCCCTGTTCATTTAGTTTTTCCTGAAGCTGTTGAATCTGGCTTTCAATGGCCGCTTTTACATCTTCATTCTGAGTGAGGAACTTTGCTATTACACTTCCTTCCTTAGCTGCTTCAATAATGACATTCACATTACCGAGACTTGCTGGATGAAGTTGAAGTTCCATTGTGGTTGTATCCGGCTTTACATTCATTTTGATGTACTCGGTTATCTGATCCATAATCTCTTGAGTGTTAGCCCTTGCCATCTGCCCATAGCTCTCGGTCTCCACTACTTCAAATAGGGATGAGGATATCCGGTTCATCACTTGATTGTAAATTGACCCTTCTGTGTTTTCCTGCTTCTTGTTTTCACTATGATGCTCTTCGTGCTGTTCCTCGGTCTCTACAGTAATCTTAAAATCAGGAGTTAACTCATCAGTCTCTTCAGGTATCACTTCGAAATTATTATTATCTGTGGTCTTCTGAACCTCAGTGGCTGTCTGGCTGACTTCCTTAACCAAACCATCTCCGGTAATATCAAGTCTTACTCCTTCAGTAGCTTTGTCATTCCCGGCAACACCCGGAATGTTTACAGGTGCCTTTTCATCAGCGCTTTCAATGGTGAACTCTTCCTTAGGCATTTTCTCACTTAATGCTTCATTGAAGTTCTCAAGAGCTGAGCTAAGTCCCTCTTCAGTAAGACCAAATTCCTGCATGAGATCCTGTCTTGTAGTATCTACCGCATCCTGCATGTTCTGCACATTGAGATATAGATCAGCATTGGTAACGATTGCCATTACGTCATTCGCTCCCGTAAGCTGTCCTACAATCTGTGTGAGGTTCATGGGATCAAGTATTGCTACTGTTGTAAGTCCAAGGGTTGCCATCGCGTCCTGAATATCTTCGATATCAACTCCAAGTGCATCTGCAAGTTCTTCAAGTAATTGTCTGCTGCTCTCAAGCATTGCCTCCTGAAGCGCATCATCTGCTTCCTCTGCGATAACAACTACTGCTGACTCGCCCTCAGTATTTTCTTCCGTTTCAGCTATTACCTGAGTGTTTTCCTCTGCCTCTTCCGTAGCATTTACAGAAGCTACAGCTTCCTCATTTGTCACGTTTTCTTTACCGGTATTCGTTTCAGTTGTTTCTTTGGTAACAGTGGTAGCGGCTTTCTCAGTAGCTGCGGTTTGATTATTCTGAGCATCAAGCTCTTTTGCTGCCTTTGATTTTTCGTAGGTGGCACTTACATTCTTTGTGACTGCACCAGTTGCTGAAAGGGTTTTTGCTACATCATTGGAAATCTCTGTGGAACGTTTCTGAGTATTGGCATTCAAAAGCGCCTTCTGAAAATCAGCAGTCTGATTCTGCGAAGCATCAATTCCTCTTGCTGTAGTGGTATTAACGTATGCATTTATGTTGTTAATACCCGGAATCGCGTTATTAATCAAATCCTGTTCCTCCTTTCTTTATTATTTCAGGCTGCGCCCATAGCTTTACACAAAATATATCGGCCACATAGGAAAAAAATTAACCCATGTGGCCGAGAAATATTAAAAAAATATAAACCCCTCATCCGGCACTTCGTGCCACCTTCCCCCAGAGGGGGAAGGCTTTTGTACAGCATAAAGTGTATCACTTGCCTTCCCACAAAGAGGAAGGCTTTTGTACAGCATAAAGTGTATCACTTGCCTTCCCACAAAGAGGAAGGCTTTTGTACGGCATAAAATGTATCACTTGCCTTCCCACAAAGAGGAAGGCTTTTGTACGGCATAAAACGTATCACTTGCCTTCCCACAAAGGGGAAGGCTTTTGTACGGCATAAAACGTATCACTTGCCTTCCCACAAAGAGGAAGGCTTTTGTACGGCATAAAACGTATCACTTGCCTTCCCCCTCTGGGGGAAGGTGTCGACAAAGTCGACGGATGAGGGCAAAATCAATTACTTACCCCTGACACAGTTGCCTTATGGGTTGCGGGTTCCATGTAATCGGTGACTTTTCCGGCATATTCCTCAGTCATCTTATCCAAAATCGCACCACGATTTTCAGCACTCATCTTACCAAGTATTCGCGAGATAAGTCTGACAGCATCACCTGTATCATTTTCAATCATTGCATCAAATATAGCTGCTGCTTCCTTAGCCTTCATGGACGAATAAGCCTTTACATATTGTTCAAGCTCAACGTCATCAGCCTCTCCCTGAATAATCTGGGCATAAATCTGTGCCGCTACATCAGGTTCGATCTCTTCGTAATACCTGCGATATTCCTCAACAGCAGGAGCATTATCAGCATAAACGACATTTTTATAGAAGTCCTCTTTTTCCTGCTCAAGCTTCGACTGATTCTGTTCAAATGGCTGCAGCCTTGTTATTTCTGTCTGAAGCCTCTCGTTTTCTTCCTGAAGTGTATTGTTTTCCTCCATTTCCTTTCGGAGCTCATTCTCAAGTCTCTTGATATAAAGATTCGCTTCATCAAGACTGTTTGCAAGCTGCTCATCAACAGGATTGACCAGTGGTTCTGCTGTCTCAGCCTCCTTCTTGGAAGTCGGTGTATAGCTACCCTCCGGCAGTATCCTGTTAATTCCGGGTATATCTCCAATAATCGGAGCAAGGACATGCGATCCAAAGCTTCCGAAATCAAGTTTGATCAAAAGCCCCATGATTATGAGCCAGATCAGGATTATGAAAAAGGTAACAACAAGCGTTGCCACTCCGCCTCCATCATCGCCATTCAGCTCAGCATTTCGCTCGGCAAGCTCGGCTTCCTTCAGCTTCGCAGCTTTTTTCTGCTCCTTAAGTTCCTGACGCAGCGCTTTTCTCTCTTCTTTTAATTTTTTTCTAGCCTCTTTATCGGGATCAACTGGTTTTGGTAATACTGAGGCTTCTTTTTCTTCCTTAGCTGCTTTTTCTGCCATTAATTCCCCTCTCTGGTTCGTCTGGTATATGTGAAGCTGGATCTTTCATCTACTTCCTTAGCCTCAGCTTCCTTCTCTTCTTCCATGAATTGCTCAAAGGATCTCTCTTTTAGCCTCTCCTGCATCTTTCTCTCTTGGACAGCCCTTGTCAGTTTCATTCTGGCCACTTCGGTTTTAGCTCTGTAGGCATCAACTTTGACTTCCTGATCCTTTATTATGACATCCATCTGCTTTTCATAATAATTGTTATCCATGATAGCCTGAACATCCATAATACTGGCGCTACGAAGTTCATAGCCCTCCTGAATGAAAGCATCTCTTGTTTTTATATATTGATTCAGAATGTCCAGTTGGTCATTTAGCTCCTTCATCGCCTGAGCAAATTCCATCTTGACCTGCTCCTCCTGCTGAAGGCGCAGGTTAAGAACACCCTGAAGTCTATAGTTGAATCTTGCCATAGCCCCTCATCTGGCACTTCGTGCCACCTTCCCACCCAAGGGGAAGGCTTTTTGCTTAAAGTAAATTTCATTCTCTAAACATGTTCTCAAGCTGAGCAACGACTTCCTCGTAAGTAAACTTCTCATCCGTCTCCTGCATAAGGAACGCATTTACCGCATCGATTTTTGATACGGCATAATCAATGTTTTTATTCGCACCTGCTTTATATGCACCGATATTAATAAGATCCTCGGCATCGGAATATGTAGCAAGTACATTTTTAAGCTTTCCGGCTGCTCTTTTCTGTTCAGCCGGAGCAATAGCACTCATACATCTGGAGATGCTGGCGAGAACATCTATTGCAGGATAGTGGTTTTTCTGTGCCAGTTTTCTGTTTAAAACTATATGTCCATCCAGAATACCTCTGGCAGTATCTGTGATAGGTTCATTAAAATCATCACCATCTACAAGAACGGTATATAATCCGGTAATGGAGCCCTTTCTGGACTTGCCCGCTCTCTCAAGGAGCTTTGGCATTTCAGCATAAACGCTCGGCGGATATCCTCTTGATACAGGCGGTTCACCACTTGCCAAACCTATTTCTCTTTGTGCCATTGAAAAACGTGTCAGGGAATCCATCATCAGAAGCACGTCTTTTCCCTTATCACGAAAATACTCAGCAATTGAAGTTGCCGTTTTAGCCGCTTTAAGTCTCTCAAGTGCAGGCTTATCAGATGTGGCAACAACTACTATTGACCTTTCCATACCTTCAGGTCCAAGGTCTCTTTCTATGAATTCGCGAACCTCTCTGCCTCGCTCTCCAATAAGAGCTATGACATTGATATCCGCATTGGTGTTTCTTGCAAACATTCCCATCAGAGTGGATTTACCAACACCGGAACCGGCGAATATTCCTATTCTCTGACCCTTGCCAACTGTAAGGAGTCCATCAACCGCCTTAACTCCCAGTGATAAAACATCCGATATCGGATCTCTTGTCATAGGATCCGGAGGCTGGTTCTCAACAGAATATGCTATTCCGTTTTCCAGAACAACTCCCTGTCCATAGCTGTGTCCGTCAATCCTTCCTAGTCCATCGAGAGTTTTACCAAGCAGACCTTCTCCCACATTAACACGAAGCGGCGAGTCTGTATTTTCAACAATACTGCCGCTTCCTATACCACTTATATTTTCATAAGGCATAAGAAGAACATGATTATCCTTAAAACCTACAACCTCAGCCATGGTCCCTCTTCCGGAAGGTCTTCCGGTTGATTCGCCATCCTTCTTTTTGGAATAGATATAACAGATATCCCCCATCTTAGCTTCCGGACCGGCTGATTCAATAGTAAGACCTACTACATTTACAACCTTACCACGGACCTTATAAAACACGTTGTTGGATATTCTTTTATATTTTGAATAATCAATAATTCCGTTTGCCATCAGCGTCTACTCCTGTCAAATGATAAGAGCTTTAACTTTCTTCCAAGTTCAGAGAGCTCCACGCCAAGAGAGCAGTCAAATACGCCACCCTCGGATTCTATTATGCATTCGTTTTCCTTAAGAAGCGGATCCTCAACTATTTCAAGAGTCGAATTCGGCGATGCCATTGCCTCCTCCAGATTGCTCTTTTCATCCGAAACGAGATCATAATCGTCCGAAGAAATATGCA
This sequence comes from Butyrivibrio sp. VCD2006, assembly GCF_000423925.1. Classification (GTDB taxonomy): domain Bacteria; phylum Bacillota; class Clostridia; order Lachnospirales; family Lachnospiraceae; genus Butyrivibrio. The sequence goes on from NZ_AUIX01000003.1 coordinate 182,220, forward strand.
GAATAATATCGGTACCGCTGTCCATCTTACTAAGAGTTGTTCTTATAAGATGAAGGATAATATCCTTGTTTTCCCTAAGTTCCACATTAAAAACATGTTCATATATCTGTGTGAGAACATCCACCATATCAGGCTCTATACTCGCAACAAGCTGTTGGAAATCAGACTGCTGTTTTTGCTTCTCTGCCTCAATTTCAGCTTCAGCATCAGCTCTCATTTTCTCGATTTCTTCAGCTGCCTGTCTGATTCCTTCCTCATATCCGGCTGCTCTTCCTTCTTCCATGGCCTGATTTCTGATTTCATCAGCCTGGGCTTGCGCATCATCGACAAGCTGTTTTGCCTGTTCCTCTGCCATTCTGATCTGTTCATCAATCTGGGCCTGAATCTCCTCGAGATTTATCTGAGGAACCTCCTGAGCCGGCGGCTCAGCTGAAGTCGGAATATCCATGTCAGGATTCACATCTTCTTCAGGAACGCCCATGCCCTGGTCAAAGCCTTCACCCTGATATCCCATACTATCTTCGGCAGCAACATTTTCATCATAGAGCCCTGATAGATTTTCATCCTGAGCACCATCAGGTATGCCATAGGCTTCATTCTCCGCAAAGCCCTGGTGATCCTCCATAGGAAATCCGGCGTTCTCATCGAAGCCTTCACCTATATTATCAAAAGCCTCACCAAAATTAGCGGCACCTTCATTCGATAAAAATTCGTCCTGAAAATCTTCAGAAAACTCTTGAAGCTCTCCCGGATCTCCGAAATTAGTATTGCCGATTATGTTCTGGTCATCATATGACCCTATCTGTTCAAATCCAAGGCCCTCTTCAAAGCCACTAAAAGCAGGCACTGGCTCACCTTTCTCCAATGCCTCCCTTCTTTTGGCTTCTTCAGCCTGATATTTTTCTATTTTCTTTTCAGCCAGTTCATTGTTATCTATGATGTGCTTGTCGTTCTCATCAACCTGATACCAACCGAACTTAAGCAAATTAGATTGATTAGACAACCAGGTCATCACCTCCGCCTCTGGAGATTACAATCTCACCGGCATCCTCAAGCTTACGGATGACATTAACAATCTTCTGCTGAGCTTCCTCAACATCCTTCATACGAACAGGTCCCATGAAGTCCATGTCCTCCTTGATCATCTGAGCAAGGCGCTTAGACAGGTTGTTGAAGATAGCAGTCTGTACCTGTTCGGTAGATCCCTTACATGCAAGACCAAGATCAGCATTATCAACATCACGCAGCACGCGCTGAATCGCACGGTCGTCCAAAAGCAGGATATCCTCGAACACGAACATCTTCTTTCGGATCTCATCAGCAAGCTCAGGCTGCTCGATTTCCAGAGTCTCCATGATATGTTTCTCTGTTGAACGATCAACAGCATTAAGTATTTCAACTACAGCATCTACACCACCGACAACCGTGTAATCCTGGTTAACGAGTGATGAAAGCTTAGATTCAAGTACTCTTTCAACTTCTTTGATTGTATCAGGACTTGTTCTGTCCATAGTCGCAATACGTCTGGCAACATCAGCCTGTCTCTCAGGCGGCAAAGCACCAAGTATCATAGCACTCTGAGCTGAGGACATATAGGACATAACAAGAGCAATTGTCTGCGGGTGCTCATCCTGAATGAACGTTAGGAGCTGTGAAGGATCTGCCTTTCTGATAAATTCAAAGGGCTTAACCTGCAGAGATGCTGTCAGCTTACTGATAACATCCATGGCCTTGTCTTCACCAAGAGCCTTCTCCAAAAGCTCCTTAGCATAGTTGATACCACCCTCAGCAATATACTGTTGAGCAAGACAGATTCCGTAAAACTCCTCAATAACCGCTTCCTTGATCTGAGGCGTAACACTTCTGGTATTGGCTATCTCAAGAGTAAGTTCCTCTATCTCGTCTTCCTTTAGGTGTTTAAATATTGCAGATGATTTTTCCGGTCCAAGGGCAATCAAAAGAATGGCTGCTTTCTGTGTTCCCGAAAGGTTCGCAGTAAGAGCCGGATCATAATTGCCTACAGGAGGCATCGCGGCGCCACCGGTACCACCATCTAGCTCGTCATCATCAAAATCTTCGCCATCAATAGCCATTGTAAATACTCCCCTCCGTGATTTTTAGGTAATTATAATTCATAGTCTTCCTTAAGCCAATTGCGAAGGAGTATCGCAGCCGCTTCAGGATTCTCTTCTATAAATTTCTCAATAAGCTTCATTGTCTCACTTCCCTCTTCCATGGTTATATCAGCAAGACCTTCCTCTTCCTCAATATATTCCTCGGGCTGTGATTCAAGTAGTTCTTCAACAGAAAGCTCTTCTGGGAGTTCTTCCTCCTCAGCTTCCTCAATCTCAATCTCTTCCTTCCTGGTTCTGATACTTCTCCAGATAACAAATGCAAGAAGTCCAAGGATAAGAAGAATAAGTATAGCCTGCAGTACATCCGTAAAGGTAAGACCTTTTCCCTCTGAATCAAAGAACTCAGGCTGTTCATAGGCTGTCATAGAAATATTGGCCGCTGAGATACCTGTTGCCTTCGCAACAATATTAATTGTGTCCTCGGAAACTTCCGTTTGTGTAACACCGGTATTTTCCTTGAACTCAGACCATGTCATATCATTATGATCTTCCGGCTTATAGTTATCTTCATTATAAACAACAAACTTAGTTGCAGTTACGGAAATAGTTGACTCCTCATAGTTGACCTTACCTGAAGGAGTATCAACCGTTGTGATTTCCTCGTTAGGAAGATAGTCCTTAGACTCTTCTTCAATCGTTGATGATGAATTCTCAGTATCCTGAAGCATATAAGAGGTTTCATCATCGTTGTTGGTATCCGTACCGGGAATTCCGCTGGTACCGTTTACATTATTAGCGTTATAGCTATCCTCATGACTCAAAACACCCTGTGTCTGACCTTCTGCAGGTGTATATGTATGAGTAGTCTTCTTGATATTTGAAAAATCAAGGATAAGGTTAGACGCTACCTCAATATCATTGTAAAGCTTTGTTCCCTGAAGAACTCTTATAACTTCGTTCCTGACCTGTTGCTCTGCCTTGGTCTTAGCTGTAAGCTGCGTACTTGCCAGACCTGCTGCAGAGGTTTCTTCTGCCCCTGAGAATAACAAGTTACCCTCGGTGTCCATGATAATAATCTTATCGGTAGTTGTATTACCAAGTGCATTGGCAGTTGCTCTAGCCAAAAATGCCGCATTATCTTCTGTAAATGCTTCCGGATCTTTAAGTCTTAAAAATACACTGGCTGAAGACTCTTCATTTTTTGATAAAAGAGTTCCGTCATTTACCGGTACATGAAGCTCAACCCTTGCACTTTCAATGGCATCAAAGTAATCTTCAAAATCTTTTGCAAGCTTAGTCTCTTTATAAGCAATATATTTCTTCTGCTTATCGGATTCTGTAGTTGAGAAACCACCGTCTAATACATTCTCTATGCTGTAGGTATCAGGCTGAATGTAGTTTGTTCCAAGCAAAAGAGAGGCTTTACTCTCTTCCGATTTCAAAACTTCGAATCTGAGATTATCCTCTGACTTTCGGTACTTGATTCCATTTTCATCAAATAGCTCAATAACCTGCTGAGCTTCCTTCATGGTCTCAACAGTTGCAACCTGTACATACTGAGGCTGATTATATACAGTGACCAGGATAATAATTACCAGGGCAACGCCCAGAACTCCTGCCCCAATAAGCGTCTTCTGTCTGATTGTAAAGCGATTCCACCACTCAAGGATCCTGTCCCTGAGCTCCAAAAGACGTTCTCGCATACTAAAATCCTCCCAAAACTTCTAAACCTACAACATCCCCTCATTTGTCACCTTCGGTGACACCTTCCACCCAAGGGGAAGGCATTATTATAATTACATAATCTCTATCAAATCTGCATCTGCATAATCTCTTTATATGCTGAAAGCATACGATCTCTGACAGCAACTGTGTACTGCAGCGCTGTCTCTGCCTTCTGCAGAGCAATAGCAAGATCGTGAGTATTATCCGTTTCGCCCAGAGACCATTTGATCTCCTCATTCTCGGCATCTGACAGGTATGCATTTGTCGTATTTACATTCTCTACAGCCCTTTTGAAAATATTGGAAAAGGAGCCATCATTACCAAACCTGTCCCCAAGTGGATTGGTAACCTTGGAATTAACCTTCTCTGCATTTCTGATTGCAGTTGAATGAACATTTCTTATCTGACTGATATCAATATCTGCCATTTATGCCTCCAAAATGAAGTTTAGCCCTGAGCTATTGAAAGCCCCTGTGACATTAGGTTCTTGCTTGAATTAAACGCAGTAGCATTGGCCTCGTAGCCACGCTGCGCATCTATCAGGTTTGTCATCTCTGTTACTATATCAACATTGGGATAAGTAACATATCCAAACTCATCCGCATCAGGATGTGACGGATCATATACCATCTTGTAATCTGTCCAGGTATCATCCCTTATGGAGGATACTTTTACACCTCTTCCACTGTAGTGATCCAATCTCTCATTGAGAATTTTGGAAAATGGCGTCTGCATACCCTTCTCCGAAAAGGTAACAACCTTTCTCGTATATACATCACCAGTCGCATCTCTGGTGGTATTTGCATTAGCAATATTCTGGGAAATAATGTCCATGCGGAAGCGCTCCGCTGTCATTCCCGAAGAGTTAATATTGAAGGAATCAAATAAATTACCAGTACTTATCATAGATTACTCCTTACTGCCCTCTCATGGCTGTCTGCAGATTGGAAAACTCTGACTTTATTCCAAGCATTACACCCTGATACTTAAGCTGGTTAGCTGCAAGAGTTACATTCTCGGTATCAATATCTACGTTATTGCCGTCCATTCTGTATGAAAAATTAGAATAGTCAGTATATGGTCTAGGCTTCAGTCTGTTGATCTTAAGTCCTGAAACCTTGGCATCCATGGTCTTGTACCTGGAATTGCCCAAAGCACGCTCAAGTTCCCTCTCAAATGCCACGTCCTGTCTCTTGTAATTAGGAGTATTTACATTTGCAATGTTATTAGATAAAACCTCATTCCTGATCCAGGAAGCATCTGCGGTTTTATCAAGTACATTAATGTAATCAAACGCGTTACTATTGATCATATTCTCCCCTCCGAACATAGTGAAGGCAGGTTAACCTTTTAACCCTTATTTACATATTAAGATGATTTTAATCAAATTACAAGCAATTTGCCAAAAATTATACTTGATATTGTGCTTTTCATTTCAGTCAAACACAAGAATTAGTTTTTGTATTAATGCATAAGGGATTTATCCATTAAGATAAATCCCTTCATCATCGTCCATCCTGCAAATAATATTTCGGATTAGCCATTATGTCTCATTACATCTGAGCTTTAAGTTTTTTAATTTCATCAAATACGACATCATTTAAAACTTTAATATATGTGCCCTTCATTCCGGATGATCTGGATTCGATGACACCCGCACTCTCAAATTTTCTGAGAGCATTCACGATTACGCTTCTGGTAATGCCAACTCTGTCTGCAATCTTACTTGCCACCAGAACACCCTCCATACCATTGAGCTCATCAAAGATATGAATGATTGCTTCCATCTCAGAGAATGACAATGTGCTGATGGCAGACTTAACAACCGCAAGCTTTCTGCTCTCCTCAGCGTTTTCCTCATTGACTGCTCTAAGCATCTCCAGTCCTACCACAGTAGTTCCGTATTCGCAAAGAATTATATCGTCAATATCATAGGGTTCATTGCACTTATACAAAAAGAGTGTTCCCAGTCTCTCACCCGCAATCTCAATCGGAGTTATGATAGCCTGGTATTTTCTCATATCGACATCTTCAAAGCCAAGTGTTTCCAGATTGACATTTTCTTTTGTTGATAAAACAGTAAGGAGTCTTTCATTGAGCATGGGATCTATAAAGCTTCCCACATCATCCACGAGCATTTCACCAAGGGAATCAACAGCTGAAGTTTCGCCTATTCCAAGTACCTTCCCTTTTCGGCTGATTACCAGCATGTTGGAATTTAGAATATCACAAAGAACTGTACAAATATCATTAAAAACCACCTTGCCGGAATTACTGTTGTGTAGAAGTTTCCCGATTTTTCTGGTTTTATCCAAAAGCTGTACGCTACTCATTAAAAAGTCTCCTTTTATCTGAAAATGCCCATAAGTTTACATAAATCTACTACAACTAACGTGATTGTAACACAAAATATACTTTACATCAAAGTGATTTGTGTATATTTTTATTAAAATTTAATGAATATTATCTACAAATCAAAATAAAGATAAAAATAGCGCAGACATATACAATATATCTGCGCTTAATCCCTCATCCGGCACTTCGTGCCACCTTCCTCCAGTGGAGGAAGGCTTTAGGGTATTATTCATCATCCTTATTGCGGTCGATTATGTTGCCACACTCAGGGTCGTTACATACAAGCTTGTTGTTCTTGATGAGCATGAGTCCCCCACATCTGGGACAAGTCTTCTTAGATGGCTTCTGCCATACCATAAAGTCGCAATCCGGGTTGTCTACACATCCGTAATATAGACGTCCCTTCTTCGTTCTCTTAAGAACAATATCCTTGCCACACTTAGGACAGGACACTCCGGTCTTCTCATAGTAAGGCTTTGTATTTCTGCACTCCGGGAAACCGGGACATGCAAGGAATTTACCATGAGGTCCATATTTGATAACCATGTTGCGTCCACAGTTTTCGCACACAACATCTGTTGCTTCATCCTGGATCTCAACCTTCTCTATTTCCTTCTGAGCCTTCTCTACTGCATCCGCAAGATCAGGATAGAAGTTCTCAACAATTGTCTTCCACTTAACATCACCTTCGGCAACGCCATCAAGCAGTGTCTCCATATTGGAAGTGAAGCTTACATCAACGATCTGAGGAAATGCCTCATTCATCATCTTGTTTACAGCCTCGCCAAGCTCTGTGACGTAAAGGTTTTTGTTTTCCTTGGTAATATAATGTCTTGCAAGAATTGTTGTGATCGTAGGCGCATAGGTTGAAGGTCTTCCAATGCCAAGTGCCTCAAGATCATGAACAAGTGAAGCCTCTGTATAGTGAGGAGCAGGCTGTGTGAAATGCTGCTTCTCTTCAAAGTCCTGAAGTTCAAGCTCTGATTTCTCATCAATTCTCTTAGCAAGAGTATTCTTCTCTATCTGATCATCTTCATCAGTATAAACATTCATGAAGCCGTCAAAAACAGTTCTGGAAGCAGCTACTGTAAAGCGATGTTCACCGGCATCAATTTTAACTGATGTTGTCTCATATCTTGCAGCAGCCATTCTGCTGGCCATAAATCTTCTCCAGATAAGCTGATACAGACGGAACTGATCGCGGCTGAGGAACTCCTTAACAGCCACAGGTGTGTTATTTACATCTGTAGGTCTGATAGCTTCGTGAGCATCCTGGATCTTAGCTCCCGCCTTAGCTCCCTGAACCTTCTCTGCGAGGTATTCATCGCCAAAAGCATTTGAAATATAATTAGCTGCAGAAGCCTGGGCTTCATCGGAAATTCTTGTTGAATCCGTACGAAGATATGTGATAAGACCTACTGTACCGGCCTTGCCCATATCGATTCCTTCATACAGCTGCTGCGCTGTGCGCATTGTCTTCTGAGTCGAGAAGTTAAGTGCTTTTGAAGCCTCCTGCTGAAGAGTTGATGTTGTAAAAGGAAGCGGTGCCTTCTTCGTGCGCTCACCCTTCTTAATCTCGGATATCTTAAACTTCTTACCCTTTAAATCCTTTAAAATTTCATCAAGTTCTGCCTTGGATGAAATATCTACCTTTTTGCCATCCTTACCATAATAATGTGCAACAATCGGTTTCTTCTCACCCTTAACCTTAAGATTTACATCAAGGGTCCAGTATTCCTGCGGGATAAATGAATTGATTTCATCCTCTCTGTCGCAGATGATTCTAAGAGCCACTGACTGAACTCGTCCTGCTGAAAGGCCTCTCTTAATTTTCTCCCACAAAAGAGGTGAAATCTGATATCCCACCATTCTATCAAGTACTCGTCTAGCCTGCTGAGCATCAACGAGATTCATATCTATATCTCTGGGGTGCTTCATAGCCTCTTTAACTGCCGACTGTGTTATCTCATTAAATGTCACCCTTGAAAAACGATCCTTTTCATTCTCAAGCTTAAGTGCAGTCATCAAATGCCAGGAAATAGCTTCACCCTCACGGTCAGGGTCAGTTGCGAGATAAATATGATCAGCATTTTTAGCAGCCTTACGAAGTGCTGCAAGAACATCGCCTTTTCCCCTAATAGTAATATATTTAGGCTCAAAGTCATGATCTACGTCTATTCCCATCTGACTTCTGGGAAGATCACGAACATGTCCGTTGCTTGCCACAACCTCATAACTTGATCCTAAAAATTTCTTTATTGCTTTCACCTTTGTAGGTGACTCTACAATTAGTAAGTTCTTTTTCTTCGTTGCCATTAAACGCCCCTCTTATAGTAAATAGTAGAAACTCGTCTAGAAGCTTCCATAGTTTCGTAATATACACTAAATTTTTTTGCTTTGCAACTGAAAATTTTATAACTTGTATGCATACATTGGAAAGATTCATTATATTTTTGCACAATAAAATGGGCACCGACCACAACGATCGATGCCCTCTAGTTCTGAATTTCCAATGGACTTTGTCTCCTTTTCGTAATATTTTATTTCCACGAATCCTTTAGCAAAAATCATGCTGCGCATCATGATCTTCTTGTGACCACCGGCATCCTCGTTACTCGCCGTTCATGCAGTCAACCGATTCGTTAAAAAGATAGGAATAGACCGATCGAATTGGTGAAGCACACGCCGCCGCATCTCACGTCTATTCAAAAACAGATAAATCTGTTTGTTTATTCTCCGGTAAAGCACTCGCTACCATCGCTTCTACTTTAGTATTTATCTGCTCTCTTGTTGGTAAATTGATAATATCAATATTGTACGAAAATGTCAATACATTTTGCTTATATTTTTGTATTTATTTGAAAATAATTATTTTCTTTTAAATTTGTCACTATTTTCAGACTAATATACTTAATTTGATATTATTTTTGCTTCAATTTAATTTTAATTTGAAAATCTTACTCTTTTTACTAACATTTTGTGTTTGTCATCTTTTAGATACTATATATTGTAGTTAATTATTGTCACCCTCTATCAATAATTGTAGTTGACAATATAGACAATTTATTCTATTCTCTCATTGTTACACTTATTTTTATCGATATAAGGTGACATTTTTGACATCAAAAAGAAACTGCAAGCGCTATTCTACACAGTTTCAAATTACAGGAAGAAAGAAGGATTACATCATGAACGAACAACAGGCTAACGTAAGCGCAAAAGAAATCGCAAAGAGATCAGACAAGGCACTAAAAGACTTCTGTTTCATCGGAGTATTCACTGCAATCATCTGCGTATTATCACAGATTTCCATTCCTATGCCCGCAGGTGTTCCAATGACTCTGCAAACACTCATTATTCCGATAGCCGGAATAATCCTTGACAAAAAGCGAGGTACTTACGCAACTCTTTTATATCTTTTAATCGGTGCCGTAGGACTTCCGGTCTTTTCAGGATTTTCAGGAGGTATCGGCAAACTCTTTGGTATAACCGGTGGATTTCTTATTTCATTCCCAATCCTTTCCTTTACAGCAGGACTCGGTGATGAACTTGGCATTCGTTTCTCAAAAAAGAATGGTTCCTCCATCAAACCAATTTACTTTACTATCTTGGTGCTTTGTCTCCTGATTGGTGCTACAATCAATTATGTATTTGGAACACTATGGTTTATGATCTTTTCAAAAAGCAGCTTTATCGCAGGCTTTACCGCTTGTGTACTTCCCTTTATTCCTACCGCAGTACTCAAGATTGTATTGGTAGCGCTTCTGGCACCGCAGCTTAAGAAGAGATTATCAAGCGTACTTTGAGGATATAAAATGACCGACACTAAAACACTTGTACTTAATTATCTTGAAGAAAACTCCGGACGCTACTTCTCAGGAGAAACTTTAGCAAAGGAACTTCATATATCAAGGAACAGTGTTTGGAAAGCTATAGAATCCCTGCGTAGAGAAGGCTACCGCATTTCCGCTGCCCCTCGCAGGGGTTATTCTTTGTCCGCAAAAGCCGACAACATCACCGTTTCAGGCATCTCAAAAAATCTGTCACCCTATGTAAGCTCAGAACTTATCACAGTATATGATGAGTTGGAATCCACTAATAAAACCGCAAGAAGTATGGCTACCTTTGATGCTCCCCATGGGACTGTTATAATTGCAAAGCGCCAAACCGGTGGAACAGGCAGAAAGAAAAGACACTTCACCTCTCCGGAGGGCGGCATCTACATGAGTATAATCTTGCGACCGGAAAAGCTTGAAACAGATGGCTTTTCACTTATCACGCCCTTCGCAGGTGTCTGTGTCTGCAGAGCAATTGAAGAAAATACTTCAGTATTTCCCAAAATCAAATGGCTAAATGACCTTTATATTGAGGATAAAAAAGTATGTGGAATTCTGGCAGAGGCCGGTACAGATTTTGATACAGGAGAACTCCAGTATATTGTTCTCGGAATCGGGATCAACTTTAATTCGGAATCAGAAGCTTTTCCTCCGGAGCTTAGAAAAACTGTCGGCAGTCTATTCCTTAAAGGCGAAGAATCTATTTCAAAGAATGAGCTTATTGCCGCCATATTAAATAATATTTTGAAGGGAAGCATTCCCGAAAATATAATTGATGAGTATAAATCCCGCATGAATATGCTTGGAAAGAGCATCCTGGTCATATCATCTGACAAGGAGTATGAAGCCGTTGCCCTTGATATTAATAAAAAAGGGAAGCTCATAGTTGAGCTTCCCGATAAATCAACTCGTGTTTTGTCTTCAGAAGATATCAGCATCAAGCTTACTTAGCCCTTTGCATCATTTCTTTAAGATCTGCAGGAGTAAATGAATATGCCTTTCCGCAGAAATGGCATTTAATTTCTATATCCTTTTCATCTGCAGCCAGATTCTCAAGTTCCTTTTTTCCAAGAAGGACAAGAGCTCTCTCTACTCTATCCTTATCACAGCCGCAATGAAATTTCACAGGCTTGTTATCAGTAATCTCATAATCAAAACCTGCAAGCACCAAATCCAAAAGATCTTCAGGCGTTTTGCCTTCTCTCAGGATATCCGTAACAGTCTTCATTCCCTGAATGTTACCTTCAAGCTTGGAAATAACATCTTCGGATGCTCCCGGCATGAGCTGTACAATGAATCCGCCCGCTTCCATGATTGAGAAATCTTTGTTTACAAGAACACCAAGTCCAACAGATGAAGGTATCTGTTCCGATTCAACAAAATAGCAGGTAAGGTCATCAGCAATCTCGCCTGACAAAAGCTGAATTGTACCCACATAGGGATCCTTAAGTCCAAGATCTCTTATAACAGTAAGTGTTCCGTTTCCTACAGCGCCACCTACATTAAGATGTCCTGCTTCGTTATTGGGAAGTGCTACCGCATTGTTTTTAACATAGCCCTTGACCTCACCCTTATTATTGACAGTTGCGAGAAGTCCACCGATAGGGCCATCGCCATCTACTGTTACAGTAAGAGCGTCCTTTTCATTTTTAAGCATATCGCCCATCATAAGCGCACCGCTCATAAGTCGTCCGAGAGCAGCGCTACAGATAGGACTTAAATCATGTATTTTTCTGGCTTCTTCCACCAGATTTCTTGTCGTGATGGCAAAGGCACGAATCTGCGCATCTGCAGCTGTGGCCCTTACCATGTAATCTTTATAGTCCATACGTCTCCTGTTTCCCCTCATCCGCCCTTCGGGCACCTTCCCCCTGAGGGGGAAGGCAAAATCATCATTCTAAACTTTCCATCTGCGGAAAAAGCAAAATCATCATTCTAAACTTTCCATCTACGGAAAAAGCAAAATCATCATTTTAAACTTTCCATCTGCGGAAAAAGCAAAATCATCATTCTAAACTTTCCATCTACGGAAAAAGCAAGTCATTATGCAAGGCAAGCTGTAATGATAGCCATAGAATAAACCTCTATAGCGTTGCAGCCTCTTGAAAGGTCGTTGATCTGGGCATTAAGGCCGAGAAGAATCGGGCCATATGCCTCGAAATTGCCCATACGCTGTGCAATCTTGTAACCAAGGTTACCTGCATCGATGTTAGGGAAAATGAATGTATTTGCGTGTCCTGCTACAGGTGAGTTCGGAGCCTTATTTCTTGCAACCCTTGGTGCAACTGCTGCATCAAACTGAAGCTCACCGTCGATAGGAATATTGGGATATTTCTCCTGAGCCTTCTTCGTAGCATTCTGCATCTTAGTTACTGAAGGACTCTTAGCTGAACCCTTAGTTGAGAATGAAAGGAATGCAACCTTGGGATCAACTCCGAAAGCCTTAGCACACTCTACTGTCTCACCACAGATCTCAACAAGCTCATCCTCTGTAGGATCAATGTTGATAGCGCAGTCACCCATTGCGATGACTTCATTGTCTCCGATTGCTGAAGGACGAACCAGGATGAAGCATGAAGATACAACACTGTTACCGGGCTTTGTCTTAATAATCTGAAGCGCAGGTCTTACAGTATCAGCCGTTGAATATGTAGCACCACCAAGGAGACAGTCAGCCTTCTTCATCTTAACAAGCATTGTTCCAAAGTAATTTGCATGAGAAAGTGTTTCACGTGCCTGCTCGGGAGTCATACCCTTGCTCTTACGAAGCTCAACAAACTCATCAACCATGCTCTCAAAATCCTCATAGTTCTTAGGATCTATGATCTGAGCTCCTCTGATGTTGTAGCCCTCTTCCTCTGCAACCTTGTTGATTACCTCCGGATTACCGAGAAGTATAGGCTTTAAAAAGCTTCCTGCAAGAAGTCTTGATGAAGCCTCAAGAATTCTGGGATCCTCACCCTCTGTAAAGACAATAGTCTTAGGATTAGCTTTAAGCTTGGAAATCATTTCTCCAAAACCGTACATTTTTTATTCCTCCTGAATATGTGAAAAGTATTAACTGATTGTACATGTGATGTTCATAATGTTTGTCCTAAAATTCAGGCACTATTTCATTATACATAATATGAACTGATAGATTATATACCCTATGTTAAATTTACTCAAGAAAAGATAAAAAAATATCAAAGTTTTATAAATAATGCCCCTCATCCGTCAGCTTCGCTGACACATTCCCACAATATAGGGAAGGCTTTAATCAGCAGCTATACGTCTGAGGGGCTTAATCGCTTAACATAAATAATTACAATTTATTAATCCGGAAGATCAATCTTCTTTCCATCTCTGTGCATTGAGAACTTATCCATAGGATAGTTCTTGAGATTTTCAAGCACTTTTCTGCCATCGGCTTTTGCGAGAAGGCTTGCTCTTGCCTTAGTGATTTCTGTCTCTGTCTTATGCTTTGAAGGACCACCTACGCAACCTCCGGGGCAAACCATACCCTCAATGAAGTCATCAGGGAATTTACCCATCTTAAGGAGTGTGAGTGCCTTCTTACATTCAATACCACCTGCTGCACGGTGAAGCTTAAGATCTCCGATATCTTCGCCTCTCTCCTGCATACACTCAATAACTGCGTTAGCAACGCCGCCACTTGTGGCAAATCTCTTACCCCAGATTGAAGACTCCTGATACTCATCTTCAACAGGCTCAAACTCTACGTCCTTTGATCTCATAAGAGCTCTGAGTTCACCGTAAGTTACAACGAAATCTGCATTATCCGGTACGCTCTCATCCTGCGCCTCTGACTTCTTAGCGATGCAGGGGCCAACGAATACAGTTACGCAACCGGGGCGTGTAGCCTTTAAGTATCTTGAAATAGCACACATAGGTGATATTGTTGAAGACATGTTGTTCTCAAACTGCTCAGGGAAGTGCTTCTTAAGCATATTGATGAATGCAGGACAGCATGATGTTGTCATCTTCTTGCCCTCAGCATATGCCTCAGCCCATTCCTTGGACTCGTAAGCAGCTGTCATATCTCCTCCAAGACCAACTTCAACCATATCGGAGAAGCCAATCTTTACAAGCGCATTCTTTATAGCTGCCATTGTGATGTTCTCACCAAACTGACCCTCAGTTGCAGGAGCGCACATTGCGATTACTTCCTTACCTTCCTTGATGGCGTCGATGATCTGAACAAGATATGTCTTTGATCCGATAGCTCCGAAGGGACAACTATGTATGCAGTGTCCGCACTGTATGCACTTATCCTCGTCAATCTTACAATATCCATACTCATCGTAGGTAATAGCTCCTACAGGGCAAGCCTTGTGGCAGGGACGCTCAAGATGAACGATAGCACCGTAGGGACAAGCCTTTGCACACATACCACATTCCTTACACTTTGCAGGATCGATATGCATTCTGACATCACCGGGATGAATCGCATCGAACTTACATGAGTTAAGGCACGCCTTACCTATACAAAAACGGCAGTTATCAGTTACTGAAAATGCTGAAATAGGACATTCATCACAAGCAGGATCAATAACCTGCACGATATTCTTAGAATCCCTATCGTAGGTTGTGTTCTGTCCACATGCAAGACGAATTCTCTGACGTACAATCTCACGTTCCTTATAAACGCAGCATCTGTACTCAGGCTTAGGGCCGGGAGCAAGCTTGTATGCAAGCTTATCCTTGTGATCCTCGTCAAGCTCACCCTTCCATGCCAGGCGGCAGACTTCTTCCATAATCTTGTGTTTGAAACTTACCAGTCCTTTGTCGTTTGTTACCATAAATATCTCCTACCTAAAAATATTCCCTACATCTGCCCTACGGGTACCTTCCTAATTAATCAAAAGGCATTCAGATGATTGTTACCATTATCATTACTTTCTCACAACCGGATTTCCCTGCAGAATTCAAGCCCTTCTGTATCATGTGCCGTTATAAGAAGAGGATTTCTGCCCTGTTTTTCTCTTATATAATCGATAGCCAATTTTCGATTATCGCTGTCGAGTCCGGTAAAGGGCTCATCCAGTATAAGCATATCGGATGGAATGCAGCAGGCTCGTACTATTGATACCCTTCTCTTCATCCCTCCGGAAAGCTCGGATACAGGTTTATGTATCGAGTCCTCGGGTAGCAGCCTTAGAAGTTCCTCCTCAGCTACCTTCACCGAATTTTTCTTATTTACCATTACCACATTCTGAACTGCGGTAAAGTTCTCGCAAAGCCTGTTCTCCTGGAAGACGACTCCGGCATTAAGCCAGGCATATTTGTAATCTCCCATCAGATGAACTTTTCCACTGTCGGGTTCTTCCAACCCGAGAATTATTCGAAGCAGCGTTGTCTTGCCGCTTCCTGACGGACCTGTGATCACATATGAGTGATCGTCCGCTATTTCCAGATTGAAATTATCAAGAACCTTTCTTGCTCCATAGGACTTGGAGATATTCTCAAGATCAATTGTCATCTCGCACCTCCCCGTCCACTTTTTTATCACTACTGTTTGATGATGCTGCAGGTATAAGCGCCTTTTTAAACAGAACTATAATTAACATGAAAAGCTTTTCAACAATAAATGAAGTAAGCACTATCATGAAAGTCCATGCAAATACTTCCGCAGTATCAAGATTTATCTTGGATTTATATAATCCATTACCCATTGTCAAAAGTGGCTGTCCTATTACTTCTGCAGCTGCTCCGCTCTTAAAGCCCATACCCACAGCAACTGAAAACGCGCCAAGATATGAAGGAATAAGCGCAGGCAAATAGATAAATCTCACTTTATTTGCCGTAGGCATGCGATATACATGCGCCATCTCGAGAAGCTCATCATCCGCTGCAGACATACCATTAGTCGTAGCAAGATACAGAATAGGAAACACGACCAAAGCTACTATGACAGTTGAAAGGTTCTCACTTCCTATCCAAATCAGTATAAGTACCACAAAACTTGCAACAGGTACTGATTTTATAGTGGTCACAACCGGTGAAAGAAACTCACCTAAAAGTCTGAACTTGAGTGACAATGCACCAAGAAGTATTCCAAGAACCGATCCTATCACTATCCCGAGTACTATATGAATTACAGATGAAATAACAGATGCGGTAAAATCAGATGTTTTTGCCATCTGCATAAGTGCAGAAAGTGATTCTACCGGACCCGCAAGCAATATTCTGTTGTGTACAATTATAGCAAGTAATTGCCAAATTAGCAGCCATATGACGGCAATTCCTGCTTTCTTAAAATATTTCATATGCCTTATTTATCCAATGTATAGAAATCGTCAGCAGGAAGCTTTCCGCCAACAGCCTTGGGATCCTGATCAAAGAGAACCTGAAGATAACCTGAAAGCGCTGTCTTTGCCACATCTCCTGTTATGCAGACAATATTGCAGGAAGGAAGTGCCTTAGCTGCAACCTCTTTCTTCTCGATAATCTGATACTCTTCTATAAGAGCAGCTGTACCTTCAACGTCAGATGAAGTCTTTTCTGTGCTGGCATTGTGCTCTTCAATAAATTTTTTCACTTCAGCAGAATGCTCTTTTAAGAAATCATTTCTTACAACTGTCACACCTGTTAACAGCTTGGAGCCATAAGAAACCTGATCCCACTCATCAGTTAAGTCAAATGCTACTGAAACTGCCTCATTCTTAGCTGCTGCTACAGTTGCAAAGGGCTGAGGAAGAATCGCAATCTTTGAAGCATCCTCCTGAAGAAGTGCTGCTATCTCAGTTGCCTCGGATTTAAACTCTATATTGCAGTCTGTAACTCCATTCGCATCAAGAAGGTATCTTAAAACATATTCTGGAGAAGCACCCTGTCCTGTAGTTACAACCGTTTTTCCGGAAAAATCCTTAACACTCTTTACTGATTCATCCCCTGTTACGCAGTAGAGGACTCCCAGAGTGTTGATGTCCAAAAGAGTTACATTTCCTTCAGTTTTGTTATATAAAACCGAAGCCATATTTGCAGGAACAAGAGCTATATCAATGTCTCCTGAAACCATTCCCGCCATAACCTCATCAGGCTGGGTCTTCATAGAAAACTCGTATTTACCCTCAGATTTGCCATTCTCTGAATCCTTCATCAGATTGACAAGTCCCATGGTTGTAGGTCCCTTAAGAGATCCAACTCTGACTGTCTCAGTAGCCTTAGGGCTTCCACATCCAGTCAAAACCATGGACATTACCATAATAGTTCCGTATAAAGTAATTAGTTTTTTCATAATATCCTCTCTAATTCGCCAAAAAATCAAAAGCCGTGTTATTATATCACAAAAAAGGCACTTCTCTCAACGAAAGAAAAGATATAAAATAAGAAAGTCCAATCGGACAAAAATCAAATATTTCAACTCGAAAGGATTTTTACATGAAACCAATCGCAATCATCTTATTTGTGGCAATGTACGTTGGCCTTATCGTTTTCCCAAAAAGACGTGCACTTATTGCTCTCGCTGTTGCAGCAATCTATGTTGTTACCGGTATCTTACCTTTTAACAGCGTATTTTCTGCAATCGACTGGAACGTACTTCTTATGATATTCGGAACACTGCTTCTGGTTGACTACTTCATTGAGTCCAAGATGCCCAACCTTATAGCTGATCATCTGTTAGATCTGGCTCCAAATGTAATGTGGGTTACGATTTACATGTCACTGTTTTCAGGACTTATATCCGCATTCATCGATAACGTTGCAACGCTTCTAATGGTTGCACCTGTAGGTCTGGCAATTTGTAAAAAGCTCAAGATAAACCCGGTACCAATGATAATTTCAATCGCTGTATCCTCTAATCTTCAGGGTGCCGCCACCTTGGTAGGTGATACCACCTCTATCATGCTTGGTGCCTATGCGAAGATGGACTTCAATGATTTCTTCTGGATGAACGGAAGACCTGGCATTTTCTTCGCTGTTGAGCTTGGAGCTCTTTTGACAGTTCCGATTATGATGGTTCTTTTCAGAAAGGACAAAGAGCCTGTATCAGCCACTGAAAAGACTGTGGTAACCGATTATGTTCCTACAATAATGATGGTCGCTCACGTCGTTCTTCTTATGGGCGCTTCATTCATTCAGGACAAGCCTGAAATCACAAACGGTGTTATCTGTCTTGTATGCTCCCTTATCGGAATTGCCTGGGAGTACTTAAAAGATCACGATGTAGAGCGCATTAAGAAGGTTGTTAAAAACCTTGACTATGATACCGTTCTTCTCCTTACCGGTTTGTTCATGGTAATCGGAGGTGTTACTCATGTAGGTCTTGTCGATGATCTGGCAGCTCTTATTGTAAAAGCCGGCGGCAACAACATTTTCGTTCTGTTTACAATTATTGTTTGGGGTTCAGTACTTATCTCTGCATTTATCGACAACATCCCTTATGTTGCTACAATGCTCCCTGTACTGCAGGGTGTTACTGCTTCCCTTGGAATTGCACCCTATCTTCTCTATTTCGGCCTCCTTTGCGGAGCTACTCTTGGCGGTAACATAACTCCCGTAGGAGCAAGCTGCAACATCGCAGGTGTAGGCATGCTTAGAAAGGAAGGCTATGAGGTAAGCTTTAAGGACTTCACAAGAATCGGAATTCCTTTTACTCTCGCAGCAGTTATAGGTGCTTATGTATTCCTCTGGGCATTGTGGAGATAACAAATTCACGTAAATGATTATCATTGAAAAGCTGATGACATCGTCATTGGCTTTTCTTTTTTCTGAGCTGATTTTATATTTTTTTTATAAAATGCTGTTATCTCCATGTGATATGATATTAATCGGTATAAAGTGTTTTGTGTAGTAGTTTTCCATTACTTAATTCATGAAGGGGGAAAATTCTATGAAGAGAATTCTTAAACAATTATCTGCGATTGTTCTTATTTTTGCGCTCGCATTTTCATTTGCTCCGATTAAAACTCAGGCTGCCGGAGTCAAGCTCACAAAATCAAGATCCGGCAAGATAAGTTCCGTTATGTATAAAGGTGCAAGGCCTAAAAAAGCAAGCTTCAAATTGTCTTCCACTCTCTTAAGGAGCTCTGTCAAAGCAAGCAATCAACAATTATATGATGAATACGAAGTAAGCATCTCTCTTACTTTGTCAAAGCTCTCTAAGAAGGACATAATGAAGATTGTTCAGGAAGCCAAGAAAAGAAATGGTGGCCAGATAGATGATTACACTCCAATTTATGTAGATAAGAACGGCAATAGCATTACCGATCTCATCGTTGAAAACGGTTCTTATGTCAGTCGAAGTTCTACAGCAAAGACACTTGTAGCCAGAAAAGGAAGACACGTATATCGAATTTATAACTGGAAGAAAAAGATTGCTTACTCCTATAAAGTTCTTGTACCTCTTGGGCATGATACAGTTTACCTGGGCTATGCAGGCTTACGAAATGGCCAGCTTAAAAAGGCTACAATGAACAAGCTTAACAATAAAACAATCAGTTACTATGCAGCCGGTTTTGGAAAAAATAAAAAAGGCTATGCAATGGCCGGTAGCATTCAATAACAAAGAAAGCTTTTAGCTATCAAAATATAATATCATGAAATAAAAAATGGACTGTCCATAAGATGCATATCATCTTTGGCAGTCCATTTTATTAGCTAAATAATTAATTAAAAATATTTAATCATCAGATGAGTTCAAAGTGTTTCATCGCCTTCCAAATCCCGTCGTCATCAAGAGAAGCCGTTATATAATCAGCATATTCAGAGAGATCATGGTAGGTTCCGCCCATACCGACTCCGACTCCTGCAGCAAGTAGCATTTCTTTATCATTGATACTGTCTCCAAAAGCAAAGGTATTTCTTATGTCTTCACCTAAAAGCTCACATACTTTCTCAATACCTAAGCCCTTGTTAAAGCCTCTTGGAACCATCTCAACTACTGTGTCAGAGTGAATCATATAGTCGTATAGATCCGATAATATATCGAAGCATTCGTCACGCTTTTCAACCGGTATCTCCGTAGCGCAGGATAGCTTTTGGATTTCCCATTTGCCCCAGCACTCATCAATGCCTCGAAGCTTATCTCCCATCTCCTTTATTACCTTATCTCCATACATATCTCCCTGGAAATCAGGTAATTCAAGGTATAGATGACTTGGTCCCTCCAAAATTGGTTTGAACCCATATTCGCGAACTGTAGATACAGTTCTCTCTGCATCTTCTTTAGGGATAAGACGATTATAGATCACATCGCCTTCATACTCTATCATTGTACCGCAGGCTGAAACTATGCCATCAAAGCCAATATCCAATAGTTTTTTATTGGTGACAAAGGCTCTCGCCCTGCCGGTATTTATGAAGCATTTATGCCCATTCTTCCTGGCAGTGCGTATCGCCTCGGTCGTCTTTTCATTTATTTCGTTTTTATAATTCCATAGTGTTCCGTCAATATCAAAAAATAAAACCATTAAAATACTACCTTTTTGAAGGACTTCTTACCTCTCTTAACCATAACTCCGTCACCTGCGAAGGTATCCTTTGAATAAGTGGTCTTAAGGTCAGTTACCTTATCATCTCCAAAGGTTACACCACCCTGCTGAACAGCTCTTCTTGCCTCGTTTCTTGTAGGACAAAGACCTGATGAAACAAGCACCTGAAGGATATCAATAACTCCGTCTCTAAAGTCCTCTTCTTTAAGCGAAACAGCAGGAACATTAGCAAGGTCACCGCCACCTGCAAAAAGCGCTCTGGCTCCATCCTGAGCCTTCTGTGCTTCCTCTTTACCATGTACAAGCTCTGTAAGCTCAAATGCAAGGATTTCCTTCTTCTCATTGATTCTGGAATCCTCCCACTTCTCCATCTCCTCGATCTGCTCGATAGGAAGGAATGTGAGCATCTTAAGACACTTATCTACATCATCGTCGCCTACATTTCTCCAGTACTGGTAGAAGTCATAGGGTGATGTCTTTTCAGGATCAAGCCAAACGGCATTGCCTGCTGTCTTACCCATCTTCTTGCCCTGAGAATCTGTAAGAAGAGTGATTGTCATAGCGTGTGCATCTTTTCCAAGCTTTCTTCTAATAAGCTCAGTACCACCAAGCATGTTGCTCCACTGATCGTCACCGCCAAACTCAAGATTACAGTTGTATTTCTGGAACATGTAGTAGAAATCATAGGACTGCATGATCATGTAGTTAAACTCAAGGAAGGAAAGTCCCTTCTCCATACGCTGCTTATAGCACTCAGCACGGAGCATGTTATTAACTGAAAAGCATGCGCCAACCTCTCTAAGAAGCTCGATATAATTGAGGTTCATGAGCCAGTCTGCATTGTTAACCATAATAGCCTTGTCCTCGCCAAAATCGATGAATTTCTCCATCTGGCGCTTAAAGCACTCTGCATTGTGGTCAATATCCTCTCTGGTAAGCATCTTTCTCATATCGGTTCTTCCTGAAGGATCACCGATCATTGTTGTGCCTCCACCAATAAGTGCGATAGGCTTGTTACCTGCCTGCTGCAGTCTCTTCATAAGTGTCAGCGCCATGAAATGGCCTGCTGTAAGAGAGTCTGCTGTACAGTCAAAACCAATATAAAATGTTGCCTTGCCGGCGTTCACTAATTCTCTTACCTGCTCCTCATCAGTTACCTGAGCGATAAGACCTCTTCTTTTAAGTTCCTCGTAAATCTGCATTTTGTCCTCCTAAATAAAATAGTTCTGTGCCCGGGGACAGGATTAATATAGTAAACCCCATCCCCCGCAATCTAAAATTGATTACGAAGGACGGGGTTAAATCCGTGTTACCACCTTCATTCGTATGCTGCTCACACAACACACCTCAGTAAGTACTTGGAAAACATTCCGTATACTCTTCCACACTGTCGCAGGGATCGCGTCACGGCTTACTAGATATTACTCATTCTTCCGTGCAGCTCCCGGAGGTATTCGTTTAATGCTTAATTCCGTGCCTCTCACCAACCGGCAACTCTCTGTGGTTAACTCATCAAACTACTTATTCCGTTCTCAGCCTTTAATGAATTATTATCAATATTTTTTTCTTCTTGTCAAGCAAATTAAATTCTTGTCCAGATTGAAAGCTTCTTGAGCTTCTTCTTGAAGAAGGCAGAGCTTGTAATAGGAGCATTACCATTTGCAAAGTTTGTAACAGAAGAGCTGTTTGCTGTAACCTCTTTGCCAACTCCTGCATAACCTACAAGATACTTACCATCGTTCATTGAATCATAAACAAGTGTAGTCGTCTGATCAAATGCTGTTGTAGTTGTATACCATGCGTTATAACGATTTTGCTTCTGATGGAATGTCTTTCTCTTTACATTAGACTCATCAGCACCTGTTCCCTGGTAAAGATCAGAAGGAATGCAGCCTGTATAAGAATCAAGGAAGAGACATGTACCGATAATTCTCTTATTTCTGTATTTGCTTGATCTGATGATCTTTACAACGTTATTCTTGATCTTCTTCTCTGTTGACTTAGGCATTGATACATGCATGTTAACAGTAGCCTTAGTATACATTCCCTTATAACGGCCAAAAGGCATTGCATCTTCCTTGGTTACAGATGAAAATCTAACCTTCATGTTCTGGTAACCGATACCGGGGAAATATGACTTAGCTGTGTATGTTGAGCCAGGCTTAGCTCCGGTATTAAGCTTTCCTACAGAATAACCTGCAGCGCTTGCTGTCTGAGGCATGGAAGCAAATGTAATAGCAAATGCAAGACCCATACCGACAATTGTTCTTAGAACTTTCTTCATTTCCATACTAATTTCCTCTCCTAACGCAAATCAATTGAGGCAATAAGTCCCTCTCTTATTTCTTGATTCACTTAATTTTAACGGTTTTTATGATAACATAAAATTACAAAAAATGTAACAATTTTTGTAATTTAAATTCATCCAAAAATATCCTTATTTTGCATTTATATAAATAAGGGCTGTAAAAATGAGAGATCATTTTTTACAGCCCCAAATATTTGTATATGTATTATTTCAACCATTCCCATTAGAAATAAAAGTATCTTATAATACAAAACATAACAAAAGTGATAAATTTTTAATTCCAAGAATCTGCATACATAAAGCTTGAATATTTGCCATTATTATATGAAATATAATTCATTCCTGAATTGTATCTGATTCCATTAGCATCCTTGAATGCCTGTACAAAAACATAATATTTCTTCTTAGGATTGATTTTCTTTTTCTTGAATTTCTTTATTGTGATGCTCTTAGCACCAGCCTTAAGAGTTTTAACCTTTTTGAATTTGCCGCCCTTCTTAGTAGCCACAAATACATGATAGCCTGAAATATCATCAACCTTTTCCCATGATATCTTAAGCTTGCCTTTTGAGCAGTGAACATCCAGTCCAAGACTTACATTACCATATTTCGGTGCTGCACCCGGCTGTGTAAGAAAATACGCTTCAGGAGACCATTCACCGTATATTCTCTGCTCAGGCCTATCATTGATATCAGTATATGCTCTTACCTGGCACTTATATACCTTATTGTTCTTAACGCCATCATGGTAATATCTGGAACTTGGTCTTGTAGTACTTTCGATGATATTTCCTTTTGCATCCATGAACACAGTTTCATATCCATCTGCACATGGCTGGTTATTCCATTCATAAACACAACTGTGTGCTGCTCTATACCATTCAGTCTGATGAACGTTAGTCACCTGTGAAGGAGCGCATTTAAACTTTTTGTTATAAGTAATAGGCCCTAATCGTGAAGTTGTAGTAAGAGCAATATAAGCTATTCCATTTTGAGGCACACTTAATGTATATGATGTGCCGGAAACAGGAGTTGACATTGATTCTGCCATAGCCTTAGCAGCGTTTCTTCCTTCAATATCATCAATATAGCTGTAACCCAAATATACTGTTTCATTTCCATTTTTTGTCCAAGAAATTGTTATCGAATTTGTTGTCTGTCCTATCTGTGTAACACTCCCAACAGAAGCTTTAGCAGATGTTTTGCCTGTTGAAAAGACAAGTAAAAAAGCAGCAATGACAAACATTGCCTTTGATAGTTTCATAAACTTTTCTTTCATTCCCTTTTCCTCTCTATAATAAAAAATTTCGAACATAATACTTATATCACAAAGCTATACTTTTTTTCAATAATAATTCACGCTCAGCATCGGCATTCCTCGCAGTGATTATCATATTTCATTATCAGACTAAACCTTCTACTCCTAAAATTTGAATATCGAAAAAGAGCTGGAAAAAAGATTTCTCATTTTTCACAGCCCTATGGTGTTTAATTTTTGATGTTTATTTTACCTTGAATTTGAATGTAACATACTTGCTGATTGCTGTTGATGAATTAATATAAATATATGCTGTCTCACCAGCTTCAAGATATAAAGAAGCAGACCTTTTGGTCGTAAATTCCTTATCCTTAGTCTTCCTACTTGCAAAGTACAAGCCCTTTGTAATACCTTTAGTAACGTTGGTGTCAACATCAAGAGTATCTAAATTATCAGGTGACGTCACCATTGGTTTCATAACCTGCATAAATCCGCATGCATATCTTCCATTAGCTGCTCGCAAATTTGAAAGCGTAAATGTATATGTTTTAGAAACAGGAGCCGTAAATCTAAGATATGCTCTTGCATCATAGCCTTTCTTTTTAATCTTAAAATTATAAGTCTTCTTTGCAATGTTATTTGCTACCGAATCAGCAAAAGCAGTTTCTGAGCTGTAAGATTTAAAACTCTTAAGCTTCCTGGTTTTAGCTTCTACTGTCATAGGGTTCGCAATTGTTAATGTAAGCGCGAACATCATAACCATCGCTAATAATCTAATAACTCCCCCAAATTTCTTTACTTCTTTCTTCATACCTTAATTCCCTCCAAAACTATATTTTAAACACCAAGAAAACTATATCAGAAAGGTTTAATCTTTACCATCCCTGAAGATCATTCTCGTCTTTTTTATCTCTGTTCATAAGATCTAGAACAGCTTCTCTCGCAGGCTTGTTATTAAACAGTACTTCATTAACCTGCTCTACAATAGGCATTTCAACATCAAACTTCTTAGCGAGAGCCAGAGCCGCTGCAGCACTGTTTACACCCTCTACGACCATTTTTATTTCTTTTCTGGCTTCATCAGCAGTCTTCCCCTGTCCTATGAGAATTCCGGCTCTTCTGTTCCTGGAATGCATTGAAGCACAGGTAACTACAAGATCACCAATTCCGGACAGGCCTGAGAAGGTTTCATAATCTCCACCCATTGCTGCTCCCAGCCTTGACATCTCTGCAATTCCTCTTGTGATCAGCGCCGCCTTTGCATTATCACCATATCCAAGTCCGTCGGCAACACCGGCAGCAAGAGCTATAACATTTTTAAGGGCTGCACCTATCTCTATGCCCAGCATATCAGGGCTTGTATATACACGGAAAGTATCAGCCATAAATGCGTTCTGCACAGCTCTGGCAGTATCCTTTGAAAATGCACTTACCACAATCGTGGTAGGAAGGTCTTTTCCGACTTCCTCCGCATGAGACGGTCCGGAAAGCACTGCCACATCTCTTCCCGGAAGTTCATCAAGAATCACATCCGACATAAGCATAAGCGTGTCAGCTTCTATTCCTTTAGAACAGTTTACAATTATCTGGTGACCCTCATCCTCGCTTCTGAGATAGGGCTGCATTTTCCTACAAACCTCGCGCACAGCAACCGAAGGAACTGTTATCACAATCATGTCCTTATCCTTGAGTGCGCTCTCAAGATTATCTGTAATTTTGATGCTTCCGTCCAAAATCACTCCCGGAAGCTTATCCTTATCCTCTCTGTTAAGCTTTAATTTTTCAGCAGATTCCCTGCTTCTGGCCCATATTGTTACATTTTCTCCGTTTTTCCAAAGTCTCCAGGCAAGAGCTATGCCCCAGCTTCCGGAGCCTATGACGGCGATATTGTTATCCAAGTTAGTCTCCTTTTCCCCTCATCCGGCACTTGGTGCCACCTTCCTCTAAATAGGAAGGCAGAGGTATTATTTTTTAGTCTACTTTATTCTTTTTCCAAATATAGGTCTTTCTCTCTTCGCGTCTTAAAAGTCTTCCTATGTTGGTTCTGTGCTGATAGAACGCAAGCGCTGTCATGGCGAAGGCTATAATATACATCTCTATAAGATGAGGCTGTGACATTCCGAGGAGCCCCATCTGTCCCTCAACAACAAGCTGAATGAAAAATACAGCATAAAGGCAAAGTGAACCAAGTGATACAAAGTGTGTGATATTAAAGGGTATAAGAAATGCCAAAAGTCCGCCTATTATAAAAGTCCACTTAAATGCAACTATATATCCGGCAGTACATGCAATAC
Source organism: Butyrivibrio sp. VCD2006 (assembly GCF_000423925.1). GTDB lineage: Bacteria > Bacillota > Clostridia > Lachnospirales > Lachnospiraceae > Butyrivibrio. Next base: position 208,507 of record NZ_AUIX01000003.1, read on the forward strand.
CTTTTCCGCCCTTAAACTTCATGTAAAAAGGAAAATCGTGTCCCAAAACGCAGCCTGCGGCTGTATAGATTTTCAACAGATATTTTATATCAGGATATCTGTTTCCGAAAACAAGAGTTGTCAGAAGTACTGCAGCAATACACTTAAGCATATCGCCAAATAGAACTGTAAACCCTGCTTTTGCCCCCAAAACGCGAAGTGTATTTGTTGTCCCCGCATTGCCGCTTCCAACGTTTCTGATATCAACCCCTTTCATTCTGCAGTAAATAACCGCAGTCTGAATAAGACCGAAAGCATAACCTGTCAGCAAACACAAAACTCTTACAACCATGTAAAATCCCCTCCTGGTCTAAATGCTCATACCGGCATTTTATTTATTTTTTTCATTTTTCCGCTCGCGTATTATGAACTTAAGCGGAGTCCCCTTAAAACCAAATGCTTCTCGTATCTGGTTTTCTATATATCTCGTATATGAGAAATGCATCAGCTTCTTATCATTTACAAATATAACAAAGGTTGGCGGTTTAACAGATGCCTGGGTGATGTAGAAAAGTTTTAATATCTTACCCTTATCTGACGGTGGCTGCTGCATAACAACTGCCTGCATCATTATCTCATTAAGAACACCTGTAGCCACACGCATCGCATGATTCTCGCTTACAGCATCTATCATATCATAGAGCTTTACAAGGCGCTGTCCTGTCTCTGCAGAAATGAAGATAATCTCTGCGTAAGGCATGAATGAAAGCACGCTCCTTATGTCTTTTGTAAACTCATTGACTGTCTTATTATCCTTTTCAATAAGATCCCACTTATTGACCGCAATTATTATTCCCTTGCCTCTGTCATGCGCAATTCCCGCAATCTTGGCATCCTGCTCGGTAACACCCTCGTCTGCATTTATTACTATAACAGCTACATCAGCACGTTCCACCGCAGTAACTGTTCTGAGGATCATGAATTCCTCGAGCTTTTCCTTTACCTTATTCTTTCTTCTAAGGCCGGCGGTATCAATAAATGTATATTTCTTACCATTGTATTTGACCTCAGTATCAATGGCATCTCTTGTTGTTCCTGCCACATCAGATACTATAAGTCTGTTCTCTCCGCAGAGTCTGTTGATGATAGAGCTCTTTCCAACGTTAGGCTTTCCGATTACGGCAACCCTGATTGAATCATCTTCCTCTTCCTCACCATCAGAAGCAGTGAAGTTTTTGGTAACCTCTTCAAGAAGATCACCTATGCCCTGCTTATTGGATGCACTGATAGGGAAAGGCTCTCCGATTCCGAGATTATAGAACTCATATACATCCATGGAATCTCTTTTGAAGCTATCCACCTTATTTACACAAAGCACTACCGGCTTGCGTGACTTCCTTAGCATATCCGCAACCTGGGAATCCGCATCCGTAAGTCCCTGCTTCACATCGCACATAAAAATGATGACATCAGCTGTCTCAATGGCAATCTCCGCCTGGGTGCGCATCTGTGAAAGAATAGTGTCTTTTGTATCAGGCTCAATTCCTCCGGTATCAACAAGTGTAAAGCTGTAATTCAGCCACTCTACATCCTGATAAATACGGTCTCTTGTTACTCCGGGAGTGTCCTCAACAATGGAAATATTCTTCCCGGCAACTGCATTGAACAGGGTACTCTTTCCCACATTCGGTCTTCCTACAACCGCAACTATGTTTTTTCTTTTCATAAACTACCGTCCTGTTTTGTAATTAGTCCCCTTATGAAATCCATACCTCCGCTTTTTATAACGCGGACCTTAACCCCCAATTCTCTCTCAATATCCGACACTCTTACATCATCTAAAAGATAATCTTCCCCTGCACGAAGTACATTCTGCGGAAGAATCAGAGCATCCCCCAATTTTTGACCCTTTAGCTGGGCTATTATATCCTGGCCGGTAAGAAGTCCGGTCACAGTTATTCTCTCACCAAAAAAGTTATTGGTGATTTCATGAACATGAACTGTCAGCTCAGGAGCAGCTTCTGTCAGTTTCTTTGCCATCTCACAGATAAACGGATAAATAAGCTTGCCGCTTGCTGTAGAAACTTCACCCTTAAAGTCCTTAAGCGGAATTCCATCTATTCCATTCTCGATGGCGCCCTTAAGTGCTTCGTCAAACTCATCCAAAAGGAGCCGCACCATACCTACTCCGTTTTCAAGCTGACCATAATCGTCATATATCTCAGGCCCCGGTATCGGAAGCTGCGCTATCATGTACCATTCATCGGATGCATGTACAAAATGATCACCGTATTCCTCAAAGGATTTGTTCTGCCAGTACTCAATCTCCTTTAAGACTTCTCTGGCATCATCCTTCTCAAAGGGTTCAAGAGGATAGAGTCCCTCCCTATATTTTGACAGTCCGACGGGAACCACCGATACACTCTTAAGATTCGGTCTGTAATTATACAGATCAGTTAAGGATCTGTGAAGCTCTGCTCCATCATTTACTCCCTTGCACAGAACTATCTGGCCGTTTAGCTCTATTCCGGTTCCGGGCTGGCATAATCTGTCAACCTTTTTTAGAGCCTCACCTGCGAATCGGTTGTTTAACATCTTACACCGAAGCTCAGGATTAGTTGTCTGAAATGATACGTTTATGGGAGATAGATGATACTTCAAAATCCTGTCAATATCATTGTCACTCATATTGGTGAGCGTGACATAATTCCCCTGTAAAAACGAGAGTCTTGCATCATCATCCTTAAAATACAATGTCTCTCTCATGCCCGGAGGCATCTGGTCTATAAAGCAGAAGATACATTTATTACAGCAGGATCTATAATTGTCCATAAGTCCGTTATCGAACTCAATCCCAAGATCCTCATCATAGTACTTTTCAATTTCAAGCTCCCATTCCTCACCATCAGGTTTCCTGATGAGAAGTGTAAGCTCTTCATCCTGTACCATGTACTGATAATCAAATATATCCTCTATTGGCTTGTCGTTTATTGCAAGCAAACAATCCCCGGCAGCAATCTCCAGTTCCTCTGCTATGCTTCCGGGTTCAACCTTTTTTATCAAATGTCCTTTGTTATCCATAGAACTGATTATACATTAAATTTCTTGACGTGTCAGTATAAGATACAATAAGATAGTAGCGTAAAAAATCAATTATTTTTTCAGTTAGGAGATAAAATGCCTGATTTTCACAAATTAGATACTTCAATGCCAGTTGCTCCCATCGCACTTATGGTGATGGATTCTGCCAAGGAACTGGGCGAACTGGTTAATTCCCATCTTGTTAATTTTAGACACAGTCTTCACGACACTCCCGGTAACGACCCCGCTTTTCAGGGCTATGTTAAGGATGATTACAGAGTAACATATTCTAACCCTCGTTTCGGAAGCGGTGAAAGCAAGGCTCAGATCTGTGAATCTGTCAGAGGTAAAGATGTTTTCATCCTTACTGATGTCATGAATCATTCAATGACCTACAAAATGTATGGCTATGAGAACTACTATTCACCTGATGATCACTATCAGGATTTAAAAAGAGTAATTGCAGCCATAAACGGAAAAGCAAGAAGAATAAACATCATAATGCCCTTCCTTTATGAAGGCAGACAGCACAATAAAAACAACCGTGAATCACTTGATGCTGCTGTTATGTTCTCTGAGCTTTATAACATGGGTATTGGCAATTTCATCACCTTCGATGCCCATGACCCCAGAATATCAAATGCAGCTCCTATTTCAGGCTTTGATAACTTCATGGCATCTCCTCAGTTCATGAAGGCTCTTATATCTGAAATCGGAGATCTTATCATCGATAAAGAACATCTTACTGTAATAAGTCCTGATGAAGGTGCTTTGGACAGAGCAGTATATTTCGCAAACGTACTTAATGTAGATACCGGTATGTTCTACAAGAGACGTGACTACAGCAAGGTTGTAAACGGGTCAAATCCTATTGTTGCTCACGAATATCTTGGCTCCGATATACATGGAAAGGATGTTATCATCATCGATGATATGATTTCTTCCGGATCAAGCATGATCGATACAGCCAGACAGCTCAAAAAGAAGGGTGCGCAGCGTGTATTTATCTGCACCACCTTCGGACTTTTCACAAACGGCGTGGAGATTTTTGATGAAGGCTATAAAAATGGTGATTTTGATGCTCTTATCACCACAAACCTGATTTATCAGAATCCTGATTACATCAAGAGAGAATATTACCACGTTGCGGATATGAGTAAGTTCCTTGCGACAGTTATAGATTTTGTTAATCATGATGGATCACTGAGCTATGTAATAACTCCTACAGAGACAATTCACAGCTTGATTGAAAAATATAATTCAAAGTCAGTAAAAACCGAGGACCTGTTTAACTAACAGGCCCCCGGCTTTTTTCTTTAATATGTTTTTTCTTAAATCTGTACCTTCTCAGACGAGGGATTTCCATTGCTGAATTTCCCCGTTTCGAATGCGACATTAACCTTAAAAAGGTCTCCGTCCAGAATAATCTCAAACTCTCCGCCCATCGCTGTTGTAAGGCTTTTTGCTATTGAAAGTCCAAGTCCGGAGCCTTCGGTACTTCTTGAAATATCGCCACGGATAAATCTCTCAGTAAGCTCATCGGCATTGATATTGAGCTCATTTTTAGAAATATTCTTAACTGAGAATAATGCCTTGCTGCCTGAATTCTCAGTTTTCACAACCACAAGGTCCATATAAACTCTTGTATTTGGAAGCGCGTATTTACAAACATTATTCAAAAGGTTCTCAATAACACGGTAAAGCTGTCTTGCATCAGCTCTTATGAAAACATCGTACTTTTCACACTTAAGAATGGGAACAAGTCCGAAGCTTTCAAATTTTTCATAGAACTCTCCCAGTATCTGATTTACAAATTCAGCAAAATTAAGCTCCTGGATATTCAGTGTGATGTTACCCGATGAGATTTTTGAGGCTTCCACAAGATCATCTGTAAGCTGTCGCAATCTCTGGGATTTATTATCCAGTATTCTGATATATTCGCTGACTTTAGGGTCATCGATATTTTCTCTCTTTAACAGATCCACATAATTGATGATAGATGTCAGAGGCGTCTTAATATCATGGGATACATTTGTTATAAGATCCGCCTTTAGCTTTTCATCACGCATACTTCGATTTACCGCCTCCTCAACAGAAACGGAAATCTTATTTAACTCTTCACCAAGATAAACATTACCGCTATGAAGCTTGTTGACATCAACCTTTACATCAAGCTCACCTTTTCCTATCCTTTTTAGCGCATCAAGGATAATAAACTTGTCATTGTTCAGGTTTATTATGTAAATTGCCACTGCCACATCAAGCACAGCAACAATTACAACTCCTACCATTCTCCATCGCAGAATAAGATACAGATTGAGGAAAGCAGAAAGTATATATGGCAGTACCGTCCTTACAAATAAGTTCTGTCTGAGTGTCATCTTTTCAAACAGCTTATGTATAAGTTCAAGACAGTATCTGAAAAGTGAAGTTTTGTAAAGCCAGCCGGCCTTTGCTCTTCTTATTATGCTAGAGACTGCATAGCATATAGCATTATCGCCCACAAAAGAAATACCGCCTGCAAGAAGTGACATATTAAGCGTATTATGTTTTACAATCTCATAATTGTTTACCGAGAATTCAAATAAACCAAACAGTATTCCAAGTACAACAACCGAAAACAGTAATACCGCTTCTATCGGAATCACATCTATTCTCTCAATACCACCGACAGTCCCATCGGGATACTCAATCCTGCCTTCGTAGATGCTAAGGTGAACAAGTACTATCAGATAAGCTATCGCAAAGAATACCATGATCATATAAAGCTGTCTGTAATATGGCATATACCTGTTGAAGGCATCCTTACCTATCTTGAAGTTATCAGTATTTGCAGTTTTATTTATATCAACAGCAAAATAAAACTTCATCTGATCAGGAAACGCATACTGATAATTCCCGATAATCTGTCTGAGCGTATCCTCGCTTATCTGAGTATTAGTGGAATATTCAATATCATATGGACAGAAATATATATATCTTCCGTAGGACTTAAATACATCCTTCATATTAAGTCCATTTGTTCCGCTCTTTAGTGAATCCACATTGGTGAATACTTCAGTTCTGGCATTTATTGTTCTGGTGATATAGTATCTGAAATTAGATTTATAGAACGAATACTTGTCCTTATAATCATCGTATCTCTCATACGCCGCTGCCATAGTCGATGCTGTCTCGGTAATATTAGCGCAGAGTTCATTATATTCATCCCAGTCTGAGACGATTTCCTCAATATTCTCTCCATTAACTGTCTTATATCTTGGAATCAAAACAGTATGGGAGCCTGCACCATCCTTTACATTTTCTTTGACATTCGTTCTGACAACATTATTAGCAAGCTGAGAGTTCAGAAATGCATTCATTCCGCCCTCAGCGTTGTTCTTTAAAAGATGTGTATAAACTGTGGTGGCTACAAAAAAATCTTTGCTCTCCCTTGTAGAATAATTCACATCATCATATTCAAATCCATTTTGGGACCATTTAATAAGATTCGAAACCGGGTATACAGCTGTAATATAATCACTTTGAAGTACGGTATTCCTGTTGATAAATGCCGTTACGTCAATGTTTTTCTCGCCGTTATACACACCATCGGTTTCAAAAAGAGTCTGATAAGCAGCCAGTTCCACTGCGTTTTTCAGATTATCAAACAATATGGTATTAAAAAGTTCCGAATCGGCATATTCTTTGCCAACATCATCCTTTTGCAGATTATAGTCAACACCATCTGTGCCCGTAAAAGATGACCCTTTGTAGATATAAAAAATCAGGGCCACTACCACAGCAAGACATATGTGCTGGAAAACTCTCAGAACATATCTGCTGATCCAGGACATGGTCTTATGCCTGAATATTTTATCAAACATTATCAATCCTCAGTATCAATTTTGTAGCCAACTCCCCAAACAACCTTCAGATATCTCGGGTTTTTGGGATCTATCTCTATTTTTTCTCTGATATGTCTGATATGAACCGCAACAGTATTATCTACTGATACAGCATTCTCATTCCAGATATTCTCGTAAATCTGACTGATTGAAAATACCTTTCCCTTATTCTTTATCAAAAACATAAGGATGTTATACTCGATTTTCGTAAGCTTGACTTCTTCTCCGTCTACCGAAACAGACTTTGAATTGTCATTTAGTACAAGTCCGCCTGCCCTGAAAATATAGTCATCATCCGCATCCCTTGAATCAGCATTGCCAAGCTCAGTATAACGTCTGAGGTTGGATTTAACTCTTGCCACAAGCTCGAGCGGATTGAAAGGCTTTGTCACATAATCATCAGCTCCGATATTGAGTCCGAGGATTTTATCCGCATCCTCTGATTTTGCGGAAAGGATAATAATCGGGATAGAACTGTGCTCTCTGATCTTCATAGTGCACTGTATTCCATCCATCACGGGCATCATTATGTCAATGATAGCGGCATGAATATCATTATCTTTGACTATCTCAAGCGCCTCTACTCCGTTATAAGCCTTAAATACGTTGATTCCTTCCTGCTTTAAATAAATCTCAATAGCCTCAACTATCTCTTTGTCGTCATCACAAACCAAAACGTTTTGCATTTTGGATAAACCCTCCTAAAAAATCACCACATTTTACCTGGAATATATGAAAATGCATTTTTATGCCATCTTATATGAATAGCAGATGTTTCGTCAACCTTTATAGCAATAACATCGTATCTTATGGCGAAGTTCTCACCGATACCGTACCGTTTCCTGTAAAAATCCGAAACCCTGCATATCACCCTCTGTTTACGGGGATCAACAGCCTCCTCCGCCTCTCCGAAGCGGGATGAGGTTCTGTATTTTACTTCTATAAAAACGAGATATTTATCATCCCTTGCTACAATATCAATCTCGCCCCTCTTACTTCTGAAATTTCTGGCAACAACCCTGGCACCGTTTTCAGCAAGATAATCACAGGCGAGATCTTCATAATAGCTTCCTGTTTGTCTTTTATTCATATGTTACTTATGGGCAGCCTCTTTTGCACGTATCTTATCCATAGCATCAACAAATACCAGGATTTCGGCCACAACCTCATAGAGCTCCGGCGGGATCATTTCACCGATCTCGAGCTTTGAAAGTGTGTCTGCCAGCTTGGAATCCTCGTGAATCGGGATATCCTTTTCCTTTGCGGCATCAATGATTTTTTCAGCCACAAGTCCTTTTCCGCTTGCTATGACACGCGGTGCCCCATCTTCAGTAGGATCATAAGCCAGTGCTATGGCCTGCTTTGGCTTTCCATCCTTTGTCTTTCCTTTTTCAATATCTTTATTATCTGCCATATTCTAGCCCTCTTATGCTCTTGCATCAAAAGATGTTGTTGATAAAAAAGCTGTTTTCTTAGCATCGATAAGGCTCTTTACCGGAGGATCTTCACTGTTTTCATCCTGATCCGTATGAAGCATCATCCTTGCCTCCATGGTATAGCCCCTTTTATTAAGACGATCGTTAAGCTCTCCTATATGCTCCTCTATAAGGTCAAGCACAGTCTCATCAGCCACATAGAAATTCGTTTTAACATTCATATCCGTCATTTTTACATAGACGTCTATCGGGCCAAGATTATCCATATCCAAATGAAGTATTGCACTGACAGTATCACCCGGTTCAAATTTCTTCTTGCCGTTTGAATATACATACAGATCCCCATGTGCATCCTGATCAGCCATCTTGAGTGGCAGCTGAACATAGTGGAACATCTGATTGATCTGGTTCATAAAATCTATATTATTCTGAAGATTCATTGCACTTTGTGCAACCTTGCTATCCTGCCCAAGGCTCATGGTAAGCTGCTGTGTCAACTGCTTTGCCTGAGCATTAAGACGTGCATACAGATTTTCAACATTCTCTTTTACGCTTACATCATCAGGTCTTAGTAGCCATTCCTCCTGCATAATGCTCTTCATCAGCTTATTATACTCATTATTACTAAAAACCTTCGTGAATGCTGCATCTGCACTCTCTGAAGAATGTGCGAGTGACTTATAGGCATCCGCAAGCTCTTTGACCAGTGCCATTTGATCAATCTCAGCACTTTTCCCGCTCTGAGCCTGAGCTATAAGCTTTTGTATTTCAGTTCCTGTAGCACCTGTATTAGAGCTAAGCTCCCTTACTATCTTTGCAAAGTCATTCCCAAAGGAAATCTTTTGCTGTATGACAGATTCATTGTCAGCCGCTTTTGGATTTGCTTTCCCACTTGTAATATCTTCAGCAGCCTTTTGCGGATCTGATATTTTCTCTGCATCAGAACCTATTGTTTCTGCTTTAGCATTTTCCGTTTTCATCGCTTCAGCTTTTGAAGCATCTGTCAGGGATGCATTTTCTGTAATACCATCCTCTAAAGCAGTATTCTGACCCGCGATATTTTCTGCACCTTGCGTAGTCTTTGACGCATCTCCGCCTTCAACAGTTATGACAGTCTCTCCCACATTTTCACTTAGGACCTCAGCTGTCTCTGCGCCGGGAGCAACGGAAGCATTCTGTCCTGCTGTCTGTTCTACGGTTTCTCCTCTGATCACGGTCTGTTCCATGTGCTCAGCGCCCTTTGAAAGCATATCAAGGATGCCGCCGTAAAGATCATTGGCCTTTAATTCTTCACCACCCTGAACAAGCTGATTATAGGCCTCAGGTAGATCATCCATAATAGATTTCATGGTCTCAACAACCTGATGCTCATAGTTCTTATAGCTCTCAAACTGACTTATATTTTGCTGTGTCACGGGAATATCAAGAGCCTTCATCTGAACCAGAGATGTGACCTCTGCTTCAGGGTGAGAATTCAGAAGCTGATGCATTTCGTTTAAAGAATTCTTATCAATCCCCATACCGTTTTCCATCATGGTCTTGACCATATTAACGGTATCCTGTGTAACCTCGATTCCTGCCGCACTAAGAGCCTTAAGAGCTGTGGGATTGATAGATGTGTTTTCATAAAGAGGTGTCAGCGTTAACTGCCCGGTGGTACCACGTACCTGAAAAGAAATATTTTGCCCTTCCTTGAGGTTCATACCATCCTGGAGCCTGGCTGAAATGACCGTGTCATCTCCAAGCCGTATCTGGGCATTCTTTACTCCATTGTCATCCGACATAGAGATAATTTTTCCGGATAATCTGTCTCCGGTCTCCAAAAAGCGCAAAGATTCCTGCGATTTAGAAGCATTCTGATTTACAATTTGACCATTGACCTGAACGACAGGTCTGTTCCCGGTCAGATTCTGAATGATACTCATGCAGGCTCGCTTTCTCTCTTAAGAAGTGAAATTTTTAATAAATGATCTTCTGTGAATCTCACAGGGACCATTTTTCTTAAGCGCCTCTATGTGATCAGCGCTTCCGTATCCCTTGTTATGAGCAAATCCATAGCCGGGATATTTTTCGTCTAATTCTGTCATAAGTCTGTCTCGTGTTACCTTCGCTATTATGCTTGCGGCAGCAATTGAGACGCTTTTCGCATCACCCTTGATTATTGATTCCTGAGGATACATATCAAGCTGAGGTATGTGAACAGCATCAACGAGCAAAATATCCGGTTTTACAGAGAGATTGTCCACTGCTTTTGCCATTGCCTCATAGGTTGCCTGGAGGATATTGATTTCATCAATCCTCTCGTGTGTACTATACCCTATTCCAACAGAGACAGCTTTCTCCATGATTTCCTGGTACAGCTCTTCTCTCTTTTTTTCGGATAATTTCTTGGAATCATTTATATACAGTATCTCTGCATCGGCAGGCAATATTACAGCTGCTGCATATACAGGTCCCGCAAGAGGTCCTCTTCCTACCTCGTCTATTCCGCAGATATACTTTTTATCCGCATGAAGTCTTTCATAACTGCGCATTTCATAAAGCCTAAGCTTCTCATTTTCTATAGCAGCTATGCGCTTTTTTGCTGTTTCAACGAGCTTTTGTACGCCGGCTCTGTTATCCTCAGCGAATTTATCACAGAACAGGCTGTACTCATCTATATTGGATGCTCTAAGCAGCTCAGCTTTAATATCTCCTATTTTCTCACTCATTTTCTGTGTTTTCCTTATTCTTATCTATAACACCAAAGGTTGAAAAAGGATAAATCCTGAGCCATGTTCTTCCAATGATATCAGAGCGTTTGATATTTCCTACGAGAGGTTCCCTTGAATCCATACTGTAATTTCTGTTATCTCCCATAACAAAATACTCATCATCTCCAAGAGTTATAGGATCTGCAGCTCTACCCGGATTCTGGATAACTTCGGCACCGAAGTGCTCATCAAGTATCTCTCCGTTTATATAAATATTACCGTCATAGTCTATCTGAACTGTCTCACCGGGCATTCCGATAATTCTTTTTATAAAATACTCACTTGGATCCTGTGGATATGGGAAAATGACAATATCAAATCTTTTTGGATCAGAAAATCTGTAGGTTATCTTATCTGCCATCAAAACATCTTTATCATGAAGCGTATACATCATTGACTCGCCATCAACATCTGTCCTCTGTGCCACAAACTTCATGAAAAGTATTGTAATAACACATACAATCAAAACAGTAAAAACTGTACTTCCAGCATTTTTTATAAAATCTTTTACTTTGTCCATATCGGTCTCTCCAATGAAATTTTTCCAAGTCTGCCGTTTCTGAAATCATCCAGAAGCTGCATGCAGGCTCTTTCAATATCAGCTTTGCCGCCCTGCTTTATAAGCTTTCTGTTGTTGGCAATTGCTGTCAAAATAGATGATTCGGGAGTCTCATACTGATCCTCCTCGTAGAGAAGCTTCTGCTCCTGTGTTATTCCATATTTGTCCGAAAGAATTCCCGGATACCAGTCCTCAAGTATTCTTATCAGACTTACCGCAAGCTCTCCCTTATCAAGGTTCTCATCATTCATTGAACCGATAAGAGCAAGATGAAGACCCACTGTCTCATCTTCAAACTTGGGCCACAATACACCGGGCGTATCAAGTAGCTGCAGATTCTTTCCAAGCATTATCCACTGCTTACCCTTTGTAACACCGGGCTTATTACCTGTTTTAGCCGCTGCTTTTCCGGAAATTCTGTTTATAAAAGTGGACTTACCAACATTTGGTATTCCGGCAACCATCGCCCTTATAGGCCTGTTTACAATGCCTCTTTTTTTATCTCTCTCTATTTTCTCTCTGCAGCTCTCCGTTACCTGGTCAAGAACTGTTCTAACCTGTGAGCCGGTCTTAGAATTCATTTCCATAACTCTGGCTCCGGTGGATGAAAAGTATTCTATCCACTCCTTACTTATTTCCGGATCTGCAAGATCTGCTTTATTCAAAATGACAAGCCTTGATTTGTTTTGTCCAAGCTTGTCTATATCAGGATTCCTCCCCGACATTGGTACTCTGGCATCTGTAAGTTCTATAATCAGATCGACCAGCTTGATGTTTTCCTGCATCATACGCATGGCCTTGGTCATATGACCCGGATACCACTGATAATTATTCATAATCTCTTCCTTTAATCCACAAGACCGGTCTTCCCTTCTTTGGTTCCATAAGAAAACCACGCCTTGCCTGCTATGGTTGAAAGCTTCACAACGCCAATATTGGCACTTCTTGAATCCTCACTGCTGTTCCTGTTATCACCAAGAACAAAGAACTCACCATTGCCTAATGTGATATCATTTTCAGCAATTCCAGCCTCTTCCATTTTATCATATTCACGGTCCTCAGTGACTACTGTTTGACCATTGACAATAAGATTGCCGCCCTCTATTCGTACGGTCTCCCCCGGTATGGCTACGACTCTCTTAATGTAATAATGTGATTTTTCATTACCATTAGGCAAGAATACTATCACATCATCTTTTTTAGGAGCTTTTAACTTATAAGCTATGGCATCCACCAAAACACTTTGAGAATTATAAAGTGATGGCTCCATAGATTCACCTATCACCCTTACTCTTTTTCCAAAGCATATAACAAGAACAAAGGCAACAAAAACAGCAGCCACCGTATAGAACAGCCACGATAGAATTTCTCTGAAAAGCTCAGGTGTTACTGTCTTTTTCTTCTCCAAATACATGGAACGATATCTTTTTTTGCGAAACATTCTCTCCTCCATCTGCCAGGGTTAATACCCCGCGCAGCGTTGTTTCTATCAGATAACAAAGAAGGGCAATTACTAAAAAGTAACTGCCCTTACCAAAGAAATCATTCTTAGCGAACCTTTTCCTTGACCTTTGCCTTCTTACCTGTGAGGCCCTTAAGGTAGTTAAGCTTAGCTCTTCTAACCTTACCCATTCTCACAACTTCAACCTTCTCTACAAGAGGAGAGTGAAGAGGCCATGTCTTCTCAACACCTACGCCGTTAGAAATCTTACGAACTGTGAATGTTGTACGGTTGCTACCGCCCTGAATCTTCTTAACAGTTCCTTCGAAAACCTGTACTCTCTCGCGGTTTCCTTCCTTGATCTTGTTGTAAACACGTACTGTGTCACCAGTGTTGAACTCGGGAGCGTTCTCGTTAAGCTGCTCCTTCTCGATCTCTGCAATGATTGTATTCATTTGCTTTCTCCTATACTATATAAATGGACGTTCTTAAATACATCTACGTACCAGAGGACCGTCATTTTCGCAACTACATGAGTTTATCACACAAAAACCATGTCCGTCAAGGTTTTTTACTTTATTCTCACGCTTTATTATTTATTCTTTTTATCCTCAGCAATAAGCTTCCTAATAGCGGATACTGCAACCCTGATGGCAGCATCTGTATCGTGTACCTGAGGGTTATCAAGACCTTCTCTTGCTCTTTCCTGATTTGCCACAGTAAGCATTATCGCTCCGGTTCTGGCTCTAAGCCACTGACCAACTATAAACAGTGTCGATGACTCCATTTCAGAGCCAAGGCAGCCACACCTTTTCCATGCTTCCCACTTATTCTGCAGCTCATAGAAAACAGGCTTCGTCTCAGGTTCATGCTGTCCATAAAAAGCATCCTTACACTGAACAACACCAACGTGATGTCTCATCCCAAGTTCCATAGCAGATTCTTTAAGGGCCTGTGTTACCTCAAAGGTAGAAACAGCAGGATACTCGATAGGTGCATATTCTTTGGAAGTACCTTCTGCTCTTATCGCACCATTCACAATAATAAGGTCACCACCCATTACTTCAAGCTGCATCCCACCACAGGTTCCGACTCTTATAAAGGTATCAGCACCACACTTATGAAGCTCCTCAATCGCAATTGAAGCCGATGCGCCTCCGATTCCTGTGGAACACACACTCACCTTCTCTCCATCAAGATAGCCGGTATAAGTGTTGTATTCACGGTTGTAAGCAACCTGTTTTGCATCATCAAAATAGGCTGCAATCTTCTCGCATCTTCCCGGATCACCCGGAAGAATAACGTATCTGCCTACATCGCCTTCCTTTAAATGCACATGATATTGATAGCCTGCGCCTTCTGTATAATCAACCATAATAAACCTCCGAAAAAACTTATAATACTCATTATATCGCAAAAAATCCCCTGTAACGATTTACAGAAGATTTTTTAGCATTTTTTAATGATTTACCAGTTGACCATAATACTTTATATCAATCAAAAAGTCCGTTCATAACATGAATTGTCATAACCATGTTCTCAACATCAATATTTTTCACACATTCTGAGATTCCGGGAATCATAACAGTATCTGATACGTCCCCTGCTTCGGAATCGATATCAGTGCGTTTCATCTCGTAAACGTCATTAGCTCCTGTCTGGATAACCTGCTGAAGAATTCCAAGCTCCTTACCATCTTCATCTACCACCTTCATGCCAACAAGGTCTGCCAGATAGTATTCGCCGGGCTCAAGTTTTATTGCATCTTCTCTGGGGATGATAAGAGGCTTTTGGCGAAGTCTCTCAACTTCATTGATATCATTAAACTCTTTGAATTTCACGATGACGAATTTGCTTCCGAGTTTAACTCGTTCGATATTGAGCTCTTTTTTACCTTCACGTCCGGTATCAACGATTACCTTTTTGAGCTTTTTAAATCTCGCAGGATCGTCTGTAGTAGGGAAAACATTAACCTCTCCCTTAAGTCCGTGAGCTTTAACAATAACACCTACTTCAAAGTATTCTGTCACTTATAATTCCTCCATGTGCCATTTATACGGCCTTTACGCCCTTCCGCAAAGAGAAGGCCATACCTCATCATTCATCTATTTTATCAAGTATCTTGTTTCTCTTCTTTATTACCTTTGCTGTAAACTGATCAGGATGCTCTTCCACATACTTTTCATAGAGCTCCGGCCTTCTCTCCTTGGTTCTCTCAAGAGATTTCTGGAATCTCCAGACTTCAACATTCTGGTGATTGCCGGAAAGAAGTACTGACGGTACCTTTTTATCATTCCATATCTCAGGCCTTGAATACTGAGGATATTCCAGAAGACCGTCATCAAAGGATTCAGTCTCAGCGGATTCATCATTATTAAGAACTCCGGGAACAAGTCTGGCCACTGCATCTATCATGACCATAGCAGGAAGCTCACCTCCTGTAAGGACATAGTCCCCAATGGAAATATAGTCAGTAACTATCTCCTCCAGGACGCGCTCGTCTATGCCTTCATAGTGACCACATAAGAAGATTATATCATTATCCGACGATAGTTCCCTTGCCTTTTCCTGACTAAAAACCGACCCTTGAGGAGTTACATAGATAACCCTGGGGTTAGCCTCAGGATCATTTTCTCTGATTTCCTTAAGAATCGCATTGTAACAATCATAAATAGGCTGTGCCTGCATAAGCATACCTGCACCGCCACCATATGTATAATCATCAACTTTATTATGCTTATTACTTGCATAATCTCTGATGTTAATTGCCTTTGCAGTTATAATTCCCTTATCCATGGCACGTTTAAGTATGCTGGTGTTTAGAACGTCCATGACCATTTCGGGAAATAATGTCATTATATAAAAATTCATTTGCCCTCATCCGTCAGCTTCGCTGACACCTTCTCCCAAAGGGCGAAGGCTTTATTTTTTTACAGCTGTCACTGAAACACAGCTCTTTTATAATACCATAAGCTGAAACACAGCCCTTTTATAATACAGTAAGCCGAAACACAGCCCTTTTATAATACAGTAAGCCGAAACACAGCCCTTTTATAATAATACCATGAACCGAAGCTCATATCCTTTTATTACTCTTAGCTAAAGCTCACTCTTTTTAAAACAATACCCGGAGCTGAAGCACAGCCCCGGGTATAGAATTTCAATCGACGATTTCAACGTCAACCTTAAGGTTTTCTCTGGTTGATGCAGCCTTGACAACAGAGCGGATTGCTTTTGCAATTCTTCCCTGTCTTCCGATTACCTTACCCATATCAGAAGGTGCAACGTGCAGCTCTAAAACTATGGTGTGGCCGTCCTTTTTTTCATTAACAACGACCTCATCCGGGTTTTCAACCAGAGCCTTTGCAATAACTTCAACCAATTCTTTCATGAATTTTCCCCTAGTTTAATTATGAAGTTCTGCTCTCGGGCCAGAGCCCTCCCCAGAACTAAGTAGCTCACTAAGCCTGGAAATATCCTGCCAAATGATTACTTAATGCCTGCCTGCTTGAAGATCTTATTAACTACGTTTGTAGGCTGAGCTCCGTTTGCAAGCCACTTCTTAGCAAGCTCCTCGTTAACCTTGCATGTGCTGGGATCTGTGTTGGGATCATATGTTCCGATCTCTTCGATGAACTTTCCGTTTACAGGGAACTTAGAATCAGAAACAACGATACGATAAAAAGGAACCTTCTTTTTACCAATTCTCTTAAGTCTAATTTTTACTGCCATTTTTAAAATCCTCCATTTAAAAATAAAAATTGTTAACTATGATAAACGAATTTCTCCGCAATCATCATGTATCTATATATGAAATCCGAAGTATACCCGGATCTACATATCAAAAGAATTTTCCAAAGCCGCCTTTTCCAAGACCTCCCAAACCGCCAAGGCCTCTCATGCCCTTTCTGCCCATAAGACCAGGCATCTGCTTCATCATCTTCTGCATCTGGTCAAATTGTTTAATGAAGCGGTTTACATCTGCGATGTCATTACCCGAACCCTTAGCAATTCTGTATTTTCTCTGAGGGTTCATAAGTTTGGGATTCTTACGCTCAGCAGGTGTCATGGAAAGCACGATTGCTTCCATTCTTGCGAGCTGCTTCTCATCAGGTAACTGATCATCTCCGATCTTGCCCATTCCGGGAAGCATTCCCATTACAGCTCCAAGTCCGCCCATCTTTCTCATCTGCTTCATGGACTCAAGGTACATCTCGAAATCGATCTTACCTTTCTTCATCTTGGAAGCCATCTCGCGATCTTTTTCTTCATCGCGCTCGCGGTTTGCTTCAACAGCCTTATCAATAAGACTGAGGACATCACCCATTCCAAGAATTCTGCTAGCCATACGGTCAGGGTAAAACTGCTCAAGATCAGAAAGCTTCTCACCCATACCTACATAGAGAATAGGCTTACCTGTTACCTGTCTTGCAGAAAGTGCTGCACCACCTCTGGTGTCACCGTCCATCTTAGAGAGAACAATTCCATCAATACCGATTCTGTCGTTAAACTGGACTGCCACGTCTACCGCAGCCTGACCTGTCATAGCATCCACAACAAGAAGTGACTGGTGGACTTCAACAGCGTTCTTGATATTGATCAGCTCCTGCATCATATCTTCATCGATCTGCAGTCGACCTGCAGTATCGAGAATTACCACATTTTCATTATTTTTCTGTGCATGCTCAATGGCCGCCTTAGCAATCTCAACAGGATTAACATCTGTGCCCATTGAGAAGAAATCAACTTCCTGCTTCTCAGCATTTATACGGAGCTGATCTATAGCAGCGGGTCTGTAAATATCACATGCGACCAAAAGAGGCTTCTTACCTTTAAGTTTAACCTTACCGGCAATCTTGGCTGCCGTAGTAGTCTTACCTGTACCCTGAAGACCACACATCATAATTACTGTGATGCTCTTACCGGGCTGGAACTGAATCTCAGTTATTTCAGATCCCATCAGGTCTGTAAGCTCTTCATTAACAATCTTGACAACCATCTGTCCGGGATTCAGACCATTTAAAACGTCTTCACCGATTGCTCTCTCCTGGACCTTGTTAACAAAGTACTTAACTACGCGGAAGTTAACGTCCGCCTCAAGAAGTGCCATCTTAACTTCCTTCATGGCAATCTTGACATCTTCCTCCGAAAGGCGACCTTTGCCTCGCAGATTCTTAAACACGTTCTGCAGTTTATCGGATAGGTTTTCAAATGCCATAAGTTATGACAGCTCCTCAGTAATTGATTCTACAGCTCTCAGGATAGTAACTCTAAGCTCTTCATCCTTAAGCTTCTTATCAGATGCAGCACCGGCTAATTTCTCAAGCTGATGTCTGATTCTCTCAGTTCTCTCGATCATATGAAGTCTTTTCTCATATCCCTCAAGAGAATTCGTGCATCTTTTTAATAAATCATGAACTCCCTGCTTGCTGATATCATATTCCTCAGCTATCTCAACAAGTGAAAGATCATTATAGACCGCATCCTCATATACTTTTCTCTGATGATCAGTCAGAAGCTCACCGTAAAAGTCATATAAGAGCCCCTGCTCAACTATTTTTTCCATCGCATCTCCAATCAGATAATAAACAATATGAAAAAAGCGATACTATACGCACGAAGCATATAATATCGCATAAGTGTCAAAGTGTCAAGTAATTTTACTTTACTTTTATATTACTCTTTAGAAGATATATAAACATTAAGATTCACATCCGTATTAACCCCATCTACTCTGCCATTTCTGGAGTACTGCCACATACGGTATTCGTATGGATAATACTGCGGAAAATCATAGTAAGCTACCCAAATCGGGTATTTGCCAAGTGATTCGGGTTCCAAAAAATCTATGAAGGTTCGGATTGCTCCCATGATTATTGGTGTATATCCTTCTTCACTTATTCTGTCGCAAAACGCTGCAGATATCGCAGAATAATCCTTTTTGGTAAGCTTCGATGTTCTGGCATCTGTTGAAGTTGTCTGTTCAAGATCAATAGCAACAGGATAAGTAATATCATAATTAGCTATCTGTTTTATCACATACTCAGCTTCTTCAACAGCTTCTTCAGTATTTATGGCCTGTGAATAGAAATAAACTCCAACCTTCAGATCGGCCTTTAAAGCATCGGTAACATTCGTTTTAAAGTAGTCATCCTCAAGAATTCTGCCTTCAACAGAACCTCTTAAGCCTACACGTATCATAACAAAATCGATACCTTCGGATTTCACCTTATAAAAATCTATATCACCCTGGGTTCTTGATATATCGATTCCTCTGGTGATCTTAATGTCACCATTTTCACCGATATATTTAATTCGCCCTTCATCCGAAAGCTCCAGATCTTCGCCAGAGACCAAACTTTCCGGTATATTCTCATCGATGGGAGTAAAAAAATATTGTCCGGCATACTCAGTGACGATCTCATCAGGATAAAGAGACCTTATGGCGCCTAATCTGTCACCTTCAGTAATCTTTTCCCTAAAGCTCTCCCGAAGCCTTTCTCCCTCTTCCTTACGCGCCTTGGCATCAGCCTTTTCAATAAGCTGATTGGCCTGAGCAGTGGTATAATACCCCTCACTCTCAAGAGCATCCAATTCACTTTGCGACGCATCTGCCTGCCTTCTGGTAGCTGCATTATTAAGCAAAAGCCCTATGCATGTAGATAGCGCAAGAAGACTCACCAGGCTAAGAAAGATTACCGATATCAGATTTTTGGTATTCTTAACCATTTTGCTGTTTTTTTTGGGATTATTAGTATTCTTCATAGATTATTATATCCGCTCATCAAAATAGCTCTTATAGCCTTCGCCAAAAATCTCGGAAGCACTTGTAACGATCATAAATGCATCCGGATCCTCCTCGCGGACAATATCTTCTGCCGCAGGAGACATTCTCTTTTTAATTGCACAGAGTATAACTTTTTTATCTTCGCCGCTGTAAGCACCCTTGCCGAAAACATGCGTAACGCCAACATCAAGCTCATCCAAAAGTCTTGCAGTGATCTTGTCAGTGTTATTAGAGATTATATATATCAGCTTTGCCTCATCTCTACCATACAGAACGAAGTCGATAACATAAGAGGTTATCATAACCGCAAGGAATGAATAAAGAACTACTTTGATGTCCTTAAGAACCACTCCCGCAAAACTTACAACGAAAACATCCAACATCATAAATAAGACACCTGTCTTGATATGTGGATATTTCAATCTGAGTACCTTTATTATAACATCAGTGCCACCTGTCGTAGCATGACATTTAAAAGTGATACCAATTCCGAAAGCCACAAACACACTTCCGAAAATAACGC
The DNA here is from genome assembly GCF_000423925.1 of Butyrivibrio sp. VCD2006. GTDB lineage: Bacteria > Bacillota > Clostridia > Lachnospirales > Lachnospiraceae > Butyrivibrio. The sequence continues at coordinate 228,953 of NZ_AUIX01000003.1, forward strand.
CAAGAATTACATCCTTAACTATAAAGCCAGTCGCATACCTGGCAAGAATATCCGTAAAAATGGAGTTGATTACTGTCGCATATACTGTCGAAATCGTAAACCTTATACCGAATTTGTAAATCGCCAGAAAAAGAATCGGAATATTCATTATCATGAACCAGACACCTGTTCCGATTGGAATAATCCTATTCACAACAATAGCAGCACCCGTAATACCACCGGGCGCTATATTATTGGGATCATTGAACATACTGGTTCCTATAGCATATAAAAATGCTCCAACCGTTATAAGAAAATAATCTGTTCCCTTTTTGGTAATCTTTTCTACATAGGTCATAATTTAAATAATTGTGCGAACAATCCTGGGCTTATAATTATGCTCTTCAAGTGTCTTAAGAATCTGATCCTTATGCTCGCTACCAAATGCCTCCAACGTAATTCTAAGTTCAACAGCTGCACTTCTGTTTATTGACACAAACTGGTTGTGCTCAAGCTTAATTACATTTCCGCCTGTCTTTGCAATTACATCTGCTACTGCAGCAAGCTGTCCGGGCTTGTCAGGAAGAAGGACAGAAACGGTAAAGATACGGTTTCTCATAATGAGTCCCTGCTGAACCACTGAGCTCATGGTAATAATATCCATATTACCGCCTGAAAGAACGCAGACAATTCTTTTATTCTTAACATCGAGCTGCTTTAAAGCGGCTACTGACAAAAGTCCGGAGTTCTCAACAACCATCTTGTGATTCTCAACCATATCAAGGAAAGAAACTACAAGATCCTCATCCGGAACTGCAATAATGTCATCAATGTTCTGCTGAATATAAGGGAATATCTTTTCACCAGGAGTCTTAACAGCTGTGCCGTCTGCAATTGTGTTTACAGTGGGCAGTGTTGTTACCTTGCCATTCTTAAGGCTCTCCTGCATACAGTTAGCTCCTGCAGGCTCAACACCAATTACCTTTATCTTAGGATTAAGGAGCTTTGCTAAAGTGCCTACGCCAGTAGCAAGTCCGCCTCCACCGATGGGAACAAGTATCATATCTACTGTAGGAAGCTCTTTGATTATTTCCATTGCTATTGTTCCCTGACCTGTAGCTACATCCAGATCATCAAAGGGATGAACAAAAGTATAGCCATGCTCATCAGCAAGCTTTAGCGCATGCTCACATGCCTCGTCATAAACATCCCCATGAAGTATTACTTCCGCACCAAGTGCCTTGGTTCTGTTAACTTTAATAAGCGGAGTAGAAGTAGGCATAACGATTGTAGCTTTAACACCATAGCTCTTTGCCGCATAGGCAACACCCTGAGCATGATTTCCCGCTGATGCAGTGATAAGTCCCTTATCTCTTTCTTCCTCAGACATAGTGGAAATCTTATAATACGCACCTCTAACCTTATAAGCACCGGTTCTCTGAAGGTTCTCAGGCTTTAAATAAACCTTACAGCCTGTAGCAGCACTCCAGTAATCGCTGTAAATAAGCTTGGTTTCAAGGGTTACTTTTTTCACATCCTCATATGCTTCCTCAAAAGCAGGAAGCGTAAGACTCTTCTTCTCCTCAGACATTTATGTCTCCTCCGCAAATAAACTGTTATTTATGAAAACAATGCATCTACAAATTGGTCGGAATTAAACCTCTCAAGATCCTCAAGGCCTTCACCGACACCTATATATTTCACAGGAATATTGAGCTCTGAAACGATTGCTACTGCAATTCCTCCCTTGGCTGTTCCATCAAGCTTTGTAAGAACAATTCCGGTCAGGTCTGCCACTTCTCCGAACTCTCTTGCCTGAGAAATTGCATTCTGTCCTGTTGTTCCGTCAAGAACGATAAAGTTTTCCCTGTGAATTCCCGGAAGCTCCTTGTCAAGAATTCTGTTCATCTTGGCAAGCTCCTCCATAAGATTCTTTTTATTATGGAGTCTTCCGGCAGTATCAATCATAAGAATATCACAATCTCTTGATCTGAAAGCAGAAACAGCATCATAGATAACACTTGCAGGATCAGCACCTTCTTTTCCGGCAATAAGCGGAACCTGTGCTCTCTCAGTCCACTCCCGAAGCTGCTCTGTAGCCCCTGCTCTGTAAGTATCCGCAGCAGCGACAAGAACCTTCTTGCCCTTCTGCCTGTAATGAGCTGCAAGCTTTCCTACAGATGTTGTCTTTCCTACACCGTTAACTCCTATCACAAAGATAACCGTTTTGCTATTTTCGAACTCATAGGTATCATCATCTGTTTTCATCTGCTCCCTGATATTGGAAACAAGAAGTGTCTTGCACGCCCAGGTATCAGTAATATGATTATCCCTTACCTGTTCACGAAGCTTGTCCATTATCCTGCTGGTAGCATTTACTCCGATATCACCCATGATGAGAGTCTCCTCGAGCTCCTCATAGAAATCCTCATCTACGGTTGAAAAATTGCTCAGAACATTATTAATGCCCTTAACAACACCTTCTTTAGTTTTTGTCAGTCCATTTTGTAACCTGGCAAAAAACCCATTTCCCATTAATCCGTTAACTCCTTATCAATCAAATTAACACTGACAAGCGTAGATACGCCCTTCTCCTGCATGGTAATACCATAGAGTCTGTCAGCACTTTCCATTGTACCACGCCTATGAGTAATTACAATAAACTGAGTAGATTTCAGCTTATGCAGATAATGAGCAAATCTCACTACGTTATTCTCATCAAGGGCAGCCTCAATCTCGTCAAGCAGGCAGAACGGTGAAGGCTTCAGATTCTGAATAGCAAATAAAAGTGCTATTGCTGCAAGGGCCTTCTCTCCACCGGACAGCTGCATCATATTTACCAGTTTCTTTCCCGGAGGCTGAGCATTTATTCTAATACCTGCCTCAAGAATATCTTCATCCTCAACAAGTTCCAGGGTACCCTTACCACCGCCGAACATTTCCTTAAATACTTTGTCAAACTCAGACTGGATTTTCGTGAACTCCTCCATGAACTGTTTTCTCATGGATTCGTCAAGTTCGGCAATAATCTCTCTAAGCTGGGTTTCAGCAGCAACAAGATCGTCATGCTGAGTCTTCATGAAGGTGTATCTCTCCATGAGAACTCTGTAGTCCTCTATGGCATTAACATTGACATCGCCCAACTTTCTGATAGCATCCTTTAATGTGCTTATCAGCCTTTTCATAGCAGACATATCATTAAGATTTTCATCTCTCATCGAAGAAGCATCCGTAAGAGTTATCTCATACTCATCCCACATATAATTTATCTGAGTCTCGATTGCTTCCTTAGCTCTCTCACATCTTGCACCAAGTCTGGTAACTTCCTTATCAAGTCCATTCATGGTCTGATTAAGTTCTTCAGTCAGTTTAAAGAAATTCTTCTGAGAAGCGGTAAGTTCTTCTTTTCTTGCACGTTTCTCCTCCATCTCTTTATTTACATCAGACTGAATATCTTTGGAACTCTCAATTGTAAGCTTGATCTCTTCGATATCTTTTTTACGCTGCTCAAGTATTTCGTTGTTTTCCTTGATGGAAGCAAGTATCTCATCAAGTGCAGCCTTCTCAGCGTCAATCTCACCGTTTATACGATCAAGATTCTGCTGTTCAAATGTCTCCTTCTGCAAAATCTTCTCATATTCAATATCCCAGACTGAAACATTCTCTGCTTCCTTCTCTTCTTCAGTATGAAGTCCTTCAAGCTTAGCCTGGAATTCTGTAACCTTAGCCGATTCATCGGCCTCTGTCTTCTCGGAAAGCTCCAGTGCTTTTGTATACTCAGTTCTTTCAGTACCAATCTCAATCATCAGTTTCTCGATTGATTCACTCTCAGCCTTCAGATCAGAGTAATTACCCTTTTGCTGGTTCTGTCTTTCCTTCTCATTCTCAACGTTGATTCTTGCTGTATTCTGTTCTATAAATTTTGTCTGCAGAGCTGTTCTCAGCTCCTCAACGATGACACGCAGCTCATTTCTTCGCTTTTTAGTGTCTTCTATTTCTTTTTGGAAAAGTGCAATATCATCCTTGCACTTCTTAATGTTTTTCTCAAGTTCCTCCATCTCCCTTCGTCTTCCAAGAAGGTTGGAACTATTCCTAAAGGTACCACCACTAATGGCTCCACCGGGAACAAGAAGTTCTCCCTCAAGAGTAACCATTCTGATAGTGTACTTGTATTTTCTGGCAATCTGAACTGCATTATCAACCGTATCAACTACAACAATTCGGCCAAGCATTGCCTTGGCAACGCTTCTGTAACGATCCTCTGTATCGACAAGTTCGTCTGCCATTCCGAGAACGCCCTTTTCCTCGAGCGCTTCCTGTGCTTTAAATTCCTGAGGTTCACGTATGCTGGTGAGTGGAAGGAAGGTTGCTCTTCCTGCCTTGGTCTTCTTGAGGTAAGCTATCATCTCCTTAGCCGTTTCCTCATCATCAGTAACTATGTTTTGAATATTTCCGCCAAGTGCAATCTCAATAGCAGTCTCGTATTTAGGCTGCGTCTTTATAATATCCGCAACAACACCTATGATTCCGGGATTACTATCCTTTTTTTCCATTACCTTTTTAACACTGCCACCATAGCCCTCGTAGCGCTCGGTAAGGTTACTCAGTGTTTCAAGTTTGGATTTCTCCTGTGTATATAGATTTTGTGTATCGCGAAGCTTAGCATCCTTGGCAGAAAGCTTATCTCTGATTCCGGCCAGCTCATTCTCAGAGTCCTTCTGCTTCATATTCATTTTGCGGATCTCATCTGTAATCTGGTCAAACTCTGCCTGGAGCTTTTTGATGATTTCTTCCTGCTGTGACTCATCGGAACGCGCTTTAACAAGCTTACCAGTAAGCTCAGCCTTGCGGATATTGATCTGCTCCTGTCTGGTATCAAGAGAACTAAGCTTGGACTTAATTGTAGATCTGTCAGAGAGTGTTTCTATAATTCTACTCTTACAATTCTCAATCTCGTTATTTATCTCACCTATCTGTGAAACGATTCCATCAAGCTTTTTTCTTGCTTCCTGTCTATCCGCTGAAAGTGCTTCAAGCTCTTTGTCTATTTCACCTTTAGCTAAAAGGACTTTATCTCTTTCCTTTTCCTTCTCTAAAATCTTAGACTCTTCGTCGACTTTTCTTTTTTCAAAATGCTCAGCATCACTGGTTGCGGATCTGATCTGCTCATTCATGATACCGATCTGGCCTTCGAGCTTCTCTCGCTTTACCGACGTATCGGTAATCTTTGCTCTGGCTTCCTCAATATCATGGTCCAAAACTTCCAGTTCTTCCTGAATCTGCTCATACTGAGTTTTTGTATCCTCGTACTTTTCCTTAGCCTCTTCCAGGTTCTTGGATGCAATCTCTAAGTTTTTCTCAGATTCCTCTAAGTTCTTCTTCTGTGATGCATTTTCCAAAAGGAACATATTAACATCAAGGGTCTTCAGTTCTTCTTTATGTTTCAGGTATACCTTAGCAACCTCAGATTGCTTTTCAAGTGGTTCAACCTGCTTTTCAAGCTCGGAAAGAATATCATTTACACGAGTAAGATTTTGTTTCTCCTGCTCAAGCTTCTTAACAGCTGTATCCTTTCTTGACTTGAACTTAACAATACCTGCTGCTTCATCAAAAAGATTTCTTCTGTCCTCAGGCTTACTTGAAAGAATCTGGTCAATCTGACCCTGTCCTATGATAGAGTATCCCTCTTTACCTATACCTGTATCAAAGAAGAGCTCATTGACATCCTTAAGTCTGCATGAGTTACCGTTGATCATATATTCACTCTCTCCGGAGCGGTAAAGCCTTCTGGAGACAGTTACTTCATCATATTCTATAGGAAGCGCGTGATCCGAATTATCAAGCGTTATAGCGACATAAGCGTAGCCTAAGGGTTTCCTAAGCTCCGTTCCTGCAAAGATTACATCCTGCATGGTACCGCCTCTGAGCTGCTTGATTCTCTGTTCTCCAAGAACCCATCTTACAGCATCAGCGACGTTACTCTTACCGGAACCGTTAGGTCCAACAATTCCGGATATTCCATTGTGAAATTCCAGTTTTATCTTATTTGCAAATGACTTAAAGCCGTGAATTTCTATGCTTTTTAAATACATGTTACTCTTTTTTCAGTTCCAGGATTGCCTGATAAGCAGCCTTCTGCTCAGCTGCTTTTTTGGTTCGTCCTGACCCCTCTCCCAATTTTTTATCACCTACGAAAACCGCAGACTCGAATATTTTATCATGTTCGGGACCTTTTTCGCCACAAATTTCATATCGCAGCTCTCCCACATTGTCCCTCTGTACAATCTCTTGAAGCACAGACTTACTATCATAGAAAATCTGCTTTTCTTCGGGATTATCCAAAATAAACTTCTCAATATGAGCCTTAGCAGCCGTGATTCCGCTATCAAGGTAAATAGCACCGATTATTGCTTCCATAACATCAGCTATTATGGATTCTCTGTAGCGTCCACCGGTAGCCTCTTCTCCTTTACCAAGAATCAGGTACTTTTCAAGGTGAATTGAACCGGCACAATATGCAAGCGCAGGCTCGCAGACCATAGATGCTCTCATCTTGGTCATCTCGCCCTCTTTTTTATCAGGGTACTTATTAAACAGGTAATGACTTGATACAAGTTCAAGGACAGCGTCTCCCAAAAACTCAAGTCTCTCGTAGTCCCCTCTTTTATTAATCTTCTGTTCATTTGCATATGAGCTATGTGTGAGCGCCTGCAAAAGAAGATTCTTATCCTTAAAATGATATCCGATACTTTCCTGTAACTCGTTAAGTTCATTCTCGCCTATCATAAAGATTCTCTCCTAAAAACAAAGTGATATGATGCAAAGCAAACACGGCTGGCTCTGCTCCATATCACCTGATTATCGTTGTTATTGTTTATCAGCCTTCATTTCTGGCTTTTTTCAGAAGCTCAACTGCCTCACCTACTGTTGTAATTTTCTCAGCAAGCTCTGCATCGATTTTCACGTCAAACTCATCCTCGATACCCATAATAATCTGGAAAACATCAAGTGAATCTGCACCAAGATCATCAGTAAAGGTTGAATCCATAGTGATCTCATTTACATCAACATTGAGTACTCCGGCAATAACTTCCTTAAGCTTTTCGAATTCCATAACTTTTCCATCCTTTTATATATTTTGCAATGATTAAATTGCAATTCATATCTGTGTTCTAAAACTATAATACAATTCTTAGTACATTTACAAGTGTTTTATAACCCGTCAAGCATCCGCTAAAATTGACTCTTTAATCTTTTCAGCAATATTCTGCTCTTTAAAGGTTACGCACTGCAAAATACTGTTTTTAACCTCTACAGCGTTGGCACTTCCATGTGTTTTAACAACAAGTCCTGTAAGTCCAAGCATCGGGGCTCCGCCATAGCGGTCCATGTCATAGTCCTTAAGTACATTCTTAAGCGTAGGCTTTATCAGTAGTCCACCGATCTTGGCGCGAAGGTTACTCATAAGTCCCTTCTTAACCACCTTCAGAAGTGTCGTAGCAACGCCTTCATACATTTTAAGAATAACATTACCGGTGAAAGCTTCGCATACGATTACATCTGCAACTCCAAGCGGTATATCCCTTGCCTCAACTGAACCGATGAAATTAATATCAGGACAATTCTTGAGAAGAGGAAATGTCTCCTTAACAAGAGCGTTACCCTTTTCCTCCTCAGCTCCGATATTAACAATTCCGACTCTTGGTCTTTTTATTCCGCATACATTCTCCATGTACACAGAACCCATCTTAGCAAACTGAACCAGATGAGACGGTCTTGCATCTACATTAGCTCCACAGTCTATAAGGAGTGAAACTCCATTCTCAGTAGGGATAAGCGGAGCAAGGGGAGATCTCTCAACCCCTTTTATTCTACCAATAATGACCTGACCTCCAACAAGAGTAGCTCCCGTACTGCCGGCAGAAACATAGGCATCGCATTCACCGTGCTTTACAAGAAACATTGCTTTCACAATAGAAGAATCCTTCTTGGTTCTTATAGCCATAACCGGAGGTTCTGCCATTTCAATAACCTCCTCAGCATTCACTATCTCAATACGCTCAGTATCATAAGTGTATTTTGAAAGCTCATCCTTAACAATCTGTTCTTTACCAACAAGAAAAATCTTAAGTCTGTCAGATTCTCCCAATGCCTCAACAGCACCCTTTACAATCTCCACAGGTGCATTGTCGCCACCCATGGCGTCAACCGCTACCTTAACAAGCTCAGCCATAATTCCTCCGCATAAATGTAAATCTTAAATAATTCATAAAAATTCTACTAAATAAATATAAAAAAAGCAACGCAAAAACCCGAGGTTATAATAAACCTCGGGTTTTAATACTCTAAATAATTTAATATCAATCCTCGTTAACCACAACGCTCTTCTTGTTGTAGTAGCCACATTTCTTGCAAACCTTGTGAGGCTGCATAAGCGCGCCACAGTGGCTGCACTTAACCAGTGTGGGAGCAGTCATTTTCCAGTTTGCTCTTCTCTGGTCTCTGTGACCCTTGGAAGACTTATTCTTCGGGCAGATAGACATTCGGTAACACCTCCTTACAGCGTTCATATCATGAACCATAAATGGTCATTTGCATTTGTCAACACACTCTTGCCATTATAAGCACTAAATGTGATGTTGTCAATGAAAATTTTATTAATTATAAGCCCTCAGCCGTCAGCTTCGCTGACGCCTTCTTCAAGAGGGAGAAGGCATACAATTGGGAATTTATTTGCAAAGCTCATTTGTGTCTCTTGCAATTGCAAGCTCTTCGTTAGTAGGAACTACAAGAACCTTAACTTTTGAATCGGAAGTTGATACTTCTTTCTCTTTTCCGTGAACCTCATTGGCATCCTTATCAATCTTAACGCCAAGGAAACCAAGTCTGTCACAAATGATATTTCTTACAAGAGGACCATTCTCTCCAACACCGGCAGTAAAGCAGATGCAGTCAACTCCATCCATAGCTGCGGCATATGATCCAATATACTTTGCTACGCGATAGCAGAATGTATTAATAGCACGAATGCAGCCCTTATCGCCCTTAAAATAGCCATCCTCAAGGTCTCTGAAGTCTGATGATACATCTCCTGAAAGTCCGTAAACACCTGACTTCTTATTAAGGACATTCTCTGCCTCAGCGACATCCAATCCCTCTTTCTTCATTATAAATTCAACAACGGAAGGATCAATGTCACCACTTCTGGTACCCATGATAAGTCCTTCAAGAGGTGTAAGTCCCATTGAAGTATCTACGCATCTACCATCCTTAACTGCGGATACTGATGCACCGTTACCAAGATGACAAACGATTGTCTTAAGGTTGTTATAATCTTTGCCAAGCATCTCAGCAGCTCTCTTGCTAACATAAGAATGGCTTGTTCCGTGGAAACCATATCTGCGGATCTTATACTTCTCATAAAGTGAATAAGGTATGCCATAAAGGTAAGCTTCCTCGGGCATTGTCTGATGGAAAGCAGTATCAAAGACTGCAACCATAGGCACACCGGGCATTGCCTTCTTACATGCTTCTATACCGATAAGATTTGCAGGATTGTGGAGAGGTGCAAGATCAGATACCTCTTCAATAGCCTTGATTACTTCTTCATCGATAACAACGGACTTTGTGAATTTCTCACCGCCGTGAACAATTCTGTGACCTACTGCACCAATCTCATCAAGAGATGCAATAACACCTGTATCCTTGTTGGTAAGAGCCTCAATAACAAGCTCAATAGCACGGTTGTGATCCGGAATTGCTGTATCATTTGTAATCTTATCGCCATCACCGGGAGTAAAAACTATTCTGCCGTCGATGCCGATTCTCTCACAAATACCCTTTCCTAATACATTCTCTGTCTCTGAATCAATAAGCTGGAATTTAAGTGATGAACTTCCGCAATTGATAACCAGTATTTTCATTATGTAACCTCCATGATAATATATTTTTTATGAAGACTGTAGGAATTATAGCTGAATTTAATCCTTTCCACAAGGGGCATGAATACTTGATCCGGACGCTAAAAAAAGAGACCGGGTCCGATTATGCTGTCATTGTTATGAGCGGTGATTATACTCAGCGCGGAGCTCCAGCAATCTTCGATAAATATACAAGAACTAAAATGGCACTCCTCTCGGGAGCTGACCTTGTATTAGAGCTGCCCATATATTATAGCACATCCAGCGCCGAGTTTTTTGCCGGAGGTGCCATATCAATTTTAAACGGGCTTTCCTGTGTAGATTACCTTGGTTTTGGCTCAGAATCAGGCGATCTTAAATCGATGCAAAAAATTGCAGGCATCCTGGCAGAGGAGCCTTCTGATTTTTCTACCATTCTAAAGGAATCTCTAAAATCAGGGAAAAGTTATGCCGCAGCCAGATCTGCTGCACTCTCATCATTTGCCGGGACCAATTCGTCAATAATCTCAAATCCCAACGACATTTTGGGTACAGAGTACATAAGAGCACTGCTTCTCCAGGGCAGTAACATAGAACCAATTTCCATTAAAAGAATTGGTGCAGGATATAACGACGATACCCTCTCAAATGATTCTGATGCTTTCTCTTCAGCAAAGGCAATACGTAGTGCTCTGGAATCATGCGAAGACGTTACCTCTGATTTAGATACTATTATGTCAAAGCTTCCTATAGAAGTTTATAAGCTAATGGCCAGGATGAACTCACAGGGCAATCTTCAAACCACTTCCTGTGATGATTTTTCAGAGCTCCTTCATTATAAACTGCTGTCAGAGAAATCCTCAGGTTTCGATAAGTATCTTGATGTCAGTCCGGATTTATCTGATAAAATCATCCGAAGGTTATCTGAGTATACCACCTTTTCAGAATTTGTCATGAAGCTCAAATCAAAAGATCTGACCTATGCACGTATAAGCAGAGCTCTGCTGCATATTCTTCTTAACATGACTTCTGAAAAGATGAATATTTATACCAATGACCGCAAAAACTTTTTGTCCTACGCAAGAATACTTGGTTTTAATAAGTCAGCCTCACCCTTAATGAAAAAAATACAGGAATGCTCTCGCATCCCTGTTATTTCAAAGCTTTCAGACTCGTATAAAGCACTTGATGCAGATTCCTATATGCTCCTAAGCGAAACTATAGCTGCATCAAACATCTATGATCTTATCAGAGGTGCTGACATAATTAATGAATACGCCAAACAGGTAATCATTTCTTCTGATACATGTACGCCCCAAGGCTGAACCTTTGAACCTCTTCATCACCAAAAGCAGCCACTTCATCGAAGTCAAAGCCGGGAACAGTTACCTCTGTATCTCCTGTGCCCTCTTTAAGCGGAGCACTCTGCGCTTCCTTGATTTTTTTGACATAATCAATCTCATAGTTGATCTGCTTTGCAAGATATAGCAGCCCACCCATTTTCATGACATCATAGTCTTCATAGGCAATTTTTACATGCTTTTCAATTTCTTCCTCCACGCTCTCTTTAGGGCATTTCTTAAGAAAATCGACTGCCATGTGAAAGTATGCCTCATCCACATCACGTAAACAATCAAACAAAAAATCCGCACTCTGAAGGAAATTATTGGGTTGTTTTAAATCTTCAAGCAGCTTTATTCCATTGCAGACACTGAATTCATTTTTATAATCATCAAAGTCCATATAATGAGAAAGAGCAATCTTTCCATTTCTCACAGCGCTGGCAGTTTTTGCTATCTCAGCATCGGATAATACTCTCTCGAAAAAGTCGGCATTGGGAGCTCCACTTTTAGACACAGGTGCATACTTTTGCTTTGAAGTATCGGAACTGTCTTTTGTTTTGTTGCTTGCGATGTATTTCTCCCAAAGATACCTGACTCTTCCCCAATCAGCTCTTGAAAGCTCATCGGCAGGTCTGCGCAAGGCAGTCTTAAATTCCGCGTCAGCATTTACAGGCATAGTTTTAAAATACTCGCCTCTCTCTTCAAAAAATGCCTCAATACTATTGCTAATATCAGGAAGCTTAGCCATAAGCGGCAGCTTTATTATAGTTCCATCAATTGCATATATCTCATTTTCATCTTTGTTGTATCCGCAAATCAGATCTATCGGAAGATATCCGCCCAGTATGCATACCCATTTATCACTTTTGCTAACTTTAACAGCTTTATGTTTTTTGCAAGAGCTGTGAGGGACAAATTCCTCATTACGAAGAATATCTATTATCTGCGAAAGCTTGAACATCTTGCCAAAATGCGGCATAACGTTATATCTTTTGCTTGTCTTTTTTGCTGATTCTTTAAGCGCACCTATTTTTTCAGATAGTCTTTCGAGCTTTTCTCCAAAGGGACCTCTTTCATCTATCAGATACAAAAACAAAAGTGTAAATGCCGGGATATACAAAAAGATGGAAACCATACCTGCAATCTCACTTCCAAGCAAGTATGCGGTGGCCACAGATAGCAGTGAGGAAGCGGCAAGAGCCAATGCTTCCATTCCAAAGATCAAAAAGAAGACTTTTTTGCCGGCATCAAACCTCTCCTCCGGTGTTCCACGCTCGGCTTTATCAAGTAACTTATCTAACATAACAAAAACTCCAATACTACTTTAATCATACTTCCCAAGTAGGAAATTATAGCAGAATTGGAGCTTTTTATAAAGTTAGATGTGGGCCAAAAATGCGCAGTTTCCTATATTATCCTGCCGTTATCTGGTCCGGAAAAATTTCAGAAGGCATAGGTTTCGCAAAATAGAAGCCTTGTATCATTTCGCATCTGAGTTTCCTTATGAAATCATATTGTTCCTGAGTTTCCACACCCTCAACAACTATCTGCAGTCCAAGCCTCTTTGCCATCTGAACTACAGATTCAAGTACAATCAGTCCCTTCTCACTATTTTCGATGTTTCTAAGGAAATACATATCAATCTTTACGATATCAAGTGGCATATCCTTGAACATATTAAGATTTGAGTAGCCGCTTCCAAAGTCATCCATCATAACTATGAAACCGTTCTCTCTAAGCTTCCTTAACATGGTTATGATATTCTCCATGTTATCGTTAAAAGCGCTCTCTGTGAGTTCTATTTTTATAAGCTTATGATCAAGTCGATATTTGTCTACAGTGGCTATTATTTCTTCAACAATTCCATAATGATCTACGTCAACTCTTGAAAAATTGACAGAAACAGGAACAACATCAAGCCCCTGATTGATCCATTCTCTTAAGATTCTGCACACCTCATCTAGAACATAGAGATCAAGCTCGGTAATAAAGCCATTTTTCTCAAGGATCGGTATAAAATCACCTGGATTGATCATTTGATTCTTTGAATCGATCCATCTAACCAGTGCCTCAGCGCTGACTCGCTCCCTTGTCATTGTGTCACATACAGGCTGCAGGTAAACCTTAAACTCTCTATCCTGAATTGCACCGCGTACTCTCTGCTCAACGGATTTCCTGTGTTCATCTTCTTTTCTTATATCAGCATCATAAAAGGCGACATTAGTTTTGAAATTACCGGAAACCCATTTAAGCGCATACCCCGCATGATCAAGCATCTTATTGATATCATTATCACCCTCTTCGAGTCTGTAAACACCCGCATAGAATGATACCGCATAATCTAGTCCAGTGAGGGGATTTGTGATAGATTCAGATAGGCTGGCATTTGTTATTGTATTTATTGACAGCTCTTCATCAAGTAATACCGCAAAGGTATCTCCGCCTATTCTTCCGCAAACAGCCTTATTCTTAGCATTATCCACGCACCGCTTAATATTTTCTGCCAGAAGCATCAGAACCTTATCGCCATTCTCCATTCCGGTCCTCTCATTAAGCTCCTGCATATGATATACCTGAACCTTTACCATGGAATAGCCTTCCATGCTCTGCTTATGCATAAGTTCATCACAAGACCTTATAAAACCGGTTCTGTTATTAAGTCCTGTAAGCTCATCAATAGTTACATCAACAAAACAGAATACAACAATAGTCATGGCTACAGCCAAAGCTATAATAAGTCCTGTAAGTGAATGTTCAGGAAGTATTATCTGATATATCAGATCGAAAATAGTGATCATAAAAACAGTTATCAGAAGTCTCTTTCTGATTCGACCCAGATATCTTGAATGCCTGAATGTACATGCTCCCACCATGCTGGCACACAAAAGATAATAGACAAAAGAAAGCCATGATAATGGACCATGTGAATAGTACATGGTTTCTTTATCCATTTTGAAAAGCAGATCAAAGAAAATATTGCCGAAGGTCGAAGCAGCTATCACAATAGCAAGGCTACCATCCATGAATAGTCTGTTAACCTTCTCTCCGCAAAGTTCATAAAAGTATTTAGCTGAATTATATGGAATAAGGAAAAGTACGCAAAAATACAACAGAAGCAAAAAGTAAGTAATATAGTAAGTTTTCGGGTTTGCTATCTGCAAAAGAATAATAGTTACAGAATCAAGAAGATTATATGCAATTGCACAAAGAATAAGGAGCTTTAGACTTAAGCTAAAGTTCTTCATAAGTTTGGGGCGAATCCAGGCACATATTAAGCTAGTCATTATTACCATTATTCCGGCAACATCAAACTGATATGAAAATTGCATATTATTCCTCAAAAAACGACAAAAGAAGAGATGATGCCCCCTAAAGTACATCAACTCTCCTCCTTGGTATTAATTATAATATATAATTTGACATATATTATTTCAAGCGATTTTTAGGCCTACTAAGGTTTTTTTCGTTAGATTTTGAAATATGTTTACCAAACTTTAATGATTTATAATCTTTTTTTCGTTTATAATAATATATAACGAAATTAATATACAATTTCCTTACTGTCGGTATTTATTCCTTCAAAAATCATGAACTTTTTTCATATAAAAGGAGCCTTATGGGACTGTTAACTCTTAATCCGAATCAGGTATTACACAGAAGCGGTGACAAAGTAGAAACTCTTGAAATTGTTGTAAAAGGGTCTGTTTCCATTGCCATTGAAGGAGAAGCTATTGATGTTGGAGTAGGCGGTATACTAGGCTGCGCTGAGCGCCCCGGTGAAACATACATCTACACCTATACTGCTAAAGAAGAATCCTCTGTCTTCTCATATCCCTTTAACTCAATTGACGATATTTACAAGATTATCAGCTCAAATCCAAAGATCTCTCCAATACTGGCAGCTCAGACCATAAAGACTGTAGTTTACGCACTTGATAAATTGAACTCTGATTATGATAAAGCTTTAGAAGATTTCAATCAGCTTGATGTCGATAAAGCAGATTACCCCATGATGGCTGTTTCTGTCGGAGCGGAAGTCGAGGATTTCCCCGAACTTGATACGGTAAGCCCTCCTATCAAGTCTCAGGCACTTTTAGATTGGCAGGAAAAATTCTACCGCACTCTTGCTGACAATGAAGAAATACTGAAAAAAACCTGCTATGCGAGATCTGCTGATATCGCTAATGGCTTCATTATGAATGCGCTTGAAGCGCTTTCATTTGTTTCAGCATGCCGCGAAAAGCTTCTTGAATATAAAAAGGACTACCAGAAAAAGGTCGGAAAATTCAGGTCAACTATCCAGCTCATACGCGCCAAGTCTGCTGATATGAAGAGAAATGGCTCTGAAGGTGAAGCTACAGATATTGATATCAAGGATGCTTTAAATACTATTCTGCAATATGCAAATGTGGATGAAAAAACCACTGAAAGCTTCCGGAATATCATTCATGAATTCAAAAAAACATCTACCAGATATGACTCCTCTGATGAGAGCAGAGCTTTAAGACGAAGCGTCGGTGTTGATTATTATAAGATTTATAGCTCGGCATTCTTAAGAAGCTTAAGTGACCCTGCTGTTCCTTCTGAAGTAATGATGTTCTTGATGTTCGGATTTGTGGATGAGGATCTTGCAGGCCGTGAAAACACGAGACAACTTTATGCTCTCATGAAAACCTATAAACCGGATCCAAACGGTTATGTTATCACAGCCTATGAATGGCTAAAAAAGATTTACAACATGGAGCTTGACCCCTCCAGAAATGAATTCGACGAGGATTACTTTACCGCTCTCCGCACGCTTAAAACCAGCGGAGATATCACTGAGGCAGAGATGGAAGAAATGAAATTGGATCCCACATCGCGCCTTAAATTCGAGATTAAAAATCTTCTTGCCCTTGGTAACAGAATGACCTATGGAAGGCCTTCAACCTATACTCCTGTTTTCGATGCCGAAAATGTAATACGACCTCTGGATGTTGCTTATATCGATGCAAAGAAAATTAACGACTTTTATGATTATATAAGGTCTATTGACTATTCAGTATTCTGCAGACAGGGCAGCTACTCCAATCCTGATATTGGTGTAACACAGGTATTCATTGATGAGGACGTAACCCCTTACATGATTCTTATGCCAAATATGGGAAGCCGCGCTTCTCTTTGGCAGGAAATTGAAGGCAAGAAAAGAAACACTCCCGCCAGATTTATTATTTCGATTTTCAACACAGAAACCTTTGAAGATGTTATGATACGTCTATGCGGCGAATTCCGATGGGAAATGTGCAAGACTGAGCAGGGTGTACACTGGAACGATGTAACTGACCCTTCACTTACATCGATGTATTGCGATTATCTTCAGTTTTACAAAAAGAATCACTCTCTTTCAACAGAGATGAAGGAAAAACTACGAACTGATCTTAAGAAAAACAGTAATAATTACAAGAATGTATTTATCGGTGACTATATGAGTTATATAAAATTTGAGGCAAATTCATCGCCTCGTCTCAATAAAGTTGCCAGAGAAATACTATTTACATTCTGTGCTTTTTCACAGGAGGTCAGGGAAAAGTTATCAGATAATCCTCAATATGGAGAACTGATAAAGAAGCGTGCTGCACATCAGAATGGACTTATGCGCCCTATCGCCAATACCATCAGAAAGATTCAGAATGAAGGAAATGAAGTACCTCAGATCATAAAGGATCAATATGAATTTTTAAAGAAATAGTTGTTTGAAAGGATTTTATTTATGCAAACCAGATGCGACGAATGTACCTACTACGAATATGATGAAGACGATGAGACCTACTACTGCGGAGTGAATATGGACGAAGACGACTACGCAAGGCTCATGGGCAATTCAAAAAGTGAATGTCCATTCTACAGAAATAACAATGAATATGAAGTCGTAAAGCATCAGATGTAATGTATTCAAAAAAGAGGAGCTACTGCTCCTCTTTAATTATGTCATTCATTTTAATGGGTTCTGTCATAAACGTCTCTGATATAGTCACGATTCTCTCTAGCATATCTGTTAGTGGAAACAGGGCTGACATGTCCCATCATAAACTGTACAGCCTCTATGTCAGCACCTCTCTCTACAAGATGTGCCGCGAAGCTATGTCTTAGTGCTTCAGGTGTTATAGGCACTTTTATATCTGCCTGTCTTGCATAGCTCTTCACTAATTTCCAAACACCCTGTCTGCTCATAGCCTCTCCCTGATAATTTATAAATAGAAGCTCTTCATCAGTTCTTGTTATGAGGTGTCGCCTTCCATCCTGCAGATACCTGGTTAAAACTGCCTTCGTCCTTTTATCAAAGGGAATTATTCTCTCCGTTTTATTGTTTTTACAGGCAATACTGCCTATCTGCATATCAAGCTGAGATATCTTTATGCCAATGAGTTCAGAAACCTTAATACCGGTTGCATACATTAGCTCAAGCATCGCTGAGTCTCTCTGTCCCTTTGCGGTACGCGCATCTGGCATATCAAGTAAATCTTCTATCTGTCTTCTTGTCAAAACATTTGCTTTTGGCAACTCAACCTTTGGTGCAATTAGATTCTCTGATGCATCAATCGCAACTATTTCATTTTTAACAAGGTACTTAAATAAAGCCTTTATTGAAACAATATTTCTCGCAATAGTAGCAGGAGAATAACCCTTTTCGGAAAGCTGACCAAGATGATCCTTTAGAACTTTTTCAGAAACCTTGCCTATTTCAGTTATTCCAAGCGAATCTACATAGTTCTCAAGTTTTGACAGATCACATTGATAAGATTTCAGTGTATTCTGGCTCATCCCCCCGGACTTTAAACATTCATTAGTAAAATCCTGTATTTCTTTCATTTGCCATCACTCTTATCTGTAACGTCTATGATCACTCAAATTCTTTCATAATCTTATCAAGCTCTGCATATTCAGGAAGACAATCAAAGGTAGCAAAGTAATCTCTGGGAGTCTCTGCCCTTCTGATCATCTCTACACTTCCATCCTCTTTAAGGAGAAGCTCAGAACACCACAGTTTTCCGTTATAGTTATATCCCATTGCAAAGCCATGTGCTCCGGCATCATGAATGAAAAGATAATCACCCATATCTATCTTGGGAAGCTTTCTGTCTATTGCAAATTTATCATTATTCTCACAAAGTGAACCGGTGACATCATACACATGATCCAGAGGCTCGTTCTCTTTGCCAAGAACAGTTATGTGATGATAAGAGCCGTACATTGCAGGTCTCATAAGATTAACTGCACATGCATCAACTCCAATATACTCCTTGTAGATGTGCTTCTCATGGATTGCCTTTGTAACAAGCGCACCATAAGGTCCAAGCATAAATCTGCCCATCTCTGTATAGATTGCTACATCATCCATACCTGCGGGAACAAGAATTCTCTCATATTCTCTTCGTACTCCCTCGCCGATTGCAGCAATATCATTGCCTTCCTTATCAGGCTCATAAGGAATTCCAACACCGCCTGAAAGATTGATGAATGCAATATCCGCACCGGTCTCTTTTTCAAGCTCTACAGCAAGCTCAAAAAGCTGTCCTGCAAGTGTAGGATAATACTCATTAGTAACTGTATTGCTTGCAAGAAATGCATGTATACCAAAATGCTTAACGCCGTAGCCCTTAAGGATCTTAAAGCTCTCGGCAAGCTGCTCTCTGGTCATTCCATACTTGGAATCACCCGGGTTGTCCATGATTCCATTACTCATCTGGAAAACGCCACCGGGATTATATCTGCAGCTTATTGTCTCAGGCAGTTTGCCGCCCAGTGCTTCTCTGGCAAACTCAATATGAGTTATATCATCAAAATTGATTATTCCGCCGATCTTATCAGCATAAACAAATTCTTCTGCGGGAGTATCATTTGAAGAAAACATGATATTTTCTCCACAAGCTCCGATAGACTTGCTGAGCATCAATTCAGTAATTGAAGAACAGTCAAAGCCACAGCCCTCAGCTTGCAGAAGCTGCATAATCTTAGGATTAGGAGTTGCCTTAACAGCAAAATATTCACGGAATCCTTTATTCCACGCAAAAGCCTTTTTTACAGCTTTGGCATTTTCAACGATTCCTTTTTCATCATATAAATAAAACGGGGTCGGGTATTTCTTTACTATCTCTTCGACCTGTTGCTTGCTTACATACGCTTTCTTCATAATATCCTCCTGTCTTGCATTTTCACTTTACTACGTTATCACGAAAAAGTGTATGTGTCTAGCAAGAATTTTAAAACTAAATGTTTTCTATCTGCCAATCTATGGGCTCTATGCCGTTAGCCATAAGAAACTCATTACACTTGGAAAAGTGTTTACAGCCGAAAAATCCACGGTAAGCGGATAGCGGACTTGGATGCGGAGCAGTAAGAATCAGATGTTTTGGATTATTTAGCATCTCAATTTTACTTTGCGCAGGTCTCCCCCATAACAAATACACTATAGGTCTGTCCTGTTCATTAAGCGCCCTTATAATTGCATCAGTAAATTTTTCCCATCCTCTTCCCTTGTGGGAATTTGCCGCATGAGCTCTTACAGTTAATACCGTGTTGAGCAATAACACACCCTGATCAGCCCACTTTTTAAGGTATCCGTTGTTAGGCACATAACAACCAAGATCCTCATGAAGCTCTGAATAAATATTGACAAGTGATGGAGGTATATCCTGCCCCGGCTGCACAGAAAATGAAAGTCCGTGCGCCTGCCCGGGCTCATGGTAGGGATCCTGTCCCAAAACCAGCACCTTAACCTCTTTGAGCGGAGTAAGATGAAGCGCATTAAAAATATCATCCGCAGGTGGATAGATCACCCTCGAATGATATTCATTATTGATAAACTTATAAAGTTCTTTATAGTAATCCTTGCCAAACTCCGGCTTCAAAGCCGGAAGCCAGTCATTTGAAATCATTGGCATTTTAGTTCACGCCCTTTCATATATTAATCTGATTCCCATGCTTTTCACATGGAAATCTGAGAATCATAACATGTAATTATCAGTTCAAAGCCTTACAGGAACGTCTTTGCCCTTGAGATAATTCTTAACCTCACTTATCTCAAGCTCTTTATAGTGAAAAAGTGACGCTGCCAGAGCTGCGTCTGCACCGCCCTTAGTAACAGCCTCATAAAAGTGCTCACAATTACCTGCGCCGCCTGAAGCAATAACCGGAATAGAAACTGAATCAGCTACTTTTCTTGTAAGCTCCAGATCATATCCTTCCTTTGTTCCGTCTCCGTCCATGCTCGTAAGAAGGATTTCTCCCGCTCCGCGTCTTTCTGCCTCTTTAGCCCATTCAATGGCATCAAGTCCGGTATCAATTCGACCGCCGTTTTTAAAAACATTAAAACCGCCGTTCTCATTTCTCTTTGCATCAATCGCAACAACAACACACTGTGATCCGAATTTCTCAGCTGATTCCGTTATGAGGTCAGGCCTATTAATTGCTGCAGAATTGATCGCAACTTTATCCGCGCCTTCCCTTAATACTGCTCTCATATCATCAACGCTTCTGATTCCGCCACCGACTGTGAACGGGATAAAAATCTGTTCCGCAACCTTTCTCACAAGGTCTACAACTGTGTTTCTGGCATCAGATGTTGCAGTTATATCAAGAAAAACAAGCTCATCTGCACCTGCCTCAGAATAAGCTTTGCCAACTTCAACCGGATCTCCGGCATCACGAAGCTGTACGAAATTTATACCTTTTACAACTCTTCCGTCATTTACATCAAGACATGGAATAATTCTTTTAGTAAGCATATTTTGTCCTCTCAAACTTTAAGGAAATTACGAAGTATTTCCATTCCAACTTCAGCACTCTTCTCCGGATGAAACTGGCAGGCAAAAACATTACCCTTCTCGACAGAAGCTTCAATCCTGGTTCCATATTCTGTAGTTGCTGTAACAATACTCTTATCATCGGCATCCAGATAAAATGAATGGACGAAGTACACATAAGAGCCTTCATCAATCCCCTCAAAAAGTCTGCCCTTATTGGGATATTTCAGATCATTCCATCCAATTTGTGGAATTTTCAAACCCGGAGTATCCGGAATTTTCCTGATTTTACCCGGTAAAATGGAAAGGCCTGAAACTCCTTCCGATTCCTCACTTGAATCGAACAAAAGTTGCAAGCCCAGACAGATTCCCATAAACGGAGTTCCGCTACCTGCAACGGTGCGGATTACCTCCGTAAGCTTATACTCATTTAATTTATTCATTGCGTCACCAAAAGCGCCCACCCCAGGCAGGATCACTCGATCAGCTCTCATAATTTCCTTAGGATCTCTGGTGACGCAAATATCAGCTCCCAAGTATTTAAAAGCATTTTCAACGCTTTTAATATTCCCTGCATCATAATCAATAACAGCCAACATAGGATAATATCTCCGGTAATGTATTTCGACATCATCACTCTGTTTTTGGCTTAATCTTCTCTATGGTGCCTGTGATTTCCATTATGTGTCTTGTGTAATCCTTCTTATCCTCTATTTCAAGAATATCTTCTATATCCTGATCACTAAGACCATACTCAGAGGTGAGTGTCGATTCGATATTAGCATACACGCTTTGCACCTCACCTGCAACCTGAAACTCCTCAGCTTCAAGCATTATGGTTTTTTTAGTATTCATAGCGATAATCAGAATATCCAGTGCTTCGTCATCCATCTTCATGGCTTTATAATTCTTATATGAATCAAAATAGTAGTTAGCACAGGCTAAAACTCTCGCTTTATGGTAAATAAGAGTCTGTTCCTCATTAAGCTTTTTACCATATAAAAGCTTGTAAGCTGTAGCATAATCGGCCTTTTCATAAGCACTGGTTGCCCTGCTCATTATGATCTTTCCGGGCATAAGCATTGCAGGTAAGCAGCACAGTATTCCAAGGCTAAACGCAAACAACATGGAAATGGCAACCTTCTTAGGCGCAAGTGCCTTCTCCGGAACTCCATCATCCTCCTTCGGCTTTTTCTCCTTCTTCGGCTTCGGAGGCTTTTCTTTCTTCGGAGGCTTCTCCTTCTTTGGTTTCTTTTCCTTCGGCTTCTTTTCCTTCTTTTCTTTCTTCTTCTTTTCCTTCTTACCTTTCTTTCCATCCTCAGCCGCAAGCTCGTCAAGCACCTGCTGATTCTCGTCGGTCAGACTTGCAAGTTCGTCCTCTTCGGATTTGGGATTAAGATCCTCATCAGTCTGAGTAAGTACCTTGAAAAGAGCAGCAAATATCAGAAGAATTATATTAGGTCTTCGTTTTTTCTTTTTCTTTTCTCCCTCTTCGCTTTCGGGTAAATCGCCTTCCATTTTCAGCCCGATTTCATCGTAGTCACCACCGTTATCATTGACCTCATCCGGATCGGGAATGTCATCAGAGAATCCTATATCTCCGAGTTCTTCTTCTCCTATTCCTTCTAAAATGTCATCAGGATTAACTCCCTCTTCGCCGGGAGAATCGTCTCTTCCTTCACCCATATCATCAAGGCTGATTTCACCGGCACCAGCACCTTCACTCTCATCGATGTGGGCAGTGTTTTCCATATCCTCAACATCATCGCTGGCAAGGCTGTTCATGATAGCATCAAGATCAGGCATATCGACATCAGCAGGTTCACTCTCCCCACCGGCATCTGAAGCATCTTCGCCGAGATCCTCAAGCATACTATCCAGATCCATTTCTTCGCCCAGGGCCTCACCATCTTCAGCATCAACGCCAACATCCTTGAGAAGGTCATCGAGTTCAGCGTTCATAGATTCAAAGTTTACATCAGAATCTTCCTCTTCTTCAGCAGGCTCATCACTATTTTCACTCATTGCATCAGCAAAATCGGCAAAAGCATCCTCTAAAGAGCCCTCATCAACAGGTGCTTCTTCTGCACCCTCTACAGCGTCACCGATTTCTTCCACTGCACCTTCAACTGATCCATCAGTTATTTCATCTGCTGACTCTTCAGTCAATTCTGCTGCTTCAAGCACATCTTCTGCAGCTTCGGCAGGTACCTCGTCTGTGGCTTCGGCAGATACCTCATCTGTGACTTCATCTGATAAATCTTCCGGTGTACCATCAGAAACTTCTTCTGTAACTTCTTCTAATTCCTTATCCATTAATTCTCCTTCAGGAATCTTTACCTCATCAAGTGAAAGCTCAGATTCCTCGGAAAACGTTCCTTCTCCGCCATCGCTGATAATGTCTCCCATGGATGCCACTTCTTCATCCAAGCCAGCCATCATCTCATCTAATGATGCTTCCATATCCTGAACATTATCTTCTTTGCTTTCATCGGTATTTCCAAACATGCTATCAAGATCGAGCATTTCATCTGAAATGTCTCCATCTGATTCTGAAGCAGGTATATCCATTTCACCTAAATCAGTTCCTTCCGGCGAACCTCCAAGAGCTTCTTCCGGTGTAGCATGCATCATCTCATCAAGAATCTCTTCAGGCGATTCCTTCGCATCAGAATTCTCGGAGTCATTCAAAATATTCTCATCTTCAATCGGAATTTCAGGCGCAACTTCAAAAAGTGCATCCGGAGCATCCTCAGGAAGCTCCATAGCAACTTCATTCATAATGTCATTATCTTCTACAGCAATATCCTCTATTGCTGCAATATCCTCAGCTGCAGGAGTTTCTTCTGCTGCAGGAGTCTCTTCAGCAGACACACCCATCTCTGCCATCATCTTCTCGATATCTTCTGGTGACATGTCTTCTGATACAGCTTCTGCTGCTGGCATCTCTTCTATTACAGGTTCTTCTATAGTTGGAATGTCCTCAACCGCAGGAACCTCATCTGCTGCAGGAGCTTCCTCTACTGCAGGAGCCTCATCTGTAGACACGCCCATCTCTGCCATCATTTTTTCAATATCTTCTGGTGACATGTCTTCTGATACGGTTTCTTCTGCAGAAACTTCTTCTACTACAGGAGTCTCTTCTGCAGACACACCCATCTCTGCCATCATTTTTTCAATATCTTCTGGTGACATGTCTTCTGATACAGCTTCTGCTGCAGGAACATCTTCAATTACAGGTTCTTCTATAGTTGGAATATCCTCAACCGCAGGAACCTCATCTGCTGCAGGAACTTCCTCTGCTACAGGAGCTTCCTCTACTGCAGGAGCCTCATCTGTAGACACGCCCATCTCTGCCATCATTTTTTCGAGTTCTTCTGGTGACATGTTTTCTGATACAGCTTCTGCTGCTGGCATCTCTTCTATTACAGGTTCTTCTATAGTTGGAATGTCCTCAACCGCAGGAACCTCATCTACTGTAGGAACTTCCTCTGCCACAGGAACCGTCTCTGTTGTAGGAACTTCTTCTACTGCAGGAATATCTTCTACTACAGGAGCTTCTTCTGCAGGAATTTCTTCTACTACAGGTTCTTCTATAGCAGGAATATCCTCTAATACAGGAACTTCCTCTACTGCAGGAACTTCCTCCACTGCAGGAACTTCCTCTGCTACCATAGGCTCTTCTACAGTAGAAATCTCTTCTGGAATAGCAGGCTCTTCCGCTGCAGGAGTCTCATCTGTAGACATTCCCATCTCAGCCATCATTTTCTCAATGTCTTCTGGTGACATGTCTTCTGATACAGTTTCTGCTGCAGTAATTTCTTCAATTACCGGTTCTTCTATAGTTGGAATATCTTCTGCCGCAGGAATCTCATCTGCTGCAGGAGCTACTTCTGCTACAGGTACTTCCTCCACTGCAGGAGCTTCCTCTTCAAACATGCCCATCTCAGCCATCATTTTTTCGAGTTCTTCAGGTGACATGTCTTCTGATACAGCTTCTTCTGCAGGTATTCCTCCATTTGTCTGCTCATCCGCTGCGGGAGTTTCTTCCATTGCAGGCATTTCTTCAGAAATATTTGCTATCTCTGAGGTAGGAAAATCCTCGATCGAAAGCATATCTTCCATCGGAGGAGCTTCTTCCACCTGAGGCATATCCTCTATAGTCAGCATATCCTCAGTCGGAGGCTCTTCAATCGTCGGCATTCCATCTATGGTCAACATATCATCATCCATAGATATTTCATCTGATGCCGGAATATCCATTATTGTTAAAGCTTCATCCGTAATCGGAGTATTATCAAGCTCCGGCATATTATCTAATTCATCTAAATTATCTAACTGGGGTATTTCATCAAGCTCCGGAGTTTCATCTTCTACCGGTGCGATCTCTTCTGCAATAGGTGCAACTTCATCCATTGCTGAAAACTCATCAAGTCCGGATTGCATAGCATTAGCCGCTTCAAGGTCCAATGCCTCCGCTTTTGCTATCGCTGCATCAAGAGCAAGCTCATCAGCATCTTTTTCATAACCTTCAGCTATCTCATCCCCAACCTTATATTTAGGCAAAGTCTCGTCAATAGGCGCACTTATAACATCCAGGACTTTTTTCATTCCTGTATCCAACAATTCACCACTATCCAGCTTAGATAGCATTTGCCCAATTTCATTAAGATCACTATTCTCTGACGATCCATCAATAACATCGTCCAGATCGGTATCTTCTGAATAGTGCAAATTAGTAGTGGTTTTCGCTATGCCTGAACTGGAATCTTTTTTCAGAGATTGTAAAAGATTATCCAAATACTCCTCATTCCTAGAACTCATGACAACAACTCCCCCAAAAAAATTTAAAAACTCCCTTCATTGTAGCAGTCATTGAAAATTGATTTTCATAACTGAAGCAACAAAGGGAGTTATCATACACATCATATATCTTTATTTCGAATCGCCC
Source organism: Butyrivibrio sp. VCD2006 (assembly GCF_000423925.1). Taxonomy (GTDB): domain Bacteria; phylum Bacillota; class Clostridia; order Lachnospirales; family Lachnospiraceae; genus Butyrivibrio. Next base: position 254,907 of record NZ_AUIX01000003.1, read on the forward strand.
TCAGCATGAACAAGTTCATCAATTACAGCGACCAAATTACCGATCTCCGGTTTTGACAGCTGCCTGTCAGCTCCTAAGGACTCTCCTTTTCTTCTCATTTCCTCGTTTACCAGTGATGAGAAAATAATAAGAGGAATCTGCTTCGTATCATCATCGCTCTTGATAAGCTTTGTCAGGCGATGTCCATCCATGATAGGCATCTCAATATCGGTAATGATACATTTAACCTTATCAAGCTGACCTCTGTCCTTGCATCCTTTGATATAGTCATATGCCAATTTACCATTTTCAAAGTGTCTGACATTGTCATATCCGGCCTTCTTAAGTGAGTCTACAATCAGCTTATTAAGCAGCTGTGAATCCTCTGCCAAAACTATCGGAATTTCGTTTCTTGTTCTTGTACCGATATCTGTAAGCTGAGCAACATTAAGACCTGTATTAGGATTGATATCTGAAACAATTTTCTCGAAGTCAAGAATAATGATCAGGCGTTCCTCAAGCTTGATAATACCTGTTGAAATACTCTCCTCAGCCTTGGAAATTGTAGCATTGGGCTTAATAATATCTGCCCATGATACTCTGTGAATTCCAACAACAGCATCTACATGAAAAGCTATATCCAGCTTATTAAAGTTGGTGATAATGAAAAGACCGCCAGGCTTTGAAGCGCCTCTCTGAAGGCAGTTTCTTAAATCAATTGCAGTTATCATTGTATCGCGGGGCATGAAAATTCCTTCAATGCTCGGGTGCGCATTAGGAACCGGCGTGACTTCTTGATAAACAATAATTTCCTTAATCTTTGCCACATTTATTCCGTAGCAATGATCATCGATTCTAAACTCTAAAACCTCAAGTTCGTTTGTACCATTTTCAAGCAAGATTTTCGATTCCATATTTTCACCTCACGCTTTGAAAAATATTGCAACTGCAATCATTAAAAAACAAACTAAAAACCGATTGAATATATATTTAATATCCTAATTCAGTATAGCATATACTTTTTGAAAATAAATAGAAAAATTAAAAAAGACAGGCAAATTGACTGTCTTTTAAGATTCTGTTAATAAGTATTTTAGAAAATTAAGAAGTAATCAATTTTGTCTAGGTTTGATAATAATTAATTCATTATTATCACAATAAATGCATGTTATTCTAATATTGATAAAAATGTGATTGATACCTTATATCTTCTCTTTAGCATATATACTCTGTCTAACTACCAGAAGAAATACGGAAAAGTCAGATTTTTCCCAATATATCTTATGATTGGTCCCATCGCGCTTGGCTGTGCGCTCCAGTTAATATTTTTTGGAGTATCTCTTATATGGGTTTCGCTTGCAGTCGGAATGACATCTATATATATGTCAATTCAAAATGAATTTTCGTATCTTGATGCTCTTACCGGTCTTTATAACAGAGCTTATCTTTTTTATAAAGCAGAATCGTTTAGTAAACACAAAGAAATTGGAGGCATCATGATCGATGTCGACTATTTCAAATCTATAAATGACACTTATGGCCATTCCGCGGGCGACAATGCACTGATTGATGTTGCAAAAATACTGACAAAAACAAGCCGGATAATGCATTAGTTATCAGGTATGCCGGTGATGAATTCATGTTTATTGTCTATGATACTAACATGGATGAGCTTTCTCGTATTATGGAAAACATCCATAATGGAGCTAAAGCTTTTAATGCTACAAACTCAAGGCAATATCGGCTTTCTCTTTCTCTTGGATGCAGTATTTTTAATCAGGAGAATGAAAACCTTGATGACTTTTTCAAAAAAAATAGATATTGCCATGTATGAGAATAAAATAAAAAGGCATGCCAATGATAACCATTGAAATGCCTTGTTTGTTATTCCAATACTGACTTAATAAATGAATCCGCAAGTTCCGGCCATTTGATAATTTCAGGATAAGTCACATCCGGGTAATATTTTGCTTCAGAAAAATCTCTAATAAGCTCTTCTCTTTTTTCCTTAGACACATCTACCTTGTCATTCTTTATCGCATCCACAATTCTAAAAACCTGCTCATAAGTATAAGGCTCTCCAAATCTATGGTTTGCCCAGTCATCATCACCAAGACTAAGACCATGATGTCCAAATGAAAAGATGTGAACTGTATGTGTTACACCAGCTTTAGACAGTGCTTCGTCAAAGAGATACGTGTTCTCAACAGGCACAATATCATCAGTGATAGTATGCCATAAGAACGTTGGCGGAGTATTCTCATTAACATTCTTTTCCAAGGAATAATATTCTAAATTTTCTTTGGAAGCATCATTTCCAAGAAGTGCATTAAATGAATCCCTATGAGCAAATTCTCCTGACGTAATCACCGGATAACAAAGAACCGTCGCATCAGGTCTATTACTTAATTTGTTTAGTTCTTCATCTACATCTGCAACATCATCAAAATGGGTACTTAAGGACCCACACAAATGAGCTCCGGCAGAAAAACCGCAAATTGCAATTTTATCCGGCATGATATTATATCTTTCAGCATCTTTTCTAAGAAGCCTTATCGCTCTTGATAAATCTTTCATAGGCTGATCCATTAGTGGTTCTTTGAAAAGAATATCTGTAGTATAAGTCAAAACAAATGCGTTATATCCGAGCTTATAAAATTTCTTGGCAACAATCTCTGCTTCTGTCGGTGAAACTACGCAATATCCTCCTCCGGGAACAACAACCATACCAGGATGCATTTGCCCATCATCATGAATATAACTGACCATATTGGGTTTAAAACCAAACGCTAGCGGGTAAGAATACTCATCATCTTTCCATATATCAATTCTCTGTGTTCTATGATTATGGTTACCTATGAGTTTTTCCATCCAAATCATGTTGTACCATCTTCCAAATTTATAGCCACATTTGAAAAAAGCACCTATTTTCGTAAATCCCAAATGAGCATGAAAATGCTCGCTGTTTTTACTTAAATACTCGTCCTCTATAACCGGATCTCCTATGCAGGCATAAAGGTTTTGTATGCCAATATCAGCTAATCTCTTTTCAAGAGCCTCATAAAGTGCTCTTCCATAACCCTTTTTCTTACTGTTATTATCCAAATATATTGTCAATTCACAGGATTTATCGTAAGCAGCTCTTGCCTTAAATGTTCCAGCATAAGCATAACCTTTGATTTCTCCGTCATCCTCCAAAACTAAATATGGATACTTTGAAGTAATGTTTTTTATACGTCCAGAAAACTCCTCAGCTGAAGGCACTTCATACTCAAAGGTAATAGCTGTATTTATTACATAATAACCATATATTTCTAGTAATCTGTCAACGTCCCCAAGTCTTACATCTCTAATTATGTACATTTTTCAAGTCACTCCATTCTGCTTTCACTATTTTTTAGTAACACTCAATTAGTATTCCATTTCTATTTAGCTTTGTAATATTGAACCGTTCATCAAAATTATAATTATTCCATTCTTCCGGAATTATGGCAAATGGAACAATTGATGGCATATTACCTAACTTCAAATCATCAAGCTTAGTAATATCTCCGGACAACTCTAAAGTGGTCTGTATAGCAGAAACGCACTCCCAATCCCATAGCGTTACGATAAGCTTTTTGATGTTACTTATTTTTCGAGGATCATAGTTTCCCTTACCATTTCCCCACTGTAGTAGCTCATCTTCAGGAATTAGTATCGTAAAGACAAATTCATCATCATAACAATGAATATATGCCCTTACTTCTGAAAAATTATTGTAATCTAAAAATATTTGCCTATAGTCACTGGAATAATGTTCACGATATCCAAGCTCAAAATTTTTCTTTAACTTCTTCTCGTTCCAGGCAATGATCTGTTCAAGCGTTTCATCAAAAAATTCCCATCCACCACTAATAAATCTTAAATCTTCTTTTTGAATGATATCAATGAAGTCAGTGAACATACCATCATATCTGTCTGATTTATTAATGCTGATATCAATCGAAAAATATGCCGGCATATCAATTCTCCTTGTCCAATTTCAAAACTTCTTCATTAAGAAATTATTTTATCAGAAACACAAAAAAAGATAGCCATAATGACTATCTTTGTATCTAATAGGGTTTGTACCTTCAAAACCGAACACTGAATACATTTTAGATCCGTTTCTTTTGTTCTATATCCATATTGGACAAGCCCTCGACCTATTAGTACACATCAGCTGAACACGTTACCATGCTTACACCTTGTGCCTATCTACCTCATAGTCTCTAAGGGGTCTTACTCCATAAAGGAGGGATATCTCATCTTGAGGGGGGCTTCACGCTTAGATGCCTTCAGCGTTTATCCCTTCCGGACTTGGCTACCCAGCCTTATGCATCTGGCGATGCAGCTGATACACCAGCGGTCCGTCCATCCCGGTCCTCTCGTACTAAGGACA
>NZ_KE384105.1:0-107488 GCF_000423925.1 Butyrivibrio sp. VCD2006
TTCTGTAATAAGGGCTTAACGGTCCTCTCCATTGCCTTAAGTATTGTATATGTAAGGAATGTGTCAACCGGAAGCATGCACGCATTCTTCACCACTCTCATAGGAAGTATTGCCATGGCCGCCTGATTATAAAACATTGTAAGCCAGAGTGTGTTGAGAAAGATATTCACAAAAATTGTGACAATGAGATGCGCCACAAACACTCTCACTACAGTTATCTTCTTTTTATAAAAAGCGAAGCCGTAAATAATTCCGCCAAGAGCAGCGCTTATTGTGAATCCGGGGAAGAAAGCTCCTGTGGGCTTTACGAACCACTTAAGGATATCAAGCACAGCGCCAAAGATTGCACCTACTGCGGGTCCAAAGAAGCAGGCAACTATCTGGTTTGGATAACCAGAGAATCCTACCTTGATGTAGGGGCCAAGCTGTATTGATGTGACGTAGCCAAGAGCAACTGCAATTGCAGCCATCAGTCCGCAGAACACTACGTTCCTGAGGCTCTTGAATTCAGCAAGTGAACCCATCCATCTGTTAATACTACCGTTTGTTTCTAATGTTGCATTTTTTTGCATAAAAACACCTCCCTATGCATTCCACAGTATGCACAAGGAGGTGTAAAACTTCATAACACTTTCGATATGCTACAGTGGGAACCGAATCCGATACCGCGGCAAGCCTTCGTCCTTCCGGCAGTCCCTGTCCGGATGGCACTTAACGCACCGAATTCTACTCTGCTAATTTTTTGTTACGAACTTATTATAACCACAAAAAGCTTATAGTCAATCAAATTTTATAAAATTTCACCATTAAATAATCTTATCAAAAGTATCTGCAAGAGCAGGATAGATTGTCTTGAACTGCTGATATCTTGCCTCGTACTTCTTAACAAGCTCAGGATCGGGCTTCTCAGTCTTATCAACCTTAACGATTGCAGCTGCTGCCTCTACAACGCTCTTGTATGCGCCGCAAGCTACCATAGCAAGCATAGCGCCGCCCATTCCGGGACCCTCTTCACAAGAAGGAACATCAACTTCTATATTAAGAATGTTGGCGATCATTTTTCTCCAAAGAGGACTCTTAGCACCACCACCGCAGATCATTGTGCGCTCAGGTGCAACACCGATGCTCTTGGCAACCTCGTACATATCTCTTGTAGCGAAAGCAACACCTTCAAGAACAGCCTGTGTCATATCCTCTCTTGTTGTATCCATTGTGATGCCTGTGAAGGTAGCACGTGCGTTAGGATTATTCCAGGGAGATCTCTCACCCATAAGATAAGGAAGGAAGAATACATGGTTCTCGCCAAGCTTCTCAATACCCTTCTGCTCTGCAGCATAATCCTTGGTCTTGATGATCTCATCCATCCACCACTTGTTGCAGCTGGCAGCGCTGAGCATGCAGCCCATAAGATGGAAGCTACCGTCAGCATGATCAAATGAGTGAAGTGCGTTGTTGCTGTCAACAGCAAAGCTGTCTGATGACATAAATATTGTTCCGCTGGTACCAAGTGAAATGTTACATCTGTTGTTGCCAACAGTGCCTGTTCCAACAGCTGCTGCCGCATTGTCTCCTGCACCTGCTGCGATTACTACGCCGCTCTTAAGTCCAAGCTCAGCTGTAAGCTCTGCGTTAAGCTCACCAACCTTCTCATAGCTCTCGAAGAGCTGAGGAAGCATATCCTCAGTGATTCCGCAGATGTCACACATCTCCTTTGACCACTTTCTGTTCTTAACATCAAGAAGAAGCATACCTGATGCATCAGAGTAGTCTGTGCAGAAAGTACCTGAGAATTTATATGCAAGATAATCCTTGGGAAGCATTATCTTCTTGATCTTCTTAAAGTTCTCGGGCTCATTCTCTTTGATCCAAAGGATCTTGGGAGCTGTGAAGCCAGCAAAAGCAATATTAGCTGTGTACTCAGAGAGCTTATCCTTGCCGATCTCACCATTGAGGTAATCAACCTGCTTCTGAGTTCTGCCGTCGTTCCAAAGAATTGCAGGACGAATAACGTTATCATTCTCATCGAGAATAACAAGACCGTGCATCTGGCCGCCGAAGCTGATACCGGCTACCTGAGACTTATCTACGTCCTTAAGAACTTCCTTTAAGCCTTCAACCGCCTGAGCATACCAGTCCTCGGGTTTCTGCTCTGACCAGCCGGGCTGCGGGAAATAAAGAGGGTACTCCTTTGTTGCAGTACCATGAATCTTGCCTGTCTCATCCATGAGAACAAGCTTAACTGATGATGTTCCAAGATCTACACCTATATAAAGCATATACAACCTCCCATTAACATTTTGTTTTTGCTTTTAGTTTATTTTTAGAGACCATAAAGTCACAATGTTAATTATAAATGTTTTTTATAAGAGGTGCATTACACTTTTTGCTGTTTAATCACTAATTATTGCAGTTGTTCCCATAACCTACCAGGTTATTTTCCCTTTAGCCAAAAGCTTTTCGAATTCATCCTGCTTTAAAGGTTTGCTGATAAGATAACCCTGCATTTTGGTTATTCCCATTTCGCTTAGTGTCTGGCATTGTCTCCCGGTTTCCACTCCTACTGCTGCGACTGTAATATTCATAGCTTTGGCAAAACCAACTATAGATTCAACCAGGATTCTGACACCGTCATCGATATCTATCTTTTGTATCAGGTCGCGGGACAGCTTAATATAGTTAATGCCGCAATTCATTAAATACTTCAGATTTATACTGGTGCCGCCGAAGTCATTGAGACTCAGCCTGAAGCCGTAATTATGAAAAGCCTCCAGCGTATCCCTTGAAGAGTTCGTTGATCCCATCATAAAATCTGTTGAAATATCCAGTATGATTTTTTCAATCTTAATATCAAATTCTTCCCGGGACCGCTCAAGCTCCTCGATAAACTCGGCATCAATAAGCTGCTGAGTTGAAAGATTTATCGTAAGCGCAAGCTCTGTATTATACTTACTGTTAAATTCAGATATCGTCTTAAAAGACTGACGTACTATCCATATACCAAGGGATGGCAATAATCCACATTCTTCAGCAATAGGAATAAGTTCTGTCGGTGATACGATTTCAAGCTCTCCCATTAATCTGGGGAACACCTCAACTCCGATAATATCTCCGGATTCTGTCTCCACCTGTGGTTGATAGTGCAGGAAAAAATCCCTGCTGACATCAGCGTGCTCAACAGCCATTCTGATCAGTTGCTTTCTGGCCAATGCCTGAACCATCCTTGCATCAAAAAATTTATAGTCATCTTTATTGCCACTCTTTTTCACTTCGTACATGGCATTATCGCCATAGTTCAGAAGCTGCGTCCAGTCATCGGAATCATCAGGGTAGACAGCAATTCCTATGCTGGCCGAGAGATTGAAAATATATTTATCAAGAATTATTGGTGTATTAAAAAGCTCCCTAAGTGAATCGGCAGCATTTTTCAAATCCGTTTGTTCTGTAATTCCGCTTAGAACCACAAGGAATTCATCTCCGCCCATTCTAAAGGACGTATACTCTGCAGGCAGACTGTTAAGCCGACTACCAATCTCTTTCAAAACCCTGTCGCCCATTTCATGTCCATAAGTATCATTGACAGGCTTAAAGTGATTAAGGTCCGTGCAGAAAACTGCGAATTTTGACTTCTCCTCATCACATTCCTTATGCTTCTTTTCAAGAAACTCAGTTGCAGAGCGTCTGTTCAGAAGTCCCGTAAGCATATCAGTTATGGAAATAACATTCAGTCTTTCATTTGCACTCTCAAGATCTTTGGTTTTTTCCTGTATTCGTTCCTCAAGTATGGTGTTCTGCTCCTGCTGATTTTTGAGCAGCTCTTCACTTAAAAACTGCGCATGAAGAACATAATTGGTTATCAGATATGACAAGAGAGTTATTATGATATACGTTCCTAAGGTCTGTGTAAGAAATTCTGTTGCAACAAGCACAATGTCAAAGGCAATCATAAGAACTATGAAAACAAACCGCTTGGTTGTGGCTTCTTTAGAAAAATCACGCCTTTTAAACTTGTAATCGTATTTATTAATTATCTGAAAAGTTGTGCCAACTCCCATCAGAATCATGCATAATACGTATAAAAGATTTGTAATATCATTTTCAGCATCAAGTCCTATAGAACGGAGAAAATCGTATTCAATATCAAGAACCGCATATCCGAAAATACCGATTGTAGTGCAGAAGGGCCCCCTTAAAATTTGCCTTGGTTCCAGATGCATAACAAGTTCAAAACACATCATCATTATAAAGAAGCTGACAAAGAAGAATATCAGCTCCTTCCAATGAGGATTACGGCTTTCAACACCTGCTGCATAAATGTGGAATCTTAGTATGACTACAAAAAGAGAAATCGCAAAACACAGACTATTACTCAAAAGAAAGGCTATCTCAATCCTGGAATCGATCAATTTGGATATCATATAAACGCTTATACATATTGCAAAAAAAGCATCAGGAAAAAGATACAGATCCTCAACAAATTCCGTTATTGCTCCCGGAGTCGGCAAAAAGAAGTCATTAATAAGAAAAAGAATGTCTGCCACAAACCAGATAAATATACCTGTAGCCATGGCAACAGTAGACCACTTGAACTGGCCAAGTCTTCCTATCTCTGATACCAGCAGGATAAGAACCAGTCCAACAGTGATCGGAGAAAACATATCTATAAAAAAATCATTCCCTAGCATTGTACTAAATAAGTACACTACAAAGGAAACAATGATCGAATATAATAATACTTTTTCCCGTCTCTTAAGCATTTTACCAGCCTCTCACAACATAAAAAGCACTATAACTGCGTAAAAATCACGGGTTTTAAGCTACCAGAATTATTATACCATTAATTATTTTTTTAATTTTAAAAAAAGCTTGCATTTATTCTGAAATTGTAATAAACTAAACAAGCTGTCGCAAGACATATAAGAAATATGGCTCGTTGGTCAAGCGGCTAAGACGCTGCCCTCTCACGGCAGAATCAGCGGTTCGATTCCGCTACGAGCTATTTAAAAATCCCAAGTCATTGACTTGGGATTTTTTGTTATCACTTTCCGATTCTTATAACATCCGTTCCAACCTTTTCCTGGAATCTTACATCATGCTCCACAAGCAGCATTGTTGGCTCAAATTGAAGGATCAGTTTTTCTATCTGCATCCTTGAGAACACATCAATGAAATTGAGTGGCTCATCCCAGATATATAGATGTGCAGGTGTGATGAGGCTCGCTGCAATCAAAACTTTCTTTTTCTGACCTTCAGAAAAATCCTCAATATTTTTTACAAATTGTTCACGTCCAAGATCAAGCTGTCTTAGTACCGCAAGGAAAAGACTTTCGTTTAGCCCATGCGATTCGCAGAACTTTCTAAGTGAACCAGATAAAAATGATGTATCCTGATTGATATAAGATATTGTCATTCCTGACGCGACATCAAGATTCCCGGATACGATGAGACCTGAATCTGTCTTATATTCTCCATAGTTCATCTTTTGTAAAATTGCTTTTACAATACTGGATTTACCACATCCATTCTCACCGGAAAGAATTATTCTATCACCGCGTTTTACCTGAAAACGTAATCCTGAAAACAGTTCATTCTCAGCACCCTCATATCGAAGCGACAAATCATTTGCATTTATCAGCACTTCCTTATGGAATCTGAGGGGATTGATCTTAAGATCAGTTACCTTCTCAATATCATTGAGCAGGCCTTCCTTTTCTTCTATCTCACGACCTATTCGCATTTCGTAGGACTTAACGCGAGCCTGCATCTTTTTTGTCTTCGCACCTATGAAGGATCTGGACGAAATACTCCTGTCATGCTCCTTCACGGGATCAAATCCTATCTTCGAATTTTCACTCTTCTCCGCCCATCTGCTGCTTCTGTCTGCAGCAACCTTGAGTTTACCGATTTCCTTAAGATGCTTCTCGTTTTCCGCCTGCTGAAAAGCATCCTTCCGCTCCTTGTTTTCCCACCAGGACGAAAAATTACCTGCTTGGACCTCTATGGTAGACCTGTTAAGCACAAGGACGTGATCACACACGCCATCAAGCAAGTCTCTGTCATGTGAGACAAGGATAAAGCCCTTTTTCGAAGCGAGATATGACTTCACAATATCACGCGCTCTGCTGTCCAGATGGTTGGTCGGCTCGTCTATCAAAAGAAACTCATTCTCTGCCGCAAACAAAACCGCCAGCATGACTCTTGTGCGCTCCCCAAAGCTGAGCGTACCAAAGGGACGATACAAACATTCCGCATCCATCTGGAGCTCGTTCATCTGAATGAGTACCTGCCAAAGCTCGACTTGCGGTTTCCATTTATCCATAAGCTCTGCTGCATTCTGCTTTAAATCCTCTTCCGATACCAAATAGGGAAAATAGTCAAAGCAGGTTCCTGTCTTGATGCTGCCACGGTAATCGTATCTTCCCATGAAAAGATTCAAAAGGGTTGTCTTACCCTTACCATTTCTTCCAATAAGCCCCAGCTTCCAATCCGTATCGATATTGAATGTCACGTCCTTGAGGACATCATCGGCACTTCCGTCGTATGAAAAAGTTAAATCTGTCACTTGTATCTGTGCCATACACATCACCTCCGTTATCTTAAATGGCACAAAAAAATCTGCTCCCATACCGAAAGCAGATTAAACGTACAAATGAAGTCCAAATATATGCCGAAAGAGAGCATCCCTTATGGGCGGCTTCAAAATGAATACGATAATCTAATCCGGCATACACAAACAGACCCTTATGGGCCATAGCTTTTCTTCGTTCATGTTCACCAAATCAAATTATCTAATTATCATTCCTTCACCTACACACAATCTGTGCGCCTTTCGTTTTTTGCTGTATCTAGGCTATCACCTTTTCTTATAAAAGGCAATATATGATTTCTCATTATTTCTTATACTTCCTGAAGCTCGCTTTTTTCTTTATTTATCACTCTTGTCAGAAGGATGACCGATACAATCATCATGATAACCTCTGTAACAGTCTGTGCCCAGATCATTCCGCCAAAGCCAAAGGCTCTGTTAAGTAGAAGCAGAAGCGGCACATAAAGAATGAGCTGTCTGATAAAGGTAATAATGAATGCATATTGCGCTTTTCCCATACCCTGAAATGACATTCGGCACATAGAGGATGCACCGCTGCTTACAATGTTTGATACCGCTATTGCCACCATCATTACAGGGTATGCAAGGTTCACAGCCGCAAGTTGATAGTCATCTCTTGTAAGTCCTATGAAGTAAGTGTCCACAAGGTTATACATAACCATAATGAACATCCCGGCTATAAGCGGCAATCCCATTTTCAGAACTGCCCTTGCAGGCTCTTCCTTACTTAACACATATATTCTCTTATCTTCTTTTTCCATAACGTTCATCTTCCCTAAAATCCTTTAGTTCTAAAGCGTATTCACGCTTTTTCAACATTAAGCATTTTAGTAGTTCGATTTGCTATATGCAAACAAAAACCATTTTATTTTTTTATAAATAATTAATAGTTTTTTCATTTGCAGACACCTACAATATCATTCAGGGAATGTAGTTTCTTTGATAGAAAAGGCAAAAACTAATGTTTTCTCATGGAGGGTTGTAAAATGGGTAAGAGTTCAAAAAGTATTGTTGTCAGATTTTTGTCCCTGCTGTTTGCAGCAATTTTAGTTTCTACCGTTATGGCTAATCCTATTACTGTAGAAGCTAAAGTAAAAAAGAAAACGCTTAAAACTTTTTCCAGTTTAAGTAATGATGATCCAATCTATCTGGACAGCATTGCTCATGTGGTAAAACCGGGACACTATAGATTCAAAATCAAGAAAAGAAAGAATTCCGGAGCCTTTGGAATTATCAGATTTATGGCTCCCAAGGAAAAGGCCTATTCTTTTACCGTAACTAAAGTACACGCTAACAAAAAGAAAACCTACGCGAATGGATATTTCCATATTTTGCAAAAGAGAATGGAGCCTGATGGATATTTATATTCTGAGCGCATAGCTGATAGCGGGTTGTTTGGATCAAAAAATACCGGCTTGGCCAGAAAGAAAAGAAGTGTTGATATCGCTTGCTACCAGAACACTGTAATGTATGTGGAATTTTATGTTTCCGCCAGCAGATCAAATTATGTACAGTTTGATTTCACAATTAAATAAGTGAGAACAGAAAAGTAATGCCATCTCGTTCTGAGATGGCATTTTTTACAATAAAAAACCCAAATCACATTAGTGATCTGGGATCTAGGGTTGGGCTGTTTACACAGTCAGTAGCTCGTAGCGGAATCGAACCGCTGATTCTGCCGTGAGAGGGCAGCGTCTTAGCCGCTTGACCAACGAGCCATTTAGTTGTCTGTCGCTTAGCGACTTGATTATATTATTACAACTTCAAAATAAATGCAAGTACTTTTTTAAAAAAAATAAAAAAGTTTTTTTGAAGTTTCTATGAAAGAATTACCCCTCATCAGTCGACTACGTCGACAGCTTCCCCCAAAGGGGGAAGCCAAAGTGATTCTGGAATTGCCCTATCATAAGGTGATTCAACACTTATCCCATCATAAAGTCAAATATACTTATCTGGTTAGACTCCGGAATATCTCCAAGAAGTCCCATGTTAGCCATTTTATCTACTACTGCCTGAGGGCATTTGGTTCGCTGTTTAAAGTCATCCTTAGAAATGAAGGGACCGTCCTTTGCAGCTTCAACTATCTGATCGGCAGCTTTTTCACCAAGTCCGTCTATACTAAGGAGGCTGGGCATGATCTTGTCGCCAAATACCTGGAAGGATCTGGATGCCGCCTTGAAGATATCGATCGGCATAACCTCTATGCCTCTCTCGTACATCTCCTCCGCAAGTCTCATGGCTGCGAGCTCGTTCTGCTCGGCATTTGTCATCTCATCTCCCTTTGCGCGGTAGGTGTTCATCCACATTTTAAGGGTTCCCTCGCCCTGGAACATGTGCTCATAGCTAAGAGCCTTTGCTCTTATGGAGAACCAGGCTGCGTAGAAGGCCTGCGGCACATATACCTTGAAGTAAGCGATACGCCAAGCCATCATAACGTAAGCTGCGGCGTGGGCCTTCGGGAACATGTACTTGATCTTCTTACAGGACCAAATGTACCAGTCTGGCACTCCTGCTGCGATCATGGCCTCTTCCATCTCCGGCTTTAGTCCCTTACCTTTACGAACAGACTCCATGGTCTTGAAGGAAAGTGACTTATCCATGCCCTTCTGGATCAGGTAGATCATGATATCGTCTCGACAACAGATACAGGTATCGATGGTCGCTTTGCCCTCCTGGATGAGGGTCTGGGCATTTCCAAGCCATACGTCTGTACCATGTGATAGACCTGAAATTCTGATAAGATGCGACAGCGATGTAGGCTGCGCATCGATAACCATCTGCATCGCGAAGTCAGTACCAAACTCAGGAAGACCGAGGCATCCGAGCTTCGTTCCACCGATCTGGTCAGGCTCTATGTTGAGAGACTTCGTACTCATGAAAAGTTCCATAACATTATGATCATCAAGAGGCACAGTCTTAGGATCAAGGCCTGTACAGTCCTGAAGGAATCTTATCATGGTCGGATCATCGTGTCCCAGAATATCGAGCTTTAGCAGGTTGTGGTCGATCGAGTGATAATCATAGTGTGTAGTTATAGTTGCGGTTGTCATATCGTTTGCAGGGTGCTGCACCGGAGTAAAGGAGTTAATGTCCTCTCCCACCGGGAGAACTATGATACCGCCGGGATGCTGACCGGTACCTCTTCTAATTCCGATACACCCTTGCGTAATTCTATCAATTTCACAGCGTCTTTTACCGACACCGAGACCATCATAATATTTTTTTACAAAGCCGTAAGCTGTTTTGTCGGCAAGACCGGCGATAGTTCCTGCTCTGAAGGTCTGTCCGTATCCGAAAATAACCTCAGTGTACTTATGAGCCTTGGACTGATATTCTCCCGAGAAGTTAAGGTCGATATCAGGCTCCTTGTCACCCTTGAATCCAAGGAAGGTCTCGAAGGGTATATCAAAACCATCCTTATTCATCATATGTCCGCACTTGGGGCATCTCTTATCCGGCATATCACAGCCTGAGTTACCACCATATTTAAGTACATCCTCAGAATCAAAATCGCTGTATTTACACTTAGGGCACACATAATGAGGTGAAAGTGAATTAACCTCGGTGATACCTGATGCAAAAGCAACGAAGGATGATCCTACGGAACCACGGGAACCAACCAGGTAGCCGTCCTCCACAGACTTCCAAACCAGCTTCTGCGCAATAATATACATAACCGCGAATCCGTTCTTGATAATTGAATTAAGCTCTCTCTCAAGTCGCTCCTCAACTATCTCCGGAAGGTCCTCACCATAAATCTCGTGAGCCTTGTCATAACAGATTCTCGTAAGGATTCCATCACTATCCTCGATTACAGGAGGACACTTGTCAGGTCTTACAGGTGAAATACTATCGCACCTCTTCACGATATCTCTGGTATTCTCTATTACCACTTCTCTTGCCTTGGCAGCTCCAAGGTAATCAAATTCAGAGAGCATCTCCGCTGTAGTACGCACATACAAAGGAGCGGGCTCCTCATCATTCATACCCTTTCCCGCCATGATAACGGTTCTGTAAATCTCATCATCAGGGTTTAAGAAGTGAGCATCGCAGGTCGCAACAACAGGCTTACCATACTGCTCACCCAGCTTTACTATCTTCTTGTTGATCTCCCTGATGTCATCATCGGAGTTGATATCCTCGTATCGCTCCGAATCCACCATGAAATGATTATTGGCAACGGGCTGAATCTCAAGATAATCGTAGAAATCAACTATTTTTGCTATCTCATCCTCAGCGCGCCCTTCAACAACAGCACCGTAAAGCTCTCCGGCACAGCAGGCTGAGCCTATGATAAGTCCTTCCCTGTACTTAATGAGCTCACTCTTGGGAATTCTCGGGAATCGGCTAAAATACTCAACGTGCGACTTACTTATGAGCGTATAGAGATTAACCCTTCCCACTGTATTTTTGGCAAGAAGTATGATGTGATGGGTCCTGAGGTGCTTAACAAGCTCGGGATTTGAAGCACCGAGGGCATTTACCTTGGTAAGGTCATCTGCGCCCTCATTCTCAAGCATCGGTATGAACTTCTGAAAAATCTTGGCGGTACACTCCGCATCATCAACCGCTCTGTGATGATGCTCATTTACCACATTCAGCGTCTTACAGAGTGCGTCCAGGTTATGCTTAGCCTGCCTTGGGAAAAATGCTCTCGAAAGACCCATTGTATCAACTGTAGTGTAATCCACATCTATTCCGAGTTGCTTGCAGTTTTCATTTATAAAGCTAATGTCAAATCCAACATTGTGGCCCACAAGGATAGCATCCTTGCAAAACTCAACAAATCTCGGAATTATCTCATCCCTTGTGGGGCAGCCGATAACCATGTCATCGGTGATACTTGTGAGCTTGGTGATTCTGAACGGAATAGGCTCCAGAGGATCAATGAACTCTGAAAAGCGGTCCAAAATCACACCGTCCTTCATCTTGACGGCACCAATCTCTATGATCTTATTATTTACGGGTGAAAATCCCGTAGTTTCTATATCAAACACAACAAAGGTAGAGCCTTCAATCTTCTGGCCATTGTTGTTTATTACTATCTCTTTTAAGTCGTCGACAAGATAGCCCTCAACGCCCTGGATAACCTTGAAGAAATCCTGTCTGTCAGGGTTCTTGTCTCCTGCTTCCTTACGTCTTGTCTTTTCTTCCTTCCACAGGTCCTCCCAGGCGTGATTTGCATCTGTAAGTCCCTGAACAACGCCGTGGTCAGTTATGGCAACGCCGGGCATTCCCCATTTATAGGCCTGCTTTACTATGTCCTTAACCTCGGACACTCCGTCCATATCCGACATCTTGGTATGGCAGTGAAGCTCCACTCTTTTAAGTTCCTCTTCATCCACACGCTTAGTGGTAAAATCGGGAATCTTACGGATTCCGGCAACGCTCTGGATTGTTACCTCATGGTCAAATTTGTCGACCATGGCAATTCCCTTCACCTTAAGGAAAGCACCTTTCTTAATATCCTGCTCTAGCTCCGGAACATTCTCCTGCTTGGCAAATACCTTAACTGTTATGGTGTCGGTAAAGTCAGTCATGGCGAACATGAGAATAGCTTTCTCATTCTTAATATCACGTCTGTCATAGCTTATTACCTTACCTCTGACAGTGACTTCTCCCATCTCACCGACGATTTCTTCCATGGTTATAGTGTCGTCCTCGAAGTCTCGACCGTAGATAATATTGGGATCGTCAGAGCGCTTAAAGCCACCACCTGTACCGCCTTTTTTGAAGAACTTGCTGCCGCCCTGTCCAAACTTACTGCCGGACTTGACACCGCCTCCAAACTTGCTCCCGGAGTCAGAACCAGCACTGCCGGAAGCAGCCTTTTTCTCTGCTCCGCCCTCAGCTGCTTTCTTGGCAGCCTTGGCTTCTTCCTTCTCCTGGTGCTTTTGCTCTGACCTCTCCTCAGCTTCCTCAAGTCTCTGAGCAAGCTTTGCGGTCTCCTTGGAGTAGTCAATTTCCTTCTTCTTTGCCTGTGACTTTTTATAGGTGATACCCATTGTCACAGCAAAACCGCAGCGTTCATTCAGGATTTTCTCCAGAATACGCTGAATGTCCGCAGATTTTTTCTCAGCAATAACAGACTCCTCAAGTATCAGCTCAACTCTGTCTGATTCCGGAAATGAGAAATCCGCATTTTTCAGGATCGTATATTCAATTGGATCATAATTCTTGAATTCCAGCAGAATACTGTCCTTATACATCTCCAGAAGGTTCTGGGGCGTGTACTGGGCCGAGAGGAAAAATCTCTCATATATCTTAACAGTGAGATTAGTCTCTCTGAAAAGCTGCTTCTTGATTTCCTTCTCAGCCTTGACCACATCCGCCTTTTCGATTAGACGGTTGCTGGATAAATAGATGCGTACGAGATCTTTCTTCTCTGTGGTGGATATCTTCTCAACCTGCACATCTGACAGTTCTTCTTTTGTGTGTGGGTCCAGTTTTAATGTCTGAAACACCTCAAGGAATGGTTTTCTCATACGTGGTATTACCCTTTACTTCCAATTCTTAAGTTCTTCGCGCAGGGCATCTATTAGCTCTGCCTCAGGAACTTTTCTGATGACTTCTCCTTTTTTAATGAGAAGTCCTTCACCAATGCCACCTGCAATTCCGATATCAGCTTCTCTTGCCTCACCGGGGCCGTTAACTGCGCAGCCCATAACCGCAACCTTGATATCAAGCGGGAATTCCTGAACCATCTTCTCAACCTCGTTGGCAAGTCCGATGAGATCAATCTTGGTTCTTCCGCAGGTAGGACATGAAACAACTTCTATTCCGCCACTGCGAAGGCCGAGAGTCTTAAGTATCATCTTGGCTGTACGGATTTCCTCAGTGGGGTCGCCTGAAAGTGATACGCGAATAGTATCACCTATTCCCTCATTAAGGATTATTCCAAGTCCGATTGATGACTTGATGTTTCCGCCATAAAGAGTACCTGCCTCGGTAATTCCTACATGAAGCGGATAATTGGTCTTTTCCGCAAGCTTCTTATGAGCATCCACGCAGAGCATTACATTTGAAGACTTGATGCTTATAACCAGATTGTCATAGCCAAAAGCTTCTATGATGCGCACCTTATCGAGTGCACTCTCCACGAGACCTTCAGCGGTTACTCCGCCATATTTTTCAAGGAGGTCTTTCTCAAGAGATCCGCTGTTAACTCCGACTCTTATAGGAATATTTCTCTCCTTAGCTGTTTTAACAACAGCCTCGATTCTGTCCTTTGAACCGATATTACCGGGATTTATTCTGATTTTATCCGCACCGTTCTCCATAGCAGCGATAGCCATCTTATAGTCAAAATGAATATCAGCTACAAGCGGAATATGAATGCGGCTCTTTATCTGTTTAATGGCATCGGCAGCCTCCTGATTAGGAACGGTGCAGCGAACTATATCGCAGCCTGCTGCCTCAAGTGCAAGAATCTGGGCTACTGTCTTTTCCACATCCTCTGTCGGTGTATTTGTCATCGACTGTATCATGATGGGATTGCCGCCACCTATTACCTTATCACCAATATGGACTACCTTTGTATTATCGCGATATGCCATTTTTGCCTCCTGTTACTTCATGAACTTTGAAACATCACTTATGACTACAACTGCCATAAACGCCATGAGTACAACCATTCCCACAAGGTGAACCATTCCTTCCTTCTCGCGGGGGATGGGTTTTCTTCTAATAACTTCAATAAATGCGAAGACCAGTCTTCCTCCATCAAGTGCAGGGAAAGGAAGAAGGTTCATTACTCCAAGGTTAACCGAAAGGAGTATCAAAAGCTCAAGCATTGTGAGAACAACTGAAGACAGACCATACGGACTGACTGCTTCATAGGTCTCATCAACAATCTTCACCATTCCAACAGGCCCTGATACATCACCGAGGGAAAGTCTGCCCTGCACAAGCAGAGCAAGACTTCTGTAAGTCGTCTTAAAATAATAAAGAATGTCATAGAATGCGTAAGCTATTACCTTGGGTCCTGTTACTCTCTCATATTTTCCGAGATAGATACCCATAAAATATCTGTCCTGCTCAGCGTCATAATGAGGTGTGAGCTCTGTGTGGTACATCTGGCCATCACGCATATAGTCAATCTGCATCACGCCGCCCCTGCTGAACTGAGAAATAACTGTCACCTCAGAAGCAAGATGTATTTTCTCACCGTCGACCTTTACGATCATATCGCCTTCCTGAAGGCCTGCCTCAGCAGCCGCGGAATCGCCCTCGGTCAGACCCGATATCACAGGAAATGCCCAGGGTGAATTTGCTACAACTATAACAGCTATGATCATTGCTGTTATGAAGTTAAAGAACGGACCACCGAATAAAACAGCAATCCTTGCCCATACATTTGCATTGGGAAAAGCTCTGTCATCATAATCATGCTCTTCCTGTCCTATGTCATCCTCCCCTTCGAATCTGCATGCGCCGCCAATAGGAAGAAGTCTTAAGCTGTAAAGTGTCTCACCCTTCTGCTTCTTAAAAATGACAGGTCCCATTCCAATCATGAACTCCAGGACTCTGATATTATTCGCTTTAGCAATCAGAAAATGTCCAAGTTCGTGAGTTGTAACCAGTGTTCCAAATATTAAAATAAACAGTATCAAACTAACTAACATTTAATTCTTCTCCAGATATTCATATGTATCGGCCTCAGCCCTGAGAATCTCTTCAAGATTAGGATTCTCAATCTTTTGGTGATGTTCCATGGCACTTGAAATCATATCATAGATATCAAGGAATTTAATTTCCCTGTTAACAAACTTCTTTACAGCCATCTCATTCGCAGCATTAAATACAGTAGGCATACTTCCGCCTGCTCTGGCTGCTTCATAAGCCAGTTTTAAGCCAAGGAAAGTATCTGTATCCGGCTTCTCAAATGTGATCTGTGAGAGTTCATAGAAATCAAGTCTCTTTTCATCCAAAGGTACTCTGTCGGGATAGAAAAGCGCATACTGAATAGGCAGCTTCATATCCGGTACTCCAAGCTGTGCCATTACTGCACCATCCACAAACTGAACCATGGAATGTATTATGCTCTGCGGCTGGATAACAACCTGTATCTGATCAAGTGATACATCAAAAAGCCATCTTGCCTCCATTACTTCAAGGCCCTTGTTTACAAGAGAAGCTGAATCAATGGTAACCTTGACGCCCATGTCCCAGTTGGGGTGCTTAAGCGCATCATCAACAGACATCTCCGAGAGCTCAGAGCGCTTCTTACCTCTGAAAGGACCGCCCGATGCTGTAAGCAGGATCTTTTCCAACTTACTCTTAGGCTCACCGTTCAAGGACTGGAAAATAGCACTGTGCTCACTATCAACCGGAAGAATCTTAACATTCATTCTCTCAGCAAGTGGCATAATGATATGACCTGCGGTAACAAGAGTTTCCTTGTTTGCAAGAGCAATGTCCTTACCGCTCTCAATTGCAGCCATTGTAGGACGAATACCGATCATGCCTACAACTGCAGTAAGCACCGTATCAGCCTCAGGCACCTGAGATATCTCTACAAGTCCCTCCATACCGGAAAGGATCTGAACAGGTACATCCGCGAGCTTTATTTTAAGCTCCTTAGCGGCATCCTCATCATACATTGCCACATATTTGGGTCTGAATTCCCTTACCTGCTGTTCAACCTTATCAACACTTCTGTTAGCTGCAATACCGACTATCTTAAGATCATCGGGATTAGCCCTTACAACATCAAGTGTCTGTGTACCTATTGAACCGGTCGAACCCAGTAATACAATTTTTCTTCCCATTTAAAACCTCACATTAAAAAGAATATTGATAAAAAGTATATGGACGGCGTAATGAATATTACACTGTCAAATCTATCCATAATTCCGCCATGTCCCGGAATAAGATTACCGTAATCCTTTATGCCGTGCTCTCTCTTGATTCCTGATGCCACAAGATCTCCTATCTGTGACAAAATGCTTGCAACGAAGGTTATCACTGCAAAGCTGAACATACTAAGACTCGCGGATGTCGCAGGATCGGCGTATTTTGCATACACATACCCATAGGCAATTCCAAAAATGACACTGCCAAGGATTCCTCCCACAGCGCCTTCTATTGTCTTCTTCGGTGAAAGAACAGGGCAAAGCTTGTGCTTACCGAAAGCACTGCCTGCAAAATAAGCGCATGTATCACATATCCAGGCAACAAAGGGTATCCACGCAAGGAATCTTCCCGTCGGAAATGCTCTCAGTAAATAAATAAATGAAAGCATAGCCGGTGCATAAATGAATGAAAATACCGCATTTATAAGCTGCGTGGCTTTATATTTAGGATAAGAAAAAACAAAGATTGCCGCCTCTGCCGCAAACAGTATCATGATCATCGCCACAAGGAAGTTCATGTCGCCTCCCTTAAAAAACAATAACGCATAATAGATGCAGATTGCTGCCATACCTAAAATCTCAGGAAGATTTGTCTTCTCATTCTTACCTCGAACTCCCAGTGCTCTTGTGAGTTCGCGATATCCTACGAGCGATACAAGGAGTAATACTCCTCCGGTAACAAATCCGCCGCTCAAAAGTGTCACTATAAGCAAAACCAGTAAAACTGCTCCGCTTATTACTCTAGTCTTCATAATGTTATTCCTCTGCACTATCCTTTAGACCGCCATATTTGCGGTTTCTTCCGCCGTATGCATCTACGGCCTTCTGAAGCTCAGCCTCATTAAAATCAGGCCATGCAATATCTGTATAATAAAATTCCGTGTAAGCACACTGCCACAGAAGGAAGTTACTAAGGCGCTGCTCACCGCAGGTGCGAATAAGCAGATCGGGGTCAGGCAAATTCTTTGTATCAAGATGCTCTGAAATCATCTGCTCGGTGATATCTGCCGGTGCTACTTTGCCTTCCTTGCACTCCTCTGATATCTCTCTTACTGCACGCACAATCTCATCACGACTTCCGTAATTGATGGCGATCGTAAATGTGAGCCCTGTATTACCACGAGTAGCTGTCTCCAGTTCGTTGATAGCATCCTGAATATCTTCAGAAAGCTTACTGCGCTCACCGATTACCTGACAACGAACATTGTTTTTCATAGACTTCTTGATACTGCTCTTAAGATACGTTCTAAGAATCATCATAAGCGCAGACACCTCTGTCTCAGGTCTATTCCAGTTCTCTGTGGAAAAAGCATAGACCGTCAGGTACTTTATGCCCATATCATCAGCCACTTCAAGGATATCCTCGACTGCCTTGGCTCCCTGCTTGTGTCCATAATTTCTGGGAAGGCCTTTTGCCCTGGCCCATCTTCCGTTGCCATCCAATATTATCGCAACATGCTGTGGAATTTTTGTGTTCTCGTCCATTTTGCCTCCTGGCTTCTTATTTGTCAGCTTAGTTCCTCATTCGTAAGCTGCGCCCCTCATCCGTCAGCTTCGCTGACACCTTGTCTTCGCTCCGCTTCGGTCCGCGCAGAACCGACATCCCCCGGATGTCGTGCGCCCCAAAGGGGGAAGGCATATAAATTTAATTCTTTCTAGCAAAGAAACTCCATAAATGTAAGTAGAGCCTGTGCTATAACCCACAGGCTCTTTTGAAGTATCAAAATTTTACGGTAGTTACACTTAAATCCGTTTAGTGTAACAAATTCGAACCGGACTTAGTATCTGCCGGATTCTCACAATTAAACCGTCATTATCTCTTTACTCTTTTCTTCAACAGCTTCGTCGATCTTCTTAACGAACTTGTCTGTCATCTTCTGAAGATCTTCTTCAAGCTCAGCAATCTCATCCTCTGAAACGTCGGTGCCTTTTAATTTCTTGAAAGAATCATTTCCGTCACGGCGGATATTTCTAACTGCAACCTTAGCATCCTCGCCCTTCTTCTTGATATCCTTAGCCAGCTGCTTTCTGCGCTCCTCTGTGAGCTCAGGGAAGATCAGACGGATTACAGTTCCGTCGTTGCTGGGTGTAATACCTATATCAGATGCAAGAATAGCCTTCTCAATATCCTTTATAAGGCTCTTATCCCAAGGTGCGATCTGAATCATACGTGCCTCGGGGATTGAAACGTTACCAACCTGCTGAATAGGTGTGGGTGTTCCATAGTAATCCACCTTAAGCTTATCAAGAACATGCGGATTTGCGCGTCCTGCACGTATGGAAGCAAGTTCCTGCGCAAGGAAATCAAAAGCCTTAGTCATTTTTTCTTCATAGGGTTTAACTTTTTCATTCATACACTTATCCTCCGGATTATAGTTTAAGCTGTAACAGTGGTTCCATTGAAATCACCACTTGCTGCTTTTATTATACTATTTTCTTCCTGAAGTGCGAATACCCTCATAGGAATATGATTTTCCTTAACCATGATGGAGGCTGTCATATCAACAACCTGGAGATTCTTTGCAACCACTTCATCAATACTTATAGTGTCGTAGCGCTTAGCGTTCGGATTGGTAGCAGGGTCACTGTCATAGACGCCATCAACAGCCTTGGCAAGAAGAATAACATCTGCCTCGATCTCGATGGCTCTGAGTGTGGATCCCGTATCTGTTGAGAAATACGGATGTCCTGTGCCTCCTGCGAAGAATACAACCATTCCCTTTGAAAAATATTTATTTGCTCTGTCCTTAGAGAAAAGCTTGGTAAATGAACCACATTCAAAAGGAGTGAGAATGTTGGTATCCATACCTACGCTTCTGAAAATCTCAGAGACATAAATACAGTTCATGATGGTAGCAAGCATACCGATCTGATCAGCCTTCACACGGTCGATGTTCTCACTGGTACGCCCTCTCCAGAAGTTACCGCCTCCGATAACTATTCCTACTTCAACTCCGTCATCAACAAGTTTCTTAACCTGAAGAGCAACGCCTCTGACAGTGTCCTCGTGAAAACCGGTCTTATTAGGACCTGCCAACGCTTCGCCGCTTAATTTTAAAAGTATTCTCATTATTTCTGTCCCTTAAGTCCCTCAAAGAATGCAGAAGGATTAACCTCAGCATAAGACTGTGAGCAGTTACCTTCGATTACAGCACCATTGTTGATCTGTACTGACTGAGATTTGATGTTACCCATAACGATAGCAGTTGTATCAAGAACAACAGGGCCGGGAACATCGATGTCACCCTTTACAGCGCCTGCGATAACAGCGCTTGTAGCAAAGATGTTACCGATAACTACTGTACTCTGGCCGATCTTAACACTGCCGTTACTTCTAACTTCACCAGTGATTCTTGCTGCCTCAGCATAAATCTCTGCTGCTCTGGAATCACCCTCGATCTCACCTGTTACGTTGAGCTTGCCAAGGCAAGTAACGTTGCCTGTAATCTTACCAACAAGGTCAAGTGAACCTGTTGTCTCAAGATTACCAACTATTTTCATACCTTCTGTAATGCTGGCTACTTCATCTGTAGGTGTCTGCTGTTGAATATCCATTGTTCCAAATCCCCCATTATTATATTTTGTAGACTTTCTCTCCTCGTATACAGGTGCCTGTTCAGCCTTCTCCTGTGCAATTGACTCAATTGCGCTAAGTGATGCTGAAAGGTCAGCTACTGTATCCTCTTCTTCCTCCTCGAAGTTGCTGATTTCTTCTTCGGGCTCAGCCTCTTCCTCGGGTACAACCACCTCAGCCACAGGCTCTTCAGGTACGATTGTCTCCTTAACCGGCTCCGGAGCAGGCTCAGCAGCCTCTTCCTCTGAAGGCTCCCCATCTGCTACGCCTTCGTCGAGCTTGATTTCATCAAGGTGATCAAGCATTTCGTTCAGATCCTTCTTAACGTCTGCTTCTGTCTTAGCCTTAGCAGTATCTTCCTCTGCCGCAGCTACCTTCTCTGCAGTTTTATTCAGGCTCTGCGCTTCCTCACTTTCCTCAGGCATAATTGTCTTTGCAGCCTGAGAGAGATCACTTTTCAGCTCTGAAAAAAATCCCATTACTTTTTCCTCCGTTTCAAAAAATTACTGAGAATTGCTGATATGTTGAACCGGTAACGTGTCATCAGTTATCGGCACTATCACTGTGTCATCCATCGCCTGAATCTGTTCAATGATCTCAGGCAATGCCTCTACCGTAGCAGGTTTATCCGCCGAATCATGAAGCAAAATGATAGCTTCATTGAACTTGGGAACACCTGTCATGACATTGGCAACTATTATGTCCTTATTGACGCCGCCTCTGTCGTCGCTACTGGCAACATTCCAATCAAAATAGGTGATGTCCTCAAGGTCAAGGTAATTGATAAGCTTACCCATTTCTACCTTGCTCACCGTATTAGAGCTTCCTCCGGGAAACCTGTAATACTGCGACCAGACTCCGGTCGTTTCATAGAGATAAGTCTGAAGCTTATGCAGATCTGCTGAGAAACTATCAAGAGATTCATACAGTTCACTGTACTTGTGACTGTAAGAATGCATCCCCAACGTGTGACCACTCCCCGCTATCCGTCTGTAAACACTTTCGTACTCCTCCCCTTCCTTGCCGGTGACAAAAAAGGTAGCCTTAACACCATAGCTGTCCAGTATATCAAGTATTGTATTTGTAGATGTACTTGGTCCGTCATCAAAGGTTATATAAACTCTTCTCTTGTCGTCCCGCTCCCCCTGCTCTTCATCAGAAGTCTCCTGTGATGATGTCTCTTCCGGCGGTGCCTCATCTGTTTCGGTAGGTGCACCATCTGCCTCCGGTTCTGACTCTGTCAGTTCCCCGTCAGTCTCCGGTTCTCCCTCCGGAGTCTCATCACTCTCTGTCTTCTCTTCCTCCCGAACATCCTCCGCGATGTCCTCCGCGCTCTTAGGATGCCATTCAACCGGGTTATCTGTCTCCCCGTCAGCAAGTGCTTCCTCCCCATAGTGCTCTTCGTACCAGGAAAGTTCAGACTTGGCCTTCTCCAGCATTCTGTTGGTATGACTGTTTTTCATAACCAGAAATATGCAAATGCCGGTAGGAATGAGGCATGAAGCTGCAATGGATACAAGAATCAGTTTCCTTAAAAAGCTGATTCTTCTGGAACGAGCCTCGTCTGATCTGTGACCCTCCGTGTTCGTTGCCATATTTTATTACCACATTTCCAACTTGCTGTTATGTCTAAAAGACACCGGTGCCGTGAAAAACTGATATCTCCGGACACCTGACTATGTATATAGCCAAAAAAGATTATACCATATTTTAAGGGGTACAAAAAGAAAAAACAAAATAGATTCCTGCATTTTTTTGTCAATATGGAAAAAGTACTAAAGATTCCAAAAAAAATTTGGAACGCGAAAACGTTTCAGTATATAAATTTTTTAGATTTACTTTACGGGATGTTTATTATCGTTTGCTATCCTTATAACACCAAAGCAACAGGAGGAACTCAGGTATGAGGAAAATCTACGGAATAATCATTACAATCGCTGTAGTTATCAGCATTTTCTCTGATTCAGCACTTATTTCAACAGCCGCAAATAATTCTGACGGAATTCAGATTAATGGCGAGTATCTTATTAGTGATACTGACGGCATGCACTCTGAGTATGTTCTTATCGCCAAAAATATCTCAGGTATTGATCTGACCGTAACAGCGAATTTCTTTGCCGCTTCCTCCGAAAGCGATACTGTAAAAGCTGTATCAGATACTGCCCCCGCAATAAAAAACGGCCAGACTTTCATTCTCTATGGTCAGTTTAAAAATTCTGATCTCGAAAATGCTTCGGGGATCTCATACAAGCTTACTACAGCCGCTACAAATAGCTGCAAATATGACGCAGTAAATGTTGACGCTTCTGCAAACGAGGATGGTGTGCTTGAGATAACCGGCACAAACTATTCTTCCGAAGATGTAAGTCTTGTTAACGTGAGAACCGTTTTCTTCAAGGACGGAACTCCCGTTGGTTTTGATCATGTAAATCTTGGTGACAGCGCATATTCCTTCAGAAGCGGAAGCTCCAATTCTCAAGAGCTTGGAATGATTCATCCGGAATATGATAACTATATCATCACCTATACAGTTGCAGATGAACTCTGATATTAATAATCTACTTTCATAAGACAAAGGCCCTGCGGCGGTGCTGTGGGGCCTGCTTTTTGTCTGTCAGTAGCTTCGATAATGTCCTTAAGCTCCTCAGGTCTGATATTTCCATACCCTACCTCCAGAAGAGTCCCCGTCATTATTCTCACCATATTCTGTAAAAATCCGTTTCCGTGGAAATATAATCTTATCTGAGGACCACTCTCCTCAATTTTTATATTATCAACACATCTTACCGTGGATTTTTTCATCTTTGTATTGCCGCAAAAGCTCTTGAAGTCATGTGTTCCGATGATGTATTCGGCAGCCTTTTTCATAAGCTCCACATCAGGCTTTTCCTCTAAAACAGTAACATATTTCCTGTCAAAAACAGGCTTTGAAGCCCCATAGTAACAGGTATATCTATAGGTTTTACCAAGCGCATTATACCTGCTGTGAAATCTCTCAGAGCATGTCCTGACATCATTTACGCTGATGTCCTCAGGAAGATACTGATTCATGTAACGCTGAATCTCCTCTTCTGTGAGATCCGTGTCCAGCATCGCATTGGCTGTCATTGCTCTCGCATGAACTCCGGCATCGGTTCGCCCGGCTCCGATAACCTGTACGGATTCGCCCTCAGGAAGACCTACCATTCTGGAGAGAACAGCCTCCAGTTTTCCCTGTATCGTCATATCCTTATTAGGTTGCCTCTCCCACCCAAAAAATCTTGTTCCATCATAGCTGAGTGTGAATTTGTAATTACGTTTCATCGATTATTCTCCTGATTTAAAAAGCTTTTTAGTGTAAGAAAATCGGATGTCGCCATCCGATTTTCAAATCTCATTTACTTTGATAACTGTTCCTTGATTGCTGCAAGGAGCTCATCATATGTCTCAAATGCAGGGAACTGCGGGAAATCCTTCTTGATCTGATCTGTTGTTCTGAATAAGAAGCCTGCCTGACTTTCCTTGATCATACCAAGGTCGTTAAAGCTGTCACCGCTTGCTATTGTATCAAGTCCAACGCTCTGAAGCGCCTTTACGGTTGAAAGCTTACCCTGATCGCAGCGCATCTTAAAGCCTGTGATTTCTCCGTTCTCTGCAACCTCAAGGCTGTTGCAGAAGATTGTGGGCCATCCCAGTTTCTTCATAAGAGGTGATGCAAACTGAGTGAAGGTATCGCTAAGGATAATAACCTGAGTTATTGATCTGAGCTCGTCAAGGAACTCCTTAGCTCCCGGCAACGGATCGATAGTTGCGATAGTATCCTGAATCTCCTTAAGTCCAAGGCCGTGCTCCTTAAGAATATCGATTCTGAATTTCATGAGCTTGTCATAATCAGGCTCGTCTCTGGTTGTTCTTTTGAGTTCCGGAATTCCTGTTGCCTCTGAAAAAGCGATCCAGATCTCCGGCACCAGTACCCCTTCAAGGTCCAAACAAGTAACGTACATTTTTTCATCCTCCTCGCTGATGCTCTCTTTTCGATTTTTTAGTAGTTTACCATAAATTCATAAAAAATGAATAATTAATCAGTATTTTTCCCAAGTCATCCCTGCAAATTTTGTATGCTTTCTTGATTCCTCCATGGGCTGAGGCTTACCGAAGTGATATCCCTGTGCCTTATCGCAGCCGATTGTCTTTAGGAATTCAAAGTGCTCTTCTGTCTCAACACCCTCTGTAAGTGTCACATGCCCCATACTGTGAGCCGCCTGAACAATAAATCCAAGTACTGCTCCGGATTTTGGATTCCTGTCATATTGTCTGAGGAATGCCAGATCAAGCTTTAGGGTATCAAATTTATATTCCAAAATAGTTGTAAGTGAAGAATAACCGCTTCCAAAATCATCTATCCAAACCTGATAGCCAAGCTCCCTGAAATGATTAATGGCTCTTTTTATCAGCTCATCATCTTCAGTAAGGGCGCTTTCCGTGATTTCTATATCCAGCATATTTATCGGCATATCAACTTCCTTGCGGTATTTTTCTACCTCATCGATAACATTGCACAGATTAAAATCAAGTCTTGAAAGGTTAATCGAAACAGGCACAAGCATTTCTCCGCTGTCACGGAGCTTTGCATAATCCTCGCAAACCTTTTTTACTATAAACATATCAAGCTTGTGTATCTGCCTGTGTTCTTCAAGAATTTCAATAAATCCTCCGGGTGGTATAAGCCCCTTTTCCTTATCCTTCCATCTGGCCAGGGCTTCATAACCGCAAATCTCACCTGTCCTTGTACGAATTACAGGCTGATAGAACACCTTTATGTCTTCGTTCTCCACAGCATTGTCTATATTATCAAGAACAAACTGCTGCATCTGAAGCCTTGTATGGATGTCCTCATTGTAGAAGGCATAGGGTATGTCATATCTGGTCTTAATGTTTCTGCAGGCAAGGCGCGCATGATCGCATGCAAGACCAATATCATTACAATCAGGCTCCACCTTGTAGATGCCCGCCTTAATCTCCAGCTTTGCTCCCGGCACAAGCTTCGACACATCATCATGGATTTTTCTCACCACCGGCTCCAC
The DNA here is from genome assembly GCF_000423925.1 of Butyrivibrio sp. VCD2006. Lineage (GTDB taxonomy): Bacteria > Bacillota > Clostridia > Lachnospirales > Lachnospiraceae > Butyrivibrio. Next base: position 25,096 of record NZ_KE384105.1, read on the forward strand.
ATCCCTTGAAAATGTGCAGACAACAAAATGGTCCTCTGAAAATCTCGCAACCATGCGTTCCAAAAACGAGTGCCAGAGCAGCTTCGCAATATCGTAAAGAAGCTCATCACCCTTTTGGAAGCCATATTTTTCATTGAAAAGCTTGAAATGATTCAGGTCAAAATAAATGACGGTTATGCCCTGTCTTCTTATCTGCATATCCGTCATTTTCTCCTGAACAACCTTATAAAAATGCGCCTGGTTCCACATACCTGTGAGCGCATCCATATCCTGATTCATCTCAAGAACCTGAGACTCGGCATAGCTGTTCTTATTTGTGTTGTAATATTCGTTCTGGTCTATATCAACTATATACACATAGTAATAATTCATCCCATTCTCTGAATGAACAAGATGACCAAAATCTTCTACATATCTGATATTTCCACGCTTTGTCATGATGCGGTAACGCACATAATCATGACGCATGGCACCAAAAACAGTCTGCTTATTAATGGTGCCCTGAGCAATTCCATAATCCTCAGGATATACCATTCCCCGGAACCGGCCGCCTGTCAGTTCCATAAACTCTTCCATAGAATCGCATTCATACATTCTGATGATATTAGAATCCGCAAAAACAATTTCATCGTTCTCATCAGCAATATACACAAAGAATCCGGCCGGAACATCATTTGGAATCCATCCGTTTTTCCTGGTAATAGTCACGTGTCCGCTTTTCTTCTTCCCATCTGACATATGACCTTCCCCCTTACATAAAAACTATTTTCAGACTACCACAAAATAATTGTATCTTATGCAGACTTAGAAAAGAATTAACTTATGATTAAAAAATGATAACCATTTTGTTATTGAAATAAGCTGGTGTTATTTTCTATATAGGAATTTTCTAGCAGCAACGGTAAGTATTCTATACGGAAGGGGTCTGAGCGCTCTGTCAGCGTTTTTGAGTTCTTCGATGATATGAATATGCTGAGGACAATGGCTCTCACATTTTCCGCATGCCACACATTGTGAAGGAAGTGCCGGCGTTTTGCGCATGCCAACCATACGCATATATTCCCATCTTCCGCTTCTTTTATCATCCATATACATAGCGTTATAGCATCTAAATGCGCTCGGTATATCGACACCTCTTGGACATGGCATACAGTATCCGCAGCCTGTGCAGCCCACCTTAAGAGTCTCATTTATGCTATTTTTGATGTTCTCTATAAGCTCAAAATCCTTTTCGGTAAACTCGCCTGCTTCAACCTCGGATGCAACCCGGCAGTTCTCCTCAACCATGGGAATGGAATTCATTCCGGAAAGGACTACGGTCACCTGCGGCTGATCCCAAAGCCATCTGAACGCAAGCTCAGGTGCGGTCCTGTGTTTTTCATCCTGAGCTATCATCTTTTTAGCTTTATCAGGAAGAAGATCAACCAGCTTGCCGCCTCTTAAGGGCTCCATTATTATTACAGGAATCCCCTTCTCTCCTGCTGCCATCAGGCCTTTTCTTCCTGCCTGAGAAACCTCATCCAGATAGTTGTACTGAATCTGGCAAAAATCCCAATCATATGCATTCAGAATTTCTATGAACATCTCTGAATTTCCATGAAAAGAAAAGCCTATCTGTCTTATTTCACCGGAGGCTTTTTTCTCGGCAATCCATTCCTCGATGCCCAGCTTTTTTAGCTTATTCCACGCTTCTATGTCGGATAGCATGTGCATCAGATAATAGTCTATATAACTGGTGCGAAGTCTTGAAAGCTGCTCTTTGAAGTACTTTTCAATGGCATCTTTGTTGGCTATCAGATATTGAGGGAGTTTTGTCGCAATATTGATTTTCTCACGTATGTGATTTTTCTCAAAAATCTCGCCTATTGCAACTTCGCTGCCTGAATAAATATAAGCTGTATCATAATAATTCACGCCGAGCTCATAGGCTCTCATGATTTCTTTTTCAGCCTTCTCCATGTCAATTCCGGCTCCGCTTTTTGTAAATCTCATGCAGCCGTAGCCCAGTAAAGACAGATCCTCACCTAACTTGTTTTTCCTATATTTCATACTAAATCTCCTGCCAAAATATATTTAAATTACATTACTGCTCAGCCAATTATCCCGAAATGTCGCAGCATAATTATCTTGATTACGAACACTCTAATTATTACATATTATCTTCAAAGTTCAATATGCTAAAAATGCTCCTACATACGAGGAGCATTCTTAATTAAATGTGCTATGTGAACAAGGGGGATGTATCTGTGTTTGTATTACATGAGTTTCTCAACGCATGCAGCTACATTTTCCATTTTCTCTGTGGGCTCGAAGCGGGCAACAACCTCACCGTTTCTGTCTACAACAAACTTGGTGAAATTCCATTTGATATCAGGATTATTCTTGTAATCCTTGTCAATCTTCTTAAGCATTACACCCATTGCAAGAGCTGCGGGTCCTTTACCAAATCCTTCAAAGCCCTTCTGCTCCTTAAGGAATTTGTAAAGAGGAAGCTGATTCTCTCCGTTAACCTCGGACTTCTTCATCTGAGGAAATTTGGTGTTGTAGTGAAGTGTGCAGAACTCGTGAATCTCATCATCGGTTCCGGGTGTCTGACCTGCGAACTGATTGCAGGGAATATCAAGAACCTCAAATCCCTGATCGTGGAATTTCTCGTACATATCCTCGATATCCTTGTAATGAGGTGTGAAGCCGCAGCCTGTAGCTGTGTTTACAACAAGGACTACCTTGCCCTTATAAGTCTCAAGGGAAACCTCTTCGCCCTTAGTATTGGTTACTGAATAATCGTAAAATCCCATGCCGGACCTCCAAAATAATTAAACTGCTGTTATGGTTAAAATAGCTTTTTTGTGTTGTTGTGTTGTTAGCTGTTTCTGTTTTATTTAATGCCATTATATTGTGTGCAATTTATTTTGTCAAGTATTTTTTATTTTCTTTTGGAAGTCGTAGGTACTTTGAGACTTCTAAGATAAGCCTTCTGTTCATCGATAATCCTATAGCTCTCAATTGATTTTTGAATGGCCTTGTTATGCGTCCAGGGATCGAGCCTTTTATTCTCAATAAACGGTATTACTGCCTCATACTGTTTTGCCAGTGCCGTTGCGAAATACCAGGCTATCATCATGTTTACATAGTACTCATCCGAGCGAAGTCCTGCCACCAGCTCGGGATATGATATGTCAAAATCCTCATCGAGAAAGTGCTCCATAAGCATCCCTACAGCAAAGCGGATTGTGTAGGTTTCTTCTGACTTTAGCCATTCATTTATTTTTAATAAAAGCTCAGACCTGTGCTTCTTGAATACCTTGGGCGACATCTGATCGCAGGTTGCCCAGTTATCTACATAAGGCAGAAATGCGCACAGCTTTTCCATGCAGCTGTCATAGTCCTTCATTCCCGAGATAATGAAGGCATGGAGCTGACTTTCATCAAAATATTGATGCGGAAGATCATTTAAGAATTCATCTATATCTTCTCTTTTCGAAAATTCCTTTGCAAGTTTTCTTAGCTCCGGAGTACGAACACCTATCATTGAATCAGGTACATATCCAGGAATAAGCTTTACCTGAAAATCACGGTATTTTATATCCTGTTTTTCAAATAAAAGTGTATTTATTTCTTCTGTTATCATAATGTTACCCTTTCAAAAAACATCCATACTGTATTATCGTTATTTGAATAATTTATAATTGTAATTATATCACCCAATAGACACTATGTGCGAAGTTTAAAAATATAGGAAAGGTAAAATGAATTTTTCACACGCAAAAACAGCGGCAGGTCAAATTGACCTGCCGCTGCAGATATGCTGGCAAAACTTTTTATGATACCATCTCACGATCAAGAAGTGATTCAGAATCAATAATAGAAATAAGCTCGTCATCCTTCTTTCCAACACCTGTTACAAGGGTTGTCTCTTTTCTGAGGAAAGGAGAAGGCTGCTCTATTTCATTATCAGAAAAAGTAAGTACTTCCTTAACTCCGTCAACGATTACACCCATAAGCTCGTCGTTTCCGATTTTCACAATTATGACACGGCTTCTGTTTGTGAGTTCATCTGTAGCCGCGCCGAGTCTTCTGCCAAGACTCATAACAGGAATGATCTCACCGCGAAGATTGATGATACCGTTAAAGCATTTGGGAGCACAAGGTACTCTTCTGATTGAAGGCATCATGATTATGTTATCGATACGTGATACATTTATTGCGTAAAGCTCTTTATTTACATTAAAAACGAGATATCTTTCTTCCTGACTTTCATTCTTATATATTGCTAATTCTGACATGTCTACCTCCTTATGCTGCAAATGACTGTATATTAAGAATCAGGGCTACATCATTCTCAAGGATAGAAGCGCCTGCAAAAAATTCGTTATCATTAAGGATTCCCATAGATTTTGTAAAGATATCCTGCTGTCCGTAAAGCTTATCTACAACAAGTCCAAAGCATGCATCATTTTGCATACATACAACTACGGTGATTGTTCCATCGTTTGCACCTGCTGACTCAATCTTGAATAATTTATCAAGATAAACAAGAGGAATAATACGCTCTCTAAGATAAATAACATCTTCAGATTCAACCTTATTGATGTCCGCTAAATTCACCTTTTCAATAGTCAAAACAGATGAAAGAGGAATTGCATAGGTCTCCTCATTGATGCCGGCTATGAGAGCCTTAGTGCTATCCGGCTGGGTGCTATTATTATCAGTTGCAATGATTTCCAATAATTCCATTTTTAACCTCACATTTCTATACTATTAACGCAACAGACTCATAAAGCATATTCTTTTCCTTTATGCACAATGGTTCGATTATACCTATTCTGAACCCGCTGTCAATAAGGAAAATCTTAAGAAATTAAATCTTTCATAAAATAAAAAGCACCTCTATGCCAGATATTATCTGAAATAGAGGTGCTTAATATTTAGTTAAAAATAAATTTTTATTTCGTAATATTTAAAAGTTTCCGATAAATTATTTCATGCCTTCCTGATCACATGTTATTACTCAAACCTCCAGCGATTCCTTAAAGGCGCTTTCGGCAAAGAACCTGCTTATGGCGTCTGTAAGAGTCTCCTTCTGGGAGGACTTAAGAAGATAACCATCCGGCTTATTCTCAAGTATCATAAATACATGCTCTCTGTCATTTTTACCTGTGAGAAATATAATAGGAATCTGGCACGTTTCAGGATTGGATTTAACTGCGTTCATTATCTCGTAGCCATTCATGCCGGGCATCTCGTAGTCCAAAAGTATCAGATCAGGCATATAGGAGGACAGCCCATCCAAGGCATCCTCACCGGTTGAGAACATATAAACGTTATAAATTGGCGATAACCAGTTCTCCATTATCTTAAGGAAATCAGGATCATCGTCCACCACAAATATTGATTTTTTCTGGTGGTAAACATCCTCAATAAAAGAGAAGCTCTCCATATCATTTACAAAAGAATCAACATTTACAGGTCGCTTATAGGTCTTTGAAACGCGATCCGAGCCATCAAGCGACATGGCAAACTCAAGGTCACTGCCCTCTCCCACAAGGCAGAGGATTTTGTTGTCGTCACGACACATTTCTCCAAGATGATTCATTATTACCGTAATGCGCGATTTATCATCGTCTCCGGGATAATAGATTACGATATTAGCTGCTGATCTATGAGTGATGATCTTTCCGGGATCAGCATCACATCTGATAACAGTAAATCCTGCATTTTCAAGCTTCTGTGCAAGTCCTTTATTAGAAATGCTTGATATTCCTTCAATAAAAAGAACGAATTTCTCTTTTGGCTCAGGTTTATTTTCCTTTTTCTTTTCAGGCTCCTTTTCTTCCTGCGCCTTCTTTGCGGTTTTATCCTCAATGAGCGGTGCCAGCACAGTTTGAAAGGCTCTGTATTCCTCCATGAGATACCTGTTCTCGTCGAGTATGGTCGTATACCTTGCGTTTTTCCCGGCCTGTTCCATCTCATATGCAAACTCGCTAAGCTTCCTTGCACCTATAAGAGCAGAAACACTTTTGAGCGAATGAACTCTCATGGTATACATTTCCCAATCTTTTTTTTCGCAGAAATCGAGAATCTCATTCGTCTTTTGCTTTATCGAGGCTGCAAAAACCGTAAGGGTTTCCATATAATCCTCAGCTGTCTCACAGTTTGCTATGCCCTGAACCAGATCAAGATGTGATGTGTTCTTAAGCCACAGCGGAAGCTTTTCCACCTCTTCTCTGACGTGAATCTCGCTCTTCTCCTTTTGCTCCTGCTGCTTCTTTTCCTGCTCCTCTTTTACCTCCTCATCTTCCTTGGCAAGCCAGGTCAGAAGTATCTCAGAAAGTTGCTTGGGATCGATGGGCTTTATAAGCACATCTGCAAATCCCGCGGCCTTGTACAGATTGATATTACTTCGTCCTTCTTCTGTCGTATGACACACAACGGGAGTCTTACGCCCCTGCTCCTTAAAAATGTCTTTAAGCCTGACAAGAGTATCAACTCCGTCAAGGTCAGGCATTCTATGATCCAAAAGGATTAGATCGTAGGACTTCTGCTGACACAGTTCTATACACTCCTTACCGGTCTCAACCTGATCGGATGAAACGCCATTAGAAGCCAAAAGTGAAGCAAGGATTATTCTGTTTGCAAGCATATCGTCAACTATAAGAACCCTGGAATTATTGTTTTCCATTCAGCTTTGTACTCCTTCTTTCATGAATCAGGTAATACGCTTCATCTATGGCCTTACATAAGAACCTGTGCTACTGCGTCAAGAAATGCGGCTTTCCCCTCGGATTTAGGCAAAACCTTCTGAGGATTTAAGCTTTCAAGCTCTTCCTCTATCTCCTGATCCTGCATCCCTGTTCTGACAACGACTCGCAGGTCCTTAAACCTCTCATCCTCACGGATTTTTCGAAGTGTCTCCGTTCCATTCATTTCAGGCATGACATAATCAAGCAGTACCAGGTCAATCTTTTTATCTGAAAGCACGCTGAGTGCCTCCATTCCTGACATTGCCTTTATTACTTCATAGCCTGCCTTTTCAAGCCATCTTCCGCTCATTGCAAGAATATCTTCATCATCATCAACAAGTAAAATCACAGCCATAATCTAATCCCCCATCACGCTTTACTTAATGAATTTTTCCAATGTTCCAAACAGAGCATCAGGCTCAACCGGTTTTGACAGATGCGCATTAAGCCCCGCCTTTAATGACAATTCCACATCCTCATCAAATGCATTTGCTGAAAGTGCGATAATAGGTACAGTCTTTGCATCATCTCTGTCAAGCTTCCTGATTCTTTCAGTTGCCTTAAGTCCGTCGCATTTTGGCATTCTGATATCCATTAGAATAGCGTCGTATCCGCCCACTGGACTCTGTTCAAATAACTTTATTGCCTCAAGACCATCTGATGCGTGATCCGCCTCTATTTCTCTCATCTTGAGCATCTGCTTCATGATAAGTGCGTTAATATCCATGTCTTCAGCTATAAGCACCTTCCTGCCCTTTAGCGCCACCTTCGCTGCTTCACGGTATCTCTTCCTCTTATCAGTAATTATCTCTTTAATCTCTTTTCTGATACTCCCTGCAAAAAGCGGTTTTGCAAGAAAAGCATCAACTCCCGCTTTTAATGCCTCATCAAGAATTTCATCCCAGTTATAGGTTGTCAGGATAACCGTGGTGTCCTCATCCTTATATTCCTCGCGCAGAGATCTTGTCACCTGTATTCCGTCCATCTCAGGCATTCTCCAGTCAACAAGAAAAAGCTGATAGGGCTCCTGCCTGGCCTTGCTCTTTTCAATCATGGAAAGTGCTTCTTTGCCGCTAAGGCAGAAATCAGCCGCAATTCCTATCCTGCCAAGAACAAGCTGCGCATGCTCACAGGCTGTTACATCATCGTCCAGGATCAGCGTCTTTATTTTTCCGGGATCAAACTCGTCACCGCTGCCATGCTCCTCACTTATACCAAGAGGAATGACTGCCGTGAAGGTTGTCCCGACATTCTTGGTTGATTCGACTTCTATGGTGCCATTCATCATCTCCACGATTTTCTTCGTGATTGCCATTCCAAGGCCGGTGCTTCCGAATTTATTACTTGCTCCTTCAACCTCCTGTGAGAAGGGCTCAAATACTTTAGGCAGATAATCTGCGTCCATTCCGATTCCTGTATCCTTAATCGTAAAACGGACATTGGCATTCTTTTTATTACGGCTTTCCTCTTCCACCAGGAAAAACACTGTTCCCGGAGCATCAGTAAACTTGACAGCATTTCCGAGAATATTGATGAGTGCCTGCTTGAGCTTCATCTCATCTCCAATGTAGTAATCATCCACATGGCCCTTTATATGGCAGACAAACTCCAGCCCCTTATCAACACACTGTGATTCTACCATGGTATTTATCTGTTCCACCATATCTCCGAAGGAAAAGTCCTGCCTCTTAATGGTGACCTTGCCGGACTCAATACGGCTCATATCCAGGATATCATTGATAAGTGACAAAAGGTGATTTGCACTGGCACCTATTTTATTTAGTATTTCTCTTGTTTCATCAGGGAGGTCAGGATTTTTGAGCGCAATATTATAGAGTCCTATGATAGCATTCATTGGAGTTCTTATCTCATGGCTCATATTTGAGAGGAAAGCGGTCTTTGCCATATTGGCGTGCTCCGCCTCCTCCAAGGCCTTTTCCAGCATTTTGTTTCTTTCCTGTTCCTCTTTGATCAGTCTGCTGTTATCATCACCCATTTTTTACTCCTTAAGTGCTTTATCCAAAACATTCTTAAGTTCCCTGTATTCTGTCAAAAGTTCAACGGTATCTGCTTCGAGGTTTCCTGTTTCACCCTCCTTGGCTTTTGCCTCCAGTGCCTTGGCTTTTTCCGACACGGACATTGCTCCTATTGCAAGTGAGGTGCTCTTTAGAGAATGGACATTGATTATATATTTTTCTATGTCATTATCCGAGAGATTCTTTTCTATCTGCGCCGCCTTATCCTCTACAGACTTGGCATAGGTGCTGATGGCATACATATAATCATCTGCATCCCCGCAGTACCCAAGGCCCTTCTCAACATCAATACCGCTATGCTCCCGCAAAACCTTAGGTATCTCTTGAAGCTCGTCATCCTCATCTGACTCCTCTTTGGCCTCTGCGGAAGGATCAATAATAGTTATCTTGTCATTAGGCAGGTATTTGAGCAGCATGCTCTCCATCTCATCGATATTTACCGGCTTTGCGAGATAATCTGTAAATCCGGCAGCGATAAGCTTTTCCTTATCACCTGCTATCGCACTTGCAGTCAGAGATATTATCGGCACCTTTTCATAGAAATCAGGGAACCTCCGCTTTATCTCCGAAAGAGTCTCAACACCGTTCATATTCGGCATTCTGTAATCCAGAAAAACCATGTCATAAGGTTCTTTTTCTATTTTTGAAAGACACTGCGACCCGCCTGATGCAGTATCAATATTCATACAGGTTCGCTTGAGAAGGCCTTTTATTACCTGAAGGTTCATGGGAGTATCATCAACAATCAGGATTTTCAAATCCTTAGCAACAAAATAGCTGTGCTTTTTCTGGGCGTTTATCCTATCCTTCTCTATCTGGCTAAAATCTATGTCTCCAAGAGGCGCTTCATCGATTATTTTCTGCTTCAGGAAAAATGAAAATCTTGACCCTCTTTCATATTCACTTTCTACTTCCAGCTTTGAATCCATCTGTGACAGAAGCTGCTTTGCTATGGCAAGACCAAGTCCTGAACCCTCGATTGTTCTGGTCTTCCTGACATCGAGCCTGTCAAATGCTTCAAAGAGCCTTACCATTTCCTCCTCACGGATTCCAATTCCGGTATCCAATACAGTGACCTCTATATTTGCAACTCCATCCTGTATTGATTCAAGATATACTATGAGCTTTACATAGCCCCTCTCCGTATACTTGATGGCATTGGTGAGCAGGTTGGAAATAACCTGTTTTATCCTTATTTCGTCGCCAAGAAGCATTGATGGTAGCTGTGGATCAACCTCAAATTTAAGAGCAATTCCCTTTACCTCTGCCCTCAGCTGCACAAGATTGTACAGATCAGCGTACAGAGCCTTTGCAGAATAAGGCTCCACCACAAGTTCCATCCTGCCTGTCTCTATCTTGGAAAAATCCAGAATATCACTTATTATCCTAAGAAGGCTTGTGCCCGCCTTTCTGATATTTTCGGAGTATTCTAAAATCGTAGGGTCATTGCACTCACGCTGGATCAATTCATTCATTCCAAGTATCGCTGTGATAGGCGTTCTGATTTCGTGACTCATATTTGACAAAAACGCCGTCTTTGCCTTATTGGCCTGCTCAGCCTCAATAAGGAGTCTTTCGAGCTGTTCATTTCTCTCAGCCTGTTCCTGCGCTATCCTTGTTTCAGTTATATCGGATATGAAAACATAGTAGACATTGCCGAAGCCCGGAAGATAAGTGAATCGACCGTAATCATCAACCCACCTTTCTACGCCATCTTTCCTGATTATTCTGTAAACAACATAATCAAGATTATGCTCGTTATCCTCAGCAGCAATCTGCTCGTCTATAGATGCCTGAATATTCTCAAAATCTTCAGGATGAACCATACCGCGAAAAGTATAGCCGGTGTGATCCTTGAATTCCTCAAGTGTTTCGCATCCGAATATCAGAAGCGTTGCCTGATTAACATAGAGTATTTCCTGCTTATCATCAGCCCTGTAAATAAAGAAGCCTCCGGGCATCTGTTCAGCAAGCCACTCTATTGCAGTAAATATCTGCTCATCCGGCATTTTATCGGAAAGATTTCCATTATAGATTGAGTTACTCATATGCTCTACCTTCCGTAAATTGAATCCATTTTCAGTCTGGTCAATTCGCGTAATCAACATATCCGGCTACTCAGATTATACCCCTAAACAGAGCCTTATTACGAAAATTTATAAATGTTTAATCATTTATAAGCAAAAAAATAAGAGGTATCTGTTAAGAACACCTCTTACTTTTACTTTATAAATTGATTCCCACTACTTTTTTACAATGAAGTTCTCGTCAAGAGAACTACGGTTTCTGCGGTTCGCTGTCTCCACTCTGTCTTCGTGCTTCGCACTCGCCAATCGTGGACAGCTATCGCATGGACAGCGTTACCCTTTCGACGTCGTCCCTTCGGTCCTAGTCAAAAGGACTACTGTCTCGATTTGCGAACCATTGTCCAAACTAATCTTCATATCTTTTGAAATGATTGGAAGATTGAACAGTAGCTATTTTTTTAAATAAACCAATATGGAATTTGAAGTACATTTTCCCTCAGCGAACCTGGCATGGGACACATACATATAACTGCGCCTGTGCCCCTTTTCTTTTCCGGTATCTTATCAAGTACTTGGAAAGCAGATGTCATATCAGCCAAAGCGTTAGCGCTTTGCTTGATTTCAATTGGATATAGAACTCCATCCTGCTCGATTATAAAGTCAATCTCTGCTTCTTCATAAGTTTCTGCACCATTTTTTTTGATTTTTTTCTTATCTTTTCCTCTGTAGTAAGATACAAAATAACGATAATCTAATCCCCTATTAGAATAGCTTTTTAGGATCTCTGAAATCACAAATGTTTCAAAAAACTCCCCACTCATTGCCCCTGTCGCTAAAGTTTCGGGAGTAAGCCATCTTGTGAGGTATGCAGCCAGTCCGGTATCCCTAAAGTAAAGCTTTGGAGTTTTGATTGCACGTTTAAGTGCACTATTAGCGTATGGTTCAAGTATATATACAATACCGGAAGCCTCTAAAATAGAAATCCAATTCTTTATAGTATTGGCATCCTTACCGACTTCATCTGCAATATTTGCATAATTAAGCATCTGACCGGTTCTGGCAGCACATGCAACCATAAATCTGCGAAAAGCATCTAGATCCTGTACAGCTGCTAATTCTCTAACATCACGTTCTAAATAAGTCTTTACATAACTCGAAAAAAACATCGCCCAATCCATGTCGGGATCTTGCATTTCAGGGTACCCGCCCCGGTGGATTATTTTCCATATATTAGATGGCTTTATAGCCTCTTTATTTCTGTCCTGTACATATTCCATTGTTGGAAGAAAAGGACTTGTATAATTACTTTTCATGATTTCTCTAAGCGATAAAGGCGGCAATTCGATAATTGCTACTCGACCGGCTAATGAATCAGATGCCAGTTCCATCAGTTTAAATGGCTGTGATCCTGAAAGATAGAATAATCCCTTTGAATCACTATTATCACTGCTTTGTTTTATATATCTAAATAAAGATGGCACATATTGAATTTCATCTAAAAAGACAGGCGGTTCGTTTAGTGATAAGAACATCTCCGGATTATTCTTTGCCTGTTCCTCAACAAAAGGATCATCAAAGGAAACCTGCTTTATATCTGAATACAGATGCTTCACCAAAGTCGATTTTCCTGTTTGTCTTGCGCCTGTTACTAGTATGCACTTAAAAGTTTTTGCTGAGTGCTCAACCACTTCTTCAATAGCTCTTTTAATATAATCCATGCCATTCTCCTTAAGCAAATTCGACTAATACGGAATATAATTCCTGATTAGTCATATTTTATCGCTATCCATTAATTATTTCAATAGACAAATGACTAATATGTAATCTGATTCCGTATTAGTCGTATTAGCAAATAGCATCAGTATTTCATGGCTTTTGGACACTTTACAGCGAATCAAAGACACGGTCACACTGTATAAAAAACATTAAGCTGTCTCTAACAGCTGGTATTTCACGAGTTTTGCGAATTCACCGTTTTTCTGCATAAGCTCTTCATAGTTGCCCTCTTCCACAATCTGACCCTTTTCAAGAACTACGATTCTGTCGCAGTCCTTAATGGTTGACAATCTATGAGCGATTACGATCCTTGTGCAATTAAGGTCAGAAAGTGCATCCGTTACTTTTTTCTGTGTCACATTGTCAAGGGCACTTGTTGCCTCATCCAATATAAGCATTGAGGGCTTCTGAGCAATAGCACGGGCTATCAGAAGCCTTTGCTTTTGTCCTCCTGAGAGAGCTCCGTTACCATCACTTACAATTGTAAACATACCAAGGGGCATTTCCCGGATATCCTCAGCTATCCCTGCCTTCTCGGCTGCATCCCAGGCCTCCTCTTCCGTAAGTCCCGGAGTGGAGATTGCAATATTGGTAAAAAGGTTGCCCGTAAAGAGCTTTCCATTCTGGAGTACTACGCCTATCTGCTGCCTCACACATGCAAGGTCGAGGTTATTCAGGTTATCTCCGTCATAATATACCGCCCCGGTCTGGGGCTTCTCAAATCCAAGAAGAAGTCTTGTCAGTGTGGTCTTTCCTGATCCCGAGCCTCCGACGATAGCAACATACTCTCCTGCTTTTACAGAAAAATTCAGATTGTTCAGTACAGGCGGAGCATCATGACTGTACCGGAATTCAATATTTTCAAGCTCCACATTGCCCTTTAAGGTACCTATATCTCTTCCGCCCGAAATAATCTCAGGCTCTGTTTCCAGAATCGGAGCCAGCATTCTCATTATGGGCTCAATGGATGCAATCTGGGATCCAAGGCCTGCAATACCCATGACAGCAGCATTTGCAAGACCATAAGCCGTATAAAAATACACAAACTCTCTGCCGTTAAGATTCAAAGCATCCGCAAAGTAAAACAGAATACCCATTCCAAAGATATTGACAGCAGGCAGAAGTGCATTCTGTAATTTGACATGAATTGGCGGTCTGTATTCTGCATCTGCCTGATGCTTGTAAACCTCCGCATAGCGGGCAAGGCTTCTCTTCTGTGCTCCAAAGACCTTGATCTGCTCAATTCCTGAGAGAATATCAAGGGCCAGTGAATTCGTAGCAACTGTGCTATTTAGCCTGTCGCTGACATTTTTCCTAAGCCCGTATATTCCATTGATCTGAATAATCAGCTCCAATATCAAAATACAAAGAGCAGGAAACTGCATCCCGGGTACGGCAGCTTTCATCTGAAAAATATACAGACCGGAGAACACCAGGGCAATTCCACTGGAAAACCAGATATTACTCCATATTGTGCAAAGCGGTTCAATGTATGATAGCGCACCGTAAACATCTCCTGTATGATGATTCCTGAAAAATGACGCCGGAAGATCAAGAGTTCTTGCGAACATGGCACTTTGTACAGACAGGGTCATTCTCTGTGAAATTCTGTTTTGTGTAAGACTCTGCAAAATACTGATTATATATCTGGCAATAATAGCGTTGACTAAAAAGGATGATAATGAGAAGACCATCTTGGCATTTTTTGTTATGATAATCTGTTCCAGCATGAGCGAATTGGCCAGAGGAATGATAAGACCAATGAGTGCAACAAAAAGTGCGGTAAAAATAGCAAGCATAATATCCTTAAGATCAACCGTCTCCATCATGAACTGAAATAGTCCATATGAATTCAGCTTTTTCTGTGGCAAAGGCCTGTAGTAAATAAATGCTGCCCGCTTAATACCATCTTCATTATTTTTCGTGACAATGACTCTGTTACCGGTTTCCGGGTTATGGTAGTAATATACTCCGAGCTTATCCGGCAAAACAGCAACTACTCTTCCATTTTCAAGCTCTCCCATATAAGCGCCAACTGCATTCCTGTACCATCCCTTCAAAAGTTCACAGGGTCTTTGCATAACTCCGTTTTCTCGCAGAACATCCAGCATATATTTCTCGCTGTTTGAGCTGTAGGGATCAAAGGAAGGTGCATCAATCCTAAGATATCTGCAGATATTGTACAGAGCTATCGGTCTGTCAAGCTTAGGATCTTCGCTTTTAAACGTGCCCTTTTCCTTTCTTGATTTAAAAGTCTCCTCAAATGAAGAATACGCATTATCAAGACGCTCATTATCATTTTTTCTTCGATTTCTAATCTTTTCATCACTAATCATAATCTCACACCATTGACACGAGCTCATAGTACTTGCCCTTTTTATCAAGAAGCTCCTCGTGTGTACCTGCCTCAACTATTTTTCCGTGATCAAAAACAATTATCCTGTCACAGCTGCGCACTGTAGAGAGTCTGTGCGCTACTATTATGGTTGTTATCTTTCTGCTTTGTATTGATTTCATTACATGATGCTCAGTCATGGCATCCAGCGCACTTGTCGCTTCATCAAGAATCAGTATGCTGGGGTTAAGAGCAAGTGCTCTGGCGATTGAAATCCTTTGCCTTTGTCCTCCTGACAGATTAATACCGCCTGAGGAAACCCTATGCTCATAGCCGCCAGACATATTCAAAATATCGTGATGTATAGCAGCCTCCTCAGCAGCATCAGTGATTTCTCCATCCATTATCGTTCTGTCCCACAGGCTGATGTTGTTCCTTATGGAATCATGGAAAATAGCACACTCCTGATTTACCATGGCAACAGAAGCATGGTATACCGCACTGTCTATATCGTTTATTGGTGTACCATCAAACAGAATCTCACCGCTCCAGGGATGCACAAGACCAGTCAGAAGCTTTGCCATTGTGGATTTCCCGCTTCCTGAGCTGCCAACAAATGCTATGCTCTCTCCTTTTTTAATCGAAATATTCAGATTTTCAAACAGTGGATCCACTGCTTTCGAATATCCAAAGGTCAGATTTTTAATCTCTATATCTCCGGACAGTATTATTTGTTCTTCGCCATCCAATATGAACTTTTCCTTAAATGTATCCTCCTTTTCATACCGTATTACATCCTCAAGCTTATTTATGGAGGTTGTCAGCTCCTTCGTGCTCTTTATGGTTTCCGAAATGTTCTTTGCAGGCTCTGCAAGTTTAGTTGCCAGGGTCTGAAAAGCCAGAAGAACGCCTACCGTCATATACCCTTTCATTATCAAAAGCGCACAGAACATCAGTATTAAGGCACCTGTCAGATCCTGTATAAAAAGCGAAAAACCGACAAGAATGGATGCCGTAAGATTTTCTTTTGTTTTTCCTGTATTAACCTTAGCCTGCCACGAAGCCCATCTTGCAAAATAGCCTCCTGCAACTCCTGAGGTTTTAATGGTCTCTATCATGTCGATTCCTGATACCATTACAGCATCCATCTGCATTGAGGAATTCAGTCTTTGTTGCATGTAGCGTACCGTGGATGCAGAGGCAAACCTGGTTACAAATATATTGAGCAAAACCAGAAATGTCGCAAGAATAGCAAGCCCGATATTACTTTTCATCATAGCAAGAAAATAAAGCACCGCCATTAACATCTGAACCAAAACCGGAACCAATTTATCGAATAATGACTGGGTGATGGTTGAGTTTAGAGTAAGGCGTCCAATAAGCTCACCGGGACTTCTCTGCATAAAAAAGTCCATGGGGAGCTCTAACAGATGTTTGAAAAACGCCATGTTAGCCCTTACACCAAATCTCCCCTTAATCTTGTAGTTATACAGTTCTTTCAGACTATCCGCGGCAAGCTCCATAAATCCAGCTCCGAATATCAGCAGGTAAATCAATAAACCACCGGTTCTATGATAACCATCAAGCTGATCATCCAGAAACATTCTCTGAAAAGCAGGAACAAGGAGGCCTATCATGGCTATGATCAGCGCATTCAAAAGTACAAAGGCTACGCCGTCCTTACTCTGTTTCATCCACGAAAGCAGTGATGCCAAAACTCCGGGACGCTTACCGCCCTTTTCAAATTTTTCTGTAGGAGAAAATTCGAGAACAATACCGGTAAAGCTCCTGTTGAATTCCTCCATTGATACCGTAATTTCTCCGCGTCCTGGGTCATTAAGATATGCCTTATTCTTGCCAAAGCCTCTTAAAACTACAAAATGAGACATATTCCAGTGTATAATTGCCGGCATTTTCACCTTGGTCATACAGCTCTCGACAGAATAGCGATATCCATCTCCCTGCAGGCCATAGTGTTCTGCGGCAGCGAGAATCAGTGATGCCTTTGAACCGTCTCTTGACACATTGCAGTCTTTTCTGACTTGCTCAAGGGGGACATATTTGCCGTAATAGGCCAGAATCATACACAAAGAGGCGGCACCGCATTCCACATATTCCATCTGCAATACAACAGGAACCTTAATATGATGATAATGAAGCTTTTTTGATTTATCCTCAGCATTCATCAGCTATTTCCTCATCTCTTTTCATTACAAAAAATACTCAATAGGCCGAACATTTTTCTCTATGATCTCAGCATTAAAAATTGTGCGTTCTTCCAGTTCTTCTTCCGCATTGATCCATATGACATAACAATAGTTTTGTCCGTTCATAACCTTTTGCACAACCCAGTCGTTATATTCATACTCTTTCTCTATTTCTTCGCCTGAAAGAGGAAGC
This sequence comes from Butyrivibrio sp. VCD2006, assembly GCF_000423925.1. GTDB lineage: Bacteria > Bacillota > Clostridia > Lachnospirales > Lachnospiraceae > Butyrivibrio. The sequence goes on from NZ_KE384105.1 coordinate 42,413, forward strand.
TCCGAAATATATATAACCTTTCCCCGCACGCTCTTTGAATCCGGGAAAGAGAGATGTACCTCATCACCTACTTCAATATCTCTTTTAATAAACTCATCCGGATCAATAAAAATATATGCCGTTTCATCCTTATACTCAGAGTACCCCAGACCATTCACACTAAGAGGCAGGCTCCCGGTAAATGCCCATTTCCAGAAACCGACAAATAAGATTAGCAATGCGATAAGAATAAGCCATCCTCTGCTGTCCGTAGTACTTATATACTCTCCCTTTTCATCCTGGATACTCAGCTGATCCATGCTTTCTTTTCTAAATAATCCCATATCTGCCTCCTTTAGTTTTCCTCTTTCTTACCTGAAGGAAGTGCCAGTGCAAGATATCTGTCGCTCAGATATAACATCAAATTGCTGTCAGTAAGTATATTCAGTGCTTCCTTTATCTCATCTTCACTGTACTTATCACCTAATTCTTCACAGATTTTTTTGTAGGATACAGGTCCCCACGCAAGTCTGTATATTTCACTCTGAATCCCCGTCAGCATAGTAAACGGACTCTTACTACAGGGCCTTGTGTCCATTATGAAAATTCCTTCCCCGTCATCATCCATTGTCAGGCCATGGAAATCAGGAAGTTCATCCAGTCTTTTCCAGGTTTCCACCATCTCGTCAAGCTTTTCATACAGCTCCTTGCGTCTTGCTTTTTCTTCCTTAAAGCTTCCGCCTGTCAGCTCATAGTACAAAATCATATTATTGTATCTATCGGGATCATCTCCGAACATATACCTGTATGCGCGATATGGTGTGAGCTCAAGACCATAGGCAGCAGGATCCTCATCATATTTAGAGAATTTCTGGAAGAGGATTGAATATGGTCCAAGGGGATGCTTGAAATGATAGAGCTTTGGTAAAAGCTCATAGAGCTCATAGTAGTCCTCATCCGTTTCACCCGGAATTGCATCAAGAATATTCCAGGCAAGCTCAAGTCCGTGATACCTTGCATATTTCAAAAAAGCTATGTGATTGACCGCTGTATTCCCCTTTCCAAGGAGCTTTAACATATGGTCATTAAGGCTCTCTATTCCAGGCTGCATTTTTACAAATCCTGCTTCTGCAAGCCTTTTTATGTCCTCTTCTTTTATGTTTGTTTTTATCTCACCTATGAGCTTGTACTTCTCCTTATTCTTTGCCATCTTCGGAATAAGCTCATGCAATACTTCCATACTCATAATGTTATCCGTAAGCTGAATATACTTTCCGGGGTATCGCGCATTAAGCTCTTTTAGTTCTTCATAAAGGCGCTCCGGTGACTTTGCACGGTAAATGTTTTTGTCACCATTAAGGCCACAGAAGGTACAGCAGTGCTTTTCCCCCCACCAGCAGCCTCTTGAGCCTTCCACATAAATTACATAGTCGCCTTCCATAAGCGGCTCTCCATTCTCTTTTACAAGAATTGACTTACCGTAATAACCACTACGCTCCCTATCCCATTCCTCAATAAAATCCGAATAATCAGGATAGGGAACCTTATTCATGTCCTTTGTTACTCTTGCCGGTACTACGCTCCCAAGCTCTGTCCCATACCTGACTACACCATAGGGCATGTCTGTTTCATCACCATCAATCAGCTTTTGACAAACAACATCAAAAACCTCGTCACCATCTCCAAAGAAGACATAATCAACACTTTTATAATGTCTTAAAACTGCTGCTCCGGCCTGGTCTCTTAAATTGGTACCACCCATAATTGTCTTTATACTGGGATCAAGCTCTTTAACACGCTTAAAAATCGCAAAAGTAGCATTCTGCTGTGAATAAATAGAGCTCCCAGCCAATACCTTTGCCCCCAGGCTTATTATCATTTGAGCAGTCACTTCCACACACAGTTCGGCTGCATCACGAACAGTATGTATAAACTCCCTGAAGCCCTTTTTATCCTCCAGAAGTTCTTCGATGATAAGTCCTTTTATGTAATCATTAACAGAATAGTTAAACTCAACATCCGTAAGATGGGCAAAGCAAAACTCCGGAATTCCGACAATTCCGGGATAAATGGCTGACTCCATGCTTATCTCTTTACCCAAAACATGCGACATAAAAAACATCGGATAAATCACTTTGGAGGATATTCCCGAGCCGCTAAGCCTTTCCTTGAACAAGGACAGCGCAAAGGAAGGCTGCGGTGGATACAAAAAAGGCGCTGACAAAAGCACAACATCATATTTGCCGTCTATTTCCCACTTAATATCATCTTTTACTACCATTCTTCCTCCTTTGTAACAAGCCTTATATATCTAAGCAAAGCGTATCCAATTCCGGCATAACCATCCATCAGTGATGGATCGGGACTGCCTGTCAGCGTACCAGGCAGCACCCTGAAGCCGCCGTTTTTTACTGCTCTTTCACTCATTTTCTTAAGAAACTGTCCAGCTCTTACTAAATACGACTTATCCTTAAATGTCTTCGCCGCTTCAAGAAGACACAGCACTACGCCGGCATTTCCGTTAAGAAGCGTGTCTGTTTCAAGAAGCTCATAGCTACTTATACTGTCAGCTGCAAGCTGCAAGAGTTCCTTAGCCTGCGGAACTACGCGAAGGCTCCCTGCTGCCATAAGCCCTATTCCCGGCACTCCTTTTTCCAGATCACAGGTTGCAAAAAGAGGCTTATCACACTTCTCTATATCAGGCCATGCTCCAAGCTTTTTACTGTATCCATTAAGAAGCTCACTGATAAGCAGACTGCATTTTTCGATACATTTATTCTTCCTTTTTTCATCCTGTATGTGTTCACAGCACAGGGATAGCAAATACAAAAGTCCTGCCTTCCCCTTCAGCATTCCATAGCCCGTCTCTTTGGAGTCGTCTAAGAAAAGCTTATCAGCCATGGTATCAAGCTCTGATAAGACTTTTTCAAAAGCCCATTTTACGCAAGCAACTTCCTTGCCCACAATTGCAAGTGCTGCAACAACATCAGGAAGTTCAAAGCCCTCATCACAAAGCTTTATCAGATCATCGCTCTCTCCTCGCGATAACAGTCTTTTGGTATCCTCATTACATATTTCAAGGATATTTCCTGCAGTTATATCATCACTATCCACAGTTCTTAAGTATTCCTCAAAGAAAACTGCAATTCCCTGCAATCCTTTTCGAAATCCCTTAGAATATTGCGGTGTATAGTTCTTATCATAGCTAAGGAAAATTGCATCCTTTCCGGAGACAGCAACCTTAAGCTCTGATATTTTCTCTGATAATTCCCTGGCCAGGGCCTTTGCATCATCTACTGTCAATGGCGAATCCGCTTCTCCAATCTGCACAGGCTCATCATTTTCTTTCTCTGCCTTATCTACAGCCTGAAGCAGTCTGACGCGAAGATAATCCATCTCAAATGCCTTATTGTCATCCCCCATATTGGAGAGACACAGCTTTGCATGCTCTAATGCTGAGATATCAAAAAAATTATCTATGAGAAAGCTATCCCGCGGATCGCCATAGAGACTATGTCCATCTGCCTTCATGGAAAAGAACGGAATATCCCCCTCTTCAAGATTGCTCCTTTCCCATGCAGTAAGCGTACTTACATCGTCAATTGCAAGGTCATTTAACCTTATACTCAGCTTATCAAGCTCCCTGTCCCTTCTTTTTCTGTCCTCAAGGAACTCCTTGGAATGCATCTCCTGAAGTGTCAGCGCATAATATGAGCTTGTGCGAAGGACAAAGCGGGCACTCATATTCCTATACTCATCAAGGAGCCCCGTTAACTCCTTCTTATTCTCACGAATAATGTCATACCCCTGTGAAAAGCCGTCCATGAACTCTTTTTCATATCCCTGTATGGTCTGCTTTTCTTTGTCAAATATCGGAAGCGAGCCGCCCTTTTTGCTATAAAGCGGACTCATCTGTTCCTTCCCCTGCAAAACCATGGGAAGCACCATTGTATTTGCCGAAGAAAACATAATACTTTTTACGATGGGATCTATTTCGTCAATACTCTTATAATCCGTTCCCTGACAGAGATTGTGGATAGGAGTTATGATAGTTTCCAGATCAATACACACCGGATATATTCCTGATGCAACTATATTCTCAAAATGCATGTCAGTGCTTCCAAGGCACCGAAACAATGAAAGCAAAATACCAAAATTATAGTAAAAAGAGGCAATATCCTCTTTATTTTTCAGCTCAATACTCTTAATTTCTTCAATAAATCCGTATTCTCCGTCTACAGACAGAGCGAACGGAGCACGGATTTTCCCGCTGAAAAATCTGTCTGCAAGCCTGTAAAACAGCTCGTCAGGTCTGCAGTCCCGAGGCTTATAATAAAAAACTCCACCCTCTGTTTCGACTTTAAGAGCGCTACAGCCATGTAGATGACAGTCTGCACCTGATGCTGACAGTCCGGTGATTTTACCGCTTCTGCAGCCACCCAAAAGCTCTCTCTGTATCCGCTCACTGTTTAAGGAAAACCTTTTTAAAAATGTATCAATAAATATTTGGAAATTATCGCATATGAGTCTGCGATAGTAATCTAGATCAGGATATTTCGAAAAAGGATTCTCTCCCCCGTTAATTCGCCTTATTACTTCATCCCGGGCCTTTTCTTTATCCTCATTGCTCACGAAAGAAAGACCTATGATTGCTGCAGGAACGATTCTATAAAGCTCGTCTGTATACATCTGCGAAACAATCGGGTCTACAAGATTTATCAGCCTTTTTTCAAGCAAGTCAAGTGCGCTTTGAGCGCCCTCTTCAGTAAACTCCCCTTTTGCTAAAAAGCCGGCTCTTTCTCCTTCAATAAATGGCTTTAAAAAGCTAAACACATTTTTCATTGTTCCCCATAAGAAAAAAGCGCCTTGAGGACATACGTCCCCAAGGGCCCAAAGCATCTATCTTAGCAAGCAGCCAAGGAATATGTTCCTACAGCAACTCCTACTGTTGTAATTGTAGTAACGGGTGTTGTTCCACCTGCAACTGCATCGAGCTGAGACTTGTCAAGCTTTCCTTCCTGACTGAGTGTCTCAGCATAAGCCTTCAAATCATCAACTGTACCTTCGATACCAAATTCAGCGATGAAATCCTCAAGAGACTTGCCGGCCTTAGTCATCTCAGCAATCTTTTTCTTCATAGCGTCATCACCAGCAGCCTTGTCGTAAAAATCTTTAATTGTCATAAAAAATACCTCCTTTAAATTGGTAAGTACATATGCAACTCTTTTTATATACTAGCACAATCATCGATTTTTGCTGTCTAAATCAACTATTTTTTATAATTTTTTTATATTATCTTAAGTTCACATTTAGCAACGCCAAGCATTAAATTATTTAATCCGTGATGCTATACTTATCTCATGAATACTATGCGTTTATCCCTGATAAATTTGAAAGAAGAATGCCGTAATATCATGAGTAAAGAGGCCGCTCTTGATGAAGCACTTTTTATTGCTTCCGGGATACCGGACGCTGATTCCGGCTTTGAGAATCTCTCATTTATGAGCGGAGCTCTGGGACGCGCTGTCTTCTTAAGCGCTGCAGAGGTATTTGAAGAGAATTTGGAAAAGCGCTTCGAATACAAGGCATATCGCGATAAAGCCTATGCATGTATTTCAGAAGAGTTGTCAGTTCTCCCCTTGCAGGAAACGGGCAATATCACTATGGACATTTCCCTTGCCTGCGGACTTTCAGGGATAATTCATTCCCTTCTTTTGATACATAAAATCACAGGTCAGTTAAACACTTCCCTTTTTAACCAGGCTATGAACCTTATTCCTTACTACTCTCCAGCGAAGGAAGCTTCTCCTGACTTTTATTTGGGACTGTCCGGATATATTTATGCTTTGTGTGAACTTTTGGATTTCTATGATGATGAAGCCCTAAGCGACGCTTCCATCTATGAGACTGTCCTTGGGAAAATAGAAGAAGCCATGGATTTTTTGTTGTCCTGTAAGACACTACCTTTTCAGACAGCATGGGAAGTTAATCCGGAAACGGTATTATTATGGGATACAATAAAATGCCAAAAGCCCATAAGCGGGCTCGGTCATGGGATGCTTGGAATAGCTGTTGCCCTTATAAAGGGCAGTGAAAGGCTAAAGAAATCAGCTATCCCCGTATCGAAAGAAAAAATGCCTGAATACATTAAGGCTTTTCATGATGCACTTAAGTTTGAATATCATACCTATAACTCTGATCTTCATGATTGGCCTGATCTTCGCCCCAAAGCTACAGATGTAACATCACTCCACGGTATCTGCTCAGGCGCTGCAGGCATTGGGCTCGGGCTTTTATGCCTTGAGAGCGATATTTTAGCAGATGAAAGAAATTCTATACTCTCTCTTGTACATGAATCATGTCTTATGTCTCTTCTTAGAGCAGAGGATCATCTTTGCTGTGGCAAATCGGCTATCTGTGAATATCTTCTTACGAGATATAACAGCAAGAAGGATTTCTCCGACTACGAAGCTGCAGGATGTCTTCTTGACCTTATGAAAAATGAGCGCACCAAAAGAAGTGCAGCTAATTACATGCTAAATCCTGCTATCCCAAAGACAGATACATCTCTTTTCTTTGGTTCTTCAGGAATAGGCTATGAATTCCTTCGCTTTTATGCACCTGACAGGATACCCTCTGTTTTCTTTTAGGGTCCGGATCTTATTTGAAATCCATTTTCAGGTTCTACCTCTTTCCGTATTTCGCAGCCAATTCAGAATAAAAACGCTTAAATATAGAAGATTTTTTAAGAGTATTGCTCATACAGACTGCTCTCCGTTACTTCTTCATCCCCAATCTGTTACTTACTATACTTCATGATACTACTTATTGTTAGTTATTGCTAACTTTTCTCAAAAATTTATTATTTCATTTTCTCTTACAAGATCATACATAAAGCTCTTTTCCCCAAGCGTTCTTGTACCCACATGTTTCATGCCAATATGCTCATACTTTTCTTTCTTAAGCTTGGCATCAGTTGATACTATGACCGGTAAGCCAGCCTCATCAGCCACTTCGAATGCAGTCTCAACCAGCGGACGCATAAATCCCTTACCCTGATATTCCTTTTTTACGGCAAGCAGTTCTATCTGTACAAACTGTTTCTTTTATCCCTATATGTCTTTTCAAGACTTGCTCTTCCAGCCTGGAACTTCTTCACAATGTCGCTGAAGTTCCTAAAGCCAAGAGCTCTTGCCATCCTCCAGACCATTTTAAACATTGCAATTCCGGGATATGGATGTGTAGTATCCGTCAGAATAATAATGCCTGCCCTTTATGTTCTTACCGGAGAATCCTTCATCAGAATACTCGCCTGCAATTTCAATATCCTGGTATTCAGCATACTTTCTAATTTTCTCTTTCTGAGCTTCCAGAGAGTATCCATCAACCTGAATAGCTGTGGATACTCTTGTATATATGTAACACTTAGTTTTCTTTGTCTTTGTCATAAATTGTCATCTCCCTCCATTTTTCCGTTGACAACTGTAACAAACCTATTTAAGATAAGGATTAAGAAATGGGTTTTTCACCGGGTAGGGCTTCGGCCTGACAGGACTTGCTCGTTTCTTTTTTTATTTCCATAACATCATATAGATATTTCTTCCCACTGCCTGCATGTCTTATCAATAGTCTGGCGTGAAAAATATTGTATCCAGTGATTTCATCATCTTCACCATAGATTGGTAATCCAAAACGAGTATCATACCTATACCATCCATTCTTAGCATCACGGCCATGCTTTTTCTTCCTGTTTTCTTCGAACACCCCATTCGTAGCTATTTCAATCATTTCCGGTATTCCCTGTGCAGCATTTGCCTTAGCTTTAGCAACCGCACCTTTCAGCTTCTTGGTATAAACAGATCCGGCATATTCCCCTGGAAGAGTTGTCCCAATATATATGATTTCTCCATCCTCTGCTATTGAGTAAAACTCTCCCACATAATCTTTAAGATACTGTTCGACATCTTCCCAGTTCAGGCTTCGCTTACCCTTAAAGATAATGTCATTTATCATGACAATGCTGTTTCCATCTGCATCCTTAATTACAGATACATTTCTTGATTTGTTTCCTTTTTCCATATTGCTCCTCACTTCTTTTAACCCCCTCGAATTCGAGGGGGTTAGGATCATTCAGATTATAAACAGGTCGATTTCGACCTGTTTAAACATACTGATTCCAAGACAATTATTCCTTCTCATCATCCTTTTTCAGCAGTTTTTCCATCCTTATGTAATACTCCAAAAGCCTCACAACATAATCAGGTGCATGCCTCATATCACGCTCCCACTCAGTAACAGTCCTGTAAGGAATATTAAAATACTCGCAGAATTCCTTGCGGTTCATACCAGTACTTTCGCGTAGTTCTTTTATTTTTTTCGCTTTATCATCCATGAGATGCCCCTTTCTCAATTACACGTTGTGTATAAGTTTACCATAAATAATTCTTGTACACAACGTGTAATTCATTGTTGTCAGGCAACACTTACTACATAAGAATAGCCAAGTACAACATCAGGATCATTTGTGAAAGAATCTGATTCTGCCCCATCCGTGCAGAACTCGTAATCTATCATATACAAGACCATGTTTTCCTTCTCCAACCTCTTAAGCAACCCTGGACCGTACTTCACCATCAGTCTTGCAGTAACATCTAAGGGTGCATTTAGTGTCATTTTGGTTTCATTTCGTTTCATTTTGTGACGCTTTACAATATGCCAAAAGAAAAAGCAACCCGGAATTTTAACCAAGGTTGCTTAAATCGCTAGCGCATTCTTTTTACACTTGTAATGATATCAGTGCAATATTGGCATGTAAAGTAACAATCCGCTAATATTCCACTAATATTTTGGTACACCATACATTTTCTTTAATAATCAGCCAAAACCGATATATTATCATACTTGCCTATTACTCACCGTCCCCGGTCTCTACCCTCTTTATATCATCTGACTGATCTACAGTAAGGTCAAAGTCATTAAACATTTCGTTTTCAGGAAGCACCATGGAAAAGCCGTCAGTATAATCCCACTTTGCTTCTGTGCTGTCGAATTTTAGATTCAGCATATGTCCGCCATATTTTCTGTCATCCGAAACAAAATGGAAATGCCATCCAACAGCATTGAGCCTGTCCATATATACCGGGCAATATAATCCAACAACTGTCCCTTTTATATCAGTGTAATCAAAGAAGGTCTGATCTGTTTCAAGCACCTTTGCAAGAGGCTCATAAGGTTTTGTCTGAGCAAGTTCACTGCGAACATTCATTTCTTTAAATGTGCCGTCTATTCTGACCATGTAGAAGCGGTTGCTGCCAAATTCATTTACCTTCTGATCAAGAGCTCCTTTCAGAGCATCAATGTCCTGAACATCTGTAAGTGTTTGACTTTTATCATTATCAAAAAAGTCACATCACAAAAGGGAATGGTCTCCGTATCCGGTACTGCTTCAACGCTTCCATCTCCGGCTGCTCTGTATATCACACCGGTCTAACATTACAAGCTCACCATTAAGGCCATCAAAGGTGCCTATTCCAGTATCACCCAGAGCTTTCACTTCTTTTGCTGACAGACTTCCATTGTAATCACCAAATGTCAGCCCCTGTAAAAGAGATACCTGATTTATCGACTCTCTGTTATTAGTTTCAGATGCATCTTTTCCGCAGCCAGTTAAAGCTGCAGTCATTAAAGTGCCAATAAGTAACATACTTATAAGACTCATTCTTTTTTTTCATAAAGCCTTGCTCCTGTATCCTTTTCACATCTACATAATCACGATTTCGCCACCTTCATGAATGCCGTGCTTATCACACTATAGATCAGATATGTGATGAGTGTTCCAAAACATACATCAGTCAAAAAATGATTGGTCATATGAATGCGGTTATATCCATAGACTATTACAAATATGCAAGCGATCACAAAAGCTACTATGTTCTTTCTTTCGCTCCTGTTTTTAAATACATCAGTCAGCATCGGAAGCGCAAACATCATACTGGCTATAGTCATGTTTCCACTAGGCCAGCTCTTGAAGCTGTCATCACTTCCTGCCAGATTAGGTATCATCTGCCACCAATTCCTGAATTCACTCATGGGATCATCAAGAGTTATCAGGTATTTGTATCTGGGTCTTGAACCGACCTGCTTAAGCCATAGATTTACATTATCAGCTGCAGTACCGGCTACAATGATGGCAGCTCCTACCGCAATAAGCTTATCCGGATCTGCATCGTTAAGGAGCCTTACTACTACAAAAGGCACCCATCCATAAAGCACCGCCCAGAACAGCCAGCTTAGAATCGAAAGAAACGGTGAGCTTTCACCTGCTGTATAGTTAAAAAGAGCTCTTACAGTTTTTCCGTTGTAACTGTTTGAATAATATACAGCCATAAACCAGCACAAAATAACAAGCACCCATGCCAGCATGTTATATTTCTCACCTTTTTTCTTTAGTCCCACAAAAAAACATGCTCCGGCAGCCGGATACAGACAGTAAGAAAAGTAGGAACCGTATGTTGCAAAAAAAGCTCCAATATCAGTTTTATTGGCAAGTGCCACATTGATGTTAAAATCCCATACCGAACCAATAATTATACCAAGAATACAGACAATAACTACGCTCCAAAAGAATTTCATTGGCATTGTCATAATCTTTTTCTCTTCCATAGCCCTGATCCTTTCTGCTCATACGCTAATCTTTCAGATTTCACATTTTTCTATTCTATCGATGACTCTTCATTAAAATCCTGCTTATGCCGATTAAGCTCAGCTCTTGTTTCTTCAGCAAAAGAATATTGAATCATGTATTTACCATTAAAAGCATGGGTTACTCCCGGATCACCCTCCAGAAACCTGTAATAATCACAGTCCACCTTAGAAATATCAATTCCTACACCCACACGGTCTTTATGTCGTATAATGTCCTCTATACCAACTGAGGCAAACGTATCCCTCAGATCCTTAACATATTTTCTTATTCTTGCCTTGGTCTGTTGATTAGCCGGTTCATCCGGCCAGAGGCAACCAATCATTGTATCATTAGAGCACATAGCTCCATGTCGATCCACCAGACAGGCAAGAAGTTCCTTACTCTTGGAATAAGAAAAGTCTACCGGAACTCCGTTATGGAAGACCTCAAAAGTACCAAAACATCTGATTCTAACCTTTCCCCCTGGCTTTCCCTCTTCCTTATTCTCCTGTTCAAATCTCAGCACTGACAGTTGATGCTCCACTGCGCCTTCGGTTATAGGTTTAAGCAAGTACCCGCTTGCGTCCAGTTCAAAAGCTTCTATGGCATATTCCTTATGTCCTGTGATAATGACAATGTTAAGCTTTGGGTAAATCTGCCTAAGCCTTCGTCCCAGGTCAAGGCCATTAACCTCCCCCGGCATTTCAACATCAAGAAATGCTACATCAACTTGTCGGTCTTTTATCTGTCTAAGTGCCTCTTCAGGACTTGTGGCACCTATATGTGTTCCTTTCGGATCAAGTTTTCGCAATATCGAAAGCAATAGTTTGACCGTCAGTTCGCGGTCATCTACAGTGAGCGTGTACATTTACTTCCTCCCCTTTTGTGGAATCATTATTACCACCTTTGTTCCCTGACTATCTGAACTGATTGACAAGCTCCCATCACATAGTGTCTGAAGGCGTTTCTTTGTATTACTGATACCAATTCCTTTTTTCTGCTTCTGAGCATCAGTCAGGTCCACATGTTCAGGTCCATTATCAGTAATAACAATCTGAATATAATCACCCAACATATCCGTAGACATAAACACTTTTCCAGTACCATCGCGATGCACAAGTGCTCCATGCTTTACCGCATTTTCTACCAAGGTTTGAACACATAATGGTGGTACGGAAAAATCCCTGACATTAAGCTCATAATCAAAAGAAAAACTCTGTGACGGATCGGCATGCTCCAATGCTACGTACTGATGAATATGTCGCATCTCTTCGTCAAAGGGTATCAAGCCCTCACAGGAAAGCGCATCAATATTGCCCCTAAGATACCCTGCCAGATTATCAATGCTTTCTTCTGCAGCCTCCGGATCTGTACGACATAATGTTTTGATGGAAGACAACGTATTAAAAACAAAATGAGGCTGCATCTGAATTGCCATCTGAGCCGCCCTGGATAACTCAAGCTTTCTCTCTTCCTCTTCAAGCCGCTCCTGCGTATCTATAAGGTTCATATAGTAGATCAGATTAAGTGAAACAGACCATGCAACAGAGTATAAATGCAGTTTAGGGAGAAAAAGAGATATGCAGAAAGCAAATATCATTGGAATTACCATGCATGCTATCTGCCTTACCGGAATATCACATCCATGAGGAATTGTTAGATTACTATTCTCATCGCAAAATATACTTACTGCTATTATCGCAACAGAAAAATATATAAAAATTCGCGACATTGCGTCACATACAATCTCAACCTGCTTCGCATCGGCAAAAAATATACATAGGTTCCCTATCAGATTGATAAATAAGACATAGTAATGGACCGCCATGGCATAAAGGATATATTCGACAAAGTGGGATTCACAGCCTTTGACCAAACAATGATATCTCAGATTACAGAGGTTCTAAGGATTGAACCGGCTGGTTTTGATTATCAATTTGATATATATCCGGATGGGACCATGGGGAAAATCTTTTCTATTGAAATTATGCTAAAGGAGCGTTCTGAAAAATCTATCAGAAAATCTTTTGAAAAGGGAGCTGCCTTGCAAATACTTGATCTGATGAGAAAATATGGATTGGCCGAAGAAAAAAGCCGGTTGCTTGGTGAATTTACCTTTGAAAGGTCAGTTCCTGTTGAACTTAAGGATGGCTCTTTAGCACCTTTCCATTTGGGCTTTCGCCCGAAGTGGTTTAAGATACGCTGGGATAATACTAAGCTTGTCCCGGCAAAGTGTTATTTCCTTCTTCAGGCAGCATTTGAAGAAACCTTTTTCTGAATAAAACTTTCTGTTCGTTTCTGTACATTCTCCTGAAGATTTACAAAGAAAAGGAAATTATCATAAAGATGAAGGCTTCCATCAGGGAAAATATCAAGAACTTTAGGATACTGACTGGTATCAATACCCGTTACTACAAGTGAACCTCTTACCGGGTCAATATATGCACCGTACTTTCCCGCTTCCACGGAAAGAATCGCACCCGTCTTGCTATCCTGAGTAACAGTTCCTTTATTAAGCTTTTTAGAAGCCACTGTACTATCCGTTCTCCAGTTAAGAGGATTGATTGATATTGCCTTTGTTCCTGCAGGTATAACCATAGAATCTGTAACAGTTCCATCCTCACAGTCAAAACTTATTACAACACCGGTATCAGTCTCTTCCTTTGCAGGAACTATCTGCGGATACTTCGCTATCATATCTTCCGTCATGCTCCATCCTATTGCATATACAGCAATCAGATTTTCTCTAAGATTTATAGCTCTTTCTTCACTTCCGCCATAGTATTCTTCAAGGAGCCTGTAGCACATATCTGCCCCCTGTGAGAAGCCTGCAAGAATAAGCGGTCTGCCGTTATTCTTATGTTCTATGTAATACTTAAACGCCGCTGATACGTCCATATATGCATTCTTCATTGCCTGCTCTTTTGCCGCAGAATCTTCCATGGCATAAACATTAATGGAAGCCTGCCTATAGTACGGAGCATATATCCTTGCTGTCTTTGCATAAATGGCCTGTTGCTGATTCATGGCATTTCTGAATTTTGTTTTGTATTTTGGTGTAATAGCCGAATTGCTCTCACTGCTGGTATCTACTGTTGGCGCAACAATAAAGACATCCACGGAATTCTCCAGATAAGCACCATCATACAGCCAGTTATCAGAAAGCGAGTAATCCAAAGGACTTGTGAAAGGCAGAACTTTTACTGCCTTAGCAGTAATTTTCGAAGGAAATGCTACCGCCATTATCAAAAGAATAGTCAACATTATTCTTAATCCCTTATTTCCCATTTGATTGCTCCTTTCTGATTACCATTTTTTAACAATAGATACAGTATCATTTTACCATTTTGCGTTTATTTCTTTTGTTAAAAATGTATAAATACCGTGATGTACAAAACAAAAACACACATTGGATACATTTTTCCAATGTGTGTCTGTGTTTTATATCATATTAAAATGCTTCAGTGCCTCAGTAATAGCCTTCTCCTTTTCCAGAGTTGTTCCTGGTTACCTCTTGAAACCATCAGTATCCATGCCCTCTAACGATATTTCTACCTTAACTTTCTTACTGGGTATCTCGCCCTTGGAAAGCAAGACGACCGTCTCGAGGCTTCTTTGATAGTCCCAACCAGAATCAGAAAGATCCACTTCCTGTGTCTCGGCCCCATTGTAGTATACCGGGAACCGAAATTTGATACTCTTCAAGAAGCGACCATCCTCCTGTTCCTCTTCAAAGATTTCAACACGCTCTACAAAAGAGTTAATAAAGCGCTTCTTTTCTGCATCTGTGAATTCACCGTATATTTTATCAAAGCTCTTAAGGATGCGATAGATAGAGTCTTTGGAAAGCTGCCTCTTGTTTATGTTTTCGATTCTCAGGGAGATGGTATCAATCTCATCTTCTATTGCACCAATTTCCTCATATAGCTTATTCATGCGCTCCTGCATATCATCATATTTTCTGTCATAGAACCTGTCACTAACATCAAGAGCGTCCATCTGCTCAGCCAGTTTATTCTTAGCACCGATTGTCTGTCGAAGTCTGGTCAGACAGATTTCTCTTTCTTTTTCCAACTCTTCTGTATCTGTTTTTGCTCCCACTTTAGTTTTGAGAGCATCTTGAAACTTTGGGTTATTGACGAGCTTATATATAACCTCTTCTACGGCAGCATTTACTTTATCCTGCCCCCATTGATGATGGTAGCTACAGTTATGACCATCGACTTTAAGCCTATGCTTACATGCATAATAGAAGAAATCCTTATAGTATGTGCCGTCAACTTTCTTTTTACGATTAACATTAGAATACATAGCGCCATGACAAACAGGGCACCGTAATATTCCCGATAAAATATGTTCATGCTCAAGGCTATGCGTCTTTTCTCTTTTTACTCCAGTTTCTTTACGTTTTTGAGCTGCAAGTCTGAAGTCATCCTCTGAAATAATAGCCTCATGAATTCCATCATATAAATCATATTCGTCTTGTTTTACAACATGATATTCATTTCGCGTTCCTTGAATTTTCTCATTAGAGCGCCTGCCATAAGGCATCTTTCCCATATAAATAGGATTATCAAGCACCCCCTTTATGAAAGAACTTGCAAATGCATCAAGTGTATTATTCTGACGCTTTTTCTTCTTATATCCATGCGTGTTTAGGTAATCTGCCACACCATTGACACCCATATTGGTATGAATATACTTGTCAAAAATAATACGAATGATTTCAGCTTCATCTTCTGCAATTATGAGTTCCCCGTTAACAAGCGTATATCCGTAGGGAGCAAAACCACCATTCCAGCGACCTTCTCTTGCTTTCTGCCTTCGTCCTTCCATTGTTTGAACAAGAATATTTTCTCGCTCAATTTCAGCGACAGCCGATAGAACTGAAATCATAAGCTTTCCTGCTTCCTTAGAACTATCTATTCCATCTTCTACACAGATCAGATTAACACCATAATCCTGCATTAGCTGTAATGAACTGAGAACATCAGCTGCATTTCTTCCAAATCTTGACAACTTAAAAACGAGAACGTAGCTTATTCCATCCGCACCACTTGCGATTTCTTCAAGCATCCTTGAGAACTCCGGTCTACCATTTATATTCTTGCCGGAGTGGCCTGCATCAGAAAACTCTTTTACAACTTCCATATCCTGATATTCAGCATATTTGGTTAGCTTATCTCGTTGGGCGTCCAAGCTATAACCGTCAACCTGAATTGCTGTAGAAACACGGGTGTAGATATAGCATTTTGTTTGTTTCTTCATTTAGAACATCCTCCTATGGAAGTTGCAATAATCCATTTTGCAATAATTTCTTTATCATCGGTTTATACTTATCTATTCCAAAATCTTCTACAATACTTGTGATACGACCACCTGCATCTTTTGACGATGCACCGCACAGAAATACACGTTCATCTTTTGTTCCGTAATCAAGAACAATAAATCTGTCATGAAAAATTCCACCGGTGTGCTGCATGGTGAGTTTAATATTAGGGTATTCTTTGCAGAAATCCGTATACTCAACATTGTGAAGTTTACCACTCCCTATATTATCGCTGAATATTCTAATATCAGTTCCTGCAGGCGCATTTTTCAGTAACACCAGCGTTCTAAGACCTATATAGTTATCGACTAAGTATATTGACTTTTTCGCTTGGCTGTATATGGAAGAATAAGCAACAGCGGCACTGCAATACTTAGTATTAAACATAAGCCATCCATTATCTTCATTATTAACAAAACCATTCATCATATCTGCCAATTCTGATTTAGTAACTACCTCCCCCAGCTGTTCCATTACATCGGACATCTGCCTTTCAACGGATCCTATATCCATACGCAAGTTTGAAATCTCTGAAGTGTTTTCCATAGTCTGTATCGAAATCTGCATAACCTCGCGCTGACCGATAAGGCTCTGATTTCCAAGAATATAATCTTTCATTTTCTTAAAAGTTTTAACTAAGTCCTTACTCTGTTTTGCCGCAAGCTCTCCCTTCAGAATAGTCATTAGCATATAAACGCCCTGTTCCGTAAAAACATTAGGAAGGTATCTTGAGCCGCCCCAACTTGAGGTCAAATTTTTTGACCTCAAGTCCTTCCATTCATCTCGAGTCAATTTGAAAGTAAACTCATTATCAAAGCGATCTTGATTATTTTTCACCTGCTGATTCAAAGCTTTTGTAGTATATCCGTATATTTCTGCCAAATCTGAATCAAGCATCACCTTTACGCCACGTACCTCATATAGTTTTTCTTTCAAAAGTTCTTCCGTGATTTCTACTGGAACTATTTCAGTATTCTCAACCGCTTTCTTATTTTTACCGTCCATATTTTCCTTTCCAAATCTTGAGGTCAAATTTTTTGACCTCAAGATTCTATGTCTTAACCTTAATATTTAAAGTGTTCACTTCTGAACACTTTTTGAAGTCCCTGCAATTTTCTGCAGTTCTTTATAATATGCCAGATAGCGATAGGCTGTTCTTCTGCTGACATCCCCCTCTGCCACAATCTCCATAAGAGTCATGCCACTCTCATACTTCAATACGAAATCATTGTATGCTGCCATCCAAGCTTCATCATGTTTTTTGCGACCACCGAAGTTACGCTTTCGAAGCTTTTCATTTTCCGCCTTAAGCTCGGCAACCTCTTTTTCTAATTCTTTTATTCTCTTAAGGGCTTCATCAAGAGTTGTAATCTTCATCTTGTGCCACCTCGCTTTCTGACACCATTGTAATTCTGCACTGTGCCACTGTCAACTTGCTTTTTGGCACATACTCTTTTCTGATTTCATCCCTGAGTCTTGATTGTGATAACATTGCCTATAATAA
Source organism: Butyrivibrio sp. VCD2006 (assembly GCF_000423925.1). Classification (GTDB taxonomy): domain Bacteria; phylum Bacillota; class Clostridia; order Lachnospirales; family Lachnospiraceae; genus Butyrivibrio. Next base: position 59,909 of record NZ_KE384105.1, read on the forward strand.
TCTTTGAGTCGGTTACCAATTTTTTCGTATGAATAAACAATTGTGACCGGCGTATTGCCAATATATACGCAATAGTCATAGTCTATATCATCCATAGCAAACTTACCGGCATACTTTTCAATTAGCTCAGCAAGTACATCGATGCATCTTTCAAAAGCTACATTACAAGATGGATTTTCAAAGTAATTCCTTCCCATATTCTCCTTCCTTTCATCCTATTTTTTCGCTTTTCACAAATTGGCAAGCAGTGCATCGGTGTACACCTGATGCGATTTTGCTTGTTGGGGAGTGTGCCCCAATCCCCCTGATTGCCGATTTTCATCGACAAGCTACGCCTGCAAAGCAGGCTAAAAACGAAGTCAATAAATGTCCAAATATTTGTTAAAAGTCTTTTCCACCTTCTTCAAAACTCGTTCATGATTCTCCTTCATATCTGAAATTGTTTTGCCATCTACAGTGCCACATGAATTGGCAACTTTTGCAATCTGGTTGATATTGTTGCTGTCAATTTTTAGAAGTTTGATGATTTCTAATAACTCACTGAAGTCTATGTGAATGTAATATCCATCGATTGCCATCTTCCTAATATAGGCGCTCATGTTTTTGACTCCTATCTTCTCCATCCTGTCATGAATCATCTGCAATTCATTTTCAGGAATCTTGATATGAATCTGTTTGTTACATGGAACGTATCCCTGATTTAACAACATTTGCTTTTCACCTCCTCTCGTTATCGTTGTTCATGGACTAATTATCCAAGATTTAGAAGCCCTACTCCGTATATCCAAGAGGTAGGAAATAGCTGCTCTTCTCAAAATTTTCCACGATATTGGAATTCATCATTTATAGCCAACTTACATTCTGTTATGATTTACATATACAAGAACTTTTGGAAAAGCACTGGGGGAATAAAGCATTGAAGTGTAAATTATCAATTCAGGAAAAACTAAAAGATTTGAGAATAGAAAAAGGCCTGTCTCTGCAAGAATTGTCAGAGCAGACCGGAATATCCAGAGCATCACTTGGAAATTATGAAACAGATGATTACAAAGAAATCTCTCACAAGGCCATCATCACACTTGCAGATTTTTATGGAGTAACATCAGATTATCTTCTGGGACTTACTGAAAATAGAGAACAACATCTATTTCCTATAGATGAACTTGGACTGGATGATGAAACTGTAGATTTACTAAAAAGTGGGAAGCTTAATGTCAGATTGATTTGTGAAATGATTAAGCACCCGGATTTTATAAATTTTCTTTCGGACATGGAAATCTACGTTGATAATCTTGCCGGAATGCAATTTCGAAACATCAACAAAATGATTGAACAGACAAGAGTTCGGCTTCAAAATAAAGGCATTTCCGATGAAGATCATTACATGAAAACCTTAGAAGCAGCAACCATATCTGAAGACAACTACTTCAACAATCTTCTTGGAAACGACATTGTCAAAATAGCAAAAGCTATACGAGATGCCCATGGCAAAGATGCAGAAACCGGTGATGCAACCACACCTGTTGACGATATCCTTGACTCATTTGAGGAATTAAAGACCGCCGACAATGTCACTCAGGCTCAGATGGTCATGTATAGCAAACTCTTCAAAATCAATTTTACTAAGATGGATCCATACGAGTTCAAGACCTTTACCGACATTTTGCAGCGCTACTCTGATCTCTGCAAACCGGTTAAAGGAAATGGACGCGGGAAGAAGAAAAAATAATCCTAAAACAACACAGATATAGTCGTTCCTACCCCAGGTGCACTATCTAACTCAATTTTGGCATCATGAATCTCAACTATGTGTTTTACAATCGCAAGACCAAGCCCTGTTCCACCTGTAGCTTTTGATCTGCTTTTATCAACACGATAAAATCGTTCAAAAATTCGCTGCTGCTCTGAAGCAGGTATTCCTATTCCATTGTCCTTAACTGTAAGCGCAACCTGACCATCAATTGTTCCCACAGAAATCTTTACCTTGCCATTAGGATTATTGTATCTGATTGCATTCTGCCCCAGATTTTCAACCAACTCTTTGAGCATATCTTTGTTTCCGCAAACAATACTCGTTTTCCCCTCAAGCTCTATTGTCACGTTTCTTTGTTTCGCATTAACTGATAAGACTTCCATACATTCTGAGACAGTCTCATATAAGTCAACCTCGGTAAAATGTAACTCAGAATCTTTCCTATCCAAATCCGAGAGTCTCAAAATATCATTTATCAATGCAAGTAATCTGTCGGCATTCTTTCTGATTTCCTGATAAAAATGATTCTGCTTCTCAGCGCCTACCATTCCTCCCTCTAACAATTCAGCATAACCAGAAATAGCGGTCAGCGGTGTCTTCAGCTCGTGTGAAACATTAGCCGTAAAATCCTGCCTGGCTTTTGCAGCAGATAAAATATCTGTATGCTGGGTGCGAAGCATTTCTGCCAAAGGATCCAATTCCCTGTACGGTGATTCATAATCAGCATTCTCCAAATTTTCCGCCATAATCTCTATTGGTTTTAAAAACTGTTTTGTAAGCAGATGAGAAATCGCTATGCAAATTGAAATGATAAGGAGAATAATTAATAAAATAATTGGTATCGCTGATATGAATACCGCCCAAATGCTCTGTGCATTGGTAGCAACACGAAGAACCGTTCCATTATCTAAACGCAACGCATAATAGAAAGTATCCTCATTCATAGTGTCAGATCTTCTAACTGCTTCCCCTTCACCCTGTTCAAAAGCCGCCTGTATCTCTGGTCTGTCAAAATGATTTTGCAATAGCTCCGCTGAGGCATCATTGTCATATAAAACAGTTCCATCTTTATCAATCCAAGTTACACGCAGCTCATCTAAATCAGTAGATAAATCTATCTGATCTACATCAATATCTACTGTTTCAAAATATTTGGTATCCTTTAGAAGTTTCGCACTGACAGATAGATCTGATCGCACCTGCCCCTCAAAGAGATTGTAATATATAATTGTAATTCCAATAACTGTTGCGATAATTGCTAATATCGCAATTCCAACCAGTCTTATATTTATTCTTATTTTCATTCGATTACATATCCTACATTTCTCACGGTCTTGATTCTACTACCATAATCCCCTAATTTTTGACGAAGAGTTTTTACATGCATGTCTATAGTTCTTGATTCCCCCTCGTAATCAGCTCCCCATACCTGCTCCATGATAGTGTCACGGTTCAGTACGATTCCTTTGTTTAATACAAGAAAAGACAAAAACTCATACTCCTTATAGGTTAGCTCAACATGATTTCCACTGATTGTAACCTCATGCTTTTCATTATTTATAACTAGTTCGTCCAGCCTAAGTTCTTTTATATCCTCAGCCTGAGTTCTACGAAGCAGGGCTTTCACCCTTGAGATTAGTTCCATAACCGAAAATGGCTTCTTGATATAATCATCAGCACCATCCTCAATTCCTCTAACTAAATCAAGCTCTGTTGTTTTAGCTGTAACCATAATCACAGGAAGCTTCTTTGTCTCAGGATTTTTTCTAAGCTTCTTTACTATTTCATTGCCACTCTCATCCGGAAGCATAATATCCACTAAGCATAAATCCGGAATCACATCATTCATCTTGTCATAAAAATCTTTTGCACATGAAAATCCTAATACCTTATGCCCCGCATTTATGAGGGCCAGCTCTTCGATTTCCCTTATGCTGTCATCATCTTCAATTATATAAATAAGCGCCATTCTTCTCTCCTATTGTGCGTCCTTAGACTGTTCTATCTCTTTCTTACTGATGGGGTACTGCTTAATCAGTTCTTCATACTCCTTGTTGAAGCTCTTTCTGTCTTCACTAGATAAGCTTTCAAAATACTCATGCGTATTATAATCATCATCTAAAATAGTTATCATTTCAACAGCTATATTTGAACAATGATCAGATACTCGCTCCAGACCGGTCAATACATCATCCAAAATAAATCCCATCTCAATAGTAGACTTTCCCTTCTTCAATCTATTAATATGATTCTCCTTAATGGTCTTGCATAGTGTATCAATAACTTCTTCAAGAGGCTCAACATGAGTAGCTTGCTCTACATCATTTCTACAAAAGCTATCAACTGTTAGTGCACATATATCATTAACAGCTCCACAAAGAGCTTTCATTTCTCTGAGCTGCCCCTTCTTGAACTCTAAGCCCTTATCTTTTATTTCTTCTGCTGATTTAACAATCTCTAAGGCATGATCTGAAATCCTTTCAAGATCACTGATACTATGCAAAATAATGGACATACTTTGGCTATCTGATTTTGAAATATTCTTACTTGATACTTTTACCAAATATGAGCCAATTGCATCCTCGTACTTATCGACTACAGCTTCAAGTCTTTTAACTTCCTTAACCTTTTTCTTATCATATTCTAATAGGGCTTCCAGTGATAAGGTGATAGATTTCTGGCAATACTCTGCCATTTCTCTTACTTTTCCACGGCATAATTCCATTGCAAATGCCGGCCTGTCCAAGAATCTCTCGTCAATAATGATAGAATCCTTTTTAGCCTCCGGCTCTTCTGCTCCATCTGGCATGGTTATTTCAGCCAGCTTTACAAGTTTATCCGCAAATGGGAAAAGAAGTATTGTCGCACCAATATTAAATAAACTATGAATCACAGCTATCCCTGCTGCATTAGCAGCCTTATCTAAAAAAACAAAATCTATAACTGTATTCAAAGAATAGAATACAACCATAAAAATAATTGTTCCTATAAGATTAAAATATAAATGAATCATCGCTGAGCGACGTGCGTTTCTGTTTGCCCCAACAGATGAAATAATTGAGGTTACACAGGTTCCGATATTCTGCCCCATAATAATCGGAAGCGCTACTGCATAATGTACAGCTCCGGTAGAACAAAGTGCCTGCAAAATACCAACAGATGCAGATGAACTTTGAATTACTGCCGTTAGAATTGCTCCAACAGCCATTCCAAGTATAGGATTCCTAAAAGCTGTCATCATTCTTGTAAAAGAAGTATTGTCTGCTAGCCCAGACACAGCTCCACTCATTGTTTCCATTCCAAACATGAGAATCGCAAATCCAAGTAAGATTCCACCAACATCCTTTTTCTTAGATTCTTCTTTGTTTGACATAACTAAAATAATACCTATTGCCGCTAATATAGGCGAAAATGATGAAGGCTTTAGCATCTTAAGCCAAATGGTACTTCCCTCGATTCCTGTAAGTGAAAGCATCCAGGATGTAATAGTTGTACCCACATTTGCCCCCATAATAATACCTACAGCCTGATTTAGCTTCATAATGCCTGAATTTACAAATCCAACTACCATGACAGTAGTTGCAGATGATGATTGAATAACTGCCGTAACTCCTGCGCCAAGCAACACCGCAAATATCCTCTTTGAAGTAAGCTTCTCAAGAATTATTTCCAACTTTCCGCCTGCCATCTTTGACAGTTCATTCCCCATCATGCTCATTCCATATAGAAACAGGGATAGCCCACCTATCATATTTAGAACATTAAAAATATCCATACAAATTCCTTTCTGGGTATGCTAAAAAAATACGCCAATTATTAGCATACTGAATGAAAGTAAAATGTATGAATGTCCTATGTAAAATCTATGTAAAATTATAAACTTTGCTTACTATTACAATGCTTTATTTCCATTAACCATTAATCTAAACGTTACTCCCAATAGTTCTGAAGCTTTTCTACACATCAGCATTCTACCGAGAAAAATATCAAAATATTCATACATGGTACAGATTTTCTCATCAATTTCGAGATTTAATGAAATTTGCTTTTTATCCTTATCAATAATAAGATCTGTTTTGGTAACAGCATAATTCACTCTATCATGAACATCAAAGTTGGCTTTTGGTTTCTGACGCACCCTGTTTCTTCTAACATCTGTTTTGTCTGCTATAATGAGTGCAGCTGATATTACATCTGTAGCTCCACCTGTTGACTCGTCATGATGGGCGATTGCAGAAACCACTGTAAGTCTCTCCTGCCTATCCATGCCTGTTTTCTTTAATATGTCATTTGCAAGTAATGAACCATACTCTGCATGCCTACTACGATTGATGGCATTCCCAATGTCATGCATAAATGCAGCCACCTTAACAAGTTCAATCTGTTTCTTACTGTATCCAAGAATCTCAAGAATATTGGTAGCACGCTCGGCTACCAAAGCTGCATGTACTTCTGAATGGTCTGTATACCCCAATATTCCAAGGTTTTCATTTCCCTTTGCTATTAATGCCAGTACCTCTTCATTCTCTTTAATATCTTTATACTTCATCTTCATTCTCCTTCTGCTTTAGTGAATAAATTACCCACTCTGCTATATTTGTTGCATGATCCCCTATTCGTTCAAAGTACTTTGCTATCATCAAAATATCGGCTGCCTCCTCACCTTCTTCAGGATTATTTAAGATAAGTTGGATAACATCCTTTTTTGCCTTTACAAACAACTCATCAACAATATCATCATGTTCAATAACTTCCCTAGCTTTTACAACATCCTTTTCTACATAAGCTTCAATACTATGATTGAGCATTATCATTGTCTCGCTTGCCATCTCTGAAATATGATTAAACTTATCTATTTGACTATTCTGCCCCATAAGTATAGTCATTTCCGAAATATCTGCTGCATGATCACCTATTCGCTCCATGTCAGTAACCATTTTCATTGCTGCTGTCACTGTTCGAAGATCTCTTGCAACTGGCTGCTGTTGTATCAAAAGATTAAAGCATATACTTTCGATTACTTTCTGGAGATGATCAATTTCTGCGTCACCATACATAATCAGCTTTGCCTGATCAATATCTCGGGCTACCAACGCTTCTATAGCCTTCTGAATCGAGGATATTATATTGTTTCCCATCTCAATCATCTTATGATTAAGTTCTAAAAGCTGTTCATCAAATTTACTTCTCATTCGAATATTCCCTTCTATAATTCTTACTAATTCACTAAGCATATTAGCCAAACCTTCCGGTGATATAATCCTCAGTTCTTTTATCATTTGGGTAAGAGAAAATCTGCTTGGTTGTGCCAAATTCCACCATCTCACCTACAAGAAAAAATACAGTATAGTCCGATACTCTCACGGCCTGCTGCATATTATGTGTGACCACAGCTACTGTATAGTTCTTTTTTAATTCCTCCATAAGGTCTTCAATCTTTGTGGTAGAGATAGGATCAAGAGCCGATGTAGGTTCATCCATCAGCAGAATCTCAGGTTCTACGGCCAGAGCTCTGGCTATACATATTCTTTGCTGCTGTCCCCCGGAAAGTGATAAAGCGGATTTCTTTAATCTGTCTTTCACCTCTTCCCAAATCGCAGCTCCTCTCAGGCTATCTTCTACAATTTTATCAAGCTTTTTCTTATCCTTAATGCCATGGACTCTTGGACCATAAGCCACATTATCATATATACTCATTGGAAATGGATTTGGCTGCTGAAATACCATGCCTACTTTTTTTCTAAGCAGCGTAGTGTCTATATCTCTACCATAAATATCCTCTCCATCGATTTTTACCGTCCCATCAATCCTTACTCCCTCAACTAAATCATTCATCCTGTTTAGAGTTTTCAAAAAGGTAGATTTACCGCAACCTGATGGTCCAATAAATGCCGTAATAGCCTTCTCCTTTATTTCCATGCTTACATTTTTTAATGCATGATTTTGTCCATAATATAAATTCAAATCATTAACACTGATTTTTGTTTCTCCCATTACTATTCCTTTCTTGTCACATCAAATCGTTTTGTTAATGCTTTTGTTGCAAGGTTTATAGCCAATACGATAATCAAAAGCACTACAGCTATTCCAAATGCTGTTTCGAAATCACCTTCACTTGTGGCAGATAGATACATCTGAATAGTAAGGGTTCCTCCAGACTGAAATGGTTTAGCTAAAAGTCCGCTAATCCCTTGGGGTAATAACTTGGCACTTCCGGCTGTAAATAAAAGTGCCGCTGATTCTCCCACAATTCTTCCTATGGCAAGTATTGCTCCTGTGATTATTCCCGGCATAGCACTTGGAAGAAGTATTGTTCGTATCATGTGCCATTTGCCACTTCCAAGTCCGATTGCACCATTCCGATACGAACTTGGTACAGTTTTTAATGCTTCCTGCGTATTTCGTGTTATCAAAGGGAGCACCATGAGAATCAATGTTAAAGATCCTGTCAAAAGTGAATAACCTAATCCGAGCTTTTCTCCAAAAAACATCATTCCAAATAGGCCGAAGATAATGGATGGAATACCGCTCAAGGTTTCTGTTGCATATTCTATTGCTGTTACAACTCTCCCAGGCCTTGCATATTCATTAAGATATATTGCACTACCTACACCGATTGGAGTTGCAATTATCATGGTGATAAGAATAATCAGTAATGTATTTACAATATTACCTGCAATCCCCACAGTTCCTTTCAATACGCTTGTTACTGAAGTAAGAAATGTTATGTTAACCGCAGAAATACCTCTTATTAACACATATCCAATAATTCCAAGTAACAAAAGTACTGAAAATATCGAGCAGATATATATTAAAAAGCGCAGGATACAATCAATAAACTTTCTTCTACTAATCGACATCATCAATCCCCGCTTTCCTTGCTCTTAGCAATGCATAGTTCACAATCATGATAAAAATATATAAGACTAATCCCACTGTGAATAATACTTGTCTATGCGTACCTTGGGCATAACCCATTTCACTTACAATTTGAGTGGTAAGAGTACGAACAGAATTAAATGGTAACGGAATATTAACTGCTCCCCCTGCAACCATATTTATAGCCATTGCCTCACCAAGTGCCCTACCTGTACCTAACACTACACCTGTAAGTATTCCTGATTTCGCCGCTGGAATAACTGCTTTGAATATTGTCTGTTCTTTTGTTGCACCAAGTGCTAACGACGCTGCTCTAAGAGTGTCAGATACAGCTTTTAACGACGATGTGCTTACGCTTATTACCGTTGGCAAAATCATGATTGTCAGTACAATAATTGCAGAAAGCATGTTTGCTCCTCCAGTAAACTGATGAGAACTATCGTCTTCAAATATTATTTGCTCAAATCTAAACATAATCGGATTAAGTACCATCATTCCAATTAATCCATATATTACTGATGGAATGGCAGCCAATAATTCTATTGCAGTTCGTACAATGTTTCCTGTTGTTTTTCCTGCCATTTCTGATATATATACTGCAGCTAACAATCCTATCGGAACTCCAAGAAAAAGTGCAGTGGTAGTTCCTACTACCGAAGCCAAAATAATAAATCCAATACCATAAGATGGTTCACTTACAGTTGGCTTCCATATGGTTTTAAAAAGTAAATCAAAAACCCCGACTTCCTTTAAAGCCGGGGCACCTTTCATGAACATATAGATAGTAATTGCACAAACTGCAAATATAGCCACTACTGCACAAAGCTCGAATAATGTTTTGGCAGTTTTTTCTATAAATGCTTTTCTCTTCATGTATACCCCTTATTGTGGAATAATAAGTCCAACTTGTTTGATAACTTCCTTACCATCATCAGAATTGATATAGTTAAACCAAGCCTGAACCAGTTCATTCTGCCCTGACATTTCGCCCTTTGTAGCCATTACAAACGGTCTCTGAAGCATGTAATTTCCTGCTAGGATCTCTTCTTCTGTTGGCTCCACTCCATCAATCTTTAATCCTGACACGGTGTCATCAACCACATCAAGCGAGACGTAACCGATTGCTCCTGGTGTAGTTGCTACTTTTGCAAGAACTGCTCCTGTTGAATCCAACTCCTGTGCATACACGCAACCATCCTTTACTTCAAGTAACTCTTCAAATGCATCTCTTGTGCCTGAACCTGCCTCTCTACCAATTACAATGATTGGCTGCTCCTTACCACCAAGCTCAGCCCAGTCTGTAATTTCGCCCGAATAGATTTTAGCAAGATTCTTTGATGTCACATCCTTGATACTACAAGACTTATTAGTAATCACTGCAATACCGTCAATTGCCACAATATTTTCTACTGCACCACTTGCCTTTTCCTCATCCTTCAGGCCTCTGGAAGCATTTCCGATATCTACAGAACCGGCTGCAAGAGATTCCAAACCTGCACCTGAGCCAGTATATTCAACGGTAACTGTCACTCCTGGGTTTCTCTCCATGAAACTCTCAGCCATAGCCTCGCAAAGTTTTTCCATAGAAGTTGAGCCTGCAAGTTTAATAGTTCCATTTAATTCTACAGATTCCACATTTTTTCCCTGCTCTGCAGCATCAGCACTTTGGGGACTATTGCTTCCACATCCTACTAGCCCAAATGTCATCATGCTTACTGCTGCCATAATAGCAATTATCCTTCTCTTCATAATATTTTTCATTCCTTTCTAAACTTACATTATTTGGCGCCGTATTTTTTACAATGACAATATTATTCGCCTAATGTAAAATCCATAGCCATCTTTATGTAAAAGTTCAGTAAAAGTCTTGAAAAATCATATGAACTCATGATTGTATAGATAGATTGCCCCGCCAAGCAGTCCCATGAACACCGCAGGGTACCCTATAAAGCAAAATAGCCAAGTTATTTCAGGTAATATCAATCTTCCAATCAATCCCCATATCAAACCGCCAGTTAATCCATATAGTATTGTTGTAAGCCACATAAACATTGTGATTTTATGATTCTTCTTGACCTTCAAGTCATTTACAAAACTCCATATTTTAGACATACTCTTCACCTCCTAGCGCAATGCTAGCAGATACATGTAAAATCCATTATCAACATTGGTAAAATGTACGTAAAAAAACTCGTGGCCACCAAATACCGATAGTCACGAGTTTTTATTTATATCATCTGAAAATGTTTTAGAGCTTCTTCAATCGCTTTAACCTTTTCTTCCGGGCATCCCGGTTGCTTGCTGTTTTCTGATTTAGGCTTATTGTAATTCTCTCTTTCTATAATCCCATGTTTCTGCTTCACCTGCGCAATGTTCAGATTTGTCACATGAAATCCATAGTGTTTATGCACCCATTCTTCGATTTCCTTGTATGTGGCCTTTGTCTCTGCACTTGTAGCATCAATCTCATCAAGATTAATTTCTATCTCGATATGATCATCAGGCTTTTGTTGGGACAGAAGAACAACAGTCTCAACACTCCTGGTAAACGGGAACATGTCGACAGGTATGATTCTCTCAGCCTTGTAGCCGTTCTTTGTGATGATTTCAAGGTCATCTGCGAGGGAATCTGGGCTGCAGGAAATATATACTATACGGTCAGGATTCAGCTTAAACATGGAACCCAAGAAAATCTCAGTTGATCCGGAACGGGGCGGATCCATGAATACCACATCAGCGTGGTCACCTGCCTCTGCCATCTGAACCATAAATTTGCTGGCATCATTTTCATAGACTGTTACATTCTTAATTTCGTTCATTTTTGCATTTAATCTTGCATCACGAACAGCATCCTTGTTGATCTCAACACTGATTACCTCGCCTGCGTGAGGGCTGGCGATAATGCCGATAGTTCCAACGCCGCAGTAACAGTCAAGAACAGTCTCTTTTCCTGTAAGACCCGCAAGTTCAACGGCTTTGGAGTAAAGTCTCTCCGTCTGAACAGGATTTACCTGATAGAAGGATTTGGGAGATATCTTAAACTTCATCCCGCAAACTGTATCATAGATAAAGCCCGGGCCATAGATAGCTTTCTCTTTATCACCAAGAATCATGCTGGTGTGCTTGTCATTTACATTTATAACTATCGTGGTTATCTCGGGATGCTCCTTAAGAAGCGCCTTTACAAAGTTGTTCTTTGAAGGAAGGATAGGTGATGTAAGCACAAGAACAACCATTATCTCGCCTGTGTTGTGGCCAACTCTTATCAGCACATGCCTAAAAAGTCCATAGCCGTTATCCTCATCGTAGGTCTTGATCTTGAAGGATTTAAGCATTCCACGGATGGTTGCAATAATGGCATCTGCCTTTTCGTTCTCAAGATAGCATGCATCAACGGGAACAACATCATGTGTTCCCTCCTTATATATTCCGGAAACCGGATTACCCTTTCTGTCATGAGTAAAAACAGCATGTACCTTACATCTGTAGTGCTCAGGCTTATCCATCTCGATAAAGGGCTCAACCTTGCCATACTTACCGATAAGCTCCTCAACTCTTTTATGCTTTCTCTTAAGCTGCTCCTTGTAAGGAACATCTATCATCTGACATCCGCCGCACTTCTTGGATACAGGGCACTTGGAAGTCTTGTCTGCAGCGCCCTTGGCAGGCCTTTTTGTATCTGTTGATCTGGTTGTAGTTCCCTTTGCAGCTGCTGACCTGGTTGTAGTTCTTTTTGTATCTGCAGTTTTTGCCAAAGTCTTCTTAGAAGAAGTTGTTTTATCGGTATTCTTCTTTGAAGCTACTTTTGATGTCATACCTTTTTTATTATTTCCGTTAGTGGCTACTTTTCTTTCTTTATTTTCACTACTCATTACTAAATCCTTCCATCATCTATGCTTCCGCACGCTGATTCCTATAGTGCACAAAACCTCCGGTAGGGCCGGAGGTTAGTATTATTTCTTTTTAGGTTTATTCTTAGAGCCCTTATTCCTCTTATCACCAAAGTCTCTGAGCTTTATATCTTCAAGACCTGAAACAAGCTCCCTTGCACGCTCTACATCCGCTCTGTTAATGCGGATCGTGCACATGATCTTGTCCTTATCAACACCAAAAAGTCTCTGAAAGAAGCTCTTGTCCTGCCAGTCAATATAATAAGAGATGCGGTTCTGAAGGAAACGCTCCTCTAATATTCTTTTGCTCTCCTTGCTATAAACCTTGCAAAAAGAAACTTCATTATTAAAAACCTGATCACTTTGAATAATTGATGACATAAATCCGTAAAAGCCTCTCCTTCTGTGTCGATATCCATTATATTCTACACTAGCATAATCTCTTTTGTAAACCACAAAACGCTTAGCATGATAAGTCGCAAAAACGCTCATTTTTACACATTCTTAATACTGTTAATTGTCTTTTCATTTGAAAAAACAGGGCTGTCGGTGTAAAAATAAAGTAGGAGTATTATACGAACAGCATGGATGCTGTTTTTCCGGGAAACTCTTTTCCCGCAGATCAAAGGAGTGATGTTTATGGGAATAAACGTTAATATGGATTATTCCACCTTATTTAGCAGTATGTCCGGCAGCTCTTCTTCGACGAATTATATGTCCGGACTGTCGAATTTGCTTTCCGATTACTCCTCTATAAAAAGCGGAAGTTATGGGAAGCTGGTTTCAGCATATTATAAAAAAATAGATAGCGAAAACGCTACCTCTACCAATAAATCAGAAAAAGAATCCTCAAGTAAGAGCACAGAGACAGATAAATCAAAAGCAGCTGAAAAGAAACAGTACTCTGCTATTTCTTCGAATGCCAAGGATGTAGCCTCCAAGGTTGACACTCTCTTCAAAACAGGCGATGACTCTATATATGAAAAGTCATGGCAAACAGTTAAAGCCGAAGATGGTACAGAATCCAAGGTATTTGATTACAACAGCTCAAAGATTACAGGTGCTGTGCAAAACTTCGTGAGCAGCTACAACACACTTGTAGGATCTACAGGCGATGTTTCTGATGTAACAACAAGTACAAGAGCAAGCTATCTCACGAAGATCACGGGGTCCTATAAGGATGAACTCTCTTCAATAGGTATTACCGTTAAGGATGATGGAAAGCTATCAATTGATAAGGACAAGCTGAAGGCTGCAGGTGCCGAAGCAGTTCAGAATCTATTCTCACAAAAGGCAGGCTTTGGCTACAAAGTATCACTGGCAGCAACCAGTCTTGAAACCTCAGCATCAAGGGCAGCATCGAATTCTTCGACCTATTCAAAATCAGGTGCTTTGAACTCAGACCTGTCCTCAATATTAGATTCATTTGTATAATTATCTGGATTTACGAGTGAATGTCCGCCGAAAGGCGTACTTAAAGATAGCCGCCGCTATCAGCATTCTGCTGATGCGGCGGCATATTGATTTACTATGGTATTTTAATTAAATGTTACTCTCCGGCAATCTCTTCAACCTTACCGGCATATTTAACTCTGTATACTCTTCTAAGTGATTCATTTATTCTGTCTTCACTGATAACACCGTTCTGTACTGCATAAAGAAGTCCCTCGTAAGCATCCACAAAATTCTCAGGCAGGAATATCATATCTGCACCGGCCTGAATAGCTGCTATTGCAGCGTCTGCTGAGGAATATCTTCCGGCGAGATCTGCAAGTGAATCAGTAATAATGATTCCGTCATATCCAAGCTGTCCTCTAAGTACATCCTGAATTACAGTACTGCTCAGGCATGAAGGTGTATCATCACCGGTAATGCCCATTGAAGAAGCCGTGCAGACCATTATCATACTTGCACCTGCATCTATACCTGCTCTGAACGGGCTAAGAGCATCCTGAAGACCTTCTATAGGACTGCCACTGTCCATTGTCTCAGGGAAATACTGGAGTCCGGCAGAAACGCCGTATGACTGAAGTCCCTCAACAGTTTTGGCAACCATTGCTGATACGGTCTGCGGGTCAGAACCAAATGACACGCCTGAATCCGAAAGATTTGCATTTACTCCAATGTTAAGATTAAAGCCATAGCCGTTAAGATAATCAGCAACTCTGGAAGCTGTATTAAAGGCTTCATCAGCATTACCTGCTGCTCCGAGCTCAGCGGGAGATGCAACCTGCTCAAGGCCAAGTCCGTTTGCTACAAGACTCTTCTCTCCGCCAACCTCTGTGGTTGCAATAAACATAGGATACTTACTCATTGACATAGTAGAACCAAGCATATCCTTGATCTGAGCTTCATCCTTGATATTTTTGGAAACATAGAAAAGACCGCCTACGGCGTATGTAGAAAGCGCATCCTGTGTGACAGCTCCGGCCTTTATTACAGCTTCCGCACCGGTAAGCTGCTCCGGAGAAATCATAAACAGTCCCGCAACCTTATCCTCAAGAGGCATCTCCGAGATACAGGTATCCACAACATGATCAAGCATGGTATCCGTACTCTGAACCTCTGATTCAGTAATATTCTCCTCAGGTGAAGCGACAGCTGCCTGCTCGGCTCCGACCTGCTTAGCTTCAGCGACAGCCTCCTCTACTGAAGCATTATATGCCTTAACAGCTTTAATGACGGATTTTACACCAAGAAAAGAGCCGGATACTGCTGCAACTCCCAAAAACCCGGTTATTACATAGGCTGTAATCTGGGCCTTGATCCTGCGCTGTCTCCTGAGCTCCCTACGAACGTCTCTTTCAGAACCGCTGCTAATATTCATCTTATCTTCCATATATCCTCCCCATGGAAAATCCCCTAAAAAACTTAGATAAAGTATAGCATACCAAAAACACAATTTCTACCATCCGGGAGGATGTTTACCACAAAATATTGTATCAAAATATAGTGAAAATTTTGTCACATTTAAATTACCAGGCAGCCTTTACACAAAAAGAATAAGGGCGAATGCATTTCATCTATACACTCGCCCTTACTCATGTTCAAATTGTGTTTCGTTGTCCAATGGACTTACCTCCACGTTCTCAACTCTGCTCCTTCCATTAACCTTTGCACTCGTATGCTGTGACGGCTAGTTCGACGGCTAGTTCTTCGCCACTATGTCATGTACTAAAGCTCGTTGTGATGGAAATTCACTATTGTTAGTGGTGTTAAATAGTTCGGCGGTCCTTACCTTCCTTTCCGAAAAATTTAAAAACTAAGATTAGAGTAAAAACTTAATTTCCCTTTGGACCATACCTCCATTTCTTTCAGCTCCTTCGCTGAATTCTTTGAAAGAAGTTTTCTCTTTCTCTTATCTTTAATCGTAGTATACACATGTGGGATATAATTGTCAATACATTTTTTATTATTTATTTTCGATATTAGATTATTTCGTGTATAAATGTTGGTTTTCTGATAAATTGTAGTCTATTGTTAGAATATTCTCACAATTCAAAATACCGATTGTTTTTCTCGAAATAAAGTATAAAATCCCAATAAAAAACTGGTCTTAATCATAAACAAATTAAGACCAGCTCTTACGATTTTATAAATTATTCAAATGAGAGGATATTTTTCAGTCAATTCTTTGATGATTGCTCTTGCTTCGTCGTTTTTCTCACCCTTACCCTTGATTACGATTGAAATTGCCTCAGCAATTTTATCCATATCTTCTTCGTTCATTCCACGGGTTGTAACAGCAGGAGTTCCAAGTCTGATTCCGCTTGTTACGAATGGAGACTGCTTTTCGTTGGGAATTGTATTCTTGTTTGCTGTGATGTGTGCATCATCAAGCCATGCCTCAACATCCTTACCTGTAAGATCAAAGTTTGTAAGATCGATAAGCATAAGGTGATTGTCAGTTCCTCCGGAAACGATCTGAACACCTCTGCTCATAAGTCCTTCACTTAAAGCCTTCGCATTTTTCACGATCTGCTTCTGATACTCCTTGAACTCAGGAGAAAGTGCCTCTTTGAAGCATACAGCCTTAGCTGCGATAACGTGCTCAAGAGGGCCGCCCTGGATTCCGGGGAATACAGCCTTATTGAACTTAAACTTATCCTGAGCTTCCTGATTCCAAAGGATGAGTCCTCCTCTGGGTCCTCTTAATGTCTTATGTGTTGTGGTTGTTACAACATCTGCATACGGGAAGGGACTGGGATGAACACCTGCAGCAACAAGTCCTGCAATGTGAGCGATATCAGCCATAAGTACAGCGCCGCATTCATCAGCTGCCTCGCGGAACTTCTTAAAGTCAATCTCTCTGCAGTAAGCTGAAGCACCTGCAATAATAAGCTTAGGCTTATGCTCTCTTGCAAGTCTCTTAACCTCTTCATAGTCAATGAAACCGTTATCATCAACACCGTAAGCTACTACATTATAATAAGTACCGGAGATGTTAGCCGGGCTTCCGTGTGAAAGATGACCACCCTGACTGAGATTCATACCAAGAATTGTGTCGCCGGGCTGAAGAAGTGCGAACTGAACCGCAAGATTTGCCTGAGCGCCTGAATGGGGCTGAACATTTGCGTAATCACATCCAAAGAGTTCCTTTGCTCTGTCTCTTGCGATGTTCTCAACCTTATCTACTACATAGCAACCACCGTAGTAACGCTTACCCGGAAGTCCCTCTGCGTACTTGTTTGTCAAAGGGCTTCCCATAGCAGCCATAACAGCCTTGCTTACCCAGTTTTCAGAAGCGATCAGCTCAATATGATCGTTCTGACGCTGCATCTCCTCCTCGATGAGGGCAGCGATATCTGGATCGACATTTTTAACTTCATCTAAAGAATACATACCTGAATCTCCTCCGCTTTTATAGTTTCAAGTTTTAATGTGTTAAAGTAATCGGAATGTATCATAGCATATAAAAAGTCATACGTCAAAGCTATTTTCATGCTATACTTATCCAAGTCACATCATATGAAAAAAGGTATTTCGGGGGTATTTTCATAAATGTTTTATTGCATAGTTAATCCGTCAGCCAGATCCGGCCACGGTAAGAACATATACAATCTCTTTGAGGAAAAATGTAAGGCCATGGGGAAGCCCTACAAGGTAGTTTTCACTAAGGGACCGGGGCATGCCATGAATGTCGTAAAGCGTCTTACCGAGAAAAAAGTAGGCTCCTCTTCCGATGACGCCCCCATAAATATCGTTGTTATGGGTGGTGACGGAACATTGAATGAAGTCATCTCCGGCATTCAGGATTTTGACAGGGTACGTCTTGGTGTTGTGCCACTTGGTTCCGGCAATGATTTTGTTCGAGATCTTAATTTTCCCAAAAAGACTGAAGAACTCATAACTCAGATTCTCAAAGAAGAAATTGTGAGAAAGCTTGATATAGGTAACGTTCACTACGACCACATGACCAGAACTCTCTCTCGGCTTCATGATGAGAGAATTGCGCAGGACAGACGATTTGATGTCAGTTCCGGAATTGGCTTCGATGCAGCAGTATGTGAGGAAGCGCTTTCTTCAAACACAAAGAATTTCCTAAATAAGATAGGTCTTGGAAAGCTCACCTACGGCTCCATTGCTGTGCGCCAGATTCTTCATGCGGATCAGCCCTCCTGCGACATTGAAACTGATGATGGTCAGACTCTACATATTGATCATCTGATATTTGCTGCAGCCATGATCCACCACTATGAAGGCGGCGGCTTCAATTTCGCACCTGACGCGGATCTTCAGGATGGCTATTTTGACCTGATTGTCGGTGGGGATATCGGCACCTTCCAGATATTCAAAGTACTGCCGCTAGCGTTTTTTGGTAAACATTACGGGCAAAAAGGTGTCGACCACATAAGAGCAAAGGAAATAAAGATAAAAACCGCCATTCCCATGTGGGTTCATACAGACGGAGAAGTCCTCCTTAAATCTGACGCTATTACACTTAGCTGCCTGAAGCAAAAGCTGAATCTTTTATCGTGAAAAACGTACAGGAATTTATAGATTTTTTATACTTTTTGTACAGTTTTACGTTTGAATTAAACAGTCCTCTGCGATATAGTAGAAATCGGTAACGAGAAAACAGTTTTATCATAATAAGGTGAATTTATTTATGAAAAAGAGAACATCAAAGTGGTTTGATAAGCCTTGGACCAAAGCGAGACTGGACGATACCATCAGATGCCTCATACCGGTTATCATATACGCATTTGTCTATCTCACATGGTTCTTCCATTTGGAAGGCACAAAAGAGCTTCATTATACAGAAATACATACAGCATTAGATGACAAGATTCCGTTCATTGAGATTTTTGTCATCCCATATTTTGGATGGTTTTTCTACTGTGCATTCTTCTTTTGCCTTTTCCTTCTGATGTATGACATGGAGGACTTTTTTAAGAATGCAGCATTCTTCTTTACGGGAATGACACTGTTTTTGATAATATCATCCATATGGCCCAACATACAGTATATGAGACCCGCTGTAATGCCCAGGGATAACATTTTTACACAGATGATTCAGGGACTGTACAGAACGGATACTCCTACCAATCTTTGGCCGAGCATCCATGTGTACAACGCGATTGGAACACATCTTGCAGTTAACAATTCCAAGAGGTTTGACAAATGGCTTAAGAACAGCTCACTTGTCTTCTGCATACTGATTATTCTGTCTACAATGTTTATCAAGCAGCATTCCGTTATCGATGTAATCGGCGGAATCCTGTTTGCAGTAATTACCAACCTGGTAGTTTACAAGAGCGAACTGGTGGTTAACGCTTATCACAGATATGATAAGAGAATGAACGCCAGACGAGCAGGGATCTGAGATTTCTCGTTTCAAGGCTATCGACAAGTAAAAAATTAAACCCTCACAGTTAAAGTGCTGTGAGGGTTTTTTCTATCCTTTTTTTACTTTTCAAATTAACCTATTGCAGACTCGAAATCTTCGATTCCTTGTTCTGAGGCTACCGCCGTATAAAAATAGGTTAGTTAAAGTTGTAAAGCTTCTGAGCTATCTTATATCCTGCAAGTGTGATCTTTCTGCCACCTTTTCCTGGGAGATAAACAAACACACCCTCTATGCGATAGCGAAGCTTGCAATACAGAAGAAAGCTTCTGCATCTTATATATCTCATGAGTTCCTTGCGCTTCTCAAGATTTTCTCTGGTACCTGAAGCAATCATAAGTATTGTCGAAATAGCTGTGATTATTTCAAGGTAGTTGAACATGTAGCGATAACGCTTTCTGTTTGATCTTATCATTCCGATGTTCTCTACATAATAGTCTACCATCAGCTTATTTACGCGAACCTGCTGGTCAAGTCTGGAGATCATTATCTCCTGATTAACGGACTGGTCAGCTCTTCCTATGTAGTAGTAATAGAAATTAACATCCAGATAGTACATTGTCTTTACAAACGGAAGCGGGTTGAAAACATAGATATTATCTACGTAGAATGTATGCTCCGGAAGCTTTAATCCGCAGTCGCGAAGAAGCTTTGTTCTGAAAATAACAGAATGCATAAGAAGATAATGTCCTATGGATATTCTCTTTACATCATCCCATGTGAAAAGCTCCTCGATGGGGAACATTCTGTTATAGCGCATTACCTTATGGCGCTGCTCTCCCTCTTTGTTATAAACAAAATTGCTGATAAGAAGGTCAAGCTTCTCTCCACCGCTTACAAACTCCTCAAGTGTAGTAAGGATTTTTCTGTAAGCGATCTCCTTTACCCAGTCATCACTGTCAACAACCTTAAAATACAGGCCTGTTGCATTCTCAAGTCCCGCATTAACAGCGGATCCGTGTCCGCCATTCTTCTTATGGATAGCTCTGCAGATTGTAGGGTACTTCTCAGCATATTCATCTGCTATAGCTGCAGTGTTATCCTTTGAACCATCATTAACAATGAGGATCTCAACATCCTCTCCACCAACAAGAAGTGAATCTATACATTTCCTCATATATTCCTGTGAGTTATAACACGGTACAGTTACACTTAATAACTTCATTCTTTTCCAAATCTCCTCTATAAACTAAAATTGTAAATCTATCGAAATCCGGTCGGATACGGGGTCCGTAATCGCCCAAAATACGTTCGATAACGGTCCCCAGCTCCTCTATAAACTTTTCTCTCAGTATGTCAGCGAAGTCTTGTGACTTCAAATCTCTGCTTAGTCAAAAGGCATTCTCTAAGCTCTGCACACCTTGTATCGGGATCATCACCCGGAATCTCGGTATCTATGGACATAGCCATAATATCTATCATATCATTTGTGACAACGGGTCTTATAAGATTCAGCACCTCTATCCTCTCAGCGGAGCTTCCCGCATCAAGAAATCTTACCACCAAAGGATTCATTCCAAAGTCCTCGGCTTCCTCCTCGATAGTGCGGCTCATATAGTTACTGTTGATCTTGTTATCGTCGTCTGTTTGTGCTTTTGCAGAAGTATCCTCTTTCTTATGATCCGTCTTTGGTTCTTCCTTCTTAGACTCCGGAACAACCTTCTCTGCTCTCTTTACCGGCGTGTCCACACTTTTCAGCATATCAATGGCACGTCTCTTAATATCATCGGTTTTAGGCTTTTCTGCCGAAGGGCTTACCACATCATTATGCGCATTCCCCTTTCTGAGAAGAGGCTTATCCCTGTCCATCTTATCCTCGCTGTCATAAGGGGAAAACAGTTCAAAACGCATCCTCTGATCAGCATTGGGATACTTTTGCCTGTCAACCTCAGAAACAAACTCTGAAAGTGGCCTGCAGTATACAGTATAATCTCCGTACAGAGCCTGATATACTACCTTCTCCTCACCTGTGTCTGCTTCCTTCGCAATAGTGATAACCTGATATTTACCACCCTTAAAATGCCTGTATAATTCCTGTGGAACCGGTCTATGCAAAATGATTACCTCCTGTGTGCAACCTTGCGGTGCATTTCATACCAAAAAAATGATATAAAGTAAAAACCACACTTATCAATTTTACCATAAATAAAGGCTATGGAGTACCATTAAAGGCTAACTTTACGTCATCTCGATGACGATTTTACAATTATCATTTCGACACTGATAATTCTGTCCAGGCGTCCTGACTTGACAGCTTCATCGCTTGAAAGACACATATCAAGGGAATCCTTAAGGTCCTTCATGGAATAGCTTCTGGCCCATCCCATAAGCTTGTCTGCAACAAACGGCGGAACACCGAGCTTTGAAGCGACATCACTTCTGTTTATCGAAAGCTCGCTAAGCTCTTTTGCCTGAAGAAGCTGGTTAAACTGTCTCATGATAAGCGCAAGTATCTGCTCCGGCGCGGTTTTAAGTGCCAGAAGCTCATAGTAAATGTTCATGGCCTTAGCCTGATTTTTCATTACTATGGCATCTGTCATCTCAAATATCCTGCTGGTGAGCCAGTTAGCACATACAGCATCTATATCCTTTTCAGTTACTTCGCCACGTTCAAGGCAGTAACTGGTAAGCTTTTCCATCTCATGTACCATGTTGGACATATCTGTTCCGACACGATTTATAAAATATGCAATAGCTCTGGTAGAAATCACCTTGCCCTCAGCCTTCATCCTACCGGCGATCCATTTGTAAAGCATCTGCTCATCCGGGGTCTCGCAGTTGATATCAAGACCTATTTTGCTGACAGCCTTGTACATATCCTTGCGCTTATCAACCGATGACTCCACGAATAAAAATACCGTCGTCTCTGCCGGACTCTTGAGGTAATCCGCAAGTTCGGGACATCCGTTTTTAAAAAAGCCGCTGTCCTCTATGACTATCACTCGTCTCTCAGCGAAAAACGGCAGCGTCTCAGCCATATCAATTATCTCAGCGGGGTTGAGGCCGGCTCCTTCATAGTGCTGAAGATTCATCTTATCTCCGCCGCCAAGGAGGGCTTCCCTAAGCTTATTCCTGTTTTGATTCCGCAGGTAAGCTTCGTCACCATACACAAGATAACATGGTCTGAATTTCCCCGTCTGTATATCTTCATTTATCTGCTTTTGCTTGACAGGATAGTCTGTCGTCTTCTTTGCAGCCATATTATTTCCTTGCCCCGTAATCACAATATGTTGTATATTATAACATAAATGAGCTTAAATTCGGCTTAATCTTTTCGGGAGGAGTCACAATGTTAAAACAGGTATCTATCTACGCCGAAAACAAAAAAGGTTGTTTTCAGAACATCACCGGTATTCTCAGAGAAAATGATATCAACATCCTGGGATCGGTAACAAATGATTCGGCTGAATACGGCATTATCAGAATGGTTGTATCAGATCCGGAGAAATGTATCGAAGTTCTTGGAAAAGCAGGCTATATTTGCAAAACAACCCATGTTCTCGGTATTGAGTGTCCCGACGCTGTCGGAGCTCTCGACAATATCCTTAAGTCCCTCTATGAGAGCAATATAAATGTCAACTATATTTATCTTTCTTTCAATCGTGAATCAGGACTTCCCATCATGGTAATGCACACAGATGATATTTATGCTGTAGAAAACATTTTGGTGAACAAAGGATATAAATCCATATAATACTTAGCTAAAACTGCCTCTGGTTATATACATGTGTGATTTTGCATCATGTTTGAGTAATTTTCAGGAAAAGGCACTGCCGGTATCTCCGGTTTTCATTCTCGTTATCTTCGAGAGATTTTTCTAATGCCCATATATTTATTGTTTATCGCGCGCTACGAAAAAAAATGGTTTTCTTCGCGCGCACAATAAATATTTATGGGCATAAGAAAAATCATCTCTCAGCTATAGGGAACGAAAACCGGAGATACCGGCAGTGCTTTTTCCTGAAAACTATGAGTTATGCAAAATCACACATGTATATAACCAGTGCAAGATTTTGGAATGCTTTGAGGAACGGAAGTAAGAAGCAAACCTGTCCGGTGCCCCAGAGATAAAAAAACTTTGAAATATCCAGAAGAGGCCGAGGCTTAGCGGCCTTTCGGTTTTTGGAAGTTTTAGACCTCAAAACAATTTTCAAAGAAAAAGACCGCAGATTCCCCTATCTGCGGTCTTTAAAATGGTAATATATGTAATTTCATACCTTCCTATTTCACATCGGCGCCGTGGCTGGCCGCAATGAGTCCAACCGCAAAAGTCAGAGAAATAGCGATTTCGATACCAAGGACGAATTTATCAGACTGGTCTCGCTTCTCGCCGAGAACCTCAGCCTCTTCATCACCTATATCCCCCTCACTGTTTTCCAACTCTGCATTTTCAGAATCTTCTGTTGTCTGATATACAACAGCTGAATCCTCAGCTGACGAAGCACTTACCGTCCCCATGGAACCCAATGCTCCCAGCAGCACCATAAATAGAATGATGCCTGCAAAAATCTTTTTCATTGCTCACCTCATCTCTCCCTCAGCTCCTGAAACCAATTATATAGGAATAGTTTTGGCTTGTGTTTACAGAACGTGCACAATATCGTTCATAACTCGTACTTGACAAGACTCTCAAATCATGCCCCTGACACATTTTATGGCAATAAGCCAATTAATCAATGCATGTCTTTATTTTTAGCTACCATTACTCACGGATGCAGTGATTACGCCGTCTTCCGCGGTTATTATTTTGTATTCCAAAATTCTTTCGCATCAAGTATATGAACACAATCCGGATCAATTCCAAAGCTTTCTACTAACATGCATTTTCTATTTTCAAATTCCTTTTGTCTTCTAGCATCAGCTTCACCTTCTTCACAATGCTCATAAAAATACCACTTAGCTTTTGGCTTTATATTCCTTTTTATTTCTGCAAAATATGGCCAATCCACTTCACCAAGCGAATGCCCCAAAATGTGCACCTCATCTACATTGCCATATTTAGAAAAATAATATTCATTTTCTTCTATTATGTTTTCGGTATCCTTAAAAGACGCTTTATAAAAACTATATATTGCCCAGTCTATCTCTGCTTCATTATTCATTGAGTTATACTTATCATTCTTTTTTATTTTATAGTTCTCTTCTGCGGTATATAAAGCCTCTTTATTTCCATGCCCCATTATCACACGGCCTTCACCGGCACTTCCATGTATGTAACAAATATCGCTTCTATCTACTTCATATACTTTCTCCAAAGTGTTGGTATAGTTAAACACTAAATAATAGGCATCATTTTTAGAAAATCTATCCGTGCGTTTATTGGCTTTATCTACTTCTATGCTTCTAATCCAATCCAGAACATTATCATTTAGCCGCTCCATAAAAGAATAATTTTTTTCAAACTCAGTTTCCAGTGTACTTTCTATGTCCGGCATAGGGTCACCGTCATCATCACGCATGTTATCTATCATATTTTCTGCCATTATTCTAAAATTATATTCAAATTCCTCACCATTCCCAAGACTATTCTCAAAGTCCTGCCACCACTTTTCCGAGTTATCAAAGAAATACTCCTTTGGCCACGGATTAGTATAATCGTCTTCAATATAATGATCTTCAACCATAAAAACATCATATACACTAGCTAATTTATTTAAGAACTCTTTATTATGGATTTCCAAATATGATTTGAAATCCTTATACCTTGTTGGTAAATCATGTTCCAAATCAAAACCGTTTCCTAAAACATATAATTTTGTTTTCATACCATTCTCCTTAACATACATATTTAAGACAATATTTTAACATATCATTGTTAACAAAAAACAAAATATCATATAAAAAAAGGCTACAATCTGTTAATTGACTGTAGCCTTTTCTATATTCCCATCTTACCTAAATTGTATCAAATTTTATATTTAATTCTTTATTTTAATTGGATTTTTAATAACCACTCATCAGTCAACATAACTGTTAATCTTTAGTCTGTTCCTATCTAAAGAAATAGTTATAGCTCCTCCCAGATCTGTTCTGTATACACGGGTGCCTATCTCTTCCAACCTATCCAAGAGTTCCCTGTGAGGATGTCCATAGCGATTATTAACTCCGCAGCTGATAAGTGATATTTTAGGCTTTATGAGTTCAAGGAACTCCTTATCAGTCGTATATTCACTACCATGATGTGCAACCTTCAAAAGTGTTAAATTCTCAAATTCCTCAGAATGATGTCTGATGTAATCCTTGAGATTATCCTGCCCGGTACCCTCTACATCACCTGTAAACAAAGCACTAAAACCACCATACTTAAGTAATAGAATTGTTGAATAAGCGTTTGGTTCATTAGTTATCATGCCAGATACAGGACCTATGCACTTAAACAGCATTTCTTTATCAAAATTGATCTCATCACCCTGCTTCATATATGAAATAGGAATTCTTAGTTCTTCTGCTCGCTTTTCAAGCTTCCTGTAGTTATTCCCTTTTGAATCGTTATCGATACACGGAAGTATTAGGTTCCTGATCCTTATGTTGCTTCGACATTCCTCCATCATATCCATCATTTCAAGTATTCCGCTCATGTGATCCTCGTCCTCGTGAGTTAAGACGACTGCATCAAGATCACCTATGCCTTCATAAGACAGAAATGGAACAATCTGGTATTTCGCTACATTCTTCTTAGATGTACTTCCACCATCGATCAAAATTCTGGACTTCTTAGTTTCGATAACAATTCCGTCCCCCTGACCAACGTCAAGAACAGTTATTCTGAGGTCCGGTCTGATTCTAAGGCATAATACAAAAAGCCCCAGGACTAAAAGTGCGTATCGTATTTTATCAAATCTTTGCTCTCTTAAAGTATCTCTTCGCCTCTCATCAGGATCGGGCGATGGAGCATGCTTATGCGTTTTTTCCTTAATGAATACAAACGCAGCCAAAATGATCAGATAAAAAATCACCTGCCATATCTCAGCGTGTCCCGCATACCAGGTATTCCCCGGAAGCGAGCTTCCAGCCAGACAGCACAAAATAAACCATTTTATTATCAGATGGCATCCTCTTCCTATGACAAAGCCTGCCGGAAAGAGAAATGCCGCAAAAGCAATACTCAGTATTCCCAATAGCATAAGCGAAGACATTAGTGGAAGAACAAAAAGATTAAGAACAACAGAATAGATCGGATACGTGTAGTAAAAGCACATACTGACAGGAAGCGTGACCAGCATTATGGAAATGCTTGCTCCCAATAGCTTTAACCTGCCTGTTCTAAAAACATCAGGCATCGCCGGAAGCACATACCCCAGTGCTATAACAGCTCCAAATGACATAAGGAATCCGCTGTGCTTTAGATACAGCGGGCATGAAATCAAAAGTATTATTCCCGAAAGCGCCATTGCTGAAAGCATGTCATAAGTTCTGCCTATAATATCCGCTCCAAGATGTACAGCAAACATCATAATGGCCCTGAACGCAGAGGTGCTCATTCCGCACATTATTCCATATGAATACATTATGGCGGTCGCGATCACAGCAGAGAGTGAGATCCTCATTCCTATCTTCCTCAGGAGCTTATAAAGCGACATTCCTATGATAGAGATATGCATTCCCGATACTGCAATAATATGAATAATTCCATTTCTCTTAAACTCCTCTTTAATGTCATCCGTGAGGTAATTCTTATCCCCAAGGAGAATTGCCTTCATAACCCCTGAATCCTCAGGGCTCAGAACCTTATCGAGAAGACCTTCAAGATAAAGTCTCGTCTTATAAAGGAATTCCTCCGCTTTATTTTCTTTTCCTCCAATTCCGATGATCTTAACATCGGTAAGACTATATTCAATTTTCAATATTCTGTAATAGCTTTGGCTGTCAAACTCTCCGGGATTAGTGCTTCTTTGAAAATTTCTCACTTTTCCAGAAGCCTTCAAGGTGCATCCCATAGGAAGCTTATACTCTGTATCGTCAAGATAGAGCATAACCTTCCTGCCGTTTTCCGTTTTCAGATATAAAATAAGTTGTTTCTCACCTGAAAACGAGCTTATTTTCTCTTCTTTACCACATATTTTTCCGGTAATGGTGATAGCTGCCTGATCAGGCAGGTAAGAGTCTTCCTCCGCCTGCATTACAAGCAGAAGAAAAAAGACAGCCGCCGCGAGAAGTCCCCCAACCACGCATAGCGGTCGTTTCATTTATTTTTCCCAACAAATCAAAACCGTGAAAGCAGATTATTCTCGTACTATATCAAGGTTTCTCTCAAATATCTTATCAAGGGATATTTTCTCCATGAAGGTAACATTTGTCTGTCCATTCACGGATATCTGAACCTTGTTAACGTCTGCGGTTTCACATACAGTGTTAACAAGAGAGTATAAAGCAACCTTAGGATTAACGTTTCCCTGCTGAGCCATTATTCCGGAGTCAAAATCCACATAGCACACTCCGTCTCTTACGGAAACAGAGTTGATCTTTGTCTGCGGGTTAAGAGTTGCAGTCGCAAGGTCGGTATTAGGTCCCTTTAAAAGCTGTTCAATAGCAAGTCTCTGCATGAGAATATTACTGTTATATACCACACTTCTATAGACAGGAATAAGCTCCTCTCCGTCATCAGTGGCAAAATAGAGCACCAGCTCTACCTTTTCATAAGTGTTTATCTCATTTCCGGCATTATAAACGAAGTTGTCTGCAGACATGTTACCGATAATATTGCCGTTTCCATCAAGAAGCGGTGATCTCTCAACAGTAAATGTCACATACTCAACCCCGGGAACCTGTGTGAGCGTTCTTACCATAGCAGCTCTGTCCAGTATCTCGGTAGTCTTCTCCGTAGCGGTATAGCTTCCTGCAAAATTAAGAGTCAGAACATTACCATTAAGTGAGTAATCAAGCAGATTGACCGGTCCATAGATCGGGGCTTCATACTCAAGCTTCTCGGGCATGGTTCTCATTTTAGCCAAAAGCTCTTCAATGACTGCCTTGGTGTTACTCATATCGGACAGCACATGGTAGTCCTCACAAACCATTCCTGCTTCATCGGATTTGAGGTAGTACACCTGAACACTGTTAGGGTCCTCCTCTTTATCTGTGTTTGCACAGCTGGTAAGACAGAATGCCAAAAGCATAACGCACAATATTAAGTTGGCTAATCTTTTTAATGTAGTATTCATATCCTTCTTTATTCCAGTGACTGCATATAGATTAGAGGAATTCTGACTGTAAAGGTAGTTCCGACATTTTCCTCACTCTTAACCTGTATGGTTCCTCTGTGCATCAAAATTGCATTATGTGTTATGGAAAGTCCCAGTCCGGTACCTCCGATTTCCCTGGACCTGGACTTATCAACTCTGTAAAATCTCTCGTAAATTTTATCAAGGCTGTCCTCGGGAATACCGATTCCCGAATCACTGACTTCACAGGTAAAATACTGATGATCAGCGTCCAGCTTTACCTTTACGAATCCGTCATCCTTGTTATACTTAACAGCATTTTCAACGAGGTTCATGAGAGCAAGTGAAAGCTTTACTTCATCTATTTCTGCTGTTATCTCTCTTGTAGTTTCCAGTGTCAGTTCTATGTTATGCTTCCTGGCTATAGGTCTTATTCTCTTAAGAATGATCTCCATCATCTGCACTACATCAACAGATGTAATGTTAAGAGGTGTAGCCTTCTTGTCCATTCTTACAAGTTCAAGAAGGTCATTGATTATCTGATTCTCTCTGTCCACCTCGGCGGCGATATCCTCCATGAAGTCTCTGTATACTTCATTTGGAACATCATCCTGCATAATAAGCGAATCTGCCAGAACTTTCATGGATGTGATAGGTGTTTTAAGCTCATGTGATACGTTTGAAACAAATTCCTGTCTTGATGCATCAAGAGCATTCATTCGCTGAAGAAGCTGATTAAACGCCTGAATAATATGCTCTGTCTCGAAATAGTTAGCTCCCGAAATAGGCTCATTCGTGTAACCGGCCTTAACATCATTGATGGCTGCAGTAATCCTGTCGAAGGGCTTAAGCAGTCTTCCCGACATGTACACCGCCATAACCAGAATTACGATGATAGCTATAAGCTCAATTGTTATGGCCCTTCTCGTCAGTATATCCATAGTCGCCGTAATATAATCAGTTGATACACTTATCAGAAGAACGCCTCTTACGACATCCTGTTTCTTAAGCTCACGGGCCACATCACCGCTTTCATAGGTGAGTGTCTCAGTGATAGGTGCAGTCATTTCAATATAGCCATTGTTCTTATCGTATACTGCCGTTGATCCTGAGGTTCCGTTTTTCAGACATCTGACAACCTCATCAGAGATGATGGTCTTGCCCTCACTGATTCCATAAGTATCCTTGCGGATCTTAAGGTCACTGTCAATGACTATCACTCTTCCGTCATAAAGATTGGCAAGCAAATCAAGCTCTGCATTTATAACATCAGAGGTAGTATCTGAAAAATAGTTGTAATTGATCAGGTGATTCGCCAGGATCATCAGCTGTGTGGAAACCTCTGATTCTCTGACATTGACAGCACGATCTTCGTAGCTCTCGAGAATAGCAGAATGAATCACGAGGCATGAAATCAGCCCCGTGAGAAAAACGATCAAAAATATTCTGAATCTAAGACTTTTAAATGGGTTGTATATCATCTTGGCTCCAAAATTATTGCCTTATAGGTAGCAAACAACAATATCACGTTCTTTGCTAGCATTATGCCTGAAAATAATAGCCGGATCCCCACTTCGTTCTAACATACCTGGGCTCGCTTGGATTAACCTCAAGCTTCTCCCTAAGTCTCCTCACATGAACGTCAACAGTTCTCTCATCACCGGGGAAATCCTCTCCCCAGATAGCGTGCAGAAGTTCACTTCTGTTGTAAACTTTTCCGGGAGTAGATACCAAAAACTCAAGCACATCAAACTCTCTGCTTGTAAGATTTATTTCCTTATCGCCAACATAAACTCTTCTATATTCCTCATTGATCATAAGATCGCCGAAGCTCTGAACCTTAGCCTGCGTCTCAGGCTTGGTGGTTCTTCTCATTATAGCCTTGATTCTGGCCTTAACCTCAAGGATATTGAAGGGCTTTGTAATATAATCATCAGCTCCGTACTCAAGACCAAGTATCTTATCCATATCATCGCCCTTGGCAGTAAGCATTACGATCGGTACTGAGGAAAAATCTCTTATCTGCTGGCAAACCTCAAAGCCATCCATTTTGGGAAGCATAACATCCAGTAGAATAATGTCATAGGTATTGGCGTGAGCCAGTTGCAAGGCCTCTTCGCCATCATATGCGCTGTCAACCTTCATACCGTCCTGCTCGAGACTGTATCGAATACCTTTTACAATTGTCTTCTCGTCATCAACAACCAGTACCTTTTTTGCCATTTCTTCCACTCCATTAAAATCGTTAAACTGTTATATGATCTTTGATTTTTGTAAAGAACTTATCCTTGATACCTGAAACCTTCATGATATCCTCGATAGTTCCGAATCTACCATTTTCTTGTCTGTAGGTAATGATGTTTTTTGCTCTGCCAGGTCCAATCCCGGGAATAGTACAAAGCTGTGCCTCGTCAGCAGTATTGATATTGACCTTACCGCCTTCGGCGCTCTGCGATGAACTATTGTCGTACATGCCGGATATTCCTGCTGTATCACTTCCCTGTTCTATGGAAGTATCAAGAGCCACGTCACCGCTTTGTCCAAAAGATGTTGTCTCCTCGAGAGTAGGTATTCTCACCTTAACCCCATCAGAAAGAACAAGTGCCTGATTGACATACTCGCTGTCCGCTTCCTCTGAAAAACCACCTGCTGCCCTCACTGCATCTACTACTCTGCTTCCTGATGGAAGCTCATAGACACCTTCACACAACACGGCACCGCAAACATGGACCATCACGGTCTGCGGTGGTATCTGAGTATCCTCCTTAGCAGTAGTATCCTCAGCTGCTTCTGCGCTTTCTGTGGTCTCTACTGCAACGTCCGAGGTCTCAGAAGTGCTGCAGGTATCACCTGCTTCCTCAGACTGATCGGACATAACTGCTGCCCTTTCCGGTTCAACAAGTACAATTTCGTCATTCTTACGACTGCAACCGGACGTAAACAGCATTCCAAGCAAGCTTAAAAAAATAAAACTTTTTGTAATAATTTTATGCATGTTTCCTCCACAATGTGGAGGCCCCACCACGCATGGACATAAGATACGCGTCCACTAATCATAATAGCGGAAAAGAATTTCTTACGCAAGATAGCTGTAATATTTTCGTAACAATTACAAAAAAGTCAACTCATTAGACAATTCTTTTGTATATATATACAACAAAAGAATAATGAACCTTATTCTTCCTGTCCCTCAGTAATAACAACCGTGGCGTCAGGAAGTCGTTCCTCCTCTACTGCAGTGCCATTTATCTGCAGCTTAACGTTCTCGGATAATGTCTTTAACGTATCATTCACATCCGCACCTTCCCAGATGTTTGCAAAAGCAATTTCAAGCTGAACCCAGAAGTTACTGGTGGCCATAAGCTTAGGCATAGGTACTGATTTGGAATAAACATCAACAAATGAATCAAGGGAATCGTTGCCATAAGGAATTCCCTCATGTGCGATAAGCTTGCCGCTGGATAAGTAGCATGCATCGGTGTTCTCGCCGCAAAGGAAAGCAGCAAAATCATTGGCTTTATCCTGATGTTCGGAATATCCATTGATTACAAGGCAATCTGTAACTGACATGGTTCTGGTTCCATAGTTGCCATTAAGCGCAGGCATTGTAGTAACACCATATTCAAAGTTACATTTACCTGACGCCTTAGCCTCCTCTATCTTGGCAACAGCATCAGAGGTAGCAACAGTAAATACTGTTTTGCCATCTATGAAATCCTGCAAAACCTTGTCATAAGTAACAACGCTCTCGTCTATAGCAAAGAACTGATTGAGCTGCTGATAAAAGCTCATGCAGTTAATAGTGTTTTCATTGTAAACATCGATCTGGCTGATATCATCACCTGCCTGTCCGCCGAGGTTAAGGTAATTACCTACAAAGAAATAATTGTAAAAGATATCGGTAACATCCCATCTGAAGACTGATTCTACACTATCCGGAGCATTATAGTTGTCAGCAAACAGAAGAATATCTTCTATTGTGGTAGGAAGCATCTTCTGAACGCCATCATTAACCTCTTCATCAGAAAGAACTGATTCCTCGGAAGCCTCACCTATTTCTCCTTCTTCAAATTCCGGGCTATTCACTGTTCCGGCATCCTCTGACTGAGTAATATCCTCGCCCTCTATCTCTCCTGCATCAGCTGCTGCCTGAGCAAGTTCGCCCTCTGCGGCATCTATTTCAGCCTGTCTGCGGGCACGAACCTCGTCCTCAAGATATGTTCTGTTATAAAGAAGTGAGCTTGTTTCAAAATAGTAAGGATATGCGATGTATTTTCCCTTATAAGTGATCGCATTTTTTGCAGCATCAGAAAAACCAAGAGAATCATCACTGAAAATCTCCGGCTTTCTAATCTCCTCTGCAAGTCCTGCAAGGTACGCTTTTTCAAGACTGTCATGAGTCATGATAAAAACGTCGGGATAATTATCGCCCTGAACAGACGCCTTGTTTATCTCCTCGAGATACTCAAGACCTGACACGCACTGGATCTCGGCTCTGGCAGTCTTACTCTTTTTGTTGAACTCAACGGCTTTTCCAGTAAGATAGTCCGTCATAGCTTCATCTGTGTACCAGAGTCTGACTGTTGTCTTGTCATTTGCTCCAAAAATTGTGCGCTCCTCATGGAGATTTTCACCTGATCTTGAATAATAAAAAGCTGCTCCAAGCAGTGCTAATATAAGAACAGCTCCAAGCAGCCTGAATCTTATCTTCATTAAATACCTCACTAAGTGTATGTATGAAGTTCTGATGATCACTACGATCTACAGAACTAAGAAAGACAAGGTTCCAGTATTTTAATCATTTCATCCACATCGCTTTTTGTAATCACAAGCGGAGGAATAAAGCGAATCACATTTGTCCCAGCATTGATAAGGATAAGACCGTTATCCAAAGCCTTGGTAATAATCTCTCCCACCGGGCGATCAAGCTCAAGTCCCTGTAAAAGTCCGCTACCTCTTCTGTCAATGATGAAATCGTAACGGTTTTTCAGCTCTTCAAGCTTCTCCTCGAGATAATCCGAAACCTCTCTCACGTTATCTATTATATGGTTAGTATCGAATAAATCAAGGACTTTGTCTATAGCTGCACATGCCAGAGGATTGCCACCGTAAGTGGTTCCGTGGTCACCTGCAACAAGAGAATTCTGACCTGCCTTTTCAGTCATAAGAAAAGCGCCTACGGGCACACCGCAGCCAAGTGCTTTAGCAGTTGTCATGATATCCGGCTTTACACCGAATTTCTGCCATGCATACATGTATCCTGTTCTTCCCATGCCGCACTGGATCTCATCAAGAATGAGCAAGATATCCTTTTCATCACAGAGCGCTCTCACCTTTTTAAGGAAGTACTCTGTTGCAGGGTGGATTCCGCCCTCTCCCTGAACAGTCTCCATTATGATCGCACAGGTTTTATCCGTAACCTGCTGCATAACACTGTCAAAATCGTTGTAATCAGCAAATTTGATATTGCCGATCATAGGCTCGAATGCTTCACGATAGTGCGGATTGCCCGTTACTGATAATGCTCCGAAGGTTCTTCCGTGGAAGGAATGATTCATGGCGATAATCTCATGATCATTTTTACCATCCTTTAAAAATGCATATTTTCTTGCAGCCTTAAGAGCACCCTCAACAGCTTCCGCACCGCTGTTTGTGAAAAATACGCGGTCCATGCCAGATACAGCCTTAAGCTTTTTGGCCGCATTTATGGCAGGTACATTGTAGTAATAATTGGAGGTGTGAATCACCTTATCTATCTGGCTCTTCAAAGCATCATTGTATTCCTTGTTAGCGTATCCAAGAGCAAATACTCCTATGCCGGAAACAAAGTCAAGATACTGTTTTCCTTCTATATCATAAAGGTGAACACCTTCGCCCTTATCAAGTACTACCTGGTAACGGTTATAGGTATGGAGCAGATCGCGTTCAGCTTCTGCTATATAATCTTTCATAGTATTCATTATATGGCCCTCATCCGTCAGCTTCGCTGACACCTTCTCCCCCAGGGAGAAGGCTTTTGTTTTCTGTATTATTGATAATTGCTAATTGAGTGATTTATTCAGTTGCCTCGTCCGGCATAAACATGGTTCCGACACCCTTGTTGGTAAAGAACTCAAGAAGCAGGCAATGGGGTATTCTTCCGTCAAGAATATGCACTCTCTGAACGCCCTCTTTTACAGCATCTGTGCAGTTGGCAAGCTTGGGAAGCATGCCGCCTCCGATAGTTCCGCTTGAAATCAGTGCATCTGCCTCAGAGCAGGTCATCCTTGAGATAAAGGTTGAAGGATCATTGATATCCCTGTAAACACCCTCGATATCAGTAAGGAATGCAAGCTTCTCAGCATGAACAGCCTTTGCAATAGCACATGCTGCATCATCTGCATTGATATTGAATGTTTCAAAATTTTCATTCATACCTACAGGAGCAACAATAGGAAGATAGTCATTATCGAGAAGATCATATAAAATCTTGGGATCTACAGTCTCAACCTCTCCGACAAATCCAATATCCTGACCACCTGACAGCTTTTTCTTTGCCTTCAGAAGTCCTGAATCTTTTCCGCTTATACCGATTGCCTTAACTCCAAGCTCCTGTACCATTCTGACAAGACACTTATTCACGCGATTCAGCACCATCTCTGCAATTTCCATAGTCTCTTCATCAGTAACGCGAAGTCCGTTAACGAACTCAGCTTCTTTGCCGACTTTTCCGACCCATTTGCTGATAGCCTTGCCACCACCGTGAACGATTATAGGCTTAAAGCCAACGAGCTTTAAAAGAGTAACGTCCTTAATGACATTTTTCTGGAACTCCTCGCTCTCCATGGCACTTCCGCCGTACTTAACAACGATGATCTTCCTGTTGTACTTCTGAATATAGGGAAGTGCTTCGATAAGCACTTCAGCTTTTTTCAAAACTTCCTGCATATGATTATCCATTTTTCAATCCACCTCCATAAACGCTAGTTTATATCTGACTCTGCCCGGTCGGATACAGGGTCCGTAATCGCCCAAAATACATGCGATAACGGTCCCCAGCTCCTTAAGACACCTCATCTATGTCATTTCGTCATATTATGAACGATAATCGGCATTGATTTTTACATAATCGTAAGTGAGATCACATCCCCACGCACTTGCTTCCTCGCTTCCGGAGTGCATATCTACATTTGCGATAACCTCCTTAGCTGAAAGAACCTTTGTAGCATACTCCTCATCAAATCCCTGCGGATTGCCATCTTTATATAAAAGTACGCTGCCCTCTGTACTCTCGATAGTAAGCTCAACCTTTTCAGGATCAAAGATAACTCCCGAATAGCCAAGGGCACAAAGTATACGTCCGAAGTTAGCATCATGGCCATAGATCATTGCCTTAGTAAGTGATGAACAGATAACTGATTTTGCAAGAGTGCGGGCATTCTCCTTGGTATCAGCGTTAGAGACATGTACTGTAAAAAGTGCTGTTGCGCCTTCTCCGTCTCCCGCAAGCATTCTCGCCATCTCTTTACAGATAGCAAAAAGCGCTTCAACAAATGCCTCATAGTCCTCATTTTCTTCAGTAATCTCAGGGTTACCTGCCTCACCGTTCGCAAGAACCATAAGAGAATCATTGGTAGACATATCTCCGTCAACCGAGATCATGTTAAATGTATCAACAACAACAGTCCTTAAAGCCTTCTGAAGCAGTTCATGACAAATTGAAATATCTGTAGTTATGAAGGAAAGCATGGTGCACATATTGGGATGGATCATTCCTGATCCCTTAGCAAGAGCTCCCATTCTGCAGGTCTTGCCGGCAGCCTCAAACTCAACTGCCATCTGCTTGGAATGAGTATCTGTTGTCATAATCGCCTCAGCGGCTGTTGTTCCTGCTTCCTCAGTATCCGAAAGCTCAGGCACCATCTTGGCAATACCGTTCTTTATAGCATCCATGTTCATCTGCATTCCGATTACTCCGGTTGATGCCACAAGAACTGAATTCTCAGGAAGATTCAAAAGCAGTTCAACCTCAGCAGCGGTTTCGGCGCACACCTTTCTTCCTACTTCTCCGGTGCAGGCATTGGCAATTCCCGAATTACCGACGATAGCGTGAACCGGATGGATTCCGTTACACAGTTCCCTGTCCCATAAAACAGGAGCAGCTTTTACAACATTACTTGTAAAAACTCCTGCCGCAGTGCAAGATGATTCGCTGTAGATAAGCATCATATCCTTGCGGTTTTTATACTTAATACAGGCCTCTGTACCGGCTGCCTTAAAGCCCTTTGCTGCTGTAACACCACCTGAAATTATTTTCATATCTGCCTCCATTTCTCATCCGAAAGCTTCTCTAAAAGAGAAGACAATATCTTTTATTTCACTTAACGAATATCGTAAGGTTATTTTCATTGAGGGTAAAATCGTAGTAGTTCATGTCTGATCTGAGTGTCCACCCCATTCTCTGCCAAAAAGCATTTCCAACCTTATTGGTAACAAAGGCGTTCAGGCAAACCTTGTTAATCTTCTCTTCCTTCAATCTCTCAATGCAAAATTCAACCATCTTCTTGCCGATTCCGTGACGTCTGTATTCTTTATTAACACACACGTGATAAAAGCATGCTCTTCTGCCATCATGACCGCAAAGAATCGCTCCTACAATTCTGCCATCTTCCACGTCCACAGCGCAGGTATTTGGATTTCTCTTTAAGAAAATCTCAACTCCCTCAAAGGAATCATCTAATGACCTTATTCCAAATCCTTCAATTGAATTCCACAGTGCATAAACTTCTTCATAATCATCTATAGTCATTGTCCGAACCATACAACACTCCTCCATACGGACTATGTTTTAGAAATATAGGCTTTTAGCCTTAATTCATCACGGGAAAGCAGGTACAAAATCAAGTCCCATGCTCTCATCAAGTCCAAACAGAATATTCATATTCTGAACCGCCTGACCTGCCGCACCTTTAACCAGGTTATCAATAGCACCCATCATGATGACGCGGCCTGTTCTCTCATCAATCTTAAAGCCTATGTCCACATAATTACTTGTCTCAACCCATCTGGTCTCAGGATAAACACCATCGGGAAGAAGTCTTATGAACTTCTCATCCTTGTAGTACTTCTCATAAGCTGCTCTGATATCAGCTGCAGCAGGAAGTGTTCCGTCTTCTTTTTTCACAAGTGATGCATATTCGGTTGCAAGGATACCGCGGTTCATAGGAATGAGATGAGGAGTAAAATTGATCAGTATCTCCTCTCCTGCCGCATAGCCAAGCTGTTCCTCAATCTCAGGTGTATGTCTGTGATTGGTGACACCATAGGGCTTTACACTCTCATTAACCTCACAGAACAGATTCGCTGTCTTTGCTCCTCTTCCTGCACCTGATGTTCCGCTAAGCGCATCAACAATAAGTGTCTTGGGATCGATCAGCTTCTCTTTAATAAGAGGATATGCTGTCAAAATCGAGCAGGTTGTGTAGCATCCGGGATTGGCGATCAGTCTTGCACCTTTTATCTTGTCTCTGTTGATCTCGCAAAGTCCGTATACCGCTTCCTCAATGAACTGAGGCGACTTATGCTCTATTCCGTACCATTTCTCATATACAGCGACATCCTTGATTCTGAAGTCAGCTGAGAGATCAATGATTTTTACCTTATTAAGAATCTCCTCATTAACAAGTCCTGCGCAAAGGCCCTGGGGTGTTGCGGTGAATATAACATCCACTTCCTTAGCAAGTTCTTCCATATTATCATCGAGGCATTTAGCATCTACTATATTAAAGAAGTTTCCATAAACAGAACTGAATCTCTCATCTATATAGCTCCTGGAACCATACCACACTATCTCTGCCTGCGGATGTGAATAAACCAGCCTTGCTATCTCTGCTCCCGCATATCCGGTCGCTCCAATAATTCCAACCTTAACCATAATCTACCTTCCTTTATATATTAGATTAGACAAGAGGCCCGACCTTTTGTCCTCTATTATCATATACAACAAATGAATATTACTAATGTATTGTCTCACTTCTCATAGGCAAGTCAACACACCAGTTTCTCTATAATATTCATTTAATTATGCATAACGGAATAGTCATTCAATCTCGTTCCCATGCACAATTCATTATATGCTTTGCACTTTAGTATAATCAACTCATGTATTTTATGCAAGCATTATTTATATTTATTCACTTAGACGTGCATTTTATAAATTTTTATGCATAAAACTATTGCAATATGTTTTTCAATGATGTATATTCGCCTTATGAATTACGGAGGCGACACCGTTCTCTGTTGAGAACCCGGCTTTCACGATTCAAACTAATATTCATATTGATAACAAGGTCGAACGGTCTGCTTCGGGGGCGCATCAGTATATATCTGATACTTTGCTGGCTATGAACCACGGAGGTAAGACCTACAAATCGCAAGTGCCCATGCACGCAGCGATTTGTGACCAGGGCTTACCGGAGTGTCCGGTTCAACGCAAGCAAATATCAGATATATATTGAAAAGCCCACAAAGCAGATTGTTCGACCGTATATAAGTAAGGAGGAAGTTATGGCGAAAGAAAAGGTAATACTTGCATATTCAGGTGGTTTGGATACTACGGCGATCATACCGTGGCTCAAAGAGAATTATGATTATGAAGTTATTTGCGTTTGCATAGACTGCGGACAGGAAGAAGAACTGGACGGACTTGAGGAGAGAGCTAAGAGCTGTGGTGCTTCTAAGCTTTACATACTTGATGTTATTGATGAGTTCTGTGATGAGTACGTTGTTCCCTGCGTTCAGGCACACGCTGTATATGAGAACAAATATCTCCTTGGTACTTCCATGGCTCGTCCTCTTATCGCAAAGAAGCTTGTTGAAATAGCCAGAAAAGAAGGCGCTGTTGCTATCTGCCACGGTGCTACCGGTAAGGGTAACGATCAGATCCGCTTCGAGCTTGGTATCAAGGCTCTTGCTCCTGACATCAAGATCATCGCAGCTTGGAGAAGTGACAAGTGGACAATGGATTCACGTGAGTCCGAGATTGAATACTGCAAAGCACATGGAATTAACCTTCCCTTCTCTGCTGACAGCAGCTACAGCCGTGATCGTAACCTCTGGCACATTTCTCATGAAGGTCTTGAACTTGAAGATCCCGGACAGGCTCCAAACTATAAGCACCTCTTAGTACTCGGCGTAACACCTGAGGATGCTCCCGATGAGCCTACAACAGTTACCATGACCTTCGAAGGTGGTGTTCCGAAGTCAGTTAACGGAAAAGAGATGAAGGTTTCCGATATCATCCGCACTCTCAATAAGCTTGGTGGTGAGAACGGAATCGGTATCGTTGATATCGTAGAAAATCGTGTAGTAGGAATGAAGTCCCGCGGCGTATATGAGACTCCCGGCGGAACAATCCTTTACGAGGCACATCAGCAGCTCGAGGAGCTCATCCTTGATCGTGACACTTATACAATGAAGAAGGATATGGGCAATAAGTTTGCTGATCTTGTATATGAAGGAAAATGGTTCACACCTCTTCGTGAAGCTGAGCAGGCTTTCATCGAGTCAACTCAGAAGTATGTAACCGGTGAAGTTACCTTCCGTCTCTACAAGGGCAACATCATCAAGGCAGGTACATCATCACCCTACTCACTTTACAATGAGTCAATCGCATCCTTCAAGACAGGTGACCTTTACGATCACCACGATGCTGAAGGTTTCATCAACCTCTTCGGTCTCTCCTGCAAGGTTCGCGCAATGAAGATGCAGGAAGTAGAAAGTAAAAAATAATGTTCACGCAGCTTATACTGGCTGCGCCGAAATAACCGACTAAAACTCCTTATGACGGGGCAGGCTGGCATAGTTCACCTGCCCCGTCACTATTGTGAGTACCTTATGGAGAGCAGAGCTGTTTGAGCATCAGCGCCAAGTAAGCACTGTATTTTAATGCCTTACAAGGACACAAGAATTCCGGGTGTGTTATTGCGTAGCAGGTTTTTATGATTTAAAATATCTTTCATGAACTCACTGGAATATTTATTGGCATATTTGGGAATAATTAACTTAATAAGCTTTCTTATTATGGGGAATGATAAGAGGAAGTCTAAGCGGAATTCTTTCAGAACTCCCGAATCAGTTCTGTTTCTTCTCGCTCTTATGGGCGGAAGCATCGGAAGTATTCTTGGCATGTCCATTTTCAGGCATAAAACCAAGCATTGGTATTTTGTCGTAGGAATGCCTCTTATTCTTATTATTCAGGTTGGAATCGTGGTGGCGATTAAGATGTCTCCCATAGAAATACTATTCAGATAAACTCGAGGTTTCGTATGCATATAGCAGTTTTTGATGACAACATAGCTGACAGAAAGCAGATGGAGCGTCTCCTTCGTCGACAGTCAGATCGCTATCAGAGTGAAGGCAAGGAGCATTTTTACACTGACCTTTATGGCAACATCCCTGCTCTCCTGCGCTTTCCGCAGGTATACGATATTATTTTCATTGATATGGCAGAGCCTGATCCTGATGATGAGAGGTTCAAAACAGGAATTGATGTAGCAAAACTGCTCTTTGAAATAGGCGGCATTAAAAATGTAGTTATGTGTTCTTCCAAACACGATTACAAAGAACTTGCAAAGGAAGCAGCAATTGAAGATGAGCTCCTTTTTATAGAAAAACCCATCAAGGTGAAGGAGCTTGAAGCTATCCTCTCATTGTGTGAGGAGCGTCTTGGTGATCCGATACCAACACTGGAGCTTAGAGGTGAAAACCAGACGATTTATGCAAGAGAAAATGACATTATCTACGCTGAGATGATAGCCACGCATCAGCTCACAATTTATCTGACGGAAAACAGAAGCATTTCACTTATTACGGATATTTATAATCTGTACGAGCAGTGTGAGATATTTACTGCAATGTGCCCCATTTCCCAGAATTCAATGATCAATGTTAATCATATTCAGAGCGAGGGCTTTGGGTCAGTCACAATGGATACAGGCGTTAAGCTCAAGGTTTCCTTTGCCTACAGGAATAACATCAAAGAAATCAGAAGGCGTCTGGCTGCAAAGGCAGCTGCCCAAAAATGAACTATCTGTAAAAGAAGCTGCCGAAAAATGAAATATCAGCAAAAATAAAGCCATGTTCAATTTAATCTACATGGCTTTTTTATTTTTCCCATGAATTCTGAAAACATACGCACAAATAATAGTACCAACCGTAAAGATAAATACATTAAGCACGGCATTCCATTTTTCATGAAGTCCGTAATGAATGATCAGATTAAGGAAAAGCCAGTGATACAGGTATAACCCGTATGTGATATCAGGCTTCACTCTCTTAGCGGGCAGGCAATATGCCGCCAGAATCGTGAGTATGCTTGTCACTGTTCCTCTTAGGAAATCAGTATAGTATCCAAATCCGCATTCCGGAAGAATATTCAAAATTATCTGAAGAAGGAGAAACGCCGCACAAATTACTTTGATATTCTCCTTTTCATAGAGTCTGCAGGTCTGAAAAAGAACTCCCACCAAAAACCAAAAAGCATAGGGAATGAAGGTCCTCTCAAACAGCTTTTGCACAGTCTCGGAAAGCCCCGGAACAAACACTCCGGAAAGCACATTGAGTGCTCCAAAGAAAACTGTAACAGAGAGCCAAAGTCCCAGGCTCCTGCTGCCACGCGCAAGCTTTTTCACAGCAACTATTACTACATAGAGCTGAATGATCACGGTAAAAAACCACATAGTCCCGTTAAAGCTTCCTGTCGCGAAGTCCTTAAGGCAGCTCGGAGTATTGGCAAAGCCCACGCCCTGAATAATCAGCCATTTTATCATGGAGCTGTCAAACTTATCTCCCACAATAAAATAATAAACCGCAACAAATACAGCCATGCTGAGCCACATATCCAGGTAAATGCGCTTTATTCTCTTTTTAAGAAAAGGCAATGCCAAAGCTCCCGACCTCTCAAAGGAGGCGGATACCAGAAACCCACTCATAGTAAGAAGAATAACAGTCGGCTGAAAGAAGGTTGAGATTCCTCTCAGCACTGTCATCTGCAGCTTAACATCTGGCATGTGATACCCGACAATCCCTGTGAAATGCAAAAACATCACACAAAAAGCCGCATAATATCTTATATAGTCAAAACAGTTTCCAGATTCTTGTCTAGTCATTTTCATATTTGATCTTAAGATCATTTCCCCGTACAGTTACTTTTGCCTTGGCCCCCATGATCACAGGTATCATGGGATCAATGTGTCCTATGTCCGCATCCATGATTATAGGAGCATCAAAACATGAAACGATGTCAGTAACAGCATTATACTGATCTGCTCCCATCATCTCCTGTCCGAATGCAGTTATAGGGCGTCCGATTATAAATCCGGCAGCATCGTCAAACCATCCTGCCTCTTTCAAATTCCACATAGCCCTTCTGTAAGCCATGGGATTAAGATCACATGCCTCAAGTACCCAGATAATGTTCTTATACTCTTTCTTGAACTCTTTTACCTTATCGAACCTTGTACCCACCAGGGTTGCAAGAATATCGAGGCAGCCACCTAATAATATTCCATCAAAGCCAATCTCAGCTTCAGCGCCTGCTTCTTTAGCCATTCCATCTTTGCAAATGAAGTTCTTAAGTACCTTGTCAGAATTGTATTCATAGGGAACATCAAAGTTAAAAGTCGTATAGTCAGGCTCTGTCTCGGGCTTTTCTTCCTTTGAAGGATCCACAAAGCGCTCATATCCCGAAAACTCATTCTTCGTTCCCTCCAAAAGAGCAATCGCATCAGTCTCCGGAAGCTCCCACTTTTTGGAAAATCCTGAAATACATGGGCCGTATATTCCCTGTACTCTTGAAATTGTCACAAGAGGAAAAATGAAATTGGTGTTATCGGAATAGCCAATAAACCACTTAGGCTTTTCACTCTTAAGTGCTTCAAAATCAACATGGGAGATTGTCTCACACATAAGCTCTCCGCCACCTGCTGAGATTATCGCATCTATGTCACTTCTTTTATAAAACTCTGTAAGCTCTGCAGCAGCTACCTTCGGATCAGTATTTATACCGATTCCGTCATTTTTAAAAAGCGTGTCACCTTCTGTTATTTTGTAGCCTCTGTTCTCAAGATTCCTTTTTGCAAATTTGTACATCGAATAGTATGGCTCGCTTGAGGGGCCAAAGGAAGGAGCTGTAATACCAATATTGTCTCCGGGCTTTATATATTCAGGTTTTCTAATCATGTTTACCTCCAGGCAAAATTGTAATTTTATTGATGTTTGGATTCAGTAAAATTCAGAGTTCCTCAAATTCAATACGAGTCTTTGTAAGGAAGCTTTTCATATATTCATCCCAGATTTTCTCGTAGGATTTGTCCAGTAAAAATCCGGAAAGAGCCACCCCTGTTGTAAGGGTTATATGTCCCTCCTTGAATTTTACTATAAAAACCAGGTTAGAAACTGCATCTGCAGACTGTGCATCCAAAAGCTCTGTCTTTTTATCAGGCGTAGCACAAAAAATGAATTTAAATCCAAGAGGTGTGTGCTTGCCCTTGATGAGGTCATAGCATACACTTCTCATATTCTTCCACTCAGAAAGGTCATAGGGAATTTCCTCTTCATCCCCGTAGAACTCCTTATTTACATGACCATCGATTGTGTAGGAATTAGCGGTGAAAAGCTCAGCGCCTTCAAGAAGAAAGCTGTCAAAGGCTTCCGATGCCAAAAGAGCCGACATGAAATGTTTTGTATTCTTTATCTGTAATGCAATCATGTGATATTTCCTTTTTCAATTCTTCATCTATAACATAATACCACTTTAGCGGCTATTGATGTATCATAGATGCCTCAATTATGTTAATATATCTAGTATAAAAAACTACATT
This sequence comes from Butyrivibrio sp. VCD2006, assembly GCF_000423925.1. Classification (GTDB taxonomy): domain Bacteria; phylum Bacillota; class Clostridia; order Lachnospirales; family Lachnospiraceae; genus Butyrivibrio. The sequence goes on from NZ_KE384105.1 coordinate 104,299, forward strand.
GTATCCGAATAGATTTTATCGGAGGTTAGGAAGAAATATGAGTTATAAGATAGTTGTAGACAGTTGTACTGATTTGCCTGCAGAGTACCATAAAGATGAACGTATAGAGATAGTGCCTCTCATCCTTCATGTTGGCGATTATACAGTCCTTGATGATGAGAATTTTGATCAGCTTGATTATATCAGAAGAGTGGCTGAATCAGAGACTTGTGCCAAGTCAGCATGCCCTTCACCCGACAGATACATGAAGGCATATGACTGTGATGCCGATGATATCTATGTAGTAACCCTTTCATCCAAGCTCAGCGGCAGTTATAACAGTGCTCTTCTTGCAAGAGATATTTATCACGAAGACATCGGAAAAAAGAACATTCATGTTTTTGATTCTTTATCAGCCTGCTGCGGACAGACCAATGTCACTTATAAAATCATGGAATATGCAGAGGCCGGCCTTCCCTTTGAAGAGGTTATCGAGAAGGTTGAAGCATACAGAGACGGGATGGACACATACTTTGTCCTTGATTCGCTCGACACTCTCAGGAAAAACGGAAGACTTACAGGCATGAAAGCTATTGTTGCTACCACTCTGAATATCAAACCCGTTTGCTATGCCATAGAGGGTACAATCGCACAGTGCGGCCAGGGAATCGGTATGAAGAAGGCACTTATCAAGCTGTCTGATATCGTAGCTAAAAGAACCAAGAATCCCGAAGAAAAGGCCCTCATGATCACCCACATCAACTGCTATGAACGCGCCGAAGTTGTAAAGAATCTTATTCTTTCAAAGGTTTCGTTTAAAGAAGTTCTCGTAGTCGACGGAGCAGGTGTTGCCACCACTTACGCAGGCGATGGCGGAATTGTGGTTACATGCTAAAACTAAGAAATACTAAAGTAATGGGCTGTGAAAAATATTCTTCACAGCCCTCTTTAATTTGAACAGAATAAGACATCCTATAATTATTCACTTTTATCTATCTGAAATTCCAGCATATCAATCAGCCCATATATCCAACTATCCAAATCCGAAAAAGTATAGCCTGCCGCTTTAGCTTTTTTCGTACTAAAGCTCAGTGTATCCTTAAGTCCATTAAATGGTGCGGCCTCGCCGTTCTCATTAAGAATAGCCTTATTGTCGAGCTTCTTTTCTGCATAATTGATAATATCGGAAATCTTTACAGTTCCATTGGAACAACCGTTTACAGCACCGCTAATGGGATGGTCAACAAGATAAGCAATAAACTCTCCTGCTTCTTTTTCATGTATGAAAGACATTGCCATGTCTAGATCATCAACATACATGGGCTGCTCATTTTTAATATGCTCCACATAAAAGCGAAGCCTTCCGGTATAATCGTTTTCTCCAAGAACTACCGGATACCTCACAAAAGTGCAATCAGATAAGTCCATGTATTCAAGCGCAGCCCTCTCTGCATTGCGCTTTGTCCTAGCGTAATCAGGAAGTCTGTCCATCCACTCCAATGGATATTCGCTTGTCACAAACTCATCTTCACTGATGTTTGCATGGTCCTTCAAATAAACAGAACATGTGGACATCTGAATATATCTATCACAGCTTACATTTTCCAACAGAGCTTTTACATCATTAGAGCCATAGGCAATCTTGTCAATGATCACATCAAACTTTTGATTTTCCAAAGCGCTTTTCACACTCAGCGAATCCGTCCGGTCGAAAATAACATGACTTACTTCGCCTTCAAAACCAACCTTTGCATTTCCTCTTGTAGCAATAGTCACATCATGCCCCTTTGATAGCAAAGCATTTACCATCGGAATTCCAAAATATCTTGTCCCACCAACAACTAGTATTTTCATAGACCCTCCTATTTTCTTATGAATAAAGGATTTCGCTTTCGAAATCCTTTATTGTTTATCAACTCTTTTTGAATTTAAACTTTGCTGTTTTAGCTCCGGCTTTTATTATCATCTTAACAAGCTTGTCATAGGTCCTTTTATTCTTGCAAACAATAGTGATTGTTGCATCTTTCTTAATTCCCTTAAAGCTTCCTGCTCCTACAGATGAAAGACTGTTTCCGAATATTTTTATCTTGCCAAGCTTGCTGCATCCCTTGAATGTACCGGCACCTATCTTCTTGATGTTTTTGCCAATTGTAACATTCTTAAGCTTTTTGCAGTTCTTGTAAGCGCCATTCTTAATCTCAGTAATCTTGTAAGTAACGCCATTATATGAAACTGTGCCTGATATGCTTACAGATTTTACTTTTTTATTTTCACATGCAGCAACGGCAACTGTTCCTGCTGAGGATACAGCATACTCCTTATCACCGACATTTATCTTACCGCTTGCGGGTAGTGACGCCTCTTTGTTATTTGCAGTATCAGAATCATTAGCTATGCTCTGCTCAGAAGGTATATTAGCCTGATCGGATTGTGTCTGCGTTAATCCTGATGTTCCAGCATTTGCTTCAGGATTCTCAGATACTTCGTTCCGGCTCGCATTATCTACATCTTCATTTGCATCTGTTGAAACTTCGCTACCGTCGGCATTCTCATTTTGAGTAGCATGGTCTTCATCATCATTACTCGGATTCTCATTACCTACCTCAGGAGTCTCAATTCCAACTGCAGGAGTTTCACTATCACCACTTTGATTTTCGTCTTCACTACCCGGATTCACTTTACCTATTATGGGTGGATTGCTTCCATTTCCGGGTGTTTCGACTTCATCGGCAGGGGTCTCGCTTCCACTTCCGGGTGTTTCGACTTCATCGGCAGGGGTCTCGCTTCCACTTCCGGGTGTTTCACTTCCACTACCAGGAGTTTCGATTTCATCGCCCGGTGTTTCGCTTCCGCTTCCGGGTGTTTCACTTCCACTACCAGGAGTTTCGATTTCATCGCCCGGAGTCTCTCTTCCACTTCCAGGAGTTTCGATTTCATCGCCCGGTGTCTCACTTCCACTGCCAGGAGTTTCGATTTCATCACCTGGGGTCTCGCTTCCACTGCCAGGAGTTTCGATTTCATCACCTGGGGTCTCGCTTCCGCTTCCAGGAGTTTCGATTTCATCGCCCGGTGTCTCACTTCCACTGCCAGGAGTTTCGATTTCATCACCTGGGGTCTCGCTTCCACTGCCAGGAGTTTCGATTTCATCACCTGGGGTCTCGCTTCCGCTTCCAGGAGTTTCGATTTCATCGCCCGGTGTCTCACTTCCACT
>NZ_KE384105.1:107980-205812 GCF_000423925.1 Butyrivibrio sp. VCD2006
CTTCCGCTTCCGGGTGTCTCACTTCCACTACCAGGAGTTTCGATTTCATCACCTGGGGTCTCGCTTCCGCTTCCCGGTGTCTCTATTCCGGGAGTCTCGCTTTCATCACCGGGAGTCTCACTTCCGCTTCCCGGTGTCTCACTTCCGGGAGTCTCGCTTTCATCGCCCGGTGTTTCGCTTCCGCTTCCGGGAGGATCATTCTCGCCAGGCGTTTCTTCTTCCACAGGATCCGGTAAAGGTGTCCACTGTGCATACAGGTTTTGGATATCTGTGGAGCTTATAATATCTTCCTTTGTAACTTCATCTCCACCCTCAGAAGCTGTAAACCAGCCAGCAAAATCGTAGCCATCCAACGTGGGCACTCCGCGTTCTTTCATAACTGATGCAAAGGAATCCCCGAAGTGTGCGGACAATTCTTCATAAGGTTTATCTGTCCCTTCTGCATGGAATGCAACTGTAACCGTTGCTATCTTCCACTGTGCATAGAGGGTGTGATTATTTGCATTTCCAACTACAGAGTTAGCAGTAATAAGTGTCTTATAGCTGCTTTCAAGATACCAGCCGCCAAAGATATAGCCTGTCCTGGTTCTGCTTGTAGGTAGTCCTTCATATTTTCCGTTGTATTTCACGGTGATGGTATCAGAGGTCGAACTTCCATCGTCAAGCGTTACTGTGATAGACTTTGCAGTCCAATGAGCGTACAAAGTCATATTACTGTATATCTTTGTTGAAGAAGTTACTTTATTTCCGCTTGTCTTAGCGTCATACCAACCATCAAAATCATATCCATACATGGATACAGACGGCAGTGTTCCAATGGCAGTTCCATATGTAACGCTCACAGGATCAGGCGTAGGCGTTCCACCATTTGCATCAAAACTAACTGTGTAATTTATAGCTGTCCACTTTGCATAAAGTGTATGGTTATTGGCATTCCCAACCACAGAGCTTGCGGTAATTAGTGTCTTATAGGTGCTTTCAAGATACCAGCCGCCAAAGGTATATCCTGTTCTGGTTCTGCTTGTAGGTAGTCCTTCATATTTTCCGTTGTATTTCACGGTGATGGTATCAGAGGTCGAACTTCCATCATTCAAAGTTACTGTTACAGTCTTTGCAGTCCAATGGGCGTACAAAGTCATATTACTGTATATCTTTGTTGAAGAAGTTACTTTATTTCCACCTGACTTAGCGTCATACCAGCCAGCAAAATCATATCCATACATGGATACAGAAGGCAGTGTTCCAATGGCAGTTCCATATGTAATGCTCACAGGATCAGGTGTAGGCGTTCCACCATTTGCATCAAAAGTAACTGTGTAATTTATAGCTGTCCACTTTGCATAAAGCGTATGGTTATTGGCATTTCCAACTACAGAACTAGCTGTAATTAGTGTTTTATAGCTACTTTCAAGATACCACCCACCAAAGGTATAGCCTGTCTTTGTTCTGCTTGTGGGTAGTCCTTCATATTTTCCGTTGTATTTTACAGTGATGGTATCAGCGGTCGAACTTCCATCATTCAAAGTTACTGTTACAGTCTTTGCAGTCCAATGAGCGTACAAAGTCATATCACTATTGATTTTTGTTGTTGTAGTAACTTTATTTCCGCCTGTCTTAGCATCATACCAACCATCAAAATCATATCCAGTCCTGGATGTGGTCGGAAGTGTTCCAATGGCAGTTCCACCTGCTATGGTCACAGGATCAGGTGTAGACGTTCCTCCATTTGCGTCGAAGGTTACTTTGACATTCTTTGAAATCCAATGAGCATAGGCAGTTGTCGGTCCTGTAAGAACAGTATTCTTATCAATTACAGTGCCACCACTTTTTTGGGTATACCAACCACCAAAAGTGTACCCTGTAAGAGATACACTGGTCGGCATTTTCACAATTTTTCCTTCATAAGTGTATGTGTCACTATAAGTAGTAGAGACTTTTGCACCATCAATTACACCTTCAAAAGTTACTTTGTAAACCTTTTTGACGTTTGCATATGATTTTGCAGTACCATTTGCTACAGGTGGCTCCAAATATCCCAGATATTTTTCATTTCTAACATGTGTAGTTGTATTTGTTTTAAACCCGGGAACATTAAATTGATGGCTTTTAAAATCCTCAGTTGTCCTGTTGAAATAATCATGAGAAAGCATATTGTAGTACAGAGCACTGGAATACTTTTCCTGATCGTCCCAAGTCACATCAACTTCGTAATAATCTGAATCAAGTTTTACAACACTCCAGGCATGACCACCGCCATTACCAAATCCGGCAACAACATGCGATTCAATTCCAGCCTTTTGAAGAAGCATTTTGAAAGCTTTTGAATAACCATCACACACGGCACTTCCATCAACGAGCGCACCATAAGCGGTATGTGCCACATCATATACCGAATTATTATCCGCACATTCATGATCATACTCAATCTTTTTAATCAGAGCATCATGAATTGCCAGTTCTTTATCTACATCACTACCGGATAAAGCAATACTTGAATAAGTATTGGAAAGAGCATTCTGAAGTTCATCTTCCATAGCGGCAATCTGACTTCCCGTATAATCAGATCCGCGTCTAAAAAAGCAATAATATGCATATCTTACTGTCCCGCCTGAGCTGGAAGAAATCACTACATGAGCCGGTAAGTGCAGCATTCCTTCCAATTCTTCCGGATGATCAAAATTCAGCGCATTACGGACAGATGAAATATCAACATCATTTAGATACTTAGTACCTTCATAAACCAGACTGATATTGCCACTTGAAATACCATTAAATGAAAAACCACTTACTGCATCTTTGTCTGCCCTGGCCATGCTCAGTAAAGCATCATAAAAAAGCTTGTCATTACTACTAAGTTGATTGTAATAATAACTGGTCCCTGATGATGCATTTCTGACCCTGGCTCTGCGAAAATTTGAGCCGACCAATTCATTATATTCTTCCTCCGACAGCTTTATTTCCTCTACTGTTTCACTACCAGTCTCAGAATAAAAGTCACCGGTTGGCATAGTTACTGATATGTCATTAGCTGCATTAGCACTTATCATACCGGAGTTAAGGAAAAGTCCAGCAAAAATAAACGTAATGATCCCAGATAAAAATCTGCTCCTATTTAAAAAGCGCATAAGCATCCCCTCATAATTATGCATTATCGTTTTTTAAAACATTTCCACGCTCAATTATATCAGCATCATCTTTATATGGAATAAAACAAGTTGTAAAAACTCATTACATTTGTATAAAAAAAATATAAAGAGGCTGACTCATACGAGTCAGCCTCTTTAGGAGTATCTAACGATTCACATTTTGTTCTTTTGATATTCCTCAAGCAGCTCATTTTGCAGAGTTTCATTGCCTATAGCTCTTAGAATATCGTCATTTCGATTCTGTGCTTTTAACCAGGAATAAAGTGCATCAATTTCTTTTATACCTTCTGTACGGCCTTCTTTACGACCTTCTTTCAAGCCCTCACTAATACCTTCTTCGCGGCCTTCATTTAGACCCTCACGATATACTGTCTCGGTTTCTGTTTCAAGTACCTGTCCACCCATGATCTTCTCAGCCTCCTCTCGAACAACTTTCTTGTTGCTGGCAAGTGCCATTATCACTTTCTTCGACATTTCAATGATTTTGCTATACGTCCTTGCGCTGATTTTGCCCGCTTCATAACGCTCCCGAAGCTGCTCATAAATCTCGCGATATCTGATATTGAAACTGTCGATAAAGTCCTGATTTCCCGCTTCTATTTTATCAAATTCAGCCTCGAAGTTGAACAGATAAAACGGAATGAGAAAGTACAGTTCCCTGTCGAGAATATCGTCACATTTGTAGTTCTTCAGCTTTAGAATTGGCACCTGATAGTTTACATGCTTTTCACCCGGAACATTAACCGTAACTGTCATGAAATCCGGCGTGCTTGATGTGCTTCTAAGGTACAAAATCCCGGATTCGGGAAGATTTACGCTTAAATGATCCGTGGAAAAATCGCTGCTTGCCTTAATAGCTATCTGAACATCATATTCGAACATCCTGATGATCATCGATCCATCCGATGTACTCTGACATTCCAAATGGAAAAGCCTTCTTACTCCGTCATGTCCTGTAATCTCAATTGCAGAATCCGTGATCTTCTTGTCCTGCTCGCCGCCACCCTGGTTTACAAAATATGTGTCATTCAAAGGCTTAACTTCTTCATCGCCTTCATAGTGAATCCCTGGGAACATTTCATTGATAAGGCGTAACACCAAATCCTTGTGCTCAATCACCAATGTTCTGAAAACATCATCATAAGGGCTGCTTCCATAAGATACGTTTTCTTTGTTTGTAGCTACTTGTTGTTTCATATCTTCCTTTCATCTTGCTTCTTCGGGCAATAAAAGGAAAATCAACTCTGATAAGATATCATATTTTAGGTATGGTATCAACAATTATTCGTTGGCATGAATTTATCTTATTCCAATCGACCCACAAATAATGGGAAAACAAAGATTAAAGCCGCGGCTGTAAATTCTCATTTTTATAAGTAATTATCCACCTTCAAAGCCATTTACTAATATAACACCTAAACCTAAGCATACTTTTTAAGTATCCCAATAAGTGCATCATAAGATTTCTTGATTTTCTGATAAAGTTCCTCAGAGCCATCCAGTGATCCTGCCCTTAGAATCTCAGTAAGCTCCAGTACATCAGGCCGCATGCCATCGAGGGCCAGATTTCCTGTAACACCCTTGAGGGTATGGCAGCCTTTAAAAGCTTCCTCGGCATTCTTTGCCGCAAGCCCTTCTGTAAGTGCATTAAAACTTGAATCATTCAGGAACTTGAGCATAAACTTTTCCACAAGATCCTCATTCCCCATAAATCGTTCCTGAACATCCGACCAGTTAACACCCCAATCTATAAGTTCCTGTTTCATTTGTGCATTCATGTATTGACCCTCATAAAATTGTTTACATTCTATTACTTTCATTATATACAAAAAAAGAACTTCGCATACTAAAAACTCTATAAACAAAAGTCTTTAATATGCGAAGTGTGATTTTACTGATTCATTCCCGCAAGCTTCTCTGCCTGGCTTGCAGTTGTAAGTGCATCTATAAGTTCCTCAAGGTCACCGTCCATGATTGAATCAATCTTGTAAAGTGTAAGATTTATGCGGTGGTCTGTAACTCTTCCCTGATGAAAATTGTAGGTTCTGATTTTCTCTGATCTGTCACCGGTTCCTACCTGACTCTTTCTAAGAGCTGCCTCGGAATCGTGAGCCTTCTGCTGCTCAAGCTCAAAAAGCTTGGCGCGAAGGACCTTGAGTGCCTTGGCCTTATTCTTAATCTGGCTCTTTTCATCCTGACAGGATATTACTATTCCGGTCGGAATGTGCGTGAGTCTTACCGCTGAGTCTGTTGTGTTGACACACTGTCCGCCGTTACCGGAAGCACGGAAAACGTCGAATTTACAGTCGTTCATATCAATCTCGACTTCAACATCCTCCACTTCAGGCATGATAGCAACTGTGATTGTGGAAGTATGTATTCTTCCGCCTGACTCAGTCGCAGGAATTCTCTGAACTCTGTGAACACCGCTTTCGAATTTAAGTCTTGAGTAAGCACCGCTACCTGAAAGCATAAAGCTTACTGACTTCATACCGCCGATTCCTGTATCCTCGACGCTCATTGTCTCTATTCTCCAGCCATGTCTGTCGGCATATCTGGTGTAAACTCTGTACATATCTGCCGCGAAAAGTGCAGCCTCATCACCGCCTGCACCGGCTCTGATCTCAACGATAACATTTTTATCATCATTGGGATCCTTGGGGATCATAAGGAGCTTAAGTCTCTGCTCAATTTCAGGGAGCTCATCCTTAGCCTCTGCAAGCTCCTGTCTGAGCATCTCCTTCATATCCTCATCCGACTCAGAGGTTAAAAGCTCCTCACTATCAGCAATAGTTTCTTTGCACTTTTTATAATTTGTATACTCTTCCAAAATCGGAAGAAGATCACTCTGCTCCTTCATAAGAGCCTTGAAACGGTTCTGGTCTGAAGCCACTCCGGGCTCACCAAGTTCCATTGTAATGTCCTCGTATCTGCGGACCATATCTTCTAATCTACTAAACATAATTGTTTTTCTCCTTTATCTATGCAGTGCTAACCCCTCATCCGTCAGCTTCGCTGACACCTTCCCCCCTAGGGGAAGGCAAGAAAAGTATAAGCTTCGCTGACACCTTCCCCCCTAGGGGAAGGCAAGAAAAGTATAAGCTTCGCTGACACCTTCCCCCTAGGGAAAGGCAAGAAAAGTATAAGCTTCGCTGACACCTTCCCCCTAGGGGAAGGCAAGAGAATAAATGGGTTCACCATTTCCAAACCAAGCCAAGCCTCCCCCTAGTGGAAGGCAAGAGAAATGTAAGCTTAACTAACACTTATTATTCTCTCAAATTAAATCACACTGCATAGCTAATAGAAGCATCCGCTGACTACTCGGTCATTACCGCCGAGGTCCTTAATAACCTGTACATCTTTGTATCCGTTTTTCTCCATGAGGTCCTTAACTGCCTCGCCCTGATCAAAGCCGATCTCCAAAAGAAGGTATCCGCTTTTATAGAGATACTCCTTTGCTCCAGGCACTATTCTTCTGTAAAAAGCAAGTCCATCCTCGGTTCCGTCAAGAGCCATATAAGGCTCGTAGGTCTTAACCTCAGGCTCCAGAGTCTCGATTACCGCCGTAGGAATATAGGGCGGATTTGAAACGATAATGTCATATTTGCAATTATTAGGGAAAATATCGGCCTTCACTGCTTTGAATCTGTCAGCAAGTCCAAGCTTTTTTGCATTTTTTTCAGCAATCAAAAGAGCTGCATCAGACATATCGGTACCTACCGCATGTGTATCATTGCTGTACTTAAGAAGGCTTAGTGCTATGCATCCTGAACCGGTGCAAAGATCAAGCACGCTCATTCCATCATGAAGATATCTGAGAGCTTCCTCTGCAAGGGTCTCCGTATCCTGATTAGGAATAAGCACATTGCTTGTGACATCAAACTCAATGCCCATGAACTCAGCATTCCCGACTATATATGCCACCGGAATCCTTTCCATTCTCTTGGACAAAAAATCTCTGTACTTTAACTCTTTTTCCTCGGAAACCTCCATATCACCATGAGAAAGAAGTGTGTTATGGTTGGTTCCGCAGGCATACTCTAAAAGGAGTCTCGCATCAAGAGAGGCTTCCGGTACATTTGCAGTATTAAGTTTTTCCTCCCCCTCTTTATATAGTGATGCGTAATCCATTGTGTTTAATTCCTCTCTGGACAATCCGCACAATCACTGAGCGACATCATCCTCATCCTCGAATTTATATCCGAAGGAATCCTGTAAAAACTCTCTCCAGTCAAAAACAGCCTCAACAGACTTCATTCCAACCTCGATCATCTCATCATCAGGCTCTCTTGTTGTGAGCATCTGAAGTGCATATCCCGGAGCAGAAATGATTTTGATGATAATGTTGTTGCTGCGTCCCGCAAGTCTGATTATCTCGTAGGAGATACCTGCTATAACTGGAATAAGTGCTATTCTAACAAGTATTCTTAAGGGTATCGACTCAACCCTTATGAAAAAGAAAAGCACGATACTGACAAACATTACGAACAAAAGGAAGCTGCTTCCACATCTCTTGTGAAGTCTGGTGCTCTCCCTGACATTTTCAAGGGTAAGCGGCTTACCTCTCTCAAGACAGTTGATACATTTGTGCTCAGCACCATGATATCTGAAAAGACGTCTTATATCCTTCATAAGCGAAATAAGAAGTATATATGCTATGAAAATTGCAATTCTAAGACCGCCCTCGATAAGAACTATCACTGAATTATTCCTGATATGTCCGTTAAAGAGTGAACTCAGATAATAAGGAAGTATCATGAAAATTCCAATAGCAAGAACGAAGGCTATGATTGTTGTTATGGTAGTTGCAATCTTATCCTTGCTCTCAGCAGCTATCGGATCCTTTGCAGAAGCTATCTCCTCCTGCTCGAACATCGAAGCAGAGTAGTTAAGGGCCTTCATACCAAGAACAAGTGAATCCCAAAATGCGAAAACACCTCTGACAAAAGGTATATGGTTAAGTCCGAGGCTGTCACCCTTACCAAGATAGTGATCCACCTCAACACCAATCTCTCCATTTTCTTTGCGGACCGCAACGGCATACATATCCTTGTTGCGCATCATAACACCTTCAAGAACAGCCTGACCGCCTATTCCCGAGTAGTGGTTGATTTTCTTTTTTCTCATATTGCAACCTCCCAAATTTAGTGGTTGTGCATCCACAGTTATAGGAAATACGAATGATTTTCCTATTGTTACAAAAAAGAGGTTGAGACAAACGCCTCAACCTCTTTGCATTTCCAGTAATCAATCGTTGTTAGAAGTCATACCATACTTGCGGTTGAACTTATCGATACGTCCACGTGCAGCAGTTGCCTTCTGTGTTCCTGTATAGAAAGGATGACACTTAGAACAGATTTCTACGTGGATTTCCTTCTTTGTTGAACCTACTGTAAATGTGTTACCGCAGTTGCAGGTAACAGTTGCCTGATAGTACTCGGGCTGAATATCCTGTCTCATCTTCTCACCTCTTTTATATCAATGATTCTTAATATTTTACAAATATTATACTATAGTTGCAAAGCTGTTATATCACAACAGCTTGTTTATTGTAACATAATGTCACTATGTTCGCAAGGGAAAATTTATCGTGACACCTAATGTAAAAAAGCAAGTGAATAATTTAGGATTTTTTAATACAAAGTTATCTTTATATCCCAAAAGCTTTAGCTTTTTTTCGCAGTCTTTTCTTATAATATTATAAAACAACTAATGGCACAAATAATTTCTTATCGATAGGGGGACTTTATGGAAAAAACAAGATTTTTCAAATCTCTATGTGTAATGCTGCCGCTCTCCATGGCCATGCTCTTTCTGATGCCCTCAGAGGCTTTTGCTGCTTACGATGGAAAAAACTACAATCAGCGTTTCAGCAACAAATACCAGATCATTAGGCCCACAGGCTATGACACAAACATTACTGCCTCAGCTGGCGGAGGAAATACTGTAGTCTACATCAACGGAACAAATGGAGCAACTTACTCGGAATCCCTTACTTATGAAATTGCCAGAAACGTCATCCCAAAGAAAATCCGAATTCCTGTGGGAGAATATACAGACCTTAAGCTGTTTTTCGTAAACGGCGTGGTCAAGGTTGATGATCCGGAAGCCGAGGACGATGAAATTGTTGACGTCAGAGATCTGGCCTCCAAGGTAAACCTCAATCCCTATGATAAAACAATTTATAGCGGCTACGATGTAGATGCCTACGGCAATGAAAACTATTATTATTACAATGAATCAGGTGAAAAGGTATATGTTGGTTTTTATTCAAACCTTCCCTCTGCTTCGACCTGTGAGTATATCATGCGATTAAATGCACTGAAAGCAGGAAAGACCACTATAACCTTCACTACCACCACAGACGAAGGACGTGTCCTGCCCTATGAAATCAAAGTTACCGCAGTCGATACCACACCCTTCAAGTACATAACCTATGCCGGGAAAAGTCTGTGGTATGACAGTGAAATCGGCGCATCGAATAACAACTATATCTATAGCAAGAAAAGGCCCTTCTCACAGAAGAAATCAGGGAAACTGAAGATCAAGATGAACAAAAACTATAGTCTTAAAAAGATTGAAGTCGGCACTCTCTATGAAGAGGCTGCAGCTGCTCCATGGGGCGGAAATCCCGCAGACTATAACAAGAGCTATACTGATGACGAGGGCACAGTTATAACCACATCATACAACGGTGTTTCTCAGCGTCACGCTGTTGATCTAAACGGTGACGGAGATACCCTTGACACAATTGGTGGCATAAGCGAATCCTCAGTCATTTTCAAGATGAGACGGGTTTCAAATAACAAATCCTTTAAGCTTAGCAAAGTTGGTCCTCTTGACGATTATCAGTCAGGTACATTTTTAACCCATAAAAAGTACTCTGACGGCACAGTTACCGAGAGCACGGTTGAAAGCACAAGCCAGGAAGCCAACCTTGCTCCCACACTTTTAAGAGTAACCTTCTATGATAAGATTGAAAAACAAAACTACACATTTGAAACCATACTGTACAGAAGAATCAACAAATAAATCACTATAATAAATCAACGAAATCCGCAGGCAATGCGGATTTCGTTGATTTACTCAAAAATTGATAAATATCTTATTTCTTGATGAAACTAATAGGCGATGCAGTTTCATACTTTTTGAATGCCTCTTCAAATTCGAAGCTTGTACTGTTCTGGGCTTTACCATCGCGTATTCTTATGTAGCCCTTGTGCTTACTGAAGTTGCTGATCTTATCATCCTCGACGCCATATTTTATTATCACCTTTTTGCCTGTTGAATCCGGTCCGTAAACATAAAGGAAATGCTCACCTTTTAATATAAGACCATCGGAGCATATGGAGATAGGGTTCTTCGTAGTCTCTCCCTTAATAGTCTCCATCAGTTTCAGCTTACCATTTTGAAGTGACGATATATTGCAGGATGACAAATAGTAGTCATACTCCTCTGTACCATCCACCTTATCCTTTATATTGGCTGTAAGAATTGGTGCTATCTCGAAATTAGGATTTTTCCAAACATAATACAGATCATTTTCCTTGAAGGATTCTATGATAGTATCATAAAGTCCATAGAAATCAGCTCTGCATACCAGCTTGCCTCCTGAATACTTTCCAACTCCTTCATAGGTTATCGGATAACAGAGGGTAATTCCCGCACTTCTGGCGCTTGAAGCATCAAACATCGGCTCATCCATCACCCAGATTTTTCCATCGTATACATCGATCTGAACTATATTTTCGAGATACAGCTCAGGAGTTTTTCCATCAAAGGTATCATCCTCTGAAAGTGGCTCTCCCTCTGCTTTTCCATTTACATACAAGGTCGCCTTGCCGTTTACTATCCTGCCTTCCACCTGCTTTGCAATTTCCGTCAGATACATTTCAGGGTTCAGCAAGTATACCGTCCAGTCGCCTTTTTTATCAGTATCCGCAACAAGCATTAAATCCTCAAGATATCCTGTTCCATGGAAAAGTCTTCCCGGTTTATATAAAAGCTCGTTTTCTCCGTCGCCATCTATATCGCACTCTTCAAACCAAGGAGCATCACCGAGATAATTGATAGCAGGAACGCTTACTTCCAGATAATCTGATTTTCCCACCTTCAAAATTGTGTATCCAAGTTCGTCATCACTGGCATAAAAAACAGTAAAGTTTTCAGTTTTTCCGGTTAGCTGATAGTAGTCCTTCTTAGATTCATAGGCCATTGGAGAAAATGATACTATCCCTTCTTTCTCCGCATCATCCAGCATTTTCTTGGTTTTGCTATCAGGTTTGTACGGCTTACTCACTATATCCGGCATTTCCCCATCAAACAGAAACCACCCTTTATAGGTATCATAATGCTCAGTCATTGTCTTGGAATTATTTGTAGCAGCATAAGAATTAAATGAAGCAGTAGAAATAGCAACAACAGATGCCACCATTGCCAGAGCGGCAAAGGATTTCTTTAGATTTTTCATACTCATCCCCCATGAACATAAATATCTTTATTCTACGTATCTACTTTAGCTTAATAAAAATATGCCTATTCGTTTTTCATTTTTTCATTAACATATTTCTTAATTTTCGTTTTAAGTCTCTGCAGCGCATTATCGGTAGATTTCTCGTCCTTGCCAAGGACTCTCGCTATCTCCGTATAGCTCATGCCTGTAAGGTGGAGTTCGAGAACTGCCTGCTCAAAGCTGCTGAGGCCGTTTTCAATGAACTCCTCTATATCTCTGGTGTTTTCCTTATCAATGACCATAGATTCAGGATCCATATCATTCATATCCTCAAGAACCTGATCCAGTGAAAATTCCATGTCATCCTCGGGATTATCCATTTTGGCATAAAGAGAAATGTAACCGTTCAACGGCGCATGCTTTTTCCTGTTGGATGCCTGAATTGCAGTGTACATCTGCCTGGAGATGCAAAGGTCAGCGAAGGTCTTAAAGCTTGCATCCCGTCCCGGATCATAGTCGCGAACCGCCTTGAAAAGACCTATCATGCCCTCCTGAATAAGATCATCCTTATCCGCGCCAAGAATATACATAGATGCAGCCTTGGTGCGGACCATGTTCTTATACTTATTCATTATGTAATCAGTTACGTCAGACTCACCGTCGCGAAGCCTTGTGATAAGCTCCTCGTCAGTCTCATTTCCAGAGATATTAGCCATTTAGTTCACCTATTATTTTCCGTATCCTCCGCGCTGTCTCACGATTTCAAAGGCAAGAACTCCCGCTGCAACCGAGGCATTAAGGGAATTGATCTCACCCTTCATGGGAATAGCGGCGATCATATCACATTTTTCACGAACAAGCTTACTTACACCCGAGCCTTCATTACCGATAACAAGTCCGATTGAACCCTTGAGATCAAGATCATACATCGGGCTTCCGTCCATATCCGCGCCAACAAACCACATTCCGCGATTCTTAAGCTCCTCTATGGTTCTGGCCATATTGGTAACCTTAACTACAGGTGTATAGTTGAGAGCGCCGGCACTGGTCTTGGCTACTGTTGCAGTAAGACCGACTGCGCGGTTCTTAGGAATAATGACACCGTGGGCACCTGCGATATTTGCAGTTCTGATGATTGCCCCGAGGTTGTGGGGATCTTCAATATTATCAAGCAGGAAAACAAAAGGCGCCTCGCCCTTTTCCTCAGCAAGATTGAAAATATCGTCCATTTCAGAGTAGGAATAAGCAGCTGCATAGGCAATAACTCCCTGATGCGCTCCTGTTTCCGAAATCTGATCAAGTCTGTCTCGTGATACGAACTTCATCATGATGCCGGCTTTTTTGGCTTCTTTTCTGATAGTTGCTATGGGTCCGTCCTGGCAACCGTCAAGAACGAATATCTTGTCGATTGTTCTGCCGCTCCTCAAAGCCTCTATCACAGCATTCCTGCCTTCAATCGTAAGATTGCTGATGCCGTCCTCCTGAAGCTCATCATCTCTATGAAAATCTTCCCTGCCGGATTTTTCCTTTTTAAAATTGTCCTTCTTATGATTTTCGTGTTTAAAACTGTCTCTTTTGAAACTATTCTTCTTTTTGTCGTCTCTCATATCATTTCCTTTTTGGTATCTTTTTTACTTCCTAAGCAGCAATTGTAGCCTATCTTTCAATTACTTCAATTCCCTTTTTCAAAAGCTCGATAAGTCTTGGCATGTCACCTTTAAGATAAAGGTATCCGCAGAGTGCCTCAAGTCCCGTAGCCTTCCTGTAGTCATTAACGCTCTGATTCTTGGCGCTGGTGTATGACTTGGCGTTACGGCCGCGCTTGTAAACATCGGTTTCTTCCTCTGTAAGCAAAGGCTCCAGGAATTCTATTATCTTTGCCTGTGCCGCAGCGTTTACGTATTTTACCTTGATCTTATTAAGCTGTCCTGCAGGTCTGTTTGCCTCCTGGACCACGATGCTTCTCACGATAACCTCATAGACACTATCGCCCATAAAAGCCAGAGCCAGAGGGCTATATCTGTTCATAGGCTCTCCGGTGACACCAAAATTCTCTCTGACACTACCTGCCAGATCCAGGAACCCATCCTTATCTTCACAATTTGAATCCTGATTATCTTCTATAAAAATCGGATCGTTTTTTTGCTCTTCCATCTTTAAACTTTGTCCTTATTTCTCTTCCTCTGCCTGATTTGCGCAGCAGCATCCGCCTGTCGGTGCTTCTCCTGTCTGATAAGTCACGTTTTTTGTATAAAACTCTATGGGGCTTGCAAGAAGGCAGATTGCCTGAGCTGCTATGCCCTCGCCCGAGCCTGTAAAACCGAGGCCTTCCTCTGTTGTAGCCTTAACACTTACCTGTGCCACATCAATATCAAGGGCATCAGCTATATTCTGGCGCATAGTATCAATGTAGGGTCTGAGCTTAGGTGCCTGACACAAAATTGTGGAATCAATATTTTCTATGAGGTAATGATTTTCCTCAAGCATTTTTCCAACCTCAGAGAGGAGCTTTATTGAATCAGCTCCCTTATATTTTGGATCGGAATCAGGAAAATGCTTACCAATATCTCCCAGTGCAGCTGCACCAAGCAATGCGTCACTAATGGCATGGAGCAGAACATCCGCATCAGAATGTCCAAGAAGGCCCTTTTCATAGGGTATCTCAACTCCGCCGAGAATGAGCTTCCTCCCCTCCACCAATCTATGTACATCATAACCTTGTCCTATATGCATGTTAATTCCTTTCTATTGACGCCTGGGCGGTGTGTATATGTTTTTTTCACCTCATTGCTTACGCACAATCGGTTAAAAAAACATATACACACCTTTCAGGCTGGTTATTAAAACAATTTACAATTCAATTTTGTCACATAGTCTCCTTAATCAAGGAGGTTTCATAGCTGTCGTATAACCTCAAAATCGAGAGTTTTCATGTAGTCGTGTATTTATCTGATTCAGAGCCCCGAGCTTATATATCGGGATTGGACCGATTATGCGTAAGCAACGAGGGCAAATCCCGATATATAAGCTCGGGGCGACATTATTATATTAGGAACCACTCGACTGCGAAGACTACTGCGCAGGCAGCGACAGCAACGGTGAGGAGACTCTTCTGGCGAAAGGCCAAAATGAGGGCCACTGCAAAGCCTGCCACAGATGCGCGCATATCATCCGATGCATGTAATATTGCAGGGAATGTCATTGCTGCCAATGTCGCGTAGGGCACATAAAATAAAAATGATTTTATGAAGCGTGAGTTTATGTTCTTTCTTATTAAAGTCAAAGGCAGCATCCTTACAAGATAAGTTACCACTGCCATAACCAGTATATAAATGTATATGTTATGCATCTACCACTTCCTCCTTCCCTTTAGGTGCGAGGATTGCAGCAGCTGCAGCGATCACAACCGTAACTATTATAATTCTGAAGCCCGAAGAGATAGTGCTGAGCACAGGCATATATGTAAAAAGTGTACTCATGGCCATCGCTCCGATAACCACCATCATGAGAGCAGCATTTTTTCTGGCATCCGGGATGATTATCGCAATGAACATACCATAAATCGCAAGTCCAAGTGCACTTATAAGTCTGTGGGGCATTATCTCGCCTGCAAAGGCTCCAAGGAAGGTTCCAGATACCCATCCAAAAACCGAGCAGATTATAAGGCCATAAGAATACGCAGGCTTAAGCCTTCCTTTTCTCATGACACTAAGCGCAAAAATCTCGTCCGTAACTCCATACGCCACAAGGCATCTGGACAGAGTGCTCTCTTTTGATGAAAGCTTCTGTGACAGCGCCGTACTCATCAGCATGTATCTGATATTTACTACAAGCTGCAGCAGTGCCATCTCAGCATATGCAGCATTTGTAGCTATAAGATCAAGGGATGAAAACTGTCCCGCACTCGTCACATTTGTAAGAGACATAAGTGATGCCTGAAAAACAGACAAACCGGCTTCCGATGCCTGAATTCCAAATGCAAAGGATACAGCAAGATATCCAAGGCATACCGGAATTGCATCCTTAAGTCCCCTTTTGAACTCATTTTCTTTTTTCATGTTACTCCTCTTATAAAATCCCGGAAATTATCCCTACTATCTCGCAATTTCAAGATAATTAAACGGCACTTAACTTACCATATTAAAGACTTCTCGTATAGCCTCCTCTGATGCGCCTTCTATACTTCCCTGTACCATGGCAGGCTTTCCGCCGCCGCGTACATTAAAGCTCTTTTTAAGCTCAGCAATAATATCATTGCTGTTGAGGCCATCCCCGCTTCCAATGATAAACCTGAAACCATCAGCTTCATTTCCAAAGAATATTCCGCAGAATCCTGCTCTCTCGCTGACAAGTCTGTTCACTACTCTTCTTATAACATTAGGGTCTGAGTCCTTATCTGCAAAAAGGCAGACATTTTTTACTCCCTCAGGAAGCTTGTCTGCTTCGATATTAAGCAGCTTCTCCCCGGCCTCGGAAAGACTTCTCTTCAAGGAAGCTATCTCTTCCTGCTGTTTGTGGACTATTGTAGGGATGTTATCTCCGGAGGTTGAAAGCTCGCCTGCAAGCTCCTGGATCATGGAATGCTCACCGGACAAAAACTCAAGCGCTCTTTTTCCGCAAAGGATGCTGACTCTGGTTCCTCCCTTATAATTCTGGAAGCTCACAACCTTCAGGATGCCGATCTCGCCTGTTCTTTTTACGTGAGGTGCGCAGCAGGCGCATACGTCGTAGCCGTCGACCTCCACGATTCTGACCGCCCCGATTAGCTCCTTCTTACTGCGGTAGTCTATATCAGAGAGCTCTTCCGGTGATGGATAAAAGGCCCTGATTTCACGGTTTTCATAAATAGCCTGATTTACAGAGAGTTCTATATCAGATATCTCCTCAGGTGAAAGCTGCCCGCTGTAATCCATGGTAACTATGGAATCACTCAAATGAAATCCCACATTGTCATATCCGAATTTTGAATTCACAATGCCGGAAAAAATGTGCTCCCCGGAGTGCTGCTGCATGTTGCTGAAACGGTGGCCAAAGTCTATCCTTCCAAAAACCACGCTATGCGCTTTAAGCTCACTAGTCACAAAATGAAAAATCACATCATTCTTAATCTGGACATCCTGAACCTCAATGGCCGCTCCTTTACCTGCACTTACGGATTCAGGGATAGTTCCATGCTCTTCAAATGAAGCTGATTCTTCATCGGAAAACGGAATAATTATTCCTTTATCAGGAGTCTGTCCGCCCTCTTCCGGGAAAAACAGCGTCCTGTCAAGGACCACTTTAAAGAGCCCTTCCTTGTCTTCAACCTTTTCACAGCTTACTACCTTCGCGGTGAACTCGGTAGAATATGCATTTTCATCGTATAATTTTATAGTTTTCTCGCTCATAATATCTAATAATACCACAATTATGAAAAAACAGGACAATCAGAAATTCTGACTGTCCTGCTTTGAAACCAGTGTATCCAATATTTCAAGCACTTTCGCAAAATACTGCTTTCTGCTCTCATCATCTGCATTAAAAATCTCATGCCTTGATTTTTCAAAATGAATAAACTTCGCATCCGGTACAAGCTCGGCAAACTTAGTGTACCCCTCGGGATTAATAAGGTGATCCTGCCCTGCGGTAAATACTGTAATCGGAATTTTCAGGGAAGGCGCTCCCTTCATGATCCTGTCTGTCACCTTTAGACTCGCCAGGGCCCATCCGATTGATGCGCCATAGGTCTGATAGTGCCAATCCTTTTTCCTCATCTCAAACATGTAATCGTAGCGCGCTTTTGAAAGCGTACTGCTATTCTCAAATACCGGCGTAGGATCAAAGTGGCGCTGTCCGGGGGCGATTGTCTTGCGCTTCCCAAATAGAAATGAATAAATACTAAGCAGCTTTATAAGTAATGGCGATGTATTGTTTTTCATTTTAAGCATCGGCGAGCTTAGAATAGCAGCATCGAAGTAGTTTTTATATTTTTCCAAAAACAGCGTCGACACCGCTCCTCCCATGGAATGTGCAAGAAGGATTTTCTTTAAACCTTCAGTCTCAGGGAAAACCACTTTATCAAGGAAGCTCTTAAGGTCCTCTACATAGGTATCATAATCATCTATGAAAACCACATCCGGCTCTTTAAGCTTACCCTCGGAATATCCGTGTCCTCTCTGCTCCAGAAAATAAACCGCATAGCCCGATTTGTAGAGATACCACGCATACTCATGATATTTTCCGAAAAATTCGCAAAAGCCATGGACAATAGTTATCACCGCCCTGGGGGCTTCTGGTACGGCACAGTAAAACCTTAGCTTCGTTCCGTCAAAGGAGCTAAAATCCCCCTGCTTAGTGGAGGTATTTTGCCACTGCAGATTTTCACTCTGCATCACTTCAAGAAAATCATCTTCACCAAGAAAATCAATTTTGTTCATAAATCTTCCTTGCCTTATCCGGATAATTGGTTATAACAGCATTAACACCAAGCTCTCTGCATCTCAAAAGTGCACTTTCCGAATTGACCGTCCATACATTCACATCGATTCCAAACATATCGCAATCAGCCATAAAATCAGGATATTGCAGATTATAAAAAGCGGGATGCAGCGCGTTTACTTCATTTTCGGCAGCATAACCGGGCATATTAAGAGGCCCGTCAGCATACAAAAAGCCAACCTTCGCATCAGGATCAATCTCCTTAATCTTCATCACCGAATAATGGTTAAACGAGGAATAGATCACTCTGTCCTGAAAGCCCTTCTTTTTCGTCAAGGCTACGATTTTTTCCTCAAGATCAGGATAAAAAATCTCTCCGGTTTTAAGCTCAATGTTAATAGTAAGCCCTGTGGGATCAAGAAGTTCAAAGACCTCCTCCATCGTAGGAATTTTAGTTCCTTCAAAAGCAAGATTTCCATTACAGAAATCATATTTCAAAAGCTCATCATAGGTGTAGTCCTTAATAAATCCTGCACCGGTGCTTGTCCTGTCGATTTTTTCATCGTGACATACAACTATCACATCATCCTTAGTGAGCTGAATATCGAGCTCTACTCCGTCAGCTTTCATGTCAGCTGCAAGCTTAAAAGATGGAAGTGTGTTTTCTGGCGCGTGGCCGCTTGCTCCTCTGTGCGCCCATATAAGTGGATTGCTCATATTATTCCTTTCTGCCGCCCCTCATCCGGCACTTCGTGCCACCTTCCCCCAAAGGGGGAAGGCTTTAATTTCTATTCTTCACGTGCCACCTTCCCCCAAAGGAGGAAGGCTTTAATTTCTATTCTTCACGTGCCACCTTCCCCCAAAGGAGGAAGGCTTTAATTTCTATTCTTCACGTGCCATCTCCCCTCCATCTGAGGGAAGCTTTAAAGTGTACTACTCATAGTTTTCTTAATTGCCACCTATTTTGTGTCAGTTTACTCAATAGCATTATTACGAAAATCTGCTGGCGTGCTCCGGATTCCAGAGATTTTCATATTTAAATCCGGTCACCTTTTCGCATATCTTCTTTTCTTCCTCTGTTATTACCGATGTAACCTCGCCCTTTCTTCTGGCAATTTCCTTCTGAACGATGGCGAATTCTTTTCCGGTAAGCGGGAATATCACAGCAACGACAAAAAGAAGTGTAATAAGAATTGCAGGAACCATGATATAGATCATCGAAATTCCGTGCTGCGTCGCAACGCTCTGTCTTGCGCCCTGGTTTGCAAGCACTTCATCATAGCCTACAGCAGATAACAGGAATCCTATTACTGCCGCTGATACACCTGATGATATCTTTCTCACAAAGGTTGCCATGCCGGATACGATTCCGGGCCTTCTGACAGAGGTAATGAGCTCATCAACCTCAGCCATATCCGCCATTATCGCAAATATGCTGGTGAGAGTTGCCGCATTTCCTATACCAATAAGCGCTGTCATTGCCAGGATAGGAACGATATTTGCTCCTTCGTATGAAAAAGCGAGAAGTCCAAGTGTTCCTAAAAGTCTTACAGGAGCACCGATAAGAATCGTGGTTCTCTTGGATGTGTGGCTCATCACAGGGCCCCAGATCAGCATACCTGTCAACTGTGAAATCAAAAGCACTGCCATCAGATATGTGAAATATCCGTTTGAATAGCCGTTAAGCACATCATCAACATAGTACACAGCCATACCGGACACGAAATCCATGCCGCACTGCCCAAACAAATACAGTCCCAGGAAAAGCCTGAAGGATCTGCTCTTTAACACACTTACAGACTGAGGAAAGCTCTCTGCAAGCGTTGTTTTTACAGGTTCCTTTTTCTTCTCCCAGGTTCCAAGGAAGGTTACCATGGATGTGATGAAAAACAGAATACTGAAGATCACCGCACATTTAAGATACAATGCCGTATTCAGATTATCTGTGATGATGAAGGTCGGCACCAGGCCGCACACCATTGATCCCAGGGTTGACCATATCATCCTCACATTTGAAAATCTGGCACGCATGGTGTAATCGTCCATCATGTCAGGCAAAAGCCCATTGTACGGCACCATAAGAATAGTAAAGCCTGTCGAAAACAGACAGTACATAATCAGATAAAAGATATAAAGAACTACCACTGACTTTGTGGGAATTGTCAGCCACAAAATAAGGAAGGTCAGCGCTGACACAAAGCCACCAATCAGAATGTAAAATCTCTTCGGTCCAAACTTTGATGTGGTCCTGTCCGCAATATTTCCCATCATGGGATCCGTCACGGCATCCCACACCTTTCCCACAAGAGGAATCGTTCCCGCAAGTGCGGTGGGCATTCCAAGCGCCTTTGTCATGAACACAGCAAAAAATGTGTTAATAATGACAAAAGCTCCCCCATTGTAAAACTCAGCCATTCCGAACATCATTCTGTGAAGAAAGTTATAGTTCGGTTTTCTTCCATAATATTCCATTGTTTTATACCCCTTAAAGTTTTTTACCCTACATTTAGTATAGACTCCCTCCGGGTTTCGTTCAATGAAAAAGGGACGCCTCATCGCAGGCATCCCTTAATAAAATCTTATTTATTTAACCGGCTTTATACCTTATGCAAGTGTAAGCTGTGAAAGCTCACTGATTACGCGCTCTTTTACAATATCAAGCTTGGACTCCATTGAGTAAGCTATCTCAGAATAAAGAAGCTTCTCAGCGATTCCGAGGTATTTCTCATCCATTGATGCGAACTTCTT
Organism: Butyrivibrio sp. VCD2006; assembly: GCF_000423925.1. Lineage (GTDB taxonomy): Bacteria > Bacillota > Clostridia > Lachnospirales > Lachnospiraceae > Butyrivibrio. The sequence continues at coordinate 128,744 of NZ_KE384105.1, forward strand.
ACCTTCTGCAGCTCTTGTAGCCTTAATCTTGCGAAGAGACTTAACAAGACACATCATCTCCGGAGCCTTATTTCTCTTGATAACTTCAACGATAACGGCCTCAGCCTTCTTCCCCTGAGGAATATCATAAACCTCAAGCTCATCGATCTCATCGATAAGCTCCTCAGCCTCGTCAGCATCAATAGCGTCACGCATTTTCTCCTCTGCTCCGTCAACCGGAACATAGAGAACCCCCTTGGAATCTATGCTGGATACCATGCTGTAGTACAGAGTTTCATTACCTCTCTCGAGAAAGGACGGGACAAGAATGTCTTTTACTTCACAAAGTCCATGGTTACCATAAACGACGCAATCTCCTCTACTCAGCATATTTTATTCCTCCTAAAACGCAAAACAAAAAACAAGGGCGACACTAGAACAATCATAGCAATTTCTTACGAAAAATGTAATATATTGGCCCGTTTTTTAAGAAAACCTTAAGAAATATACTCAGTTATAGAATCTATATATAACAAGATATATGGTCCTTCTTTTTCGCGCAATTTCTGCGAGCTGCGCATCCAAAGCGGGCGTTTTTTGTCGCAGACAAAAAAGAAGACCCGACGGAGGTATACTCTCGTCAGGCCGTCTTTGCTACAACAACTATATTAAGAAAGGAAAGGAGGAATTTATTACTCTTGAAACCAATTAAAGTGCTTCGCCCAGCTTCGTGTACATAAAGCCTGTATCCTGGCAAAACTTCTGTAGTGTCTGCCCATAGAGCTTCATGTAGGCATCCTCTTTATATTGCGCATCATGCGCAAGGAAAAGAATAACCTGTCCGCTCTTAAGGTCAAATTCGAAGTCGGTGGTCGGATCAAGTGCATCTATGTCCTTAAAGGACAGCCCGTACTTCTCTCTGCATACATCATCGCGGTTCTCCACATCATGAGCTTCCTGAATAATCTGGTTTTTGAATTTTCTCATGTCGTCAAGCTGATGGAGAACGATGAACTCTGCCACGGTAAGTGACGATATTTCGTATCCGCCAAGCTTCATGTCGCCGACAACTTTTCCAAAATCTATGGTCGCAGCTGCGAAAGGATCTACTTTCTGTCCACCAACGTCCACACAAAAAACCGCATCGTATAAGCTTTGATTCATACTCTTAGGCCTCCTGCACTCGCCGATACAACTTCCATAGTGTAATTATAGCACGCTGTCTTATAAACAATTCTTATAAATCAATAAAAAAACGCTAAAATTGTGCTGATTAAACGTTAGATAATGATTAAATCCTCGTCATCACAGTAATTAGCCGTGGAAGAGCTTCTTAGTCTGGTATTTGGGTTCGCAGGTGAGGTTGACTCCGAGTTTGTGGAAGGTGGATTCATCCACAGGTGAAAGGATAACGGTTGAGTGTACCTCTGCACCTCTGAGTTTGTCGACCTGTTCGAGAGCTCTCTTTGCCTGCTCATCTGTTGCGGCACAAATTGTGAGCGCAATAAGGATTTCACCTACATGGAGGTGAGGGTTGTGTCCGCCGAGCTGCTGCGTCTTAAGGTTCTGGATAGGCTCAATTATTGTAGGAGCGATGAGGTCAACATCATCAGGAACACCTGCCATTACCTTGAGGGCATTGAGCATCATGGCACTTGTTGCACCCATGAGCGCACTGGTCTTTCCGGTTACAACCTGACCGTCAGGCAGCTCGATTGCTGCTGCGGGAGTACCTGTAAGTTCAGCCTTTAAATTAGCTGCTGCTACAACAGGTCTGTCCTGAATACTGCAACCGGCTTTCTGCATAATAATCTCAAGTGTGTCAATTCTATCCTGAGAGCTGTCGCCCTTTCTCTTTTCACAGAGCTCTTTGTAATAACGTCTGATTATCTCCTGTTTTCCTGCTGCCTGAGCCGCCTCATCATCGATGATGCAGTTACCTGCCATGTTAACGCCCATATCAGTAGGTGACTTATAGGGTGAGTCGCCATAGATTTCCTTGAACATTGTGTTGAGAACAGGGAAAACAGCAACATCTCTGTTGTAATTAACAGTGGTCTCTCCATAAGCCTCGAGATGATAAGGATCGATCATGTTCATATCAGCAAGATCTACAGTTGCTGCCTCGTAGGCGAGGTTTACAGGATGCTGAAGCGGGATGTTCCAGATAGGGAAGGTCTCGAATTTAGCATATCCTGCCTTAACTCCATGTCTGTGTTCATGGTAAAGCTGTGAGAGACAAACAGCCATTTTTCCGCTTCCGGGGCCGGGTGCAGTTACAACTACAAGAGAGTGCTTGGTCTCAATGTATTCGTTTTTACCATATCCCTCCTCACTGATGATAAGCGGAATATTTGAAGGATAACCGGGAATTGTGTAATGTCTGTACACCTTAAGTCCCAATGATTCAAGCTTTTTCTGATAAGCGACAACCTGCTCTGTGCCGTCATATCTTGTAAGCACAACTGAGCCGACATAGAGTCCATAACCATGGAAAGCATCTATCAGACGAAGAACATCCATGTCATAGGTGATACCAAGATCGCCTCTCACCTTATTCTTCTCAATGTCGTTTGAGTTGATGACAATTACAATCTCAACATCCTCTTTGAGCTGAGTGAGCATGCGGATTTTTGAATCCGGCTGAAAGCCCGGTAGAACTCTTGAAGCGTGGTAATCATCAAAGAGCTTTCCACCGAATTCCATGTACAGTTTTCCACCAAACTTACCGATTCTCTCGCGGATCCTTTCTGACTGCATCTGCAGATACTTGTCATTGTCAAAAGCCTGTTTCATCATTATTTGTTTTCCTCCTGATTGTTCTCTATATGTCTTCTTCGAAGCTGGCCACAAGCTCCGTCTATATCTCTGCCCATCTCACGTCTGACCGTGGCATTTATGCGCCTCTTTTCCAGCATTCTCTTAAATGCCTGGACACGTTCAGCGGTGCTTTCTACGTAGTCTCTCTCTTTTATGGGATTCACCGGAATCAGATTCACAACGCAGTTCAGGTCTTTAAGTATACCTGCCAGTTCATCTGCGTCTTCATCGGTATCATTGACGCCACCCACAAGTGAATATTCAAAGGTAAGCTGTCTACCGGTTTTGTCAAAGTAATATCTGCAGGCGTCCAAAAGCTCATCTATGGAATACTGGTTTGCAATCGGCATGAGCTCCTGCCTCTTTTGCTGATTAGATGCATGAAGCGAAATCGCAAGATTTATCGAAAGCTCCTCATCAGCCAGTTTTCTCATATTGGGCACAATTCCGCAGGTTGAAATCGTGAGATTACGCTGTCCCATATTGAGACCGTTTTCATCTGTTAAAAGTCTTACAAACTTCAATATATTATCATAGTTGTCAAGGGGTTCGCCGCTTCCCATTACAACGACTCTGGAAACCTTCTCTCCGGTGTCGCGCATTATGGCATAGATCTGATCCAGTATCTCGGAAGGAGCAAGATTCCTCTCCACTCCGTCTATAGTAGATGCGCAGAACCTGCATCCCATGCGGCATCCAACCTGTGAAGAGACACAGACGCTGTTTCCGAAGCGGTATTTCATAAACACGCTTTCTATCAGATTGCCATCGGAAAGCTCAAAAAGATATTTCCTTGTTCCGTCAATCTTAGACTCCTGCACTCTTACGATTTTCAGGCAGACAAATTCGCATTCGGCGGTAAGCTTCTCCCTTAGGCCCTTCGAAAGATTGGTCATCTCTTCAAAGCTTCCGGCCTGCTTTTTGTGCATCCAGTCATAGATTTGCCCGGCTCGAAAGCCGGGCTCCCCCATGTCCTTGATTAAGCTTGTTAATTCGTCTTTGGTTAATGATTTTATATCTGTCATGTTGTTCCTATATTTCCCTCATCCGGCACTACGTGCCACCTTCTCCCAGAGGGAGAAGGCAGGAATAATTATCTACATTTTATGAGAATTAGTAATTCAAACATCTTTGTTTTATGAGAATTGGTAATTCAAACATCTTTGTTTTATGAGAATTGGTAATTCAAGCATCTTTGCGACGGAACTTCGATATAAAGAAGCCGTCTGTTCCGTATTCGCCGGGTATAATCTGCACGTAGCCAAGAGCAGCTGTGGTTAACGCCTTCATAGGTTCAGGCAACCTGTCATCAAAGGGTACTGCTTCAAAGGGAAGATTTTCAAGGATCCAATTAAAATTGTCCTGATTCTCTTCCTGCGTCAGCGTGCATGTACTGTAGATAAGTATACCGCCGGGTTTAACATAATTCCATACATTGTTTAGAATACTTCTCTGCTTGGCCTGAAGACTCTGTATCGAGCTTAAATCCGTATTCATCTTTATGTCAGGCTTTCTTCCGATTACTCCAAGTCCGGAGCAGGGCAAATCGCAATACAGAACATCTGCCATGTTTTCCAGTGAAGCATCATGCCTTTCAGCATCATGAGTCTCAACCTTAACGTTACTTAGCTGCATTCGGTTAACGTTTTCACGTATCAAAAGGCACTTATTTTCAGATAAATCCCTTGCGATGACTTTTCCTGAATTTTTAAGGACATCAGCTGCATGGAGGCTCTTACCTCCCGGTGCAGCACAGACATCAACGACTGTATTGCCCTTTTTGATCCCGGCCACCTCCGTCACAAGCATTGAACTGATATCCTGAACCATGAATGCGCCTTCCTGAAATCCCGGAAGATAAGCTATATTATCCGTATGGTAAAGATCCATAGCATATTGCAAAAGCGGGCTTGGTTTCATGACAATGTTTCCGTTATTTGCCTGCTTCATTTTTGCCAGAATATCGCGGAGCTGATCCGCTGAAAAGCTGCTTGAAAACCTAACTGTAACAGGTCTTGGCATCAGGAAAAAATTAAAAATCTCAGCTGACTTTTTAAATCCGAATTGCTTAATAAACATATCAACAAGCCATTCGGGCTCAGAATATTTAATGGAAAGATGCCTTATTTTCGACTCAGCCGATCCATCAATAGGCGGCCACTCAATTTCATCCTTGTTTCTTGAGATATTTCGCAAAACTGCATTCACAAAGCCCTTTAAGCCTATAAAGCGGAGGCTCCCTGCAAGCTTAACAGATTCATTAACCGCAGCGGAATCCGGAACCGAATCCATGTACAGAATCTGAAAAGTGCCCATTCTAAGAATATACAAAATAAGCTTAGACATTTTATTAATGGGTGTTTTGGAATACTTCCCAATAATGTAATCAAGCGTGATTTGTCTCTCAATGGTTCCTTCAGCCAGATACTTGATGAAAGCCTTTTGTTTTGTGTCAAGAAAATCATATTTTGAGAGCGCAAGTTTGATAGCCGACTTTTGATAGGAGTCACTTTTCCCCATTTCGTTAAGAATATCCAGGGCTATGCGTCTTTCATTAGTTTTCCCTGCCATTTTACCTCCGATTTCTGTCTCCGTTATTAACGATCATAAGCAAACGAAGCAGCTGTAAGATAGATGAAGCAGCCGCTGCAACATAGGTAAGTGCAGCTGCATTAAGTACTTTTCTTGATTGATTCACTTCGTCATCCGCAAGGAATCCATAATCTCCGAGCATCACAAGTGCTCTGTGAGAAGCATCGAACTCCACAGGAAGTGTAACAAGCTGAAATGCTACCGCCAATGAAAACACAATAATTCCAATTTTTGCAAGTGGTGTCATTCCAATAATGATTCCGAGTATAACTATCGGGAGTCCAATCTTGGATCCGATATTTGCAGCAGGAACGAGGGCTGATCTGATCTTGATCGGAATATATCCCTTGTAGTGCTGCATTACATGTCCGCACTCGTGAGCCGCTACGGCAACTGCGGCAACGCTTGACGAATTAAAGGTGCTGTCAGAGAGGTTTACCGAGTGGTGCCTTGGATCATAATGATCTGAAAGCTCCCCGGGAACATGAACAACGCTGACATCGTTAATTCCGTTTCTTCTTAGGATTTCAGTTGCAACCTGTGCTCCTGTCATGCCACTCATGCTTCTTACTTTTGCATATTTCTTATAGGTGGACTTCACCATTGCACTGGCAATTATGCAAAGAAGTGCACCAATAAGAACCAAGATATACGTCGCATCAAACGCGTATCCTCTTCCATATCCATACCCATATCTATACATTTTTCATATCCTCCATAATTTTGGTCAAAAAATACTATTATCCCAGGATGTCACCGGGATTGATGGTGTAGCCGCGAAGGAAGTCGCTGACCATCATGCGTTTTTTCCCTTCAAGCTGAAGTTCAGTTATTTCAAGGAGGCCGTCACCGGTGCTGACGATAATATTATCTTTGAGGGCAGCTATAACGGTTCCCGGCTCATGGGATGTGCCATCAGGATTAACTGATGAAGCTTCCTGCTCATCAAGTACTTTTACTGTCCAGATTTTGAGCATTTTGCCGCCCAGTCTGGTAAAGGCGCTGGGCCAGGGATTCATGCCTCTTACAAGGTATGAAATCTTTTCAGCGGAGTCTTTCCAGTTTATATTGCCCATTTCCTTACTGATCTTGCCGCACTTTGTAGCCTCTGCTTCATTCTGCGGGATAGGTGTAAGTTCACCCTTTTCAATCTTGGGAAGAGCCTCTACGATTAGGTCCGCGCCAAGATACATGAGCTTATCGAAGAGAGTTCCTGCGGTGTCATCATCCTCGATCGGCAGTGTTTTTGTTACGAGAATATCGCCTGTGTCCATGCCGATATTCATCTGCATAATGGTGATACCTGTCTCCTTGTCACCATTTAAAATTGACTCCTGAATAGGCGCTGCTCCTCTGTACTTTGGAAGAAGCGATGCATGAATGTTGACGCATCCATACTTCGGGATATCCAGTACTTCCTGTGAAAGTATCTGGCCAAACGCAGCTACTACAAAAATATCTGCTCCGAGCCCTTTTAACTCTTCAACAGCACTTGCCTCCCTTATCTTCTGAGGCTGCATAACCTTAAGTCCATGCTTTAAAGCACATTCCTTAACCGGTGAAAAAACAAGTTCCTTGCTTCTCCCCTTTGGCTTATCAGGCTGAGTCACAACTGCCAGAATCTCATGACCTGCTTCAATCATCTTTTCAAGCGCCGGAACAGAAAAATCCGGCGTACCCATATAAACTATTTTCATCTAAACTCCTTTAGCATTTTATGATCGCAACTCAAAAACATTTTATTGAAATTTGTCATTAAAAAAGGTTCCCTGAAACACAAAAAAGAACCCTGACATAGTTAGTTATAGTTTACCATTTCAGGATTCTTTTGTACATTGAGCATTAAACTTTGGCTTTTCTACCATTTCACCAGGTAAGTCTTGAAGTAGTCACGAATTTCTCATAACGACCATACTCAGGCGCTTTTGCAGATTCACCGTGCAAACGGTATCCACAGGGAAGGGCTTCTATTTTGAGCTCTGAAATCTCTGCTGCACCTCCTTAATATATGTTTAACCGGACGTTTGCCGTTTACTATAATGAGTTTCGCAATTACCTAATAACTTAATTTACTCATTCTGAATTCATTGGGAGTCATTCCCATCATTTTCTTAAATACCATCCCAAAATAGCTGGGGCTTTGGAAACCGCACAGTACTCCGATTTCTGAAGCCTTTTTCTCAGGATTATCAATAAGTAAATGTTGTGCGTGGATTATTCGGATTTTAGTAAGTTCCGCAATAATCGTTGAATTCATATACTGTTTGAAAACTGTACAGATATATTCGGGTGTTTTCCCAAGCTTTTCACTGATATCAGTGATGGAGATATTCTCCCGATAGTGATTTTCCAACTCCAGCATTATTTCCTTAACAAGAGGAGAATCAACAACCCTTGTGAAATCATTTATCATGGAAATATTTAGGGATAGCTGAACCAAAATGCTGTAAAGAATCTCTGAAAACATATACTTTTTGTCAGGTATATCACGCTTTGTCATCCGATATAGACTTTCCAGTTTTTTACAAAAATCCTCAGGAGAGCGCAGATGATAGGTTCCCGATGTTACAAGTCCGAGTGTCTGTAATAGGACGCTGCAGATTGGCCCTTCAAATCCAAGAAAGTGAAGAGTGAAATTATCAGAGATTCCTTTATAACTGTGGCCCTCATTGGCATTTATAAAAAATCCGGTATCTTCCTCTATTATCCTTTTTTCATCATTTATTATTAGTTCTCCGATTCCCTCTGAGCAGTAAAACCATTGATAAACAGCAAGTCCTCCGGGTCTGTTTATAGGCTCCTGGTGGTGATTTATACCGATTATTCTAAGTATAAGCGGAAGCTTTTTTCTCTCGCCAGGGGTGATTTCAAATGTCTCAATCATAACTACCTCAATAGATCACATTAAAATATTTACATATATAACACTATTTTAATATTGAGACAAATGATCGGTCAATAATAGAATATTCCTAAAGACAAACGGCGAGAAAGCTGTAACAGCAGACGAAATATGACTTTTTAAAGGAAGGAAACCAAAATGAGCACACCTATTGTAAAGAAAGATGAAAAAGGAATATACACACTTTTTGTAAACGATAAACCGTTCTTTTGCAGAAGCGGTGAAATTCATAACTCCAGCGCATCTAACTTGGATTTCATGGAAAAAGAAGTCTGGGAAAAACTACGCGGACTCAATATGAACTCAGTAATAGTGCCAATTTACTGGGAACAAATTGAGGAAGAAGAAGACAAATATGATTTCACACTTATTGACAGTATAATCGATAAAGCGCGAAAGGAAGATATGAAGCTGATTTTTCTGTGGTTTGGACTTTGGAAAAACAGTGAATCCATGTATGTTCCGGGCTGGATGAAGCAGGATCAGGAAACGTATTTTCATGTAGAAAAGGTAAACGGAGAAAAGCTTAATATCATTTCACCCCTTTGCCGGGAGGCTGTTGAAAAGGATAAGAGTGCTTTTTCAAATATCATGAAGCATATCAAAGAATATGATGAAAAAGAGTCCACCGTCATCGTTATGCAGGTTGAAAATGAGATAGGAGTACTCGGCAGCGAAAGGGATTATTGCAAGATTGCAGGTGAAGCATTTGACAGTGAAATTCCAAAGGTTGTCGGAAATATCTACGATGCTAAGGGAAGCTGGAAAGAAGCTTTTGGTGATGATGCAGAAGAATATTTCATGGCTTATTACTATGCAAAAGCTGTGGAGGAAATCGCAAGTGCAGGTAAAAAGGAATATGATCTTCCATGTTATGTAAATGCCTGGCTGAAGCAATACCCCTGGTATAGAGGCTCATACCCCACAGGTGGCCCTGTAAGAGAGGTTCATAAGATATGGAAGGAAGTGGCAAAAAGCCTTTTTGCACTGGCACCTGATATTTATGTGCCATATTGTGCTGATGTAATTGATGAATATACATATGATGAGAATCCGCTGTTTATTCCGGAAATTCGCAAGGATGCTGTGGCTTCATCATATTGCCTGTATTCCTTCTTTGGCAAAAATGCAATTTGCTTTTCACCATTTGGAATAGAGGAGCTGTCGCTTGATCCATCTGCCGTGGACAAGCCGCCAATGGAAGTGATGATAGCACTGAATATTGATCCGTCTGCCTTTGATATCACCGGAAGTAAGGATAAACTCAGTGCTGCTTACGGACTTATTAAAAACCTGGAGCCAATATATCTTAAATACAGAGGAACAGAGCATCTTAAATCCTTTGTAAGGCATGGCGAAAATGACTTTGGCGCATTTACAGGTTTTGAAAGCTATGATGTGGAAATCGCATATTCTCCCAGAATGGCAGCTCATCCTCTTGGAAATGTATCCATATTCGAGCTTTCTCCGAATAAGTTCATACTTGTCGGGACAGAGTGCTCCCTTAAGTTCAGAGCTAAGCCGGGTGAGAATAAAAAGGCAGATTATATAAAACTTGAAGAAGGTGAATTCATTAACAGAAAGTGGAAACCCGGACGCATTCTCAATGGAGATGAAAAGATGACATTGAAATTCGGTGATATGCCCAAGGCATACGTTGCCGAACTGTATAAATATTAAGTCTATCCTGATGAAAGGGATTTCATCTCATGGATATTCAATGTTACCGAAGGTCAGATGAAAGATATTGAATTCACGGATTTGCCCGAAAATACATCGCTTCAAAAAAGCACAAAAGCTCTGCTTTTAATTATCTACCACCTATGGTAACACACGTTCATCGCTCACATCTACACTAGTGCTGCGTTCATCCAATATATTCTGCAACTGTGTTATACAATCTTCCGGAATCAATGGGCTTCACCAGATGCGAATTCATCCCCGCCTTAAGGCTCTGCTCATAGTTTTCATGAAAAGCGTTCACAGTCATGGCTATGATCGGAACCTTTCTGGAGGAAGGAATTGTAGTGTTTTCCCTTATCTGCCTTGCAACAGACAGTCCGTCTATATCCGGCATTACAATATCAAGTAAAATCAGATCAAATTTACCATGCTCCGTTCTGTATGTGAGAAGTGCTTCTCTGCCATCGCGAACCGTAATAACCTCAGCGCCTTTCTCCCTAAGAAGCTTATCTACAATCTCAAGATTAATCTCATCATCATCTGCTACCAGAATCCTCTTCTGTGAAAAATCATAATTCCGATTTATCCTGGACATATACTCTTCCCCTAAAACTATAGGGAATTTAAAAGTGACCTGCAATTGCACTCCGTTTTCCGGTTGAGATACAACATCTATAGCATCTGCCCCCATCTCATGTGCATAGAATCTGATAATGATTGCCTTTGTATCCATGGTGTCAAGCATCGAGTACATATCATATTCCAGCGCATCATAATCATCCTTAAGTGATTGAAGCTGACTGCTTTGAAGAAATGCCTCTTCTCCTGCCACTTTAAAACTTAATTCAATTTCATTATTTGTAGCTCCTTTATTTTCCGCTATAAAATAAATAGTGCTCAGATTCGGCATAGACTCAGCAATAACTCTGATCATTTTGCGAAGCACCTGAAAAAGAATCGAATAATCTGCGCCGATATAACAGTTGTCCAATCCTTTCTTTTCAATATTAAGCATTATCCCCATAGGAATGAGGAAGTAAGAAGCTTCACTCCTAAGTGACTCCAGAAACTCATCCAGGTCAATAAGCTCCGGATGAAGGCTAACCTGTTTCATCGCAATCTGACGAACAGCCATAACATCATCTATTGACTCATTCATCAAATGACCTGCCCTATTTATCTGATCAAGGTAATGATTTACAGCCACTTCATCATTACCCGTGTCCTTTGCTATCTTGGAAAATTCAATAATAGAGTACAGAGGGCCCCTGACATCCCGGCTCATCTGTTCAAGAAAAGCATTACTATAATAAAGCTTATGCTTCGTCTCGATAAGCCTATCAATAAGCTCTTTTTTATTGTCGTTCATTACATTCCCCTCTAGAAAATTTTCAGAAATCTTGAGATAATGATATCATATATTCATACAAGAATACTACAAAAAAATACTAATCTTGATTTAATGCAAATCTCAGAAAGGCGATTCATATGTATAATCCCCAGGATATGTCCGTAAATATTCTGCCACATTGCGTAGTAGGAATAGGAGCTTCCGCAGGAGGATTGGAAGCGCTTCAGCAATTTTTAACCTTCCTTCCCTCTAACACAGGTATGGCATTTGTCATAATCCAGCATCTTGCTCCCAATCACAAGAGCATGCTTGTTGATATTCTGGGCAAATATAATTCCATGCCCATAACAGAAATCGAGGACGGAATGCTTGTGGAGCGAAATCACATCTACATGATTCCGCCTAAGTACAACGTTGAAATACACAACAACGTCTTAAACCTCAAGGAACAGAATTCTCAGGAGATAAGTCATCCTATCGACATCTTCTTCCGTTCGCTTGCAAACGCCTATGAAAATCGCTCCGTTGCTGTAATCCTCTCAGGAACAGGTTCCGACGGTACAAACGGAATCAGAGCAATCAAGGAGCAGAACGGTATGATCATCGTTCAGAGCCCCGAGTCTGCCAAATTCGACGGAATGCCCAGAAACGCCATAAGTACAGGCTTTGTGGATCTGATGTTAAAACCCGATTCCATTGCCAGAGAGCTTGCACACATTGCTAAGTCTGTTGTTGACGCTGAGGCACAGCTTGGCTCTACCGATGATGATCTTTTATCCAAGATTTTTACAATACTGAAAAATGTCACCAATATAAATTACTCTTACTATAAGCAGACTACAATCCTCAGAAGAATTGAACGAAGACTGGTGGTTACCCACAACAGAAACCTCCGGGAGTACGTCAACTACATGAACAACAATCCCGAAGAGGCTAAGCTGCTTGCAAAGGAAGTCCTTATCGGCGTTACCTCATTTTTCAGGGATCCAGATTATTTTGAAGTACTCAAGGAAACTGTATTAAAAAAACTAATCACAAATTCACGTCCTGACGACGAGCTCAGAATATGGGTTGCCGGCTGTTCAACCGGTGAAGAAGCTTATTCCATCGCCATTTTATTTGAAGAGGCTATGGAGGAACTCTCTGTCCACAGGGGCGTAAAAATCTTTGCCACAGACCTTGATCCCGATTCCATAGGCACTGCTGTTCGTGGTGTTTATGGCAACAACATAATAGAAGATGTGTCGGTTGCAAGACTTTCCAAATATTTCACAAGAAAGGGTAACAAGTATGTCATTCATCACGACATACGAAAAATGATCATCTTCGCGCAACACAATGTATTCCAGGATCCGCCCTTTGGTAAACTGGATCTTATCTGCTGCAGAAATGTCCTGATATATTTCCAGGCTGTTCTGCAGAGGAATCTTTTTGCCATCTTCCACATGGCACTCTCCGACAGAGGATATCTGTTCCTTGGTCGTTCCGAGTCAGTCATAGACTACTCAGATGTGTTCAGGGTTGTCAGTGCCGATGAAAAAATATTCATACACTATGCGGAAGGCAATGCTCCCACTCACGAGCAGTTTGCTTATTCCATGAGCAACATAGACGCACCCATCGAGCCAATAAACGTAAACGGAATGGATGATGATGATTCCATCAATTACAAGGCTCATGAGCTCGACACCTCTGTACTCGAGGCACTTATGCCTGCTACAGTTCTTGTAAATGAAAAGAATGAACTGGTAAGAAGCTATGGAAATTGTTCCAGACTCATAACTATCCCTGCCGGTCAGGTAACCCTTGATATTTTCCAACTCATTAGAGCAGATATGAAAATTGCGCTATCTACAGCTCTCAAGGAAGCAAGGCTTTCCAATGAACGCAAGGCTTACTCCAATATTCCTGTGGATATTGACGGAAAATCTGAGTTTGTTTCAATAGTTGCTCATCCTATAAATGACAACCATGGTCAAAAAACAGATTTCACAGCGGTATCCTTCCTGCGCGGTCGTGAGGATCTGAAAATTGATATGCAGGAATATAAGATTGACCTTGCTGCATCCAAGCGAATTTCAGACCTGGAACAGGAGCTGAAGGTAACCAAAAATTCCCTGCGTCAGACCGTTACAGAGCTGGAGTCTACCAACGCAGAACTCCAGGCTGCAAACGAAGAACTGCTTACTGCCAATGAGGAATTGCAGTCAAGTAACGAGGAACTTCAGTCTGTAAACGAGGAGCTATACACTGTCAATTCCGAGTATCAGTCCAAAGTTACGGAGCTGGCTGTTGCCAACAATGATATTGCCAACTTCCTGGCCTCCACCCTGATTGGAATCCTGATGGTGGACAAGGATCTTAATATCAGAAAATATACAGAGTATATTTCCTCAGAATTCAGCATTGCAGATCAGGATGTAGGAAGATCCCTTCGCTATATCAGCTTTAATTTTGCAACAATAGACCTCATGGCAAAATGCAGAGAAGTCCTTGATACAGTGGAACCTCTTGAACAAAGATGTGCCTCTGTTGCAGGAAAAACCTACCTGATTCGAATAGCTCCCTACCACGATATCAATGGAGCCGATGAATCCGTAGTTTCTCCTGCCGATAAGAGACGCAATCTCAAAGGTTTGGTTCTCACCTTCGTTGACACTACTAAGCAGATTGAAGATCAGGAGCAGATAGATGAAATGGGCAAGGCACTTCGTGCAGCAGTTCGCTCCAGCCGTGAAAAGGAGACCTTCCTTTCACAGATGTCCCACGATATGAGAACTCCTCTTACCGCTATTTTCGGACTCACTCAGCTATCTCTTCAGGAGGATTCCATATCTCCTACTCTCAAGGATAACCTTGATAAGATTATGACTTCCAGTAAATATCTGTTGTCACTAATCGAGGAAATACTTGAGACAAGCAAAATTGACTCAGGAAAAGTTGTTTCCATAAGCTCTGCTGTTCGTGAAGAAAATATAATCAACTCAATTTCTTCCATAACTGAAGAACAAACAAGAAAGGCCGGGCTCGACTTTGAATGTAAGATAAACGGATCCAAGGACAAATATGTCCTCATGGACTCCAAGCATGTTGAGAGGTCCATTCTCAACCTCCTTTCCAACAGTATCAAATATACACCAAAAGGAGGCAGAGTAATCTTCACCACTGATGTAACATACACCGATTCTTCCTCTATACACACCTATACCATCAGGGATACCGGCATAGGCATAAGCGATGAGTTCCAGAAAAAGATGTTCCTGCCATTTGAGCAGAATCGTGATTCAGACGCCCAATACCAGGAAGGTACAGGACTTGGTCTTTACATATGCAAAAACCTTGTAGAGCTCATGGGTGGAACAATATCCTGCACAAGCCACGTAGGTGCCGGAACAGAATTCAAGGTTGTTCTCACTTATCCTCTGGCAACAGATGAGCAGATATCCCTACATACTCATCAGTCAGAAAAATATGAGGATCATATTCTCTACGGCAAAACCGTGCTTCTTGCAGAGGACAATACCATAAATGCAGAAGTAATCATAAAACTGTTAAAGACAAAGGGAATTCACGCTGAGGTAGCACGAGACGGTCAGGAAGCAATCGACATGTTTAAAAACCGCGACCCTTACCACTATCAGGCAATTTTCATGGATCTTATGATGCCTGTCAAATCAGGTCTTGAAGCCGCAAAGGAAATACGTGCCATGGAGAAACCCGATGCCGCTGTTATTCCGATTTTTGCACTTACAGCAGACATGGCCAATGATGTCGAGAACAGATGCATTTGCTCAGGAATGGATCAGGTTTTGGAAAAGCCTATTGATCAGAACAATCTGTTCTCAAGTCTCGCAAAGGCAATCCAGAAGCAGCTTGACGAAAGCTGATAGGCTACTTATCATACTAAAAAAACAGGAGCAAAAACATTGTATGGATAACAAAAAAATAGCTGCACTTAGTGCATGGGGGGCAGATACCGCAGCTGCAATCAAACGAATGCTCGGTGATGAGGACTTTTATCTGGGACTTATAGATGCTTTTTTATCCAACAACGATTGGCGCGATCTGTGCACCATGATTGAAAAAGAGCAGTACCGAGATGCCTTTGTAATCTCTCACAGAATTAAAGGTTCCTGCGCAGATCTATCGCTCAATCCTCTATTTGCGGTTATGTGCGAACTCACAGACGATTTGCGAAACGAGGAAATCCGCCCTACACTTGAGAAAAATTATGAACTGGCAAACAAGATAAGAGATTCACTAATCGAAACCCTACAATAAAATAGAATTTCCTATTAAATAAAAGCGCCGGATTTTGCTAATCCAGCGCTTTAGTATTTTTTTGGTAATCCAAATCAACCCTTTTTGAATTTGAAGTTAGCCTTCTGGGCTCCGGCTTTTTTAAGCTTCTTTACCAGCTTATTGTAAGTCTTCTTGTCCTTACATATAATGATAATCTTTGCTCCGCTCTTAATGCCTTTAAATGAGCCTTTTCCTACTGACTTAAGGTTGTTACCGTTTATTGTTACCTTCTTAAGGTTCTTACAACCACTGAAGGCCTTAGCTCCTATGGACTCAACATTGGCCCCGATGGTAAGAGAGCTCAGCTTCTTACAGTTCTTATAAGCATTCTTGGCAATCTCCGTTACATTATAGGACACTCCGTTGTAAGTAACGGATTTCCCGATAGATACTGTTGTTATGCTCTTATTAGCCGTTTTTCCTACAGAAGCTGTTCCTGATGGTGAAACCACATATGCTTTTCCACTATCTGAAACATTAACTAATGCTGTAACCAGTTTATTGCTATCAGAGCTTTCATTATCGGGTACTATCTCAGCAGGCACTGTCTGGATTGTGGTCTGTGGCTGTACAACATCGCCGGATTCTGTACCCTCTATGTTCTGAGATTCATCGGATTCTGTATCCTCTATGTTCTGAGCTTCACCGGATTCTGTATCCTCTAAGCTCTTCGTATTTTCTGCAGTCTCACTACCGGAGCCCTGAGTCTCATCTAAAGACTTATCACCTGAGGTCTGTAGTTCATCAAAAATGTCACCGCCTGTTATCTCTCTGGCAAAACTGTTTTCGGAGATATTTATTTCATCATCAAAACCGTCCTCAAAGATTCTGTTAGTATCTAAATTCCGAGCGTCCATGCCTATTTCACGCTCATTATTCTGAACTTCTTTTTTTGTCCAGACTGCATAAAAAACTGCATCCTGAAGTGATTTGTACTCGATTAGAACATCATCTGAATCCTCAGTCTTACTCCATCCTACGAATTCGTATCCCTCTCTGGATGGTACCTCAACATCAGACAGCTGAATCACTTCTCCGTAGGTGGTGTCAGTTTCAAGTACCGATTTTCCTCCGGCAAAGCTTCCTCCGGCCGCATTAAAGACAATTTTATATTCCTCTTCTGTCCACCTCGCATAGACTGTGGTTGCTTTACCAAAAACAGTATCCTTTGTAATAGCGTTACCACCGGTTCTTGAATCATACCAACCGTCAAATGTGTAGCCGCTTCTTTTTACATATGCAGGCAATTCCACTATCCTGCCTTCGTAGGTGTAAATCTCTCCATATGGAAGACTAAGTGAAACATCACTGGCTACACCATCAAATGTAAGCTTATAGATCTGCTTTTCATTCTTAAATGTCTTTTCAGTTCCATAGGCGATGTCAGGCTCGAGATATCCAAGGAACTTTTCATCTCTTTCATGGGAAGATTTTCCGGAATATCCGGGTATCTCCGAAGAATGGTTTTTAAAATCCTCCGTTGTACGGTTGAAGTAATCGTGTTTTAACAGATAATTATATGGATAGCCACTTACATCCTTCTGATCATCCCAGGTGACATCAACCTCATAAAAAGCGTTCCCGATTTTCACAATATTCCAGGCATGGCCTCCGCCATTACCAAGTCCCGCAACGATATGAGACTCAATTCCCGCCTTATCAAGGAGCATCTTGAATGCTTTGGAATATCCATCACAGACAGGATTTTTGCTAACAAATGCGCCATATGCAGTATGCGCCAAATCATAAATCAGGTTATTACTCAGAACACAATAGTTGTAATCCATTGCCTCTATAATGGCATCATGAATCGCGAGTTCTTTTGAAAAATCATCGCCTGAAAGGTCCAGTCCATTATAAAAACTATTGCAGGCGTTTATAAGCTCCTCTTCCATCACTGCAACCTGATCACCTGTATAATCTGATCCGGGTGAAAAATAGAGATAATAATTGTATTTTATTTCTCCGCTGATTACGGAAGCAAAAATAAAAAGCTTTGCCCTATAAAGTATACTCTCAAGTTCTTCCGGATGATCGAATTCCATTGCAGCACCAAGAGAGTGCCAATCAGGATAATCAATGATGGTACTACCGGAATAAACCAGTGTCCCATATGTGGAAGCATTTTCTTCATTAAGATCCGCAACAGCACCCTTATTGGCTCTTGCAGCTTCAAGATATGCCTTGTAATACAATTTATCTGAATCATTTAACTGGGTGTAGTAGTAATCGCTTGTGCGGATTGCATTCCTTACTCTTGGAGTCATCGAGCTTCCTGAGAGATTATTGAATGCTTCCTCAGATACAACCTTTATCGTCACCCGGTCTTCGGTATCATCTGCTTTATCTATATCTCCGGTAGGAAGCATCGCACTTTCACCGAAAAGCTTAGCCTCTCCTGTCTCTGATAATGTCAAACTATCTGATGCTGCATTAGAAGAAATAGTGTATGATAAATTAAGAGTGAAAAACAGCAGCAGAAAAAGAGCACTTTTAAGGCTTCCTGCACCTCTGTGCTCTTCTTTTTTATAAGCAATATTCTTATCATTTATATCCTTTGATAAAACTATAGCGCTAACAGCTCTGTTTATCGGATCCTCCTGCTTAGTTTTCATTTAAAACGCGACCCTCTGATAAAACTGCCAAATGCAGAATCATAATCTAAACACACTTCTGCAAGTATATCTTGTTTTATGATTGAGGTCAACCTTTATTTCACTATTTGTCCGCAGAACAGAATTTCATCATCATTTTCACCGCCGCAGATGTAGAATCTGAAGGGCTCATTTGCGATAAATTCTTTTGGCTCTTCTGTTATCTCCATGCAGGATTCCAGCATCAGAACGGCTGTAGCGGCTGCTGCCTCAAGGCCATCCTCATCCACCTTAATCTTTGTCTTCTGAATAATATCTGATATGAACAGATTCTTATCAGGACTCATTATTGAAAAATCCGCACGCTCATCAAAAGGTCTCTCTGCGCCTCTGTCCATCAGATAATATAGAAATTCATTGCTATTAAAGTCACTTTCTACTTCAAACTTGGGAAGCTGAATTCTGACCTCCTCGCTTGAAGCTTTTGCCAAGGCATCGTGAACATCAGCAATATCTCCAAGTACAAATACCGCATCAACACCGCCGTTCATAGGAAGTACGACAAGCTTTCCGTTTTTATCCTCATAATATTTATAAGAATCCTGATTATTCATGAATTCCCTGGCAACTTCACTTCCATCTGAAGTTTTGAAGGTATCTATGGTATTGGCAGCTTTACTGAAGCTGATCTCCCATGAGCTCTTCAAATAAAGAGTATTGATAAGTGCTGCATTTACGCTCGAAAGGTTGTCGGCAATCTGCGGAATAAGGCCATTTGTTCCTTCATTGACCCAGTTATTAATCTTATTTGTAATCTCGCCGGCTTTTACATCGTTTGCCTCAGCACCATAATAATTCTCTACATAATTAATATATTCTTTTCCAAACTTCCCGCCCATATCGGTGTTGTTCCAAATTGAGTTAAGCAGAATAAGCGATCCTTCCGGTGCCTTGGCATCATCATCGTACCAATCCTTATGCTCTTCAAACTCCTTCTTCTGCTCATCAAAACTCTCATCAAAATCATTTATGATTTTTGTCACGGAATAATACCATGCGTTCATTTCATCCATGCTTTCAAAGCCCATAGCATGGATCAGTTCTTCCTTCGTCTCATTATCTGCCCCGGCCACTGCCAGAGCCAGCGCTGATCTGAAGGAAGTAGGAGATATCATGTAATTCTGATCTGCGTAGCCTGACTTCTCTAAAAACTCTGCAAGTGTCTTATCAAAATCGCTTGTTGCAGCAATATTCACCGCTGCTCCCTCATATTCCTTTTCAAGCGTGCTCTGGGCCTTCGCAATGCCTGCGTTTTTTCCCGCATGTGCAGTTCCAGTAATTCCAAGTCCCGCACAGCCTGTAAGAGTCGAAGTAGCCAGTATTACTGTGGCCATGGCTGCCGCTGTAAACTTTACTGATGTATTCCTTAATCCATTATTTACCGTAGAAAAATCTGCTCTCTTTTTCATAATATTCACCTTCCTTTTATAGGCACTTTTGTTTGCCTCTGCTATATATACAGATGGGAAGATGAAAATGTTGCAATGATATGAAAAAAATTTGAGTTAGATATAAATCTTCAGGAAAAAAAGAAAAAGGGGCTTTGAGAATTATTTCTCAAACTGAACTTAGTAATCTGATACGGAAGTCTCTTTAATAATTTGCAAGTAACTTTCACACTATCAAGCGAGAACAGTTTTCATGAGTTGCCTGCTATGCTCTATGCGCTTTTTAACTCATTCTCTTCATCTCAGCAGGACACTTATGTGCTGTAAACGGTCCATACTGGCACCTTGCGCACTCAAAGCATCTGACATAAGAATCCTTCTCGCCAAGAACAGCCTTGGGAAAATCAGGATCTGCAAGAACAGCCCTTGCAAGATCAACTGTATCAGTAAGGTCGTTCTCTATGAGGTATTTTATATTATCAGGATCCAAAAGTGAGTTTACGCAGGATACCGGTACTCTGCTCTTAAAGTGCTCATGAAAATGCACTCCAAGAGAACAGATGAGATTGTAGGGCTCGCTTCCATTCACGAGGGTTTGATCGATTTCGCCAACGCCATGGGATACCTGAAGATAGTCGCATCCTGCCTTTACGTACTCCTCTGCCACTTCGATTGCATCTTTAAGTTCAGGATCAGCCCCGGCTGTTCTTACGGAGATAAGGAAATCATCGCCGCATTCCTGTCTTATTTTGCTTATGATCTCAGCACCAAACCTGGCCCTGTTTACGGCACTTCCGCCATACTCATCAGTTCTAAGATTGGTCTTTTTCATGATGAACTGATTTATAAGATAGCCATGACAGCCATGAAGCTGGATTCCGTCGTAGCCCGCTTTTTTTGCCCTTATAGCTGCTGCCACAAAGGCATCCTGCATATTATGAATCTCATCAATAGTCAAATCATGTGCCATGCGGCCGTCTCTTGTTTCAACAGCTGAAGGCCCCACAGCCTCGCCAAATTCGGGATTCCCTGTAATACCTGTATGATTGAGCTGAATGATTACTACAACATCATTATCATGACAGTCCTTTATGATAGTCTTGTGGCCTTCAATCTGATCATCATCCCAAAGTCCCATATGATTCTTGCCAAATCTGCCCTCAGGAGTTACTGCTGTCGCCTCAACACAGATAAGTCCGCAGCCGCCCTCAGCGCGCTCCCTATAATGCTTTATATGCTTTTCAGTGACCTTTCCATCATCCCCTGCAAAATCAAACTTTACAGTAGGTGCCATCGTAATTCTGTTTTTAACCCTTTTCCCGCCGATAATTATCGGATCATTAACTTTAGTCATTTGCTATAATCTCCCATTTTTGTAATATTTTCACACTGCTTCCGAAACCGGTAGCTCCGATCCCTTTTTGTGCTTGATGTTGTAATAAATAACTTCAGTAATGCAGCAGCATACCCAGCCGATAGGATATCCGAAGCCCACCCATTTTGGCGTATTAACAAAATAGTTTGTAAGAACAAACAGGTAAATCTGTCTTATCACCACGAAGTTCATGATCATAATGATCATAGGTCCCTTGGAATCACCTCTTCCTCTCAGTGCTCCCGCAAGCGTGTGATTTACGCAGTTGGCGGTAAGGAAGAATACATTCGTATGAATGAAAAGACTGCCGAATTCTATAACCGACTGATCAGATGAAAACATTCTGATTGCGGGTGATGAGAATATGTAAAGAAATACTGCGATTATAAATGTGATGCAGGTGGCAGCTATTACAGTGATCCTTGTTCCGTCCTCGGCGCGTTTCACCTTGCCTGCACCGATATTCTGACTGACAAAGGTTGTGGCCGCCATCGCCATGCTCGACATGGGAAGCAGTATAAACGCATCAAGCTTGTTGTAACAGCTCCATCCGGCCATGCAGCTTGATCCAAAGTGATTTATGTATGACTGCACGAATACATTTGAAAAAGCTGTGATGACTGACTGCACTCCTGCGGGAAGGCCTACTGCAAAAATCATTTTCAGAATCCCCGGATCAATTCCGATATCACTCCAGGTAAATTTGTAGATATCCTGGGTAGTTGTCAAAAGGAATAAAATCAAAATTGCTGAGATCATCTGAGAAATGATTGTTGCAAAAGCAACTCCGGCAATTCCAAGCTTAAATCCGATTACAAAAACAAGGTCAAGTATGGTATTCACAATACTTGTCATGATAAGGAACATGAGAGGTCGTCTGGTATCTCCCACAGCTCTTAAGATTCCGCTTCCCATGTTATAGATAAGAAGTCCGGAAAAGCCCATGAAATAAATGCGAAGATAAACTGTCGCATCATCGAAAACATCCGCAGGTGTTGCCATGAACTGAAGCATTGGCTTAACACCGGCAATGCCTATTATTGTAAAAAGGACACAGAAAATAAAGGTAGTCGCCAGGGTTGTTTCCACAGCCCTGTGAAGTCCCTTAAGATCTTTTCCTCCGAAATATCGAGAAATCAAAACTCCGGCTCCGATTGAAAAACCGTTGAAGAAGAAAACCAGCATGTTTATTATCATGGTGGTGGAGCCAACGGCAGCAAGCGCCTCTTTTCCGACAAAATTGCCTACAACTATGGAATCTACAGTGTTGTATAGCATCTGAAAAATATTTCCCAGCATAAGCGGGAGCGAGAACATTATAATCTGCCCGATGATCGAGCCTTCCGTCATATCCTTTACTGATGATTTTTTCATAACATCTCCCTTTAGAAAAGCAATATTAAATATATTTTACCCCATCTTGCAAGTTCAGTCCTACTTACAGATACGATTTTCAGTTCTCATTTTTTGACAAATACATAAAATCAATAATGCCCACAGATTAAAGACTGTAGGCATTATCGATCATTTCATTAATTTGTATATACCAAATACTGAGCGCCGCGGCCATTGATGTAGTATGCCGAGTACTATTTACGCGCACAGATAATGAACCGGGCGCATCAGTATTAAGCATCATTAGTGCTGAGCGTTCTCAACGGGTCCGAACGGCGGTGCATACTTCTTGTGAAGCTCAAGGAGCTTGTGGTCAAAGTTATGTCTTACGTCGCAGGTTCTGTCGAAGATCATGGTTGCTTCGTCGTCTTCCTTGGAAGCATCCCAGTGAGGAATCTCCGCATGGTTAGGATCTCCTGTGTGAGCGAACGCCATTACTGAGCGGAATATCTGCTCCTGAAGCTTGTCGGAAACTCCCGGTACGTTAGCTGAAGGAACAAGATCAATGTTGTTAAATACGAAAGCGATATCAGAGCAGTGCCATGCAGGCTTGTTGTTCTGGATAGGGAACTCTAAGGCAAACAGATATGAATATGTAGGTGCCTCTGTTCTCTTAGCTGCTTCCTTGATAAGAGCCAGTGTAGGTGTTCTGAAAATTGAATCATAGGAAATAAGGTCAACGATCTTCTTTCCGGGATAAGCTTTCTTGAACTCTGCTACTATCTCGTCGGTGTGCTCACCGAAGCTCTTCTTAACCTCTTCATACATCTCTTCTTCAGTCATCTTATCCTTGTTGAAGGCAAGAGGCATGAATGCAAATTCACCGAATACTGTTCCGATTACAAGCGGAATCTTCTTGGAATTCTCTGTGAAGCCCTCGAACTGAGGCTCGCCGAGATAGAAGTCATTGATCATAGGTGAGCAGCCTCTGTAACCGCCCTTAGCTGCGATTTCAGGAACTACCTTCTCATATGCTTCTACAAGTCTCTCATAGGGAAGAGTCTGGAGCTTGTCAACTTCGTCCTCTGTTAATCCGAGTTCCTTAAGCATAGCTGTAACAAGCGGTCTTCCGCCACCTTCGCCCTGTGCCATGAAGCTCTTATCAAGAACACCACTCATGATGATACCCTTGTGGAAAAGGCCGTCAGCTGAAGGTGTCTGCATAAGAGATGAAACCTTCATACCGCCACCGGACTGGCCAAAGATTGTTACGTTATCCGGGTCTCCACCGAAGTTCTCGATGTTGTCGTGTACCCACTGGAGAGCAGCAACAAGATCTGCGTTACCGGCATTTCCTGAATTCTTGTATTTTTCACCAAAATCGGAAAGATCAAGGTAGCCGAGGATATTAAGTCTGTGGTTTACAGTTACTACTACCACATCACCCTCTCTTGCCATTGAAGCGCCATCATAGCAGAGCTGCTCGATTGAGCTTCCTGCGAAGAATCCGCCGCCATGGAGCCATACCATTACTGGCATCTTTTTCTTGCTGCAAAGGCTCTTTGTCCAAACGTTAAGGTTCTGGCAATCCTCATGCTGAGGCCAGTATGCGTGGGGAACCATAAGCTCTCCCCTCGGGTTGTCCTGATGCATAAGAGGGCAAACTCTTCCGTAGGATGTTGCTTCTCTTACACCCTCCCAGGACTCTACCGGCTTAGGAGCGCAGAAACGCTCAGCTTCTGCATACGGAATTCCCTTGAATACATATGTGCCATCAAAAAAGTAACCCCTCACTTTTCCCTGTTTTGTGCTTGTTTCTGTTGATTCGTCATAAATAAATTTTTTCATGTAAATCTTTACTCTCCTTAGTTATTTTTCTTGACCCTCATCCGTCAGCTACGCTGACACCTTCTCCCAAAGGGAGAAGGCAGAATATTATTACTATTCTGACATCTTCTCCAATCTGGGGGAAGGCTTGAATTTAAATACTCTGTTACCTTCTCTCATTATCTGGAAGGCGATAATTTTTATCTAGCGTTGTATCTGTCTAAAGCTGCCTGCTTAAGCTCGATGCAGCGATCGATGTTGTATGTACGAAGCTGCTCAGCGAAAGCATCGTAGTCATCAAGTGACTGCTCACCTGTGATGAACTTAACTGTGTTCTCGTGTGTAAGTGTCTCAATATCTGTGTAAAGTGCTACGAACTCAGAGTTCTCTTCATCTGTCATTGTCATGCAGGAAGGAAGAAGGAGATCAAACTTATCCTTGTTGAACTCGTCGTAAGCGTTTACAGCTGCGTTGCCCTCGTAGATCGGGTCAAACATACCCCAGTTGTAAAGACCGAAGTCTGATGTACCAAGTGAATATGTGTAAACAGCTTCTGCAGGTGTGTTAACCTCTCCGTTTGCAACCATATCAAGTATCTTATCTGAGAGGTGATATGTGCCGTTGTCATCAACTGTGTAGGACTCACCCTCGATACCAAGTGAGTCAAGCATCATAGCTTCCTTTGTGTACCAGTAGTCAAGGTATCTGCATGCAAGCTCAAGATCCTTTGTTGTCTTTGCAATACCAACTTCTTCTTTAACGAGTTCACTTGTTGCAAAACCGATCTGAGGTGTATCTCCTTCCTTAAGTACAGGTGAAGATGTAGCTACAAGTGAGAAATCCTCGTCTGTTGTGTAACCCTGTGTCTTTAATACTTCATCTGTAAGACCCCAGATTTCGCAACCTGCGCCGGCCTTACCTGTTCCGATGTAATCAGCAGGGCTGATCATATCAGCAGCGTTTGACATGAAGTTGGGATCGATGAGACCCTTTTCATACCAGTCATGGAAAAGTGTAAGCCATTCTTTGTAGCCGGGCTCAAGGGGAGCATACTTAACCTTATCGCCATCCTTGTAGAAGTCTGCAAGGCATCCATAAGCTGAGAGGAAGTGGCTGAATAAGTCAGCACCGTTTGTACCGATCATAAGAGGTGCTTCACAATCAGGATAGTTCTCCTTGAATGCTGTAAGAACTGTCTCCCACTGATCAATTGTGCGGGGAACATCAAGTCCGAGGTCATCAAGCCAGTCTTTTCTAAGCGCCATACCAGCCCAAACTCTCTCACCTGTTACATCACCGAAGTAAGATGTAATTGTACGAGCACCAACAATCTTGCCTTCATCAGTCATTGTATCCTTTTCAAGTGAAGGATTGCTCTTTCTAAGTGCCTGATAGTTAGGCATATACTTATCTACTACGTCTGTAAGGTCTGCAAGAACACCGTCCTGAACACCCTTCTCTGTTCCACCGGGATAGTATGTTCCGACATCTCTGATGATATCCGGATACTCACCTGATGCAAGCATAAGTCCGAACTGCTCCTGAGCTGAGCTTGCGTCAACTACCTGCCAGTTTACATGTACGTTTGTCTCTTCTTCGATCTTCTGAATAGCCTTAAGGTCGTTGGGGTTCTCTACATAGTCGTTACTCCAAACGATCCAGATGTTAAGCTCTTTCTTCTCTGCAAGGGGCCATGTCCATTCGCCACCATCAGATGTTACTGTGCTGTCGCTTCCCCCTGCTGTTGTAGCGCCTGATCCGGCACTCTTTCCGCATCCTGCAACAGTACCTACTACCATCAGTGCTGCAAGCATTGCTGCTACCAATCTCTTTTTCATAAAAAATACCTTCCTTTCGATATCTATATATTTTCCCCATTTGGGGTAATTTACAATGTCAGCCTTTTACCGAGCCAACCATTACGCCTGTTACGAAGTACTTCTGGCAGAAAGGATAGATCATAAGAATCGGAAGTGTTGATACTACGATTGATCCGTACTTAACCAGTGTCTTGTACATCTGTGCGTTATCCATAAGGTCGCCTGCATTAGCAGTAACCGACTGCGTTGAGTTTGTTGCCGAGATAAGTATCTCTCTCATGAACATCTGCAAAGGATACAAATCTCTTGCTGTGGGCAGGTAAAGAAGTGCTGAGAACCACTCGTTCCACTTTCCTACTGCGATGAAAAGGATGATTACCGCGAAGGTTGCCTTACACAGAGGAAGAATGATCTGGAACATGATTGTAAGCTCGCCTGCTCCGTCGATTCTTGCTGATTCCTCAAGTGAATCCGGAATAGCCTGGATGGCTGTTCTCATGATGATAATGTAGAAAACACCCATTGCCTGAGGAATAAGAAGTGCTGCTCTTGTATTAAGAAGTCCGAGTTTATTCACAACCATGTATGTGGGGATCATTCCACCGTTGAAAAGCATTGTGAATGCAAGGAACATCATAAGTGCGTTTCTGTATCTGAATCTTTTTCTTGATGTGATGTATCCGGCGATTACTGTAAGTACACTTGTGATAAGGCACTGTGCCACAACGTAGATCAAAGTGTTTCTGTATCCGATCCAGATGTTTTTGTATCTCATTATGATTCTGTAAGCATTGAGTGAAGGTTTTCCAAGGGGATGAAGTATAAAGCTGCTCGCCTTGTCAACCAGTGCCGGCTCAGATATTGATGCCAGACATACATGAATGATCGGAACAACGCAGATAAATGCGATGAATCCTAATAATATGTAATTCAGTGTGTCGAAGATGTAATCTCCGATTGTTTTCTTTACTACCATTTTTATCCCCTTCCATCAGAACAAGCTTGATTCTGTATATTTCTTAGAAATTGCATTTGTTATAAGTAAAAATGCTGTTCCGATTATTGAATTGAACAGACCAACTGCTGTTGAAAATCCGTAATCATACTGCTGAAGACCGCATCTGTAAATGTAAGTACTGATAACATCCGCTGTCTCATATGTTGCAGGGGAATAGAGAAGAAGTATCTTATCTGCTCCGACCTGTAAGAGTGATCCCATACGCATGATCAGCATGATCATGATTGTAGGAAGGATTGACGGGAATGTGATGTGAATGCATCTTGCCCATCTGCTTGCTCCGTCGATAACTGCTGCCTCGTAAAGCTCCTGGTCAACTCCGGCAAGTGCTGCAATGTAGATGATTGATCCGTAACCCATGCTCTGCCAGATGTTTGAAATGATGTGTATTGCCCAGTAGTTTCTGGGATTAGCAAGGAGGTTCTGTACGTCAGTGCCTGTAATAGTTGCTACAAGGTTTGCGATAAGTCCGCCGCTCTGTGTGAAGTCAACGATAAGACCGCAGACAACAACCATTGAAATGAAGTAAGGCATATATGATACTGTCTGAATTGTTTTCTTATAGAAAACTGTCTTAACTTCATTTAATAGAAGAGCAAAGATTATCGGTGCCGGGAATCCGAAGATTACATCGAGTACACCGATCATTGTGGTGTTTCTAAGTAGTCTTAAGAAGTAAGGTCCCGTAAAGAATCTTGTGAAGTTTCCTAGTCCCACCCAAGGGCTTCCGCTTATTCCAAGCGCCGGCGTATACTTTTGGAACGCCATTACGATTCCGGCCATAGGTATATAGTGGAAAATGATGTACCACGCAACGATTGGAATGCACATTATATAGATGACTTTGTTTCTCATTACGTCGATCTTGAGATTGTGCAAAAATCCTCTGAATCCTGCGTGCTCCACATACCCTGATGTAGGAATCTCAACTTTTTGTTTCTTTGTTTTTTGCTTTTTCAGTTTTTCTTCCATAACCAGTTCCATTTCTTTCTCCCTTTTTTATATGGAACTGTCAAAAGATCCTGCTTCAAATTCTGCATCGGTGATATACATAATACATTGCCGAACCCGAAGCAGGACTTTTGACCTCCATATGTTAAATACCCAAACGCAAAAATGTGTTTCATCTAATTGTGTTGCTCATTGATGCCCCACACATAAATGCGTTTTTGAAATACCTTATGCAGATGAGTATAGGGGTTAAAAAGGTTACGAAAAAGAACCGCTTTTTTACGTAAAGGTACCATTTTTGCGTATATGTCAAAAATCGTACCTTTTGAAAAAATTGGGTATAGGTTGTGAGAAAACAAGAGAATAACGCTGTTTAATTTGTCTTAGTGAAATGAGATTTTGGTACTGGGGATAGAACAAGGGAGGTAGTATTTGTGACAAGGTTATTCGATCCAGTTTGAGATAAATAACTCAGTTCAATCTATGAAATCATCATCTGATGCTTGTTTCATAGATGTATTTTCTAGTCACTCTATGAAATTGTCTGATAATGCTTATTTCATAGATATAATTCCTGGTCGAATCTATGATATTGACAACTACTTGTTGTTTCATAGATGTAATTCCTGGTCGAATCTATGATATTGACAACTACTTGTTGTTTCATAGATGTAATTCCTGGTCGAATCTATGATATTGACAACTACTTGTTGTTTCATAGATGTAATTCCTGGTCGAATCTATGATATTGACATTTTATCCTTTTTCATAGACCAAAATCGTACCATGCATCTATGAAATGCAAATTTTTTTACTTTTCATAGATGTCCTGTCAAATATGTTCTATGATTTGGACATTTTTTTATGTTTTCATAGATGCAGAAGCTCCATTTTATCTATGAATAAGTCATTTTTTTGCTTTTCATAGATTACGTGCTTATCTACATCTCTTATCACCCCATGATTTCCACAGTTTTCTCTTTCACACTACTTCAGGCAGTGAAGTAAATAGTTTTTCTTATTTCACTGCTCAGAATTAGTTTTTCAGGCAGTGAAACAGCTCTTTTCACTTATTTCACTGCTCAAAATTAGTTTTTCAGCAGTGAAACAGCTCTTTTTTTCTTTTTTCACTGCTCGGTATTGGCTTTCCAGCAGTGAAACTGCTCTTTTCACTTATTTCACTGCTCAAAATTAGTTTTCCAGCAGTGAAACAACGTTTTTACTCTTTTTCACTGCTCGGTATTGGTTTTCAAGCAGTGATACTGCTCTTTTTGCGTATTTCACTGCTCGGTATTGACTTTCAAGCAGTGAAACAGCTCTTTTCACTTATTTCACTGCTCAGAATATGTTCTCCAGCAGTGAAACAGCTCATTTTTACTCATTTCACTGCTCAGCCGGATTTTCTCAGCTTTTCTCAGCAATGAACTAACACTTTTCCTTCATTTCACAGCAAAAATCATGCACCTTCGGAAAATCAGACACCCTATAGTTTAGTCAAAAAAGTCCCAGCCAAGAGGCTTAAGCTCTTATACAAAAAAGTCCCAGCCAAGAGGCTTAAGCTCTTATACAAAAAATCCCGGCGCAGAGGCTTTGGTTCTTACAAAAAAGTCCCATCAAAACAAAAAGCCTACAGATATATGCTTTCATTTAGCCGATTTTGCGTAAGCAATCAGAGGCTAAATGAAACGTATATATCTGTAAGGCTTTTGAATTGCCGGGACGAATTATTACCAACATTTGCAGGGCTGAGTTATTTTCCCTTGTAGTACTCGCCGGGGGTGGTGCCGTATTTGTCACGGAAGCAGCGGATCAGCGGGCGGGGTGTGGAGAAACCGACTTTATCTGCGGCATCCTTAACCGTGCAACCGCTTTCCATGAGCTTTTCAGCGTTTTCAAGGCGGACTGAGTTGATATATTCCAGCATTCCAGTGCCATATATCTGCTTGAAGGTCCTGGAAAGGTAGGAATTATTGACGTTAAGCTCATCAGCAATGCTGTTAACATTGAGATCCTTATCAGCATACTGCTCGTCGACCATTTTTCTTGCCTTTTCCACAAGGGCTGCGCTCTTACCACCGGTATCCGCAGTTGTCTTCTCTGCGGGCTGTGCTTCTGTACTCTCCTTCGTAGCTTCTGCCATGATCTCTGTCAGCATGTTAGAAGCATCATTCCCTCTGTTAAGTCGGTACATGTTCTGTACCTGCTCCATCTGGTTCCAGGCTGTAAGTGTCTTCCTTCCCTCATCATCAAGAGTGAGTTCCGAGTAAAATGCCACATTTTCAAGTGCCCCGACATAGATTCTGTACTCTCTGACCAGCATGGATTCACGGTTTGCGGTAGGAATCTCCCCTTTTCCTCTGTGAATATTGGAAATATTGGCAACAAGTGCAATGTCGAATTTCTCCCGGATAAAGCTGCAGACAGTATTTATCTTGGTTATAAGCTCCTCAATAGTAATTCCATCTTCGGAGTTCATGCGAACAATATTGTAGAACCAATGGGCAAGGCCTCCTGTCGCAAGTACTTTCTCCTCGGAAAGAAGCTCAGTTGAGACGTTGTAAATGATAAACCAAAGCTGGTCTCTCTCTATCTGCTTAAAAGGCTCACCTGTGGGATTGTCTATATCATAAGAAACAACAATGTATTCCGAAGTATCAACATTTTCCTCTTCATATGGCTCTTTTCCATAATTCAGAAGGCTGACCAGCCTGGTCTCATTGTTCCTGCTGTGCTTCAAAATCTCCTCACGAGAGAGAGACATATTGGTAATAGCCTTGTTGATACCGTTTTCAATCTGCTTAAATTCATTATTTATGCTTGTTTCTGTGTCACCTACTGTCTCAAGAACCTTGTGCTCATCCATAAACTTTAGAATGTTTTCAATGGGCATGTAATTTTTCCTGGAAAATCTGACAACAGAGTAACTACTAAGAAGCAGCACTACAAGGCAATACAAGATCACACCGAAAATAAAAGGTCTGACTGCTCCGCTGATAGTGCCAAAATCAAGTGCTGCTATGAGGCGAAGGCCATAGCCTTTTATCTCAGATGAATAAACCATCTTATTGCCTATTTTTTTCTGACCATCAACTTCTATGTATTTTCTGATTGAATCATCATTTAGCTTGTCTGAATCAAGCTGCACATAAGAACCGTCATCTGAAACCAGTATAAAGTTACAGTCATCACTCATTGTATCATTAAGAAGGCTCTTCTGGATTGTGATAAGAAGAACCGCATCCTGATCCTCAAAGTCACCTGTGTAAGAAGTTGACATCGAGTAGTAAAGTTGCCTGTCATTTTCAGGTCCGGAAATTTTGAATTTACTGTAGGTAGGGGCTGAAAATAGATTGCTGCTATAATCAGCCTTCATATTGAGACCGACTACAAAGGGTGTGTCCTCACCGGTGTTCAGATATTCTGAATTAGTAAGAACGGCTCCCTTTTTTGGAAAAAACAGGTACACGTTTCCAAAGGGTGAATGAACCGCACAGTACTCAGCTATGAGCTCTTTAATCGCAGAAATTCTCATACGATCATCGACAGTCTCATCCCCGCGGCGCATTGCGACCTTAACCTCACTATCCCCAAGAAATGTCTGGGCTCCGGTCACTACCTCATCACATATACCCTTGAAAATTGCGGTATTTTCCCCAACTATCTTCTCATGAAGCTCTTCTTCCTTGCTGTAGAGCTGGTTAACCATGAAAACAGCCGTGAGAATCATAACAAGACCGGTCACTAGAACAGTAACCAGCCCTGTAATTATCCAATTTCTTAGAATCGGTCTGTATTTTAAGTATTTATAAAGGTCAGATATCATTCTATATCCACCAATTCCTCTCGTTTTTCAGACTTTTTCCTATTTAATACAATCATATAGCATAATTCCATTTCAAAATCTGTTCAAATGATAAATATTTCATTCAGCAGTCTGCTTATAAAAAATAATTCTTAGTCTGCAGTCTGCTCGAAAGGCATTAGCTTTACTCCGCTATCAAGAAGGCTCTGAAGCTCTTCGTCAGATACATGCACCTTCATTCTCATAACTGCAGATCCCATTGATTTTCCAAGGGAATCAAGGCGCAGGCTCATTGTAGCTCCGCCTCCAAGTGCATGATGCATAACAAAGTTCATTCCGCCAAGTGATTCAACTTCATATCGAATTATATCACCCTTAACCATATCGCCGAAGTACTCTTTAAGATTCTCCGGCGTTACTTCTCTTTTGATTATCTCATAGTACTCGCGTTTTCTTGCAAACACGCAGACATTACTGGTATCTCCCTTATCTCCGCTTCGTCCGTGTGCAATATCATATAAATAAATGCGTGGCATTTTATGCTCCTTTCGAATTTCCTCACTCAAAACCGCAACCGTCGCGGTGTTCTTTTTTATACGGTAATAATGTGACTTCTGACATCAAGAACATCTCTCGGAACTACTGTCGGATAAAGTGCCATTACTTCCTGCACATGAGCTCTTCCTCCGAAGAAAGATGCTCCCTGAGGGCCGTTTAGCTGCAAAGGACTGATTTCAGGAATGATTTTTGCGCACTCGTTTTTGTCCTCTGAGAAAACAGCAATTCTCATTACACACTCGTTGAGCCTAGCGATTGTCTCAGGGCTCTTGTCAGCAACTCCAAGGTGAAGGGAATCAAGTCCGATGAAGCTGATATGTACATCATCTGCCTTCATTCCGCGCTCCTTCATCTTCTTCATGATGATCTCAGAGCAGTACTTAGCCTTTTCATAAGCATCCGGCCACGCAAAGGAAAGCATTGAAACTGTCTTCCAGCCCTTGTGATAGCCAACGCAAAGCTTTATGGTGTCGGGCTTCTCTTTTCCTCTGATTTCGCCTATTCTGACACGATTGTCACCAACTTGTGACACTGTTGCTTTACTGATATCGACATTAACATCAGGAGTCAGATAATTAGCAGGATCAAGCACTTCGTATAAAAACTGCTCCTTTACACTCTGCTCTGAAATAAGACCACCGCAGTTCGGAGCCTTTGTGATTTCAAAGGTGTTCTCCGTGAGCTCTGCAATAGGGAAGCCAAGATGTTCCATATCCGGAACGCCTCTCCAGTCATACATGAAGTTACCACCGGCACCCTGACCGCCGCACTCAAGAAGGTGACCGGCCATTATACCCTTAGCGAGGTTATCCCAGTCATCATTTTTCCAGCCAAACTCATGAGCCAAAGGTGCAAGGAAAAGAGCGGAATCTGCTGCTCTACCTGTAACTACTACGTCTGCACCGTTTGCTATTGTGTCTCTTATAGCCTCGTGACCTATATAAGCGTTACAATTGTAGATTTTATCCTGTATATCCTTGAAGGTGACAGAATTGTCATTGCTTCCTACTGTATCCATTGAAGGGAAATCCCAACCATTTTTGATAAGCTCAGGAATCTTGTCCTTAATATCATCACCTGTTACATAGCCGATTTTATAGCCTTCAAGTCCTTCTTCCTTAGCCCAGTTCTTTATTGCATCAACACAGCCGTCAACATTCATTCCACCTGCATCGGTGATCATCCTGATGTTCTTTTCATAGGCTGTTCTTCCTGCATTCTTAAGGATTCTTGTCACAAAATCAGGTGCAAAACCCTTTGAAGGATCCTTGATCTTCTGTCTTGCCATTATGGAAAGTGTAAGCTCTGCCAGATAATCCAGTCCCATGTACTGAATGTCTGCATTTTCTATCATATGTATTGCAGCGTCCGGTGAATCTCCCCAGAAGCCCTGGCCTCCACCGATTGCTATTTTCTTGCTCATATCTGTTCTCCTTCTGTAATAATCCTGCTATTGCCCTCATCAGTCGACTTTGTCAACAGCTTCCCCAAAGAGGAAGCCATAATGATACGAAAAACTAAATAACCTGCTTCCCGATAAGCTCATTGTATGTATCATCGTCGATACCAAGGACATTCTTGTATATCTCTTCGTTGTGCTGTCCAAGTGTCGGGCCCGGTCTGTTTACTCTGGGCATCATGTCCATGAGCTTTATGGGATTGCCGTTCACAGTCATCTTTCCGATAACAGGATGGTCAACATCAACGAACATTTCTCTTGCATCCCTTATGTGCTCATCCTCAACTATCTGCTTAACATTATTGATGGGACCTGCAGGGATTCCCTTTCCGAGGATTATATCGACTACCTCAGCCACTGTATGTTTTGTGGTCCATTCTTCTATATATTTCTTCTGTTCCTTGTTGTTTTTAACTCTGAGAGGAACAGTCAAAAATCTCTCATCGGTTATCATCCATTCCATATCAAGAACTTCGCGGCAGAGCTTTTCATAGAGCTTCTGATTACCGCAGGCGATTATGACCTTGCCGTCCTTAGCCTGATATGAATCGTAAGGTGCGATGGATGCGTATGCATTTCCCATTCTCACGGGGAGCTGACCTGATTCAAAATATCTGATGTATGCATTTTCCAGACTTGCCACAACTGAATCGACGAGAGAAACATCTACTCTCTGTCCTTTTCCTGTTCGCTGTCTTGCAACAAGTGCAAGGAGAACACCCATAACAAGGTTCATTCCGCCAAGCATATCTCCCATGGCATTTCCTGATCTTGTGGGATCTCCGCCCTCAGCTCCTGTTACGCTCATAAGTCCTCCCATTGCCTGAGAGATGATGTCATAACCGGGTCTCTGAGAATATGGACCATAGGAGCCGAATCCTGAAACAGCTCCGTAGATAAGTCCGGGATTGATTTCCTTTAAAACATCATAGCCGAGTCCAAGCTTGTCCATAACGCCTGGTCTGTAGTTTTCAATTACTACGTCAGCTTTGGCTACGAGTTTTTTAAATATCTCTTTTCCCTCTTCTGATTTAAGGTTTAAGGTGATGCCTCTTTTATTGTGGTTCAAATTAGCGTAGTATACGCTTTCGCCATTCCTGTAGGGTCCATAGCCTCTGGCGTCATCGCCACGGCCGGGCACTTCTATTTTTATTACATCTGCTCCAAAATCTCCAAGTATTGAGCCGCCATAAGGGCCAGCCACAACTCTTGTAAGGTCCAGTACTCTAATCCCATAAAGCGCCTGGTTCTGCGCTGTGTTAACTTCCATATTTCTTACCTCTTTGAGTAATGTCGGCTCCGCGCCTAATACGGTTATATACATAATTGGGCTCGGAGCCTTACATTTCTCATAACTTCAATGTTTATATATCAATTTCCGAAGAAATCCCTTTTGAAGATTTAAATCTTATAATTGAATTATGATGTTTCGGTGTGTATAATTCAAATTAATAGTTTTTATATTCTAATAAGTTATACTAATGTATTTTGATTTGCTTCATAGGTGTTACATGATGCGATGCTGAAATCACAAGCTTTTCAGGTTTATCAGGTTATATGTTTGTGATTTGGATTCGTGTTAGACATACAGAGTTTTCTCGGGAGGGAATTGGTCATGATTTCAAATTTGGAGTATTACAGGAATTTTTACTGGGTGGCGAATCTTCATAATTTTACGAAGGCTTCTGAGAAGCTTTGCGTGAGTCAGTCAGCGGTCAGTCAGAGCATTAAGAAGCTTGAAGCTGAGATAGGATGTCCTTTGTTTGACAGGTCCGGGAAGGATCTAAAGCTCACTGCTGAAGGTGAAAGACTTTTTCTGCATGTGAGAAGAGCAATCGAAGAATTTGAAGTTGGAGAAAACCAGGTGTCGCAGCTCTCTTCTCTTAGGACCGGAGAGCTTCAGATCGGCGCCACCGAGACTACCATAAGGTATTTTCTTGGCCCGTGGCTTAAGTCCTTTAAAAAGGATAATCCTTCTATAAGAGTTACCTTTAAGGGTGCAACCACG
Source organism: Butyrivibrio sp. VCD2006 (assembly GCF_000423925.1). Lineage (GTDB taxonomy): Bacteria > Bacillota > Clostridia > Lachnospirales > Lachnospiraceae > Butyrivibrio. Next base: position 164,568 of record NZ_KE384105.1, read on the forward strand.
TCAGAGCTTTGTTCTCTTTTAAATGAAGGGACAATTGAGATAGCATTTCTGATTTCTCCTATTCCGCAGGCTTTTAATTTCAATCTTGAGCTGATAGATGAGGTCGCAGACATCCCTGTAGTTTCCTCTGATTTTGGTATGAATACTAAGCCCGAATACAGTCCTTCCGAGTTGCTGCAGTATCCACTTATCACAGTTTCCGAAGAGAATGCAGTTCGTGACGTTTTGAATAAATGGTTCTGGCAGGATAACGCCATGCTCATCCCGGATTTTACCGTGAATAACATGAGTCTTGTTCTTCCGCTTGTTAAGGATGGTCTTGGAGTTGGAATTCTACCCGAAGTCTATGTTAAAGAGGAACTGAAAAACGGAAGCCTTGTTCAGCTAAAGACCAAGAATCTGCCACAAAAAAGAATGCTCTACGCCGCTACGAATCCGGGGATTTCCCTATCCGCAACAGGTAAAGCATTTCTCTCTCATTGCATAAAAAAGCTGTAAAAACAGTTATCTTTATTCGTCAAACAACAGGCGCAATACCTGTGTCTTTTTATAATGCACAAATGCATGATAGCTGCCATCATCGAGTTTGGTGTCAGCAACAGCAAATACATGGCCATCGTCATCACGTCCGATACTTGTTATCGGAATCTTTGTATCACCAATGACGATTTCCATTCCCTCCTTAAGGTTTTCAGAAAAATCATCATCCGTAAAATGCACAGTCATTTTGCCTTCTTTTACATCCGCAACCCCCTCCACGGAGCTTGTGATATAAGCAAAAGAACTCCATATGAACAATCCTATAAGCAGTAAAATAATTGCAAATAACACTACCCATACAGATGGCTTTGTTACCTTCAGATAATCATTTAGCTGTTCGGGAGAAGAGATATTATCCATACTCTTATCTCTAAAAATTCCATTAGCCATGTTCCCCCTCCATATCCGCATAGCTTTATATTATTTATTATACTCAAAAAAGGAATTATTTTCATCGCATTTAGCAATATAGCTCTTAAAGTCGACAATTACTGGTTAGCCGCAAAATCTCCAATCTACTATGATTATTCCATTACTATAAGGCATGCGTATTACATAATAAAAAGCATGCAAAAGGAGAAGGTATGAGAAAAACGGGAATCATTTGTAGTTTATTAGTATTGTCAATTATCGCAGGTTGTGGAAAAGGCAATGCCGGGACAAACGGAACTGTTACAGGTGCTGACTCACTTGTGAGCACAGAATCCGAAGAAAATACATCTGAAGATGCATCGAATGATAGCGCCAACGAAGATGACACTTCTGAAAAAGCAGATGAAACTGACAAAGATAATGCAGAAGGAAATGAAACAGACGCAGAATCAGAAGAGGCTGCCGAAGAAGCTGAAGCAGATACAGAATCTGAAGAATCTGCAGAGATCACAGCAGTTTTAAAGGATCTTAGCGCTGACTACTTCACCTTCGGAGTCGGAATCAACGGAAGTACCCTTGATAATCAGACTCTCAATATTCCGGAATACATGGAGCTTTCCAAGCAGCAGTTCAACAGCTGCACAATGACCAATCTAATGAAGAGCTGCTATATCCTTGATCAATGGGGCTCTCAAGGCAATCTGAAAAATGGTAACGAAGAGCCTGCTCTAAACTTCGCGTCAATCGATCCCACACTTAAGTGGTGCCAGGAGAACGGCATGAAAATGCGCGGCCACACTCTCGTATGGCACACACAGGCTCCGGAGTGGTTTTTCAGAGAGGGCTACACTGAGGATGGTGAATATGTAGATAAGGATACAATGCTCATGAGAATGGAGAGCTACATCAGACAACTCCTCACCCATGTTCAGGAGGAGTATCCCGGGGTTATCTATTGCTGGGACGTTGTAAATGAAGCTGTAGATCCAGAGAGCGCAGATCCCGAAAGCCCCTTCCAGTGCCGTACAAAGCTGATGCAGGATCCCAATCCCTGGTATGAGACAATAGGTCAGGACTACGTGGAGATGGCTTTCACCTACGCAAGAAAATATGCAGACAGTGATGTTAAGCTCTTCTACAACGACTACAACACCTATCAGGCACCAAAAACCGATGGCATCTACACACTTTGCGAATCTCTCAAGGAAAAAGGTCTCATAGACGGAATCGGTATGCAGGGCTACTGGGGAATAGATTATCCGCCCATGTCAGACATTGAGAATGCCATTAAGAGATTCTCAGAGCTTGGTCTTGAAATTCAGATCACAGAGCTTTCTGTCGGTGTTGATAAGGAAAATGAGGTAATGTTCAAAAAGCAGGCTGATAAATACTCAGAGATATTTAATCTCCTCTGTGACATGGATACACAGGGCGGCGGTCCTGCCAACATCACAAATGTGACAGTTTTCGGACTTGTTGATCACTACCGCGAAGGTGACACCACAAACTCAAGACTCTTTGATGAAAACTACCAGCCAAAGCCGGCGTTTAATGCAGTTGTAGAGGTTCTTGAATCCAGACAATAGGATAAATCATCGCGCCAAGCGCGGCCGCAAAAAGTAGCATGTTAATTAAAAAAAGCAACCTAAGCTTCAAATGAGCTAAAGGTTGCTTTTTGTTTACTAAGAAATCTTAAAGAATGCCATATTTAAAAATCACTCATCCGGAGAATGGCCGGAATTTCCATAGGGTTCCATGTCGTCAATCTTATTCATATCCTCATCAGATATCTCAAAGTCGAAGACATCAGCATTTTCTATTATTCTCTCCTCATGTACTGATTTGGGAAGCGGCACAATATCATGCTGAATATCCCACCTCAAAATAATCTGCGCAACTGTCTTTCCATACTTTGCAGCAAGCTCCTCCAAAACAGGATGTGCAAGGGATTTCCCCCTTCCGAGAGGACTCCAGGCCTCTACTAAGATTCCATTAGACTGGCAGAATTTCACAGTTTCTTCCTGCATGAAACCGGGATTTATCTCAATCTGATCCACTGCGGGTATCACCTCAGACTCCATGAGAGCGTTAAGATGATGAGTCAAAAAGTTAGACACACCTATCGCCTTAACTCTTCCGCTTTTATAAATCTCCATCATAGCCTTCCAGGTTGAACGATTGGTGTTTTCCCAATCATCATCGAAGGCATAGGAAGACGGCCAATGTATAAGATAAAGATCAAGGTAATCAAGTCCTATCTCATCCATCGTGCGCTCAAAGGCCTTCAATGTTTTCTCATAGCCTGCCTCTGTTTTCCATACCTTACTTGTTATAAAAAGATCCTCTCTTTTTAAATCTGATACAGAAAGAAAGTCCTTAACAGCATTACCGACATACTTCTCATTTTCATAAAAAGCAGCTGTATCTACATGCACGTATCCATTCTCCAGTGCTGCCTTTGTGGAAGCATAGGCCTCATTTCCGTCCTTGATCTTGTAGGTTCCAAAACCAACGCATGGAATTGCTGTGCCATTATTTAGTTTAATCCTTGTATCTAATGACATATAAAAGCTCCTTTACAAAATTTTTCATTGCAAATCTCTGATTCACACTTAGCTTTCAAGCACCTCTGCTGCTTCCTTCAGAAGAGCTCTTATCTCCAAATGCTGAGGGCATGCTTCTTCGCAGCCTCCGCACTCTATACATGCGCTTGCCTTGCCCTTGTCCCCTGAAGTGAGCACATTATTATAAAATCCCTTCTGTCCCATGTCATTGTACATTTTTACTTTGTTAAAGCATGAGAAAATACCGGGAATATCTATATTCATTGGACAATGATTCTGCTCAACACAGTAATGGCATGAGGTGCAGGGTATAGTATCAATCCCCATGAAAATCTCTGTCACCTTAGTGATTGCTGCCTGCTCACGCTCATCAAGAGGCTTGAAATCCTTCATAAAGGATACATTGTCCTTCATCTGGGCAAAGTCACTCATACCGGAAAGGACGATTCTGATTCCCTCCTGACTTGCAGCAAATCTGATCGCATAGCTTGCGTTTGATAATCCATCACCAAGATCTTCAAATACCTTCTGAGCAGCCTCAGGGATATTTACAAGATTACCGCCCTTTACAGGCTCCATTACGATAACCGGCTTTCCATGCTTTCTACATACCTCAAGGCATCTGCGGCTCTGAACTCCCGGATCCTCGTAGTCCATGTAATTGAACTGGATCTGTACAATCTCAACCTCAGGATATGTGGTCAGGATTTTATCAAGAACCTCCGGGCTGTCATGGAAGGAAAGTCCGACATGTCTGATTTTACCCTCTTTCTTTAAGTCAAATGCTGTCTCATATGCTCTGCACTTTTTAAAATGCTCGAAGTTTCCTGCATTCTGAGCATGCATAAGATAAAAGTCGAAATACTCAACGCCACATGCATCGAGCTGACTCTGGAAAAACGGTCTGATATCCTCTTCCGTTTTAAAATATGGCTCTGTGAGCTTATCTGTAAGAAGGAACTTATCCCTTGAATATCTGTCTGAAACTACAACTTTGATAGCCTTCTCCGACTTACCATCAATGTATCCATGAGCTGTATCAAAGTAATTAAAACCATTTTCAATGAAATAATCAGCCATATCCTTGAACTGCTCTATGTCTACCTCTGATCCATTCATAGGCAGTCTCATGCAGCCAAAGCCAAAAAATGTTTTTATCTCCGGAAATGAATTATCCATTATAACCTCCAATATATTAAAATCTTTTTTTCATAAAATCATTACTAACAATTGCCTTACTTATCAAGAATCTCAGCTGCTTCCTTCATAAGTTCAATTATAGGCAGGTGCTGAGGGCAAACGCTCTCGCACTGGCCACAGGCAATGCAATCCGCCGCTTTACCATGTCTTTGAACAACTCCCTGATAGAAGTTCTTGGATCTCCAATCATCCGGATAACGACGGAGCGTATTGATTGTTCTAAAGACATCCGGAATGCTGATTTTCATAGGACAGCCATCACAACAGTATTTGCAGGCTGTGCATCCAATCTGAGGAATTGACAATATATCCTCAGTCACCTCATCAATGGTTGCAAGCTCATCATCTGCGAGAGGCTCAAAATTCTTGAAAGTGGTCAAATTATCTTCCATCTGAGCTTCACTGGACATACCTGAAAGAATGGTCATAACCCCGGGAAGTGATCCCACAAAGCGAAGCGCCCACGAAGCAACCGATTTCTCAGGCTGCCTGTTTTTAAATTTCTCCTCTATCTCAGGTGCCATATTAGCAAGCATTCCGCCGCGCACAGGCTCCATGACGATAATCGGTATATTCCTGTCTCGAAGAATCTCATATAACTTCTGGGATCTTACTACAGGATTAGTTCTGTCGAGATAGTTGAGCTGAATCTGCACAAACTCAACCTCAGGATGCTTATCCAGAATCTCCTCAAGAAGCTCAGGACTTCCGTGGAAAGAAAAACCAAAGTGCTTGATTTTTCCTTCTTTCTTGCGATCCATGCACCAGTTAAAGCAATCATATTTTACATAAGTATCATAGTTGTTACCATCCTCAACGGAATGTAACAGATAAAAATCAAAATAGTCTACACCTGCCCTCTCAAGCTGCTCATTGAATACCCTCTCAACGTCATCAGCACTCTTTAATTCCCATGCAGGAAGCTTTGTTGCTATCATAAAGCTGTCTCTGGGATGTCTCTTAACAATCTTTGACACATAGCCCTTTTTTAATACTACCAATTTGACCGGTTTCTTTCTTCTTACACTTTGGCATGAATATTCTCATTTTTTGCTTTATGAAAACTCATCTGAACTTATATTGAAAAAAACAGGCTACCGAAGCAGCCTGTTTTAGTCGCATATAGTATTATCTGCTATATCTTATTCCTCATCGTCTTCACGCTGAAGATCCTCGTTATTAACAAGTTCTCCCTCAACCTTCTCGACATACATATGTCCGTCCAGATGGTCGCACTCGTGGCAGATAGCTCTTGCAAGAAGCTCTGTGCCTTCAAGTTCAAAAGGCTTCATATCAATGTCTAAAGCCTTGACCTTAACATAGTTCGGGCGAGTAACCACACCTGATTTTCCGGGAAGTGAAAGACATCCCTCGTAGCCTGTCTGCTCACCGCTTGTCTCAAGAATAACCGGATTGATCAGAAGATGGGGCTCATCTCCCTCAGGGGAACAATCAATTACAACTATTCTCTTTAAAACGCCAACCTGTGGTGCTGCAAGACCTACACCGTTAGCGTCATACATAGTCTCAAACATATCCTCGATAAGCTCGCGAATCCTGGGAGTTACCTCTTTAACCTCCTTGCAGGGACGAGCAAGTACATCATCACCATATTCTCTGATTTCTCTAAGTGCCATTTGATTCACCTTTCTTTACTATATTGTAGAACCCCTCATCCGTCAGCTTCGCTGACACCTGTCTCCGCTCCGCTTCGGTCCGCGCAAAGCAATCGTCCCCCGGACGATTTGCGCCCCCAAGGGGAAGGCTTTTTATTTCATACCCCATAGTATAACATACTTACCAAAAACTCTTGAATAAAATATTTGAAAACGAAGTTCCGCTCTCGCTTTGCTCGACGGAACGACCATGGTCAGAACCCCCTAACCGGATCGAAGTCAAACTGGACTTGGATGGATCTCAAGTATCCCAACTTTTCCCATTCGCCAAGTACTTCCTCGATAGTATCCTTAATGCCTGCAAGCTGCTCCATATCCTCATGCTTTACATATATAACCATGCGGTAGATGTCATTAATCTTGCCAATAACAGCCGCTGCAGGGCCTATGATTATCGCATTTTGAATTCTCATCCTATCGATAAACGCACGAAGCTGATTAGCCTTCTCTTTTCCGAACTCCTCATCCTTAGCCCATATCTGAATCGCAAGCATATGAGCTGCAGGCGGGTATCTGAGAAGCTCCCTGTAGGATATTTCCTCCTCGTAGAACGCCTTGTAATCCTGCTTCGCTGCACTGATTATAGCATAATTATCAGGCTGATAGGACTGTATCACAACGTTCCCCGGCACGCTTCCACGGCCTGCTCTGCCTGCGGCCTGAGTAAGAAGCTGAAAGGTTCTCTCTCCTGCCCTGTAGTCGGAAGCATTGAGTGACATATCCGCAGCCAATATTCCCACAAGAGTTACATTAGGAAAATCGTGACCCTTGACTATCATCTGGGTTCCGACAAGAACATTTGCCTCCTCCGCTGCAAAGGCGGATAAGATTTTTTCATAGCTGCCCTTGGTCCTTGTGGTGTCAGCATCCATTCTGAGTACTCTCGCTTTAGGAAAAAGCTTTAATACTTCCTTCTCTATCTGCTGCGTTCCTGCTCTGAAAGCCGATACATATTTAGACCCGCATTCGGGACATATCTTCTGAACAGGCTGTGTATGCCCGCAGTAATGACAAATAAGCATACCTCCCCTGTGCTCCGACATCGACACATCACAGTGAGGACACTTGAAAACATAACCACAGGACCTGCATGAAACAAATCCCGCAAGCCCTCGTCTATTTATGAAAAGCATGGCCTGATGGCCTGTATCCAGAGCCTCTGCCAGTTTTTCCTGAAGACTCCTGCTGAAAATCGAGCGATTGCCGCTCCTAAGCTCTTCTCTAAGATCAGCTATCTCAACATCCGGAAGGGTTCCGCCGGTAAGTCTTCTGTTCAACTCAAACAGCTTGTACTCTCCCTTCATCGCCCTGTAATAAGTCTCGAGAGAAGGAGTTGCCGACCCCAGTACAACACTTGCTCCTCCGGGAACAAGCTTTGCAAGCTCGATCGCAGTCTCCCTTGCATGGTACTTAGGCATTGTTTCGCTTTTATAGGTGGACTCATGCTCTTCGTCTATAATTATGAGTCCCACCTTAGGAAAAGGTGTAAACAGTGCGGATCTTGGACCTATGATGATGTCTATGTCACCCTCAGCTGCACGCTTGGCTTGGTCATACTTCTCTCCCGGCGAAAGAGTTGAGTTCATGACTGAAACCCTCTCTCCGAAATGTCTGTAAAACCTCATGAGTGTCTGATATGTAAGAGCAATCTCGGGAATAAGCACAATAGCCTGCTTCCCTCTTGATATGATCTCGTCTATCATTTTTATATAGACTTCCGTCTTACCGCTTCCGGTGATTCCATGGATGAGATAGGTCTGCCTCATTCCCGAATCATAGTCAGCTATTACGCTATCCACTATGTTCTTCTGCTCTGGACTAAGCGTGATATCCTTACGCTGAGAGTTCACATCCCCCACGGGATTCCTGTAGTACTCCTCGCTATCGACGATGATCACTCCCTTTTCGGAAAGCGACCTGATAACTGCCGATGTCACATTGAGCTTACCCGTCACAAGTTCATATGGAATTCTCTCATCAGGGTTCTCTAAGAGAGCCTCCAGTAGTCGGCCTCTTGCCACCTGATGCTTTTTTACACAGTTAGAATAGAAATCCCCGGCATCTCTCTCTCTCATCCCAAGCCTTATATAACGCTTTACAAGGGCCTTGGATTTCTTACGAACGGGAATTACTGTCCTGAGGGCATTTATCATGGTTGAACCATAGTATTTGTGCATCCACGCTGCAAGCTGCACCATGATTCTCTCCGCTGACATCTCTCCTTCTTCGATATCAAGGATTTCCTTGGTCTTTTCGGGATCAAACTCAGGGACATCCGTAATGCCTATTACATACCCCTGTCTCTTGGTGTTTCCTTTTCCAAAAGGCACGCTGACACAGCTACCCACCTCAACTTTTCCAAGTAATCTCTCCGGGATTCTGTACTGAAACGGCCGATCCACCTTCTCATGGGAGATATCGATTATTATATTTGCAAAAGATAAGCTCCCATTTTCCATCAAGCCTTTTCCTGCATCTCCTCTAAAATCTCTTTAATGAGCACTCTCTCATCCATGGGATATTTAACTCCCTTGATTTCCTGATAGTCCTCATGTCCTTTTCCGGCAAGAACGATAATATCGCCCTGCTCACCATTCTCAATCGCGTAACGGATGGCTTCCTTTCTGTCTGCAATCTTAATGTATTCGCCATCAGTTTTCTTCATTCCTGTCTCGATATCGTTAATGATATCCATAGGATCTTCGAATCTCGGATTATCTGATGTTATGATGGTAAAATCTGCAAGCTTTCCGCTTACTTCACCCATCTCAAATCTTCTGAGTTTTGAGCGGTTTCCTCCACATCCAAACAGACATATAAGTCTTGTGGGATGATAATCCTTAAGTGTGGACAGAAGACTCTTTAATGCCATAGCATTGTGCGCATAATCGATCATAAGTGTGAACTCATCAGATACCTTGACCATCTCGATTCTGCCCTTTACATGAGCTTTTTTCAAAGCCTCAGCTATCTGCTGTTCATCGCAGCCAAGACGCTTTGCCACAGCGATAGCGCAGAGTGCATTATAAACCGAAAATCTTCCGGGTGTAGGAACCTGTGCATGCATCTCGGTTGTTCCCTTAGTATCAAACATAACACCCAGTTCACCCGGCTTATGAATATAAGCAAGATTTATTGCCTGAAGGTCTGCATTCTCATTAAATCCATAGGTTGTAAGCTCACAGGTGTGTCCGGCAGTAACGTCATTCACGTGCTGATCGTCAGCGTTTGCTATGCCAAACTTACACTGTTTGAAAAGAAGACCCTTGCAGTGCATATAATCATCGAAATCCTTATGCTCACCGGGTCCAATATGATCAGGCTCTATATTTGTGAAAACACCAATATCATAGATGAAGCCCTGACTTCTGTGTAGCATAAGTCCCTGGGAAGAAACCTCCATAACCACACTATCGCAGCCTGCATCTACCATTCTGCGCATGTATTCCTGAAGCTCATATGACTCAGGAGTTGTGTTCTCGGCATGAATATGCTCATCTCCGATAACAACCTCGATTGTTCCTATAAGACCGCACTTATGTCCGGCATTCTCAAGCATATTTCTTATAAGATATGTAGTAGTTGTCTTACCCTTTGTTCCTGTAATTCCTATTGTCTTTAGGCTCTGTGCAGGATTTCCGAACCACTCAGCAGAAATGAAAGCCATCGCATATCTTGTGCTTTCAACCTTTACAACAACTGTCTTTGAATCCGCAGGGATTTCAACATCCTTCTGCACAATGATTGCTGCCGCACCCTTATTCGCAGCCTCGCCTGCAGCGGAATGACCGTCGAAGTTCATTCCCTCTATACATATGAAAAGACATCCCTCTGTGATCTTGCGGTTATCCTTTACAACCTCTGTAATTTCTACAGCCGCAACGTCTGCCTTTTCCTTACTTCCCCCTACATAAGCCTCATAAGTCAGGTTTTTAAGCAAGTTTTCCAGTTTCATAGCACTTCTCCTTATTCCTTAATAAAATCATAAATTTTTCTATCGTTTTTCTTAAGTTTTTGAACACAATCCGTTCACATTTGGAATGTATATTATAGATAAGATAGTTGATGAACTAACTATCTCCCCCTCATAAGAAACCGCAGACACACGCATCTAGCGTGTGTTTTGTGGTTTATGGAAGAAAATCTTTAGGAACTATCTGAATACTTTCCTCACCTCTAAATTCATTAATTTTTGCCTGGTATACAATCTTAATATTCATTTTAACATGATTATCTCCGCTATATAATTTTTCCCTTTGGTCACTACCAAAATTCGTATCAAGAAATTCATTCCATCTCTCAAACAAACTTCCAAAGACCATCATATCATAGAAACGACCGGAATCATCCCTTACAGTCATTTTAGCAGTGTTGGCATTTTTTCCAAGTATCCTGCCCCTGACAAGCTCAACTCCGCGCGCAGCAAATAAAGGCTCAGGATTGCCCTGTCCAAAGGGGCTGAGTCTCTCTATCTCTTTTAAAAGCCCAATATTAAGATACCCAATAGGCAGCTCCATATCAAACCTGATTACTTCTTCAAAATCGGCTTCAGTAAGTTTGCTGTTTTCATTAAGTGCGTTCCTGAAATTATTGAGGTTTTCCTTTTTCAGTGTAAAACCTGCAGCCATCTTGTGCCCGCCAAATTTGACCATAAGATCTCTACATTCACTTAAGGCGTCAAACATATGATAGGATTCTATTGATCTTCCGGAGCCCTTAATAAGGCCATCTCTTGTATCTGTAATTACAAAAACAGGATGATTGGTCTCTTCTCTCACCCTTCCTGCAATAATTCCCGCCAGCGATTCGTGAAGCTCAGGCATATATATTACGAGCACGTCAGGAAGCTTATCCCCATATTCGGAAATAATCTCCATAGCCTCATCCTTGCCCTGAACAGTCATATCCTTTCTGCTGTCGTTCATCTCCTTTAATTCAAGGGCAATTTTCGCAGCAGCCTGAGGATTCTCCTCTGTAAGAAGCTCAAGTCCTCTCATGGCAGAATCCAGTCTTCCTGTAGCGTTTAGGCAGGGACCTATTACAAATCCATAAATATAAACACTTACTGCAAAAGGATCGATCTCATTTGCCCTAAGAAGGGCCTTCAGACCCTCATTCTGCGTCCTTGTGATACACCTGAAGGACTGTTTAACAATAATCCTGTTCTCATCCTTAAGCGGCATAACATCACATACTGTGGCCCAGCCTGCAAAAATAGTAAGCTCCTCAAAAAGTCTTGCAGTAGCAGATTTTCCCGAAAGTCCCATCTTTTCAGTAAGAACCTGTATAAACTTATATGCGACCATCGCGCCGCAAATTTCAGAATACGGATACTCATCATCACGTCTCTTGGGATCAACAACCGCATCAGCAGGAGGAAGAATCATCTTCTCCTTATCCTCCTCAGCGTAGCTGACCTCGTGGTGATCTGTCACAACCACCGTCATGCCAAGCTCCTTCGCATGAGCTATCTGCTCAACAGCTGCGATTCCGTTATCACAGGTTATTATTGTTCCCTTGCCATCCTCATGAGCCTGATTTACAAGATTGATACTAAGACCGTATCCATCCTCGATTCTATGGGGCAGAATTGCATCCACATTTCCGCCACAGAACTTTATTCCTGTTAAAAGAATATATGACGAACAGATGCCATCAACATCATAGTCACCAATGATTCTGATTACATCTCCCTCTTCGATTTTGGCTTTAATTATTTCCGCAGCCAAATCTATGTCCTTAAGCATATGAGGATCATGCAAGAGACTCATATCTCCGCCAAGATACCTCTTAACATCATCCTCTTCATAAACTTCTCTATTTCTTAAAATTCTCGCCGTTATCGGTGAAATCCCATGCTTCCTCGCTATCGCATTAAAATCTGCACCTTTTCTTATTTCAAGCCACTTCGCCATTCAAAACCTCGTATTGCCGTATTTTATTTGCCTCTTTAAAAAATTATGGGCTGCCGCATTTGCGACAGCCCTCATATTTGTTTGATATGATGAATTACTTCTCTTTCTTGAAGCCCTTCTTAAGATCAAGCCAAATCGGTGATGCGATAAAGATTGATGAATAAGTTCCGGCTACTACACCGACCATAAGAGGCAGTGCGAAGAAGCGGATATCCGGCACACCGAAAATAGCAAGTGAAAGAACCATGATGAAAGTTGTAATTGATGTGAACAAGCTTCGTGAAACAGTCTGGCTTACACTCTTATTTACAAGCTCCTCAAGCTGATCCTGACGATTCATAAATATGTGGTTCTCTCTGATACGGTCGAAGGTAACGATTGTATCGTTTATGGAGTAACCGATGATTGTAAGAACTGCAGCGATGAATGTACCACCAACCTGAATTCTTGTAAGTGCATAACATGTAATAACGATGAGTGCGTCATGTGCAAGTGCGATGATAGCTGCGGCACCAAACTTGATATCTCTGAATCTGATCCAGATATAAGCAAGCATAAGAACAAGAGCAATGATAAGTGCTATTGTAGCATCAGCACGCATCTCGTTACTGATTGTAGAACTGATACTCTCAGCTGCAATGTTCTCTGCAGGTACTGAGTAATCTGTCTTGAACATATCATCAACAGCTTCTCTCTGATCAACAGTAAGTGTAACTGTCTTAAAGATAACCTGATTTGATCCTGCAACAGTCTGAACCTGAACTGAATCAACACCAGTGAGTTCCTTGATCTTCGGAACAATCTCTGCGTCAAGCCTCTCTGTTGTCCATTCCTCGTTGAAAGTTACGCTTGTAGATGTACCACCAACGAAGTCAAGGCTGTAGTTAAATGCGCCCTGGCCGCGGCCTGCATTTATTCCCATTACAACAGCGCCGATAACGATGATTGCAACTGAGATTGCATAGAACATCTTTCTCTTTGTTGTGAAATCAACAATCTTAAGCTCTCTAGCCTTGCCGTACCACTTCTTGTCCTCAAGTCCGAGACCATAGAAGATGTTTGTGATGATTCTTGTAACAACAAGTGCTGTGAACATTGAAACAACAATACCAAGAGCAAGTGTTGAAGCAAAGCCCTTAACGGTACCTGTTCCGCGAAGTCCCAGGATTGCTGCAGCAATAAGTGTTGTGATGTTACCATCAAGGATAGCAGAAAGAGCCTTGCTGTAGCCAGCCTTGATAGCACCCTTAACATCCTTACCGCCTGCGATTTCCTCTCTGATACGTGAGAATACAAGCACGTTAGCATCAACGGCCATACCTACTGAAAGGATGATACCTGCGATACCGGGAAGTGTAAGTGTGATCTCAAATGCAGAAAGAAGAAGAATCTCCAGTCCGCAGTAGAACATAAGCGCAATACTTGCAGCTACACCGAGCAGCTTGTAAAGAACGATCATGAACAGGATGATTGCAATGAAACCAACGATTGCAGCAATCATACTTGTATGTATAGCGTTAGAACCGAGCTGAGCTCCTACAACGTTTGAACGAAGTTCGTTAAGCTGAAGCTTAAGTCCACCGATACGGATCATTGAAGCAAGGTTTGATGCTGATTCGAAGCTCTCCTCACCTGTGATAATAGCTCTTCCGTCTGTGATCTCAGCCTGAACGTTAGGAACTGAGATGAACTCACCATCATAGTAGATACCGATTGACTCGCCTGCTGCATAAGCCTTCTTGGTAGCCTCTGCGAATGCAAGCTTACCTGCCTCTGTAAACTCAAGAGAAACAACTACTTCCTGAGTATTAGCTGTACCGGAATTCTGATAGCCTGCCTCTGCTGCTGCAACATCCTCACCCTTAAGGACGATAGAACCATCAGCTTCGAGTTCCTCAATTGTCTTGTTTAATACATATCCAATCTCGCCGTCACCTGAGAGAACGTAGTTACCATCCTCGTCAAGAGTGAAGCCTGAATTGTATGTGTAGTTCTCATTGCCCTGGCTGTCTGTCTGAGCGATGAAGTACAGGTTACCGGGCTGTCCAAGCTCTTCAAGAATCTTGTTGGCATCTGTAACACCGGGAATCTCAATATTGATTCGGTTAGTACCTTCCTGATAAACCTGTGATTCTGTACTGTACTGATCTACACGCTGCTGGAGCTTGTAAATAGTATCTGCCATGTCTGAGGCACTTGGTGTACCATCACCGACAACTTCATAGGTAATGCTGACACCACCTGCCAGGTCAAGTCCGAGATCGATGCTCTTCAGTGAACCTGACTTATCGCTTCCAAGGCCATATACTGATGTATAGCCAAGTCCTGCAAGCAGCAACAATGCTACGAGCAAAGCGATTACTGATTTTACTCTTTTCATTTTTCTTAACCCTCCGTCTATACTCACTCGGCTTGTGCAGCTTTGATCATGATCGCGCATTCTACACGCTTTCTCTGAAGCTCACATCCCGTATGATAGGTTGTATTTATGTCGCCGTTGAAGTTATAGGCGTTTGCAGCACAACCACCGCTGCAATAATATCTTGCAAAGCACTTCTGACACTCCGGTCTCGAGTACACATTGCTCTCTTTGAACTGTTTCTGGATATCGTATCTGGTAATACCATCAAATACGTTACCCATAATAAAGTCTTCATTACCAACAAACTGATGACATGGATAAAGGTCACCCCAGGGAGTAACACCCAGATATTCACAGCCTGATCCGCAGCCTGAAAGTCTCTTGGCAACACAGGGGCCACCCTCCAGATCAATGTTAAAGTGGAAGAAATTGAATCCCTTTCCTTCCTTCTGTCTCTGGAGATAGAACTTGGCAAGCTCATCATACTGCTCGCAGAGATAAGGAATATCCTCATCCTTGATAGCGTACCAGTCCTCCGGCTTAGCTACAACCGGCTCAACTGAAATCTGTTTAAATCCAAGATCCGCAAGATGCTTAACATCCTCGCAGAAATCCAGATTGTTGTGTGTAAAGGTTCCTCTCACGAAGTATCTGAGCTGATGGCGACTCTCTGCCACCTTCTGGAATTTGGGAACGATTGTATCGTAGGTTCCCTGACCTCCGCGAAGCGGACGCATCTTATCGTTAACTTCCTTGCGTCCGTCTATTGAAAGGACGATGTTACCCATCTCCTTATTAGCATATTCAAGTATCTCATCATTAAGAAGAGTTCCGTTTGTTGTAAGTGTGAAGCGGAAGTTCTTATCGTGCTCCTTCTCAAGGCTTCGTCCGTACTCAACTATTTTCTTGACTACTTCCCAGTTGAGAAGCGGCTCTCCTCCGAAGAAATCAACTTCAAGATTCCTTCTGCTGCCGGAATTCTTAATAAGGAAATCCAGTGCTGCCTTACCGACCTCTTCAGTCATAAGAGCTTTTCTACCGTGATACTCACCCTCGTCCGCAAAACAGTATTTACATCTGAGATTGCAGTCATGAGCGATGTTAAGGCAAAGTGCCTTGATCACTGTATCTCTTTCCTTAAACTCTTCTACATAATTCTCATAAACATCATCGGTATAAAGAACTTCACCTCTTCGAAGCTCAAGTATATCGGATATAGCATCTGTCAGATCCTCTCTGCCATAGCTATCAAAATTGCCGGCAAGTTCATCAACAAGCTCATTAAGAAGTTCCTTGTCGTCAACATTCTCAGCACCCTTCGCGGTAATATCCGCAGAACCAAAGCGCTTTTTCAATTGTTCCTCCACGGGATGAATGAGGTCAAAAACAATGTCATCCACTACGTGAACGGAACCACTGTTTACATCCAGAACAATATCATAGCCGTTGTTCTTGTATGCATGTACCATATAAAATTCTCACTACCTTTTCTTTGTTATTGAAGTTTTCATAAATCAAGCAGCGGCATGGCCGCTGCCTGTTTATACAAAACTATTTAGCCTATGGCGCCAATTACTTGCTAGCAACCTGCTCGCAGCTCTGGTTACCAACAGTGCAAGAAGTCTTGCATGCAGACTGGCAGGATGTCTGGCACTCACCGCAGCCGCCCTTCTTCATGGACTCCTTAAGATTTCTAGTTGCAAGTGTCTTTACATGCTTCATAACTCGTCTCCTTTTCATTCAGGAATAATACTGAAAAACAACACAGTTTTCCACATTTCAGTAGTATACCATATTTTATAACCTGCGAAAAGCACTTTGTGCGATTACTTGCAAATTGCTTTTAAAACCTGTTTATCACTCTTCTGAAGACTCTTCAGCTTCAGCGGAATTATCCTTAAGGTCAAATGCCCCCTCTGGAATATATACAAGTACATCCGTAATACGGTTTCTCTTAATCGCACTTGCAGTAAGTTCAACACCGTTTTCAAGTTTAGTGGTTTCACCGCCCCTTGGAAGTCTGTCCAGGTTCTCTATCATAAGTCCTCCGATTGAATCATAATCATCTGACTCAAAAGCTGTTCCGAGAGCATCATTGATATCATCAAGCTTCATATTTCCTTCAACAAGGAACCTTCCGCCGCCAAGCTCTCTTATCTGCTCCTCCTCATCGGAATCGTACTCGTCACGGATTTCTCCTACAATCTCCTCAAGAAGGTCTTCCAGGGTTATCATACCTACTGTTGCACCATATTCACTAAGGACAAAGGCTACATTCTGGGCATTTTTCCTCATCTCCATAAGAAGGTCTGCCGTTTTCTTGTATTCGTAGGTGTAGTATGCCTCTCTTAGGTAATCGCTGATTTTAAAGTTATCCTTATCCGAAACAAGCACCATATCCTTAATATTAATAAGACCTATGATGTTGTCCTGATTGTCCTCATAGACAGGAATTCGTGTATACATCTCCTGCTTGAAAACACGCATAACCTCATGATATTCAGCATCTGAGCTCACGCAGCTCATATCAATTCTGGGGATCATTACGTCCTTTGCAACCGCATCGGAAAATTCAAATACGTTGTAAATGATCTCTTTTTCACCGCTCTCGATTACTCCGTCCTCGTGGCTTACGTCAACGTAGGTCTTAAGTTCCTTTTCAGTCATAAGCTGATGAGAGTTCTTATCGACTCTGAGCACCTTTAAAACCACATCCGCAACCACATTGACGATCCAGATTATAGGCGTTAAGACCTTCATAATAAGAAGGATCACTCTGGAATAAAAAAGCGCCAGATTTTCACAATATGTCGTGGCTATGGTCTTAGGTATGATCTCACCGATAATCAGCACAACGATCGTCAAAACACCGGTGCCGATACTGATTGCAAAATCGCCCCATATTCTCTGAACGTAGATTGTCATCAGTGCAGAGGCTGACAGATTAACAATATTGTTACCTATAAGAACTGCTGACAGCATGTTCTGATAATCGTCAAGGATGCGCGAAACAGCTATGGCACGCTTGTTGTTTTCCTCCACGAGAGTCTTGATCCTGACTCTGCTCACACAGCTCATGGCTGTCTCCGCCGATGAAAAAAATGCAGATAAAAATACAAGAATGATCAAAATGATAAGCTGTACTATATTTTTCTGCAATATTACTTACCTCCCCATTTTACTCACTACCTGCTTCTTGATGATGAAGTAGCTTATTAGATGCACTGACGCGGTAATGAACCAGGTCACCGGATATGAAATATATAAAACCGTAAGGTCGTGATAAATTCTGAAAACCGTAAGTATCCACACAATACGAAGTCCGCAGGCTCCGACAATCGACACGATCATAGGAACTGTAGAATAGCCCATACCGCGAAGGCTTCCGCAGATAACATCCATGAAACCGCACAGGAAATACAGAGTGCATATAACCGCCATACGCTGTATTCCGAACTGTATCGTAGCTGGTTCTTTTGTATAAATTCCTACCAGCTGCGGCCCGAAGAAATTAAAGATATTACCCATTGCAAAGCCAACAACAAATACTACCGCAAGGCAGGTTCTAAGAACCTTTCCGATTCTGTCAGGCTTGTTTGCTCCGACATTCTGGCTCGTAAACGATACACATGCCTGATATACGGCATTCATCGCCATGTAGACAAAGCCCTCTATGTTGGCTGCAGCAGCACTTCCTGCCATAGCAATGGATCCGAACTCATTGATTGAGGACTGGATAAGGACATTTGAGAATGAAAAGATCATTCCCTGAAATCCTGCCGGCAGACCAACACGAATTATCCTCTTAGCCTTGTCAGCATCTACTCTCACTTTTTTCAGATCAAGCTTATATATCTCATCGGTTCTGATAAGTGCTCTTACTATGAAAAATGCCGATAACGCCTGTGCAAGAATTGTAGCAAGTGCGACACCTGCAACATTCATATGAAGTCCCATGACAAATATAAGATTCAGAATAACATTTACAAAGCCAGCATTTATCAGGTAATACAGTGGCCTTCTGGTATCGCCCGTTGCCCTAAGTACTGCAGCTCCGAAGTTGTAGAGCATGTTGACAGGCATTCCGATAAAGTAAATTCGCATGTACAGAGTTGAAAGCCCGATTACTTCTTCGGGTGATCCCATCAGTTCAAGAATTGGCCTTGAAATAAAAAAACCAATTACTCCGATAGCAATGCCGCCTAAAAGAGCAAGTGCAATCGTTGTATGCACTGTCTCTTCCATTTCTTTCTTCTGTCTTGCAGCAAAGTATCTTGCGGCAAGAACATTGACTCCCACAGACAGACCCATGAAAACGCTAAGGATCATGTTTATTACAGAGCCTGTCGATCCAATAGCCGCAACGCAGTTTGCGCCCAGAGTCTCATCGCCTGAAAATTGGCCGACTACTACGATGTCTGCTGCATTAAATAGAAGCTGCAGCACACTTGATAGCAATAGTGGTATGGAAAAAAGGAGAATCTTCGGAAGAAGAGCCCCCTTAGTCATGTCTATCTCGTAGGTTTTTGTTTTAGTATTCATTTAAATTACCTGTTATTACTAAATAACCCCTCATCCGGCGCTTCGCGCCACCTTCTCCCTTAGGGAGAAGGCTTTTTTATTTAACATCTGTCCCCTGTGGGAAAGCAAATTCTTTCAAATATTATCTTAGTGTTTAAGTTCTGTTTTATAGAAATCCTTAAATTCTGTGTAACCCTGAGCTGTAAGCTGCTCCTTCTGGAACTTTTTGTTTTTATTCATGCGAACAACAAGGACCTGTCTGCCCTGTGCTCTTTCCTTCTGAGCTTCTGCGATGATCTCTGAAAGCTGCTCGCCGCCAAGGCCCTTCTCAAGAAGGAATGCAACCTTGTCCTTTTCATCGGGAATCTTGAAGCCCTCATCCATCATGATCATGATGATACGCTCGAAGCCAATTGAGAATCCGCAGGCAGGAGTATCCTGACCTGTGAACTTGCCTACCATCTTGTCGTAGCGTCCGCCACCGCCGCAGCTTCCGCCGTACTGAGGCATTGCTACTTCAAAAATAGTGCCTGTGTAGTAGCTCATTCCGCGAACAAGAGTGGGATCAAAAACAAGCTCGAATTCAGCACTCTTGGTAGCATCCACACTTGAAATAATCTCATCGAGGTTGTTTCTTACGTCAGCATCAAGGAACTCGCCGATCTCCTCAGCAAGGAATTTGATGCCATCGATAGAACCCTTGCCCTCAACTCCCTTGAAAAGATTTAAATACTTGTCGATGCTCTCCTGCTCAAAGCCGTCCTTTGCAAGTTCCTCAGCAACACCCTCAAGACCGATCTTATCCATCTTATCGAGAGTGATGAAAACTGAGTCGTAGCTCTCCTCCGGGAATCCGCTGTATGCAGCCATAGCCTTCAGCATACGTCTGTCATTTATTCTCACCTGGAAGCCCTTGAAGCCAAGTCTTCCAAGAGTAGTTGTTGTTGCAAGAATAAGCTCGATCTCAGCAAGGTTTGTAGCCTCTCCGAGAATATCAATATCGCACTGCATGAACTGACGATAACGGCCCTTCTGAGGTCTGTCAGCTCTCCATACATAGCCCATCTGAAGTGCCTTGAAAGGTGAAGGCAGCTCATTCTGGTGATTGGAATAATATCTTACAAGCGGAACAGTAAGGTCATATCTGAGACCTGAATCAGTAAGGTCGTTCTCCTCCTTAGCTGTCTCAAGATTGAGCTTCTCGCCTCTCTTCATTACCTTGAAAATGAGCTTCTCATTTTCACCGCCCTGCTTGCTGTTAAGGTTCGCAAGTGATTCTACGCAGGGTGTATCGATGGATGTGAATCCAAAGCCTGCATATGTCTCCTTGATAACTCCAATCACGTAATCTCTGATCTTCATCTCCTCAGGAAGTATATCCTTCATACCTGTAACGGGCTTCTTAATTAGTGCCATGTGTAATCCTCTTCTTTCTTTATAAATGATGCTGCCTCATAACCAGTTCAAGGGGTTGCTGAGCGTTTTTGCTCTTTTAACGATTTCTTCACGATTATGCTTAATGTAGAATTCAAGTGCTGCGATCTCGTCTTCTTCAAAACCGTCTGATTTAAGAATTTTGTATCCCGGGATGATACCTTCTGCCGTATCGTTTTCACGAAGTGAACGCCTGCGTAAAAAATACACCCTGATAAAGGTTTTCCCTGACTTGGACGTCAGAAATCCAGTCTGTGTCATTTTCAGTTCCTGTCCAAAATTCTTAGCCATGCCAAATCCCCTCAAATACAGCTAGCGTTTTTATAGTAAACATCAAATGTCTATACTGCTTACTATAACTATATCATGTTTTCATACATTGCCTTTATTTCACAAGACAATAATATTCCATTAAAAGATATATCTCAAAACATGATAAATGGGCGGAACAAAAATTACAAGTCCGCCCAAGATTTTTATTCCACTCCAGTCACGCTGACATTTTCGAGTCTAGTGAGTGCAGGTATATTGAAGTTGTCGTACTGGCGCTTTTCCTTTGACATGTAAATCTCGTTCACGAAGTTTACCATGCAGCCTGAGATAGAACCGCCACTTACAGGTGTGACCTTGTCGCCATCGTGATAGTAACCAAGTCTTATCTCACCTGCGATATCACCTGAGATGGAGTCCACAGCAAAATCAGAAAACTCTACGATTTCCAGATACTTTCCGCTTCTGATCTCCTCTGCGCTCTTTGTTCCACCGCTGACATCAAAATTGCATGCGAGGAAAGAATCCTCAATTCCAAGGTAATATCTAAATCTCCTTCCGCCAAAGAAAGTCTTGGGAACATTATTCTCAATTACTGTCATATCTTTAATAGGAGCGCCTTCTTCGTCAACATCAA
Organism: Butyrivibrio sp. VCD2006; assembly: GCF_000423925.1. Classification (GTDB taxonomy): domain Bacteria; phylum Bacillota; class Clostridia; order Lachnospirales; family Lachnospiraceae; genus Butyrivibrio. The sequence goes on from NZ_KE384105.1 coordinate 186,059, forward strand.
AATTCTTTGATGAGTTAGGAAGATTTCTTACTGCCTTAAGTGTTACCTTGTCCCCCTTAGCATTAGGTGCAATATCTTTTCCGATCTCCCAATCAGAATACTTGCTGTAGATAAAGCCCGCGTTACATTTTTCAGCAAACCATGCATAAATTGAAGTCGCATCGCTTGTTGGGAATACAACAGCCATCTTACCCATCTTGGGTGTAGGCTTGGCGATGAGCTTATCCTTACCATATTTTAGTACTTCAGTAATGTCCTTCTTGAGATTTTCCTTATCGCAGGTTCCGGCATTATATAAGCGGTAAAGCTCGATTTCATGAGCTCCGTCCTTAGCATTAACAACTACTTCTACCATTGATGAAGGATATTCGAAAGTGATATCAATTCCTTCTGAATTAATGAAGTGTCTTATATTTTTCTCAGCAAAAATTTCGTAGGAATTCAGATACTCTGTCTCCGTCTCAGGAATCTCCTTCATTGCTGCAACGAAATTCTCTGCTATTTTTGATACATCGACAGGTTCGCTCTTTGCAATATCAATATCAGCGGGCTTGTTAAGCTCATAAAAAGGATTCTTAACATTCTCCGCTCTGTCTATAAGCTTTGCCACCTCATCTTTTATCTCATCCTCTGATAATGTCGGAGATATCTCACCTGAAGCGCTTCCGAGCATCTTGCCATCATCTAATTTCTTGAATACCTTTACATTTACGTGCTGTACGTCTCTAACTCTGTTCTGATCAAGTCTGTGCTTTATGAAGTAAAACTCATATGCCAGAGTTGTTGTATCTGTAATCTCGTAGCCATCAGCATCTGATGCCTTGAGTATTTCTAATAATTCTTCAATCATCTCTATATCCACCTTTTGTTTTCTTCCCTCATCCGTCAGCTCCGCTGACACCTGTCTCCGCTCCGCTTCGGTCCGCGCAAAGCAATCGTCCCCAAGGGGAAGGCTATATGCTATTTCAACTTCCCCATTTGATTTTAGTTATCCCAGTCTTGCAACAGCCTTGAGGTACGGGCCACCATCGGAAACCTTAACCCATTCTTTGTGGCCTTTTCCGCAGCCGCCGTTACCGAAGGATTCACGGTCTGTGCTGACCATGGAAATTGAACCGAGAAGATCCGGAACATAACCGGTCATAACTACAGGGGCAACAACTTTTCCTGTAAACTTACCATCAATGATCTCATGACCTCTTGCCACGATGCACTGAATACCCCAGTGCTTGGGATCCTCCATGCCGGAGAACATACCCTCAAGATAATATCCCTTCTTAACAGAAGCGATCATATCTTCCTTGGAGTCACTTCCGCTGTCAAACATAGTGTTAGTCATTCTCGTGTAAACCTTGTGCTCAAAGTTCTCACGCTTGCCGTTACCTGTAGGCTGAGTTCCAAGTCTAAGTGCTGCAAGAGCATCACAGACACCGGTTTTCAGGATGCCGTGATCAATCTCTGTAACATCACCTGCCAGGGTGCCCTCATCATCAAAAGCATAGCTTGCGACATCGACTACGCAGTTTGCGCCTTCGTGCATGGAAACAAGGTCGGAGCCGACGCGCTTATCAATGTACTCTGCGCCAAGTGCTCTTCCTTTTACAAACATATCCATCTCAACGCCGTGGCCAAATGCCTCATGTGCTATAAGACCTGTAACCTCAGGACTTGTGATGATTTCATACTCACCGGGAACAACCGGTGAAGCGCCAAGCATATCCTCAACGGCTTTTACGGCTGCAGGAACCTTCTCATCAAGACCTTCCAAAATGCTGATGCCGGTTCTGCCTGACACGCCTTCGATGCTCATGGTGTTTCTGCCGTTCTTAGCTCCGATTGCTACGATAGAGCCTTCTGTGTATACATAGCTCTGTCTCATATCTCTATTCGCTGTCAAAAACATCTTGCAGACATGCGTTGACTTTGCTGAAGCGAGACAATCAATCATGAAGTCCTTCATGCCCATTGCCTTATCACTTATACTCTGAAGCTTTTCCATAACAGCTCCAAGGTCAGCATCCTCGGGCATATCGTCTGTCTCCATCTCTGTGAAAAGAGTGCAGAGCTCATCAGGGAGCTTTGCCGTATCAAAGATCTCAGTGGAAGTCTTTTTGATGATATCCAGCTGATCATCCAGTATTTTCTTAAGCTTAGCGGCCTGCGCCTTTATATCAGCCTCAGGCTTGTTAAAGGCGTATTCGCTGTAAAGACCATCCTTATAGACTCTTACAACGCATCCCCTCTCAGTTGTCATGTTTTCACCGGTAATAGTCTTGCTCTTCTGGGATGCCTGAATCGCAAAACCTTTTGAGTCACTTGCAAGTACACTGACATAATCGTAGTCAGCAGACAGTATCTCTATTAGTTCCTTAAGACTTCCTGAAAGCTCAGTAAGATAAGAAGAAAATTTTGCTTTCATATATGTATTCCTTTCTTTAAGGTATTTTTCAAACAAGAAGCATTTTACCATAAAAAATGCAAGTACACCGAACAATAAATATTGATTGGTGCACTTGCACGATAAAATTTCTCAGTTGTTGTTAACTTGAAATTCTTTGTGCTGCCCTTTTAGTTCGTTTTCCTTAGTATCTCTTTTAATCTTGATTTTTTTGTGCCATGCTTTTTGCTTGCTCCATGCTAACACCTTTAGCTCTTGCTATTGCAGCAAGGTCTTCGTATTCCATCTTTTCACGTTCAACTCCGTAACCTGATACTACTTTTACGCGCACATCACCATCAGCTGTGGAGAGCACTTTTTCTTCACGGCTCAGAATATAGCGCTTACAAATGCTCTCACGAATTCCGATGGTTGTTGTATATTTGAAGATTTTTCTTACAAACTCATCTTTGTCACTTTCACGGCAAAGTACTGTCAGTAGTACGCCCGGGCGATTTTTCTTCATTGCCACTGCTGTGGTAAATACATCAAGCGCACCTTCTTCCATGAGTCTCTCTGTGGCAAAGCCTATTGCCTCGGGAGTCATGTCATCCAGATTACATACAAGCTCGGAAACAGTGTCTGTATGTTCTGCATCTTTGCATGTATCTGCGCTGTTTACTAGATTTTTATTCTCATCACCAAGAAAAGCTCTTACACAATTTGCAATCGGGAAATCCTTTTTTCCCATACCATAGCCAATTTTGTTCACGCTCATAAGCGGCTGATCACCGAAGGAATCGGCAAAATACTTAAGAAGTGCGGCACCGGTGGGAGTGCATAGCTCACCTTTAATATCCCTGCTATAGCTCGGTATGCCTCTAAGCAGCATCGCAGTTGCAGGCGCCGGAACCGGAAGAATTCCATGAGCGCATTTAACAGTTCCGCTACCAACATGAATAGGCGAAACCACTACTCTTTCAGGATTTATTTCATTCATTAAAAAACATGTTGCAGTTATGTCAGCTATAGCATCCATGCTTCCAACTTCATGAAAATGAATTTCCGAAACATCCATTCCATGCACTGCACTCTCTGCCTCAGCGATCAGTTTATAGACATTTATAATGTCCTTCTTAACGGACTCATCTATGGTGAGATGCTCCACAATGTGCTCAATGTCATGCATGCTGCGATGGACGTGGTGATGGTCGTGATCGTGGTTGTGGTGGTCATGATGATGGTCGTGATCGTGGTTGTGGTGGTCATGATGATGGTCGTGATCATGTGTATGATTGTTGTCGTTATCATGTGTATGTTCATGATCATGAGGAGCATGATGATGGTCATGGTCGTGGTTATGCTCATGGTCATGAGGAGCGTGATGATGGTCATGGTCGTGGTTATGCTCATGGTCATGAGGAGCGTGATGATGGTCATGGTCGTGGTTATGCTCATGGTCATGAGGAGCGTGATGATCATGCATGTCCTCGTGAGAAACCGCGCCATCTTCTGACTCCTCAATCTCACCATTAACCTTCACTTCAAGATGCTTACCCATGACTCCGCATTTTTCACTATCATAAAGAGAAAAGCTCACTCCCGGGATTCCGGAATCATTGAGCTTTCTTAATATATCCTCTCTGTTATCACATAGATCAAGAAGTGCTGCAGATAGCATATCTCCAGCCGCTCCCATCTTGCACTCTATGTATAATGTCCCCATACGGCACCTCCTGGCCAATTTGCTTCAATTTATAATCTTTGTTGCTCAGATTCAAACCATATTGCTCATATTAGTACCACTATCTATTTGGAAATGACTTGGCTATTTAGGATCTACTGCTGTATAGCCGTTTTGTTGCATCTGAATACTATGGAATGTAACAATTCTTTATCTCAATAGCCAATTGGTTGTCATTAGTATTTCAGAAAGCAACAATTCATTGTCTCTTTAGCAGATTTATTGTCGATTTGTTATCTCTGATATTTTGGAAGGCAACAATTCATTGCATCTCTAGTCAATTTATTGCCGATTTGTTGTCTCTGATATCTCGGATGGCAACAATTTTCTACCATCACAGCTTACTTGTTGCCTCAGATATTTTGGAATACAACAAATCATTGCATAACTGACTTATTTATTGCCTCAGGTATTTTGAAGATCAAGAATTTAGCAACAATTTTGCTATTCCATAGTCTCTTTGTTGCAAAACATCCCTCACCAAGCACTTTCGAATCGTTCCAGAACAAGTGCTTTTATTGTATTCTCTATTGTACCATATAATTGCACACAATCATACATTAAATATATCCCTGCTGAGTACCACAACAAGTAGCAGTGCTTTCGGCATTCTCTATTGATACCGATCTATTGATACCGATCTATTGATACCAATCTATTGAAACCAATCTATTGATACTATCTATTTATCCGCAAATACCATTTCCTTCAGTTTTCTTCCTGTGGGGGTTGTGGCAAGGCCCCCGCCTGCAGTCTCCTTCAGGGTTCCGGACATTACATCTCCGACTTCCTTCATGGCATCAATACATTCATCAACGGGAATCCTTGCCTGTATTCCTGCAAGTGCCATATCTGCGCAGGAAAAAGCTATCACAAGTCCGGAAACATTCCTTTTTATACAGGGTATTTCCACAAGCCCTGCGACAGGATCGCATACGAGCCCCATCTGATTGGAAATTGCCATGGCGCAGGCATCGGCACACTGTGAAGGAGTACCTCCCATCAGTTCGGTAAGAGCCGCTGCTGTCATGGCTGCTGCACTTCCGCACTCGGCCTGGCAGCCACCCTCAGCACCTGCGATGCTGGCTCTGTTTGCTATGACCATTCCAATTGCACCTGCAGTAAAAATGGACATTATTATTTCTTTTTCATCAAATTCCCTTTCCTCATATAGAGAGACAAGAGCACCCGGGAGGATTCCGCAGCTTCCCGCAGTCGGTGCAGCTACAATTCTTCCCATAGAGGCGTTACATCCTGCAACGGACAAAGCCCTTGCAATTGCACCACCAAGAAAATGCCCGCAAAGTCCCCCATCCTTTTTGGAGGCATACTCATTCATAAGGAATCCTTCTCCTCCGGTCAGTCCCGACATGGACTTCTGGTCCTTCTTCATTCCTTCAAGAACTGACTTTTTCATGACCTCAAAGCTTATTTCCATTTTCTCGAACAGTTCCTGCCTGGATAATTCCATGCTCTTTGCCTGATCCTCGATGGCAATTTCGCTGATTTTTACGCCTTTTTTCTCGGCGGCACATACTAACTCTTCTATAGATTCATACCTGATCATTCTGCTGCATCTCCATTAATCATTTGTACAAGCTCATGATATCTTGAATCAAAGGTCCAAGAATGCTGCAAATAAGACGTTCCAATACGACTACATCGCTAGCTTGTTTGCTAACTCAATCATATTCTCTTAATCAAAATTGCATTCAGAACGTGATCGATTTTCCTGATCTCGTCCACTATGTTTTCAGGCGGCTTGTTATCAATCTCGATAGTCATGATGGCTTCCCCACCCTTTTCCTGCCTGGATAGATGAAAATTGGAAATATTGAGGTCTTCGTACTCCCAGTGCATCATATTCGTAACACTGGCAATAACTCCGGGCTTGTCCTCATGCATCACAAGAATCGTATTGTTGTCTCCGTTGAAATCAACATTCATGCCATTTATCTGTTTGACAAGGATGTTTCCACCGCCAATGCTGGCACCCTCCATAACACCGTCTGAGCCGTCTTCAAGAAAATAGTGAATCCTTGCGGTATTAGGATGAGCTCCCTTTAAATTCTCTTTTATGAATTCGTACTCGATCCCGCGCTTCTTCGCAATCTCATGGGCATCCCTTATCTCAGGAGAATAGCTTTTGTAGCCCATTATTCCTGCCAAAAGAGCCCTGTCGGTTCCATGCCCTTTATAGGTCTGCGCAAAAGATCCCGATAAGGTTATTTCAACTCGCTCAAGTTTCCTATCATCAATTAGCTTATTAACAACTCTGCCGAGTCTGACTGCACCCGCTGTGTGCGAACTTGAAGGGCCAATCATAACCGGTCCGATAATATCAAACACATTCATAATAAAGCCTCCTACGTTTATTATAACTTCCGGACAAAAAAAGTACCATGAAATACACCTTCCATGGCACTTGATTTATTCATGATTTGACGCGATTTCAAATTAAATAACTTCAAAAGCATATCCCCAAAATAGGCTACAGCTTCACGATATACTGCAAATCTATACTACAGGTTCACCTCATTCACTGAATCATAAACAAGAACACCATTCATGTAGGACAGTAAAACGTTATCCTTGTTGAGATCATTTAAAAGATTGACAACTACATTAAATCCGTAAGTTTTATAAACACTGTAGATCATTTCCGACATATTCTGTACGCCGGCGCGCAGGCTGTCCCAGTCATCCTTAAGAGCATCATCCTCAGTAGCGTACATAGAAGCCTTTGCTATTCCATCAGTCCACATATTTATCGTTATGACGTTGTCTTTTCGTGAGATAGAATAATTCTCGCCAAAGTGGTCATGAAGCACAGCATCTGTTGCCTCAATCAAAATTTCTACGTCTGCTTCGGATGCAGTTATATCAGCAGTTAAATCATCTGATTCCTGCTTGGTCATTCCAGATGCTGCCATATGTCCGCTTGCCGCATGTACTCTGCAGACAGGAGCAGATAGTACCAAGATCATAGTTGCTAATAAGACAGTTCCGATTTCTTTTTTTCTCATAGTCTTCACCTCTGTGAACTAATCTATAGTCATAGGCAATCAAATTCTTCTGATGCTTAATATTGCTGTATCTGCCCTCATTATAAAATTCAGATTTTGTTAAAACCATTAAAACCATATTAAATTGAAGACTATTGAAATAATTGTTTGAATCATTTGATAATATTTGAAATAAAATTTCAAATTTTATAATTTTTTTATAAATTACGCTGAAATATAACTATTATTCTGACATTTCAGTAGTATAATGTGTATATCAATGTAGTTTAATTTCAGCTCAAAATTCACGTAATTTTGATACTGAAAAAAAGGAGAAGATGAAAGGAGAATTTCATGAAAGAGGGATTCAGAATGAAAAAATGGCTGTTCACACCCATTGCAATGGTTATGGCAGCAGTTATCTGCTTATGCGCAATACCGGTATGTAACGTATCTGCAGCATCATCCGTAACTGTAAAGCTCACAGCAAGCGGCAGCAAGAAAACAGTCAACATGAAAAAAGGTGGTAAGAGACAGATCATCGCTAAGAAGGGAAGCACAACACTTTCCAAGGGTAGCGTGAAGTATTCTTCAAGCAAGAAGTCTGTTGCAACCGTTAGCTCCAAGGGCATGATCACAGCAAAGGGCACCGGCACAGCTAAGATTACTGTTAAGAAGGGTTCAAAAAAGGCCATTATCACAGTTAAGGTTACTAAATCGGGTGATGATGATGACGACGATGATGACGACGATGACGGCAAGTTCACCGGAATCTTCATCGCAGCTGAGAAGAACGATGTATTAAAGGTTGGCGGAACAAAGCAGTTTATCTGCAAGAAGATCCCCGGCAAGGCAAAGGTTTCTGCAAGTTGGGATTGCGAGGATACCTCAATCGCAACTGTAGATGGCAGCGGTAAGGTTACCGGAGTCAGCGAAGGTCACACAGTACTGTATGCTCACTATAATGGCAAGACCTGCGCTATCGGACTTGATGTAAAATCTAAATAATCATTAAAAACTTATATAAAAGTAAATCTGGAAAAACCGCCAAAACCTGGCGGTTTTTTCAACCTATGAGGATTTCTTAATGAACAAAGACTCTATTGAAAATTTACTAAAACAGGTCGCGGATGGATCAACCTCTGTTGAGGATGCGCTGCTAAAGCTAAAGGAAGAACCCTTTGAGGATCTGGGATTTGCAAAGCCCGATTTTCACAGGGGAATTCGTCAGGGACAATCGGAAGTCATATACGGAGCAGGAAAAACTCCCGAACAGATCTTAAAGATTACTAAGTCTCTCCGTGACCACGGCCAGAATACGGTTCTGATCACCAGGATGAAAGAAGAAGCTGCTACCCTCTTAAAATCAGAGATAGCTGATTTCGAATATGATACTTTAAGTCACATCGGAATTGTCGGTCCACTTCCTGAAAAAACGGGAAAAGGAAAGGTTGTGGTGGCAACTGCTGGAACAAGTGACATCCCTGTGGCAGAAGAAGCTGCCAGAACAGCTGAAGTCTATGGCAATGAAGTTACCCGTCTCTACGATGTCGGCGTTGCAGGTCTTCACCGCCTCCTCAACCACATGGACGATATCATGTCCGCCAGAGTCATCATAGCTATCGCGGGCATGGAAGGCGCACTTGCCAGTGTGATCGGCGGCCTTGCCGACTGCCCTGTAATTGCAGTTCCCACAAGCGTTGGCTACGGTGCCTCCTTCGGCGGTGTGTCCGCACTTTTGTCCATGCTCAACTCCTGCGCCAGCGGTGTCAGCGTAGTCAACATAGACAACGGCTTTGGCGCCGGGTACCTCGCCTCGATGATTAATCACCTTGATTAAGAACTGATTTTGCTTTCCATATTCTCGTGGGAAATTTTTTATTAGACAAGGGAATCCAAAGAAATATCAGACAAAAAGCCCTGCTATGTGTTTTCTTCGGTAAAATATATAATATTTGCTGGCATTGAACCATACACTGCGATGAGCCCAAAGCATCAATCGCTGCGTGCATAGGCACTTACGATTGATTGGTCTCATCTCCGTGGTTCAAAAGCCTGCAAAGTATTATATATTTCACCTTCTAAAACGCATAGCAGAGCTTTTTCATATCATAGAAAAGCAGAAGGTATTAAGATTTAATCAATTCTTTTATTCCCCCAGAAGAAGATAGCGACCGTTCCGGGGCCGGTGTGGCTTCCGATCGTGGTGCCGATATCGTATATCTCGACCTTGCCCTTCATGGCAGGGATAAGCGCTTCAACTTCCTTTATCAGCGCTTCTGCGTCACCTCTGCAGGCTGACTGTGAAATATAGCATTTACCGTCATAGGCTGCCCCACCATTGGCATTCTCAAGCATCTTCTTAGCTGCTGCCTTGATGACTGCTGCCTTACCGCGATGCTTTGATCTTGCGATAAGGTGTCCCTCAAAATCCACGTTGAGAAGCGGACAGATTTTCAGGGCGCCGCCAAACCAGCCTGCTGCCTTGGAAACACGTCCACCTCTTACAAGGTAAGTGAGGTCTGTTGTGAAAAACCAGTGGTTGAGCTCGAGTCTGTGTTCAAGTGCCCAGCTTTTAAGCTCGTCAATCGCCATTCCACTGTCGCGCTTATCTGCGAGAGCATCCATCAAAAGTCCATACCCCGATGAAGCGGCAAGGGAATCAATAATGTAAAGCTTCCTGTCAGGATACCTGTCCCTTAACTCGTCTGCAGCAATATTAGCTGAATTGATTGTTCCGGATATGCCTGAGCTGAGTGTCAGGTGGATTATATCCTTCCCCTCCTCGAGGAAGGGCGTGAAATGCGCTATATATTCATCGACATTGATCTGTGATGTCTTGGTCATGGCACCCTTTTCCATAGCACGGTAAAAATCGCTTATTGGAAACCGGCCATCATCCATATACTGTTTTCCGTCAATTTCAAAATGGAAATCAGCGACTTTAATATCTCTTTCTTTGTATCTCTCACGGCTGAGATCAGCTGTTGAGCAGCAACTGATAACATAATCTGACATAAAATTCCTCTCCTTTTGCACCACTCAAAATTATCATATCAGAATATAATAATCAACCGGAAACGATTTATGTTATTCCGTTACCCTTGCAAATACATAAAGTCTCGCGTCATTCGTGCGGAACATACGAGTATCCTCGCCATATCCTGTTCCGCCGTAATCGGGATTAAGGCGCACGCCGCAGCCGTTTAGCATACTTCCTGTGGCAACTGCCTCATCCTTTTCACCATTCATCTTATAGTGTCTTGCTATAATGCTGTGAATGATTCCATCCTGCTTAACATGAATCGGAGCCATTGTATTGATAAGGCTTCCGAAGGCTTTTATGTTCACTCCGACCTGACGGTTTGCGACCTCGTAAATCGCATCCTCATCAAGCCCCATAGTCTTAAGTGCAAGATAGTCATTATTAGGTCTGCTCTCCTTCTGGAAGATAAGAGCAACTGCTGCCGATTTATCCTTTGAAACCACCATGAAGCGGTACTTATCGAGTCTGTAGAAGTCTCCGAACTGGAATACCTTTCTCCACTTTTTATAAAACTCAACCTGATCTGCAACCTGCTTCTTCTGCTCCTCCGCAAGCTCGCCAAGATTAAGCTCATATCCAAAGCATCCAAAAGCAGCCACGGAGAATCTTGTCTCAAGCGGAACAACATGAAGTGTCTGATGGTTAGGAACCGCAGAAACATGCGCTCCCTGTGTATTTACGGGATAGCCGTAGCTGTAGCCTCTCTGGATGTCCATGCGGCAAACGGCATCGGTATCATCACTTGCCCATATCTGAGGAAAATAGCTAAGTATACCAAGATCAAATCTATTGCCGCCTGCTGAGCACCCTTCAAAGAGTATCTCAGGGAATTTCTCTGTGAGAGTTTTCATGACTCTGTAGAGTCCGATGTAATATCTGTGCTGGAATTCCTTCATCCTCTCAGCCGGAAGCTTTAGTGAAAATCTGTCCGAGAAAATTCTATTCATATCCCACTTGATATAAGAAATATTCGCAGATGAGAACACCTTTGACAGCGCATCAATGATATAGTCCTGCACATCGGACCTGGACATATCGAGAATCATCTGAGTTCTTCCAACTGAGTGTGTTCTTCCGGGAATTCTGACCGCCCACTCCGGATGGCTTCTATAAAGATCGGAATCCTCATTTACCATCTCAGGCTCAACCCACAGACCGAATTTGAGGCCAAGAGCATTTATCTTCTCAGCAAGTCCTTTAAGTCCGTCGGGAAGCTTTTTAGTATTAACAACCCAATCTCCAAGACCTGCGTGGTCATCATTTCTTGCACCAAACCAGCCATCATCAAGAACAAAGAGCTCGATTCCTGACTTTGCGGCTTCCTTTGCGATCTTAAGGAGACTGTTTTGATTGAAATTAAAATATGTTGCCTCCCAGTTATTGATAAGGATTGGTCTCTCCTTATCGCGCCAAACTCCGCGTACGATGTGCTTTCTGACAAAGTCGTGCATGCTGCGGCTCATACCGCCAAAACCATCGCGTGAATATGTCATAACTGCTTCGGGAGCCTCAAATGTCTCGCCGGCTTCAAGAACCCACTCAAAACCTGTGGGCTGAATTCCACTTACAAATCTTGAAAGATAAGTTCCGTTTGATGAAAGACAGCTGTAATGATTGCCGCTGTATACAAGGTTGAAACCATAGCAGTCACCAGCGGTCTCAGTTGTTCCGGGAAGGCTTACCATTGTAAAGGGATTGCTTCTTGAACCTGACTCTCCTGCGGATAACTCCTCGTTAACCACTTTTCCACCGTTGCAAACAGAACTGGTCTGTCCCATCTCATCGGCCCAGCGTCCATGGAAGCTTGTGAGTTCAAAGCCTGTCTGCTGAAAATCAATCTGATTTGACAGGAGCCTGTCCACCTTAACCTTCGCTTTTCCATCATTTATAAGAACAGCACTTCTTGTTATGGTGTCGCACTCAGGATAAACCTTATAAATCATCTTAAGTCTGATATCATATCCGGTATCCTTAAGGGTTATCACAAGCTGCTGTGCATGATCCTTCTTTTCTGATTCAGGAGCACTCTCCTTTTCCCCATCATCATAAGAGCACGGAAGTGTCGTAAGAGCAGTAAGCTCATCTGATATCTCCGCACTCTCAAATAAAAAGTCACAGGTGGAGGACCCGTCTTCAAAAGTCAGCTCCACCATAGGTTCTCTTATATCGCCTTTTCCAAAGCCTGACATCTCAAGCGGCATTACCTCAAGGCAGAGCGGGTAGCTCTCCTTGGAATAGACAACCATGTTGCCGCCTTCGTTTTTATGTTTTATTTCAAGGACCTTCGCCATATCTGCGAGAAGGTCCGCCTGCTTCTGCTCGCTTTTTAAAAACTCCTCATACTGGTTTTCGGAAATTATTGAAGCACCATAGTGTATATGCTCAATGTGTCCTGATGGCAGAACCTGCATGAAATAACTGCTGCCCTTTGTCTGTAGTAAAAAAATGTTGTCTTTCCTTAAGATCATCTTACGCAAATACCTCTCATTATTATGTCTATCATTACTTTAAGGGCATCGTCATAGGTTGTATTGCCCTCAATAAGCACGTTTGAGCTGAGGAATCTCTCGATAGACGCCTCAGTCATAGCCTTGATAACAGGAATAGGCAAAGGTCTTACAACGCCTTCTCTTATTCCTTTTTCAATAAGTTCAATCGTATCCTCCCAGTCATTCTCAAGTCGATTCTGCACCTTTATATAGATCTTGGGATATTTTTCCTTAAGTGTGAAAACCATACGAAAATCCACATCCCTGTATTTATCAGGCATGCAAATCATAATCTTCTCGATCTGCTCAACAGTTGAAAGAGACTTGTCAGCCATGATCTCAGCCTCTTTTTCCTTTATGTTGTCAAAACAGTAATCAACAAGAGCATCAAAAATATTTTCCTTGTCGTCAAATTCTTTATAGATAGTCTTCTTACTCATGTGGAGATCGCTGGCCACATCATCCATAGTGAACTTTGATCCCTTTTTCTTAAACTCCATAAGAACCGCTTCAAGTATCTTAACCTTTGTATCGTTCATATTCCCTCCAATTCTGTTTTTTGCCGATTGCTGATTTATAAAAATTGTAAAAGAAAGTCTACCCCTTATTCCCCGCTAAAAAATTCCTGACTTCTTCCATAAGTTTTACCTTGGGCATCGTCTTTAAAAGATACCCATCAGGCTTTAAGGAAACCACCTTCATCACGCTTTCCTTATCACCCTTACCCGTTAGAAAGATAACCGGTATATCCCGTGTCCCGTCTTCGCTTTTCATCATCTCAAGGACCTCAGGTCCCGATGCGACCGGCATCTCATAATCAAGAAGTATCAGGTCCGGCGTATTAAGAGCTAGATACGTGATAGCCTGAACTCCCGAGTTTACGATTGTAACCCTGTACTCCTCATCAAGCCAGCTCTTCGCCAACCTCAGAAACATCGGATCATCATCTACAAGAAGAATGCTCTTTCTTTTGGCCATCTCAGCATTTACGCGGCATAGCTCACAAATTCTCTCCGTCGCATCCTTCATATTGATAGGTCTTACAAATTTCTCCGTAATCCTGTCATCCGGGATGTATTTACTGACGGACTCGTACTCAGGCTCATCGCCTATCATGCAAAGAATTTTGTCATTTTCAAGACATATCTCCCTGATGTACACGAGAACATCCGGAATATCATCCACAAAAGCTCCAAGATAGAACAGAATGACATTCGGTTCCTTCCTGTACTGCTCCAATTCGTTTATTACCGGCGCTGCCTTTATGACTTCAAGTCCAGCCTCTTTCAGGTTCTTATTGATGGCATCTACCATAAAAGTGGCTCCGCTGCTTATAAGTAGAATTCTGTTTTCCATCATTTTCCTCCTGCTTCAAGGAGCCTATTTATCTCATCCCAGTTGGCTGCTGAAACAGCTTTCTTCAGATTTGCAATAAACTCCTTGTGCTCCGTAGGAACTCTGAAACCATTTATAGTTTCCATTATATAACTAACACTGTCAAAATCAAAGGTCGCAGCAACTTCTTTTAAAGCATCAACTGCCTCCTTAAATTTTTCCTCGTCCATAACAGGAAGCGATTCATCCTCCGCATCCCCATTATCACCCTTCTGCGAGAAATCCTCCAAAATCTTACGGTACATATCAAGTAGATGCGGTGTATCCCTTTTTATGGTATCAAGGTCCCCGGCATCTCCTGCTGCCTCAAGCGAAGCTGCCAGCGCTGATATTTCATTTAATCCGATAATCCTCGCAGAGCTCTTTAATGCATGTACCTTTATCGTATAATTGTCCAGATCTTCGTTTTCAAAATAGAGCTTTATATCACTGAAGCTATCAGGCAAAGTATCCGTAAAAGTCCTTATGGTATCCATAAAGGCCGCGATTGATCCGCAGTTTTTTACGCCATCACTTACGGATATTGCAGGATAATCCTTTATCCAATCCGGAATTTCGACAGGTTCAGCTTCAACATCCTCCTCGGAGCCTGCGTCACCTTCTCCGTGTAAAGTGACCTTATCCTTCGGAAGATATTCCAGCATCATTGATTCCAGTTTTTCGGATATGATGGGCTTTGTTAGATAGTCATCAAAGCCTGCCTCCATATACTGTTCTCTCGCACCGGAAACAGCATTGGCCGTAAGACTGATTATCGTTGTATTAAGGTTCTTATTTTCAGGATCGCTCTTTAGTCTCTTAAGTGTCTCTATGCCATCCATAACAGGCATTCTGTGATCGAGGAATATAATGTCGTATTTCTTGATCTTAGTCATCTCAAGACACTTTGCACCACTGTCTGCCTTGCTTATCTTTACTTTTGTTCTCTTTAAAAGTCCCTCAAAAACTGTAAGATTTGTGGGTGTATCGTCAACAACAAGCACCTCTGCATCAGGTGCTGTAAACTTTTCATGATATATTTGCTTTTCAAAGTCCGCTCTGTTATAGGCCTTGATATAATCCGCCATAGGAGTCTTGTTTACTATCTTCTGACGCACAGTAAATGAGAACTCGGATCCTTCTCCATAGGTACTTTTGACTTTGAGTTCACTTCCCATAAGCTTAAGTAATCGCTGGGTGATATGAAGGCCAAGGCCTGTCCCTTCAATAGTTCTGTTGCGCTTTTCATCCACTCTCTGGAAAGCCACATAGAGTTTTTTAAGATCCTCTTCTCTGATTCCTATACCGGTGTCTTTAACGCTTATAGTTATATCTATCTCATCGTCAGATACAAATTCGTGACTTCCATTAAGCGTAATGCTTCCCTTTTCTGTATATTTTATGGCATTAGTCAGGATGTTGGTCACAACCTGCTTAATGCGTATCTCATCTCCGTTAAGGATACATGGTATGGATGAATCCAGTTCGATTTTCAGATCAATCCCTTTAGCCTTTGCCCTTGGAGCAATCATCTGTATCAGATCATTTATGATTGAAGACGGATCATAATCCACCGGAATTATATCCATTTTTCCTGCTTCAATTTTTGAAAAATCCAGAATATCATTTACAAGGCTAAGAAGTGTATTACCTGCGACTCGGATATTCTGCGCATATTCAATAATCTGCGGATCCTCTGTTTCTCTGAGGATAACCTCATCCATTCCAAGAATTGCATTTATTGGTGTTCGTATCTCATGTGACATATTGGAAAGGAATCTGCTTTTTGCCTCATTTGCGGCATCAGCCTCCTTTGCCATTTCTATAAGTTCTCCGGTCATGGCAGAAAGAAAATGTGCAAGCCTCTCGTGAAGAGGAATTATTCCCTCCTGCTCAGCTTCAACCTTGGCAGGCTTCAGAACACTAAAGCTCCACCCGTCAAGTCCTTCCCGCATGCCAACTGCAACCAAAGCACTGTTAAGAATTCCACCCTTACCGCGCAATCTGTACACTTCACCAAGTCCAAGTGACATACCGGGTGGCATATCTCTTGATTCTGAAAAATATTTTACTTCACGTTGATATTCTTCCTGAAGAAAAGAGAATCTGTTTCCACAGATAATAAGCCACAATGACTCGGCGGCAAAGCTCTCCATCTTTGCTACCGCATCCCTGGTCTTTCTCAGAATATCCCGTCTCTCGGCATATGAAAATCTGATCTTTTCACCCTGCTTGATATCTGCAACAAAGTACACCTCCCCATCATCTCCGATTGCAGTAGGTGTCCTTCCCATATACATCCCGTTTCTTTCAACAACTATCGGGAACTCGCCAACGTTATTTACAAAATGAGGTCCTGCGGTAACTCCAAGATACTTTTTAAATATCTCAGAAGCTTTTACTCCATCAATTTTATTGACTTTGATGCCCCTCTCATTTTCTTTTTCATCAATTTCTACATCAAGGTATCTGCCGATAGGCTCCCAGCCAAAAAGATAATCCACATATGTGAACAGACTCTCACCATAGCACAGGCAGATTGACATTCCGGGCCCTATGGATGTATTTCCTATTATTACAGCTCCGTCTCTATCCAGTGTGGGCACGCCTTCATTAACCAGGAGCGAACCTGCGCTTGCTACAACTCCAAAAATAGGTATCTCCTCATACCCATCAGAGAGTTCTTCTATAAACTCCTGCGCCGCACTGCCTATTTTACTTAGGAAAAGATGGATTGATTTAACGTTTTCTATACTCTCGATTTTTTCTCTGACTTCTTTTACAAAAGCCCTGGCAGCTATTTCCGGATCATCATCCTGACTGATGATCTTATACATCACCTCAGCCTTTGACTCATCAAAGAAATTGAAGTTAAGCATCAGGATATGGTCCATATGATAATAAAAGGCCGCCGGTCCCTCGCTCATACCTGAAATAACAAGCTTTGGAAAAGTTTTTTTCAGCAATAAAAGTGCATCCTTTACATCACTTTTATTAGTGTTGCAATAGGATATGTTTATAAAACCACTTTCATACGTGCTCTCGTCGTATTCCCTGGCTATTTGTGGAATTTGCTTTTTTAATTCATCTAAATCCTCAACAATGAGCGTCTTTTGGCGCATAGGCAAAACCTCTTACATCGCAGCAAGAGCCGCATTTACTTCATCTTCAAGTTCTTTATTTTCCTTCTCTATCAGTTTTTCAAATTCTCCCGTAGCGCATGGCATTGAAAAGTAGAAGCCCTGAATCACATCACAGCCAGCCTTTTTAAGAAGGTCATACTGCTCCTTGGTTTCAACTCCCTCTGCTACCACTTTTACCTTAAGTGATCTGGCAACATCCATCATTAGCTCAACCATCTTCATTTCCTTGTTGCCTTCCTTGATGTTCTTAACAAATTGCATATCAAGCTTAAGGATGTCGATAGGAAGTGAAGTTATCATGTTGAGTGACGAGTAGCCTGTGCCAAAATCGTCCATTTCGATTGCAAAGCCTCTGTCTCTTAGCCCTTTTACAACATTGATTATCTGCTCGGAGTTCTCGGTGTATGCGGACTCGGTAATCTCAAGATTCAGCATTCCCGGTGATATCCAGTTGTTCTGAACCACAGTAAAAATCTCCTCTTCAAGATTCGGAGCACCGATATCAACTCTTGAAACATTTACAGATACCGGAATCTTAAGGTCATACTTCACCATCCACTCACCAATCTGTTTGGAAACCTCATCCCATACATAGTGATCAAGCTTATGAATAAGGCCATTATCCTCGAAAAGCGGAATGAAAGTGTCAGGTCTGAGAAGTCCAAGTTCAGGATGCTCCCACCTTACAAGGGCTTCGGCACTATATAGCGAGTCGCGCTCACCCTGTATCGCATATTTGGGCTGGTAAAAAATCTTGAACTGATGGTCCTTTATTCCAGCTACCATATCATTTATGAGCCGCTCATTTAAGGTCTCCTTCTCATGCATTTCCTCATCGTAGACGGCCATATGCGTGTTATAGCTTCCTCTTATGCTATTGCAGGCAGTCCTTGCTTTATCAAAGCGATGTTCAACGGAAAGCTCTTTATTTACATTCTTATAAATCCCCATTCTAAGGTAGACTCTGGAATTGTTCAGAAGATCCTCAAGTCCTGAGCCTATATCCTTAAGCAGATTGTTATACTCCATCCCGCTTGGAAGATATATCATGAATTCATCAGCTCCGCCGCGTCCTGCGATGCCGCCATTTTCCTTGGCGATGCGCTTAATACTGTCCGCGATTTTAATCAAAACATCATCACCTGCACGTCTCCCCTGGAGTTCGTTTATCAGATGGAATCTGTTGATATTGAGCACGATAGCATCCATGTTGTTATTGTTATAGTGGAGATCTCTGAAGTGTGAATACTCCATGAAAAAGTCATGAGTAAGAAGCCCTGTCAGCGAATCGTTCTGAGTCGCATGAATCAGGCCTCTGCCCTCTCTGTACTCGATAGCCCTGTCAATTCTGGCCTTTATAACCGCAGGGTGAGTATAGGGTTTGGTGATGAAATCAGCCGCGCCAAGTTGGAAGCACTTGACCTCACAATCCTTTTCCGCTGTGCAGACGATAATAGGAATCTGTTTAAGAACTTTATCATCCTTCATGAACTGCAGAACTTCAAAACCGTTCATATCAGGCATCATAAGATCAAGCAGCACAAGTGAAAGCTTATCGCTATGTTCTCTGATAAGCTCAATTGCCTCTACGCCGTCCCTTGCCACAATTGCTTCGTAATCATGATTGATAATATTTTCCAGAATTTTTCTGTTTATCGGCTCATCTTCAACAAGTAATATTCTTCTTTTCAAACTAAGCTGTTCATCCATAATCGTTCCCCTCAAAACGTTATCGCATTATCGGTAACACTATTCTATCATGCGATAGTTTCCAAGAAATTTACTACGAATTAAAGTTATATAAATTTTATGAAAAGTAAGCGATGCACTCTTTCCGATTAAAATAAAAGGACCCGGAAAACTGAATTTCCAGGTCACTTTCAATACTAATATCACTTTGTTATTTTCTGGTCCTTTCCTTTGATTCCTCTTGCTTTAAGAATCTTCTGATAATCCTTAAGCTTCTTCTTCGGAACCTTCACCTTTGCTTTAGCGTGAATTCCCTTAAAGGCACTGCCACCGACGCTGCTCTTGGTGAGAGCTGTGGTCTTGATGTTAACGTTCTTAAGGTTTGCACACTTGAAAAATGCCTTGCTACCGATCTTGACGATGTTCTTGCCAATCGTTATCTTCTTAAGCTTCTTATTGCCCTTGAAGGCCCCGGCTGCAATTTCTGTTACTTTATACTCCTGGTTATCAATTGTTATGGAAGCAGGTACTGTAGCACTTGCGGATGTGGCTGACTCAGGCTTTGTATAGCAGACAGTCTGATTTCCATTATCAATTGATGTGATCTTGTAGCTGGCTCCACCATCAGTAACAACGTCGCCCACATTGTAGGTCGAAGGCGCAGTTGAAACTACTATAG
This sequence comes from Butyrivibrio sp. VCD2006, assembly GCF_000423925.1. Taxonomy (GTDB): domain Bacteria; phylum Bacillota; class Clostridia; order Lachnospirales; family Lachnospiraceae; genus Butyrivibrio. The sequence goes on from NZ_KE384105.1 coordinate 205,605, forward strand.
GCGGATTGTTTCCGGCATCGCTTCCCGGGTTCGAAGGATCAGCAGGGTTTGTAGGTGTAGTCGGATCTGTAGGATTCGACGGATCTGTGGGCGCACTGGGATCCGTTGGCGTACTAGGATCTGTCGGTGTACTCGGGTCCGTTGGTGTGCCGGGTTCTGTGGGATCACTCGGATCTGTTGGTGTGCCGGGTTCTGTGGGATCACTCGG
>NZ_KE384105.1:205822-211671 GCF_000423925.1 Butyrivibrio sp. VCD2006
GGATCTGTCGGTGTACTCGGGTCCGTTGGTGTGCCGGGTTCTGTGGGATCACTCGGATCTGTTGGTGTGCCGGGTTCTGTGGGATCACTCGGGTCTGTGGGTGTGCTGGGATCCGTTGGTGTACTCGGGTCTGTGGGAGTACTGGGATCCGTTGGCGTACTGGGATCTGTCGGTGTACTCGGGTCCGTTGGTGTGCCGGGTTCTGTGGGATCACTCGGATCTGTTGGTGTGCCGGGTTCTGTGGGATCACTCGGGTCTGTGGGTGTGCTGGGATCCGTTGGTGTACTCGGGTCTGTGGGAGTACTGGGATCCGTTGGCGTACTGGGATCTGTCGGTGTACTCGGGTCCGTTGGTGTGCCGGGTTCTGTGGGATCACTCGGATCTGTTGGTGTGCCGGGTTCTGTGGGATCACTCGGGTCTGTGGGTGTGCTGGGATCCGTTGGTGTACTCGGGTCTGTGGGAGTACTGGGATCCGTTGGCGTACTGGGATCTGTCGGTGTACTCGGGTCCGTTGGTGTGCCGGGTTCTGTGGGATCACTCGGATCTGTTGGTGTGCCGGGTTCTGTGGGATCACTCGGATCTGTTGGTGTGCCGGGTTCTGTGGGATCACTCGGATCTGTCGGTGTGCCGGGTTCTGTGGGATCACTCGGATCTGTCGGTGTGCCGGGTTCTGTGGGTTCACTCGGATCTGTTGGTGTGCCGGGTTCTGTCGGATCTCCCGGCTCCGGTTCCTCCGGTATACTTGCAAAACCAAACTCTATCTTTTCAAAATAGTAGTCTTTTCCAGCTTCTAACTTTGCCTTTGCAGTGGAGCTTAGCTCTATCTCCTTGTTTTCTTTAACAGAACAGGTATCGAGAACCTCTATAGTGGTTTTAAAGAGATCATACTTAGTTACCCTGATATCCGCACTACCGTTTTTATCTATATCAATATAATACTGATCAAAGCCTCTGGCGTCAGGTTTTGTATCCAGAAGAACAATGCTCTTATCAATATCTATAAAGCCATCCATTATAGTAATGTAAGCTACAAAAGCAGAAGTATCTGTCAGTTCACACTTTTTCCCGGTAAGATTAACTCCCTCTTTGCCATAGTTATAAGATATTGTCCCGGGCTGTGGCATTTTAAAGGTAATCTTGCTATAATATGGCTTCTTAACACTTTTAAATTCGCTTGCAGCTTTATCGCTTATTTCAAGAGTTATACCGCCGCTTACGCTATTTGTGGCGAGTGCACGGAATATCACATCACCTGAATAGTTATGAAAAACATCGTAGGTGCCATCCTTATCAATATCAATCTCAGCATCCATAAAAGGAGCATCAGGATTGAAAAGAATGACATTATCAGATTCTAAAGCGTTTTCTGTATTATAAAACGCAGCTATTTCTGAGGACTTGGTGAGTCTCTTCATCCCATAAGTAATGTCAATAACAAGCTCTCCAAGGCATACATCCACGCGTGGTAATGAAAATGTAATCTTCTCAAAATATCTATAATTTTGAGATTCAAGCTCAGCTATTGTGCGTCCATTCAGTTCAAATTCAACTTCGCCTTCAATAGAACAGGTGTCAAGGACAGTTATTCCCATAGATCTTGGCGAATCTTTTTGCGATACCAGAATGTCGTAGTTGCCATCCTTGTCAAGATCAAACTCATATTCTCCCACATATACTCTATTGAAGTCAATTTTTTTCTCAAAATTACTCAGTCCGAAAAACATAGTGTATCCAAATGCATCGGCGTCTTCATCTTTAAGCACAATCTTATCGGTATAATTTTCAAGCTGGAATATCTTTCTTCCTTTATTGTATGAAACAGTTCCGGGCTTAGGTAATATAAATGTTATCTTCTTGTAGAAAAGGCTTTTGGTGGATTGTAACATCGCAGCTTCCTCATCAGTAAGCTCAAATGTTACCGAACGGTCTAAACTGTTTGTCTTAAGTGGATGGAAAACACCATAGTTAAACTGAACATCATAATTGCCATCCTTATCCAGATCCAGTTCTAATAATCCAGGGGCCACATCTTTAATTGAAATCTTGTCACTCCTTACGCCTACAGTATTTGTAAACGCATTTATCAGCTCATTTTCTATTTGCATACTTCCATAGGAAATATCAACTAACAGATCACCTGCGCAGAAATCTGTACGAGGCATATTGTCGGGAGTTTTTCCAACTGTTTCAGGATTAGTAGGAAATACAACATTAAAGCCCTCATAAAAATCCGAAGCTGAAGCATCATGCTCTTTATCGCCGATAATATAGTCATCCAGCGAAACCTTCCAGGAACTTCCCTTTATACTGCTGCCCTGTAAAACCCAATAACATCCATCCTCTTCATCAAAATAAACATCATAGGTACCATCACGATCAAAATCATAAAAGGTTATACCGATCAATGTTTCCACATCATATTCCGGATTAGCCTTTGTATGATTTATATAGTCAAAAGTCTTAGAAAGGCAATTCTCCTCTTCATCAGAAGGCTTAAAGCTCCCTTTAGTGAGGTCAATATTAAGTACCCCTTTATTACGATTGATCAGTGGATTAGGCGGTAATTTTGATGCAATTGTCCCTACAGAGTCAGGATCATCAGGAAACGCAAATGTTAGTGTCTCATAAAAATCAGACTCTGATTCATCCTCGGCTAACAAGATGGCTGCATCACCATCAAGAAATACTGATCTGCTTTCCCCTTTTATACTGCTTTGTTTCAAAACATAGAATTTCTTATAATAATCGGATATGTATACATCATAGTATCCGTCCTTATCCAGATCCAGGAAAGTCCCATCGGAATTTTTCCCGGTAATATAATCAGGCACTGAACCCAAATACTTCATATAGTTAAGTGTCATATAAAAGATGGTCTGTTCTTCAGTTGTAAAGTCCTGGCTCCCCGTTGTCAGGTCAATTGTTAAGGTTCCCTTGTTGTGATTTACATACTGTATATACCCAGTCATAGTAATTGTGGCATTATCAGTATCAATGGTAGTTTCACAATCCTTTAAAACCGCATCATCTCTTTCTGATTTAGTTATTTGATTAAATTTCCAATCCTTGAAATTATCCCACTCAGACTGATACTTGCCATATGCTTTTGCGATTATTGTGAATCTATATTTTTGCCCAGGCACAAACTTATCGTCTTTATTAAGCTTTTCCCCGGTAGAAGTATTTTCAAAGAACTGATAAACGCTATAAATATCATAGCGTCTGCCATTAACCAGCGTAGTATTTGTGTATTCAGGAATGCAAACATCCTCAGGCGTTAGTCCCTCTGCAGGACTAAGCAATGTAAAAGATATAATTTTATTTGAAGCATTCACTCGCGGTTTCGGAATATCTGCTGCCTTTGCAGATAAAGCAGCAGAAGGCAATAACGTTATAAAAAACGCGATTGCCAATAGAAATGGTAGAATTGTCGTTAATTGTCGTTTTCGATTCATAAAATGCAGCCCCCTTTTCCTTTGTATGAAATTGACTTTCATATTTTTGTCCATATATTGTAAGAAATTTTTAGAAATTCCACTACCGCCATTTGGGGGTAATTTTCAAAAAAATTTCCATTTTGAAGGTTGTTTCTCAAAATGGAATTTTAGAAGTTATTTCCCAAAATGGAATTTTGAACTTAATGCTATTCAAATACTGCAAAAGTTGATCTCTTGGGCACTCTTCCGCTGATAAGCTCTATAGGCCAGACGGCTTTTCTTCCATCGTCAGATTCGATAATAAGGTTGTCATTTGCCATCACCTCGGCTATGGAAACCACAAACTGCTGCTTTTGTCCCTTGGTCATCTCTACTATTTCACTTAGGTGCTTTCCGTCTGAGGAGTTATCAGGATTATGCCCGCTTGTTGTATCATTCTTGCTTATTACATCGTTCTCGCTTGTTGCATCGTTTTCGCTTGCTACATCGTTTGCCACGGCGGGCTCAATGAACACTTTTGCACTTTTAATAATCGAAATCACTGTGATGTGCTCCTGGGCTCCATCCTCATAAAATACGGCAGGTCCCAAGAGGTCGGATATCTCTTCCGGCCCGTTCTCTATTACAAATGCGGCTGCATTTTCCGGAGCCTCTGATACAAAGGCCTCCCATCTGCTTGGCTTACTGGAAAAGTGATATCTAAGGTAGCTAAACAGCTCATGATCCACAGGCTCGTATTCGAATTCCTCAGTAAAAGTACTCTCCTCTTCGCCTTCGATTTTCCAGCACTCCGCTCCTACCTTGTCATCGCCTGCAAAGCTAAGGCCAAACACCTCTCCTTCCTGCACGCTTCCGATTAGATTCCCCCAGAAATCGTAAATCTCGTTGTACCTTGAATAGACAGCAGTGGAGAGATCATCGTCCTGCCATATAAGATTGGCACCCATTATGCTGTAGACAAAATCGTTCATATAAATGTTGTAAAAGACGTAAAGTCCATAGTGCGGATTCACATGGCAATCGAGCACAATAAAGTCACCGACCCTCCGGCAATCCATGATTGCTGTCGCCGCCGGGGCAAATTCCGAGAGCTTAAAGGTGCTGTTATTGTAATAAAAAGTATCCCCTTCGAACTTGATTACAGGCTCTAAATTGCCCAGATCGTACATTCCGTAAAAGGCATCATCAACCTCTTTGATCTCTGCTATTTTCCCTGATGAATCGGTTTTCACGTTATAGATGTAAAGCGGGCAGGTAGCAGAAAATCTGTCCTCATAGAGGAGCTTATCTGTTTGTACGCCGTCACCTGGTTCATAGCTGCTAACTGTCAGATCCTCATCCTCAGTAAAATAGGCAGCCGTGAAAGCTCTGTCCGTATACTCCTCGTAGGTCTCGAATTCATCCGGAACCATTTTCTGGAGAAGGATATTGCCGTTATCTTCTCTTGCCCATGCGAAGGCGTAGAATTCCTGGTTTTCCAGGGGCTGATTGGCTATGTCTGATGAATGTTCTCCGTTTTTCCTGACAAATTCCCAGTCCGTCTGGTAGTTATCAAAAGTGTCCGGATTATAAGAACTGAAAACACCAAGGGATATCCAAGTATCTCCGTTTCCTTCCTCGGAAAGATAGAGATAATCCTTATCTTTGCCTATTCCTATGTGGAATATACCGCTGGTTTCCGCTTCTGAAGTAACATATGCATCTTCTGACTTGGGCAAAAAATCCTCCAGCGAAGTCAACTTAAGAGTATATGCATTAGGATTCTTATCGTCCTCGAAGGTCTTCTCAAACTTTATTTCTCCGTCGCAGGACGCGCCGTCTTCAAGTCGTGTGAAGGTACAGGAACCATCCTCTTTAAAGGTCATGGTTCCATATTCTTCACCATCCTTACTGTTCACGAAGGTCCATTCTCCCGCTATGAAAGAGCAGATATCAGTGTTGGAAGAAAGGAGGGATTTCGTGAGCTGTGCGCGAGGTTCTTCTGAGTTGCCTGTCTCGCTATTTTCTTCATTTGCAGAGTCACTATTCCCGGTGTTATCGCTGCTATTTCCCGTGTTATCGCTGCTATTTCCGTCATTTTCGTTATTGCTATTCCCGGCGTTTTCACTTCCACTATTGTTATCATCATTGGCATCAGCGTTGCCTTTATCTGATGACATTCCATTAGAATTCTGTGAATCTACTTCACTTGTGGAATTACTTCCTACGCCGCTTGTGCCATCTTTTCCGCAAGCTGTAAGCATGCTCAATGAAAGTGCCAGAATTATCGCTGTTACTTGTCCTGTCTGTTTTATTTTCATATGCTCCATCCGTTCCTTAGGCAGTGAAATTTTAGTTTTCTCTTGTTTCACTGCTCCAATTTTGTTTCCCGGCAGTGAAAATTTGTATTTTCTCTATTTCACTGCTCCAATT
>NZ_KE384105.1:211881-226951 GCF_000423925.1 Butyrivibrio sp. VCD2006
TTTGTATTTTCTCTATTTCACTGCTCCAATTCTGTTTCCCGGCAGTGAAAGTTTGTATTTTCTCTATTTCACTGCTCCTGTCCAATTTTCCAGCAGTGAAATCTTTGTTTTCTCCTATTTCACTGCTCAACCACAATTTTCAAGCTGTGAATCCGGTAATTTCCTCAGTTTCACAGCCCATAAAGATCTTTACAACAGCAATTTCCCACAAACTCTTCATTCCAAAATCTTATACTGGTACTCTGTGTTATAAGTAAGCACAAAGAGGTATCCATCACACTCTATAAAGTAGTACGGCGCGGATTTTACCTTGATCTTCTTTTGAACCTTGCCGTTATGTCTGTTGAGAATATAGATAAAGTCAGGCTCGTCAGTGAAGCCATAACCACAGTAGATGCTGTCTCCCATAATCAGGAAATTGTGTGAACCGCATACCTGGTCATCACTTTTCCATAAAGTCTCTCCCGATACCATGTCAATGGCCACAATGTAGGATTTGTGCGGATTAGCTGCGGCATATGTTCTGTGCCCCAGAGATACATAAAGTGTATTGTCCTTCACAAGGGCATACTGGATCTCGGGCTCTGTAAAATCTGCGAACAAACCCTCACCTTTATCCGGAGGACTTATGAATTCATCAAAATAGTAATTACCTTCAAGTGTCTGAGTATCTTCATTGAAAACTGTCAGCGACAGCTCACCGCCTTCGGCATTATTCACCACACTATAGTTGTAAGTTCCATCAGAAAAAGGAAATCTCTCCGGAAGCGGAATCCCGTTTTCTGCAGACCACACATCCTCGTTAAGCCAGTCAGTAGTTGTGGACTTTACTTCACTTAGTTCAAATGACGGTTTTCCTGCATCAGTGTCAATGCCATCCGCTGTCCATGCACTCCAACCGGGATTCTTAACAACTGCGTGATACCACCAGTCCTCGCCATAGCCTTCATCAAGATCACCTTCACCAGGCTCTCTTCCGTCATCATCAAGGCCGCTGGGATAAGCGCCTCCATCAGAACTATCGCCGGAAGCTGCGCCTCCGCCAAGTAACGCCCCAGCATCCACGCTTACAAGATCAGCTTCCTTCAGCTCTTTTCCTATCTCTTTGATATCAGGGATTTCTTTATCTTTGTAATTGTCATAAGTATCTGTGAAAACATCGGGATAATCCGCGAATAGAATTTTTACCATCTGTGTGCCGATAGCATAATAGCCCATGGCATAGTCCTCAAAGCAGCACCAAATGCCATCATAATCCACAGCCCATGAAAGGCCTTTTGCATTATCCTTAAGTCTGTCAGGAATGCCGGAAACCAGATTTTCCCTATCAGATGGCAAATCCTCAAAGTTTTTTGCAAGATCCTCGTTCTGCTTCTCAAGCTCAGACACAATGATCTCCGGAAGAGCATCAGTATCCTTAACTACATCTGAAAACTGAATCTCCTCTCCGGTGACCGGATCATAATTATAATTCGAAAAATCGCAGAATCCATGCGCTCCGGCGAGATAGAGATAGTTTGAAACTATGTATGAGAATACTCTGCCATCAGCTCTTATAGGAAATATATTTTTGTCGCTCTCATATGCAAGCCCCCAGCCGGAATCAAACATTTCCTTTATCTCTTCTGCACTTGATGTGAAAAATTCATTAGCCTCTCTGTCATATGCAGTTGCATTATCATCGAGAACTTTCTGAAGTTTTCCGAATTTCTCCTTAGAACTTCTATCAAGCTCAATTGAATAGTAGTTAGCAATTGCATACTTATCAGCACCATTCACCATGTTGAGCGGATGAGTCTGATAGGTGAAATCCACGGGTGAATTCAGTTCTTCCTCCGAAAGCTGAGTGGACGAATTTTCTCCTGAACCGGTTCCATCAGAGGCTTCGCTTCCATTTGTATTTGAAGAGCCATTATCATCTGCGGCACTTTCATTTTCAGAGCCGGCTCCCTGCATATTTTGTTCACTATTTCCGGAGTCATCTCCCTGTGCATTTTCGCCAACCTGCTGCCCATCGGCATATGTGCCGTTACCGCTCTGCTGATCGACGCCACTACCTGCTGCTCCGCCACAGCCTGAAGACAACAAAACAGCTCCTGACAGCAAAACTGCCAGAAGCCTCTTAACCTCAGTAATCTCTACTTTATGCATATCCCCCTCCATGTTTCAATAAACAGCTATTTCAACAATTGGTGCATACAAGTTTCAATAAACATCCATTCCAACATTTGGCGTATCTATGTCTCAATAAACAGCCATTCCAACATTAAGCGCATCTATGTCTCAATAAACAGCCATGCCAACATTTAGCGCATCTACGTCTCAATAAACTGCCATTCCAACATTCAGCGCATCCATGTCTCAATAAACTGCCATGCCAACATTTAGCGCATCTATGTCTCAATAAACTGCCATGCCAACATTTAGCGCATCTACGTCTCAATAAACTGCCATTCCAACATTCAGCGCATCCATGTCTCAATAAACTGCCATGCCAACATTTAGCGCATCCATGTATATGCCGCCGTAATTCGAATCCTGCCAGCCATTATTCCCGGTTTCCCATACATCCACGAAGGTGCCGGTCTTTTCATCATAGGTAGCATTGTTATATGTGATGTCTATAGTTCCGTCCTCAAGAACCTCTTTCTTCGAGTAATTAACGTTAACTATTCCATTTTTCCTGCGCAAAATATTGTCTATCTGATAGTCTTCATTCTCAATCTCAGTTGCAAGATCAAAGCCCACTATCTCTTCAAGTTCGTCCCTTGTTATCTCACTGCCTGCATACTCCATGAAATCCTTCTTCTCTTCATCATAGTAAAAATAGTAAGGTTTCCAGGTATGTCCGGTCCAGTCAGGAGAGTCCTCCTGCCCTTTTTCATATGTACAAAAGCCATCGTAGGTACTAAAGGACATCACGATATTCTGAAGATCAGTATCTGAGCTGATATCTCCAAATCTGGAAATATTCGACTCCTTCAAAACTGCATCATCCACGTAGTATACATAGGTCACAAGAGCGGTTACATAGGCCTCATCAAACAAGATGAATTTCCTGTCACCTGCATCGATAACCCTGAATACATTGCCATCCATGTCTGCCAACGTGCCCGAGTAGATTTTCTTACACTCCTCAGAATTCACATAATAAACAGTTCCCTCGCACCATCCAAAATCACTGTCAGGACCTGCACCGACATACACTGTACCTTCATAGGTTCCGTTGCCGTCAAAATCATCAAATGCGCAGCATCTGATATCCTGAATATCTGCATCTGTCGCTTCGACAACCTGCTCCAGCAGGCTGTCCATCTCTTCTTCAGATATGCTGCTTTTCTTATCAGCGCCATCCTCTTTCGATGTTTCGGTTTTTTTATCGGAATTATTCTCTTTTAATGTTCCGGCTTTCTTATCAGAATCATCCTCTTTTGATGTTCCGGCTTTCTTATCAGAATCATCCTCTTTTGATGTTCCGGTTTTCTTATCAGAATCATCCACTTTTGATGTTCCGGTTTTCTTATCAGAGTCATCTTCTTTTGATGTTCCGGTTTTCTTATCGGAATCATCTTCTTTTGATGTGTCTGCTTCCGGCGTTGCCGACTTGGGAACCTCTTCCTCGAAGTCTTCTTCCTCAAGTGATTCGTTATCAAAAACCTCACCATTGGCATCGAAGGTGTGGATCGTATCCTCCGCGTCGATAATCTCCGGCTCAGCATTGATATTCTCAGTCAGATTAACAGGCTCATCCTTTTTCGCGCCACATCCCGCAAGCAACGTTATGCCAATTGCTACTGTACTTACAACTAATGTATTTACAATTCTCCTTTTCATTTAATTCCCCCTCTATCAAATTCAATTCATTCGCAGCCGCATCTTATGCTTTCCAGACCTTTCGGCCGCTTTTTTCTCTTTCTCTGTCTTCAAAAGCTTGTTTGGATTCATATTTCGCGGCCGCATCTCATGCTTTTCAGCCCTTTCAGCCGCTTTTTTCTCTTTCTCTGTCTCATAAAAGCTTGTTTGGATTCATATTCCGCGGCCGCATCTTATGCTTTCCAAACCTTTCGGCCGCTTTTTTATCTCTTTATAACTCTTCTAAAACCTATCTAGCTTCATATTCCGCAGCCGCATCTTATGTTTTCCAAACCTTTCGGCCGCTTTTTTCTCTTTCTCTGTCTCATAAAAACTTGTCTGGTTTCATATTCCGCGGCCGCACCTTATGTTTTTCAACCCTTTCGGCCGCTTTTTTCTCTATTTCTGTCTCCTAAAAACTTATCTGGATTCATATTCCGCGGCCGCACCTTATGTTTTCCAACCCTTTCGGCCGCTTTTTTATCTCTTTATAACTCTTCTAAAACCTATCTAGCTTCATATTCCGCGGCCGCATCTCATGCTTTTCAGACCCTTCGGCCGCTTTTTCTGTCAATAATCCAAAATCAACAAATCCAAAAGTACAATATTCATCAATTCTCTATCAGTTCATCAATCACTGCCCACAAGTCCAAAGCTCTTTTTTGATCCATCAATCATTTATCACAAGCCCCAGGTTTCTTGCCTTAACAGCAAGCTCTAAGCGCGTGTGATACCCGGTCTTCTGGAGCATGTTTGAAATATGCATCTTAACTGTTGATGCTTCAACGCATAGCTTCTCTGCAATCTCTTTGTTGGATGCTCCGCTTACCAGCTCTCTCAATATTTCTGTCTCACGCTCGGTAAAATCAGTGCTGACTGCGTTACCGATTTGCACCTCCATATGTTTACTGGGATATACAGATTCGCCCTTCATGGTACGATCCATAAGCTCAAGAATCGGCTGTTCCTGAACCTCCTTCTGCCAGAAGCTCTCAACACCTATTTCTTTTGCTCTCTTTTCATATGAAAGCTCCGGCATCGAAGTAACAATGATGATTTTCGTATTCGGTTTTATTTGTTTGATTTTCTCTGCGGCATCAAGTCCGCTCATACTCCCCGGGAAAAGCACATCAAGGATTACAAGATCTGTATCGTGCGTCTTTATGAAATCTAAAGCCTCAAAGGCCGTGGAAAAAGATGCCTTCAAGGTATAGTCATGTCCACTCTCTACAGCACTTTCAAAAATCTCTCTTATCATTCTGAAATCTTCGGCAATCACTACCCCAAATGACACTTTAAATATCCTCCCCGGGCAATATTATCTCCATACGAAATTCAGGCGATGTGTATATATTCATGGTTCCGCCCACATTTTCAACATCGCGTCTTAGATTTTTAAGTCCACCTTTCTCTATTATAACATCATCCGGCTTTTTTCCGTCATTAACAAAGTTTAAAATATAACTTCCCGCTGTCTTTTTTACGCTGATGATACATTCTGAGCCATAGGCATGCTTCAAAGTATTACCGATGTGCACTGAAATAGCTGCATCAACAACCGGGATAAGCCTTCCCTCCGTCGGAAGATCTCCAATAATCTGCAGCTTGATACCGAGCTTATCAGCTTCCTTAGATATAACGTAATAGGGGAGCTCCCACTCTTCAATCTCATTGCCCCTCAGGTGTCTGATATTATTTCTCCAAAACTTCAGCATCTCCTCTCTGTCAATGCTATCAGGTTCACTAAGGTACTTTCTGGCGATAAGAATACTCTGTCCGATGTTGTCGTGAAGCGCGGCCTTTAGCTGCAGAAGCTCGCGGTTCATAGTAACGTACTCAATTGTTCCCATGAGAGCCTTAAGTCTGTCATTTAATCGCTTTGCTTTTTCCTGCCTGGCCTCAAGCTCCTTAGTCAGTGAAAATTCGCCAGTCACATCCGTTGCAATAATCTCAGGTAAATTCTTGCCATTTATGTGAAGCATGTTACGAGCCACACTATAAACCTTCCCATCCTCGGTTCTTACCATATAGACATCATTTTGAAGCGGTATATCATTTCTATCTCCGTAAGGTTCTCCGGCATCACGTAGAGATTCTACATCTTCAACCCCATCAGATTCTCCGGCATCACGTACAGCTTCTACATCTTCAGCCCCATCAGATTCCCCGGCAATATTTTTATGGATCTCCTTTCCGGTAATACCCTCAGAAATCATATCTGCAGGCTCACAATTCCTCAGGTTTTCCCACAGCTCCTCAGCATCCGTTACGCCTTTACCAAAAAGCCCTCTACTGATCTCATGCATGGTCTCATTCACCATCACGGGAATCCCGCCTTCATAGTAGTAGCACAGGCCGGTCGGGAGCTTGTCAAAGGCCTCTTTTACGGACATATTCGAGATATGCTCCTTGGCCCATTTTCCTATGGCGTACTGCTGAACTACGGCAAGTACAAAAAGTGAAATTTGAAGCAAAAGTAATAGCGATATATGCATTTGAAATTTCACAAGCCAGTCACCCACATGATGCATCTCCAAAATCTCAAACAGTACAAATGTTATGAGCATATCAGCTATCGAAATAAAGGTGTATATCTTATTTCTCCTGATAATAAGCGAGCGTATAACGTTGTATATGCAGACGATAAGCGTAATGAAGGTGACCAAAATCACCATTCCGCGCGATAATTCGGAAAGACTGCTAAATGTCATGCGCCTACCTCCCCAAGCTTCTTCGTTTCGTTAAAATCTGTTTTCTTAAGGTTTTCTGCATCCGCTCGCCCTGCAAAATCAGCATTTGCCACATCTTTCTCGCAGGTTATCGTCACATAGAAGGTCTCATCCTCGTTGCGTATCCTGAGCCTGCCACCGTTTTCTGAAAGCTCGTTTTTCCTCCAGTCGGGGGTAATGCTGCAGACATCAGAATCAAAGGCAATGGTTATCTCATAATCAGCCTTGTCCTCAAACATAACAACACAGGAATGAAGGCTATCCCAGGCATCCTCCATAAGCTGTTCAAAAAGATCGTAGGCATATTTAATGAAAGCTGCGGGAAGTTCCTTTGGTTCCTCAGCCATAAGCTCACATGTAATTCCCGCAAGTTCCATGTAATCCATGGACTCCTTGACAGCCATTCCAAGCTCACCAGTTGAAATCTTTTTATTCTCATCCGAAATCAGCATCAGGTTGCCCATACGTTTAATAAACGCACTTAAAAAAGCAGCAAATATCAGCTTATCCCTGGAAATGTCTCCGCTCTCATCTTTTTCGAGGAGTTCGGAAACTCTTATGGCCTGTGGCTTTACGGCTTCCGCGATAGCATTGTAGAGCCTGTTTTTCGTCTCGTAGCTCACGCGCTCTGCGCGGACTTCATTCTCCTGACGGATCAGCTCATTTTCTTCCTCCAGCTCCTCGGTAACCTCCGAGAGTTCCTCGTTAAGCCGGTTAATTGCAGATATATCCTCAACCCACGTGACATATCCGCCCGAAATATTCTCTTTTCTTATCTGATGATCTGCGTCCGCTGCATTCTGTATCCAGCTTTTGGAAGTCAAAATTGCCCTGTCTTTATTATCATAGATAGCCGCATTTATCCCTGAGTAATCAAACAAAAGCTCATATCCCGTGTTTGCAGGAATCAGCCCTATCTGGATAGCACATTCAAAAGAAGTGATAAAAGGAAAGCAGAACGCTTCGTGTAGATGGAATAATTTTACCCCAAAGTAAGTAGGTGATCCTCCTTCGATTACATACCATATCAAAAGCGCATAGCCCACGAGCAGGCAAATTGCCGGAATGTACCAGAGTTTTCTTACTGATGAAAAAGTGCATTTTTTCATAAGGACCACAAAAGCCCCCACCATAAGCAGCACCATCCAGGCAAGAACTACATAGTAGAACCAGTTCCTGCTGTAATCATTATTTTGCATATCATAGATTTTGAACATAAAGTTATGGATGTCATTTGTCATCACAACGCAGATTATTATGACTTCCATAGCGATCAAAAAGCGCTCTAACCTGCGAACTCTGTTAATATTCCTTACAGGCTCCGTATAATGAGCTGCCAGGAATCCGAGAAGCGGTATTACTGTCATCGGGATATAGTATGCGTACCAGAGTATAGTGCTCATAAAGTCAACTTCATCAAAGAAATTGAAACGTGATACCCTCAGAACAAAAAGAAGCACCATGAAGCCGCTGGCAATAAGAAGTCGCTGTTTAATGTGCACATTCAATATTCTGCGCCTCACCATAAGTCCCCAGGCGATGAAAAGCGTGCAATAGAGTATCGAGGGCATCTGGTCAAGATGCGGTATACGCGACCTGAAAAGTCCATAGATGAACGCCATCGCTGCAAGACCTATAAGTATTCCCAATACTTTTTTATTCGTCAACCCCAACCTATCCAATCAATTACTCCTTTTATCCCCGATTGCGTTGCGCGACTATACTACTTAGCCGGAATAAAACCAGTACGTCAAAATGCTCCTCAACCGGCATAAAACCAGTGCAACAAGATATTCCTCAGCCGGCATAAACCATACCATCAAATACTTCCTGAATATTAACGTTTTTGCCCTTTACCTTTATACATCTGCCGAGTTCCTCATCGTCAACCACTTTTATCCTGACAAGTCTGTTATACCTTGTGATACAGTCCACATAAGTCTCGCCATCAGTGTACATCAGCTTTAGTTTCTCTCCTGCCTTAAGATCACAGGTTTCCTTTGTAGTCTCAAAGGTTTTGGTATCGACAATCTGAAGCTTCTCAAGCGGGGTCTTTAAAGTTATCACATACCTGTCTTTCTCGAAAATTGCCCCGACCTTCGAAAGCCTTTTGAATTTTCCCGCGTCGGTGATCCTATACTCCATAACCGCATCTGCAGTAGATAGCAGCCAGGTATTAACCGCAATATTAAAGCATGTAGGGTCTGTCATGATAGGTGTGACATAATTGTAGTTGTCAAAATCATCAAACACCTCATCACTATCCCCGCAGAAATATGCGCATAAAAGGTCTGCCTTTTTCACTCCCTTATCATCCAATTTATAAAGCTCCAGTAAGCTGTAATCATATTCCTTATAATTTGATAAGAGGACACTCTTTCCATTTTGATGAATTAGTGAAAATGAAAAATCATAGTCATCTCCATCTAATGGAAATTCATATTCCTTTCCGTTGTAATCCACAAGAATTCCTGTTATGGATTCATAATCCGATTCCTCATAATATTCAAGCTTCTCCATTACATAGATATTGTCGGCTTTTCCATCATCATCGGAATCTATGGGCTCGTAGGTATTTGGATAAAGCGCCATGACCCATGTATCGGGGATTTTTTTTCTGACGTCATCTGCGAAAAGCTTCCCCTTTGTGTCTTCGCAAAACAGGATCTTACAGTTCATGCTTACAGGGGAGAGATTCCTTGAATTCAGCCAAAATGAAACACCCTGGGAATCCAGTGTCCATAGTAGCTGTTCCGAATTAAGGCATGTTTCCAAGGTCTTCATGAGCTGCGACTCGCTCATGCTATTTCCACCTGCAAAAAATCCCTCATAATCCGCCTTCATTATTTCCATGAACTTCTGAACAAGCACGTCAAAAAATGCATCATCATCCTTAATGATGTCAGAAAGCAGAATATCTTCTCCGGTTTTCGGATTTATATTAAAAGTCATGAACCGATCATTGTTGTAGTCTTCGTAGGATGCGGTAGTAATTTTAACGAGAATACTCACCACATCGCTGTCAGCTCTCCGCACATAAATCTTCCAATCCTCATCAAGGTAGGGATGATCATAGGTGGTATTCTTCTCATTTTTCACAACCTGCCTGTAGGCCGCATAATAGCTGTTGGCCTCATCGGTACCAATGAGATCATTCACTACCATGATCTTTTTATAAAGCTCGGGATAGGCTTTTTGCGTCTCCTTTGAGAGACTTATCTGCTCATAGTCGTGAGCTATCTTAAGAGAACTGTAGTCTTCTCCAAAATAGTTGTTATCCTTATGCATGATTCGTATGCCGGAAATGAGATCGGGATTTTCCTTGGAAGCTTTAGAAGATGCGGCATAGGAAGAGCTTTTAGCAAGGCTCCTGCTGCCACATGTGATGATCATAGCAATTACTATACATATGCTGATTGGAAGAAGAACTTTTCTCATATCACACCTCGATTGTCTTATGCTAAGTGCAAGGTAGAAACTTCTGAATTCAGTTTATGCTGTAATACTTCACCACTTAATTTTAGATGTTTTTTTGATTTTTCTCTACCGCCAAATGGGGGTAATGTACAATATTAAAAATTCGTCTATGGTTATTTGTGTGATTTTACTCAAATAAAAACGGCCCCTTTCGGAGCCGTTTTCAGTGAGATCAAATTGTTTCAACAAACAACAGTTTTATTTGACCTTAATCTTGATAGTTTTAGTGGTCGTTAGATAATTTCCGTTCTCAGCAACAGTAACCTTTACTTTATAGGTTCCCTTCGGTGCTCCCTTTTTAAGGGTACAGGTAATCTTTCTTCCTTTCACTTTAACCTTAAGGTACTTTTTAAGTTTCTTCGAGCAAGTATTCTTTGCTGTTATTTTACCGTTTGAACCATCAATTTTAATTGTGACTTTCTGAGCCTTTTTCTTTAACTTAGCAGCACTGATTTTTGACTTGCTCTGAGTAATAGTTGCACTTGTCTGGGTCTCCTGTTCTGATATCTGAGGAGTAGGAGTAGGCGTACCATTATTAGAAGGATTTGTTCCGGAATTATTTCCGCTGCTCACTACCACCTTCACATTACATATAGCAGAGAAATTACCATCCTCAGTCGTTACCTTTATCTGAGCATTTCCTTGTGTCATTGCAGTCACCAGACCATTTGAATTAACAACAGCAACTGCTGTATTTGTGCTTTCCCATCTCATATTCTTATTGGATGCATCTGTCGGTGTTATTGAAGCAACAAGTGTTGCTGAATATCCCGGGGTCAGTTCAAGTGAAGTCTGATTTATCGATACACCTGTAACAGGAACTGTTACTATTATATCCTCCCATATAGCCGTAAATTGCACTTTTCCGTTTACGGTATATTCCTGTCCAGGCTGATATACTTCTGTTCCATCAGACCATCCCACAAACTTCTTGCCACTATAAGTGAATGTGTTCTCCGGAAGCGTAATTGTTGCTCCTTTAAACTGTCTCTCAATAAAAGGTGCTGTGCCGATTGCATTTGCTCCGCCATAGAAAGTCACTCTATACATTATCGCAGGAGATGACTCGCTTGTTCCTACAATAACCTTAAATACTTCAGATGTCTCAACACCATCAATGGATATCCTTATGTCAGTCTCACCATCAGATATTCCGTTAACTTTACAGATACCCTGGCCATTGTCATCAATAGTAAGCTCATCAGTAACAGTAGCAACACTTGAATATTCAGGTGTAGCTTTTACCACCATGCTACTATCATATCCCTTTATCTCAAATGGAACTTCCTTTGTGGTTCCTGCCACAATACTTACTTCATCCGCAACGTTTATCGCCACATCAGTATGAGCAGTTCCGATTTTTTCATATGCTTCTACGGCTTTGTCATCGCATGATACTACAGATTCAGGAACTGTAAGGCTAACAGACGTTCCATTTTCGATCGCATCATAAACAAGCTTTACCTTGTTAGCATAAACACTTCCATCCAAATCTGACTGGCTCTGATCATAAACTATGCTGTAGTTTATCGGTGTACCTGCCGAATCTTTTAAGATAATATTCTCAAAAGTATCAGGTTTCATATACTGTGAAAATGTTATTGTTACAACCGTTTCCGAAAAATCGACCGTTTTTACTACAGGTGCTGAAGTGGGCTTCAATTTGATGCCTATTCCTGTCTGCGGAGGTGGTACATCAAGCCATTCTGTTCTTGCTCTCTCATAGCCTTCCTTTTCTACTACAACTCTCCAAACTCCTTCAGGCACATCCCATGCAAATGTTCCATCTCCTCCTGTAATCTGAGGATTAATTTGATCGTATTCCGATGCATCCCACTCCACGTCAGGATCGTCAACCAAACGGGTATCTTCGTAATAAACAGTTGCTGTAGCTCCGGCTATTCGATTACTTGTTACGCCTTCATAAACATAACCGCTTGGATCAATGATCCACTTAACTATGTTGACAGGAATGCCAAGTAATATACCGATATAGCTATGAGCAAAGCCATTATACGGATCCTTTTCAATCTGATCGCATAAATCCTTCATTACAAAAGTAAATGCTGTAAGTGCGGTAGCAAGAGGGAGATTTCCGCTTCCGTATGCAACTTTTGCCGAACAATCAAGTACTGCCAACAGATATCTTGTCACAAGACACAAAGTATAAGTAGATCTCAGATATTCGATTTCCCTTCGCTCTGCTTCTGTACTTGCATGCATAGTTCTCATGTCAATTTCATACATGTGTCCAAAATAGCTAAAGGTCGCTTTTCCTGCATCATACATGCCACCAAATACATAGTTTATATCAGATAAATCTACTATCTGGTCGCTATAATTCTGCAATACATTTTCAGTAACAATTTGAATACCGGTTGATCCTGCTTTTTTGTAAATCCAGCTTTCAAAAGTACTTAAACCACTTTCATACTGATCTTCAATCCATACCTGTATTCCTTGTTCTGTCGTTCTCTGGTATGTTGTTCGATTTCCTTTAACAACACTCTTAAACGCCGGACTTTTTAGTACGTTGTAAATAAGCTTCAGGGTATCATTGCTTATATTACGTACAGCAGGTAATATTCCGTTTACATCACTTCCGGTTGTATTTACCTGAGAACTGTCAACATCCGGATTTTCCGCAAGAAGTGTTTGTAATACATTATCATTGTCCGAATACTTATTGTATTCAAACTCTGTCATCGTGCCATCAGGAAGTTCAATTTTATACAGAGCATGACTATCTGTACTTTCAACAGTTTCTACCTTGTCGATTCCATCATTAACTACATCCGGATTGTTCTTTGCATACGAGCCGACAATCTCTTTTGCCTGATCCTGAGCACTTATCTGGTCCTGATATTCATCAGCACAGTTATACTCAACGCTGAGTGTTCCCGGCACATAATTTGCATCATTATTAAATTTCTCCGTTGTTATAAAACAACCGGACTGTTCATTATATCTTGCCGGAATCTTTGATGTCACTCCATTACGTGTGCTTTTGACATACAGTTTCTCAATCATATCCGGATTGGACATAGTTACATGGAATGTATAGCGTCCTGATGTAGCAAAAGTTACTGTATTCACAGCTCCATTAGCATCGAGAAGATCAATTACCTTTTCATTTCCATTTAGCCTGTAGTACATCTTAAATCCGGTTATTACAGGCTCCGAAGCACTGAATTTGACATTTGCACTGTTAGATATTTTTCCTGACTCAGTGTTTATTTCTCCTTTGACAACATATGTCTGTCCATCTACAGGATCAGGAATATCTATCTGCTTTTTATATTTTCCTCCCTTTGAAGAATGTGCTGTTCCACATTCAACATCATCCACAAATAATGTTATATCTGATGATGCCGGTGCTATACCGCTTACAAGAATCGTCTTTGTGTTCGTTACTGTCGGAACCACAACAGTAAGATTAGGAAGTTCAGCATTTATAAGCCCAATAGCATCCGTATGAGTTTCATTGTTGTATTTATACTCAAGTGAAGCTGATGAAACCAGTGATGTAGCACTTTCAGGAACTACTGTAAAGTGAATGACTCCACTCTTCTTAGTTACCGGAATTGTAAGTACATGATTTTCATCAAATACATAATCCTCCAGTTTCTGATTATTCGCTGTAACTGACTTTTCCTTCAAATTGATGTTTGAAGGGAAGAAAATAGAGAGCTTCATGTCTGAAACATCACTAAATACTTCATCCTTAATGCAATATGAAACAACAAGATCTATGTATCCCGAAGAATACAGATCACTCGAGTTTGTCATGTAGTAGGATTTTGCACCATCAATAGCAAATCCCTCCAAAGCTGTCTCGGATATAGGACAGATTGGCATTCCATGTTTAATAGCATATTGCATTGCGGAAGAGCCAATGTAGCAATACATTGTTACTGGGCTTCCTAAAAATGCCTCATTACCAAAAGTAATATCTCCGGCATTTAAAACTGTTACCTTTTTTAGATTCTTACAATTATATAATGCTCTGTAGCTAACAGTATTAACGCCCTCTCCAAGTGTTACCTCCCTTAAACCTGAGCAGTCCCCAAATGCATATTCACCTATAGTCGTAACTGTATCAGGGATAACAATTCTACTTAGCTGTATATCATTATAAAATGCATAATCACCAATCGTTGTAAGTGATTCCGGAAATCCTATATTCCTGATATAGCTGGATGCGAATACATTATCAGCTATTTTTGTTACTCCCTCAGGAATCTCCATACTAATAAGTGAAGAAGCTCCGGCGTAAGTTTTTCCTCCTGCCGTTGTAAGAGACAAAGGGTAGTTTGTTTCCCTAAGAGACGTACAGTTCATAAATGCTTCTGTTCCCATTGTCTCTACTCCATCAGGAACAGCAACCTCAGTAAGACTGCTACATTCCATGAAGGCTCTGTACGCTATATTCTTAAGGCTCTCGGGAAGCTTTATCTGTGTCATTCCTGTGCATCCACAGAAGGCATACTCATCCACCAGGGTGACTCCCTCGGGTATCTCTATACTCTCAAGCTCTGTATCATTCTCAAATGAGCTCTTTCCTATTGTTTCAAGAGTTGAAGGAAGGTGGAACGTCTTAATTAAACTTTTTTTGAATACATTGTCAGCCACCTTCGTTATTCCTTCAGGCACTGTCATTTCTTTAAGCTTTACGGCTCCTGCAAAGGTTCCGCCGCCTGCTTCCGTCAGCGAAAGAGGATAGTTTATTTTTTCAAGGCTGCTGCAGTTCTGGAACACCTCTACTCCTAATGTCTTTAATCCATCAGGAAGTGCAATCTCCGTAAGCGCGGTACAATCTCTGAAAGCCCTGTACCTGATCTCTTTAATACCGTCATTAAACTTTATCGCTGAAAGAGAAGCTGTATCATGAAATGCATAGTCTTCAATTGTCTTAATACCTGCAGGAAGCTCTATGCTTTCAAGTGCCTGGTCATGCTGGAATGCTCCCTCACCTATTATCTCAAGGGTGGACGGCATGGTTATGTTACTGA